>NZ_JAIVKI010000002.1 GCF_020524905.1 Microbulbifer variabilis | reverse complement strand
ATGGCCTCCTTAAAGAACTTGCCGGTTCATGGAGGTCATATTTTCACTCTGCACGCCGGAACGGCAGAGCCTTGTCAAGTCTCACCGCCTGAGGCGGTGGTTTACCTATTTGTTAATTATTGAACAGGGTATCAACCTTAAAGATCTTCTGGAAACTTCATTTAAGAATAATCTGGAACAACAAGATTGGGGCAAAAACAGAAGCTTTACTAGCGAACAAATCAGTGGAGAACTCAACAAAAATGAGTACATGAGATCTACTAAAGAGGATTCGCTTTTACTTATTTCCACAAAATATTCTATGACTCCCGACATGGAAGTTATCGAATTTATTACTGAATACTCCTTATATAATAAAGTAAACGGAAAAAATCATGAACTTGCCTACCATAATTTAATTATATTTCAATCATACCCACACAATGGATCTGTCCGCCTTCTCAACTCAGAAGAAAGAGGTGCCGAGATAAGAAGGTTAAATGAAAAATATCCCACCGACTCATCAGTACCTAAAACTCTTGCAGAGAGAAATAAGGCGCTACTGAATAGGTCCCTGTCAAAATTAAAATATCGATTTGTCGAGATAGATAACCACAACCCAAATGGCAATATTTGGCTGGCCAATCAGGGAAAATTATTAAAAGAAGAATTGAAGAAAGCGCCTACGATAATTTCTAAGGTTATGGCCAAGGATCTTTCGGGCAAGTATCCACTACCGGCAGATCAACTAAAGCCTACAAAACATCTTCTGGAAGAAATTGATGGAGGCATGCTCATTAAACGCTTACCCGGAGGACAGCTAACTTACAGACACAAAGCCGCTCCTTATTACCATCAGTCAGGTTATTCATTTTAAAATAAGTTAGTTAAGCGATCCTCAGCGGCTTATCAATAAGCCGCTATCAAACTCCTTTTAGAGGCCAAGAAAACACTAAGAAATATTGGTTTTTTACTTGCAACTTTACCTTTATCTCAAGGTGAAAAATATAGAACTATTCATAGCTCCAGTGGCCCATTACAATTAACAGCTTTACTGTATTGATTTAAGTGTAATGACAATGAGAGAAGCACCCCGCAACCTTCTACATCAGGAAACCTTAGCTGTACGCTGGGGTGATATGGACGCCTTAGGACATATCAACAACGCCACCTACTTCACTTACTTTGAGCAGTGCCGCTGCAGCTGGTTAGCGGCTATTAAACGCTCCGGCGCGGTTAGCAGTAACCAAGGAGATGGCCCGGTACTACTCAATGCTTCGGCCAATTTTCAATTACCATTGGTATTTCCAGCCAACATTACTGTTAGTATGTATGGCGGCACTCCCGGGCGCAGTAGCTTTAATAGCTATTACGAGATCAGAGATGCGGATGATACCGATAAACTCTACACTACTGGTGAAGCTAAGATCGTTTGGGTAGACCAACAGGCTGGGAAATCCATGCCCGTGCCTGATGATATACGGGTTTTATTACCTACCGCTTAAATTGGACTCCGTCAACTGATTAAGAGAACAGAAAGAAAAGACTACTCCTGAGAACAAATTAGGCATGGATACCGGGTAGAAGTCTGGCGAGGCCTACTCACAACGTATCTCAGGTCAGTGTGTTCTTTCCTTTCAACACACAAGTGTTAACTGATAGTAAATAAGAACGTCGATTGGAAATACAGAGTTACCTCTCTGTCAAGAAATGAAAGGGATGCTGTAATGATTGGAGATGTAAAAAAGCTTGGCCATGAGTGCTTACGTTTACTCGGTTCCCCCACTGAGACATACAGTTTTTTAGGCGGACTTCCCATTGTTTGTCAGGAAATCAAGTGGCCGGAAAACAATGAAGAACCTTTAAGCTTTATCGCCCAGCTTGATTTATCTGAAATTAATGCCGACCAGTGTATTGATTGGCTACCTAAACAGGGGCGACTTTTATTTTTTTATGACCTTGAAGAGTGTCCCTGGGGCTTTGACCCAAAGGATAAGAATGGATGGGCAGTTATCTATGAAAATGGTAGCGAAGAACCCTTTGAACAACCGTTGCCCCTCAATATAGATCCCGAATCTATTGCTCCAGAAATCAAATATTTAAGGTCTTCTCGGTTCACCAGCTACCCCGACTTAGATCGTCTAGATATTTCTTACACAGAAATATCGGATGAAGATCACTGCGATTATTATGAATTTATCGCGAATAATTATGGAGATGATCCTTATCATCAAGTGGGAGGTTACCCAAAGCCCGTGCAGAATGACTCAATGGAGGAGGAATGTCAGCTGGTTAGTGGTGGGGTCTACTGCGGTGAACCTGAAGGCTTTACCTCCGAAAAAGAAAAACATCTCAGGGACCAGCCAAATGACTGGAAATTACTACTACAGTTTGATTCCGACGATGATGTTGAGGTTATGTGGGGAGATTGTGGCAGGCTTTATATCTGGGTTAGAGAAAGTGACGCAAAGCAATGTAACTTTGATAATTCTTGGATGATTATGCAGTGCAGCTGAACCTAAACCGCTAACGATAAAAAGGCGGTTAACTCCGCCTTCCATTTCATTCATCTTGAAAATATCACTATCGAACAAGGCGTAATATACAAGGGTTTTATTTCCACGGTTTCAATAAGCGCTGCTCAAAAGCAGCTGCTTAGAGGGTAAGTGCTACCTCTTTACTATTCCATCAGGAACATGACCCCTATAATCTAGCCCATGGATATTCATGCTACGTTTTACTTCCTGTAAAACATCAATAACCTTTTACGGAAAAATGTTTATGAGTGATTATTTTGACCTGGAGCGGTTCTGCCAGGCACAAAACGACTCTTATCCACAGGCCCTGCAGGAGTTGCGACAGGGGCACAAACGCAGCCATTGGATTTGGTATATTTTTCCGCAGCTCAAGGGACTGGGACACAGCGCTACGTCACAAAGATATGGGGTGACAGGTCTGGAGGAGGCGCAGGCTTACCTGAAGCATCCACAGCTTGGCCCTCGATTGCGGGAGTGTTGCCATGAGTTATTAAACCTACAAGATCTCAGCGCCCTGGAAATATTCGGTAGCCTTGATGCGATCAAGGTCAGATCTAGTATGACCCTGTTCGCCCTTGCTGCGGGTGGCACTGATAATCTATTTATGCAGGTTTTAGAGAAATATTATGAGGGCAAACAGGACCCCCGCACCCTGGAGATACTGCAAAGCCCCCATTAATCTCGAGCCCCCAAACCTCCCGAAAAAACACTCAAGCGGTCTGGGTTTCAGGTTCCTCCAGGCTGTCGCTGCCTAGTAATTTATCCATCACCAGACAGGCGGTGAGGTCGCCCGTGACGTTAACGGCGGTCCTGCACATATCGAGTATGCGATCCACACCGAGAATCAATGCAATACCCTCTGGCGGGACACCTATTCCGGCCAGGATGCTGGCGAGAATCACTATCCCCACTCCCGGAGTACTCGGGGAGCCGATTGAGGCGCCAACGGTGGTTACAGTAAGCCCCACCAGCTGTGCCGTGCTGAGGTCAATGCCATAAACCTGGGTGAGGAAAATCGCCGCGATCACCTGATAGAGCGCGGTGCCGTCCATATTCACCGTAGCGCCTAGGGGCACAATAAACTTGGCGATGGCGGGCTTGACCTCGAGCGAGTGCTCAGCAGTGCGCATTGAAAGCGGCATCACGGCCGCGGAGCTGGAAGTGGAAAAAGCCAGCAGCTGTACGCCGCTAATACGCTGTAGGAAGCTCAGTGGCCGCATTGGCGTGGCCAGTGTGACAATCAACAGATAAAACAGCAGCAGGATTAGCAGCCCCAGAATTACCGTGCCCACATAGACAGACATTCCCACTATCGCGGTGAGACCCACGCGAATGGCGATATCCGCCAATAATCCAAATACCGCCAGCGGCGCGAACAGCATGGCCCAACCGACTATCTTCAGGGCGATTTCCTGCACTATGCCAAAAGCGTATACCGCGGTTTCACGCTGCTTTTGTGGCAGTAACATGACCGCAACACCGGTAAAAATTGCGTAGACCACCAGCTGGAGCATATTGCGCATAGCAATACTCTGATTCAGGTTGGCCGGTATCAGTTCGGCGATTCGCTCCGGTAACGACTTGGCTTCCAGCGCCTGAGGGGGAAGGCTACCGGGTAGTTCGGTGACAGCGCTGAGTAGGGTCTCATCAATATAATTGCCCGGTTGAATAAATTCGGCCAAGAGTATGCCGATAATCACCGCCATAGTGGTTGTAGCAATAAAATAGGGGGCTATACGCAGCCCGACCCGCTTAAGCTGGCCCACATTGCCGCTGCCACAAAGTCCGAGAATGATGGAGGAGACCACCAGTGGAATCACCACCATCTGAATCATATTCAGGAATAGGGCGCCGGGCAGCTTGAACCAGCTGGCCAATATTACACTGAGATTCTCATCGATCAGCCCAGCCCCTTCTGGAGACAGCAGCAGGCCAATACCAAGGCCCAGCACCATAGCGAACAGGATTTGCATCCACAGGCGAGTGCGCATCAATAGGCCCAGGGATTCCACCATCCTGAACAGGTAAACATTGGAACCATGATTCATGTGTGAACAACCAAAATCGAATTCATTAATACGGCCAATCCATGGGAAAGCCACCATTATCCCGCAAGCCTATAGCAAAACCCTTTAGTCAGATCAAGTGTGGGCGATCCAATCCTGTTCGAAGGTAGACGAACACTGAGTCCAAACAATGATTGGCAAGACCTGTTGCAGAATGATTACGTTTAGGTCGCTGAGAGAGGGCGCCGTACAGAGCAATCTCGCCTGCTAGCGGAACCACTCTAGACCAACCCCAACCCTGTGTGCTCTCAATCGACATTGGCGTTTGATGCGGGTGCGGTAGCAATAAAAACGCCCTTCTTTGTTTTCACTGACGAGCGGACGCTGGAACAAACTGTTGCGACAATAAATCCCTGATCCATTTGTGCAGAGGGTCCTGCCCACTGCGGCTGTGCCAGGCGGCGATCACATCGAAACCGGGGGGCTGGTCGGCAATCGGCAGGGTACTCAGGCGCTCATCGGGCAACAGGCGCGAGGGCAGGAAGGCCACAGTATTGGTGGAGGCGATACACTCAGCTGCGGCGGCAAAAGAGGGCACCGACAACACCACATTGCGCTGCAAGCCAAACTCCTCGAACCAGGTATCGGCCATGCCACGCAGTTCTCCACGGGAGGGAGAGACCACCAGCTGCGGTAGTGCCGCCAACTGTGCCAGTGCTAAGGTCTTCCCTTTTAACTGACCCGGTATTTTTGCATGGCGGCAACACACACAAACATAGTGCTCCCGATACAGCAGCATTGCCGGGCAGTTGTCCGGCACAAAACCCGGCGTACTGAACACCAGATCTACCTCGCCGGTTTGTAGCTGTTGCGCCATGCGGTCGATTTCCAGCTTGAGCACAACCACCTTGAGCCCGGGCGCCTGTTCGCGCAGTTTTTTCAGCAGCCCCGGTAACACCACTCGCTGCTCAAAGTCGGTGGCGCTGATGGTAAAAATGCCGGAGTAATCGGCCGGCCGGAATTCGTGTCCACGCAATAGTGAGGCGATGTCGTTTAACACGCTATCGATTCTGGGCGCCAGCCGCTCCGCCAGGGGAGTGGGCACCACTCCGTTACTGGTCCGAATAAATAAACGGTCGCCAAAGATCTCCCGCAGTCGTTTGAGCTGCTCGCTCACGGTCTGCTGAGTCACACCGAGCTGATCCGCCACCCGGGATAAATTTAATTCGCGCAGAATTGCCTGCAGTAGCCTCAGTTGCTTTAGTTCCAGCCGATCTAAGCGATCGGCCCTGTTACCCCTGGTCAAACCTGTATCACTCACAATCGTTACTTGATTTTCATTGTATCTACTCCAGCCTAGCATTGCCGGTACATAGACCCCCATGAGTGAGGAACCCACTATGCCAGGCGCGACTCTGCACCCATCGACACCGGGCTTAATGCGGGCAAGTATCAACTACGCGGACCCCAGCGCAGAGCTGATTTACGACCAGCGCCATACAGGCCCCGGCCCCGCTAGCCTGATTGATCAGATAATTCCCCACCAGGTGACAGTTCATGACGGCAGGCAACTGCAGGCTGCGGGGGAGACCTTCCGTTTGGACGAGCAGGGGTTTGAGCTGGTAGAGCCCAACCTCAATATCGATCTGCACCAGCTGGACAACACTTTAAAAGCGCTGGATAGCGGCAAGCCTTCAGCCAATAGCGCTGTGCTATCGCCAGAATCCCGAGACACCTTGATCCGTACTCAGTGGTATCCGGCGATTGAGCGATGGCTGGCTGCTTATTTGGGGGCGGACCAGGTTGTGACCTTCGATCACACGCTGCGCGCTCAGACTAAAGCAGACGCCATCGCTGAGCAGAGTCGCAGCCGCCGCGCCCCGGTAAAAATCGCGCACAACGATTACACACCCTGGTCCGCCCAGCGCCAGCTCAAGCAGACGCTGCCTGAATACGGTTTAAATCCGGACGATTATCCCCGGTTTAAGTTTGTGAATTTGTGGCTGCCGCTGCTACATAGGGTTGAAGAGTCCCCACTGGCTATGGCGGATTTGCGCAGCGTGGAAGAAGCGGATTTCCATAACATGCGCCTGATTTACCCAGAACGCGAAGGGCAGATTTCTGTCATCAGCTCCAATTCTCATCACCGCTGGATTTGGTTTAGTGATATGTGCCCCGGTGAAGGGCTATTACTGCGGGTTTTTGACAGCGAACACAGCGATGTGATTACCGGTAGTCCCCACAGCGCCTTCGACTTACCGGAAAGTGAAAATGCTCCCCGGCGTACCAGCCTGGAAATTCGCACTATCGTTTTGTTTAAACATTAAGGTGAAAACCGGCAACTCAGAGATGCGCCAGCTCATGTCCAAATTTGAATTTCAATATCGATCGAAACCCTATGAATAATACCCTGAGCTCAATAGATCCCTTAACTAACGAAGTCGTCGGCAGTGTCGATATTTGTTATGAGGACGATTTAAAAAAAATACTGCAACAGGCCAAGCAGGCACAAGTTGAGTGGAGCAAGAAGTCCATTCAGCAGCGTGTACAACTTGTACAAGAAGCCTATAAAAAGCTTGAACCCTTACAGGCAAAGTTGGCAAAACTGATCAGCCGCGAAATGGGCAAAGACGCACGGCGGGCCACTTACGAAGCGGGTGGCGCAATTCATAATGGCCCCTGGTTGGCCGGCGATTCCGGTGAAGCCCTGCGCAGTCAGCGTCAGGGTAACAGTGAAATTCAGTATCGCCCGCTGGGCGTAGTCGCGGTTATTTCTCCCTGGAATTATCCTCTGGCAATGGCCAATAACCTGATCGTGCCGGCACTTATTGCCGGCAACAGCGTGATTTTAAAACCCTCTGAAGAAACCCCTCTGGTTGCGGACTTACTGGTAAAAACACTGAACCAGTCGCTGCCCAGCGGGGTATTACAGATTGCCCATGGGGACGGAAAAACCGGAGAAGCCCTGGTCAAAGCGGATATCAATATGGTCGCTTTCACCGGCTCCCGTGCAACCGGCCAGGCCATCATGGCCAATGCCGCCCCCAAGTTAAAACGTCTGATCATGGAGTTGGGCGGCAATGACCCCATGCTGGTTTTGGCCAGCGCCGATATTCACCGCGCCGCACAGTTCGCCGTGGCTTCCAGCTTTGAGAATGCCGGACAAATGTGTACATCAACAGAGCGTGTTTATGTACACGAGCGTATCGCGGAACAGTTTGAACAAGCGGTGGTTGCCATTGCGAAGAATTACCGCACCGGCGGTTGGTCAGAAGCGGACGTCGATATAGGTCCACTGGCCAATCCCCGTCAGCATCAAAAAGTGGTTCAGCATATTCATGATGCACTGGAAAAGGGCGCAAGGCTTTTGCTGGGAGAAAAGTCCCCCAAACTCCCTTTTATCCCTCCTACAGTAATCAGCGGCATCAAGCCTGGGATGCAACTTGAAGACGAGGAAACTTTTGGTCCGGTAGTCGCAGTAGACCGTTTCAGTTCTATTGAAGAGGTTATTCACAGAGCCAACGACTCTGTATACGGCTTGGGAGCCGTAGTTTTTGGCAAAGAGGGCGCCCAGGAAGCCGCGAATCAACTACAGGCGGGCATGATCGGCATTAATCAGGGTGCCGGTGGAACACCATGGGTAGGCGCCAAGCAGAGTGGTTTTGGATATCACGGCGGCGCTGAGGGACATCGACAATTTGCCCAGCTCACCCTTATTAATCATTAATTAAAAAACCTGAGTGCAGATATTTTGGACGAAGTCATTATGCCAAGCTCTTTAGACATTGCGATAAGCCCACCAACTGAAGCCAACCGTAACCTTGAGCAGGAATTCTTTATTATTGCCAGGGAACCCGGTGCGGAACATCCTGCTCTGCCCACCTGGGCTGCACGGGGGGAAAACCCAGCCTCACTTAATGGAAGCGCGCCTTCTTTAGTTCAGCGAAAAGAAATTACCGAGGTACCCGGCGCTTTTCAATTACTCAATGTATTTTCCCGAGATGAATGTAGGCGTCTGATCGACATCAGCGAAAACATTGGCTATCTGCCCGATGCCGCCGTTTCTTTGCCCAGGGAGGTACGCCATAACGACAGCCTTACCTGGGTGGTAGATGAAACTACCGAACGGCTAATCTGGCAGCGGTGCAGCGCTTTTATGCAGGACCCCAAAGGCTACTTTGAAGGGCGTGAGCCAGTGGGACTTAACCAGCGCTTTCGCTTTTATCGCTATGGAGTGGGCGATTACTTCCAATTTCATACCGACGGTGCCTGGCCGGGCAGCCGAATTATAGATGGCCAGTTGATAGCCAATGGTTTTCCAGACCGTTTTAGCGAAATGACTTTTCTAGTGTTACTCAGTGAAGATTTTGACGGCGGTGCCACACGTTTTCGTTTCAATGCAGATGACCCCTACCAGCAGCCCAGCCGACACTCCATGATGGATATTGATGTAAGAACCCCCGTAGGATCAGTACTGTGCTTTCCCCATGGAATACATCCCCTGCATAGGGTCCACAGCTCAACGCCAATTACTCGGGGGATAAAATATATTATTCGTACAGATATATTATTTCTTCAGGATTGATTAACAAGGTTATCAATTTTTGATTTTATAAAAACCTGCAAAGAACATTCAGCCGCAGGGAAGCTGCTCAATTCAGAGTAAAAGAAAGCACCCCGTAGAGTTTTACAAAAAGACGTTGTATATATTCTGCAGCCCGACCTACATACTAAGCCCGCCATCGAAGTATTGCTGTACGATTTATGTCAACCTGTACTACCAATCCAATCGCAACGGGATATACGGGTGTATATTTATGGAATTGATAGAATATTTACATAATCACTTTTACCGAAAAGAGGAGCTGCTGTCACTAAGCGGTATAGGGCTAGAAGAGTTTACAAACTATCAAAATGCCCTTGTTATGCCTAAAGCTTCCTACACGCTGGCACTGGGTCTACAATGCCATTCTTTCTTCGGCACCCATAATGAATCCCATAACCGGGAGTTCTATGCCAAAGGTTATGTATCCTGGTTAAAAGACCTTCGGCTACAAAATAATCCAAAACAGATTTTTGATCTATTTAAAACAAGGTATAACGATACAATCTATCAATTAAATTCAATTGGCCATACCTGTTCCGATATAAGAATGAACAAGGGGCTTGCCATACATATCGAAAACGAGTGGAAACACTTTATCGATGGGACTTATGGGCTATGCACCAAAAGCGGACTCCCCGAGGATATAGCACGTAAAGAGCTGGCATCTATAGAAATCAAGGAGCTGACGAAAGAGGAAAACCTCGAAAAAATAGATATTCAAAAATTACAAAGGGCTGTAGATCTGCTAGATAGCGCCAGTAGCCTTTTCGCACCCCATGAGCGGCAGAAAAGTTCGAGGCAGGCTCTCATCAACAATATTCGTCAAAAATTTGACCTTAAATAAATACGTTTTGTGAACCTACCTCACAAACCTGTAGAAAAACTGTCACATCAGGCCAATTAAAGATTAGGGCTTAGTGCAAATACCTTATGACTATTTGGTCTTACATATACGAAACGTATATTACTCTATAAAATCCCGCCCCTTAAATTGGCTTAGCCCTCTCCGTACCTTTATTCGAGACATCCCATGAAAAGCAGAGTTTACTGCCTTATATCCTTACTATTGCTATCCGTCTTAGCGGTATCAGCCTACGCTAGAGATTGGCGGGAATATAAAAGCACTAACTTTACCGTCTACTCCGATGTTTCACCGCAAAAAGCTGAGAACTTATTGCGCGAGCTGGAAAAATTTCGCAGAGCCTCACTTATGGTAACAGGCATGGAAGATCATCCTGAAAATTCTAGGCTTAGGGTCTATCACTTTAATAAGTCTAGAGAATTTGAAAACTTCTCCGGAAAAAGAAGTACCGCAGGCTTCTACATCAATACCATCGATGGCCCCTTAATTTTCTCCCAGGAAAACAAACGTGGCATAGTGAACGGCCAAGCAATCATGTTTCATGAATATGTTCACCATCTTATGCGTAAACGCGGTTCCATGCGTTATCCAAAATGGTATTCCGAGGGTTTCGCAGAGTTACTAGCCAGCGCAACTATTGATAAGGATTCCATCACTATCGGCAACTTTCCTGAGTGGAGAGCTTATGATTTGGAAGAGGGTCCCTTGAAAGCCAGGGAAATTCTTCAGCCGGATTACAGTAGAAAGGGTTGGAAACATAGTAGTCAGTATTACGCCAGTGCATGGTTATTATTACACTATTTATTTTTCAGCGATGATGCCAGAGAAAATGCATATCATGAAAAAACTAAAAATTACCTAACGGACATCAATAATGGAGGAGATCCACTAGATCTCTTTAGCCAGCATTATGATATCCGAGTGGAAGATTTAGATATCGCATTAACTCGTTACCTGAAGGAACGGCGCCTGTCGGGATTCAAGGTTAATTTAACCAAAAACGCCTTTAAAATTGAGAAACGAAAACTGAACCATAATGAAAAGTCCCTATTATTGGCGGAACGAGCAGTTGATCTAGAAAGATACGATCAGGCGTTAAGCTATCTGAATAAAGTAAAAAAAGATGCTGCCAAGTTACCTGGAGTTATCGCTCTGAAAGCGAATCTATTAATGCACAATCAGCAGGAAGCTGCGGCACAGGCTTTACTTCAGGAATTATCAGAAATATCTAATTTAAATCATACAGCGGCAACGAATCTATCTGTTTACCATTTATATAGCTTACAGAATACGCTTGAATCCCGACAATGGGATGAGGGGAACTATACCAAAACATTGCATTATGCAGATATGGCTATAACGTTGAATCCGGCTTCCCTACCGGCTTACCAGTACAAATGGATGGCTCAGCAGTACAAAGGCGAAAGTGTTGCCGCACTGAAAACCATGATGGCGGCCTATCAGCAGAATCCAAATAGTATCGAAATTAATAGTGCCATAGGCTTTCATCTCGCAAAGCTCAAAAAACCACAACTGGCAAAACCATTTCTTGAGAGAACTCTAGCCTGGTCCCATGATTACAAGGTTCGATCACGTGCTAAAAAATTGCTTGATTGGGTCGCAAGTGAAACTTCCGCAGACAATAAAACGAATTCAGGTCAGGTATCCTGAGTCCGAGAGCCAGTCCAGGTTTACAAGCACGCGGGGAATTGATCTCTGCGTGCTGTGATTGCGAAGAAATTAACCATCACTCTAATCTTACCTTTCTTCTTCCCGCAAAGTCAGCACTTCATACCCCTCCGCCGTAACCAACACTGTGTGCTCCCATTGCGCGGAGAGCCTGCCATCTTTGGTCACCACGGTCCAACCGTCTTTCTTGAGTTTGGTTTTGCGATTGCCCTGATTGATCATAGGCTCAATCGTAAATGTCATCCCCTCGCGTAAAACAGCACCGCTACCAGCTCGGCCAAAGTGCATTACTTGGGGTTCTTCATGCATTTCACGTCCAATACCATGGCCACAGTATTCACGCACCACACTAAATCCGTGGCTTTCAGCATACTGTTGGATCGCATGGCCCACATCACCAAAAGTCGCGCCGGGTTTTACGGTGTGAATGCCGGCCCACATGGCATCGTAACAACACTGCACCAGTTTTTTCGCAATGGGCGTTACGCTGCCAATCATATACATCTTGCTGGAGTCGGCGATATAACCAGACTTTTCCAGGGTAATATCCACGTTGACGATATCGCCATCGCACAACGCCTGTCCCTCGCGAGGCATGCCGTGGCAAACCACCTCATTGATCGAAGTATTAAGAGAGTAGGGATAGTCGTATTGCCCCTTGCTGGCTGGGCGCGCCTGCAACTCCCGGGTAATAAACATTTCCACCCGGTCGTTAATTTCCATGGTGGTAATGCCCGGCTTCACAATATCATCGAGCATGGCGAATACGCGGCTCAATAACTCACCGGAGTTACGCATCAAAGCCTGTTCCCTGGCGGTCTTTATTTTTATGTTATTCACGGGTGAGTTCTTCCAGAGTAAATGATTCGGTGCGCAGTAACTTCCTACATAATTGGCTGTAACTGAGATCTGGATTCAGCTCGGCCAACATACCGATCTTTATCCAATACTCGGCCTGGGCGTTAATAGAACGCGCCAGCGTGGTACTCGCTTTACGGATTTCATCGTGTAATTCATCCGAGATCTTAACGATACCCATTTTATACACCATATATATAATTCATATATGAAGTGTATATCTCTTTTTACTGAGCGTGCAAGGCAGTTAGCAATACTGAAATTATGCAACTTGTTGCATAGTCAATATTTGAGCGATATGGTTGAAAGATAAAAACAATAGTGATGAGGCCACCATGTCCGAAACCACCGAGAAGAAACGCAGTGCCCCCAAGCCCAGCCGCCTGCGTATTGGCCAGCGTTACCGTGCCAGTCGCTTGAATGGCCCCTATGATGCCCTGGTAATCGGCTCAG
Source organism: Microbulbifer variabilis (assembly GCF_020524905.1). Classification (GTDB taxonomy): domain Bacteria; phylum Pseudomonadota; class Gammaproteobacteria; order Pseudomonadales; family Cellvibrionaceae; genus Microbulbifer; species Microbulbifer variabilis_A. The sequence continues at coordinate 488,906 of NZ_JAIVKI010000002.1, read as the reverse complement.
GCATTGGTGGCCTGACTACCGCAGCCATGCTGAGTGCTACCGGTAAGAAAGTGCTGGTCCTAGAGCAGCACTACACCGCCGGCGGTTATACCCATGCCTACGACCGCAACGGTTACGAGTGGGATGTAGGCGTACACTACATTGGCGATGTGGGCGAACACCCGACCATGACCCGCAGGATTTTTGACTTTATCACTGCTGGTAAGTTGCACTGGGCGCCGATGGACGACACCTATGATCGCATCTGTATCGGCGAAGAGCAGTTTGACCTACGCGCCGGACGCCAGGCGTTTATCGATGAGCTGGTCAAACATTTTCCCGCCGAACGGGAGAATATTGAGCGTTACCTGGCCCGACTCAATGAAGTAGCCAAATCCATGCAACGCATAGCCATGGAGAAACTATTCCCCGGCTGGTGCGGCCCATTCCTGCGTTTGTGGCGCAAACTGCGCGATCCCTCGTGGCTGAATAAAACCACCCGCGAAGTGCTGGCAGAGATCACCGGTAATGAAAAACTAATCTCAGTGCTCACCGGTCAGTGGGGCGACAACGGTATGGCGCCGGCACAGAGCAGCTTTATTATTCACGCTCTGATTGCCAAGCATTACCTGTATGGCGGTTATTACCCGGTGGGTGGTGCCAGTAAGATTTCCGAAACAATTATTCCGCAGATTCAGGCCAGTGGTGGAGATGTATTCACCTATGCCAAGGTGGAAACCATTCTGTTACAGGGCAACAAGGTTCGCGGCATTCGCATGAGCGATGGCACCGAAATCGAGGCCCCCATAGTGATTTCCGGGGCCGGTGTATTTAATACCTTTGAGAGACTGCTGCCACAGAGTGCCAGTGAGCGCCTCGGCTACCTGCACGACCTGAAAACCGTTTCCCCATCCATGTCCCACCTGTGCCTGTATATCGGCCTGGAAAAGACTGCCGAGGAATTACAGCTACCCAAAACCAATTACTGGCTCTATACCAGTGAGAATTACGAGGAGGATATGCAGGCGTTCCTGCAGGATAGCAACAAAGATATTCCGCTAGCCTATATCTCTTTTCCCTCGGCCAAAGACCCCACCTTTACCCAGCGCTATCCTGGGCGCGCCACTATCGAAATCGTTGCGCCGGCTAATTACGATTGGTTTGCCCAGTGGCATGACAAACCCTGGGGCAAACGCGGTGAAGACTACGAGGCCCTGAAAGAGGCTTTCAGCCTGCGACTGCTGGAGCACCTGTACAAGCACTTCCCCCATCTGCGCGGGCAAGTCGATTACTACGAATTATCCACACCGCTGTCGACGGATTACTTCTGTTTCTATCCCCGCGGTGAAATCTATGGCCTCGATCATGACCCCGAACGTTTCGAGCAGCGCTGGCTGAGACCCAAAACACGCTTGCAGGGGCTGTACCTGACCGGACAGGATGTAATGAGCTGTGGTGTGGCCGGGGCAATGATCTCGGGGGTTCTAACGGCTCAGAGTATTCTCGGTTTGCGCCAGGGAGGGAAATTAATGCGCCAGGTTATCAGTGGCCAGCCTTTTCAGGTACCAACAAGCAGTGGTGAGGAGCTAGGCAAAGTATCCACCTGATATATCGACAGTAAGGAGTTTTCAGCCGCTGCGATCATCAATGGCCCGGCAATAAAAGCCGGGTTTTTTTATTGAATTCACGGGCTCGGGGAAGTCTTTAATCGAGGCAGTCTACCGGGCACTCTGTCGAAATTTAAAACGCGGATAACCAAGCGCCGGTTTTCCTTCTGCCCGTTCTTACTTTCGTTATCGGCAATGGGATCGGTATCGCCATAGCCTTGGGCACGCATGCGCTCAGCATCAATACCGCGCTCGATAAGGAAATTGCGCACCCAGTCTGCACGCCTCTGGGATAGGTGCAGGTTTTTCTTCGGGTCGCCGACGTTGTCGGTATGACCCTCAATCGCAATGCGCATTTCAGGGAAATCGCGCATGATCACCAAAAGCGCTTCCAGATCGGCGATGCTGTCCATACGCGGTGCGAAGCCACCAAAGTCAAACTCCAAACGCAACCTAAAAATATCCCTGCCTTTACGTGAATTTCCACGCAAAAAACGCACCAAATCATCGGCGAAAGGGGCCGCCTGACGCGCCTCTTTCTCACTTTCTCCGGACTGCACCGCAGAGTGAGGCTCAAGCACGTATTTCCTGTTGGGATCGGGGTTGGGACAGCCGGCAAGAAGCAGCACCAGCAGGGCGAGGTAGCAGACGAATAAAGGCTTGCCCGCCATAGACAGAACTTCCGGTTTGCAGACGTCAAATTCAGTGTAGAACAAGCTGCCGGCGGGAGGGGAAGTCTAGCCGTTAGAGAAAATTCAGCACCGCCATCATATCGTTGACCACCTGGGCACCGCGCTGCTCCAACTGCGGCGCTCTCTGACTATGGGTGCTGTAGCCAATTACGCGCATACCGGCGGCCACTGCCGCTTCCACACCGGCGATGGAGTCTTCCACCACCAGGCAGCGCTCTGGCTCCACCCCCATGTTGGTAGCCGCATGTAGGAACAGCTCCGGCCAGGGCTTGCCGCGGGAAACATCCTCGGCACTGAAGATCCTGCCGTTGAAGTAGTCGTAGAGACCGGTTTTACTCAGGGTCAGCTGCATCTTCTGGTGGGAACCCGATGAGGCCACGCAGCTGCGCATGCCGATCTGCTGCAAGTGATCAAGCAAGTCTTCAATACCGGCTACGGGTTCCAGCTCCGCGTGGAATGCCTCGCGAATACGCCGCTCGGTATTGCCAAAATAATTATCCGGCAAGGGGCCGCCAAAACGCTTCTCAATTTCCAATAAACAGTCCCTGGCGGGCCGGCCACTGAACTGTTCATCCAGCTCCTGCGCAGTCGTGTCCATACCCAGCTTATTCATTTCTTCAGCCAAGATGCGGCAGACGATACTTTCGCTGTCCACCAGCACACCGTCGCAATCAAAAATGATCAAATCTGTGGAAGACATGGGACCCCGTAAAATCAGCGTGCGGAGAGCAGCATAATACCGATAACCACACCGAGTATTCCGCTGATACGCAAAAAGTTTTCATTGCCCTGGGAGATTTTGATCGCCAGCGTTTTGCCGCGCTCGAAACCAATTTGCAGCATATAGGCACCACTCAGCAGTACCAATACACCTAAGGCGTTGAAGAGGATATACCAGTTGCGTGTGTCGGCGACCAACAGTAGAAAAAGGCCGACAAGAATGCGCAACCAGGCGGAAAAGAAATAGCCGGTTTCGCTTAGTCGCTCACTGATGGTTTGCGCCAATTTGGGCTTGGCAATAACCGCCACTGATAACAGGACAATCGCAATACCCAATAACCCTACAAGCACTCGAATCATAGTTTCCCTTCCTGGTTTTCATCCTATCCAATTTTGGATTGCGTCGGTTCCTATAGGTCTCCCCATTGGAACTGCAATACGGACAACGCGGCGATAGGCGCGGTTTCAGTGCGCATGACCCGTGGCCCCAAGCGTAGCGGCATAAAACCCTGGCTCAGGGCCAGATCAATTTCCGCCTGGGACAACCCACCCTCCGGTCCCACCAATAACAGGGCAGAATCCGGTTTGCCATTGTCCGCCTGCCAGCGGCGCAGATCCAGCTCGGTACGGTGGTGCAATACCAACTTAGTCTGCTGCGCACCCTGTTGGGTTGAGGTTTGTAAATACTGCGGGAGTTTTACCGGTTCGGCAATTTCCGGCAGCAGATTGCGCTCACACTGTTCACAAGCGCTAATGGCAATCTGGCGCCAGTGGCCGAGTTTTTTTTGCAGACGCTCACCAGACAGTTTGACCTCGCAGCGCTCGCTAAACAAAGGCTGTATGGACGCCACCCCAAGTTCTGTGGCCTTCTGTATGACCCAGTCGAAGCGGTCGCCCCGGGAAATACCAATCGCCAGGGTCAGAGCCAGTGGCGACTGACGATTGTCTTCATGAAATTCCCCAACACGCACCTGGGTGCGCTTACCGGTTACCAGCAACTCTGCGCTGTACTCGCCACCCAAACCATCAAACAGGGTGATCGGGTGGCCGGCACCGAGGCGCAGGACCTTTACTAAGTGCCGGGAGGCAGCCTCATCTAACTCGATTTGCGAAACACCGGCCAGGGCCTGTTGGGAGAAGATACGCGGGATGCGCATGGGCGAAGATCCTGTAAAACACTATAAAAAAGCCGACAGAGACGTCGGCGTTTTGTAGGCGGGTAGTTTAGGCATTTTTGCGCAGGGCAGGCAATGGCGGAGGGCCCCGCCATTGCTCGGAATGTGCATAGCGATCAGACCGTTTCCAGTGACACCGGGGTGTCAATTTGATCCTGGCGCTTGCTTTTCGGGCGCAATACTTCGATGACTTTGTATAAGTTCGGCACCAATAACAAGGTCACCGCAGTAGCGAAGAGAACGCCAAAGGCGAGGCTAATCACCATAGGAATCAGGAACTGCGCCTGGATAGAGCGCTCGAACATGATCGGCACCAGCCCGATAAAGGTAGTGATGGAGGTGAGAATAATTGGACGGAAACGGTCGCGCCCCGCCTGCACCACCGCATCCATCACCGCCCAACCCTGGGCGCGCAACTGGTTGATGCGGTCCATCAATACCAGGTTATCGTTCACCACGACTCCCGCCGCAGCGAGGAAGCCGAGCATGGACATGATGCTGATATCGTGGCCCATCAACAGGTGACCCACCACCGCACCAAAGAATCCAAACGGCACTGCGGTGAGGATCAACAGCGGCTGCGAGTAGGAGCGGAAGGCAATGGCCAGCAGTGCGTAAATGGCGAACAGGGACAATACGAAAAACGCCAAGATCGCACCGTTGAACTCTTCCTCCTCCTGCATTTCACCAGCGGTTCTCAGGGAGAAACCGGGGAACTGGCGCTCCAGCTCCGGCACCAGAGTCTCGCGCATATCCTTGAGAATTTCCTGTGCCGTAGAGGTGTTCGGCGTTAACTCGGCAAACACTCGCACAGTGCGCTCACGATTGTTGCGGCGGATGGTGGTATAACCGGGGACATAGACCGCATCGGCCACCGCAGAGAAGGGCACCTCTCCCTCCGCTGTGCGAATACGCACACGGCCCATCTGTTCTTCGCTGGCGCGTTCTTCCTGCGGATAGCGCACCATAACCCTCACATCCTCTCGACCACGGGGAATACGTTGCACCTCTTCTCCATAGAAACCCTGGCGCACCTGCCTGGCCACATCCGCAAGGTTGATACCCATGGTAGTGGCGTGGGGCTTCAGCTGGATTTCGATATCTCGACGCGCACTGGTGAGGTTGTCACGCACATCATAAACACCGGCGTAGCTGTTCATTTTCTTCTTGACTGCATCAGCAGCGGCGCGCAGTTCGTCCATATTTCCCGAAGCGGTGCTCAGGTTCAGGCTCATTCCATTACCGCCATCGTTGATGGTGGAATCGATTTTCATATCCTCGACACTGGCCGGCATTTCACCGATTAGCTCGCGCCAACGCAAAGCCAGGGTTTTGGAAGTCACATCGCGCGATTCACCATCGGTAAGCTGCAAGAGAACATAGATATTACCGCGCCAGTTGAACACCATGGAGTTCATCACAAAGGACTCGCCGTTGTTCTGTTTCAGCATTTCCTCATCGGTGGCGAGCTTGTCCGCAGCGGCCAGTATCTGGTTCATCACCCGCTCCGACTCCCGGAAAGGCTCGCCATCGGCCATGCTGACTCTCAATTCCAGTAGATCTGAAGGTACCTGTGGTGAGAAGGAAGAGCCCACATAACCACTCACAAATACTGCAATTGAAAGTCCCAGCGCCAACAGGAAACCCATTACCGTGGTGCGGCTATTGCTGAGAGATTTCTGCAATAGCGGCAGGTAATAATTTTCACTGGCGCTTGCCATACCCCTGGCGAAGTATCCACGCAACTTTTGCAGCTTGATACCCAAGCGAGATTTGGCCGGTTGCTCAGGTTTCATACCCACTAAGTGCGCGGGCAGGATCAGCAAGGATTCCACCAGGGAGAACCCAAGACACAGCAACACCACCACCGGCAGGGCCAGCATCATTTGTGCGGTATAACCCGGCAGGAACAGCATGGGAATAAAGAACACCATGGTGGAGGTGACTGCGAAAATTACCGGAGCGGAGACTTGCTTCACCCCCTCTTCAGCCGCAGCCAGGCCGGTAATACCGCGATCGTGGGCCGCGTGTACCGCCTCTCCCACAATAATCGCATCGTCCACTACAATCCCGAGAATCAGCAGAAAGGCAAACAGCGACAACATATTCAGGCTGACCCCGGTAATCGGCAATAGCCAGAAGGTACCGAGAAAAGCCACAATAATGCCCGCTGTCACCCACATCGCCAGTGCCGGGCGCAGGAACAGCATCAGCATGATAAAGACCATGACGAAGCCGCTCAGGGCGTTGGTGGTGAGCAGGTTCATACGGCCTTCAAAGGCCTTGGAGAAATCGAACCAAACGTCGAACTCCATCCCTGGTGGCAATTGGGTACGGGTCTCCGCCATAAACGCCTTGATCCGCTCGGCGGTGCCCACCACATCCAGCGGCTCACCTTGGACTACACGCAGGTTCATGGCCGGATTGCCATTAAAGAGAATAACGTTGTTGTACTCTTCAAAGCCGTCGCGCACCTTGGCCACATCGCGCAACAGCAGCACCGAACCATCTGCACGGCTGACTACCGGAATACGCTCGAAGTCCTCGGCCGTATAGGCTTGACCGCGGGTCTGTACCTGGATATCGCCGCGATCCGAACGCACCATACCTGCGGGCAGGTCGAGGGAAGAACGACGCACCGCATTGGCGACATCATTAAAGCTCAAGTTGTAGCGGCGCAGATCCAGCTCGGAAACCTCGATGGAAAGCTCATCCGGGCGCTCGCCCCAGATATCCACACGGCGCACGCCGGGGATCAGGGTGAGCTTATCGCGCAGATCCAGGGCGGTCTCCTTGAGCTGGCGCTCGGAGACCGGACCGCCGATAGCAATCATCATCAGCTGGGTATCCCACTCCTGCAGGCGAATCACCGGCCGTTCGATACCCTCGGGAAAGGTGTTGATACTATCAATCTGCACTTTGATATCGTTGAGCAGACGCAGCTCGTCATAGCCATCCACGGCCTGAATTTCGATGGAGGAATGGCTGCGGCGGGAGGCGGAGTTCACCTCCTTGATGCCCTTCACCTCGGAGATCGCCTCCTCCACACGCACGGTCACCTGCTGCTCGACCTCCGCCGGGCCAGCACCAGGGTAGGAAATTTCCACTTCGACAATGCCGGGCTGGATGGCCGGGAATACCTCCCGATCAATTCCCAAGATACCGAAAACGCCACCGATGATAATCATGATCATCAATAGGTTGGCGGCCTTACTATTGCGCGCAAACCAGGAAATGATGCCGTTCATTAGTGGCCTCCACGGGCAGCATTATTCGTCGCTGCGGTATCACCGGTGGTGGTTGCCTCGACTTCCGTATCACTCTTTACGCTGTCGATCAGGCCGGCCGGTTTTTCGTTGAGCGGATTAGCGGAGAGCGCCATACCTTCACGTGAATAACCCAGGCTGGAAACCACCACCCGATCACCGACGGCAATATCGCCGCGCAACCACACCTTGTCACCGATGCTCTGCAGCAATTCCACGGTTTTAAAAACCAGCTTGCTCTCATCGTTCAATACCAGCAGGTGATCCCCTTCATGCAGGGCCTGGCGCGGCAATATCACCACATCGTCCAGTGTGCGACCGGCAATATCTGCTTCCACAAATAAACCGTTCATCAAGGGAACATCGCCCTCGTAGGGGTTCTGCACCTGCGCCACGGCATAAATAAAACGGCTGTTGGTATCAATACTGGCCTCGGTGCGCACCAACTTGGCACGCCACTCGCGCTCGCGCCCAGCTACAACAGCCTGCAGGCGCACTTCGGGGCCACGCGCAAAGGATTTACCCAGAGGCAGATCCAGCAATGCCAGTTGCTGGTCGGTGAGAGGTAAACGCACTTCGGCGATACCGGTGCTGTGAATTTTTGCCAAGGGTGTACCGGGGGTGATGTACTGGCCCAGGTCCACATAGGTTTCCACAACGCGCCCGGCAAATGGCGTTTTCACAGCGGTGCGCGCCAGATCCAGCTTGGCCTGGTCGCGATCCGCACGCGCGGCAGCCACTGCGGCTTCGGCGGCCTGTAAGTGGGGCTTGCGCAGGAACAGTGCGTTGGCGGTTTCGCTGCCCAGGTCGCGCCATTCGCGCTTGGCCTGTTTAGCGCGGCCCTGCTCTTGCGCCAGGGCGGACTTGGCATCGGCCAGCTGCGATTCGGCGCGGGTCACTTTGTGGATGTAGTCCGCCTGTTCAAGCTGGAGCAGCGATTCCCCTTCGGTAAAGAAGCCACCGGGAACAAAGGCCTCCCCCACACCTTCAATGACACCGCCGACACGAGCCACCACTTCGATTTCATGGCGGGCATGCACCGTGCCCTGGCTAGGCACCAACAGAGTCTGGCGCCCCGGCTCCGCATACAGGACATCCGCCACTGGCGGCACCACCGCTTCCGGTGGTTTTTCTTCCGGCTTCGGTTTCAATAACACCACCGCAGTAATGGCGGCCACCCCAATAGCCAAAACGGTAAATAAAAGCTTGTTCTTGCTCGACACTTTCACAGGCACCCTCTACCCCATTCTGTGACCGAAACTGGTCAAATTTTAATTAGCGCGCATTCTACTGGAGTTCGACGCAGATAAGAGTCGATTTGGATGCAGGTCGCCGCAAGAGTTTGTGCCTTATCGCAAACCTTCCTCGCCGGGCTCGGGTAACGCATAATGCCCGCCCCAATTTACCGTTGCAGGAGAGACAGCGGGCCGCGCAAAGCCAAGGAAACCGACGGGCTATTTCCCGGTCAAACGCCGCTCCTTAAGGTACGAACCCCCGGAAAACGGATATAGACATCACATGCTGGATATCAACGCTCGCATCGCCGAAGAACTCAACGTACGTCCCCAACAGGTTACCGCCGCAGTATCCCTGCTGGATGAAGGCGCCACGGTGCCTTTTATTGCCCGCTACCGGAAAGAAGTCACGGGGGCCCTGGACGACACCCAATTACGTACCCTGGAGGAGCGCCTGCGCTACCTGCGTGAGCTGGAAGAGCGCCGCGCAAGCATCCTCAAGAGTATTGATGAGCAGGGCAAACTCACCGCGGAATTGGCGCAACAAATCAATGGCGCTGACACTAAGAATCGTCTAGAAGATCTTTACCTGCCCTACAAACCCAAGCGCCGCACCAAAGGGCAAATCGCCATCGAAGCGGGTCTCGAACCCCTCGCCGACGCCTTGATTAACGACCCATCCCTCGACCCCGCCGCAGAAGCACAGCAATATCTCAACAGCGATCACGAAGACGCCTCCCTTCAGGTCAAAGACATCAAAGCCGCACTTGATGGAGCCAAATTTATCCTGATGGAACGCTTTGCCGAAGATGCCGAACTGCTGGGCAAACTGCGGGATTTCCTCAAGCGCGATGGCCAGGTCAAGTCCAAGTTGTTGGATGGTAAAGAGGAAGAGGGGGCCAAATTCCGCGATTATTTCGAATACGCCGAAGACTGGTCCAAGGTGCCATCACACCGCGCCCTGGCGATTTTCCGCGGCCGTAATGAAGGCATTCTCGCCATTAGTGTTGGATTGCCCGAAGAGGAGGGCGCTTCAGCCACCGCCGGCCACCCCTGCGAAACCATGATCGCCAGGCACTTTGATATTACCGATGAAGGCCGCCCGGCGGACAAATGGCTCGGCGAAGTGGTGCGCTGGACCTGGCGTATCAAGCTACTTACCGCGCTGGAAACCGACCTGTTGGGAGAACTGCGCGAAAAAGCGGAAGAGGAAGCCATCAAGGTCTTCTCCCGCAACCTCAAAGATCTGCTGTTGGCCGCACCTGCCGGACACAAGGCCACTATCGGCCTGGACCCGGGCCTGCGCACCGGTGTGAAAGTGGCGGTAGTGGATGCCACCGGCAAGATACTGGATCACACCGCCATCTTCCCCAACCCGCCGCAGAACCGTCACCAGGAATCTGCTGCGGTTATTGCCGCCCTGTGTAACAAATACAACGTCGGCCTAATTGCCATCGGCAACGGCACTGCCAGTCGCGAGACCGATAAATTTGTCGGCGAAACCATCAAACAATACAAGCTCAGTGCACAAAAAGTGGTTGTGAATGAGGCCGGCGCCTCCGTGTACTCCGCCTCCGAATTCGCCGCGCGGGAATTCCCCGATCTGGATGTCACCATCCGTGGAGCCATCTCTATCGCCCGTCGCCTGCAAGACCCGCTGGCTGAACTGGTGAAGATCGAGCCCAAGTCAATCGGCGTTGGCCAGTACCAGCATGATGTTTCACAGACCCAGCTGGCGCGCTCTCTCGACGCCGTGGTGGAAGACTGTGTAAACGGTGTTGGTGCCGAATTGAATTCCGCCTCGGCGCCGTTGTTGGCTAAAGTTTCCGGCCTGACCGCCTCCATCGCCAGCAATATTGTCAGCTACCGCGACCAGCACGGCGCTTTTAAAAACCGCAAACAGCTGCTGGAAGTACCGCGCCTTGGGCCCAAGGCCTTCGAGCAGGCCGCCGGCTTCCTGCGAATTAACAATGGCGAAAACCCGCTGGATAAATCCGGCGTGCACCCCGAATCCTATATCGTGGTGAAACGCATCGCCGAGAAAAACAGCCGCGAGATCAATAGCCTGATCGGCGACTCCGCCTTCCTGCGTCGCCTCAATCCAGCGGATTACACCGATGAGAAATTCGGTGTGCCAACCGTTACCGATATCATCGCCGAACTGGAAAAACCCGGCCGCGACCCGCGCCCGGAATTCCGCACTGCGCGCTTCGAAGAGGGTGTCGAGGAAATCAAAGACCTGCGCCCCGCCATGGTATTGGAGGGTACGGTTACCAACGTCACCAACTTCGGTGCGTTTGTGGATATCGGTGTACACCAGGATGGACTGGTCCATATCTCCGCGCTTTCAGAAAAGTTCGTCAAAGACCCTCACGAGGTGGTTAAAGCCGGCGATATCGTCAAAGTCAAAGTGATGGAAGTGGATGTCGCACGCAAGCGCATCGGTCTTTCCATGCGCCTCTCCGACGAACCCGGCGAGCAGGGCGACGGTGGTATCAATAAAGGCGACCAGCGGGAAAACCGCCAGGCCCAGCGCTATAACAAGCAACAAGGCAATCGGCAACAGAAGGGCGGCCAAGGGAATAGCCGTGGCAGCATGGGCGACCTGTTAATGGCGGCAATGAAGAATAAAAAGTAAAACGACTTGTCAACGAAAAAGGGCGATCAAATGATCGCCCTTTTTCGTTTAATTAAATATAAAAACGAACTGAAAACTAGCATTTACGATTATTCCGCAGAAAATGCTTCTGGTAACTCACTGGTAAAACTTAAGAGCTCTTGAGTCTCTGGATGAACAAATTCCAGCGCACTCGCTTGTAGTAATAATCTCGGGGCCGCAGCTAAGGCTTCTGAGTGTGCATAGAATGGATCACCCAATATCGGGTGTCCCATCGCCTGCATATGCACCCGCAGCTGATGAGAACGGCCTGTCACCGGCAAGAGGCGCAGTAAGCTGCTGTCTACCGTGCTCGATATTTTTTCCCAACGCGTGAGAGAGGGCTTACCCACCTCATGATCTACTTTTTGTTTTGGCCTGTTTGGCCAGTCACAAATCAGGGGCAGATCCACCTCACCTGAGTCTGCAGTGGGTACCCCCCACACTCTGGCAATATAGGTTTTATCGACCTTGCGATTTTGAAAGAGTGTGCTGAGTTTGCGGTGAACTTCAGGACTCCGCGCCATTACCAACAGACCTGAGGTATCCATATCCAGGCGGTGCACTATCAGTGCTTCCGGGTAGTTTTTTTGTACCCTGCTCGCCAGGCTGTCTTTATGGGCTGGATCTCTGCCAGGCACACTGAGGAGACCGCTGGGTTTATTTAATATTAGAAGGAAGGAATCCTGATAAATCACCGATAAAAAAGGCTCAGTTGGCGGGCAATATTTTCGCATTAATTAACTCTTACAACCTGCTAAATGCTACTGCCCACACCCAGTGGCAATATCAAACTATCAAGGAAACTATTGGGCTTCGAGGCCCAGGGCCTTTAAAATACTCTCTGAGGCGCCAATCTGATTCATCGTATAAAAATGCAATCCCGGTGCCCCCCCCTCTAATAGGGTTTCGCACAGGTCGGTAACCACTTCGAGACCCAGCTTGCGGATATCATCTGGGTTGCGATAACTCTCCATGCGTTTTTTCAACCAGCGCGGAATTTCAGCCCCGCAGTTGCGAGAAAAACGCACTAAATTATCGAAGTTGATAATTGGCATAATCCCCGGATAAATCGGTGCGTTGATACCGGCTTTTTCACACTGATCTATAAAGTAAAAGTAGGAATCGGGATTATAAAAATATTGAGTCAGGGCACTATTGGCTCCCGCCTCAAACTTCCCTTTTAGAAAGCGTATATCATCGTCATAACTGTTGGATTCCGGGTGAATTTCCGGATAGGCGGCGACTTCCAGGTGGAAGTGGTCACCGGTATGGCGGCGGATAAAGGCCACCAGCTCATTCGCATAGACCAATTGCGCCACAGCACCCATCCCAGAGGGCATATCCCCACGCAAGGCGACAATACGATTTACACCGGCCTCTTTGTAGGTACTTAACAGTCCGAGAATGGTTTCTTCATTGTCACCACCAAATGACAGGTGCGGTGCGATGGAAATACCATCTTTGCGCATATTGGTAACAATATTGACAGTAGTTTCACGAGTGGTGCCACCGGCACCATAAGTGACTGAAAAAAATTCGGGATTAAACGCCTGTAAAGCCTCGCGGGTTTTATACAGCTTGGCGCGACCTTCGGGGGTTTTGGGTGGGAAAAATTCGAAACTGATGCGAATGGGATTTTTCATTATATTTTCCAGGCCCTCCGAAATTCAGGTGCCGGCACAGCCGGCACCTTCTATGAGGGTATTAGTATTTATAACTTTCGGGCTTGAAGGGGCCGTCGACAGAAACACCGATATATTTGGCCTGCTCCTCGGTCATACGGGTAATCACACCGTCGAAGCCTTCCACCATATAGCGGGCCACTTCCTCATCGAGGTGTTTGGGCAATACTTTGACGTAGAGTGCAGACACTTTTTGGTCAGAGGGCAGGTCGGCAAATTTCTCTTCAAACAGGTGAATTTGTGCGAGAACCTGGTTGGCGAATGAACCGTCCATAATACGACTGGGGTGGCCGGTGGCGTTGCCCAGATTTACCAGGCGGCCTTCGGACAACAGCAGCAGGTGGTCATTGGTTTCACGATTGCGCACTATCTTATGCACCTGGGGCTTCACTTCCTGCCACTCCCAGTTCTCACGCATAAAGGCGGTATCGATTTCATTATCGAAGTGGCCGATGTTGGAAACTACGGCGCCGCTCTTTAGCGCTGCAAGCATATGCTTGTCGCATACATTGGCATTACCAGTGGTGGTTACGATCAGGTCGGTATTCGCCAGCAGCTCTTTATTAATGCCTTCGGCAGTACCGGTGTTGATACCGTCAATATAGGGAGAAACCAGCTCGAAGCCATCCATACAGGCCTGCATGGCACAAATTGGATCCACCTCGGATACCTTGACGATCATACCTTCCTGGCGCAGGGAAGCAGCGGAGCCTTTACCCACGTCACCGTAACCGATAACCAGCGCTTTCTTACCCGCCAGCAGATGGTCGGTGGCGCGCTTGATAGCATCGTTCAGGCTGTGGCGACAGCCGTATTTATTGTCGTTTTTACTCTTGGTTACGGCATCGTTGACGTTGATCGCCGGAACCTTGAGGGTGCCATCGCGCAGCATTTCCTGCAGGCGGTGTACACCAGTGGTGGTCTCTTCACTGATACCGTGACAGTTGTTCAGAATGCCGGGGTATTTGCGGTGCAGAAGCTCAGTCAGGTCGCCACCGTCATCCAGAATCATATTCGGGCGCCAGCCGGCAACATCGGCCCCCACGGTGCGCTCCAAACACCACTCGTACTCTTCCTCGGTTTCACCCTTCCAGGCAAACACGGGAATACCACTCGCGGCGATAGCAGCGGCAGCGTGGTCCTGAGTGGAGAAAATATTGCAGGAAGACCAGCGCACTTGCGCACCCAGAGCGACCAGAGTTTCGATCAGCACCGCGGTCTGGATGGTCATGTGAATACAGCCCATAACGTGCGCTCCGGCGAGAGGCTGCTGTGCACGGTATTTCTCCCGCAGGGTCATCAGTGCCGGCATTTCACCTTCGGCAATCTCAATTTCACGACGGCCCCAATCGGCCAGAGAGATATCCGCGATCTTAAAATCTTTAAATTCAGTGCTCATTTCATTCATTCTTTTTCAGTTCCAATAACATTCTTCTTTCGCTAAGAGACGCCGCAGCGCTTCCTCACAGCAGCCCCAGGTTGAACCTGCGATTACAAGGGAATTACAGACCTGCCTGGGCACGCAGAGCATCGACTTTATCGGTCTTCTCCCAGGGGAAGGCAGTGAAGGTTTCACTGCGCGCCTGGCCGTTGCTATCGATCCAGTTATAGGTGTGGGTAAAAGGGTCGCGGCCAAAGTGTCCGTAAGCTGCGGTCAACTGATACATGGGGTGCAGTAGGTCGAGGGACTTGGAAATAGCATAGGGACGCAGGTCGAAATTTTCACGAACCAGCTCCACCAGTTTTTCTTCGGAGACTGCACCTGTACCAAAGGTATTGATGGCAACAGAGGTGGGCTCGGCAACGCCAATGGCATAGGACACCTGGATTTCACAGCGCTTGGCCAAACCCGCGGCGACAATATTCTTGGCTACGTAGCGGCCGGCATAAGCAGCGGAGCGGTCCACTTTGGACGGGTCCTTACCGGAGAAGGCACCGCCGCCATGGCGCGCAGAGCCACCGTAGGTATCCACAATAATCTTGCGCCCGGTCAGGCCACAGTCACCGACGGGGCCGCCAATCACAAAATTACCGGTGGGGTTAATATGGAACTTGGTGTCCTTGTGTAGCCATTCGGCCGGCAAAGTGTGGTGTACGATCAACTCCATCACCGCATCGCGCAGGTCGGCCTGGCTCACATCGGGATTGTGCTGGGTGGAGAGCACCACCGCATCGATAGCGCAGGGACGGCCCTGGTCGTCGTAGCGAAAAGTGAGCTGGCTCTTGGCATCGGGGCGCAACCAGGGCAGTAGGCCGGACTTGCGCGCTTCCGCTTGGCGTTCCACCAGACGGTGAGAGTAGTAGATGGGCGCCGGCATAAAAGTAGGGGTTTCATTGGTGGCGTAACCAAACATCAGGCCCTGGTCGCCGGCACCCTGGTCTTCCGGCTTGGCGCGATCGACACCCTGGGCAATGTCCAGGGACTGCTTGCCGATGACGTTGATCACACCACAGGTTTCCCCGTCGTAACCCACGTCAGAGGAGGTGTAGCCGATATCGGTAATCACCTTGCGCACCAGTTCCTCCAGGTCGACCCAGGCGGAGGTGGAGATTTCCCCAGCGATGACCGCAATACCGGTCTTCACCAAAGTTTCACAGGCAACGCGCGCCTGCTTGTCACGAGCCAACAGAGCATCCAATACCGCGTCGGAAATTTGGTCGGCAATTTTATCCGGGTGCCCTTCAGACACGGATTCCGAGGTAAACAGTTTGTATTCACTCATGTGAGAGTCTCCATGTGTTCCGCCGCGGGCGGTTAGCAAAATTCTTGTCCTGACGATCGACTGCAGTCGTCAGGGTTTTACAAATTCTCTGATCTGGATCTGAAAGCCATTGCGCAGCGCGCTGTAGACACTGCGACCATCACTTAAACCGGCAGTTTGCGCCCACAGGCTCAGCTGTTCGGGGGCAAATCCCAGCCATAGATCGCCACAAGCTTCCCGCGCCCAGTCCTGACCGTGCTCCTGCAGCTCTGCCACCAACAACTGGCCACCGCTTTTCAGGGCACCCTGCAAGTCCTGGAATATCTGCGCGGGATCGGGAGTGTGGTGCAGCACCATATTCACCACAATGCTGTCGGCGCTGGCTGGCCGTGCCGCTGCAGCACGGGTATCACCACAGACAAATTCGATATTGGCCAGATCCTGCTCATCGGCGAATGCCTGGGCGCGCTC
The DNA here is from genome assembly GCF_020524905.1 of Microbulbifer variabilis. Classification (GTDB taxonomy): domain Bacteria; phylum Pseudomonadota; class Gammaproteobacteria; order Pseudomonadales; family Cellvibrionaceae; genus Microbulbifer; species Microbulbifer variabilis_A. The sequence goes on along the minus strand of NZ_JAIVKI010000002.1, from coordinate 472,718 downwards.
CAACATGGCTGAAGACAGGTCCAGAGCGGTGACTGTGGCAAAGCGCAGGGACAACTCCTGTAGGAACTCCCCCTCGCCAGGCCCCACTTCCAGGGCGTGGCGGCCAGAATTGAGCAGCTGCGCCACCTGCGGGCCATACACGCTGTAACTGGCGATCAGCTCCTGCTGCTCGCGGAAGCGATTGCCATAATCTGCAAAGAAGCGGCGCGAGGCTTCGGCGCGCTCTTCCGAGATACGCGCCACTGATTGAGCCCGCGCATCAGATAACGGCAACTGATCCAGATTGGCGAACAGCTGTGCGAGCAGAGGCGTGGTACCTGTACGCCGGTAAAAGAGGTTGTTGCCCTCGCGACGTTTACTCACCAGCCCCGCCTGGGCAAGCACCTTGAGGTGGTGGCTCAGGGCTGGCTGGCGCAGATCAAAAATTCGGCAAAGCTCGAGCACGCTGTAGGAGTCCTGGCTGAGCAGGCGCAATATCTCCAGGCGCAGGGGATCGCCAGCAGCTTTCAGGGTCGCCGCCAGCTGGGGAATCTCCGTGCTTGGGCCGGATTGAGATAGGGACTGGATTTCAGACATGCCGACGAGTCTAGCAGGCACACCTCACTATATCAAAGAACTTTGATATAGCTTTATAAAATTATTTTGATGTAGGTGCTTGTAGCCACCATCTGCACATTGACCAGAGCAATTGTTGCTTCACTTAATAGCAATTTCCCCCGCAAGCCTTTGCGTGAAGCACACCTTTACGGGAAAATACGCCCCCATTTTGTCGCTGTGGGAAAAGCCTATAGAGCGCCCTGCGGCCATCCGAAAATCAGAGAGTTCTTCCTATGTCTTCTACTCCCTCTCGCACAGACAAGGCCAACGCTATCCGCGCCCTGTCGATGGACGCCGTCCAGAAAGCCAACAGCGGCCACCCCGGTGCGCCTATGGGTATGGCGGATATCGCCGAAGTGCTGTGGAATGACTACCTGAAGCACAACCCGGCCAATCCCGAGTGGGCCGACCGCGACCGCTTTGTGCTTTCCAACGGCCACGGCTCCATGCTGCTGTACTCACTGCTGCACCTGTCCGGCTACGACCTGCCGATCGAAGAGTTAAAGAATTTCCGCCAGATGCATTCCAAAACCCCGGGCCACCCGGAGTACGGTTACGCACCTGGTGTTGAGACCACTACCGGCCCTCTCGGCCAGGGCATTACCAATGCCGTAGGTATGGCATTGGCCGAAAAAGTACTGGCGGCACAGTTCAACCGTCCGGGTTACGAGCTGGTCGACCACCACACCTATGTATTTATGGGTGACGGCTGTTTAATGGAAGGCGTTTCCCACGAGGCCTGCTCCCTGGCCGGTACCCTGGGTCTGGGCAAATTGATCGCTTTCTACGATGACAATGGCATCTCCATCGACGGAGAAGTGGAAGGCTGGTTTACCGACGACACGCCCAAGCGCTTCGAATCCTATGGCTGGCACGTTATCCCCAATGTGGATGGCCACGACGCCACCGCGATTAAAGCCGCCATCGAGGAGGCTCGCGCCAACAGCGACAAGCCCACCATTATCTGCTGTAAAACCGTGATCGGCTTCGGCTCCCCCAACAAGCAGGGCCGTGAGGAATGTCACGGCGCACCTCTGGGTGATGACGAAATCTCCCTGGTACGCGAAACACTCGGCTGGGCGCACGCCCCCTTCGAAATCCCCGCGGAGATCTACGCTGAGTGGGATGCCAAGCCCAAGGGTGAAGCGCAGGAAGACGAGTGGAAAGATATTTTTGCCGACTACCGCGAAGAGTTCCCCGAGCTGGCCGCCGAATTCGAGCGCCGTATGAGTGGCGAACTGCCCGCAGACTTCCTCGCAAAAGCCGATGACTACATCCAACAGTGCCAGGATGATGCGCAAAAAATCGCTTCGCGCAAGGCGAGCCAAAATGCACTGAACGCCTATGGTCCACTGCTGCCGGAATTCCTCGGTGGTTCCGCCGACCTGGCCGGCTCCAACCTCACCATCTGGTCCGGCTCCAAGGGCGTCAGCGCCGAAGACGCCTCCGGTAACTACGTCTACTACGGCGTGCGTGAATTCGGCATGAGCGCCATGATGAACGGCATCGCCCTGCACGGCGGTTTCGTCCCCTATGGCGCCACTTTCCTGATGTTTATGGAATACGCTCGCAACGCCGTGCGAATGGCCGCACTGATGAAGCAGCGCGTGATCTTTGTCTATACCCATGACTCCATCGGCCTCGGTGAAGACGGCCCCACCCACCAGCCGGTTGAGCAGCTGAGCGCTTTGCGCTCTACCCCCAATCTGCACACCTGGCGCCCCTGCGATGCCACCGAATCCGCAGTGAGCTGGAAGATGGCTATCGCACGCAAAGATGGCCCCAGCACCCTGATATTCAGCCGTCAGGGCCTGGCACCGCAGCCACGCAATGCCGTACAGCTGTCCCAGGTAGAGAAGGGCGGCTATGTACTGTCTGACTGCGACGGTACCCCGGAAGCAATCATTATCGCCACCGGCTCCGAAGTGGAACTGGCCATGGCCGCCAAAGAGAAGCTCGCGGGCAAGAAAGTGCGCGTGGTCTCCATGCCCTGCGCCGAAGCCTTTATGGAACAGGACGAGTCTTACCGCGAATCGGTACTGCCCTCCGCCGTGCGCGCCCGCGTGGCCGTAGAGGCCAGCCACCAGGATTACTGGTATAAATTCGTCGGCTTTGACGGCGCCATTATCGGTATGAGCAGCTTCGGCGAGTCCGCCCCCGGCGACGAACTGATGCGCCACTTCGGTTTTACTGTGGAAAATGTGGTGGAAACTGTCGAGAAAGTACTGAACTAATTTCAGCGCTTAAACCAGGCTCCCCTTGCGCTCTGTGTCGCGGGGGGTGCCTCGGCGACGCCTTTAATTCCTATCCGGCATTACCACTATGACCACCCGACTCGCCATTAATGGCTATGGCCGCATCGGCCGCTCCGTTTTACGTGCCCTGTACGAATCCGGCGCCCGCGATACCCTGCAGATTGTCGCTATCAACGAGCTGGCCGACTGCACTACCATCGGCCACCTCACCAAGTACGACTCGGTACACGGGCGCTTTGCCGGTGATGTCTCCGTGGAAAATGACACGCTAACGGTTAATGGCGACCGTATCTCCGTCACGCATTTCGAGCGTTTGGAAGACCTGAATTGGCGTGAAGAGAATGTCGATATCGTGCTTGAATGCACCGGCAGTTTTAAAGAGCGGCGCTGTGCCGAACTTCACCTGGTCGCAGGGGCAAAGAAGGTTTTATTCTCCCAGCCCGCCAGCCGCGATGTGGATGCCACTATTGTTTATGGGGTTAACGATCACACCCTGAACGGCAATGAAACCATTATTTCGGCCGCCTCCTGCACCACCAATTGCAGCGTGCCGGTGATCGCAGCACTCGACAAGGCGTTCGGCATAGAAGCGGGCGTGCTAACCACTATCCACTCCGCCATGAACGACCAGCCGGTAAGTGATGCCTACCATCACACCGATTTAAGAAAAACACGCTCCGCCGTTACCTCCATTATTCCCGTCGACACCGCACTCGCCCGCGGCATCGAACGCATATTGCCGCACTTATTTGGAAAGTTCGAAGCCCAGGCCATGCGCGTACCCACGGTCAATGTCTCCGCTATTGATCTATCTGTGCAATTACAAAAAGATGTAAGCCAGAGTGAAGTCAACGCTTTGCTGAAGTCCACAGCCGCTACAGAGTTTAAAGGCGTACTCGGCTTCACCGAAGAGCCACTCGCCTCCTGCGACTTTAATCACGACCCACGCTCGGGAATTATTGATGCCAGCCAGACACGGGTTGCCGGCGGAAAATTAGTGAAGATATTGATTTGGTTTGATAACGAGTGGGGATTTGCGAATCGGATGTTGGATGTAGCAAACAAGCTGGGAAAATAATAGAGTGAAAATCACTCTATTATTTTTCATTTAGCATCTATTTATATAGCGTCTATTTATAAATTTTGATTTCAGAGCAAACTTACCATACTCTTACGCTGCAAATAGATCATCTCTTCACCTTATTATAAGTACACTTGTATATCTCTCGTACCATTTATAACTTAGCCTGCTTCAGTCGACAGAATGCAAGTTGAAATTCTCAACCTTCATACTGTAAATTCCAGGACCTTCTAGGGTAGATTTTTGAGAGAAGCTGTTGGAGATTGTAAAAATAAAATCTATAGCACTTAAAGATCCGCTCGCAGAGTGTTCTTGTAGCTTAACAATAACCCTATGGGTCTAGTTGAATTATTCCTCACTTGCAATCGACTTCTCTTTTTTAGGGTCAAATCATAGATTTGCTAACATTTTTTATCGGTCATTATCATTGTTATACGGAGTGGTTAAATTTAAGGTTTTGGCAATTGATAATTTAATCATAGGTTTATCCTCCGACCCAAGATTTCGCCGCAATTTTAGCTAACCGCCATTCAATCTCTTCCCGAAAATTTTACAGTTACAGCCTGACAACAACCACTTTTTAGCTTTTGGAGCTGGTATCGTACCTTTCTCATCTGACTGGTAGTAACCTGTCGATATTTTCACTTAGCAGGGAGAGGCCCTGAAACTAGCAGCTGACCTCTCTCTTTCCTAATAACACTTACTATCGAAAATTAAAGCTTATAGAAAATATAGGTTATTGGTAAGGAATAGTGATTGGTCTTTCAGATAATTTTTCCACTAATGTGTGGTAGATTAAAGTTGATTCCAAAATAAGCCCACTATCATTTGAATCACTTGTAATATTTTCTTCTTTAGTTTTAGAAAAGAACTGAAAAATACTTTTAACATGAAGAGTTTGATCGTTGACAATGTTGAATATTTCCCAATTACGTACCCGACGTAGCTGACAATCAGAATTCATAGGAGGACTCCAAGACAATGGATCACAATCTTTATAAGATTGATCCGAGTATTGTCTAATCTCTATATTATTTTTGCCATTAAGTTTCCACAATCCATGACGCATGCTAATCTCATCATCCTCTAGGCTTCCACTTAAATCTGAGTCGTAAGCACTTATTATCATTACAGCCCCATCAGTTTTTAATTCAAACCAATAGTGATCCAGTGGCCACCAGAAACTGTATTTTGGATCAATCAACTGGTAAATACCTGAAATTTCTGTCTCTTCCCAATCTTCGAAATTCTGAACAAAACTAGAGTAAAATCTTGCCGTTTTTTTTCCTTCAAAGTCCTCAAGTACAAATACCCAGTCTTGATCTTTGTATTCATAATTTAAAAAACAATAAATTAACTTAACTCCATTTGGCATTTCCACAACGATTTGATCATCATTATCTAAATACCAAACTCCAGATTTCTCAAACTCAAACAATTCACCACTTTCATTAATTTCTGGGAAGGTAATATCAACATTACCACCACTTTCATAACTTCCATGAAAGCGCATATCTAAGACTTTTACGGTATATTCTGGAGTAATTTCAACTATAGGATTAATAATTTCACTTGGTGTAGTCACTATAGGAAGGCTATACAACTTTCCCAACTCAATTTTATCAGATATAGGAAGCATCCCAGATGATCGAAGTGCTATTGCCATATCTGTTCTATCTACAAATACCGAATCTTTATATTCTCCATTTGGAGAGTGCTCATACTCCTGAGCATCGACAACAATTAAGTCAAGATCTGAGCCTTCGGAAAGCCATTTTATTTTACTGATTTTATAGTGTGTTTCTTCGTAGGATGAATCAAATTCATTGTAAGAAGAACTTATTACTAAATCTGCTCCTTCTATAAGAATAGCGTTATTTGTTTGCATCCAAGTAATATCTACGCTATCCATTAAACCATTAATTTCACCTGTTCCATTCTCCCTTAAAATTAATCTTACTCCCTGTGAAGGTAGATAATATGAATCAGCGATGAAAGATAATTCAGATGGTGAAGATGCCAGAATCCCTTCCTCCCTAACAATTTCCTTTTTAGTTTCCACAAATAGCTCAAAAACAGTATCGGTGACCTTAGCAACATAAAGAGATATTTCGCTATAATTTGTAGCAAATTCATAAATGTCAACGAATTTTTCAGGTAGACTAAGACCATTTTCAACTAAATAAAGTGAATCATTAATTAACATCTTTAAAGATGTAGCAATAGCAAATGCTACAGAGGCATCTATCTTATGATAAGCCAACTCATATTGAGACTGAGATATAATTGGGCCATCATTTGCAGTTTCTATAACTGCTGAGAGAGCAGTTGAGAGAGAGGTAATATTTACATCAAGTAATTCAGTACGTACTAAAACTTGGTCTTTACCAGATTTCTCTAGCAAAGTTCTTACAGATCCAAGTAGACTCACAAGCCTTATACTACTTTCGACAGGAAAAATGGCTTCAGCTCTTAGAAAGCTATCAATCTGAGATTCAGGAATTTCTATATCGATAGAGTAATTCCCTAATGCGTCTACCTCTCCATAAAATTCAGTATCATCTACCTGTAACTTCACCTCAACATCACTATAGCTATTAGTTTCCACATACCCTTCAATCGTTAGGCTGAGCGTTTTCTCGGGAAGCTCATTAGTGTTGCCTTTATCATCACTGCTACAGGCTGATAGAAATAATAAGCAACCAATTATTAGGAAACTGGATAGGAATTTAGGGTACATCATTCTACTCATTCTTACTGGATGGAATTCTGAAGGGCGGGACTATAAAGAAACAACTAATGCTAGGCCAGAAAAACAAGATATAAAATATTTAAATCACCCTAACCAGCTGTCACGAAATGAAAACACCTTTAAATTAAGACCGTAATTTATTGATAGGGCATTTTATGAAATTAGAATAAATACCCATCACGAACCATTCTTGGAAAAAATAATTCTGTGATATTTTCACATTAACCACTCGAAATGCATCTCTTTTCATCCTCCCCACTCCCTTGTTTTCTCTCTGTGTTTGATCGGTGATATTCATCTCCCAACTGAAGCAAGCGTTCTTCTCGATTAGCCTTACTTAAACCCCCTAGTCTCTGTGCTGCGTCATAAAAAGCCTCCCAACTACCACTATCCAAATAAAGTTGCTTAAAAGCCGGTACCTGGGATTCATATTCAGCGGCCAGGGCCAGGGTGGCGTTATTCGTTTTTTCTATATAGCTTTGATAGCGGGCGGGATTGGGCCAGTTTGCGGATAGCTTTCTATAGCATTGGCGTAATCGGGATAAAACCTGAGCTTTTTGTTCACGCTTTAAATTGTCTGGCTCAGAAGAGTGATAGATAGGCCTTAATTGTCTGCGGGCGGCTGCCATCAATTGACGGACAGACATGGTCTCTGCGCGGGCCTGAGCCGCGGAGCTGACCAGGCCCTGGCTGCTGAGCCAGCCGGGTAGGGCGATTTCTGAAACAGCGGTGGCGAAGCTTTCGTTAAACTGGGTATCACCGGAGATATATACCCTTCTATGGGCCAGCTCATGGAATAAAAGACCGGCTAGGCGCTCCTGAGGCCAGTTTACGAAACTGGATAATATTGGGTCGTTGAACCAACCAAGAGTGCTGTACGCGGGCACCGGGCCTAAATATACATCGTAACCCTCTGCATACAGCTGGTTCGCTTTTGCCTCTGCGGAAGATTTGCGAAAGTAACCGCGGTAACTGGCGCAGCCGGCGATAGGGTAGCACCAGCGCTTAGGCTCAAGGGAAAATTCAGACGCTGCCAGGACATTCCAAATCGGGTAGGTGTCGTCTAGCTGTACATAGGCACTGTAGGCATTGCCCACCGGTAATTGCAAAACCTCAGCCGCATAGGCGCGAATCTGCAGTACCAATTGCAACTGCTGCTGTAATTGCTCACTGGTGCCCGTCGCATTAATGACTTTTTCAATCGGCTGACGCCCGGACAAAATACGCCATTGACCGGCAGCTGCCTGGGCGTAGTAGCCTACAGTTTCACAGCCCGTCAAATAAAGAGATACGAGCAGCAACCATACGCGCCAATTAAACCCTTTGCTAAGTAACCTTGCGATAGGCAATCTGATATACACTTCCTTTCCTATTTTGATTTTATAGCGATCAACCTGGGGATTTTCCTTTCCCTTCAATAGCCTCTAAGGGTTATAGCATGATGCCTGTGAGCGCGATTCTGACAGTGTTTACCCTGGTATTTGCTGCCATTGTCTGGCTACGTCTATTAAGTGTCTGCTTTGATGACAGCACCTTTGCTGGTTTTATTGCCTTATTTATCCCCCCCTTAGCACTCATGCTACTTATGCCCCGCTGGCGACAAGAAAAGGATCTTTATCAGCTATTGGGTTTGGCGCTAGTCTGCCTGCTCTTAAGCCTTACGCTTCATTTGTAAACGGCGTGTTTTTCCCTGCACAGCTGGTTCGCATGAATTCTACTACCAACATTACGAAAAAATACCGTTTAGTCACACGATAGAAATTTCCCGCTCCGAAAACCCGGAAACGCCTTAAATTATTTTCAATCAAACGATACAAGGTCAGCTTCCACTCTCTTTTCCAATAACTCAAGCCCAGTTGATTTAGGTCAAGAATCTGGCTCTGCAACCCCATACACTGCATAGCTGAAGCATTGGCGTACTGGAGAGAGAGATGGATGCCTTAGTAGATCTATTTACCAGCTTTTCCGGCTTGCTTAGCCTGGCCGTAATCGGATTTATATTCCTGATGGCATACTATTTTTATCGCCTGGTTAGCAGCAATGTGGAAAAAGAAATAGCGGAGCAGGAAAAGAAAGAGCGTACGAAAACTACGCCTATCAATAAACCTGCCACCGCATCTCACTAATACCTGGGGTCTCAGGGTAAAGTAATTGCCGCAAAGTATTTTTGCGGCTGAGGCGATTGATGGAGGAACAGGAGTTCTTCTCACTAATCGCCACTTTCCTCAGCTGACCGTTTGGTTTTTGTTGCGATGGGGGCTTGCCAGTAGTGGCGCAAAAACCAATATCGTTCAGCTTTTATTGCATGGAACGCAGACTGTCCTTCCACAGCCAATTCTGTTTTGAGAGCATGGGGTTGGATTTGGGCAGGGCAGGCAAAACAACAGGGCGACTGCCCCGGCTGCAAAAGCGCCGGGGCATTTTAATGCATTAATAATTTTTCTTGGAAATTTTCTTTAAGACCATTTTTGCCAGGCTTTTATAAACAATCTGATTAGGACTTTTCAGCTTCCTCTTTTACCTGGCGCAATGTAATCCAACGGCCAAATAAAATACCCACCTCAAACAGCAACCACATGGGTACAGCCAGTAGGGACTGAGAAATCACATCCGGTGGAGTAAGCAGCATACCGATCAGGAAGCAACCCACAATCACATAGGGGCGTTTGCTCGCTAGCGTTTTGGCATCCACCGCGCCACTCCAGATTAACAACACCGTGGCTATTGGAATCTCGAAGGCAAAACCAAAGGCAAAAAATAATTTCAACACCAGATCCAGATAACTGCGCATATCCGGCATGACTTTGATATCTGCGTGGGCCGAGCCGACGAAAAAATCAAACAAAATGGGGAATACCACATAATAAGCAAAGGCAATACCCGCGTAGAAAAGCACTACGCTGGTAACCAGGATCGGTATCGCGATACGTTTTTCATTTTTATATAAACCGGGAGCAATAAAAGCCCAGGCTTGATAGAGCACAAAAGGTATTGCGATAAAAAACGATACGATAAAAGTAGTTTTAAATGGTGTGAGGAAGGTCGAAGTTACTTCTGTCGCAATCATCCCCGCATCGCCGACCAAACGCTCCTGCAGTGGATTGGCAATAAAGTTATAGATATCCGAAGCAAAGGGCACCAGGCAGGCAAAGAGAACCACCACAACCAGTAAAGTACGCAGCAGCCGATCCCGCAGTTCGATCAGGTGATCGATAAATGGTTGATGGCTGTCTTGTGATTGATCGCTCATGGTTACTTGTCTTTTTCCTGTTGCGATTCTTTTTCTATCTCTTTGGGTATATTTTCCGGGTGATCTGGATTCAACTCCGGGTCGCCGAAATCGTGCCAATGCTCTGGATATTCCGGGTCTTGCAGTTCCTCAACTGTCTCATCCTGTTCAGGTAAATAATCCTCTTTTTCCGCGCGCGGGTGCTCGGGCTCCTGTAGGGATTTTGCTGGAGCTTTTTCCTCCGATTTAGCCGACCCGTCGGGCTGAGATTTATCCTCTTCTAACTGTTGCTGCAGGGATTCATTCACCTCGTGGTTAGCCTCATTGAAGGTGCGTTCCATCTCCCGACGGCTCTCTTCGATCTCCCGCAGGATGCGCTCATTATGCAGCTCCCGGCGGATATCGTCCGCACCCACCTCCCGCTCTAGCTCCTCGCGCGCACCTTGCAAGGTGCGCTTCAAGCCAGACCACCAGCGCGCCGTAGTACGAATGGCCTCGGGCAGGCGCTCCGGGCCCACCACAAGCAGTGCCACTACCGCGACCAACAGCAGTTCAAAAAAACCAATATCAAACACGGGCATTACTCGCGTTACAGTGCCGAATTATTTGTCCTGGGACTGCTTGTCTTTTTCCTTGGAGGCGCTGCCCTGCTTCGGCTTCTCTTCCTCATCGTGCTGCAGGCGCTCGGGATCTTTGTCTTTGTCCTCATCCTTATCATCATCCTTCACCGCTTTGCGGAAGCCTTTAAGTGCACCACCCAAATCACCACCGAGGTTTTTCAGGCGCTTGGTTCCGAACAGCAGCAGGACAATGACCAAAATAATCAACAGCTGCCAGATGCTAATTCCACCGAATCCCATAATTGTCTCCATGTCATTGAATACGGCAGCCACTTTGCATTGCCATTGGCCGCCATGGGTAAAACCACAACTTACCAGAGGACTGTTACGTCAGTATCTCCGGCTGAATTCTTATCCCTCTTTATTGCGGGATGCCTTTTCTTCCAAGCCGGAGAGGCCAAAACGCCGCCCCAGTTCGTGTATTACATCCTGGGAGTCCGCTCCCAGGTGAGAGAGCATCACCATTGAGTGAAACCAGAGATCCGCCGTCTCGGCGATCATATCCCGATTGTCACCAGTGGTCTGTGCATCCTTGGCAGCGAGAATCGTTTCGGTAGCTTCCTCACCCACCTTTTCCAGTATCTTGTTGAGTCCTTTTCTGTGAAGGCTGGCCACATAGGATTTATCGGCATCATCCCCGCGCTTGCGGCTCTCTAATACGGCGTCGAGTTGCTGCAGCAGATCGCTCATATTGGGGCTCACTTATAGATGGCTTTGGGATCTTGCAGTACCGGTTGGCTAACCTGCCATTCGCCGTCCTGCAACAGTTTGTAAAAGCAGCTGCTGCGGCCCGTATGGCAGGCAATTCCACCTTCTTGCTCCACCAACAGCAGTACTGTATCGCCATCGCAGTCGAGGCGTATCTCGCGCACTTTCTGCAGGAAGCCCGATGTTTCCCCTTTGCGCCATAGGTTCTTGCGGGAACGCGACCAGTAAACCGCGTAGCCTTCACTGGCGGTTAGCGCCAGGGATTCGCGATTCATCCAAGCCATCATCAATACGCGCCCACTTTTAAAGTCCTGGGCAATCGCGGGTACCAGGTCATCGCAGTTCCAGCTGACCTGATCCAGGAAGCCGCTTGTGGGTACAGCTTGATTCAATGTCTCTTCCATCAGAATTCCAAGTGTAGGCCGGCACGCCGCCGGCTAAATATCGCCGTCAGTATCATTAGGGCCAGAGCAACAGTACCAGGGCGGCGATGCCCAGCACCCAACCGGAGGGTGGCAGCTGCTCCAACCACTGTGGTCGGCTTAGGGCCAGGGCGCCGGCACCGAGCAGCACTCCTGCGAGCCGGCGCAAATACTGCCAACGCCCACGGCGCTGGCCACTTGCCAGTTTCTCGCCGATGTTTTCCAATTGTGGCGCCAGCTCCCGCGACTGCTCCAGGGCGGAATACACCAGTTGCGGCATCTGCGGAAACTTCTCCAGCCACTCGGGGCCATAGCGCTTGATCTCGCCCACCAGGGTTTTCGGGTGAATGCGTTCGCGCATCCAGCGCTCCAAAAATGGATGGGCAGTCTTCCACAGATCCAATTCTGGATAAAGCTGACGCCCCAGGCCCTCGATATTCAACAGGGTCTTCTGCAGTAACACCAGCTGTGGCTGCACCGCCATGTCGAAGCGACGGGCAGTCTGGAACAGGCTGATCAATACCCGAGCAAAGGAAATCTCCCCCAGCGGCTTCTCAAAGATGGGTTCGCACACGGCGCGAATCGCCGCCTCAAAAGCGTTAACCGGGGTATCCGCTCGAACCCAGCCACTCTGCACGTGTAACTCCGCCACCATACGGTAGTCGCGGCGGAACATGGCGAGCAGGTTACGCGCCAGATAGTATTGATCCTCTCGCGATAAACTGCCGACGATGGCGGTATCAATGGCAATATACTGCGGGCGCTGCGGGTGCTCGCGAGAAACGAAGATATTGCCCGGGTGCATATCCGCGTGGAAAAAGTTGTATTCAAAAACCTGCTTGAAGAAAATTTCCACGCCACGCTCGGCCAACAGCGGCATATTGGTATTCTGATCACGCAACTGCGCCAGATCGGTGACGGGAATGCCGTCGATGCGCTCCAGCACCAGCACGTTTCCCCGGGTGTAATCCCAGTACACTTGGGGGATATACAACAGCGGTGAATTGTTAAAGTTGCGCCGTAACTGGGTACCGTTGGCGGCCTCGCGGGTCAGGTCCAGTTCGCCCTCAATGGTATGGCGATAGTCTTCAACCACTTCCACCGGGCGCAGGCGCCGGCCCTCTGGCACGAAGCGCTCAATCGCTCGGGCAATCACCCTCAGCAGGCGCAAATCTTCCTGAATCACGTCATCGATGCCCGGGCGCAGCACCTTGACCACAACCGACTCGCCGCTCTTGAGCACGGCGGCGTGCACTTGTGCCACCGATGCTGCGGCCAGAGGCTCACGCTCAAAGCTGGCAAAGACTTCATCGACACTCGCGCCGAGGGCCTCTTCGATGAGAGCGCGACACTGATCGCTGGGGAATGGCGGTACCTTGTCCTGCAGGTAATCGAGCTGTTCGACCACATCCGGGGGCAACAAATCTGGGCGGGTAGAGAGCAGCTGACCAAATTTTACGAAGATCGGCCCCAGCTCTTCCAATGCACGGCGCAGTCGCTCGCCGCGTTCCATTTTTGGTTGCGGCAGCAGTTTGAGGGGAGCCAATAATCCGCGCAGCCACAAAGAGCGGCGTTCGGCCGGCAATAATAGATCCAGTCGATAGCGCAGGAATACCCGCGCGATGGTGACACTGCGTGATACTGGCAAGACTACTCGGCCTCCCCGCGGGAAAACTGCTCCTGCAGCAGGCGCACCCGCGCCTCCAGGCGCTCGGTGGCCAGGGACAACTCTGCAAGATCGTCGGCGAAGGCTTCAAATTGCGCCTGCGGTGGCGTCAACTGCCACTCCTCGCTGATCGTTTCCGCCGCTGCAATCGGCGCACGACTAAGGCTGGCGCTCAGCCAGCTGCCGGCACTGCGCAACACATTGCCAATGGAGTGGGCGGGAATATCGCCAATCAGTTGGGCCAGTGGCGCCTCCCAGTCGATATCCAGGTCGCTCATGATCCACTGCAATTCCGCCAGCAGGGCACTGGAGCCGTTGATTGAAACACCCAGTGCCGCAGGCGTGGCATCGGGGTCTTTTAGCAGCCGCACCAGAGAAATAGCCGAACCGCTGATGGAGGTGGTCACCTCCCCCTCCCAGTGCTGGCGCACGCGCACCTGATCGCCCTCGATACATATACAGCATTGCAACTTTGGAGCCGTCAGGTCGAGCGCCATGGTTTTGCCATCCAACTCCTGCAGGCGCGCTCGGGTCGCTGGGTCGTATTGCAGGGCGGCATTAATAGCGGTTTCCAGCGCAGCGTCAAAACCCGCGCGATAAGTAGGATCGCTCATGGTGGTTATTGGCCTCGTGCCATCACTTGGGAGTCACTCACGTTGGGCATCTCTCAGGGCTTAATGCCACGATGCAATGCCACAATGCCACCGGTCATGTTGTGATATTCACAATCGACAAAACCGGCCTCCACCATCATCTGTTTGAGGGTTTCCTGGTCGGGGTGCATACGGATGCTCTCCGCCAGATAACGGTAACTGTCCGCATCGTTAGCCACCAGCTTGCCCATAAATGGCAGCAGGCGGAACGAGTATTGATCGTAGACTTTTTCCAGTAGCTTCGATTCCGGCTTGGAGAACTCCAGTACCAGTAAACGCCCACCGGGTTTCAGTACCCGCAACATGGAGCGCAGCGCCAGGTCTTTGTCGGTGACATTGCGCAGGCCAAAGGCGATGGTGATACAGTCAAAGGTATTGTCTGGGAAGGGCAGGTACTGGGCGTCCGCCTGAACCGGCACCACATTACCGGCGATGCCGCGATCGAGCAGGCGGTCGCGGCCGACCCGCAACATCGATTCATTGATATCCGCCAATACCACCTGGCCACTGGCTCCGACGATACGCGAGAAGCGCGCGGTGAGATCGCCGGTGCCCCCGGCAATATCCAGGATTTTCTGTCCCGGCCGCGCACCGGACAGTTCGATGGTGAAACGCTTCCAGAGGCGGTGGATACCCCCGGACATTAAGTCGTTCATTACGTCGTAACGCGCCGCCACTGAGTGGAACACTTCCGCCACACGACCGGCCTTTTCCTCCACCGGGACCTCTTGGTAGCCGAAGTGGGTGGTCTTGCGATCCTTCATGCTGTGCTGCCTGCTGAGCCAAATTCAGTGCGCCATTGTACATCTACCAAGCCGACGGAACAGCGCCCATGATTCGTCCAGCGGCAACTCACTAAAATTAATTCACACAAGAGTAACAACGGGACCCAGGACTCTTTCATGGAATACCGGCTCTATAGCGACACGCCTGTTGCGGTGAGTCTGCGTCGTGCAGCACACGCAGAAATACACGCTGCCAGCAACAATGCCGAGCTTTTGCCGGAGGAACACGCCGTGCACGAGCTGCGCAAACACTGTAAGAAACTACGCGCACTACTGCGCCTGATTTATCCGAAAAATAATCCACTGTTCCAACGTGAGAATGATCGCTATCGAAAATTGGCGCGGTGCCTGTCACCGGGCCGCGATCTGGTCTCCATACGTACCGCGCTACTCTCCCTGGCCCCCCCCAACCACTTTGAAAAAATCCATCGGTTACTGCGACAAATACAGCAGTCCCAGCGAAATGAAGAGAGTCTTATTCGGGTCGAAGAACTGCTGGGTAAGGCGCGGGAGAGCATTGACGAATGGCCCCTACAATATATCCGCTGGAGTGATATCGATGCCGGATATTTACGTGGTTACCAGCGCGCGCACAAAGCCTGGCTGGAGGCATGCGAAGGAGACAACGCCCATAAACTCCATCAATTGCGCAAACGAGTGAAAGATCACTGGTACCACAGCCGCCTACTCACAGAGAGGCACCCCCAGTCTGTAGCGCTGCGTTGTGAGCCACTGAAACAACTGGCGCAATTGCTGGGGGATTGGCGCGATTTATACCTGCTCTGTCGTTTTGCCATCTCGGTAGGAGAACCATTGGGAGAAGAATTGATCAAGCTGATGGAAATGAGCGACTGGCACAAGATGCGATTGCGCAGGGAAATAGAAAAAGGCTGCGCTGAGTTCTTCGCCCATAAAACACTTGTGATCTAAGTGGAGAAGGCAGTTAGGAGATTAGAGGATCGAAAATATGTGCCGGAAAAACGAAAAAGACGCGGGAAGACTTCCCGCGCCTGAAGGTCGCCAATTTATTTGGCGCTTTACTCCAGCAGGCCGCCGGCGCGTGCCATCACATGAAACAGGTAGTTCTGCTCATTGGTGCCACTCACCAGGTGTGCACCGGGACCGCGGGCCCAGACACCCACATCCTCACCGCCGTGAGTCTCACCGCCTGCCAAAGGAACCAACACTTCCTGATGGAAGCCGGGAGCAGTGGTATTAATATCGGTAAGATCCTGGCGGCCCTGTACCACTTCACCGTCGTAATGCTCATCAGCATCGGTGTGATCGCCGTAATTGGCAAAACCGCGACCATTGGCATAGCTCAACGTGGTGTAGGGCAAGCCCTCCTTATCCAACTTGGGCGAGTCATTGGCAACACCGGAATTATCATTGGTCACAACTTTGCCCAAAATCGGGTTTCCGCGGGTAGTGCCGCCGGCAATGGTTAACACATGGCTGTGGTCGGCAGTAACTACGATCAAGGTATCTTCGGCACTGGTGTTATCCAGGGCTACCTGCACTGCCTTGGCAAACTCTTCCGCATCGCTGAGGGCATTGTAGGCATTGTTGGCGTGGTGACCGTGGTCGATACGGCCAGATTCCACCATTAGGAAGTAGCCCTTATCATTTTGCTGCAGCATCTTCAGGCCCTTGGCGGTCATCTCGCTCAGAGAGGGCTCGCCGCCAACATCATTACCACGGTCCGCCTCATAACGCATGTGAGATGAGTTAAACAACGCCAGTAGCTTGTCGGTGTTGGCCACATCCAACTGGTTGAAAGCTGCTTTATCTTCCATATAGACGGAGGTGGTAACGCCATCGTTATAGCGCTCCTTCCACTCCTCTACCAGATTGCGTCCATCCGAGCGTTTACCGCCTTTTCCTTCTCCATCGGTGAAGTCCGCTGGCAGGAAGTTGCGGCGGCCACCGCCCATCACTACATCTATGCCGTCGCCGGCTTGCAGTTCAACCAGCTGAGTGGCGATATCGCGACAGCCATCCGGGGCGCTGTATTCCCAATCGCGCTCCGGCACCTTGGCGTAGGTAGCCGCCGGGGTGGCGTGGGTAATGCGTGCGGTGCTGATAATACCGGTGCTCTTGCCCAGTCCCTCAGCCAGTTCCAGGGAGGTAGTCAGCGGGCGCTGTAAGCTGGCGGCGCAATCGCCACGGGCCACATCTTCGGCCACGCTCAAAACACCGGCCTTGGTTTTCACACCGGTCATCAGCGCAGTCATAGTACCGGCGGAATCCGGGGTCTGCTGATTGGTGTTATAGGTTTTTACCAGACCGGCAAAGGGCATTTTTTCAAAGCTCAGCTGGTATTCCTCGCCGTCGAGGCCCAGCTTTTGGCCGGCAAAGATGCGCGCGGCGGTGACAGTGGAGATACCCATGCCATCACCTACAAACAAGATAATGTTTTTCGCAGCTCCCGGCGTATTGTTGATTTTCTCCGCACTCGCCGCAGCTACCGCTTTCTGGCCATCTGCGAACCAGCTGCTTGTGCTCTGGGTTTTGGAGAGTCCCAGGTAATCCTGCTGTTGCGTTTCAGTCGCATCCGGCACTTCGGCAACATTGTCGGAGCTGGATTTGTCGTCGCTACAGGCGCTGGCCAGCACTGCAACGGAAAAGGCCAGCAGGGTCTTTTTAAACTGTTTCATGGTCAATACCCCCAATTATTCTTCTGATAGCGACAGATCGGTCGCGGCAGTCATTATGTGGAAAACCGCGTTCTGTTCCAGGTGTCCTTGTACTTTTTCGGATCCGGCGCCAATCGCGTGCAAGCTGATATCCTCACCACCGTGGCTCTCGCCACCCAGGGCTACCAGGGATTCCTGGTGGTAGCCGGGCGCTTTGGTATCCACATTTGTTAAGTCGTGACGGCCAGCGGCAATGTCCAGATTGTCACGCACATCCGCATCGGTTTCGGTACCCAGGTCCGCAAAACCACGGCCGTTGGTGTAGGTCAGGGTGGTATAGGGCATATTGTCATCAGCCAGAGAAACGGTCTCATTCGCTGCGCCACTACCATCATTGCCAACCACCTTGCCCAGGATTGGGTTGCCTCTGGTTGGGTAACCCGCCATGTTCATTACGTGACTGTGGTCTGCGGTCACCAGAATCAGGGTTTCCTCCAGATTCACTTTTTGCATCGCCGCTTTCACGGCGTCGGACAACTCTATAGCTTCATTCAGCGCGTTGTAAGCATTGCCGGCGTGGTGAGCATGATCGACCCGGCCGGCTTCCACCATCAGGAAGAAGCCATCTTCATCTTTCTTCAGCATGTCGATGGCGGTGGTGGTCATTTCGACGATGCTGGGTTCGTCGCTGTTCTTGGCGATACGGTCCGCTTCGTAGCTCATATGGTCGCCGGTAAAGAGTCCCAGCAGTTTGTCCGTTTTAGCGGTATCCACCGCCGACAGCTCAAAGCCATTTTCCACGTAGGCCGCAGTCTGTTTGCCATCGTAACGCAGCAGCCATTCTCCAGTTAGGTTGCGCTCATCCTCGCGCAGGCCGCCCTCGGCCACCGCAGTGAAATAGTCACGACCGCCGCCGAGCATGACTTCCATACCATCGCCAATATTCATTTCCACCATCTGTGTGGCGATATCGGTACAGCCCTCATCAGCCGAAAACTCCCACTTCCGGCTGGCGCTGTGGGCGTAGGTTGCTGCCGGAGTGGCGTGGGTGAGGCGCGCAGTAGAGACGATACCGGTAGCCTTGCCACGGCTCTCCATCATCTCGAGGAAACTGTTCAAGCCCAGCTCCTTACTCGCAGCACAGTCAGCCATCAGACCCTTGCCATCCACATTAATCATACCGGCGCGGGTTTTCACTCCGGTCATCATCGCGGTCATGGTGCCGGCGGAGTCCGGAGTCTGTTGGTTCGTGTTATAAGTCTTGATCAGGGCGCTGTAAGGAAACTCCTCAAAAGAAAGGCTGTTCTCTTCACCGGTTTTACCACGGCGCTGTCCTTCGAAGATGCGTGCAGCGGTCAGAGTGGAAATGCCCATACCGTCGCCCACAAACAGGATGACGTTTTTTGCCGTTTTGGCTTCACGGGAAAGAGAAGTACGCTCTTCCAGGCGATCGGATGCATCGGTGAACCAGTCGCTATTGGTTTGGTAATCGGGCAGGCTCGCGGCAGAAACTGCAGAAGCGAGGGGTATCAAACAAAAGGCGCTGAGTGCGCGGGCAAGTTTTTTTGCCACGGTGGGCCTCCGGAACTCGTGAATTTGGCGAGCATTAGAGTCCGGAAATATGACAAAAGAATTACGCGCCGATTAACATCTTGTTTTCTTGATCACAAAATTTTGTACGCATGTAGCAACAATAAAAAGCAGCCACATAATTGTTACAGTATCGAGAAAAACAGCGGAAATTTATTGTTTTTTCTCACTTTTTTCATGGTTTTGGGCGGATAGAAAGTGCGTCCTCAATGACGCACTTGGCAGCTAACCGATAAATTTCACCACACTTTCATCGGGGTCGCGCCCTTTACCCGCTGCGCGCAAGCGCTCCAGGTAGGCCTCCCAATTGATGGTGTATTTTTCGGCCAGTTCACGCAGATATTCCCAGGTGTAAATGCCGGTGTCGTGACCGTCATCAAAATCGATTTTCAGACCATAGCGACCCGCGGCTTCGACTCTGTCGATACCCACATTGATTTTTCCGTCCACCAGCAGTGCGGGGCTATTGCCGTGGCCGCGCACCTCGGCGCTGGGGGAGTAGACACGCAGATACTCTGCCGGCAGGCTGAATTCACCATCGGCAAACAGCAACTGCAGGATTTTCTCTGCGCGATTTAATCGTATTTTTTGCGGTTTCATTTACAGGATAAAACGCGAAAGGTCCTCGTTTTGGCTCAGTTCACCCAGGTGAGTGTCCACATAAGCCGCATCGACAGTGAGTGACTTGTCACCGTCGCCAGCATCGAAGGAAACTTCTTCCAGCAGGCGCTCAAGCACCGTGTGCAAACGGCGTGCGCCGATGTTCTCAGTGCGCTCGTTCACCTCGTAAGCCACTTCGGCGATGCGACGGATACCGTCCTCGGTAAATTGCAATTCCAGGCCCTCTGTCGCCAGCAAGGCTTTCTGCTGTTCAGTCAAAGATGCCGAGGGTTCGGTGAGGATACGCTCAAAGTCGGCGGAAGTCAGCGAACTCAGTTCCACGCGGATCGGCATACGCCCCTGCAGCTCTGGAATCAGATCCGAGGGCTTGGACAGGTGAAAGGCACCGGAAGCGATAAACAGAATATGGTCCGTCTTGATCATGCCGTATTTGGTGTTGACGGTGCTGCCCTCGATCAGCGGCAACAGGTCGCGCTGTACCCCTTCGCGGGATACATCGGCACCGCCGCTCTCCTGGCGCTTGGCCACCTTGTCGATCTCGTCGATAAAGACAATGCCATTTTGTTCGGCAGCGCGAATCGCGCGGGTTTTGATATCTTCGTCGTTAACCAGCTTGGCGGCTTCCTCATCGGTAAGCTGTTTCATCGCCTGCTTGACCGGCAGCTTGCGCTTGCGCGTCTTGCCCTGGGACATATTCGAGAACATGCCCTGTAGCTGGTTGGTCATTTCCTCCATACCTGGAGGGGCCATAATCTCTACGCCCATGGGCGCGGCGGCTAGATCGATTTCCACTTCCTTATCGTCCAGATCACCCTCGCGCAGCTTCTTGCGGAACAGCTGTCGGGTGCTGGAATCCTTGTCGTTCGGCTCGGTTGAGCGCGCCGGAGGTAATAGGGCGTCGAGAATGCGTTCCTCGGCCGCATCCATGGCGCGCTGCTGCACACCACCCATGGCCAATTCGCGCTCCTGCTTCACTGCCATCTCGACAAGATCGCGCACGATAGACTCTACATCGCGGCCAACATAGCCCACTTCGGTGAATTTGGTCGCCTCCACCTTGATAAAGGGGGCATTCGCCAGCTTTGCCAGGCGACGCGCAATTTCGGTTTTACCCACACCGGTGGGGCCAATCATCAGGATATTTTTCGGGGTAATTTCGGCGCGAAGATCCTCGCTCACCTGCATACGACGCCAGCGGTTGCGAAGCGCAATCGCTACGGCGCGTTTGGCGTCCTGTTGGCCAACGATGTGGCGATCGAGTTCATGGACGATTTCACGGGGGGTCATCTGGGACATACAAATTCCTGCAAAACGGTTGTGCGGGCCAGGTTGTGGCCCGCCGGACTCAGGCGCTACTTCTGAGAGCACCCGGTCAGTAGGTCAATTCTTCGATGGTGTTGTTGTGGTTGGTGTAGACGCAGATATCGCCGGCAATTTTCAAGCCCTGTTCGACGATGGAGCGCGCGTCCATATCGGTATTGTCGAGCAGCGCCCGCGCTGCAGATTGGGCGAAGGGCCCACCGGAGCCGATAGCAATCAGATCATCCTCCGGCTGAATCACATCGCCATTACCGGTCACAATCAGGCTGGCACTGGCATCCGCCACTGCTAACAGAGCTTCCAGACGGCGCAGGGCACGGTCTGTGCGCCAATCTTTGGCCAGTTCTACCGCGGCGCGGGTCAACTGACCACCATGGGCTTCCAGTTTCGCTTCAAAACGCTCAAACAGAGTGAAGGCGTCGGCGGTGCCACCGGCAAAACCGGCGATAACCTTATCTCTGTACAGACGGCGCACCTTGCGTGCATTGCCTTTCATAATGGTGTTGCCCAGGGACACCTGGCCGTCGCCGCCAATCACAACTTTGCCGTTGCGGCGACAGGATAAAATGGTGGTACCGCGATACTGTTCCAATGGAGACCTCTCGGATTACGCGTGTGCTCTAGCTGCGCGAGACATGTTGCCTTGCGCGCCGGGAAATTTAGTCAGATTAGATAAGTGAGGACGGGACGCGCCGTTTTCAATAAGAGAAGGGCCAATTGCTATAATGAAAACCCGTCATCCATTGCGGATCCGCCTCTTGGCTCTCCTTCCCTCCCGCTACTTCAAACTACTTTTCACTCTCGTTATGACCTGCTTGATGTCTGGGGTGATTTCCGGGGCTATTACCTACTCCCATCAGGGTTTCAGTAGCGGATTTCTGCCAATATGGGGCCGCGCCTGGTTACTGGCCTGGATCATTTCACTGGGATTGCCGCCGCTGATCAGACCAGCAATCAAAAAGCTACTGGGCAAGCTGGCGGCGCCGGACGGGGGATCCGACGTCTGATTTAATTAGCGGGGCGCTTCAATACCAGCGGCATTAAGCGATGCTCTGCCAAGACCTGGCGGGCTTTGGCCATACGCGAGCGGTTGTCGAAGGGGCCGACCAGGACGCGGTGCCAAGTGCCGCGACTATCGCTGGCAGATTCCACTTTGACATCCAGATTGGCCAGGGTGAGCTGGGCGCGCAGACGCTCGGCTTCCGCCGCTTCGCGGAAGGAGGCGGCCTGCAGGATATATACCTGCGCCTTAGCCTTCTCGGCAGTACTCTGTTTACTGGAAGAAGACTCTCCGCGAATGGCCGGCCTGGCCACCTTGGGTGGCGGTACCGAGACTTCGTTTTCCTTGAGCATGGTGTAGAAATCAAAACGCGGTTCGGACGGCGCCTGCGCCACCGGCTTGGCTGATGGAGTCCTGTCGCCAACAGCGCCTTTGCCATTGCCGGCCATACCGAACTGCAGCAGCAAGAACACCGTAAAACCACCCACGGCATTACCCAGTACAAACCACACCCATGCGGGCTTGCCTGAGGAGCTTTTGCTGCGACGTTTGGTGTTGCGACGGCTCATTGCGGAATTCTTCCCTGGATAGTCTGTTCAGCGGGCGAATTGTACTGCCAATTTCCCCGCACGCATTGTTCTCCCGCAAAATTCACGACAATTCCTGCGCATCCATATCCACCGCCCAGCGCAAACGGCGATTCTTATTGCCCTCTGCCCAGGCGCATACCCGGGCCAACAGGGGTTGTAACTGCGCGCGATTTTGCGCGGTCACCTGTACATAAAAACGGTAGCGCCCAGATTTACGCTCCAGCAGTGCCGGTACCGGCCCCAGGTATTGCAATTGAGGCGAAGGTGGCACAAGGGATTGCATAAACAAACGGGCATTGTGCAGAAACTCCTCGGCCCAGGTGGGTTCTTCACACTCGGCTCGCACCAATGCCATGGCATGGGTGGGGGGCAGCTGCGCCACCGCACGATCGCGCAGCAACTGGCGCGCAAAAGTCCCATAGCCTTTTTCCAGCAACATCTGCAGCAGCGGGTGCTCCGGGAAGCGGCTCTGTACCAATACGCGGCCACTCAAACTGCCACGCCCGGCGCGACCAGCCACCTGCTCCAGTAATTGGCCTGTGCGCTCAGGGGCACGAAAATCGGCACTGAACAGACCGCCATCGGCATCCTGGATCACAACCAGGGTCACCCTTGGCAGATGGTGCCCCTTGGCCAGCATCTGGGTGCCCAGCAGCAGGCAGGGCTCGCCATCGCGGGCCGGCGCCAGTAAGCGGTCCAGCGCCTGCTTGCTGGTGGTGGTATCGCGGTCGACGCGGATTACCGGGTAATCGGCAAAGCGCCGCACCAACAGTTCTTCACTCCGCTCCGTGCCGCCTCCCAAGGCGGAGATGGAACGGCTGTGGCACTGCGGGCAACTATCCACCATAGGACGGCGATAGTCGCAATGGTGACAGCGCAATTGGCGTTGGCGCCTATGCATAGTGAGCTTGCTGGAACAGTGCAGACAGTCTGCGATCCAACCGCAATCATCGCAGTTGAGCGCCGGCGCAAACCCACGCCGGTTAATAAACACCAGCACTTGTTCCCCACGGGCCAGGGTCTCGCCGATATGCCGCAGAACCAGTGGCGAAAAGCCTTCTTCTAAGGGCTCGCGCAGGGTCGGCACCACATGGATCTGCGGTGGACGCGCCTCGCCTGCGCGCTGGCGCATACGCAAGTGTTGATAGCGGCCATTAAGGGCGTTGTACAAGGTTTCCAAGGAGGGAGTAGCGGAACCCAGTAACACCGGCACATTGCTGTTGCGCGCCAGTACCACCGCCAGGTCGCGAGCGGAGTAACGCACCCCATCCTGCTGTTTAAACGAAGCGTCGTGCTCTTCATCCACCAACACCACGCCGAGCCTCGGCAGTGGCGTCATAATCGCCGAACGGGTACCTATGACAATATCTGCCTGGCCCCCGGCTGCAGCGAGCCACGACTGGGCGCGCTCGCCCTCGGCCAGTCCCGAGTGCAGGGCGGCGATACTGTGTTCGGGAAAGCGCGCGGCGATGCGTCGCAGAGTCTGCGGAGTAAGACCGATTTCCGGCACCAACAGCAAGGCCTGGCGCCCCTCGGCCAGTACTCGCTCCATTAAACGCAGGTAGACCTCGGTCTTGCCACTGCCTGTAGTGCCTTCCAACAGGGTGGCAGAAAAGCGATTGCAATCCACCGCTTCGAGCACCTGCTGCTGTTCACTGTTTAGCTGCGGTGGCGGAGTGGCCTCCGCTGCCGGCATGGGCGGCGGCACCGTAGGGCCCGAGACCCACTCCACCAGATGGCGCTCCTGCAAAGCGCGAATCACCGCTGGAGTATGGCCTTGGGCTTTCAGATGAGTTCGACTCTGCGGGCCGGCGCGCAGCAACTGTTGCAACAGAGCCTGCTGCTTGGGCGCTCGCGCCAGTGCAGATTCCGGTAACCCCTTGCCCTCGGTAGTCAGTTGCAACCACTGCTCGGCCCAGTGATCGGCGGGCTTGCCCTTGCGCAGTGCGGCGGGTAGGGCGGCTGCGTAAACCTCTCCAACCGGGGCCTGATAATAATCGGCGATCCAGTTGAGGAATTTGCGCGCACCACTATCAAACAAGGCGGCATTATCGAGCAATTCCTGCGCCGGCTTTAGCTGTGCCTGCGGCGACTCCCGCACGATATCCACCAACACGGCTACTAATTTTCGTCCAGCAAAAGGTACCCACAAACGCTGACCGGGTTTCAATTCGGCGGGATCAAAGCCCTCCGGGGGCAGGTAGTCGAAGAGACGCCGCAGTGGCACGGGCACCGCCAACCTTAGGATGATCCCCTGCTGTACTGTCTGTGGTACCGTCTGTTGCACCCCGCCCCCAATGCGCTCTTGAAAAGGCGCTAGTGTACTGGCTGCCACAGTAAGGTACAGAGACAGCAAAATTTACTTGCATACTCTGAAATTCAGAGTACTCTACAAATCAACTCTAACATTTAGAGTGCTCTAATTTAGCAAGGAAGACAGCCATGACCGATGTGGAAAAACTCAAAGACAGCCTGGATTTTGTCAGCGATGCCGTGCGCGGCAACGAAGCCGAGGGCGGTATTCCGTCACTCTATTTCTTGTGGGGGCTTTTGATTTTTATAGGATTTGCCTCGGCGGACCTGGCCCCGCAAATCACCGTGTATTACTTCCTGGTGGCGAGCACCGCCGGTGGCCTGTTCAGTTGGTGGCTGGGTGAGCGCACGGCACGTCGCGAGGGTATTAATAACAGCAGCTTTGGTCGCAAATTTGGCTGGCACTGGCTGGTGACCGGAATAGGCTTCCTGTTGGTTTTGGCCACCATGATCGTCAAGCCCGGAGCTGCAGGCCCGGAGTTATTCCTACTTTTGGGAGGGGTGTCTTATAGCCTCGCCGGCATTCACCTGGTCCGCCCGCTCATCTATAGCGGCATGCTGATGTTGGCCAGTTACTTGCTGATGGTTTTACTGACACCACCCTATGCGTGGGCACTGACTGGCCTGGTGATCGGCTTTGGACTCCTGTGGACCGGCTTGGTACAGCGGGCCAAGCAAACTAGTGGAGCGGCATGATGAAAGCCCTTACGGAGCTGGACCCGGTACTCGAACACCGGGTGCGCCTCGCGATCAGTGTGATGCTGGCAAAGTATGAGGAAATCAGTTTCTCCCGCTTCAAGGAACAGCTGCAGGTGACCGATGGCAACCTCGGCGCCCAGCTGCGTCGTCTGGAAGAGCAGGGCTATATCGCCCTGCGCAAAGACTTTGTAGAGCGCAAACCCATCACCTGGTATCGCCTCACTGCGACCGGGCGAGAGGCACTAAATAAGCACCTGCAAGCCCTGCGGCAGCTCATCGCCCCTGTAGACTAATGCGACCATTGGGGCACGGCATTTGGGCTTGAACCCCGGCGCTAATCTGATAGTATGCGCCGACTTTTTAATCAGCCTGGAACCAATCCGGTTCCTGCTCCAACGACGATGCCGTGCCCGGCAACAGATCGGGTGGCGGTTTCGGAAAGAGGCCATCATGAAAGCAGATATCCATCCTAACTACACCGACATCACTGCCACTTGTTCCTGCGGCAATGTTGTTAAGACCCGCTCCACTCTGGGCAAAGACCTGCAGATCGATGTCTGCTCCCAGTGCCACCCCTTCTACACCGGCAAGCAGAAGCAGGCAACTACCGGTGGACGCGTGGACCGCTTCAAGAAGCGTTTCGGCAGCCGCATCGGCAAGTAATCCGAATAGCGAGGCACTGCGGTGCCTCGGAAGGGGCGCCCTGGAATTTTCCTCGGCGCCTTTTTTGTGCCCGAAACTTGCCTATCTGCACAACTCTGGGGCGCCGGGGAAAAATCGATTTGTATCGCTTAATATATTCGTTATTAGCAGTAAAATTATCCTTAAAAATAGATTCTTGACGGCTGATCATCCTGAAATTGGCCAGTTGTTAAGGGCAAAATAGTAATAAATACCCATTCCATTGCCCCTGCGAGCTTGTGAGCACAAGCGCCCCTCGGTTATTCTCTAAGGCCCGCAGTAACCGGGATGACGCCGCAGGTGTTACCCCCCGTTTTCGAGAGAACAGCCCCCAAATGACGGATTCATTGCGCCAGGCAGCGCTCGATTACCACGCGCTCCCCAGCCCCGGCAAACTTTCAGTCGAGCTGACCACCCCTGCCGAGACCCAGGAAGACCTGTCGCTGGCCTACAGTCCCGGCGTAGCGGAACCGGTGCGCGAAATTGCCAAGGACCCCGAGACCGCTTACCTCTATACCGGCAAGGGCAACCTGGTGGCGGTCATATCCAACGGCAGCGCCATCCTCGGCCTCGGTAACCTGGGCCCGCTGGCCTCTAAGCCGGTGATGGAGGGCAAGTCGCTTCTGTTCAAGCGCTTCGCTGATATCAACTCGGTGGATATCGAGGTGGACGTCAACAGCCCGGAGCAGTTTATTCAGACTGTCGCCGCCATCGCCAATACCTTCGGCGGCATCAATCTCGAAGATATCAAGGCGCCTGAATGCTTTCATATAGAAGAGGCATTGATCGAGCGCTGCCCGGTACCGGTATTCCACGACGACCAGCACGGCACCGCGATTGTGACGGTCGCCGGTATGCTCAATGCCCTGGAGATCCAGGGTAAGAAAATCAGTGACGTGCGCATGGTGTGCCTGGGAGCGGGTGCTGCCGCCACCGCCTGCTGTAAATTACTTCTGGCCGCCGGCGCGCGCAAAGACCAGATCACCATGGTCGACAGCCGCGGGGTAATTCACTCAGGCCGCACCGATATCAATGCTTATAAGGGCGAGTGGGCGCGGGATACCGATATGCGCACCCTCGATGACGCCATCACCGGCGCCGATGTTTTCCTCGGCGTATCCGGCCCAGACCTGCTTTCCGCTGAGCAGCTGCAGCGCATGGCACCAAACCCGGTGGTGTTCGCCTGTTCGAATCCAAACCCGGAGATTAAACCGGAGTTGGCCCACAGTGTGCGCGACGACCTGATCATGGCTACCGGGCGATCGGATTACCCCAACCAGGTCAACAATGTACTGTGCTTCCCCTTTATTTTTCGCGGCGCACTGGATGTGCGGGCGGCGCGCATCAACGAAGAGATGAAACTGGCTGCGATTGAGGCCATCCGCAAGATCGCCCATCTGCCGGTGCCGGACTCGGTGCGCGAGGGCTACGGCGGAGTGGAGCTGAGTTTTGGTCCAAGTTATATCCTGCCCAAACCCATAGACCCGCGCCTGCTGCCGGAAGTCGCCTCGGCAGTGGCACGTGCCGCAGTGGACAGCGGCTGTGCGCGCCTGCCTTACCCCGAAAACTACCCGCTGCAAACACTCTGAGGCCCGTTAACAAGCCCCGAACAGCCCGCCTTATCCCCTCGGGGCGGGCGTTTGCCGCTTTCGCCCCCACAGACTTCTTGAGCCACAAAGCACCCGTCGCTAAACTGCCTTTCTGTCACAGCATCAAAGTTGCCCAACACAATGAGTCACGTGTATGTGCTGACCAACCAGCACCAACAGTTCCTGAGCAAAAGCGGCGAATGGCTCGATGGCCGCGAGCCCAACAAACTGTTTCGCAGCGAACATAAAGATATCGCTATCAACCAGATGTTCGAGGCCAATACGCGTGATGTCAGCCTGCGCATCGAACTGCTGCAGTGTGCGCTGAATATCAAGGCCCAGCCATCGATACCGGAGGAAGCCCTGGGTGAGCAATCCGCGACGCCCGGAGATCCGGAAATCGAACCAGGCGCACCAGAGGAAATGCCGCCTGAAGAGCCCCCAGAACTGGAACCGCAACCACAACCGGAAGTAGCTCCGGAACAGGCACCTGAGGTCGCGCCATCGCAAGCCCCGGATGAAACGCCCGCACAACCCGGCGAGCACAAATCGGAATCGGAGTCTGCCGCCTGAGCGGAGATTCTTTTAGCACCGGCACAAGTTGCCCCAACGGCGACAAGAAGAAAGAGTTCCGGTAGTACCAAGGAGATTCGAGTGCCCATTCCCCACCTGGCCGCCCTGTCCCAGGCCAAACCCGTGCAACTGCTTAAAGGCATACGCCGCGGTATTGAAAAGGAGAGCCTGCGGGTCGCTAACGACGGCACCCTGGCGCAAACACCGCACGCGCAGACACTGGGCTCAGCGCTGACCCACGAGAGTATCACCACCGATTTTTCCGAGGCGCTGCTGGAATTTATTACCCCACCGGTAAACACTCCTGAAGAGGCCCTGCGGATTCTCGACCGCATTCACCGCTTTACCTACAGCCAGATCGGGGACGAACGCCTGTGGGTTAACAGCATGCCCTGTGTTATCGGAGCAGACAGCGATATCCCGGTGGCACGCTATGGAAATTCCCACAGCGGCACCATGAAAACCATTTACCGGTTGGGACTCGGTCTGCGCTACGGCCGCGCCATGCAAACCATTGCCGGTATCCACTACAACTTTTCCCTGCCGGATGAATTCTGGCTGTGGCTGCACGAGTTTGAGGGTAGCAACGAAACTCTGTGCGAATTCAAAACCCGCCGCTACTTCGACTTGATCCGCAATTTCCGCCGCAACTATTGGCTGCTGATCTACCTGTTCGGAGCTGCACCTGCAGTGTGCTCCTCTTTTGTGGAGGGGCGCCAGCATAAGCTTGAAACCTTTAACGGCGACGGCCACACGCTGCACGCTCCCCACGCCACTTCCCTGCGTATGGGCGACCTGGGTTACAACAGCGAAGTGCAAAAGTCCCTGGTGGTTTGCTACAACAACTTGCGCAGCTATCTGTCCACACTCTGCTCCGCTATCAGCCGGCCCTACGGCCCCTATAGCGAACTCGGGGTAAAGGACCGCGATGGGCAATATCAGCAGCTCTCCGCCGGAGTCCTGCAAATCGAAAATGAATTCTATTCGCCGATCCGGCCGAAAAATCCCACCAAGCGCGGCGAGACCGCCCTGGCGGCGCTGAACAACCGCGGGGTTGAATATATCGAGGTGCGCTGCCTCGATCTAAACCCCTTTATGCCGCTGGGCATTGATGCGCAACAGATGCGCTTTATCGACAGTTTCCTGCTGCACTGTCTGCTGACAGAGAGCCCTGAGACCGATGAAGTCGATTACCGCTCAACCCAGGAAAACCAACAGCGCATCGTCTATCGCGGCCACGAACCCAACCTCAAACTGCTCTGTAATGGGAGCGAAAGGGAACTCAGCGAGTGGGCGGTCCAGCTGCTCGGAGAGGTGGACGCCATGGCCGAGCTGCTCGACAGCGCCTGGGGCGGTGATCAGTACCGCGGTGCCGTAGGTGTACAGCGAGCCAAGGTCAAAGGAGAGATCGCGACCCCGGCCCAGCAGATTCTGGCGGAAATGCGGGAGCAAAACCTGAACTTCTATCACTGGGCTATGCAGAAAGCCGAGCAGCACCGCCGCTATTTTCTCGAACGCCCTCTCGACAGTGATTCGGTTCGGGATTTCTCGCGCGAGGCAGAGGAGTCTTTACTCAAACAGAAGCGCGTGGAGGCCGAAGACAAAGGCTCTTTCGAGGAGTTTCTCAGTCACTATTACGCGCAGTATATGTGCTGTCAGGGCTAGACCCAGCAGAATAGACCACCGGTGCAGGGTCCAAATTTCCGACCCACGGGGATTGAGCGCATGAACTATCTGGCCCACCTGCTGCTTTCAGGTCCCGACGCCCGCTGGCGACTGGGTGGGCTTCTCGGCGACTTCGTGAAAGGCCCTTTAAAAGGGGAACGACCCGAGGCCATTGAGGCCGGTATCCGGTTGCACCGGCGCATTGATGCCAGCACCGACACCCATGCAGCCTACCGCGAGGCCCTGGCGCAACTGGACCCCAGCTGGCGCCGCTATGGCGGTATCGCTCTGGATATCTGGTTCGACCACCTGCTGGCCCAGCGCTGGCAGGAGTGGCACCCACAGAGCCTGGAAGATTTCTGCGACCAATGCTGGAGAGACTTTCGCAGCCACAGTCGGTATATTCCGCCGCAAGCGAGGGCATTTATGGCGCGCGCCGAGCAATTTAAGTTACTGCAGAGTTATCGCGAAGAGAGAACTATTGGCCTCACCCTGGAACGGGTTGGCCAGCGCCTGCGCCACCCCGTTGCGCTGCAGGATGTACTGCCCGAGCTCAGTAATGGGCGGGCAAAACTGGAACACAACTTCAATAAACTACTAACCGACTTGAATCTCGAAGCCCAACGGTTTCGGCAGCACTATTCAGGATCCGATAAACCATGACCTTACCCAATCCACGTATTACTTTTCTGCTGGTATTTCTATTTGTCGCCTTTTTACTCGGTTCGGCCTTTTACCTGGAGTATGCGCGAGGTCTGGAACCTTGCAAGCTGTGTATTACCCAGCGGGTAATGCTTCTGGGTATCGGAGTGGTCTCACTGATCGCCTTCCTGCACAACCCGGCAACCATCGGCCGGCGCGTGTATGGGCTATTAGTTTCCATCTGGGCTCTGGGCGGCCTTTATTTTGCCGGGCGTCAGCTGTGGCTGCAGAGCCTGCCAGAGGGCCAGGTGCCTGCCTGTGGTCCCAACGTCAGCTATATGCTGGACGTCTTTCCAATGACCGATGTACTCAAGGCACTACTCACTGGCGACGGCAACTGTGCCGAGGTGCAATGGACCATGATGGGCCTCAGTATCCCAGGCTGGTCCGCCATCGGTTTTGCTGGACTGATCCTGTTCGGCGGCTGGCAGGCATTTCGTAAAGCCTGAATAAAAACCGGAAACCAGGTCGCGGCTCGGTGGAGCCGCCCTTTGCCAATGACACCACCATCCCCTCGCGAGATAGCCCATTGGGTGCTCGGTATTGCGATCTTATTTGGCAGCGAACGGCTCGGCAGCCTGATCGGGACCGCACTCGCCCTGCCGGTACCCGGCGCCGTGGTAGGTATGTTACTGCTATTGATCGGCCTGATGATCTATGGTGGTGTACCCCGCGGGCTGGCAAAGGTCAGCGCACAACTACTCTTTTTGTTGCCACTGCTATTTCTGCCCGCCGCCACCGGGGTCTTTTTCCTGCGCAATCTCACCCTGTCCGATTGGCTGGCCCTGCTCGCCGCAATTCTTTTTGGCACCCTGATCAGCCTCACGCTATGCACTCTGCTGCTGCGCCACCTACTTAAGAAAACCGACACGGCGCACAGCCATGATCAGTGAATTCCTACACAGCCCCTTATTTGCTCTGCCACTCAGCATCTGCGCTTTCTGGCTCGGTGTACTGTTGTATCGGCGCACAGGAACGGTTCTGCTACATCCGATAGTCACCGCAAGCTTGTTAGTATTTGCGACCCTGCATACCCTGGAAATTCCCTACAGCGATTACCAGAGCTCCAGCGGGCTGCTCTACGCCCTACTGGGACCAGCCGTGGTCGCCCTTGCCGTGCCGTTAAAACAAAACCTGACAGTTATCCGCCGCGCCGGCTGGCCCCTGCTGGTGACTATCGCTGTTGGAGCCCTGTTAGCCCCAGCGATTGCTGTAGTGATCGCACTTTTGCTTGGAGCGGGGAAATCTGTATTACTTGCCCTTAGTGGAAAATCCATTACCACGCCCATCGCGCTGGCATTGGCCGAAAAGATACATGCAACCTTGAGCCTAACAGCGGCTATCGTGGTGCTCACCGGGGTAGTCGGGGCCCTGGCAGGGCCACCGCTTGTGCGCTGTTTGGGTATTCGCGACGAGCGTATTCTTGGGGTTGTGCTCGGTATCAATGCCCATGCCGTGGGTACTGCACGCGCACTGGAAATCAGCGCACTTTGTGGCGCTTGCGCCGCCCTTGCCATGGGGCTCTGTGGTGCCTTGAGCGCGCTGGTATTGCCGCTGATTATCGGCACCTGAGCCGCCTGTTGGCGCAGGCTGTGAAATTCACACAGCCATCACAGTATTCTGACGTAGTTTGCGCCTCTCTTCTTGCCGCAGGCGGGGGAATCTCCTATCTTCCTAAGGGCCTTCGAGATCGGCAAAAAGCTGCCACTGCGGCAACAGTAACAAAAGGACATCTTGGCGATGCTGGAAAATTGTAAGTCGGCGCGGGAGCGCTGGGGTGGTGTTAGCGAGATTATTGATCGCTGGCTTCAGTCACGACAAAACCTACTGGTGAGTTTTTATCACCTCTCCGAAAAAAAGGAATTCAGTGAAGACGATCCTGAAACGGAGGACCGGGTACGCCAGCTGTGTCAATTACTGGTGGACTATGTGTCGGCAGGTCACTTCGAAGTCTATGAGCAGCTTATGCGCGAGGGGCAGGCCTTTGAGGATAAGCAGGGGCTGCAAAAAGCTTGTGAACTCTACGATGCTATCGATACAACGACGGATGTCGCCGTCGACTTCAACGATAAATATTTAGAAACAGATGACCTCTCCAGCCTGGCACCAGATCTCTCCCAATTGGGTGAAGCGCTGGAAACCCGTTTTAGCTCCGAAGATAAAATGATCGCCCTGTTACATACAGCACACAAAAGCTGAATCACTTAGCGGGCCCCTCTCCTGTTGCACACAATTTTGATTTTGCTCAGGAGCTTTTTTTACTTCAAATCTTTGCAGCAAGTAATCTACCGCCGACTGAAAAACCGGTTTCCGATTAACAAATCTGTATTTGTACCGCACTGCTAATCAAATCCGCATCATCAAGCGCAATTACTTTAAACGTAAAAAGAAAAGGGGCGCCTATAGGCGCCCCTTTTCAGTAAAGTTCGAAAAGTCAGATTATTCAGATTGAGCTTCTTCTTTCTTTTCTTCTTTTTTCTCGGAACCCTCATCACCAGCAACGTTAGCTTTGTGCAGTTCCACTTCAAAAATCAGAGTCGCATTGGGGCCAATTTTGCCACCTGCGCCACCAGGACCATAAGCCAGTTCAGAGGGAATATAGAGTTCCCACTTGGAGCCCTCTTTCATCAACTGCAGAGCTTCTGTCCAGCCCTTGATCACACCGTTCACCGGGAACTGAACCGGCTCACCGCGCGCGTAAGAGCTGTCGAATTCCTCACCGTTAATCAGGGTGCCTTTGTAATCAACTTCAACGGTGCTGGTAGCACTGGGCTTGCTGCCACTACCTTCCTTAATCACCTTGTATTGCAGGCCTGAATCGGTGGTGATCACGCCATCTTTCTTGGCATTCTCTTCGAGGAACGCCTTACCTTCCTGCATATTTTTGTCGGCGCTCTCTTTAAATTCTTTCTCCTGCTGGGCCAGCATCTCCTGCTGTTTCTTCTGCATCTGCTCCTGGAAAGCGGCAATAGTCTGCTGCTTTTCTTCATCGGACAATCGATCCTCGCGGCCGCTGGCAACATCATTCAATGCCATCGCAACCACCTTGGGATCCAGCTGCACATCCTGAGCCTTGAGGCGCTTAGCCATATCTTCGGCAATGATGTAGCTGACCTTCTTCTCCTGAGTGTCCAGGGCAACTTCTTTTTCCTGCTTCTGTCCCTGTTCGTTACAGCCGGTCAGCGCCAGGCCAAGGGCAATTGCTGCAGCCAAAGGGTATTTATTCATGGGTGTTGTCTCTTTGTCCGTATTGCGTTTATAGATTCGCGCTTGACCTTGGTCCAACGCCAACAGCGGTTTTCTAGTAACTCTGTTCCGGCCCTAAGCCACCAGGCGCACAGTTTCCGCCAGTGCGCTCAAGTCTAACCCAAGGCGACTCCCAGTGCATACTGATGACGCGCACACTGTGCAGGACACCACATTCCCCCCACAGGTTCCAGCCACTCCACAAAAAAACTGCAGACAACGCTTTTTTCACAGCACACGGCATACATTTTTTATAAAAACAACGCTATTATCGGCCAGTAACCGGTTATTGTTCTGGACTGTTTGAAGTGCTTTTCAGTTTGGGGCAGTGCGCAGTGCGCATATCTCTTGCTAGAGCGGTATCCATCGTATTAAAGGAAGATGAACGCACTACCCGGAAGTGCCAATCGATAATAAACGTCAGGACATTTACTCATGGCTGCCAAACAAAAAGCTGTCAATTCGGTTGCAGAGCTGGAAGCACAAATTTCCAAACTCTCTACAAAATTGGACAAAGCCCGCGATAAGAAAATCACCGATGCCGGTAAAGCAGTACTCAAGGCCGGAAAAGACCTGACCTCGGCAAAAGACAAGCTGAGTAAGGCAAAAGACAAGCTGAGTGAAGCTCGCGCTAAGGCTAAAACTACCAAAACCACCGCAGCCTTAAAAAGCGTGGAAACCGCCAAAAACAATGTAGAGAAATTCAACGAAGCACTACAGCAAGCTAAACAGGCTGTTGCCGACGCCAAGTATCTGCAAACCATGGCTAAAGCAGAGCTCAAGGCGGCGGAAGCCGTGCGCAAAGTCGCAGTCAAGGTGGAAAAAGAGCTGCTTAAGGCCCAGCCTAAAGCGAGAAAAGCCACTGCCACTAAGAAAACCACTACCGGTAAATCCCTAAAAGCGACTGCGACAAAATCTGCAAGAAAAACTACTACTCCAAAAGCCACCGAAAAGAAGGCCAAAGAGAAAAAGGCCAACCCAGCTAAATCTCCAAAGAAAACAGCAGCCAAGACTGCGAAGAAAATCACTACCAAGCCGGTAAAAGCTGCTACTGACGGCAAGCAAAAAGTAGCAAAGCCCGCCAGCAAGAAGCCTGTTCAAACCAAGCCCGTCAAAGCGGTGAAGGCTTCTGAAACTGCCAAACCTGAACAGGTAAAAGCAAAAGAAGAAAAGCCACAAGAAGACAAGCTCAAACAGGCCGTCCCCAGTGAGGCTGAGGTACAGGAAAAGCCCACAGAGGAAACAAAGAGCCTGGCGCCTGAAGAACACCAAAAATCGCTGGAGCAAACTCCGCAGGCACCCACTATCACACCTTCGACGCCGGCCAACAGCCTGTTCTCCACTGAGGGTCGCCGTGGAGAATAAGGGCTCGCAACATTACCGTTGTTAAGTTGGCGCCCGTCTCGCTTAAGAGCTCTTCAGTTAACGGCGAATGAAGGGCGGCCAACTGAATTGCAGTTGCACTTTGTTGAAACAATAAAAAATGCAGGCGCATAGACTTTATTGCCGGACAAAGTGTTTACTGAAACCTCTCGCGAGAAGCTCAGAGAGTATCCGGGTTTTCCGCCGAAGCCATGAAACTTTCGATCAGGCCTGCCCAGCAGGCCTGATCTTTTTGCAAAAGCCCATATTGCTGACCTGCAAGCTGCAGAGCCGGTCTGTCTCCCGGCCACTCCTCCTGACAGATCTTCCACAGCGCCGCCAACTGCAAGCGCTCCAAATTCAATTCATAACGTTTGCACATTTCATACGCACGCAGTGTATGAGGCCGAAAGCGCCCCAATAAGCGGCGCAGGTGGCGCACGCTGATAATCATGCGTCTACGCGGTGCCAGGCCGCGATCGGCCACTCTCCAGCCCTCCTCGCTCAGCTGATGTCCACACACCGCCGCGTAGCTGGCCCAAAGCAACAGGCATACATCGGCCCCTTTTGTGTCCTGGCAGTCGAGCAGGAAAGCCTCCACCCCTTGATGGCGATAGAAGTCCAGGCTGAATTGCCACAATAGGTTTTCCTGGGAAGAAGATGGAGGTGCGCTATCTGTCACGTTAGAATCCAGACCTTTTGCGATTCCGCGCGCTCAAGCGGCGGCGATCGCGTGCTAATACGTCGAATAGCCTAGCATTCTTCGGCCGGTTCATAAGAGGTTTTCCCAGTGATCAATCTGCAAGGTGTCTCCCTGCATCGGGGCGAGCGCGACCTGTTAAACGGTGCTGACTGCCGTATCTTTCCCGGCCACAAGGTGGGAATCATCGGCGCCAATGGCTGTGGTAAGTCAACACTGTTCAAGCTGTTACTCGGTCAATTGGAAAGCGACGCCGGCCAGGTGGATATCCCCAGTGGCTGGCGGATTGCCCATATGGCTCAGGAGGTGGAAGCCAGCGATCAATCCGCCCTCGACTACGTACTCGACGGCGATAGGGAGTTACGCCACCTACAAGATCAACTGGCAAAGGCGGAGAACAGCGGGGAATCCGATGGCCACAAACTGGCCGAGCTGCACGAGCGCATGGCCAGCATCGACGGCTACAGCGGGCCGGCACGCGCCGCACAGTTACTCGACGGTCTGGGCTTTGCTCACGCAGAACAACAGCGTCCTGTGCGCAGCTTTTCCGGTGGCTGGCGCATTCGCCTCAATCTGGCACGCGCACTAATGTGTCCCGCGGATTTAATGCTGCTGGATGAACCCACCAACCACCTGGACCTCGACGCTACCCTTTGGCTTGAGCAGTGGCTACAGCGTTTTCCCGGCACCCTGCTAATTATTTCCCACGACCGAGATTTCCTCGATGCGGTAGTCGATGGCATTGTTAGTTTCGAACAGCAAAAACTTGTGCTTTATAGCGGCAACTATAGCGCCTTCGAGCGCACGCGTGCCGAGCGCCTGGCCCAGCAACAAATACAATACGAAAAACAGCAAGCCGAACGCGCGCATATGGAAGACTTTGTGCGGCGCTTTCGCGCAAAGGCCAGCAAGGCCAAGCAAGCACAGAGCCGTTTAAAGGCGCTGGACCGCATGGCCCAAATCGCTCCGGCCCATGTGGATTCGCCTTTTCATTTCACCCTGCCATCCGCAGAGAAAACCTCCAATCCACTGATCGATCTGCGCGAAGCCGATATCGGTTATGCCGATAAGGTGGTCGTTAGAAAAGTACAACTGGGTATTCAGCCCGGCCGCCGTATCGGCCTGCTCGGCCCCAATGGCGCAGGTAAATCATCGCTAATAAAAACGCTGGCCGGCGAGCTTGCCCCCAAAAGCGGCGAACGCCAGTGTGGCGAGCATCTGGCCATTGGCTATTTTGCCCAACACCAGTTGGAAGCCCTCGATGGCAAGGCCTCTCCGTTGCTGCACTTGCAACGACTGAGCCCAAAGGCCAGTGAGCAATCCCTGCGAGACTTCCTCGGCGGCTACGGCTTTATCGGGGACCGGGTCTTTGAAACGGTAGCCGGCTTTTCCGGAGGAGAGAAGGCACGCTTAGCGCTGGCCATCCTCGCCTGGCAAAAACCCAACCTGCTACTGCTCGATGAGCCCACCAACCACCTCGATCTGGAAATGCGCCACGCTTTGACAATGGCCCTGGCCGAATTCCCCGGCGCGGTAATTTTGGTATCCCACGACCGCTACCTCCTCGCTAACACCGCCGATGAATTTATTCTTGTCGCCAATGGTCACGCCGAACCCTATAGCGGTGATCTCGATGACTACAAGCAGTGGCTATTGGGGTTTAACCGGGAAAAGCGACGCGAGGAAAAAACTGCAGGCAGCGGCGACAACCAGGAAAAACCTGGCGAAGACAAAAAGGCACAACGTCGCGCCGCTGCAGCCCTGCGTGAGCAGCTTAAGCCGCTGACCAATAAATTAAAAAGTGTCGAACGGCAGATAGCTGCGGCAGAGGAGAAACTCCAAAAGGTTCAAGACAAGTTGGCCGATGAGCAGCTTTACAGCGGAGGCCAGCAGGATGAAATTGCGCGCCTCAATAAAGAGCAGACAGAACATCGTGAAGCTCTCGATCTTCTGGAAATGGAGTGGTTGGAAATTTCCGAGCAACTGGAGCAGTTGCGCGGGGAATAATTCGACACTTTGTCTCTCAAGATCACACCTGGAGGGCGCCTTCATCCGCCCTCCAGGCTACCGCCCGGATGCCTTTAAATAATTACTTACCTGCGGATACAGCCATATTCATCCACGGCGATGCCGATCGGAGTATTCGGGCACTGGTCTATATAAGCGGGCACACCATCAAAATCGATATCCATAGGGCAACCATCGGGTCCTACATCTACACCCACCGGGGTCTGTGGACACTGATCGGTTGCATCGATAATTCCGTCCGCATCTTCGTCGTACCAAAAGTCCGGGTATTCGATCCACTGGTAACCAATCGCGACGCTGGCAAAACCATCCAACCCACCGTGATCTACCCCCTGGAAAAGTCGCACATCCGCACGGGCCTGCCAGCGGGGACCGAGGCTGTATTTTATCCCCAGACCGAGATTGACCATGGTCTGGCGATCATGCCAGTTGCACAGATATTTTCGGTAGGGATGCCAGTCAGGATATTTATAATCGTGTTTATACCGATATTTACAGTCGTAACGCTCTATCCCGTCCTCGTCCGTGTAATATCTCCTGTAACGTTTTTTTGGCGCTTTATCATAATTAATGCGCATCTCGCCAACGCCAAAAGCCACATATGGCTGCCAACAAAAATCGCCGCAAAACTGCCCACCAAATTGGTAGAGGAGGTCCAGGTGATAATTGTAAATTTCAAGTTTTTCAGGAAAATCATCTACTCCAACAACAAAATAATCGACCACTCCCTCCATCGCCCAGTAATTGGTCATATTGAATCCCAGGCCACCTCCACCACCGGTAGTGTCCTGCAGAGTCAATCCGTGAAAAGGCGTTCCGTTTAAGCGATCGCTGTTGAACCAGTATTTTCCGCCGTTGGCATAGAGATTTAGGGTACCGACAAAATCAGCCGACACATTATTCATTAAGAGAAGAAATACAAAACCGCAGAAGGTTGGCAGGGAAGTATGGCGTTTACCCATTACTGACACCGGAATCTTTTTAAAATCATCCCCCTTGGAATTTTTATTAACTTGGTTAACTGCTTAAAACTCAAATTAATTCGATTATATTTGTGTTATTTGTTCTGCATTTTCAATAAAACTGCTATTTAATGCCGCGCCCAATATGAAAATCATAGACGGGAAATAAAAAATATACCTATAAATACCGGAGAGATAACCGATGCTGGCGCCAAACATAGATAACTACGTAAGAAATCTGGTTAGGCCAGAATTGATACAAACCTCCTGCCGCCCACCGAGAACTATTCGGGAATACGCCACCGACTTCCAACAGAATTCTCGCTGCAGCTGGAAATACAGTCGCAATAAAGATGGGCTGACCCGAATCGATCAGTTAGTAACTCAGGCCGCATTGATCCAGACTCTAGATTACACTCGAATCGCCAATACATCCCAAAGTCTGGTCGAGGCAATGTACACATGGCTGACCGGCTTCAACCCCTCCAACCCTGTACAACAGCTCACCCCGGATGGAATACAGCGACGTCAAAACGCCATTACCGCACTGCTGGGCGGCGCCTATTGCTGGTATCGCCAGGCCAGTGAAGCCGCGCTTTCCGAGCCCTTGGCCTTAGGCAATATACAAAACCACAATGACATCCCTTTCAATCTGTATCGCTATCGTTTTAGCCGCTCTGGTTTTAACCTGCATATGACACCGGGGCGCCTGTACCGGGGCGACACTCGGCCGCCGCAGATGCTGTGGCAGTCTGGGGGATTTTTTCCAAAAATGGACAGCAGCAATCGCCACGATCCACACCTCGGGAGCGGCGCCTCCTGCCAGGTAATATCCAGCACCAACGATCCCAATGTGGTTGCACGCTTTGCCTGGCACAATAAAACCTACTGTCCGGTGCGTTACTACTACCTGCACCATACCGACAGGGTGGATAAAGCGATCGCAGGATTTGTCTATGAAATCGACAAGAATGGACATGAATGTGTGGAAGTCGCCAATGTTACTCCCGGTCGCGAAGTGGCGTTCCTGGCAATCCCCAACCGTTATATTCTCCGTTTCCGCATGCGCTACTATGCCGGCAGCCAAAACAATATCGTGCTGTCAGATTGGATGTACTACAACGAAAATTCTGTAAGAAATATCCGCATCACCGCAGACAAGCAGCGCTGGGAATCTTTCAAGCAGAATTGGCAACAATACGTTTAAAAAGAGGGGAGCCCACCACAAAGTGGGACCACGCCGGCCTTTGGCCGGCGGTTTTCATAGCGCAATAAGCATGAGATTACTCTGCCTATGACTCTTGGCTGGAAGGCGTTTCAGACGTTTCTTCACTCGGTTCCAGGGCAACGGCTTCACCCGTAAGACGACGATACACCAGATCCCAAACGCCGTGCCCAAGGCGCTGGCCACGGCGCTCAAACTTGGTTTCCGGGCGCCATTCTGGGCGCTCAACATAGTCATTGCCTGAAGAGGTATTTTCCAGCAGCGGCTCCGCCTGCAGCACTTCCAGCATGTGCTCGGCATAATTCTGCCAATCCGTAGCCATATGCATTACGCCACCAGTTTTCAGCTTGCTGCAAATCAGGCGCACAAACTGCGGCTGCACAATACGGCGCTTATGGTGCTTTTTTTTATGCCAGGGATCCGGGAAATACAATTGGAATCTGTCCAGGATGCCATCCCCAATACAGTCATTCAAAACATCCACCGCATCGGCCATATAAATTTTGAGATTCTCAACCCCAGCCTTTCCGGCGTTGTTAATCAACCTGCCCACACCGGGGGGATGTACTTCAATGCCAATAAAGTTTTTGTCCGGCTCGGCCTGGGCCATGGCAAGCAGGGAATCTCCCATACCAAAACCAATCTCCAACACCAGCGGGGCCTCACGGCCAAAAGCCTCAACTGGGTTCAGGGGACCGTCGAAGAGCGACAGGCCATACTGACCCCAATAGGTATCGAAGGCGCGGCGCTGCCCCTCAGTCATCCGCCCTGCGCGAATCACGTAGCTGCGGATAGATTTTTTTTTGTACTCGGTGCGGTAGGGAAACTCTTCCGCGGATTCGTCTTGCATTGTTCGCGACCTCTTATGCGAAACGGTTTTCTCTTGATCGGATTTGAGTGGGCAGCGGCCCAGCTATTTGGCGGTATTAACGGCGGCGATAAACAGCGCCACCCAACCGGCTATCATCAAGGACCCACCAATCGGTGTAATCGGCCCCAGCCAGCGCGGCCCTCCAAGAGCGAGGGCGTAGAGACTACCGGAAAAAAACACCAATCCAAATACAAAGAAAGCGCCGCTCAGGGTGAGTGACAAGCGATCCCCCCAATTCTGTATCAGCAACGCCACAGCAAATAGCGCCAAAGCATGGATCATCTGGTATTGC
This sequence comes from Microbulbifer variabilis, assembly GCF_020524905.1. GTDB lineage: Bacteria > Pseudomonadota > Gammaproteobacteria > Pseudomonadales > Cellvibrionaceae > Microbulbifer > Microbulbifer variabilis_A. The sequence continues at coordinate 431,285 of NZ_JAIVKI010000002.1, read as the reverse complement.
ACGCCAGTCTTATAGGCCTCCAGCAACGGTTCGGCGACCTTGCCACGCAGGCCGTGTGCACCAAAAGCGCCGAGGGCGACGCCGCTGGCACCGAACAATGCGGCGAGTAAAAGGTAAACTTGGGCCATGGTTTATCTCACTTCAAGTGCCAATGGAACGGGGCTGTTCATTTCATTGCGGAAATAAAAAAACCGCGCTGTTGCGCGGTTTTTTCCGAACTGCCAGAGCGCGCGATCAGGCCTCCATAGCCGCACGCACTTTTTTCATAGCGTTCTTTTCCAGCTGGCGGATCCGCTCGGCGGAGACACCGTATTTATCTGCCAACTCGTGCAAGGTGGACTTTTCATCGCTCAGCCAACGCGCCTGGATAATATCGCGGCTGCGCTCGTCGAGTTGCTCCATGGCACTGGCCAGGCTGTTGAGGCTGGTTTCCTGCCAGTTATCGCGCTCAAGCTGAGCCGCGGGATCGTAACTGCGGTCTTCCAGATAGTGCGCAGGGGCCTGCCAAGCAGTGTCGTCATCGTCATCCACCCCAGCATCGAATGCGGCGTCGTGAGCGGCGAGACGGCCCTCCATCTCATGGACCTGGGCAACATCCACGTTCAAATCTTTTGCCACAGCCTTGGCTTCGTCGTTGCTCAGCCAGGCCAGTTTCTTCTTCTGCCCACGCAAGTTAAAGAACAGCTTGCGCTGTGCCTTGGTGGTAGCGATCTTCACGATGCGCCAGTTGCGCAGGATAAATTCGTGAATTTCCGCTTTGATCCAGTGCACCGCAAAGGAGACCAAACGCACCCCTTTTTCCGGGTTAAAGCGCTTAACTGCCTTCATCAGGCCGACATTACCCTCCTGCACCAGATCAGACTGGTTGAGGCCATAGCCAGAATAAGACTTGGCGATATGCACAACAAAGCGCAGGTGGGACATAACCAATTGGCGGGCCGCGTTGATATCTTCGCGATAATAGAGGTCTTCTGCCAGGCGCTTTTCCTCCTCTGCAGACAGCACATCAAAGCTGCTGACCGTTTGGATGTAAGCTCCCAGGTTGGCGCCCGGAGACAGCGTGTGCACTGGCTGTAGGCTGGTTCCCATTCAGGTTTCTCCTCTCATTATTAGTCGGCCGGTTCCTGCGGCCGCTGTCGTCGGACACTTTATCCGGCGACAGGCTGGACTCAGTGTAGCACTTGCACGAGCGGTTAAGAAAGTCCGCCGCCAACTGCCGTATTCCCTTGTATTGCAGCCGATTAGAGGGCCCCAATACCCCAGAGGTTCCCCACTTTACAACGGCTTTACGTTTCTTGGCTAAACTAGGGCCGCTGACACTAGCCGGTCAGCTAGGCTCAATCTCGCGCAGGTGGCGACTCGTCGCCAACCAGGCTCCCATCAGCCCGAGCAAAGCGGCGCCACCGATAAGGCCGGCAAAGTAGCTGAGGCCAGGCCCCGCCAAGGTATAATTGCTGCCATAGCTGGAGGAGAGACCGGAAATCGGCCCGGACAGTAACAGCACCGCCCCCAACAACAGACACCAGGCTAACAGGCCGCCAAAGGCCCCGTAGCAAAGGCCACTGTAAAGAAAAGGCCTACGCACGAAGGCATTGGTGCCCCCCACAAGCTTCACCACCAGAATTTCTTCCCGGCGGCTCTCGATATGCAGGCGAATCGTGTTGACCACCACCAGGATCACCCCCAGCGCCAGCAGTAGAGCAAGCCCCGCAGAAAGGCGCTGCCCCAATTCCGTCAGCTGGGTGAGACGCTGTACCCAAGCCAGATCCAGCACTACCGAATCACTTAGGGCATGCTCACGCAGGTTTTCCACGATGCGCTGCAACCTGTCGCTGTCCCGCGTATCCTGCGGGCGCAGCAGTAATACCGCCGGCAGAGGATTGGCATCGAGCCCCACCAGTAGGTCACCGAGCCCAGAAGCCTGCTCGAACTCCGCCAACGCGTCTTCCGGGGAGATATAAGTTACCTCCGCGATGGCCGGATCACTGCGCAGCTTGGCAGCAAAGGACTCTATCGCCGCTTTCTGCGCCCCTTTGTTCAGAAACACCGAAATCTGCGGCTGACCATCCCAGCCGGCCACAGCGCGCTGGAAATTTGCCAGCCCGAGCTGCAAAGCAGCAGGCAGGGCCAGGGCGATAGCGATCACCAAGGCCGTCATGGCACTGGCCATGGGCGTGGCAAAAAAGCGCCGCAGGGATTCCCGCGCTACCTGGCGGTGGTGATCGAGCCAGGACTGCCAGCGATCCGCAATACCGGTGCGGGCAGCCACGGCACCACTGCTGCGCGGGCGCTTTTCAGTGGCGCTGCTCGCCGGGCGCTGGGCCCTAGACTGGGTGTGCTTCACGGCTCGGAACTCCGTCGTAGATCAACTGGCCGGCTTGCAGGGTCAAAACCCGCCGGCGCATGCGCGCTATCAATTCCAGGTCGTGGCTGGCCACCAGTACAGTGACACCCACGGCATTAAAATCGGAAAACAATCGCATGATTTCCTGGGACAGCTGCGGGTCCAGGTTACCGGTGGGCTCATCCGCCACCAGGATCGCCGGCTTGTTCACCACCGCACGGGCGATACCCACCCGCTGTTGCTCACCACCGGACAGGGTGATGGGGTTGTGCTTCTCCTTGTCCAGGAGACCCACCTTATCCAGCGCGGCGCGCACCCGGCGGCCGACTTCGCGCTTGCTGCAGCCGGCTACCGCCAGCGGCAGGGCGATATTGTCGAAGACACTGCGATCAAACAGCAGCTGGTGGTTTTGAAAAACGATGCCCAGGTTGCGCCGGTAATAGGGGATCTGGCTATTGCGCAGGCGGTTGAGGTTCTGCCCGGCTACCAGAATCGAGCCTTTGGTGGGGCGTTCGATGGCGGTGAGCAGTCTCAATAGGGTGCTCTTACCCGCACCTGAATGACCGGTGAGAAACACCATATCGCCGCGGGGGACTTCCAAGCTGATACGCACCAGGGCGTCCTGCCCCGATGCATAGCGCTTATTCACATTGTCAAAGGTGATCACGATGTTGTTCTTGTTATTCCCTGAGAGGGTTTAGTAGCGATCAGGCGGTATCGCGACCAAACAGCGCCGAGACAAATTCACGCGCACGGAACGGCTGCAGGTCCTCAGCCTGTTCACCCACACCGATAAAGCGCACGGGAATACCGAAACGCCGTGCCAGAGCGAAAATCACCCCACCCTTGGCGGTGCCGTCGAGCTTGGTGAGCACCAGGCCGGTAACACCGGCCGCCTCGCGAAACTGTGCGGCCTGGTTAATCGCATTCTGACCGGTGCCGGCATCCAATACCAACAGCACCTCGTGGGGGGCGCTGGGGTCCAGCTTGCCCATTACGCGGCGCACCTTGGTCAGTTCTTCCATCAGGTTGGACTTGGTGTGCAAGCGGCCGGCTGTATCGGCAATCACCACATCGATACCTCGAGCCTGGGCCGACTGCACGGCATCGAAAATCACCGAGGCGCTGTCCGCACCGGTATGCTGGGCCACCACCGGCACATTGTGTCGCTGCCCCCAAACCTGTAACTGTTCCACTGCGGCGGCACGGAAAGTATCGCCAGCGGCGAGCATCACCGATTTGCCCTCGCCGAGGAAGCGGTGTGCCAACTTGCCGATAGTGGTGGTCTTGCCGACGCCGTTAACGCCGACCACCAGAATCACATAGGGCTTTTTACTGGCATCCAGCACCAGGGGCGCATCGACACTGTTAAGCAGCTCTGCCAGCTCCTGCTGCAGCGCTTTATAGAGCGCATCGCCATCGGCCAGTTCGCGGCGTGAGACGCGCTCGGTGAGGCGATCGACAATTTCACTGGTGGCCTCGACGCCCACATCCGCCATCAGCAGCTGGGTTTCCAGCTCTTCCAGCAGATCTTCATCGATCTCCTTGGCCCCGAGGAACAGGTTGCCCATCCCCTCGACAAACTGATTGCTGGTGCGACTGAGCCCACGGCGAATACGTGCAAAGAAACCCTCTTTCTTCTTCTCTGCAGGTTTTTCCTGCACAGGAGTGGGCTTGGGCGCGGGCTCCTGTACCTGAGGAGCCGGTTCCAACACCGGTGGTGCCGTGGCGGCGGGCGGTTCAGGTTCAGGCTGAATTTCGGGCTGTGTAGTCGTCACACTGGCAGGCGAAGACTCAGGCACGTCTGCAGGTAACGCCTGCACATCAGCTGTGGTTTCTTCCTTTGTGGGTTCTTCCTTCAGCGGAGCGGGCGCCTCTGCCGGCTCGGCTGGGGACGCCTGCGGTTCTGCGGGCTCGCTATCGGTGACAGACGGCTCCTGCCACTCTTCCGCCGGCGCCTCCTCGGGTGCGGCGACAGCTTCCGCCTGCTCCTTGTGGGGCTCGCTTTGTTCGGGCTTGCGCTTTTTCTTTTTGCGCAGGAAATCAAAGATCATTCGTTTATCCGGGTGTACCGCTTGCAGAAAGACGCTAATCTTAGCATCGCTAAGCCCCCAGTAGAGATTTACCTTGGCCAGAAGTTCATCGCGCAAGCAAAGCCCACAACCCCTTTCCCAGTTGCGTATCATCGGAGGGCAGTGGCGCGGACGGAAATTGCAATTTGCCCCGGTAGAGGGATTGAGACCCACCGGTGATCGCCTGCGTGAAACCCTGTTCAACTGGCTCCAGTTTTATCTACCGAACGCGCAGTGTCTCGACCTCTTCGCCGGCTCCGGCGCACTGGGCTTTGAGGCTTTATCGCGCGGTGCCGCCTCTGTGGATTTCGTCGAGCTGAATCCCCTAGCGGCACGCACCCTGAAACAGCAACTTCAGCTGCTCGAAACGACGGATGGCCAGGTGCATAACTGTCGAGCGGCGGATTTCCTGGGCAGCGGAAACAAGCCCTACGATATTGTCTTTATCGATCCGCCCTTCGCGGACAACCTGTGGCAGGAAAGCCTCGGCGCCCTCATTGGCAGGCTTTCACAAGGCGCTCTAATTTATATCGAGACACCCCGGGACACGGTCCTGTCTACAGCAGCCAATTGGTCATTACTCAAGGAAAAGCGCGCGGGTCAAGTCTGTATGCGCCTCTATCGCAATGACTCCGCCGAGCCTACTGACCGCTGAACACTGACTGGTTAGCAGGTCTGGGTTTCGCATTCGGTTTTGAGCCTTAGCCGTAAATTGTTTACCATTCGCATCCCTTTCAGCCCGCATTAATCCTTGGCGTATGAAAAAAGTTGTCTACCCCGGAACTTTCGACCCCATCACCAATGGTCACCTGGATTTGGTGGAGCGGGCCTGTCGCCTGTTTGACCACGTCATAGTGGCCGTAGCCGCCAGCAATCGGAAGAATCCCCTGTTTACCCTGGATGAGCGGGTGGAGCTCTCCCAGCGCGTACTCGGCCACCTGCCCAATGTGGAAGTGATCGGCTTCGATATCCTGCTGGCTGACCTGGTGCGCCAGGTGGATGCCTATGGCGTTCTGCGCGGCTTGCGCGCCGTGTCCGACTTCGAGTACGAGTTCCAGCTGGCCAATATGAACCGCCAGTTGGCGCCGAATATGGAAAGCCTGTTCCTGACCCCAGCGGAACATTTGTCCTATATTTCCTCGTCCTTGGTCAGGGAGATCGCCTCTCTCGGCGGTGATGTCACCAAGTTTGTTCCAACCGCCGTACAAAAGGCACTGGAAGAGAAATTCCGCTAACTCTGGAATTGGTTATTTCTGATACACTCGAGCGGATTTTTCCACAATCCGCGGAGTGTTTCGTGCGCCACCTTTTCCTCGCCTTCGCCTTTGTTCTGAGTCCGGCCATAGCCGATGAGCCGCAGCCGGAAGTCGATACCGGCCGCAGCGCGATCAAATCTGCCAAGGCCGAATCCTACATGGCGGTTACCGCCAGTCCCCACGCTAGTCGAGCTGCCGAGCAGATCCTCGCCCTGAACGGCAGTGCTGTCGATGCGGCAATCGCCGCACAGATGGTTTTGGGGCTAGTGGAACCTCAATCATCAGGCATTGGCGGCGGCGCTTTTATGCTGAGCTATGACGCTAAGGATAAGCAGCTGCGTTATTACGATGGCCGGGAAACCGCGCCAGCGGGTGTAGATGAAAACTACTTTATGTATGGCGATAAGCCGCGCTCATTTATGCAGGCGGTTATCGGCGGCTACTCAGTGGGAGTACCCGGCGTCATCCGCATGCTGGAAATGGCGCACCAGCGCGATGGCAAACTACCCTGGGAAGTTCTGTTTCAGCCCGCCATCCAGCTTGCCGAAAATGGCTTTGCAGTTTCCCCACGCCTGCACCAGCTGTTGAACAAGCTTCCCGAAGTGGATGCAAGGCCGGCGATCGCCAACTATTTCTTTGACAGCAACGGCAACCCCCTGCCGGTGGGCCATCGGCTGAAGAACCCGGAGTATGCCCGCACACTTCGCATAATTGCCGCCGGTGGTGGGGACGCCTTTTATAAAGGTGAGATCGCCGAGGCAATCGTCAAGGCGGTTCGGGGGGACACAAAAAACCCCGGCCTGCTTAGCCTCGAGGATATGGCCAATTACCAGCCCAAACAGCGCCAGCCGCTTTGTTCCGTATTTCTCGAATACCAAATCTGTGGCGCGGATGCACCCTCATCGGGCGGCACCACTGTGGGCGGGATTCTGGGCATGCTGCAGGAATTTCCCATCGCTGAAATGGAGGCTGGGGACGATCTGCTCACCCATTTGTTTATCGAGGCTTCAGAACTGGCATTTGCCGATCGCAACACCTATTCCGCCGACTCGGATTTTATCAGTGTGCCCAGCAAGGCCCTGGTATCCCCCGCTTACTTGAGCGAACGTGCGACCCTAATTGACCCCGACAGCGCCAGCACGGCCAAACCCGGCAACCCCAATACTGGGGCGACCAAACGCCTTACAGCCCAATCACCGGAGATGCCCAATACCAGCCATCTAGTGATTGTGGATCGCTATGGTAATGGGGTGAGCATGACCAGTAGCATCGAAACGGGTTTTGGCTCCCGCCTGCTAGTAAAGGGTTTCCTGCTGAATAACCAGTTGACCGATTTCTCTTTCACCCCAAAAGCAGCCGATGGGCAGATGGTGGCGAACCGTATTCAAGCCGGCAAGCGACCGCGCTCTTCCATGTCACCGACGGTGGTATTTAACAAAGATGGTAGCTTGCGACTGCTGGTGGGCTCCCCTGGGGGCTCACGTATTATCGACTACACTGCCCGCACCATCCTCTACCACCTGGGACTGAATATGCCTATTGCCGATGCCATCGCCGCCGGCAACATCGGCGCTATCGGGCAGCGTGTCGAGCTTGAACCCGGCTACTTTAATCAGGACACCATCAATAAACTTAAAGGGCGCGGGCATCAGGTCATTGAGCGCGACCTCAATAGCGGCATTCACGCGATCGCAGTAAAAGACAATACACTCTATGGCGGTGCTGACCCCCGCCGGGAGGGCAGCGCCTTAGGGCACTGATTTTCTGGAGGAGGCGTTTTGCACGCCTTCTGGAAGCAGAAACCTTTCAAGAACGTTGCTATCCACAAGCAAGCCTTGTGGATAGCAATACTCCCTCCAGGGAGTGCTCCATACTTCCCTCTAGCTAGCGAGAAGCCACAGCGCAACTGGAGGGCCCCTCTTGGACCACCGCAAAGTGGATGCCACTGGCATCAAACTCCTGCACGACCCCAGCACCAATAAGGGCACCGCTTTTACAGAAGCGGAACGCAGCAAGTTTGGCCTGAACGGCCTGATCCCCGACGCCCTGGAAACCATCGAAACCCAGGTAGAACGGGTGATGATGCAGCTGAGCCACAAACACTCGGATATCGATCGCTTTGTCTACCTGACCGGCCTGCTGGATACCAATGAGACGCTTTTTTACCGGGTGGTAATGTCTGATCCGGTGCGCTTCCTTCCGATCATTTACGACCCCACTATCGGCGAAGCCTGTACCAAGTTCAGCCATATCATGCGCAGGGTCAGGGGCGTCTACCTCTCTATTGCGCAAAAGGGCAGTATCGCCGACTCCCTGTCTCACTGGCCGGACCGGGACATTCGCTTTATTTGTGTCACCAATGGTGGACAAATTCTGGGCTCGGGGATATTGGTGCGAACGGCATGGGCATCCCCATTGGTAAACTGCAGCTATACACCGCCGCGGGCGGCGTGCCGCCAGAACATTTACTGCCTCTCTTTTTAGATGCCGGCACCAATAATGAACAGGTACTCGCAGACCCTCTCTATGTAGGCCTGCGTCGTAAACGGCCTGATACCGAGACGCTATACCGTTTCGTGGATGAGTTTGTGGACACCGTTCAGCAACGCTATCCACACTGCTGTCTGCACTTCGAGGACTGGACCGGCAGTGACGCCGTCCACCTACTACAGAGGTATCGAGACAAGGTCTGCTGCTACAACGACGATATCCAGGGCACTGCGGGCATTGCCCTGGCCGGCATGATTAATGCCTTGAAAATCAAACAGGGCTCGTTGAAGGATGAAAAAATCTTCTTTGCCGGTGCTGGCTCTGCCGGTATCGGGCTTGCAGATTTGTTTGTGAGTGAACTCGTCAATGAAGAGCTGAGTAAGGAAGAGGCCCAGGCCCGTATTATTATGTTCGATGAAAAAGGGCTGCTGGTAAAAAGTCGCAAAGATCTTTTTGACTTCCAGCGCCCCTATGCTCAGGACCAACCTCCAACTTTACAATTATTGGAGGCTATAAAAACCCACAAGCCAACCACTTTGATCGGCGTCAGTACTGTCGGTCAATTATTCACTAGGGAGATAGTGGAAACCATGACCGCGCTCAACCCGCGGCCAATTATCTTTGCACTCTCCAATCCCACCGAGCACGCCGAGTGCAGCGCGGAGCAGGCCTACAGCTGGAGTCAGGGCCGAGCCATCTACGCGGCTGGCGTACAGTTTCCCAAGGTCACGCTGCATGGAAAAACCTACCTGCCTGGCCAAGCCAATAATTTATATATTTTTCCCGCTGTAGCCATGGCAATTTATGCCACGCATGCTAAACGCGTACCAGACTCACTGTTTATTGAGGCTGCCCGTGGGGTTGCCGAGCAGGTTAATCAAGATCTCTTACAGCAGGGCTGCCTGTTCCCCCCACAGTCTCAAATATTAAAAATATCCACTCATACCTCTGCAAAAGTATGCAAGAAAATTTTTGAACTTGGGCTTAGTGAACTCGATCCCCCTAAGGATCTACTGAAATTTATTGAGGAGCTTACCTATAAAGCTGAATACTTGCCTTATTGTTGTATTTAATCTTAATCAACAGATAAATTAGAATGCATCCCTTTGCAAATACCCACTATGCCTGTTTAAGCTCTTACTTTTTACAGAATTTCGGTCAAAGACCAATCTTCCTTTGTAAAAAGTTTTTAGAATCCTGGTTTCATCTATCTGATCTGCCGTACTCTTAAATATATTTCTATCTAAAACAATAAAATCTGCCCACTTACCCTTCTCGATACTACCCGTTTCTTTTTCAAGATTGCCTGCATAGGCAGCATTAATCGTAAAAGCTTCGACCAAATCAAAAATAGGAATATCGTGATTCACTCCCCGATGAATAATCAACAAAGGACTAACCATGCCATTAATTTGGGAGAAGTCAGAAGATAGCAGAGAGACACCCAAGGGAAGATATCTATCGCTTTCTTTAATATGCCTCCTAGTCATCGAATCACCGGGATGTACATTCAAAGCGAAGATAGTTTCCGGCTGCACAAATGCTGCACTATGTACCTTAGAAAGACCTTCCAATGCAGATTCTTTTCCCAAATATGCATTGACGACTGCATTGCGTACTTCAGTTCCAAATCCTGCTCCCTCCAGCTCCTCCAATAGTTCCCATGCCTTAATGGTTCCCTCTTTTCCGGAAACTAATATCTGTAGTGAAAATTGGTAAGAGTGAGCTCTCTGAGCCAGAGCAGCCACTTTTTTTAAAGAGACTGACTCGCCATCAAGCGCCTCCTCAGTAATCCACGTCCTAAAAGTTTTTGGAAGCCATTCGATAAAGCTTATCGAAGACAGATTAAAATCACTGATGGGTATCTGACTGATTTCCTGTTGTAATAGTGAAAAATCTTTTTCGGTAAATGTTGGACGCACCACTATGGAGGCCTGCACACGAATATCCATAGAATCGATATCGGATAGCGTATCGAAGTAACGTCTTCTGGCTTCCTCATCCTTTAAATAAATAGCCGGCTCATACAGAGTTGTCACACCGTTGCTAGCTGCTAGTTCCTGTATACACAACAGATCCCTCCGATAAACTTCTTTGGGATACTCTGGAATCAATTTCTCCATTAGCGCGACAGCACCTGAACCACGCAACCAACCGGTAGCAATACCGTGCTCATTTTTCTCTATAAATCCATCAACAGGATTCTCACTGTCATTATTGATTCCAGCAGCAGCCAGGCCTTCAGAGTTTGTCCAGATACTGCTTCGGTCGGAAGAGAATAAAATAATCGGGATAAGGTCATTGATTTGATCGAGTATCCCTTTATGAGGAGTTTCGGCAGAAAATGCCTGCATACTCCAACCATCACCAACAATTACCTGTTGCTCGGGGTTTTCTCGAATATAACGGGAAACCGCCAAGTGGTAGTCTTCGATGGAGTTTTCGGAAAACAAATTGATTCTTGATGCAGAACCTCGAATTTTTGCCCGTTGAAAAAATCCGGGCAATACCAGCCTGCCGTTCAAATCTGCAATTTTGGTATCAGTTCCAATATAGCTTTCAACATCTGCCTCATTGCCTACAAAGATAATACGTCCATCCCTGATTGCCATCGCTGACGCTATTGAGCGTACTTTATCCGCGGTATAAATAGTAGCGTTGCGGACAATTAGCTGGGCAGGCTGATTTAGGGTGGAGACAGAGCTTGTGCTCTTCTCCATAGAGTCACAGGAAAGGAGTAAAAGAATTGATAACAAACTCAGCCAACGCATATAGCTTTCCAGCGATTTGCCCTAAGCGCGCCCAGTTTTACCTAGTGGGAGCAACATCATTCGGTTAAGCAGTTCATCAATTTCCTCAAGACCAGAGCCAGTGATAACCAAATGAGCCACTTACACAGGGGCCCAGACCACACTCCAGCAGAGTGCTGGCCAGATTTGCCATCGCTATGGTGAGAAACCCAAGCGCAATAAATTTCTCTGGGAAGGTAAATCGACGCGGAGAGAGGTTGCGCCGTAAAAAGCCCAACATCATTGCAATCCCGCAATAAGCGAGTAGCCCCAGGAAAGCCAGGGCCGCCCAGGTATAGAGATGCAGGCCGAGGAAGGGCTCTCCAAATCCGGAATTATTGGGCAGGATATGCAGTAACACCTGGCGCCCAGCAGCGGCCAACCCGGCTATGCACGACAGAATCACAATGCCGTAATGAGCCGGACGCACGCCAAAACGCAGGTTCATCAGCAGGCCCAAGCCTGCCATGGTAAAAGCCACGCGCTGCAACAGGCATAAAGGGCAGGGTAGCTGGTGCTGGTACAGTTCGATAATAAAAGCCATCCAGAGCACCGCAGAAAGACCGAGAAGGGCCAGGGCATCGAGTCTCCGAACCATATACACCATAGCGACGCCCCAACTATAAGGAGAGATCCAATGCAGTGGTCGAGTGATAAATTAGCCAGATGATATAGATCACCATGGTCAGCAGCCACCACACGGTGGCCGTGCGACAACGACCCTTCCAAATATACCAGGCCGAAATCAGAACGGTAAAAAAAGGCAGTACCAATACCACTGGCCATCTCCACAGACAGCAATACTCTGATACTAGTAGTAAATTCCCGCCACCGCCCTACCTGTGGGCAGTCTCAACGCTGGCAGCGAGCGCAAAAGAAGGTACTGCGCTGGCCCAGAACCATATCCCGCACCGGACTCCCACAACTGGGGCAGGGCGCTCCCGCGCGGCCGTAGACATTGAGCTCCTGGGCGAAATAACCAGGCTTGCCATCACCCCCGATAAAGTCCCGCAGGGTGGTGCCACCCTGGGCAATGGCACGATTCAATACCTGCTTGATCGCCTCCACCAGGCGTAAATAGCGAGCTTTGGAGATGGATCCAGCCTCACGGTTCGGGCGGATACCGGCTAGGAATAGGGATTCACTAGCATAAATATTTCCCACCCCCACCACAATGCGCCCATCCATAATGAATGTTTTCACCGACTGTTTGCGCTTGCGGGAAGAGGAGAACAGGTAGTCACCACTAAAGGCTTCCGACAGAGGCTCCGGCCCCAGATGACTGAGCAGATCATGAGCCAATGGGTCTGCCGCAGTCCACAGAAGGGCGCCAAACCGGCGCGGATCCCTGTAGCGAAGAATCAGTCCGCTATCGAGTCGCCAGTCGACATGATCGTGCTTTTCTGGAGGCTCGCCGCTCTCGACCAGGCGCAGGCTACCGGACATCCCCAGATGCCAAATCGCACAACCCCTGTCTGTGTGCACCAACAGGTATTTGGCGCGTCGTTCCAGCTTCAGGACATTGGCATTTTTGATGTGCTTGGCAAAATCCGGGTCCACTGGCCAGCGCAGGCGGGGCTGTCGCACCACAACGGATCGAATCCGCTGCCCTTCCAGATGGGGGGCAAGGCCGCGGCAGGTGGTTTCTACTTCAGGAAGTTCGGGCATCTCTCATCTCACGACGGCTTTAGCCGGGAACCGGACACAAAAAAGCCCGGCGAAAACCGGGCTCTTTTGCGAGTACGCGGGGCAATTATTTGATTTTGCCTTCCTTGTACATAACGTGCTTGCGAACAACGGGATCGTACTTTTTGATCTCCATTTTCTCAGGCATGTTGCGCTTGTTCTTGGTAGTGGTGTAGAAGTGGCCAGTACCAGCGCTGGAATTCAGACGAATCTTCTCACGCATTGCTCAATCTCCAATCAGTTAGCTGGATACAGCTAATTATACTTTTTCGCCGCGGGTGCGCAGCTCAGTCAGGACAGCGTCGATACCTTTCTTATCGATAACGCGCATGCCTTTTGCGGAAACACGCAGTTTCACAAAACGCTTCTCGGACTCAACCCAGAAACGGTGGCTGTGCAGGTTCGGCACGAAGCGACGCTTGGTGCGGTTCTTAGCGTGGGATACATTATTTCCGGTTACCGGACGCTTACCGGTTACCTGACATACCTTGGACATCTGTTGGCCTCTTCAAAACGCTTGTGCCCGCATGGTTCCAATCCTGAAGAGGAAAAGGGTGTGCGGGAACATAAAAATCGGGATTCTAATCCGGTTCCTGGATGGCGGCGGAACCTGTGCAGAATCTGGCCCGGCCGCAAAGAGCGGCGTTTTATACCAAAAGAGCCCGTAGGGAGCAAGTTTTGTACAGTACTTCTGTGTCAATCAAGGCCTCTTTATGGAAGCCCCTACAGCAGCCCCTGCTCAGCAAAGGAGAGAGCCTGGCCCTCGCCCACAATCAGGTGATCCAACACCTTGATATCCACAAGCTCCAGGGCTTGTACCAAGCGCTCGGTAATCCAGATATCCGCCTGGCTGGGCTCACAGATTCCCGAGGGGTGATTGTGCGCCAGAATCACTGCCGCCGCCCCCCGCTGCAAGGCCACCTGTACCACCTCGCGAGGATAGACACTAGCGGCATTCAAAGTCCCCTCGAACAGCTCCTCAAAGCTAATAACGCGGTGCTGAGTATCCAAATAAAGACAGCAAAAGACCTCGCGGCGACGGTGGCGCAACTGCATAGCCAGGTAATCGCGCACCGCAGCCGGGCTGCACAATGCACTACCTTGCTTCATGGTCTCTGCTAGGTGACGTCGCGCCATTTCCAGTGCCGCCTGCAGCTGCACAAACTTGGCGTTCCCCAGCCCGCGTGCGCGACAAAACTGCTCTCTATCGACCTCCAACAGGGCGCGCAAGCTGCCAAACTCGCTCAGCAGGCCCCGCGCCAAATCCACTGCGGAAACGCCTGGTAGCCCTACCCGTAAAAAAATGGCCAGCAGCTCGGCATCCGACAGCGCCGCGGCACCCCGCGCCAACAACTTCTCCCTGGGCCTCTCAGCTACCGGCCAATCCTTGATCTTCATCGTCGTTTCCCCGCCTTCCCTGACAGTCTTTTTCTGTGAATTCTCTCCCCACTCACCACAGGCACAATTTTCGCGTCTATCCTGCGCCTTATAAGTCCAGACGCAGAAATGCTAATCTAACCCGCTCGCACATATTCGGAAACTGTATCTATGTCCTCGCTGGCTGAAAAACGCATACTCTTGGGAATCAGTGGCGGTATTGCCGCCTACAAGAGCGCCGACCTGGTACGCCGCCTGAAAGATCGCGGTGCCCAGGTGAGGGTGGTGATGAGCGCCGGCGCGCGCGAGTTTGTGCAGCCCCTGACCTTCCAGGCCCTATCCGGCAACCCCGTGCACACCGATTTGCTGGACCCGGCGGCTGAGGCTGCCATGGGGCATATCGAGCTGGCCAAGTGGGCCGATCTGATCCTGATTGCCCCCGCCAGTGCCCAAGTGATGGCAAAGCTGGCCTGCGGCATGGCCGACGACCTACTCACTACCCTATGCCTCGCCAGCGAGGCGCCCGTGGCTCTTGCTCCCGCCATGAATCAGGCCATGTGGCGCCACTCAGCCACTGCTGCCAATGCCAAAACCCTGCTTGAGCGCGGGGTACAGCTGTGGGGACCGGCGGCTGGCAGCCAGGCCTGTGGTGACGTGGGGCCCGGCCGCATGCTGGAGCCCGCCGATTTGGCCCTGCGGGCCGAGTCCCAGCTCGGCGCCAGCGGCTGCCTGCGCGGCAAGCGCGTGGCGATTACCGCCGGCCCAACCCGCGAGGCCCTGGATCCCGTGCGCTACCTAAGTAACCACAGCTCCGGCAAGATGGGCTTCGCCCTGGCCGAAGCCGCCCAGAAAGCCGGCGCCGAGGTAACCCTTATCGCCGGGCCGGTAAATCTGCCCACCCCCGCACAAGTGAAACGCATCGATGTCGTTGATGCGCGGGATATGCGAGATGCCGCCGAGCGCGCGGCAGACCTCTGCGATATTTTTATCAGCGCTGCCGCCGTCGCTGATTTTCGCCCCGCCTCAGTGGCGGAACAGAAAATCAAGAAACACGAAGGCTGCGACGAGAGCGCTATCGCCCTGGTCAAAAACCCGGATATCGTCGCCGGTATCGCCGCACGCAGCGAGCGACGCCCCTTTACTGTGGGCTTTGCCGCAGAGACCCAACAGGTCGAACAGTACGCCCAGAACAAACTACAGCGTAAAAACCTCGATATGATTGTCGCCAATGACGTCAGTGGCAGCGACACCGGCTTCAACAGCGATCGCAATGCCGTCACAGTGATAGATCGCCATGGCAGTACGCAACTGCCCGAGGCTCTGAAGGCCGACCTGGCACGACAATTAATAGAAATCATTGCCGCCAAAGCGCAGCAGTAAAGGTTTACAGGTAGGAAAATCAGTGGTTTCCAACAAGAAGAATCAGGATGAAGCGCTATTACACAAGGGGCTGCTACTACCATCTCTGCTGGCGGCCGTCGCCTGGCTCTGCGGGGCTTATTTAGTCGTCGAACATATAATCAACCCCTACAACCACGCTCAAGTACAGAAAGCAGCCCAAGTACAGGGAGAAGCCTTCACGCAGAGTGTACAGGCACTACTGGAACAGCGCGCCCAGCAGCTACAGGAAATCAAACACAGTGAACAACCCCTTGAGGAGCGGCTGAAAACAACACAACTACCGGAACAGTCGCGTGTACAGGCATTCTCTGAGTCGCAGATCCGCGTTGGCGCGGGCGATAACCCGACTCTGAACTTCGCCCTGGTGGACCTGCTCAAGCGCACTCGACAAGACAGCCGGCAACCCCTGGAAATACTGCGCACCGGTGCCGACAACAGCTTGGAACTTCACAGTGCAATCAGCCTGGCCAAGCAAAAAATCCTGATCAGCCAGCCCTTTGCCGTTCTGCAAGAATCCCTGGAGGCTCTCGATAAAAACCAGGGGCAAATTCAACTGATACAAAAATTCCCCGAATCGGCTGCACAACCCCTCTGGCACGGCGGGCAGGGCAGTGGGTTCAGCCACTCTGTAGCGATTCGGGATAGCTACCTGCAGATGCAATTCAGCCCCTCCAATGCATTCACTCAGCAGCACAGTCTGCCGACACTGTGGATTTATCTCGCCGCTGGCGCGGGCCTACTGCTCACCCTGCTGTTACTGATACGCTTCCTGCCACGGGACAGTCGCGCACCTTGGGAGCGCAGCCAAAAGAGCGGGAAGCGTGAAAGTGAAAATTGCCCAACAGCTGAGTTGCAGCAACATAGCCAGTTGGCGGTAGACCCCATGCCCCAGGGGCTGGCATCGGCGCCCAGTATCCCACCAGAAACTCCACAGGCGGGTACAAACAACTGTTCTGTGGAAAGGTCAGCCGGCACATCAAGCAAGTCATCACGCACAATCAACGGCGAGTTTCCCCCACACGTTTTTCGCGCCTACGATATCCGCGGCATCGCCGGTGAGGAAATCGATGAGCCCTTTGCCTACCAGCTGGGACGGGCGCTCGGAACCCTGGCGCAGCACGCCGGTGAGCAGATTCTGTTGGTGGGCCGCGATGGCCGCAACAGTAGTGCATTGCTCAGCAACTGCCTGATGGAAGGCATCCTCGATAGCGGCTGTAACAGTATCGATTTGGGTTTGATCCCATCGCCCTTGCTTTACTACGCCTGTGCCAAGGGCAAAAACACCAGCAGCGGCGTTATGGTAACCGCGAGCCATAACCCGGCCGAATACAATGGCTTCAAAATCGTACTCAAGGGCCGCCCCCTGTCCGAAGAGAAGCTGCAGGGCCTACACCGACTTATGCAACAGGGCCCTTTTAAAAGTGGGGAAGGCAGCAACCGCGAGCAGGATATTAAAGATAAGTATATCGATGAGATCTTCAACAACGTGGCCCTTGCCGGACAGCCGCACCTGGTGGTAGATGCGGGCAATGGCGCCACTTCCGTTCTGGCGCCACGGCTGTTCGAACAGCTGGGC
Source organism: Microbulbifer variabilis (assembly GCF_020524905.1). Classification (GTDB taxonomy): domain Bacteria; phylum Pseudomonadota; class Gammaproteobacteria; order Pseudomonadales; family Cellvibrionaceae; genus Microbulbifer; species Microbulbifer variabilis_A. The sequence continues at coordinate 414,294 of NZ_JAIVKI010000002.1, read as the reverse complement.
TGCGCCGTAACCCCGATATTTTGCGAAGTGGACGGGGACTTCCCCAACCATCCCCCCGATCCCTCGCGTCCGGAAAACCTTCAGGCTCTGATTAAAAAGGTAGAGGAGACTGGTGCAGATCTGGGAGTGGCTTTGGATGGCGATGGCGATCGCGTCACCCTGATATCCAGCAGCGGCCGTATCGCCTGGGCCGATCAACTGGTGATGCTGCTAGCTCGGGATATTCTGGCACGCAACCCCGGGGAAACGATCGTCTTCGACGTGAAGAGCAGCCGCACCCTGGCCCAGCTGGTGAGTCAGTATGGCGGCCGCCCGGTTATGTGGAAAACCGGCCACGCGCCGATGAAAAACAAAATGCTCGAAACCAAGGCGGTTCTCGGTGGTGAGTTATCCGGCCATATTTTTATCCGGGATCGCTGGTTTGGTTTCGACGATGGTATTTACGCAGCCGCGCGTCTTCTAGAAATCATGGCCCTGCGCGAGCAGAGCTTAGATGAACTCCTAGACTCCCTGCCGCAAATGGAAAGTACCCCGGAAATATTGCTGCCCGTAGAGGAACAAGAAAAGTTCTCTCTAATTAAGCAGCTGCGCGAGCAAGGCGATTTTGACAATGCCGATATCAATACTATCGATGGTCTGCGCATCGAATTTTCCGATGGCTGGGGATTGGTACGCGCTTCCAACACCACCAGCGCTTTGACACTGCGCTTCGAAGCCGAAAATAAAGAAGCCCTGGAACGTATTCGAAAAGTAGTCATGGCACAGATAAAGAAAATTGCTCCCACGGCTGTTGTGCCCAACTGGGAGCTGCTCAAGTAACGCGCCTATTTTTCAGTGCGGCACAGGCTGGTGCCGCAACCAACTCGCGGTTGGTGCTTTAATTCAAAAAATGACTCTCAACCGCGCAGTATCTTCAGCGGCAACTGGATGGCGGGGGAAAACCATCCAATCGCATCCCACCATAAAGGAATGACCATGTCTCTCGATAAGAAGTCCGCCCTGCGCATCGCCCAGGTTTTGAATGAGGCTCTGCCCTATATTCAGCAATTTACTAATAAAACTGTAGTGGTGAAGTTTGGCGGTAACGCCATGGTGGATCACGAACTGCAAAACAGTTTTGCCCGCGACATTATCCTAATGAAGCTGGTAGGTATGAACCCGGTGGTGGTGCACGGTGGCGGCCCGCAAATCGGCCTGCTATTGAGTAAACTCAACATCCAATCCCGCTTTATTGATGGCATGCGTGTAACCGATAGCGAAACCATGGATGTGGTTGAAATGGTACTGGGGGGCACGGTCAACAAGCAAATTGTCAACCTGATCAATCAAAACGGTGGTCGCGCCGTGGGTGTAACAGGTAAGGATGGTTTGTTAATCGAAGCCCGTAAGCTTAGCCGTAAAAACGAGAGTGCCGGCCTGCACGCCTCTGAAATCATTGATATCGGCCAGGTCGGTGAAGTGGAAAAGGTCAATACCGACGTGATCAACATGCTGATCCAAGGTGGCTTTATTCCGGTCATCGCCCCTATCGGGGTCGATAAAGAAGGCATTTCTTACAATATCAATGCCGATCTGGTCGCAGGCAAGATCGCCGAGTGCCTGCAGGCAGAAAAGCTGATGCTGCTCACCAATGTGGCGGGCTTGCAAGATAAACAGGGCGACGTGCTCACCGGCCTGACCACACCCCAAGTGGAGGGACTGATTGAAGACGGGACTATTCACGGAGGCATGCTGCCGAAGATTACCTGTGCGCTCGACGCGGTAAAAGCCGGGGTAACTTCTGCTCATATTATCGACGGACGGGTACCCCACGCGGTGCTGCTGGAAATATTTACCGATACCGGCGTCGGCACGCTGATTACCAATCACACTGATTAACCATAGTGAGACATAAGCCGTCGCGCATTAGCGCTTGGCAATTGAAGACAGACGTACGAATCGGTAGGATTCCGCCGCCGCAATATGAAGGCGACAAGAGCAAAAATCACCGTCCGCTCCCCAAGTGGACTAAAGGCAGTCAATGAGCAGCGAAAAAATCAATCGGCGTCAACAAATTCTGGAAGCCCTGGCACATATGCTGGAAGCCAGTCCCGGCGCACGTATTACAACTGCAGCCCTGGCCAAGGAAGTTGGCTTTTCTGAAGCGGCGCTATACCGCCACTTCCCCAGCAAGTCGAAAATGTTCGAGGGTCTCATCGAGTTTATCGAGGAGACTATTTTCAGTCGTATCGCACTGATCCTCCAGGAGGAGCCCTCTGCCCTGGAGCGATGCCAGAGAATCCTGCACCTTCTCCTGGCATTTTGTGAGCGCAACCCGGGTATCACCCGTTTGCTCACCGGCGATGCATTGACCGGCGAGACCGAACGCCTGCACGGGCGCATACTGCAGTTGTTCGACCGTCTGGAAACCCAAATCCGACAGATTCTGCGTGAAGCGGAACTGCGCGAACACCTGCGGCCAACCCTCCCCCTGGGCGGTGCCGCCAACCTGTTGTTGGCCAGTGCCGAGGGCCGTATAGTGCAATATGTACGCAGCGGCTTTAAACGCAAGCCCACCGAGTATTGGGCCGAACAGTGGCCAGTACTGACCTCCGGATTTTTCCGCGAGACCGTCGCTGCAGCCAGGTAACCGGCTGTGTGTCTGCTGCACCGGCAAAATAAAAATAAGCGGTAAGTGGGCACGCGCCTGTCAGCGCAGGGGAAATGCTTGAATGATCGAATTCGATCAGGATTTGGATGTGATTTCTACGTAGCGTGCCGCGGCTTTGTCGAACTCCTCACCGATAGAGCTGGCCTCCTCATCGCGCCGTTTGAGGCGCTCGCGCAACACCGCTACTTCTTTTTGCAAATCGGCGATACGCTGTAGAAGCTCCGGAGCCACATCGCGGCCGCCGCGCTGAGTGCGCGCTGCCTGCGCTTCCTCCTGGGTAATCTGGCGGATAAGACTGGTGATATTTGAGTGCATTATCGCCATATCCTGTTCGACAATTGCCAGTTTGCGTTTGCGCGCACTCTCAATATCCGCAAGGCTGTTATAACGCTTGAGCAGCTTGCGGTCCGCCTCTTCCTGTGCCTCCTGCCGGCGCTGTGCCTCGAATTCCTCGGGACTCAACTGTGGCGGAACCACTTCTATAACACGGCCGGAGAGGTTGAGAATTTCGTAGCCCTTGCCCACGTATTCCGGCGGTACCATTTCGTTGAGCACCACGATGCCCTGCTCATCGGTATAGCGATAAAGCACCTGTTCATCGCTGGCAGCATTCGCCAGAGCACTAAACAACAAAGTGATTGAGGCCAGTAAACGTACTATGGGGGCGATTCTCAACGCTCTTCTCACTAAATGGGTGCGGCCCGCTACAACGAGCGGGCTTTTAATTAACCCGTTACGCCGTAACGTTGCCGGTAATTCACAATTTTTTGCAGGGTTTCACTGTCTTGCGACTCCTGCTCGAGGAAACTGATTATATTATCCAGCTGTACAATGCTGATTACCGGAATATTAAACTGCTGCTCAACCTGCTGAATAGCGGAGAATTCACAATCCTCGCTGGCTTTTTCCTGACGATTTAAACCGATGACCACGCCGGCCGCTTCGGCACCGTGAGATTCGATGATCTGCATCACTTCACGCACCGCAGTACCGGCCGTAATCACATCATCAATGATCAAAACCTTGCCATTAAGCGGCGCACCCACTAAGGTTCCGCCTTCGCCGTGATCCTTGGCCTCTTTGCGGTTGTAGCAGAAAGGCTTATCGACCCCTTTCTGCGCCAGTGCCACGGCAGTCACCGCACCCAGCGGGATACCCTTGTAAGCCGGTCCGAAAATGACATCAAACTCTACTCCCGAAGCGATAATCGCCTCGGCGTAAGCCTGTCCCAGTGCGGCCAATGCCGCACCGGTGTGGAAGCGACCGGCATTGAAAAAATAGGGACTTTGACGGCCTGATTTCAGAGTGAAGTCACCAAAACACAACACCTGATGATCCAGGGCCAGTTGGATAAAATTGCGCTGATATTGCTGCATGGAAAATTGTTAACTATTGGCTAAGGTGAAGGGAGACCTCCCCGTAGCATTTCCGGGGATAGGCATGCAAATAATGTTTCTAATGATACACAGTCCGCTGGTAAGGGGCTAATAATGCGAATAGTGAGCTTGTCTGTAGACGGCGTTCATCAGGCCGCACAACGCGGTCTCTACGATTGGTTAGCTGAGCAGGATGCAGACATTATCTGCCTACAGGACCTGCGCTCTCTGGAGCCGGAGCTGGACCACCCCATATTCCACCCCGACGGCTATTACAGCTACTTCTTTGATTCGGGAACGCCTCATGAAAACGGCGTGGCCATCTATACGCGCAACCAACCCAAAGCCATTATTTTCGGCATGGGTTTCGCCAACGGTGAGGATATGTACGGGCGCTATTTACAGGCGGATTTTGAACGCCTGAGCGTCGGCTCGCTGTTAGCACCCGTGGCCACCGACGAGACTTCACTGGAAAAGAAAGTCCAGTTTTTCGACGATATGCAAGCGCACCTGCATAAAATCAGCCGCAAGCGCCGCGACTTTATTTTCTGCGGTAATTGGGGCATGGCACATCGCCGCGCCGATGTGCAGAACTGGCAGGACCACCAGGATAGCCCCGGTTTTATGCGTCACGAACAGCGCTGGCTGGACCAACTCTTCAACGAAATTGGCTATGTCGACGCCTTCCGACGCGTAGTCAAAGACACCGATGAATTTACCTGGTGGCCGAGTGGTACCGTGGGCGAGGGCGATGGCTGGCGCACCGATATGCAAATCGTATCGCACGGATTGAAAAACCGTGTCGAATACGGTGCAATTAACAAGAATGTCAATTTCTCCAGCCACCTGCCGCTGATGATGGATTACGACCTGGAAGTGTAAATCGCACAGGACTCGGCTCAAGATGGAGAGAGCCGAGTCCTTTAATGAACCGGCCTCATCTCAGCAAAAAACTAAACCTCACTCATCCAAGGCTTTCTGCTGCAGCTCGATCAATTCATCGATACCCGCCTTGCCTAAACCAAGCATCTGCGCGAACTCTTTCTCGGAAAAAGGCTTACCCTCCGCCGTACCCTGCACTTCGATCATACCGCCGTCTGCCGCCATCACCAGGTTCATATCGGTATCGGCCGCGCTGTCCTCCGGATAGTCCAGATCCAGAACCGGCTCGCCTTCATAAATTCCCACAGAAACCGCCGCTACCAGATTGAGCAACGGGTCCTCCGTGAGGATTTTTTCCCGCTGCATGTGCCGAAGAGCATCCACCAAGGCCACACAGGCGCCGGTAATCGCCGCCGTGCGCGTGCCACCATCGGCCTGGATAACATCGCAGTCCAATGTAATTTGGTTCTCACCGAGTTTTTCCAGGTCCACCGCTGCACGCAGGGAACGGCCGATCAGACGCTGGATTTCCACAGTGCGGCCGCTTTGCTTGCCCTTGGCAGCCTCGCGCGGCATACGCGAACCGGTGGAGCGCGGCAGCATGCCGTATTCCGCAGTAATCCAGCCGCTGCCTTGACCGCGCAGGAAGCGCGGCACTTCACTCGATACTGAGGCGTTACACAGAACTTTTGTGTCGCCAAATTCTACCAACACGGAGCCCTCGGCATGGCGGGTGTAGTTTCGGGTAATTTTTATCGGACGCAATTGCGCCGCCGCGCGGCCACTGGGACGCTGCATAGCTCACCTCAGTCAATGAATGAAAGCCATGCATTATATACCCCCACATGGATATCCGAACGCTGTGCTATGATGCCGGGCCGATAAATACGCCTGCAGGGGACGAGCAATGGCCAATAACCGGGAACAGAACAAAGTGCGAAGCATGACAGCCTTCGGCCGCGCCGAAGCCGCTTATGCTACAGGAAACGCCATTTGGGAGCTGCGCTCGGTCAATCATCGCTACTTGGAGCCGCACTTTCGCCTGCCCGAGGTCGCCCGCCCCTTAGAAGCTCAACTACGCGATATTTTGCGGAAAAGTTTATCCCGCGGAAAAGTGGAACTCACGCTTACGGTAAAACCCAACAATGTGGAAACGAGCGGGCTCGAAATTAACCAGCCGCTGGCGCAGGCACTGATTCAGGCTGCCAAACAGGTCACCGGCGGCGAAGAGGCCCAGCCGCTCAATCCCCTGCAAATTCTCCAATGGCCCGGCGTTATCAGTGAACCGGAAGCCGATACCGAACAGCAATCCGCCACTATTTTGCAGGCATTTCGCGAAGCGTTGGAACAACTGCGCGCAAATCGTGAACGCGAAGGTGCAGAGCTGGCCAAATTTATCGAGGCCCGTTTAAAAAGTATTGAAGAGCAGGTCGCCCTGGTGCGCGAGCAACTTCCACAAATTTTAGAGGCACAGCGGGAAAAACTGCGCAGCCGCCTGGAAGAGTTGTCTGTGGAACTGGACAAGGAGCGCCTGGAACAGGAAATTGTACTGCTCGCTCAAAAAGCTGATGTAGACGAAGAGCTGGACCGTCTCAGTGCCCACACCGCAGAAACCCGCAGGGTGCTTGCCGGTGGTGGCGCTATAGGCCGACGTCTGGATTTTCTTATGCAGGAATTTAACCGCGAGGCCAATACTCTGTCTTCCAAGTCCGTGGTTACCGATACCACCCAGGCTGCGGTAGAGTTGAAAGTATTAATCGAACAGATGCGTGAGCAAGTGCAGAATATTGAGTGAAGAAATTGTGGGGTTTTTAACTGCAGCCAAGTTAAAGGCCCCATATTATCGCGGTGCAATAGCCTTTTTCTGCCCTTTCCCACCGCACTTTGAACAGTATTAACTATGCAAAACAATATAAAATGGGTTGGGGCTATATTCTTAGTTTTAACCGCTATTGAAATTATTAATCTATTTACCGGCCGGTCGCTGAACTATTTTGGCCTGATTCCTCGATCCATCAACCATCTCCCTCATATTTTTTCCGCTCCATTGTTACACGGAAGCTTTTGGCACTTCCTGTCAAACATCGTAACCCTCTGTGTTTTCAGTTTTTTGCTATTGCAATATGGAGTGAAAACCTATTTGAAGGTGACATTGACAATAATTGTTACCACCGGACTTGCGGTCTGGCTATTTGCCAGAGGGGGAAATCATCTCGGTGCAAGCTCAGTAATCTATGGTTATTTTGGATTTTTACTGCTGGCCGGGTTTATCAGTAAGCAATTCCTTCGATTAATGATATCGATCTTTGTCGGGTTGGTTTATGGCGGGCTTATTTTTGGAGTGCTGCCACAAGGAAGGTATATTTCCTGGGAGTCGCACCTGTTTGGTTTTCTTTTCGGCTTGATGGCTGCAAAAATGTGGGCACACACACCCAACTATATTACGGCTCGACAGGCAGCTTCTAAAAATTAACGATTTGCCTATGGCATGTTCACAGTCAATGTGCAGGGAGTCGGTTAACTATTCCCAGATTGCACTCAAAAACAAATACCCCTATCACAGCCTGGGTAAAGCATCGATTGATGTTTTGGGCTGAGTAAAGTAGTGCGGTGGTGATCAATAAGAAATTATCACCGCAAGGGTAGGGCAGGGCCATCACTGACGATTCGAACATGCTCTGGAAAAAATCCTGAAGCAACCAAACTTCTCTGCGAACGCCTCTGCAAACACCTCGGAAAAGCATAAGGTGAGTTGCTGTCTTACCGAAAATTTACATTAATTTTTCTAAACGCTATTAGTCATTTCTCATCGACCAGCCCCCGTGAACTACAACACACCCTCACATTGACCAAGTTCTCGTTATCTGACTTTTTTCCAAAAACTTATAAATTTGTCGTCATAAGCCACCTAAATCCCTGCTCCTTCACTGAGGACAATAATTTCAAAATCGTTATATACCTGTATCAAAATGAAACCTTGGTACTATTTTTGGTCTTTTTAACCGCCAAAAGCCTGATAAGGCGGCTATCTGGATCTCTCTGTTGGCGGATTTTTTTCTGTCAGTGAGAGCTCTTTTCAGGAGTGAACGGCACACCAACTGACCTATTGGTGGCCGAGAAACAACAAAATCGAAGAGATAACAATAATGAATTCACCATTAAAAAGCCTTCGGCAGAAGACGGCTCTGGCAAGCGTATTCACACTGCTGTGCACCGCGCCCTTCGCCGCCCTGGCTCAGAGTGCTGACAACACCCCGCTAACGGATCGCATCATCGTTAAATACAAGGAAAGTGCCAAAGTTGGTCGTGCTGCCAGTATGGCCAAGGAAACTGTGGAAAAGGCCTCCCGTCGCGCAGGCCATAAAATGCGTCACCTTCGCCGTATGGCCACAGGCGCTCAGGTAATGCGCCTGGAAGGTCGCAAAAACAGAGCGGAAATGAACGCCATCATCAACCGCCTGAAACAGGACCCGGATGTTGAATACGCCGAACCGGACCTGATGATGCACGCAATGGCCGTGCCCAATGACCCCAGTTACCTCAATCAATGGCACTATTTTGAGTCCACCGGTGGCCTGAATCTGCCAGCAGCCTGGGATGTTACCCAAGGTGAGGGAGCAGTTGTCGCGGTACTCGATACCGGCTACCGGCCGCACCCCGACCTGGTGGACAACATTCTGCCGGGCTACGACATGATTTCCGACACCTTCGTATCTGTGGACGGCGACGGCCGCGATAGCGACGCCACTGATCCGGGCGACTGGTTTGCCGATAAAGCCTGTGGCGATGATCCGAGCATTCCCTCGGAAAGCGATAGCAGCTGGCATGGTACCCATGTAGCCGGCACCATCGCCGGGGTCACCAACAACAATATGGGTATCGCCGGTATCGCCTACAAAGCCAAGATCGTCCCTGTGCGTGTACTCGGCCGCTGCGGTGGCTATACCTCGGATATTGCCGACGGCATCATCTGGGGCGCCGGTGGCTCTGTCAGCGGCTTGCCGACCAACCCCAACCCCGCCCAGGTACTTAATCTAAGCCTCGGTGGTGGCGGCAGCTGTGACACCACCACGCAAGCCGCTATTAACACCGCGCGCGGCCTCGGGGCTACCGTCGTGGTCGCCGCCGGTAATGACTCCAGTAATGCCAGTCAATATTCTCCCGCCAGCTGCGATGGGGTAATTACCATTGCGTCGATCAACCGAGACGGTGGTCGCTCTTACTTTTCCAATTACGGTAGCGTGGTGGATGTTGCGGCACCGGGGGGCGCGCAGAGCTTTGCTAACGACCCCGATGGCATTCTCTCCACTCACAATAGCGGTGCCACCGATCCGGGTAGCGACAGCTACGTTTACATGCAGGGCACCAGTATGGCCGCACCTCATGTTGCCGGCGCTGTCGCGCTGCTCTATTCGGTGAACCCCAACCTGAGCCCGGACGATGTCTTGTCAATCCTTACCAGCACAGCACGCAGCTTCCCGTCCTCATGCAGTGGCTGTGGTGCCGGTATCGTCGATGCGGCAGCAGCAGTTGCTATGGCGAGCGGCGGTAGCGATGGTGACGGTAATGGAGACGGCGGCGACAACGGCAATGACAGTGGCGTCAGCTGGACAGAAACCAACCTATCCGGCAGCTCCGGCAGCTGGAAAGACTTCACTATCGAAGTTGCTGCGGGCACCTCAAGCCTGAATATAGAGATGTCCGGTGGCAATGGTGAAGTCGATCTTTATGTGCGCCACGCCAACTACCCGACTCTGCGCAGGTATGATTGCCGCCCCTACCTGTGGGGTAATGAAGAGACCTGCACCATCAGTAATCCAGATTCCGGTACCTGGTATGTCAGCGTTTATGGTTATGACTCCTACAGTGGCGTTACCCTGAAGGCCGAAACAACCCCTTAAGAGCACCCTCTGGCCGGATCTATAAATTGTCGGCCTTTAAAAGGAGGTATTTTGGTGCAATTTAGCAATAGCAAGCCGAAATACCTCCCTCAAATGGTGCAAGGCAAATAACAAAGGTTAGGAGTTCTCCACCTCTTAGGAAGAGGGCCGCACCTCTGTAACCTTGCACCAATCCCCATCTTTGTCAGCAATATCGACAGAACGCCTTAATGCACTTTTTTCGGGCACATATTTTGCCTGTTAGTTAACGGTGCCTCGCCTTACGCAGCCCAATCAATAGCGGTGCACCGGGATTTATATCCATGTCAGCAAAATACTGACTGGGGCAACAACCATCACGGAGAGATAACAATAATGAAAACACCACTGAAAAACCTACTGCAAAAATCCACACTGGCCAGCCTATTTTCACTGCTTTGCGCGAGCCCTTTCGCCGCCCAAATGGAGGAACCAAGTAGCGCTCAAATCACCGATCGCATTATCGTGAAATACAAGCAGGGGGCCAAAGTAGGGCAGGCTGCCAACCTGAGCCTGGAAACAATGGAAAAGGCCTCCCGTCGTGCCGGCCACAAGATGCGCCACCTGCGCCGCATGGCTACTGGTGCACAGGTGATGCGCCTGGAAGGTCGTAAAAATAAGGCGGAGCTTGAAGCTATCATCAGCCGCCTAAGGCAAGACCCGGATGTTGAATATGTGGAGCCGGATCTGATGATGAAGGCCATGGCCGTACCCAACGATCCCAGCTACTACGACCAGTGGCACTACTTCGAATCCACCGGCGGTCTCAACCTGCCAGCAGCCTGGGACAGCGCCCAGGGTGAGGGTGTGGTGGTCGCGGTTATCGATACCGGTTATCTGCCCCACGCAGATCTGGTCGCAAATATCCTGCCAGGCTACGACATGATTTCCGACACTGACGTCTCTGTCGATGGTGATGGGCGCGATAGCGATGCCACCGATCCCGGTGACTGGTATACCGACACTCACTGCGGCGATCCGAGCTACCCGGAAATGGACAGCAGCTGGCACGGCACCCATGTGGCCGGCACCATAGCGGCGGTCACCAACAACAATATGGGTGTCGCCGGTGTCGCCTACAAAGCAAAAATTGTCCCTGTACGAGTGCTCGGCCGCTGCGGTGGCTACACCTCGGATATCGCCGACGGCATTATCTGGAGCGCCGGTGGTTCCGTCAGCGGCGTGCCGAATAACCAAAATCCAGCGCAAGTTTTGAACCTGAGCCTGGGTGGCAGTGGCCGTTGCGACACCACGACACAGAATGCCATTAATACCGCACGCAGCCTTGGCGCCACCGTCGTGGTTGCTGCGGGTAACTCGGCACGGAATGCTCGCCGTTATTCACCCGCAAGCTGTTCTGGAGTCATTACCGTCGCCGCCACTGACCGCTCCGGTGGCCGCGCCTACTACTCTAACTACGGCAGTGTGGTCGATGTGGCTGCACCGGGTGGTGAGATCAACGTAGTCAGCAGCGATGGCGTACTCTCCACCCTCAACAGCGGCAGCACATTCGCTGGTACCGATGCCTATGCTTACTACCCGGGCACCAGTATGGCCACACCCCATGTAGCCGGCACTGCAGCTCTGATCTATTCAGTGAACCCCGATGTGACCCCGGATGAAGTGAAATCGATTATCACCAGTACCGCGCGCAGCTTCCCGGCAAGCTGTTCCCGCTGTGGCTCCGGTATTGTCGATGCCGCTGCCGCGGTAGAAGCAGCCAGTCTTCAATAAAAGGCCTTTTCGCTGGAGCGGTCGTACAGGCCGCTTCAGTTTCCACTCCACTGTCCATTTCATACTTCGTTCCAGAATTCATTCCTGAGTCCTGTCCCGCACCTTACTGCCGCCACCTCAAAGCCGCCGTATTAAATCGCTTACCAATCAGTAATCACTCGAATCCGACTGGAAACACTGACGGATTTCGGAATTCAGCCCCTGTGGATATTTTTACCTCTGGCCCGGTGTGGCAAAGTCCAACGATACGGTTGGTAGCAATAACAATAAGAGGTCACCGTGAATCTGATTACCTTCGCCATCCCCTTTTTCCTGATCGCCGTGCTTACAGAACTCGCCCTGGACCGCTGGAAAGGATGGGGGCTTTATCGCCTCAACGATGCTCTGGGAAACCTGAGTACGGGTATCCTCAGCCGCATCCTGGGTCTTACCTACAAGAGCCTGTTTTTGGTAATTTATATCCCACTGTTCCAGCTGCTAGAGCCCTACTACCAGGCAGTCGGCTTTAACTGGTCCATGAGCAACGGGTGGCACCTGGCACTAGCCGTGCTCGCCTACGACTTTTGTTATTATTGGAAGCACCGCATCTGCCACGAGGTCAACGTGTTCTGGGCAGAACACTTGGTGCACCACCAAAGTGAGGACTACAACCTCACCACAGCCCTGCGCCAGTCCAGCGGTGGTCTGCAATTGGATTGGGTATTCTATTTACCCCTACTGTTTATTGGCTTGCCGGCGGAGATGGTGATCACGGCAGGCGCCATCGACCTGATTTACCAGTTCTGGGTACACACCCAGAAGTTTCCCAAAATCCGCTGGATGGAATGGCTGCTGATCACCCCTTCCAACCACCGCGTACACCATGCGCAAAACAAAGTTTATGTGGACAAAAATTACGGCGGCATTTTGATCTTGTGGGACCGCCTTTTCGGCACTTACCAAGAGGAGCTGGAGGAGGAGCCCTGTATTTATGGTGTGCGTAAACCCCTAAATACTTTCGATCCGCTGGCAGCCAATTTGCAGCATCTAAAACGCATGGCTCAGGACGCCTGGTATACAAAAAACTGGTGGGACAAATTTACCCTTTGGTTCCGCCCCACCGGCTACCGTCCCGCCGATGCCGAAGCGGCCTTGCCAGTGCCCTCCACCGATCTGGCACGTTTTCAGCGTTACGACCCAAAGATCCGCCGTGGCCGGCGCAACTATGCGCTGATCCAGCACCTGTGCTATTCCGCCGCCACCCTGGGATTGCTCTGGTTCTACCAGAGCCTGGGAATTTCCTCACTGCTCGCCGCAGTGGCCCTGTTGGTTTTTGGCCTGGTGGTCAATGGACGCATTCTCGACAACCATCCCCTGACAAAATACCTGGAGCCTCTGCGCCTGGTACTCTACTGTGGGGTACTGCCATTATTAAATGCACAATTTGTCCCAGTTTTTAGCGCTTATATCGCACTCAGCGCTCTGGCCTGGGGGTGGTTGGCAATCACTGGCAAAGAGGATACAGTCGCTGTCGTTTGCGATTAGCAACCAGGAGTGAACCTCGATTGCAGGATGTTGGTGGTGATCGAGCAATCTCCCGCTGGGCGATCCCGGCCGGGCTCGGGAGGCAGTTTGTAGCGCCTCCTGAAACTCCCAACACTTACCCCCCAACTCCGGCCGGGGTTTAGCCTTTTCCTCCCTGCCCTTCCCCTTGGGATTCCGCAACTGTCGGTCACCGCTCGGGTAACGGCTTCGGTTATAATGCGCGCTTTGCCCCCGAACAGGATCAGTTGTGCAAACAGGAACCCTCTATACCGTTTCCGCCCCCTCCGGTGCTGGGAAAACCAGCCTCGTCAAAGCGTTGGTGGATAGCGACAGCCAGGTCACCGTTTCTATTTCTCACACCACCCGGCCTATGCGCCCCGGTGAGGTCAACGGTGTCGACTACCATTTCGTGTCGCGCGAGGAGTTTCTGGCAATGCTCGAGCAAGATGCTTTCTTCGAGCACGCCCAGGTATACGGTGATAATTACTACGGTACTTCCAAGGGCAGTATCGAAGAAATTCTCGCCAGCGGTCGCGATGTAATCCTGGAAATCGATTGGCAGGGCGCCGCCCAGGTACGCCGGCTGCACTCGGAAACCGTTGGTATTTTTATTTTGCCGCCCTCCCAAGAGGCTCTGCGCGAGCGCCTCACCGGCCGCGGCCAGGATGACGAAAGTGTTATCGAGCGCCGTATGGATCAGGCGATCGATGAGATGACCCACTATGTAGAAGCCGACTACTTGGTGATCAACGACGATTTCGAGCAGGCCCTGGTAGAGCTTCGCTCCATCTTCACCGCCCAGCGCCAACGCCTGACGCAACAACAGAACCGCCACGGTGATCTGTTGCAGGCACTGCTGCGCCATTGAGCCGGTTGATCGAATTGCGTACACTCCGCGGTCCGGTAAAATAACCGGCCCCCCGAACAGAATTCGCCCTTCTGGGCACAGTGAATGGAACCGAAAGTTTATGGCACGTATCACCGTTGAAGATTGCCTGGAGCACGTCGACAACCGCTTCGAACTCGTTATCGTGGGTAGCAAGCGCGCCCGCCAGATCGCTACTGGCGGACACGATCCGATGGTTCCAGAAGAGAACGACAAGCCCACCGTTATCGCCTTACGCGAAATCGAAGAAGGCCTGGTAGATGCGAGTATTCTCGATCAGCCTGACCGCGAAGTGGCCCCGGCGCCCATGGCCGCCCCGGCTTACCTATCCGACCAGGAAATCTGATTTCGATCTGTTCTGACCCAGAGTTTTATGAGAGATATGAGAGGCGCGCGCGGCATTGCACACCATCGATAGTCTGGCCCACCGCCTCTCCTCATATCTGCCTCCCGAGCAAATTCAGATAGTCCGTCGCGCCTATTTCTACGCGGAACAGGCACACGACGGTCAGCAGCGCCGTTCCGGCGAGCCCTACGTGACTCACCCTCTGGCGGTGGCCACGATTCTCGCCGGCATGCATATGGATCACGAGAGCCTCGCGGCGGCCATGCTCCACGATGTGATCGAAGACACCGGCATCCCCAAAGCCGCTCTGGTAGAGCAGTTTGGTAGCGAAGTTGCCGATATTGTCGATGGCGTATCCAAGCTGACCCAGTTTGAAACGGACAGCGCTGCGGAAAAGCAGGCGGAAAACTTCCAGAAAATGGCCCTGGCCATGGCGCGCGATATCCGCGTGATTTTGGTCAAACTGGCCGACCGCCTGCATAATATGCGCACCCTCGGCGCTCTCAAGCCGCAAAAGCGTCATCGCATTGCCCGCGAAACCCTGGAAATCTACGCACCCATTGCCCATCGCCTGGGGATGAACGATGTGCGTATCGAATTTGAAGACCGATCCTTTTTTGCGATCCACCCACTGCGCGCGAGTCGACTGCGTGCCGCTCTGGTAGCCGCGCGCGGCAATCGCAAGGAATTACTGGAGCAAATTCAGAACGCCATAGAGTTACGCCTGCAGCGGGAGGGGATAAGCTCCCTGGTGATCGGCCGCGAGAAACACCTGTTCAGCATCTACCAAAAGATGCGCGCCAAGAAGAAATCCTTTAAGGAGATTATGGATGTCTATGCTTTCCGCATTATCGTGGACAGTGTGGACACCTGCTATCGGGTGCTGGGCGTGATGCACAGCCTGTATAAGCCGGTCATCTCCGAATTCAAGGATTATGTTGCCATCCCCAAATCCAATGGATATCAGTCCCTGCACACTGTTCTATTGGGCATGCATGGTGTACCCATTGAGGTGCAAATTCGCACCAAGGAAATGGACGAGATGGCCAACAGCGGCATCGCCGCCCACTGGCTGTATAAAGCCTCTGGTGATGAAGTGATCAACACCGGCGGCACCAGCCAGGTGCGTGCACGCCGCTGGGTGCAGGGCCTGTTGGAAATGCAACAGCGCGCCGGTGACTCCCTGGAATTTATCGAGAACGTCAAAATAGATCTCTTCCCCGACGAGGTCTATGTATTCACCCCCAAAGGACAGATTATCGACCTGCCCGCCGGTGCCACTGCGGTGGATTTCGCCTACTCGGTGCATACGGATATCGGCAATTCCTGTGTGGCGGTGCGTATCAACCAGCGCTTGGCGCCCCTGTCTCAGCCGCTAGCCAGTGGACAGAAGGTGGAGATTCTCACCCGCAAAAACGCCCAGCCAAATCCGAACTGGCTCAATTTTGTTGTAACCGCCAAGGCCCGCAGTGCCATTCGTCACTTTCTCAAACACCAGCGCCACCACGACTCCATCGCTCTGGGGCGACGCCTGCTCGAAAAGGCCCTGGGTAAATTTAATACCCGCCTCGAGGAGCTGGCACCTGAGCAACTGGAACAGGGATTACAGGAAGCCAAGTGCCCCACCCTAGAGAAGCTGCTAGAGGAAATAGGCCTCGGCAACAAGGTAGCCTTCTCCGCAGCCAAACTGTTGGCTCCCGCCCACAGTGAAGAGGCAGAAGCGAGCAACATATCCTCACCACTGACCATCGACGCCCAGGAGGGCATGATGATCAGTTTTGCACGCTGCTGCCGGCCAATTCCGGGGGATACCATTATCGGCCATATCAGCTCAGGCAAAGGCGTGGTGGTACACCGGGATACCTGCCGCAATACCAACGAATTCCGTGAACACCCGGAAAACCTGATGCCAGTTAACTGGTCTCCAGATGTACGCGGGGAGTTCCTCGGCGATGTGCGGGTGGAGGTGGAGTCTGAGCGCGGCATTATCGCGCGCCTGGCCACACGTATTACCGAAGAAGGCGCCAGTATCGAGCAGATCAATGTGGACGAGAAGGACGCCCACAACAGCGTGATTTCTCTCACTCTGGAAGTAAGCGGCCGTGTTCATCTGGCGAGGGTCATGAAAAGGCTGCGCAATCTGCCATCTGTAATTCGCATCTCACGTCCCTGAGGTATCTTGGCGATATAATTGTTATCGCATCACAGCGACAAGTTTTTTACTTTTCTAGGCCTATAGCGTCGCTGCCATTCACCATTAAAGCGCGCTATATTTACCCGCTTTCTGCAAATAGCAATAAGTAATGGAGTGCCCAATGCCCAACCGCGCGATTATCAAGACAGACAAGGCTCCCAAAGCAGCCGGCACCTATTCCCAGGCGGTAAAGGTCAACGATACTGTGTACCTGTCTGGGCAGATAGGACTGGACCCCAAAACCCAGGAAATGGTTTCCGGCAGTTTTGTCGATGAGGCGCGCCAGGTTTTCCGCAACCTGGGGGCAGTGTGTGAAGCCTCGGATGGCTCGCTTCAGCATATTGTGAAGCTCAACCTCTACATCACCGACAGCAGCAACTTTGCCGCGGTAAATGAGGTGATGACAGAATTTTTCCAGGAGCCATACCCGGCGCGTGCCACCGTGGTGGTTAAAGAGCTGCCTCTTGGGGCGCAATTTGAAGCCGAAGGAGTGATGGTGCCCTAACCCAGAAGAGCATCATACTGTAGGGCCGGGCACACGCCCGGCTCATTCACACTCTAACTTTCTCTCAGCTAGATTTCCCACTCTTAGCTTTCTACTAGCCTTCCGCTTCCAATAATGCACCGTAGCCCACTTTGTAATCAGGATATTTAAGCTGATAGCCACTGGCGAGCATGCGCTGGTTACTGAGCTTCTTCGAGCGGCGCTCACTGGTCTGAACAATCTCACGCAGATGGGCACTGGTATAGCCCATTGCCTTCACCAGCCATTGCTGCAGCTCATACATGGGCACCGGCTTGCTGTCAGCACCAATATACAGTGGCTCCGGCTTCCACCCCTGCTTATGCCTTTCAACCAAGTGCAGCAAAAAGCCAATGCAGTCATCCACATGAATGCGGTTACTGAACTGAGGAGGCTGGGGTGGGGCACAGCGACCGGCACGTACTTGGGAGAGCAGGCGATCGCGACCGGGGCCATAGATGCCGGCAAAACGTACAATGCAGGCACCCGGTATCGCCGAATGAATAATATCCTCCGCCGCGAGCAGTGCCTCCCCCTGAAAACCGCTGGGCACAGGGAGTGTCTGCTCATCGAGAAAATCATCGCCGCTCTGACCATACACGCGGGTGGACGACGCCCAAATCACCATGCGCGGCGGTTTTGGCAGGCGCGGAATAGCCTCGCTCAGCGCCCGAGCCGTCTCGACATAAGCGCGCTGATAACCGCCTGGGGTATGTTCATCCGGGGTAAATGTAGCGAGGATAATATCGGCACCATCCGCCAGAAGGCGTTCGATATCCCCCACCTTGGTGGCATCCCCCCGGCGCCAATTGACCGCATCTGCACGTCGCTTACTCGCCAGGGCTACAAGTGGATTGCGCCGCATGCCGTATACGCTGTATTGCTTGCGGTCTATATTGAGCGCAAGACGCGCCCCGAGGTCGCCACACCCAAGGATCCAAAGCTTCTCTTTTTGTGTCATATAGTTCCCGGCAATCGGGCGTCTGGGACAGCGTCGATTGCCATATTCCCTTGATATTGTGCTGTTGCGTCCCGCTGGAGAAACCCTACCTGGGGAACCCCTAGCCTTTTTCTCTGGCCATTTATGCGGTACGCCAAAAATAATCCGCAAACGATTGCGGCTTTACCATCCTTGAATAACGATGCGAGGCACTTTCGCGCCTCGCCATTCCATCTGCCACTCTGGTATTGAACTAATTACCGCGCCGTTTGAGTAAGCGGTAGACAGCGAGAAAGATAATCGCACCAATGGTGGCTGTTATTATGTCGCCAAATCCGAAACCGGTCACGGGTCCACCGAATCCAATCAGGGCGCCCAACCAACCACCGATAAAGGCGCCAATGATGCCAATCACCATTGTGACTATCCAACCACCGGGATCTTTACCTGGCATGATCCATTTCGCTAAGGCGCCGGCAATCAATCCGAGAATAATCCAGGATAAAACTCCCATGGCGTTTCTCCATTCTGTTGGCACCCATAAGATATAGCAAAATTTTGCGCCTCAATCCCATATACCCTTCCATAATTGGTAATTTTTTCCAACTTTGTGCTTGAGATGACAGCTTGAAGTTCAGTAGTGGTCAGCAGCCATTATTTATGAATAATACCTATCAACCACTAATCTTTAATTGTCTTTACCATGACCCTCAATGAACTGCGCTACATAGTCACTCTCGCTCAGGAACAGCATTTCGGCCGCGCTGCTGAACGCTGCTTCGTCAGCCAACCGACCCTGTCTATCGCGGTAAAAAAATTGGAGAAAGAGCTGGGGGTAGCCCTCTTCGAGCGCTCCAAGACCCGGGTACAGGCCACGCCACTGGGAGAGCGCATCGTCGCCCAGGCCCAACTGGTGTTGGAGCAATCCGCCGCTATTAAAGATATCGCCAGCGCCGGTAAAGACCAGCTGGCAAGCCCCCTTTCGGTTGGGGCGATATTTACCATAGGCCCCTATCTGTTCCCGCATTTCATTCCGCAGCTGCAACACCTGGCCCCGGACATGCCCCTCTATGTCGAAGAAGGTTATACCGCCACCCTGCGCCAGCGCCTGCGCAAGGGGGAGTTGGATGCAATCATTATCGCGCTGCCATTCACCGAACCCGATGTTGTTACCCAACCACTTTATGACGAACCCTTCGTAGTTTTGATGCCGGCGGGGCATCCCCTTGCGCAACAGGAATTCATAGATCCTGAGCAGCTCACCAAAGATAATGTGCTGCTGCTGGGGGAGGGCCACTGTTTCCGCGATCAGGTGCTTGAAGCCTGCCCACATCTGCAGGTGACTATGGACAAGGAGAGTGGTGGTGGCGGTATTCGCACAGCTGCCGATGGCAGTTCGCTGGAAACCCTGAGGCACATGGTGGCTTCCGGGCTCGGCATCACCGTATTGCCATTCTCCGCTGCCACCGCCTCGCAATATGCCAGCGGGCTGCTGGAGACCCGCCCATTTAAGGCACCCGGCCCCCGTCGTACCGTCGCCCTGGCCTGGCGCGCCAGTTTTCCACGCCACCGTGCTATCGATATATTGCGTGAGGCCATCAGCCAGTGTCACCTGATCGAGCCATAAACAGCCTTGGGGATCAGCCGGTCACCAACCTCAAAGGGGTAGGGGACAAGTTTGCCCAGGTGCTGGCCAAACTGCACATCCACTCCCTGCAGGACCTGTTGTTCCACCTGCCACTGCGCTATCAGGATCGTACCCGAGTCGTGCCGGTGGCCGGACTCACCGCCGGGATGGATGCCGTTATTGAAGGCGAAGTGACCGCAGCCGATGTGGTCTTCGGCCGCCGGCGCAGCCTGGTGGTGAAGCTGCAGGATATGAGCGGCAGTATCACCCTGCGTTTTTTCCACTTTTCTGCGGCACAGAAAAACCGATTTGCCCGCGGTGTGCGCCTGCGCTGCTTTGGCGAGGCACGCCGCGGCGCCGCCGGCCTGGAGCTGTACCACCCGGAAACTGAGGTGGTCGGCAGTGAAAACGCCACTACCGAGGAAACCCTGACGCCGGTTTACCCCCTGACCGAAGGCGTCAGCCAGGGGCGTATGCGCGGCCTGATGCAGCAGGCAGTGGCGCTGCTGCGAAACGGAGCGGTGACCGAGCTGCTCCCCGCTGAGTTATTGCCAAAAACACTGCGTTATCCCCTGAGTGACGCCCTGATTTATCTGCACTCCCCCCCTGCCGGCACCCAGCTGGAACAGCTCGCCGCCGGCACGCATCCCGCACAGCAGCGCTTGGCATTGGAAGAACTGCTCGCGCACCACTTGAGCCTGCTGGAGCTGCGGCGCAACAGCGCCAGGGTCGCAGCACCGCCACTGCCCGTAAACAAATCCCTGGAGAGGGATTTTCTTTCGCGCCTGCCATTTGCGCTCACCGGTGCACAACAGCGGGTCTGCGAGGAGATCGCCGAAGACCTCGCCCAGGACACCCCCATGATGCGCCTGTTGCAGGGAGATGTCGGCGCCGGCAAGACTTTGGTAGCCGCCATGGCCGCCCTCAAAGGCATCGGCGCTGGGGCTCAGGTGGTGGTAATGGCACCGACTGAGATTCTCGCCGAACAACATAGAATCAATTTCTGCAACTGGCTTGAACCTCTCGGTGTTCAGGTCGCGCAACTCACCGGCAGCTTAAAAGCCGCCGAGCGACGCGAGCAGTTGGGCAAAATTGCCAGTGGCGAAGCGCAACTGGTGGTAGGCACCCACGCCCTCTTCCAGGAGGGGGTGGTGTTCCACAATCTGGTGCTGGTAATTATCGACGAGCAACATCGCTTCGGGGTGCGCCAGCGTTTGGAGTTGCGCGAGAAGGGCGCCGCCAGCGGTGCCACCGGCAGGCTGCAACCACACCAGTTGATCATGACCGCCACCCCGATACCCCGCACACTGGCTATGTCCGCCTTTGCCGACCTGGATTGCTCCATCATTGACGAGCTGCCCCCTGGGCGCCAGCCGATCAACACCGTAGCAATCTCCAGCGACCGCCGTGACCAGGTGATGGAAAGGGTACACAATGCCATTGCTGAAGGGCGCCAGGCCTACTGGGTCTGCACCCTGATTGAGGAGTCCGAGAGCCTGCAGGCTCAGGCGGCGGAGTCCACCGCCGAGGAATTAGCCGAGATGCTCGATGGTGCGCGCGTAGCCCTGGTACACGGGCGCTTAAAGCCGGAACAGAAAGAGCAGGTCATGAGTGCCTTTAAAGCCGGTGAGGTGGACTTGTTGGTGGCGACCACGGTGATTGAGGTCGGGGTGGATGTGCCCAATGCCAGCCTGATGATTATTGAAAACCCCGAGCGCCTGGGCCTCGCCCAGTTGCACCAGCTGCGCGGTCGGGTGGGGCGCGGCTCTATAGCTAGTCACTGTGTACTGTTATACGGCACTCCGCTATCACAAAATGGCCGCGCACGTCTGCAGGCCCTGCGCCAGCACAGCGATGGCTTCGCCATCGCGGAGGAGGACCTGCGCCTGCGCGGCCCCGGTGAAATACTCGGCACCCGCCAGACCGGGGAAATCCAGCACCGTATCGCCGACCTACAGCGGGATGCGGAACTGCTGCCGCAGGTGCAAAAAATCGCCGCATCTCCGGCACTGAATCAGGAAATGCGCAGCCAGCTGATCAAACGCTGGCTACAGAACAAGCCCCGCTTTGCCGAGGCTTGATAGCTGGGCGCCTCAGTGGGCGCCAATGGTATTTTGCTGGTCGTTGGCATTTACACTGTTGTAATTGGAGTCATAGTAGACCTCCTCATCCAGTGCGCCCTCACTCTTAGCCACCACGCTGCTCACCACCGCGTCGCCGGTGATATTCACCGCGGTGCGCACCATATCCAACAGACGGTCGACGCCGATAATAATGGCGATACCCTCCAGCGGCAGGCCCACCTGCTGCAGCACCATACCAAGCATGATCAGACCAACGCCGGGCACACCCGCAGTGCCAATGGAGGCCAGCGTTGCCGTCAGAATTACGGTGAGATAGCCGGTAAAGCCAATTTCAATTCCATAGAACTGGGCGATAAAGACCGTAGCCACCCCCTGCATAATCGCGGTGCCATCCATGTTAATAGTGGCGCCAAGAGGTATGGTAAAAGCAGCGATCTTGTTATCGACACCGAGACGCTTTTCCACCGTCGACAGGGTTACCGGGATGGTAGCCGCTGAGGAAGCCGTACTGAAAGCGAAGACCATGGTGGACCACATTTTCTTTAACAACTCCAGCGGATTGAGGCCGCTTAAAAGCTTTAAGAGAATCGAGTAAACACCCAGGGCATGGATTAGCAGAGCAGATAAAACGACCAGGAAGTATTTACCCAGTTGCACCAACCCTCCGAATCCAAGATCCGCAAATGTCTTCGCCAAAAGGGCAAATACCCCATAGGGTGCAAATACCATCAGCACTCCAACCATGCGCAGTACAACGGTATTCATATCGTTGAAGAAAGCTGCAATTCGCTGGCCCGGTTCGCCACAACGGGAAATCGCATAGCCCATCAACAAAGCAAACACGATAATCTGCAACATGTTACCTTCGGCCATGGCCGCGACCGGGTTGGTGGGGAAGATATTCACCAGGACTTCTGAAAGGGGTGGAGACTCCTTTGGCTGGAAAGTAGAATTTACCGTCGCAGCAGCCTCACTTACACCAACTCCAGGCTGGAATACCAGAGCCAGGCACAGCGCCACTGTTATGGCAATCGCCGTGGTTAACAAATAAAGAAGAACCGTTTTACCCGCCAACGGCCCGATCCGGCTACCCTCCGACAGGGCACAGGCACCGCTGATTAGGGATACCAGTACCAGTGGTACCACCATCAATTTCAGCGAAGCAATAAAGATACGGCCGACGATATCGAAGAGCCCCTCGGTCAGGTAGAGGTTGATGGCTTCAGTAACGCCGGTTCCCAACAACTGGCTGGCATTCAAGTAATTGAACAAGACCCCTAGGCCAATGCCCGCCACCATCCCCAGAAGAATTTTGGTCGTAAGCCCCATAACAAGCTTCTCTTTATAAATTCATTGTTTTCATTAAAGGGAGCACTATATCGATTGCCGCCTCGGTGAGCAAAAATCCAACGGGGTGGCGCCAGCCGCCAGAGGGCAGGGTACAATGCCCCCTTTTGCAGACTGCGGAGTTATCGTTGCACCAATCTCCATTTGTACCTGCGGGCGATTGGCAGGGGCGGCCATTTGAACCGGCGCAGTCCCAGCCTCCGGAAAACCTGATGCCGTGGCTGGCGTACACCGGTTCGCTCACCGCAGCCCTGAAGCAATTGAGTAGAGGGGACTTTAGCGTGCGGGTACTCGGTCAGAGCTGGCAACTGCCCCGCGCCGAGGAGTGCCGCGCACTTAATTTAAATCGCCGCAGCCGCGCCCTGGTGCGAGAGGTTCTATTGCTGGGCTATGGCCAACCCTGGGTTTACGCTCGTAGTGTCCTGCCCCTGCGCAGCCTGCAGGGCAAGTCCCGCAACCTGCGCAGCCTGGACAGCCGCCCCCTGGGGGAGCTGCTTTTCAGCGAACCGGGGATTCGCCGCGGTGAAATAGAGTTCAATCAGTTGCGCCGCAACCCCGATTTGAAGGCTCAAGGGCTCTGCAACGAGGGTGACAACGTCTGGGGGCGCCGTTCAATATTTTGGCTGCGGGGCAAACCCCTGCTGGTGGCAGAGGCCTTTCTCACGCACTTTCGCCCCGACGGCCCACCCATAGCCCCAAAAACCAATAACCAAGCACAGGGAGATAAGCTACCGTGATCAGCCAACAAATCACCGCGCGCTGGCCCGCCGTAATGCCCTATTGGCAATTGGCGCGTATGGATAGGCCCATCGGCTCCCTGCTACTGCTATGGCCAACCTGGGCCGCACTTTGGCTCGCCGCGGGCGGCTGGCCAGGGCTGCATCTGTTTGCGGTGTTCACCCTGGGAGTCATACTGATGCGCGCGGCCGGCTGTGCGGTAAACGACTTTGCCGACCGCGAGATTGACGGCCATGTAAAGCGCACCGCCACGCGCCCCCTGGCCACAGGAAGCATTACCCCCAAGGCAGCCCTGGGCCTCTTTGCCGGGCTCAGCTTCGCGGCTTTTCTACTGGTCCTCACCACCAACCGGCTAACGATTTTATTGTCACTGCCAGCACTGGCATTGGCCTTCTGCTACCCCTTCGCTAAGCGCCATACTCACCTGCCACAAGTGGTACTGGGTGCGGCATTCAGTATGGGCATCCCCATGGCTTTTGCCGCAGTGACTGGCGAAGTCCCGCCACAGGCTTGGCTTCTTTATACTGCCAACCTGTTATGGACTCTCTGCTACGACACTTTCTATGCCATGGTGGATCGGGATGACGACCTGAAAATCGGGGTCAAATCCACGGCAATTCTGTTCGGGGATATGGACAGAGCCATGACTGCAGCCCTGCAGTTTTTGGTGTTACTGGCACTACTGTTGATGGGCCAGCGCTTTGCTCTCGGCGCCATTTACTATGTGGCTATGGCTGTCGTGGCGGCGCTCTTTTCCTACCAACAGTGGCTGATCCGCGACCGGGACAGAAACGCCTGCTTCAAAGCATTTCTCCATAACAACTGGGTAGGAATGGCGATTTTTGCCGGAATATTCCTACATTTTCTCTTCAATTGATCTAGGTCTGGGAGTTGGGGCACAACCGTCATATATTTGTCATATAAATCCCGTTTAATCCCCGGCCATAACCGGGAACTTCTGACAACAGAACGGGTATGGCAGCCAAATGCACAGTAAAACGATCCTGATTGTCGACGACGAATCCGCTGTACGCGATATGCTGCGGGTGGCGTTGGAAATGGCAGACTACCGTTGCCTGGAGGCGGAGAACGCCCAGGAAGCCCACGCCCTGGTCATCGATGAAAAGCCAGACCTTATTCTTCTCGATTGGATGCTGCCCGATGTATCCGGTGTAGAACTGGCCCGCCGCCTCAAGCGCGACGAGCTGACCACTGCGGTGCCCATTATCATGCTCACCGCCAAGGGTGAAGAAGATAATAAAATCAAAGGGTTAGAGACGGGCGCCGACGACTATATCACCAAGCCATTCTCCCCCCGCGAGTTGGTAGCGCGCCTCAAGGCGGTACTGCGCCGCGCCGGCCCAGCCACCCCTGAAGATCCCCTCAGCGCCGGAGATTTGGTTCTGGACCCGATCAGTCACAGGGTCAACATTAAGGGACAACCGGTGGATATGGGGCCGACCGAATTTCGCCTGTTGACCTTCTTCCTCTCTCACCAGGAGCGCGCCTACACCCGCACTCAACTACTTGACCATGTTTGGGGCGGTAATGTGTATGTGGAGGAACGCACGGTCGATGTGCATATTCGCCGCCTACGCAAAGCACTGGCACTGGATGGTCACGACCGTTATATCCAGACAGTGCGCGGCACAGGCTATCGATTTTCTGTGCAAACTGTCGAAAAAGTGTGACAATCCCCTGGATCGGCACTGACTCCCGCGGTAACCAATGGTCACTCCTGTAGAGGACCGGGTTTCTAAGATGTACAGAGTCCGGGGGTGGAAACAGCCCTCCCGACGACCGCCAGGTAACACGGCAAGGCTATGTTGGATCGCAGTATTGGCGAATTTTCGCGCTTTTTAATTATTGCACTGGGCTGCTTGACTCTCGGTTTTACCACCTCCGAGTGGTCCCTAACCCTGATCTTGGGTCTGGCAGCCTACCTGCTCTCGGTGTTGTGGCAACAACATCGCTTCAATCGGTGGCTGGTCAATGGCCGCCGCGGCCCTGCACCCACCGCTTTTGGCATCTGGGGCGAAATCTACGACGACTTCTACCGTATGCAGCGTCGCCACCGCCGCGAAAAACAAAAACTGCATGCCATGTTGCGCCGTGTTCAGGACAGTACCAGTGCTCTGCGAGAGGGTATTGTGGCACTGGAGAATGGCGACCACCTGGCCTGGTGGAACCCCGCCGCTGGCGAGTTACTCGGCCTGCAATCCAGCGATCAGGGACAATCCCTGGTGAACTTCGTGCGCGATCCCATATTTGTCAGCTATATGCACAGCGAGGACAACAGTCCCCGCGGACCACTGACTCTGCAGGCTCCTGGCAATGAAGCTCTTCACCTCCAGCTGGAAGTGACCCGCTACGGTAAGGATGAAGCTCTGGTGATTGTTCGCGATATCACCCGCCTGCACAATCTCGAGCAAATGCGCCGGGATTTTGTCGCTAACGTCTCCCATGAACTGCGCACTCCGCTCACCGTAATCGCCGGCTACCTAGAGACCCTGCAAAGCAGCGATATGGCCCCCCCCGCTTGGCGACGCCCCCTGATTCAGATGGAGGAACAGGCCGCACGCATGACCACCTTGGTCAACGATCTGCTGCTTCTGGCACGCTTGGAGACTTCCGAGCGGAAATCCGGCGACGTTTCTGTGGATGTGCGCGAGTTGATGGAGCGGGTTGCCCGCGAAGCGCGCAGCTTTAGCGGCGACCGCCACCCGATCAGTGTTGAGTGTGAAGGGGATTGCAGCATCCGCGGCGATGCCAGCGAGCTACATAGCGCCTTCGCTAACCTGGCACTCAATGCAGTGAAATACAGTCCGGGGAACGGAGAAATCCAGCTGCGCTGGTGGCAAGATAACAATGGCGGACACTTCAGTGTACGGGACCAAGGTATCGGCATAGATCCGATTCATATCCCGCGCCTTACCGAACGTTTTTACCGAGTCGACCCGGGTCGCTCCCGCGATAGCGGCGGCACGGGATTGGGCCTGGCCATTGTCAAACATGTACTATTGCGCCACGGCGCAGAAATGAATGTTCGGAGCGTCCCGGGTCAGGGCAGTACCTTCACCCTGCACTTTCCGTCCTCCAAGTTGGAAGAGAAACCCTCCAGGGCACTGTTACAAGACGAAGGAGCGGATTCCTGATCCGCCCCTGCAGCAGTAAATGCTATTCAAATTCTGACAATTTTACCGGTTCACCATCTTTGGTGTAGGTAGCTTCCTCTTCATCGTGTACCGGTGTACTCTCCCGGCGCAAAATCAAGTGATGCAACTGTAAGTCTCCATCCCGCAATAGCAGATGCTCATTGCCGTCA
This sequence comes from Microbulbifer variabilis, assembly GCF_020524905.1. Classification (GTDB taxonomy): domain Bacteria; phylum Pseudomonadota; class Gammaproteobacteria; order Pseudomonadales; family Cellvibrionaceae; genus Microbulbifer; species Microbulbifer variabilis_A. Next base: position 387,199 of record NZ_JAIVKI010000002.1, on the reverse strand, counting down.
TCATCAACAGGCAAAGGCTTGGTACCGACCAATGCATCGCGCAACGCGCGCAGCCGCGGTACATCCTTATAGCGATTCAAGTCATTAGAGAGACGTGTTTTCATGCGCTCACTCTCATGCAGGGCAGCGGCGGTCTCTCGATACTTGGCGAAAAAGAAAACAGCTCCTATGGCAAAAGCCACAACGACCGATACTTCAAACCATACGGGCATAATCACTCCTTGTTATCGTATTTACGCCAAACAACCAACTGATTGTTAGCCGGCAGGTAATTTAATTCTTCTCGGTGCATGCCTACATCCCCTGCCAACTGATCCAACCACTCCAGATCGCGAATACCGCTGTCGGGATTGCGCTCTTTGAGATAGATATCGAAATCTGCGTTGCTGGGACCGACAAAACTACCATCGATCTTGAAGGGACCATAAACAACCAACAGTCCACCGGGTTGTAACAGAGTATGCAGCTTGTGAAAAAAGCGCTGCACCGACTCCCGCGACATGATGTGCAGGGTATTCGCGCTAAACACCGCATCAAAATTCAGCTCAGGCCAGGACGCATCGACATCCAGGGCCAGCGGTTGGCGCAGGTTCTGTGCGGGCTCACTCGCCAGCCAGGCGCGTACACCGGGTAGCATTTCCGCGCGTTCCGAGGTCTGCCAAATTAAGTGGGGCAGACGCGGGGCAAAGTAGATCGCGTGCTGGCCTGTGCCGCTCCCCACCTCCAATACCTTATGACTATCTTCCAGCAGGCGGCGCAAGTGGGAAAGGATTGGATCGCGATTGCGCGCACAAGCCGGCGCATCCGGCAGGCTGGAATCGCTCATTGCTGCTCATCCCGAGTAAAGACCCACTCCCGCTCACTGGACATCTCCAAATTATAGGAATAGCCAGCCACGTCAAAGCCTTTAAGCTCCTCCGCTTTCTTCACCCGCTGCTCAATGGCCCAGCGGCTCATCATGCCCCGCGCCTTTTTGGCAAAGAAACTGATCATTTTGTACTGACCATTTTTTAGATCTTTGAAGTGGGGAGTGATTACCTCCGCATCGAGCACTTTGGGCTTTACCGCCTTGAAATACTCATTAGAAGCGAGGTTGACCAACTCCCGACTCTTCAGGGTATGTAGCTGTGAATTGAGCGCCTCAGTAATTCGCTCTCCCCAGAATTCATACAAATTCTTACCACGGCTATTTTCAAATCTGGTCCCCATTTCCAGGCGATAGGGCTGCATCAAGTCCAGTGGACGCAACAGGCCGTAGAGGCCGGAAAGCATACGCAGGTGCTTCTGGGCATAGCTGAAATCGCGCTTGCCCATGGTTTCGGCAGCCAGACCAGTGTAAACATCACCCTTAAATGCGAGCAGGGCTGGGCGTGCATTCTTATCGGTGAAAGGGCGTTTCCAGGATTGGAAGCGGTCGTAATTCAACACACCGAGCTTGTCGGAAATCTTCATCAGGCTGGAGATCTGTTGTGGGCTCAAATCACGCAACTCTTTGATTAGTGCCACTGACTCCTTGAGAAAATCCGGTTGCGTGGTTTCCAGGGGGGGAATTTCGCTCTCGTAATCCAGCGTCTTGGCTGGAGAAATCACTATTAACATCGGGTGCCTTACTTATCGCTGCTTCGCTTTCCGTTTGGGTCCAGCCGTTCGGACCAACGGTCAATAGCTTACTCCGGCTTCAATATATCCTGCCACCAATTGAGTGGCGTCTGGCCATCTTTGGGATCGTAGACATTACCGTAGTACCAGGCACTGTTCGCACCATCGCAGACACTATTAAGAATTTCTTCAATTTTGTCGAAACCACAGCTCACATGGATGCTGTATACCAACATTCGTGGAACTTCCAGATCCAGCTCACCTCCAAGTTTTTCCAGCTGCGGGCTCAAGCGGTCGGAAAGTTCGGCGCTGTCACCGCGACAAAAGACGCGGACCGCCAGATTACCTGAACGCTTTACCAACTCGAACTGCTGGGTATCTTTATCCACCTTAATGCAATCGCCACTGGCGATGCCTTTTATAAATGCGGGAGAACGCACCAACTGGCAGCTATCGTCCTCGTTGACACGCACCTGTAAGCGCTCCACCACCGGTTCGCCATCGGGATTGGTGCCCGCAAATAACTCAATTACCTGAAGTGCCGTCATAACCTCTATTCCCCGACTGTGTACAATGGGTGATCGTTGAATACTCGGCATTATACAGGGAGGCAAGCAATGATCTCGCGTAACCAGGCTTTCTTCGCCGCACTGGCGTTGACAGCGACTTCAATTCTCAATGGCTGTGTCACCAATCCGGTGACTGGAGAGCAACAGCTTTCCCTGATTTCAACCCAGCAGGAATTGAATTTAGGACAGCAACAATACCCGATCAACCAACAACAGCAGGGTGGCCAGTACACCATAGACCCAAGCCTACAGGAATATGTGAGCCGGGTCGGGGAGAAACTGGCACGGGTCTCGGACCAACCTCAGCTGCCCTATGAGTTTGTGGTGTTGAACAACTCCGTTCCCAACGCCTGGGCACTGCCTGGAGGCAAAATCGCCATTAACCGGGGTTTACTGGTCCTGCTCGAGGATGAAGCGGAGCTGGCCGCTGTACTCGGCCACGAGATTGTCCACGCTGCAGCACGCCACTCCGCCACCGCCATGTCACAACAACAGGTGCTCGGGGCGGGGCTGGCAGTACTCGGTGCCGCCACCAAGGAATCCGCCTATGCGGACCTTATTTCTACCGGCAGCCAGCTGGGTGGTTCAGCCTATATCGCCCGCTACGGTCGCGGCAACGAACTAGAGTCCGACGAATATGGCATGAAATATATGGCTGCCGCCGGCTATGACCCCCAGGGCGCCGTGGGTCTGCAACGCAAGTTCGTCGAACTCTCGAAGGGGCGCCAAAGCAATGGTTTGGAAGCCCTCTTCGCCAGCCACCCACCATCACAATCCCGTGTCAGCGCCAATATCGAGCACAGTAAATCCCTACCCAAGGGCGGAGTTACCAACCGCGATGCCTATCAAAAGGCCATAGCGCAACTAAAGCGCGATGCCGATGCCTATGAAAATTATGATGATGCCCTAAAAGCAGCCAATAAAAAGCAGTTTGATACGGCACTGAATCTGGTACGAAAGGCACAGAAGCAACAACCCAAAGAAGCCTCTTTCTTCGCACTGGAAGGAGATCTACTCGCCCAGAAAAAACAATTTGATAAAGCCCATCAGGCCTACGACCGCGCCGTACAGAAAAATCCAGCACTGTTTTCCCACTGGTTAAAACGCGGAATGGCAAGTGCACAGCTAAATGATTACACCGCAGCGGAGAGAGACCTAAACCGCTCACTACGCTACCTCGAGACAGCCTATGCACACTTCTATCTGGGCGAGGTATATGAAAAGCAGGGAAATAAACAAAATGCTGTCAAGCACTACGAAACTGCAGCCGGGGCGGGGGGAGAAATTGGCTCTAAAGCGCAGGCTCGGATGCAGGCGTTGACGGGAAAGGGCTGAATTTATCGTTTAGAAATTTTGATTTAAAAAGTTAAAAAGGGCTATTAAATAGCCCTTTTATTTTCAGAAAATTATAACTGAACTCTCAAGCCCAGGCGGTATTCGTCATACCGATAAGCATCGCAATCATCGCACCCATAATCTTCGTAATATCCATTGTACTTATTTGTTGCTGCAGCTAAGTAAGCTACGTCAATGGCAATATTCCGATTAAAGAAGTGGGAGAACCCTAATTTATAGCGATGATTTTCATCATAGGCTATATTGATGGAAGTCTCTTTATTAAAATAGAACTCTGCATTTAACCCGGAAGCATTCAACTCGGAAACATTATCCCATGCTCTTCCGTTCCCATGATAATATTTCGCTTCAACACTTAGATACTTATCATTTCCGAAATCTACGAAATATTTGGAGGATAAAGTATGATCGTCAGTTTCCTCGCCAACATTCACCGTAAAACCAAGATAGCCAGTATCACTTAATTGGTGGTTATACTGAGCGGTTAATGAAAACTCTTCTTCATCAAACTTGAAATGCCGGCTAGTCCATGAGGGAAATTCTTCATCAACACTGAAAGTCTTATATTTAATATCATACTCAAAATCACTATAGTTTAATTTCACTAAAAGATTCGGAGTAAACAAATAACCGACTGACTGACTATAAACATCTTTATCTCTTTGGTTAAGCACTTCAGTACTCAGCACTACACCATTTTCAGCAAAATACTCACCTTTTGTAGAAAATGAATTTTGATGGTTATCTTTCCGCCACCAATAATCTGCCGAATCTTCTAACCGGGTGAAATGTGCTGATATATTGTTAACCTTATTGATGTACTCAAATTCTTTTAGGGGCCCTAGAGTTTCTTTGCCTCCAAAAAAATAAGTAGTTCCAACGGTTGAGGTTTTTACCTTTCTTTCCCAAACCCCATAACCAGATGTTGGATAAGGCCATCCCATAGGACTGTAGTAATGATCGTGATAAGAGTACTCTAAATCTGAATAATTTAAAGTAGTTATCGACTTATACTCCTCCGCCGTTACGCCTGTAGCAAGCACCATTAGGGGAAAAATTGACATCCTCAGACTTTTCATAGAATCCTTTTCCAACTATAAATTCAAAGTTGCGAGATTTTAATGGAGGTTATTTTTTATTGCTAGAAACAATAATAATACGACAAGAAATAGGCGCTTAGGTAACAGCCGATAATGAACCAAGGAAAGAAAAGGGCTACCTAAGATAGCCCTTTTTCTGACTTACAGCTGTACGGTCATACCAATTTGGTAGATATCGTAATCAAAATCGCTATCAGTATTGGAAACATAAGCCGCTTCAACTGCAAAGTTGCGGCTGAAGAAATGATTCATGCCCAGCTTAAACTCTTCATTTTCATCGAAAGTAAAGCCGACGGAAGTGCGCTGAGTGAAGAAGAACTCGGAGCCCAACATCCAGTAATCATCAGCCTCATCCAAACTTGCATAACCAAGTTCTACAGTCAGGTACTGTTCTCCACCCAAATGGGTAAAGTACTTGGAAGACAGGCTACGGGTATCAAATTCTTCATCTACGTAAAAGTCGAAACCAATATAATCAGTTGCATTCAGTTGGTGGTTATAACGAGCATTAACAGACAGCTCATTATCGCTGTCGTTATCGACATGCTCCAGGCTAACCAGGAAGTTAGGAGTAAAGAGATAACCTAAAGATAGAGTATCAATATTTTCCTCGCCCCAATCGGCTAATTGGGCACCTAAAACCAGCCCATTGGATGCAAAGTACTCACCACCTACAGTGAAGACATCGGAATCTATACTGCCGCGATTGTAGTGAGAGAAATCACCATAGATATTGGTTACTTTATTTATATATTCGAATTCTTTCAGGGGACCGAGAGTTTCTTTACCATCAAAAAAATAAGTAGTACCTAGGTTAAATCTATCTGCCTCGTAATTATATTGCTCAAGACCGAACCCTGAATAATCATAACTGATATCTTGGTAACTAGCCTTAGTAATAGAGTTGTACTCCTCTGCAGTTGCAGTAGCGGCGAGAAGCATCAGGGGAAGAGCTGCGAGCTTGAATCTCATTTTAAAATCCTTCGTTAACTATGGATCCAAATTGGGATGCGGATTGTAGCAAAAGTTTTTTTGTCCGCAACCACAGCTAATTACACAAAGTCAGTTTATAAAGACTTTGCGACGAAGGGAATGAAAACGGGGGATGTAGCGAATGACGAAGTCTGTACTAAATTATATATTGCCGTAAGCAGTTATCTCCTTGTAAGGGCATGTATTGTTTGCTGTTGTTTAATTACTGCGAAAGATTTTTTATTAATTCAGCTTCTGTTCAGGTTTGCTCGCTATCCTTAGCGATTACCATCGATATAAGAACTATCTACTTTTCGAAACTCTTCAAACTCCCCTAAAAGGCGTATACCTACGAAAGGGGCAACGCTTCGAATAATTTTGTCAATCTCTGTCGAGTGTCGAGAGTGCATAGCATCGCGTTCAATTTTACTATGCCAGGTAGCGATGGCAATCAGAGTATTTTTGTCACCGATCTTTTGCAGAAGTTCCGTTCCCATAGCCCCAGGCGCTCGTTGAATTAATTGGGACGCACGTACCCAGGCATCGGCATATTCTTCCGCTGAGAAGCCTTCCTTGATTAGAACCTCAAAAATATATTTCACCATCCTTCTCCTTGAGCTATCTACTTGCAAATGGAAAAGTAGGAAAGAATTCTCTGCTCGTATGACACGCTGTGAATACCCCCTGCATGTTAGTAATCGAGATTCATGCCCCACGCGGTCTGAAATGCAGTAAGCTCTTCCTTCGCATCTTTTTAGTAGGCCCGAAAAAATTGCAATAAAAAAGGCCGCGTTAAGCGACCTTTTTAAACAAGCATAATAGAGGGTTAGGACCTCTTCAGATTTCTCTCGTGTCCGTGGCGAATATCTGCCCCTTCCACCAGGTAGACCACCTGTTCACAAATATTCTTGGCGTGGTCACCGATACGCTCCAGTGAGCGCAGTGTCCACAGGACGTTGATCACGCGGGAGATGCTGCGTGGATCTTCCATCATATAGGTCACCAGCTCTCGGACTGCGGTACGGTAGTCCATATCCACCTGTTCATCTTCGGCGAGGGTACGCATAGCGGACTCCACATCGAAGCGGGTATAGGCATCCAGGGCATCGTTGAGCATTTTGCGCACGGCATTGGCCAGGTGGCGGATCTCTGTGTAGCCACGTGGTGAGGTGCCTTCATCGGTGAGCGCAATCGCCATTTTCGCGATCTTGCTGGCCTCATCACCAATACGTTCCAGGTCGCGGGCGATGCGAGTTACCGACATCACCATGCGCAGGTCCGAGGCGGCGGGCTGACGCTTGGCGATAATCAAGGTCGCGTGCTCGTCCAGGGCCATCTCGCACTTGTCGATTTCCTCTTCGATGCGCAGGACTTCCTCGGCCAGCTGGCTGTCGGCATTGGACAGAGCATCGACGGCATCGGCTACTTGACGGGCGACCATGCCGCCCATCTCCAACATCTCGGTCTTGATTCCCTCCAGGTCCTCGTTGAACTGGCGGGAGATATGCTGATCGAAGTGCATTTCCATAGTTATCCCTCGGAGCAAAACTGGCTCAGCCGAAGCGGCCGGTAATATAGGCTTCGGTTAGTTCGTGCTCCGGATTGGTGAACACGGTTTCAGTATCGTTGACTTCAACCAGGTGCCCCAGGTGGAAGTACGCGGTGCGCTGACTGACGCGGGCCGCCTGCTGCATCGAGTGAGTCACGATGGCAATAGTGTAGTTCTCGCGCAACTCGTCGATCAGCTCCTCAATACGCGCAGTGGCGATCGGGTCCAGGGCGGAGCAGGGCTCATCCATCAGGATAACTTCCGGGCTCACCGCGATAGCACGAGCGATACACAGACGCTGCTGCTGACCGCCAGACAGGCCGGTACCCGGTTTATCCAGGCGATCCTTGACCTCATCCCAGAGGCCGGCGCGGCGCAGGCTGTTTTCCACGATTTCATCCAGGTCGGCGCGGCGGCTGGCGATTCCGTGGATTTTGGGGCCATAGGCCACGTTTTCATAGATGGACTTGGGGAAGGGGTTGGGTTTTTGAAACACCATGCCCACCCGTGCGCGCAGAGGTACAACATCCACCTTGGGACCGTAGATAGGATCGCCATCCAGGCTCAACTCGCCGTCAACCCGACAGCCTTCAATGGTGTCGTTCATGCGGTTGAGGCAGCGCAGGAAGGTGGACTTACCACAACCGGATGGGCCGATCATCGCCACAACTTCGTTGCGACCGATATCCAGGCTTACGTTGTGAATAGCCTGGGTTTCGCCGTAGAAAACATTTACATTGCGCATGCGCAACTTGGCGGTGTCAGAGAAGGGCTGGCCCACAGTTTTCCGCACCGCGGCTTGGCTGATTGCCATTTTTTCACCGGTCAGTTCGGATTGCACCGCTTCAGCATGTCCAGCGGCATCCAGGGTCATGGTACTCATAAATAATCCCGTTTTCCGATTATCCGCGCTCTGTTACCAGCGGCGCTCAAGTTTCTTGCGCAGCATTACCGCGCTGGCATTCATAAGAATCAATACGCTCAACAACACCATAATGGCTGCGGAGGTGCGCTCCACAAAGGCGCGTTCCGGGCTGTCCGCCCAAAGGAAAATCTGCACAGGCAGCACAGTGGCCGGGTCGGTAACTCCACCGGGCACATCCACAATAAAGGCGACCATACCGATCATCAGCAGGGGAGCGGTCTCACCCAGGGCCTGAGCCATACCAATAATCGCACCAGTGAGCATACCGGGCATAGCCAGCGGCAGCACATGGTGGAATACCACCTGCATACGCGAGGCACCCATGCCCATCGCCGCTTCGCGGATCGAAGGCGGCACAGCCTTCAGAGCTACACGGCTGGAAATAATAATCGTTGGTAGTGTCATCAAAGTGAGCACCAAACCACCGACCAGCGGGGCTGAGCGCGGCAGCTCAAAGAAGTTAATAAAGATCGCCAATCCCAACAGGCCGAATACGATAGACGGTACCGCCGCGAGGTTGTTGATATTCACCTCAATCAGGTCGGTCCAACGATTCTTAGGCGCATATTCTTCCAAATAGATGGCGGCGGCTACACCAATTGGGAAAGACAGTGCCAAGGTCACCAACAGCGTAAACAATGAGCCCATTAATGCCGCACGGATACCGGCCTGCTCCGGCTCACGGGAGTCACCATTGGTAAAGAAGGTGGTGTTAAAACGCTTCTTCAGTTCGCCGCTATCCAGTAATTGTTCAATCCAGCCGGCTTTCTGTTCTGAGGTGCGGCCGCGGAAGCCCTCTTTAGAATCCTTCAGACTTTTAACAAAAGTATCCACATCGTCGTCAGCGGCAAACCACACTTTCTCGCTCTTGCCGAGCAGCTGCGGGTTTGCGGCCAGGCGATCGCGCAGAGTGAAGGGCGCTCCAGAGGAGACCAGTGAATACAGTTCGCGCTTGTCACTGCGGCCAGTCACGGAGGGGAAACGCTCGCGCAGCGCCTCGCGGATCACTCCGGAGAAGTTGGCCCAGGCAAGGCTCTCGTCATCGACTTTATCAATACCGAGCACCTGCGCATCGTAGTGTACTTCCAGCTCAATGGCGGTCTGTACAAAGGCACCGCTACCCTTGCTGATAATATCGCTGAACAGAATGACTACCGCGAGTACACCGAAGGCGATACTGGCAATACCCATTCCGCGAAACATTTTTTCCTTGCGATGACGGCTGGCGAGGCGTTTCTCGATGCGCTCGCGAACCTGCGTCTGGGTAAGGTTAGTCATACTGCTCCCGGTATTTTTTCACTACGTGCAGGGCGATAAAGTTCAGCACCAGGGTGGAGATAAATAGCATCAGACCAAGCGCAAACGCGGCCAGGGTCTTGGGACTGTCAAATTCCTGGTCGCCGACCAGTAGCGTCACGATCTGTACAGTAACGGTAGTCACCGACTCCAGAGGGTTTGCAGTCAGGTTGGCGGCGAGGCCAGCAGCCATTACCACGATCATCGTCTCACCAATTGCACGGGATACCGCCAACAGTACACCGCCGACGATTCCCGGCAAAGCTGCCGGAATCACCACCTTGCGCACGGTTTCCGACTGGGTCGATCCAAGTCCCAGAGCGCCGTCGCGCAGGGATTGTGGTACCGCATTAATGACATCGTCAGACAGGGAAGAGACGAACGGGATAATCATAATTCCCATTACCAGCCCGGCTGCCAGAGCACTTTCACTGGAGGCCTGTAGGCCAATAGAGGTAGCCAAGTCGCGAATAAACGGGGCGACGGTCAGCGCTGCAAAAAAGCCATAAACCACAGTCGGTACACCGGCAAGAATTTCCAGTACCGGCTTGGCCACATTACGTACACTTTTACTGGCGTACTCGGCCAAATAGATAGCGGCCATTAGGCCCACCGGCACCGCCACGAACATGGCAATCGCTGAGACCATCAAGGTACCGGTAAACAGGGGCACTGCACCAAAGGCACCACTGGAGCCAACCTGATCGGCACGTAGAGCCATTTGCGGGCTCCAATGTAAGCCGAACAGGAATTCAGTCACCGGCACCGACTGGAAAAAGCGCAGCGACTCAAACAGTACCGAAAATAAAATACCCACAGTGGTAAAAATGGCGGCGCAGGCGCAGGTAATCAAAATGGCCCGCAGGACTTTTTCCACCTTTTCACGGGCACGCAGCTCCGGGGAAAAACGCAGCAACGCAAATGCACCAAGACCCACTGCCAATACAACACTTAAAAAGGCCTGTAGCGTATTGGAGTTACTGCGCAACTGACTGAGGTGCTCCGCCGCTGACTGTAACTGCGGGGACGGTTCTCCCACCAAATGGCCGGCAGCGAGGTTTTGAATTTGAGCAAAAAGCAGGTTCTGCCCTGCAATGGTATCGGGCTTATCGGCAATGCTGTGCATCACCATGGAGCGGATAATGGCATCGTCAAAAACCAGCCAGGCTCCCAACAGTAACAACGCCGGCAAACCACACCAGAGGGCGGCAAATAATCCGTGATAACTGGGCAATGACGATAGATTGCGCAGGCCTCCGCGGCTGCGCGCGGCACTCAGTGCACGACTAAAGCCGGTACCGTAGGCCACCAGTATTAACAGCAGCAAAAGGGCGAACAGTGTGGGGGTTTGCATTGAGTTACCGTGCTAAAAATGTCGACGTCGGCATTATCCCGACTTTTCCCTGTGTTTCCACTTGGCTTTCATAAAGAACGGCCAAGCCCTCTCGGACTTGGCCGTCAATTCCCTTTGACTGTACTACTCCAGGATAAACTTATTTCGCAGCGAGATTGCCCAAGGCGTTCAGCTTGCGAACATCAGTGGCTACCTGCTGGCGCTTCTCTTGGGGCAGCGGGATCATACCTTTATCGGCCAGGTAGCCTTCATCACCCCAGGCACGCTCACTGGTGAACTCTGCCAGGAACTGCTTGATGCCCGGTACTACGTCGGCGTGCGCCTTCTTCACGTAGATAAACAGTGGGCGGGAAACCGGGTAGCTCTGATCGGCGATAGAGTCGAAAGTCGGAGCCTTACCTTCGATCAAAGAGCCCTGAACTTTGTCGGCGTTCTGGTCGAGGAAGCTGAAGCCGAAGATACCCAGGGCATTCGGGTTTGCAACCAGCTTGTTGACGATCAGGTTGTCGTTTTCACCAGCTTCAATATAAGCGCCGTCTTCACGTAGATTGTGACAGATCGCCTTGTAAGCGCTCTTGTCTTCTTTCTTCATGGCTGCGATCCAGTCGAACGTCTTGCAGCCACCTTCCATTGCCAGCTCAGCAAATGCGTCACGGGTACCGGAAGTGGGGGGCGGGCCCAGAACTTCGATTTTGGTGTTGGGCAGTGCTGGGTTTACGTCTTTCCAGGTCTTGTAAGGGTTGGCAATCAGAGTCTCAGAGCCGTTCGGGTTCGGTACTTCTTTAGCCAGGGCCAGGAAGATGTCCTTGCGGGATACCTTAAAAGGAGTCGCTTTCTTAGCGTTGGCCAGCACGATGCCGTCGTAGCCGATCTGTACTTCCACAACATCAACGCCGTTGCCGTTACACATCTCCAGCTCAGACTGCTTAATGCGGCGAGAAGCACCAGTGATGTCCGCAGTGCTTTCACCTACGCCCTGGCAGAACAGCTTCATACCGCCGCCAGTACCTGTGGATTCAACTACCGGAGTTTTGAACTGGGTAGCACGGCTGAAACGCTCCGCCACAGTGGTGGTAAATGGGTAAACAGTGGAGGAACCGACAACGCTGATGTAGTCGCGTGCCGCCAGAGCCACCTGAGAAGTGGCGAGGGTCAGTGCCGCCAGGGAAGTAGCCAGAATTTGCTTGTTCATGTGTAACTCCGATGAGTGTTTTTTATTTCACGCGGCGATGCTAGGAACAACGGATGACGATTCTATGAATAAAACATGACAAAAAGGTTACAGCCTGAAATTTGCCCCGCTGGTGCCAGAGCAGGCAAAGCGGTAACCTGCATGCAAACGAGATAACAATAAGATGTAAAGAGAGAAGCCCCCATGCCATTTCTGATGCGTGGAGCGCGTGCGCTGGAGAGTCTGTCCAGTCGCACCGGCCACCTGCTCGCCTGGTTTACCTGGGCTATGGTCCTACTGCAATCTTGCGTCGTAGCTCTGCGCCACCTGTTCGACAGTGGTTCTATCGCACTGCAGGAATCCGTGATCTATCTACACGGTGCCGCCTTTATGCTGGGGCTGGCCTATGCCCTGCAAACTGACGCCCATGTGCGTGTCGATGTTTTCTATCGTCGCATGAGCCCCATGGGTAGGGCCTGGGTTAATGCTGTGGGCTTTCTCTTATTTCTGTTACCACTCTGTACCTTTATGTTGCTGGGCAGCTGGCACTTTGTTATGAACAGCTGGTCAGTGCTTGAAGAGAGCGCCAATGCCGGTGGCCTTCCCGGTGTATTCCTACTGAAAAGCCTGATTCCCCTCGCGGCACTGACCCTCGGCCTCGCCGGCACCTCCCAATTTATACGCGCTCTATTGCACTTGATGGAAGTTGCCAGCCCAGCGAGCGAAGCTGTAGCGAGTCCACAACGCCTCAAACAGGTAGAGGAAGCCGAGGTATGATCGAGCTGGTTCCACTGCTGATGTTTGCCGCCGTCTGCGGACTACTGATGTTCGGCTACCCGGTGGCCTTCACCCTGGCCGGTACCGCCCTAATCACCGCCGGCCTGGGTATCGTGTATGGTGCTTTTGATGCAGAACTTCTGCGCGCCTTCCCCGATCGCCTGTACGGCATTATGCAAAACGGCACTTTGGTGGCCGTGCCTCTCTTTGTCCTGATGGGAGTGATTCTCGAGAGAGCCAAGATCGCCGAAGACTTACTGGTCAATCTGACCAAGGTGTTTATGGGTGCGCCAGCAGGTATGGCCATCTCCGTGGTAGTGGTCGGCGCACTTCTGGCGGCTAGTACCGGTATTGTGGGTGCCACCGTAGTGACTATGGGGTTGATGTCCCTGCCCACCATGTTGAAACAGGGCTACTCCCCAAAACTCGCCACCGGCACCATCTGTGCCACCGGCACCCTCGGGCAAATCATCCCTCCATCTATTGCGCTAGTTCTACTTGGGGATACTCTCTCCAACGCCTACCAGCAGGCACAGCTGTCTGCGGGTGTTTTTAATCCCAAGCCGGTTAGCGTTGGCGATCTGTTTATCGGCGCCATTATCCCAGGCATGCTGCTAGTGGCAGCTTACATCCTTTACCTGTTGCTCGTGGCGCGCCACCCATCGACCAAGACCCCGGCTACTGAACAGGTATCTTTGGAAGTTTGGCCCCTACTCAGCAGCCTTTTCCCCCCTATCGCTCTGATGTTGTTGGTGCTGGGATCGATTATTGCCGGTGCTGCGACGCCCACAGAAGCAGCTGCCGTGGGTGCCCTCGGTGCAGCTTTGCTGGCTTACCGCCGTGGCGCTCTGCACCGGGCACAAGCGGGGGAGGTGGGTCGCAGCACTTTGCAGATAAGTGCAATGGTTTTTGCCATCCTCATTGGCGCTTCACTGTTTTCCCTGGTTTTCCGCGGTTACGGTGGAGAAGAGTTAGTTACCAGCATTTTCCACAACCTGCCCGGAGGTGTTGTCGGCGCAACACTGTTGGTGATGCTGGTAATCTTCCTGCTCGGTTTTATTCTCGACTTTATCGAGATTACCTTTGTGGTGGTGCCCATCGTCGGGCCGGTTCTGCTGGCAATGGGCTTAGACCCGGTATGGCTGGGAATTATGATTGCAATCAACCTGCAGACCTCTTTCCTTACACCGCCCTTTGGCTTTGCGCTCTTCTATCTTCGCGGTGTTGCACCAAGCTCAGTAGCCACCTCCGCGATCTATCGCGGCGTTATGCCATTTATCGCTATTCAGTTGCTGATATTGTGTTTATTGGCACTCTGGCCTGCTCTGGTAACTTGGCTTCCGGGAGTTGTTCAGCAATAACCTTTACAAGCACTACTTGAACACCAATTTAAAGAGAGGCCGGCTCCGCAGTACCGGTTTCTTTTCTGTCTCTGGGTACAAATACACTAATTAGCGGCATCACCACTAAAAACTCTTCGCCCTTAAAAACTTTCAATCTACCTTGCTGTCCCTCTTTTTATCATCGCCTCTTGTTACATTGATATTAAAGCAGTGACTATCACCACTATTTCATCCGTGGAGTATTTGGGCTATCGATGTTGAAAATAAATAAAAACAGATAATAAACAGTAAAAGGGAATTAAATATGTTGAAAATCACCAATCTTTCCAAGACCTATGAAAATGGCGTACACGCCCTAAATAATGTCAACTTAGATATTCCAAAGGGTATGTTTGGGTTACTCGGCCCTAACGGAGCCGGTAAGTCCTCATTAATGCGCACCATCGCCACCCTGCAAATGGCAGATAGTGGCTCCGTCAGTTTTGATGGAATTGATGTGGTCACCAACCCTCAGAAAATACGCAGCACACTGGGTTATCTACCTCAAGATTTTGGCGTTTATCCGAGAATCAGTGCCGAGGATATGCTCGATCATATGGCGGTACTCAAAGGTATCAATAATCGCAAGGAACGCCGCGAGCTGGTTGCTGAATTACTACATCAGACCAATTTATTTCGCGATCGCAAGAAAAATTTGAGCGGCTACTCTGGGGGCATGCGTCAGCGCTTCGGCATTGCCCAGGCGCTGATCGGTGATCCGCGCCTGATTATTGTCGATGAACCCACAGCCGGCCTCGATCCACAGGAGCGCAACCGTTTTCATAACCTGCTCAGCGAAATCGGTGAAAACGTGGTGGTAATACTCTCCACCCATATCGTGGAGGATGTTGCCGATCTATGCCCCAATATGGCCATTCTCGCCGCAGGCAAAATTGTCGCAGAGGGCAAACCCGAAGAATTGACCTCTAAATTGCAAGGGCGTGTGTGGCGACGCATCGTCGATAAATCAGAGCTGGAAACATGCCGCAATAAGTTCGATGTGATTTCTACCCGCCTATTAGCCGGCCGCCATGTTGTACATGTATTAGCAAATTCCCAACCGGATGAAAAGTTCGTGCAGCTGCAGCCCGACCTGGAAGATGTCTACTTCTCCACCTTATTCAGCAATGAAAAAGCTCGAGTGGCTAGCGCCGCTTAAAGCGGGGGAGGATATCGATATGTTTATATCTGTTGCTAAGTTTGAATTTCATTACCAGCTGCGCCAGCCGGTATTTTATGTCACGAGTCTGGTATTTTTTCTGCTGACTTTCGGCGCGACCACCATCGACAATATACAGATCGGGGGCGGTGGAGGCAGTACCCTGATCAATTCGCCTTTCGCCATCATGCAAACCCTGTTGGTTATGTGCCTGTTCAGTATTTTTATTACTGCCGCATTCGCAGCCAATCCGGTATTGCGAGATCGCGACATGAAAATGGATGGTATCGTCTTTAGCACTCCTGTTACTAAGCGGGACTATTTATTGGGGCGCTTCACTGGCTCCTTTACAGTCGCTTTTCTGGTATTTTCAGCAGCAGCTTTGGGTATGCTGATAGGCTCTTGGATGCCCTGGTTAGACCCGGAGCGATTGGGCCCAACCCAACTATCCCATTACCTGCAAACACTGTTTGTACTTATCCTTCCCACCATGCTGTTTTGCAGTGCAATGTTTTTCAGTCTGGCAGCCATAACTCGCAGCATGATGGCCACCTACCTGGGACTGATTGCCTTTCTGGTACTCTATTTCACCAGCCAAGGGCTGATGGATGAACCCGCCTATCGCAGTATCGCCGCACTGGCAGACCCCTTCGGCTTCGCAGCCTTCGAAAATGCCACCCGTTATTGGACCGCCTTCGACCGCAATACTTCCATGATTGCCCTGGAGGGTGAGTTTCTTACCAATCGCGTGATATGGCTGGGGGCCAGCCTGTTAATCTTAGGATTAGGCTACAGCCGTTTTTCCTTTGTCGAAGGAAAGTCATTCTGGTCGCGCCGTCGCGCAACTGAATCCCAGACTGAAGAAGAACCTCGTTACAACAAACCTCTACCGCGAATCACCCCTATTTTTGGCACAGCCACTATTTGGCAGCAGTTCCGGGTACGCTGTGGTTTCGAAGTAAAAGCCGTAGTAAAAAGCCTGGCCTTTTGGGTAATCCTGGCTATTGGTGTTCTCAATGTACTCGGAGCATCAATCAATCTGGAAGCTTGGTTTGGTACTGCGGTATACCCCGTAACGCGCTCTATGGTGAACCTGATAGAGGGCGCTTTTGGCCTGATCATGATGATTATCCTGATCTACTATGGGGCCGAATTGGTATGGCGCGAACGCCAGGCTGGCTGCCACGAAATCATGGACGCGGTGCCAACACCAAGTTGGGTTTTTGTAGCGAGTAAATTCATCGCGATGCTGGTGGTTCTGGCCGGTATATTGATTGCCAGTATGCTCACCACTATCGCCGTGCAGCTTGGCAAGGGATACACCACCCTGGAACCTGGGCTCTATTTTTATGGCCTCTGGTATCAGTTCGCGATGCCTTTCTACCTGATGGCGATCCTCTCTATTTTTGTCCAGGTAATCACCCGCAATAAATTCCTGGCCATGTTACTGATGGTGGCTTACCTAATCAGTACTATTGTGCTCGGTAGTCTGGGCTTCGAACACAATCTCTATCAGTTTGCAGGTTGGAATAACGCGCCTTACTCCGATATGAATGGCTATGGGCATTTTGAGCAGGGTCGGGCCTGGTTTGCGTTTTACTGGGCCTGCTTCAGTTTGATATTAGCGATTTTGAGTTATGGACTCTGGCAGCGAGGCACCCTGGCCCCACTACTCAGCAGAATCAAAGCCCTGCGCTTCCAGCTCGGGCTACCCAGCCGTATGGCTGCCACCACGGCCTTACTACTGTTTATCGGCAGTGGAACCTTTATTTTCTACAACACCAATATCCTCAATAACTACGAAACCAGTAAGGATCGAGAGCAACTGGCTGTAGACTACGAGAAAAAGTACAAAGCCCTGGAAGACAAGCCAGAACCACATATCACTGATGTCAACGTGGATGTGGATATCTTCCCCGAAGAGCGCCGTTACGAGGTACGCGGACGTTACTTTCTGGTTAACAAACGCAATGAATCTATCAACGAGGTAGTTATCGGGCTGGATCGCGGCCTCACGGTTAACCAGTTATCCCTGAGTCAGGCCAAATTGCGCGAAAAGGATGAACGCTTTGGCCACTATTTCTTCGACCTGACACAGCCCCTGGAGCCTGGCGAATCCCTCACGCTGGAATTTGACTTGAGCAGGATCAATCGCGGTTTTATGAATTCCGGCTCCTCCACCACCCTGGTGAAAAATGGCACTTTCTTTAACAACTATGAAGCCTTGCCCTTTATCGGTTACAACAACAATATGGAGTTAACCGATCGCCACCTGCGCAAGAAGCACGACCTGCCGCCGCCGCAGCGTATGCCCAAACTGGAGGACAAAGATCACTATCGAGAATCCTATCTGCGCGGTGACTCCGACTGGATCAATTTTGAAACCACCGTCAGCACCTCTATTGGGCAAATAGCGCTGGCACCTGGCTATCTGCAAAAAGACTGGCAGGAGGGGAAGCGCCATTATTTCCACTACAAAATGGATGCCCCGATTCACAACTTCTTTTCCTACCTTTCTGCGGACTACACCGTGGTCAAAGACCAGTGGCAGGATGTCGCCATTGAGGTCTACCATCATAAGCCCCACGACTACAACGTGGACCGCATGATTGAAAGCGTGAAGAAGTCCCTGGAGTATTTCACAGTGGCTTTTAGCCCCTATCAATACCGCCAACTGCGTATCGTTGAATTTCCAGGCTATGAGACTTTTGCACAGGCATTTCCTAATACGGTGCCCTTCTCAGAATCCATCGGCTTTATCGCTGACCTGCGGGACCCGGATGAAATTGATTACGTCTTCTACGTGACCGCCCACGAGGTGGCACACCAGTGGTGGGCACATCAGTTAATCGGAGCCAATGTGCAGGGCGCCACTATGCTGTCGGAAACCCTGGCCCAATACTCGGCCCTAATGGTTATGGAGCGGGAATACGGCCCGGAAAAAATTCGTCGCTTCCTCAAGTATGAGCTGGATCGTTACCTGAGCGCACGGGGGACTGAATTACTCGAAGAGCTTCCTTTAAATCGCAATGAGGACCAACCGTACATCCATTACCGAAAGGGTGCTGTGGCTATGTATGCCCTCAAGGACGCCATGGGTGAGGATGCCGTCAATTCAGCCCTGGCTTCATTGCTGAAAGAGAAGGGCTTCTCCAGTGACCCCTATCCCACCAGTATGGATCTGGTAGCGAAACTGCGGGCGCACGCCGAAGCATCTCAGCAGGAACTGATCACCGATATGTTGGAAAGGGTGGTTTTATTTGACCTAAAAGTCGCAAAGGCCACCTCCGAGCTTTTAGAGAATGGAAACTATCGTGTTCTGCTGGAGCTTGAAGCCCACAAGCTCGAGGCTGATGGGGAAGGACAAGAGCAGGAAATTCTAATAAAAAACTGGATAGATGTCGCCATTTTCAAGGAAGATCCCGACAAGAACTCTAATCCCGACAATGTGCTCTATTTCGCCAAACAGGAGATCAGCGAACAGACCACCACGCTGGAATTTGAAGTGGAGGGCAAACCGGGCATCGCCGGTATTGATCCCTACATCAAAATGATTGATAAAAACCCAGACGACAACCTTATGGTGGTAGAAGCGCTATAGCCCCCTGCCCAACTGTCTCCCGGTCACTGTAGAAGTGGCCGGGATGTTCCCGGCTAAGAGTTAAAAACTATCTACTTGCAAGTGAATGAAGATTGGCTAATTACTATGCAATTTGTGCTAGAATGCGCCACCTTTCCCCAGGTGGAAACCAATAACTCTAACAATCTGTGAGCAGTCGATGTCCGCACTTTCAGCCCTTGATGAAAACCCGCAACCCTCAGGCACGCTAACCTTACAAACCCTGGCTATGCCCCGTGATACCAATCCCCAGGGAGACGTATTCGCCGGTTGGCTGATGTCACAAATGGATCTGGCCGGTGCGATCCTGGCACAGAGTATCGCACGCGGTAGGGTAACCACCGTCGCGGTAGGCAGCATGGTGTTCTTACGTCCGGTACCGGTTGGATCTACAGTCAGCTGCTATGCCGAGGCTATTGAGGTAGGGCGTTCCTCTATCAGGACGATGGTTGAGGTATGGCTGACGCGGGTGGATTCCGGTGAGCAGGTAAAAGTCACCGAAGGTGAGTTTGTTTTTGTCGCTATTGACGATAGAGGACATACCAGGCCGCTGCCTTAGTCGCTATCCATGACAATTATTGAAGGGAAACTGCCTTAAGTCAGTTTCCCTTCAATGCCGCTTTTAGTCCATCATCATTCTCTTCATCCAGCGCTCGCGCCTGGTAATAAGCCTCTTCACTAATCTGGTGATAGGGCCGCACATCACGTTCAAAGTCCTTAAAGGCCTTATAGATGCGTGCAAATTCCGGATCTTTGTTTGCGGTCTCCTGCATAATTTGCGTATTGATTTTCTTCAGGTGTGAAAGTACATCGTCTGGCAGGCGTCTAACCTTCACCCCGTGCTCTTCCACCAGCTCCCGCAAGGCGCGGTTATTACGCGCTGTGTATTCATCCAACATATCCTGATTTGCTTCGCGGGCTGCAACCCGCACAATCACTTGCAAATCTTTCGGCAATTTTTCAAAAGCTTTTTTATTGACAATAAATTCCATCATCGAGCCAGGCTCATGCCAGCCGGGATAGTAGTAATACTCGGCAACCTGGTGGAAACCAAAGGCAAGATCGTTATATGGACCGACCCATTCGGTCGCATCAATGACACCAGTTTGCAACGCAGTATAAAGTTCACCACCAGGAATCGTCACAGCGGTGCCGCCGGCCCGATTTAAAACTTCACCTCCCAGGCCGGGAATACGCATTTTTAGGCCCTGTAAATCCTCAACGGAATTAATCGGCTTATTAAACCAACCCGCCATCTGCACCCCGGTGGAGCCACCAGCCAGGGGAATCAGATTGAACGGTTCATAAATCTCCGTCCAAAGTTCTAAACCGCCACCGTGATGCAGCCAGCCATTCATTTCCTGGGCGTTTAAGCCAAAAGGCACTGCGGTAAAAAACTGGGCCGCTGGAATCTTGCCTTTCCAATAATAGGCGGCACCATGCCCCATCTGTGCAGCACCCTCAGATACCGCGCCAAAAATACCCAGTGCCGGCACCAGCTCACCCGCACCATAAACTTTAATTTTGAGACGGCCGGACGACATCTTCTCAACATTTTTTGCGAAGCGTTCCGGTGCCTGGCCGAGGCCGGGGAAATTTTTTGGCCAGGTGGTAACCAGCTTCCACTCAAACAATTCTTTATTGTCCGTATCAGAAAAGTGTTGTGCTGGCCCCTGTGCCGCACGGGAAGTGACCAGTGCGGCAAAGGTAATAACCAGCAGGGCGATGAGGCCCAAAATAATAGCGGGGTACCAATTAACTTTTTTCATCGCTTTTAATTATCTTTTTTATGGCGCTGATCATCGATTAATGATCTTTTTTTAATATTCGAAACCTTGACAAAAACCAAAACCACTGTAGAAAAATATCTTTAATGTGTCCCGGTTTTTACCAAAGCAAACAATTTATAAGGGCTGCAACTTAGCCATAGCCACCACCAGCCATTTACTTCCGGCATCATCAAAATTGACCTGCACCCGCGCGCGTGGACCATTGCCCTCGAACTGCACTACGGTGCCTTCGCCAAACCTTGAATGCTCCACTCGACCGCCCAGGGCCAGTGGTGGCAGGTCATCGAAATCCGGGGCCGGATCAGAGAACTGACCCACCTTACCGTAGTCCGCTTGGTAGAGTGGCCTGGAAATTTCAGTTTTCAGGCGTACTTCGTGCACCAAATTAGGCGGAATCTCACCGATAAAGCGAGACGGGCTGTTATAGGTCTCACTGCCAAACAAACGGCGGTTTTCTGCGTAGGTAATGTACAACTTGCGCATGGCGCGGGTAATACCCACATAGCAGAGACGTCGCTCTTCCTCCATGCGACCGGGCTCCTGCGCGGACATCTTGTGCGGGAAGAGGTTTTCCTCGACACCCGCCATAAATACCAGGGGAAATTCCAGGCCCTTGGCGGAGTGCAGGGTCATTAACTGGACCGCATCTTCAAACTCATCCGCCTGGCCTTCACCGGCATCAAGGGCAGCGCTATCGAGGAATTGGTTGAGCAGGGGAATCTCCTCCTCATCTTCCTCGCCCTCGGGCAGATCCACACCGGTAAAGGAGCGACAAGCCGTCACTAGCTCCTTTAAGTTTTCCACCCGCGTCTGCCCCTTCTCACCTTTTTCTTTACCGTGGAATTCCAGCAGTCCACTGGTCTCGATCACATCCTCGGCGATGGCATCCAGTTCTTTATCTTCGGCATTTACAGCCAAATGGTTGACCAGATCCAAAAAGTTCTGAAGGGCATTGCCGGCGCGCGCAGCCAGAACCCGCTGTTGCAACATGAGCTTGGCCGCCCGCCACATAGAGCAGCCCTGTTCGCGGGCATAGGAGCGCACCATTTCCACGGTGCGCGCACCGATACCGCGCGTGGGGGTATTCACCACCCGCTCAAAGGCGGTGTCATCATCGCGGTTGCTGATCAGGCGCAGATAGGAAAGGGCATTCTTGATTTCCAGACGATCGTAGAAGCGCTGGCCGCCGTAAATACGGTAAGGCACCTGTTCGCGCAGCAGGCCTTCTTCGAGCACCCGAGATTGGGCATTTGAACGGTAGAGAATAGCGATGCTGTCGCGGCGATTGCCATCACGCACCCAATCATTAATACGCTCGACAATAAAGCGCGATTCATCTTGCTCGTTATAGGCGGCGTAGACGGCAATGGGTTCGCCTTCCTCACCTTTGGTCCATAACTCCTTGCCCAGGCGGCCGCTGTTATTGGCGATCACCGCGTTGGCCGCATTCAATATGGTGGAGGTGGAGCGATAATTTTGCTCCAGTCGCACCGTCTGCACTTCGCGCAAGTCTGAGGAAAAGTGCTGGATATTCTCAATCTTGGCGCCGCGCCAGCCGTAAATGGACTGGTCATCATCCCCTACGGCTGTGATGTGGCACTCCTCACCGGCGAGCAGGCGCAGCCAGGCATATTGGATGGTGTTGGTATCCTGGAACTCATCCACCAGAATAAAGGGGAAACGCCGACGGTAGTGGGCGAGAATAGCGTCGTTATTCAGCCAGAGCTCGTGGGCACGCAGCAGCAGCTCACCAAAATCCACCAGTCCGCCGCGCTGGCAGGCCTCTTCGTAGGCGAAGTAGATGCGCACCATGGTCTGTAGCCAGGGGTCGGCGCCGGCATTGATATATTGCGGGCGCAGGCCCTCGTCTTTCTGCGCACCAATCCACCACTGGGTCTCCCGCGGTGGCCACTTCTTATCGTCTAGGCCCAGGTCTGTCTGTACCCGCTTGATCAAACGCAGCTGGTCGTCGGAATCCAGAATCTGGAAGTTTTGCGGCAACTTGGCCTCTTGCCAATGGGCCTTGAGCAGGCGGTGAGCCAGGCCATGGAAGGTCCCCACCCACATACCAAAGGTATTTACCCCCAGTAGCTCCTCAATTCTTGCGCGCATCTCGCGAGCGGCCTTATTGGTGAATGTCACCGCCATAATGGAGTAGGGCGAAGCGCCTTCCACCTGCATTAACCAAGCGATGCGATGCACCAGCACGCGGGTCTTGCCCGAGCCGGCACCGGCCAGAACCAATTGATTGCCGGGCGCGGCGGCTACCGCTTCGCGCTGGGCGTCGTTAAGGGGGTCTAAAATCTGAGATACGTCCATGGGCGAAGATTGTACCAGAGCTGCTGTGCGAGACCTGTGTAAATAAACAGGATTTTGTCCCGGCTGACAATGCCAAGCCGCTCGCCAGCAGAGGGCTCAGCGGCTAAACTGCGGCATCTGGCATAGAGAAGGTAGTCCTGTGAAACCGGCGGAAGTCACGCAAAAAATCAGCGAACAGCTATCATCCATGCGCAAATCTGAGCGCAAGGTGGCGGAGTATATTCTTGCCAATCCCGACGAAATCATTCATATGCGTATCGTCGATTTGGCCACCGAGGCCCAGGTGAGTGAACCCACAGTGGTGCGCTTCTGCCGCGCCGTGGGTTGTTCCGGTTTTCAGGAGTTTAAGCTGAACCTGGCGCAACAGCTGGCCTCAAGCCCCAGTTTCGGCCAGATTGCGGTGACTGAGACCGACACCATCGCCGAGTACAAGCGCAAGGTATTCGACTCCACCGTAGATACCCTGCTGAAGGTGCGCGACCGCATTGACGACCGCGCCCTGGAAGCCGCAGTGACTGCCATCGCCGCCTCCAAACGGGTCGAATTCTTTGGCTTCGGCGCCTCCGGTGCGGTGGCCGCCGACGCCCAGCACAAGTTCTTCCGCCTGCAACTGGCCACCGCGGCCCACTCGGATCACCACATCCAGAATATGTCGGCCATGTCCATGCAACCCGGCGATGTGGTGGTGGCTATCTCGCAGAGCGGGCGAACCAAGGCTTTGCTGCGCTCCATGGGTATGGCGAAAGAGCAGGGGGCTCTGGTGATCGGCCTAGCACCCAGTGGCTCACTCGTGGCACAGCAGGCCAGTATCCCGCTAGAAGTCGATGTGGAAGAGGATATCGAGATCTATACGCCGCTGTCCTCGCGGATCGCCCACCTGGTGGTGATCGATGTACTCGCCATTGGCGTGGCCCAACGCAAAGGCCCCCAGTTGCAGGAACATTTATTGAAATTAAAACAGGGCCTGTACACATTGCGGGAAGACAAGCACTGAGGGAGCCTCTCAGGTATGCGGCACTAGATAAGGTGTCGCGCCCCTTTAGCATGCCTGCTTATTGTCACCGCCAACAAGAGCCCCAAAACGTCCCAGAGCAATTCCATGACATCCACCGCTTTATCCGCTGAACAAAAGGCACCGCGCTGGTTGGTGGTATGGCTGGCGGCTCTGGTCTCCCTGACGCCGTTTTCCATCGATAGCTACTTGCCGGCCATACCGGCCATGGCGGGGGCGTTGGATACGGAGGTAGAGCGGGTACAGTATTCGGTTTCCAGTTTTTTATTGGGCTTTGCTCTCGGCCAGCTCTTCGGTGGGCCGCTCTCGGATCGCTGGGGAAGACGGCTGGTGGGAACTATCGGCCTGTGTATTTATATCGTCAGTTCGCTGCTGATTCTGTTTGCCGACCATGTCGATCAATTGATCATCCTGCGTTTTCTGCAGGCAATAGGAGGTGGTTTCGCGACGGTGATTTGCGCGGCCATAGTGCGCGATCTGCACAGTGGACGTGAGGCCGCCAAAATTATCTCCATGATCAGCACTATTATGTTGATCGCCCCCCTGATTGCCCCGGTATTAGGCTCGCTGCTGCTAACGATGGGAGGCTGGCAAAGCATTTTTGTGTTTCTGTTGCTGTACGCCATCGCCATGCTGGTACTGGTGCGCTTACTGCTACCGGAAACCGTATCCCGTTTCACCCGCGCACGGCGCCAGTTAATGCCGCTGGCCTCCCTGATCTCTACTTATGGCCAGGTTTTACGTAACCGCCGCGCCCTCGGGTTTCTCGCTACCCAGGCCTGTGTTAGTGGCTCGATGTTTATCTATATCACCACTGCACCCTTTGTATTTATGGATTACTTCAATGTCAGTCCCAGCCACTTCCCACTGTTTTTTGGCACCTGTATTTTGGGGCTGATCTGCATGGTGCAGGTCAATATCCGCCTGCTCAATCTGTTCCAGCCACGCAATATTTTGCTGGTGGGCGTTACCTTACAGATGCTCGGCTGTGGTTTGTTGTTACTGGGTACTATGACAGGCATCAGAGAATTGGCCCTGTGGATGGTGCCACTGGTGCTGGTGATGAGCTGTATCGGGATTACCGGGCCCAACGCCGCCGCCTGTTACCTGGAGTTTTTCCCCAAGATCAGCGGCAGTGCTAACGCCCTCTATGGCGCCACAATTTTTATCACCGGTGGGGTACTCGGCGGGCTGGTGAGTAGTCTGCACACAGGCACACTGGTTCCTATCGCCGGGTCCATGTTCGCCTGCGCGGTGGTAGCTCTGTTCTCCTCATTGGTCATCGCTCAGGCGCGCAATCCAATAGAATCGGATATACCGATTACCAGGCGCATCACTCCACGCTGATACATACTTTCGAAATTAGGCTGCCTGGTTTATTTCCTCTCTCAGAGCCTTCTGAACCGCCGGGCGCGCTTCCATACGCCCTTGAAATGCCTGCAGTCTGGGCCAGCGCGACATATCGAAATGCAGAGCCTTAAGCCAGCGGATAATGACATAGAGGTAGGTATCCGCCACTGATAGGGAGTCTCCCAGCAGAAAGTCGCTCTGCAACTGCTCTTCAATATAATCCATCCGGCGCAGTATCTTTTCTTTAGCTTTTTCCTTTTCTTCCTCCGAGCCATTCCAAAACAATGGCAGGAAGCTTTTATGAACTTCTGCACTGAGGAAGTTCAGCCACTCCAGCATTCGGTAGTGATCCAGAGTGCCCATCGGCGGTGCCAAATTAGCGTCCGGCTTTTGTTCAGCGAGAAACTGCATGATCGCAGCGCCCTCGGTGAGCAGCTCACCACCTTCAAGCTGCAGGACGGGCACATAGCCTTTGGGATTGATCCGATTAAAGTCATCACCGTTTTCCAAGGTATGAGTCTTAAGATCCACCTTGCAAAGATCCAGATCAATTCCCGCCTCTAAGGCGACGATGTGTGGGGATAGGGAACAGGCCCCAGGCGCGTAGAAGAGTTTCACGGTGATCCTCCTAAATGGATAGCGCGACATCAGGCCGTGTAGCTGCGCATTTGCAAAGTGCTCATCCCGAGTATCGGGTGTGTTCGCTGGTCGTCTGCGATGGGCTGGAGAACCTATGAGTCACACAGTAAACACGCAGCCTGTTGACGCTATTTTTTGCGAATCCAATGATCCAGGCTGAAACGACCGGCCCCAGCGCAGGCAAGGATCAGGTAGCCTCCGGCAATAGTGATGTTTTTCATAAAGTTGGTCATTTCACTGGGATCACCGGGGGAGTAATGCACCATCCAAGCACTGGCCAGGCAGAAGAGAAAAAGAATCACAGCGGAGAAGCGGGTAAAGAACCCCAGTAATATCGCCAAGCCTCCAAGCAGCTCCACAATAATCACCAGAGGGAGCAACAGGGCTGGTATTCCCATGGATACCATAAAGGCCTCGGTCATTTTGTAACCGCCAATCTTGTTCCACCCAGCAAAGATAAATAGTAAGGACATCAATACCCGCCCGACCAGTTTGGAGGTATCACATAACCACGGATGATTTGCCACGGCCTTCTCTCTTGCGCTTCTGCATTCGCTTTCATCAGATGACTCCAGTGTAGCTGGGAACTCGCATTTGAAGGGAAGGCTGGGCCATCAGTGATTTCAACCACTGGGGAAACCTGCTGTGTCATTGCTTGTCAGACAAACCAGAAGTTTATAAATGACAGTTTCGGCAGGCACGGCAGCGTTGTTGTGGATATAAATCAAAAATGCGGTTGTGCCACACCGAGGAGCCGTTACAATTGCGCGCCCCCAACCAGGGCGCAGCCGGCGGTTTCCAACAGACACCCCTGTGCCCAGAGCCCTGTCAGGGAAACTCGGGCGGGCCCCTGCGCGACTACAATAACGGCACGCTCGCCAACTGATAATTTCGTCCAAAAAAGCTGCATGTCGCTGCTTTTGAAGGCTGGGCAGAGCCCCGCAATTCTTATCCCTGGAGTCCACGCACGGCATGGAAGTCTATTACACCTTTTGTTTTCTTGCCGCGGTGTCGGTCTTTCTCGGCTTCCTAAACCAGTATGTGCTGCGTGCACAAACCACCATTGCAATCACGGCTGGGGCCCTGGCGCTGTCGCTCATTGTCACCGGCCTGGGCAAATTGGGGGTGGTAGAGTTGCGCACTTGGGCGGACCAGCTGCTGCCGCTGCTCAATCTGGAGGATATCCTGCTCAAAGGGATGCTGGGTTTCCTGCTTTTCGCTGGCAGTTTGCATATCGACCTGTTGGAACTACGCAACCAAAAATTGGAAATTGGCCTGTTGGCGATCGTCGGTACCCTGATTTCCACCTTTGTAGTCGGTGCCCTGCTGTATTGGTTCCTGACATTGATCAATATGCCGGTGGCTTTCGTCTACTGCCTATTATTTGGTGCGCTAATCTCCCCCACCGACCCCATCGCCGTGCTGGCCATTATGAAAAACCTCAAAGCGCCAGAGCAGGTTTCCATTCAGGTGGAGGGGGAGTCCCTGTTCAACGATGGCTTTGGCATTGTGGTGTTTGCAGTAATTTATGCTGTGGCTTTCGAAGGGGGCCAGCCGACGGTTCCAGCAGTGGCGGAGCTGTTCGCACTAGAAGCTGTCGGTGGTATTTTGCTTGGCCTGATTATCGGTGGATTGTTCCACTGGTTAATCTGTTGCACCGACGACCACAGCCTGGAGCTGTTGCTCACTCTGGTAATCCCCACGGCGGGATTCTCACTGGCCAATCTGCTCGGTGTCTCCGGCGCCCTGGCGATGGTGGTGAGTGGCATAATCATCGGTAACTTCACTCGTGAACGCGGCTTTTCCCGCGTGAGTCAACACGAATTGGATAATTTCTGGAATATCACCGAGGACTTCCTCAACGGCTTACTATTCCTATTGGTGGGGCTGTTCCTGATCACCATTGATTTGCGCCCTGCAGATTACTTGCTGATGGTTGCAGGCATTGTGATCGTGCTGTTGGCGCGGGTAGTGGCCGTAGGTGTACCCTTCCTGTATCTGAAAAGGCGACGTCGCTATCACCCCTATACCAACCGGATACTTATCTGGGGCGGTCTCAGAGGCGGCTTGGCTCTGGCCCTCGCTATGTCAATTCCATCGGGCAAAGCTTTTGTGCAAGAGCAGGATCTGCGCTATCTGTGGGTAGTCATGACCTATGGGGTCGTGCTCTTTTCTATTGTGGTACAGGGCTCTACCATAGCGCCATTAATACGTCGCAGCCGCGAATTTGCCGAGCCGGAAAGCACGTCCGCCAGCGACCAGCGACCTACTGCAAAATAGCGATTATTGATCGATGGAACACTCAAACTTCCTTGTAGAAGCGGTCATATTTATGGGTGCTGCGGTTATCGCCGTGCCTATTGCTACGCGCCTAGGTCTGGGTTCTGTACTCGGATACCTGCTCGCCGGGGTGGCCATTGGGCCAAGCGCACTGGCCTTGGTAGGAGATGCCAGGGACGAAATGCACGTGGCTGAATTCGGCGTGGCACTGATGCTGTTTTTGATCGGCCTGGAGATGCAGCCCAAAAAGTTGTGGCAAATGCGTGGCGCCATTCTCGGCACCGGCAGCGCGCAACTGTTACTAACCGCTGCCGCCGTAGCCGGCATGGCACTGTGGTTATTCGATATGGGTTGGCCCACCGCTGTGGCGATCGGCTTGATCCTGGCCCTGTCATCCACCGCCATTGTACTGCAGTCCCTTAGCGAAAAAGGGCTTCTCAAGACTCAGGGCGGGCGCAGTGCTTTTGCGGTCCTTCTACTACAGGATATCGCAGTTATTCCCATTCTCGCCCTACTGCCATTGCTCGCAGGCACCCCCGCCGAATCGTCCTCCAGCGGTATGGAGGGCTGGCAATACGCCGCCGCAGTCATCGGCACCATTGCCGCTTTCGCCATCACCGGCCGCTACCTGCTGGGCCCACTGTTACGCCTGGTCGCCGGCAGCCAAGTGCGCGAAATGTTTACCGTTACCGCCTTATTAATTGTCTTCGGCGCTGCGGCGGTAATGAGCTGGCTCGATCTCTCACCCGCTCTCGGCACTTTCCTCGCCGGGGTCCTGTTGGCGGAAAGTGAGTTTCGCCACGAGCTGGAGGCGGATATTGAGCCTTTCAAAGGATTGCTGCTGGGGCTTTTCTTTATCGCCGTGGGCGCCAGCCTGAATTTCGCGCAAATCGCTCAGAACCCGCTGCTGTTGTTCGGCCTGGTAATAGCCCTGGTATTGGTTAAGTTTGCCGTCCTGTTCCTGTTGGCGCGCTTTCTGCGCATGTCCAAGGGAGAGGACTGGTTGTTCGCTCTGTCCCTGGCTCAGGCGGGGGAATTTGGCTTTGTGCTGGTGTCTTTTTCTACTCAAATCCAGGTGCTCGACACCGAGGCGAGCAGCCTGCTGGTGGCGCTGATTGCACTGACAATGGCACTCACACCGATATTACTGCTGGTATTTGAAAAATTTATCCAACCGCGATTCCTTGTCGGCCCAGGAGCCCCACAGGCGGTCGAGCACGAACAACCGCTAGATTCCAATTCACCGGTCATCATTATCGGTTATGGTCGCTTCGGCCAGATTACCGGACGCCTGCTCAATGCCTGTGGTTTTAGCACCACCCTGCTGGAGCGCAACGCCGAACAGCTGGATCTGGTACGTCGCTATGGCATTGAGGCCTATTATGGGGATGCCACGCGGGAAGATCTCCTGCGCGCCGCCGGGGCCGCCAATGCACGCCTGGCAATACTCACCTTGAGCGATCAGGCCGCGTCTCTGGAGATCGTCGCACAACTGCAAAAACACTTTCCCCACCTAAAGATTCTCGCGCGGGCACGCAGCCGTATGCACCAATATGCACTGATGGAGGCTGGGGTAAAATATATTTTCCGCGAGACGGTAGACCCGGCCCTGGCAATAGGTGAAAAAGCTCTGGAGCTTCTGGGACTCAGCCCCCTGCAAGCGCGCCGGGCAGCACGCAAGTTTAAACAGCACGACCAGCGTATGCTGGAGGCATTATTTCCCTACTGGCGCGATGAGGCGCAGCATATCGCCCAGAGTCGTATTTATCGCGAACAACTCCTACAGGCCCTGCAAGAGGACCGTCGCGACAAGGATCTACACCTGGATCATTACTGGGAAGAGGCCAAACTGGAAACGGAAAAGCCCTAGAGAATTTTGGGGTGTACAGACAATTACCCTTGGACTTTTAGTTTTTAGAATAAATCTATTCAGGTCAGCATATTTTCTTGCAGCAATAATAATTTGATAGCCGTTTAAATCAGGTGCTTACTGGCCAGTAGCGGGGCTGTTATTTAACACTGTGCCATGAAAAAGCCAATGTTCATTGATCGCCCAAAATTATTAATACCTTACCTGCTAGGGGCATTATAGTTACCGAAAGTTAAATGATTTTCTCTAACTAAACTATAAGTCGATAGCCATTCATCACCAAGTCGACCTATTTATTTGGTATATCTCTATCTAAGTGAATCGCGATCACTAAATTAGTAAAAACTACAGAAAAATTTCCCACCAAAATCTATTCCTTGGAAATAAGGCTCGCTTCAACCAGGTCAACTTCTAGCACTAATTTTCTATGCAACTCATCATCAATTTCTCGGTGAACACGTAACTCCAAAAGACGTTGCCGCTCTGCGGCAAGTGCCTCCAGACGAAATTTTCGTTCCACACGTGCGCGTATCCAAATTGTCTCACCAGCCTCATCGTCACCGTTGATAATTCGTCGGCGGTATATTTCAAGCAGATGATCAATCGCCTCATAGGCGACCTCTTTATTCTTCCAGTGTCCATCTATTTCTTTGCGCAGACCGATTAACCGCTGTTCCGCGGCCTTAGCGGCAGAAACCCTGGCCCCTCTCTCATCGCCAATTGCTGCCATGTGAGGAGTATCTGGTAGACGCCTGAGAAAAAAGGGCAGGGCAATACTGGCGACTAACAGTGATATCAGGATCACTCCCATAGCAATTGCCAGAGCCGCTTGGCGGCCCGGTAAGGGCGAACCATCGGGCATTAACAGGGGTAGAGAAAATGCCCCGGCCAGAGTGATAGCCCCTCGCACACCGGCCACACTCAAAACACTAACCAATGTAAATTGGGTGGAAAAAGAGGGAATATTGCGACGAAAACGTGATAGGTAAAGCGACACCCAAACCCAAACAAATCGCAATAACATTAAAACAACGAAAATTGCCAGGATATACAACGACATCATTGCGAGCCCGACATCGCGGGCCCAGCTAGTATCCGCATCGATAAGACGCACTAACTGTTCACCTAACAATACAAAAATAATGCCATCGAGCACAATTTGCACCGTACTCCACACCGCGCGACGATCCATACGCGTGGTGGATTTTTCCGAACTATGCAGGCTGGTGTAATGTGTAGCAATTCCCGCGCTCGCGGCAGCGAGAATTCCCGATACACCAACACTCTGACCGGCCTGATAAGCAGCAAAAGGCACCAGCAGGCTTACCAATATCTGAATAGCCGTATCCTCACCACTGAGATTGACCAACCAGCGCAACAGGTAACCGCAAATAAAAGCCACTCCGGCACCAATGACTACTCCGCCTATGGCAACCCAGAAAAAACCACTTATCGCTTGTGAAAAAGAAAAACTACCTGTCAAAGCCGCAGTCAAAGCAATGCGAAAAATATCCAGCCCAGAGGCATCATTAAACAAAGACTCTCCGGCAAGAATATGTTCCAGTCTTGGTGGGATATTATTCCCCCCTTGCACGACAGATACTGCCACAGGGTCCGTAGGTGCGAGTATTGCTGCCAATGCAAAAGCCATGGCAACTGGCATAATCGGTAACAACCAGGTGATAAAAAAACCCATCCCCACAACAGTAAAAATCACCAATCCCACGGCAAGAGTAATGATTGAACCCAGGTCTCGAAAGAAGGCCCCTTTAGGAATGCGCCATCCCGCCAGAAAGAGTAATGGCGGAATAAAAAGCAAAAAGAATATTTCTGGGTCTAGTGGTATTTTTATACCAAACAAGGTCCCCAGAAGAACTCCACCGAGGATTTGAATAAGAGGTAGGGGAATCGGGAAAGGCAGAACGCGCGCGACAATCAAGCTAAGTGCCACTACCAATAGTAACAGCAGTGCAACAACGAGATAGTGCATCGCTTACTTATATTCCTGTGAAAGACCGCCACACCGCGGTTTTCAACCCGAATTATCGGATCAGCCATTCCGCCAGTATAGGAAATAAGTTTGCCGGGTAATGACACAAAGTAACAGGCAATAAAAAGAGATATTAATAGCGCCTGTGCCATGTCACAAGCGCCAGAGCATCAGCCTTGGTGCCAGACGGAGCACCAAAAAAATTATGGGTTTACTTGTAAATAAATAGAATTTATTTTTTTAAAATCCTTCCAGAACGATTTTTCCCTTGGCACTCTGCGACTCTATAAGCGCGTGCGCCTTACGCAGATTTTGTGCATTTATTTTGCCAAAATGTTGACCCAAGGTCGTTTTAATTAATCCTTTATCAATCAATTCCGCCAGCTCATTGAGCAATTTATGCTGCGCCGCCATATCCTCTGTTTCAAAGAGTGAACGCGTAAACATAAACTCCCAATGCAGAGAGATACTTTTCTGCTTGAGTGCCAATACATCCAGGTTTTCTGGATCATCAATCAGGGCAAGTTTTCCTTGTGGCTTAATACTCTTTATGATTTCCGCCAGATGATCCCCTGTGTGAGTCAAACTAACCACATAGTCCACCTCAGCGATACTGGCGTTTGCGAGTTCTTCGCTCAGCGGCTTGCGGTGATTAATGACATGGTGCACTCCCAGGTTTTTCAGCCATTGATTGGTCTCGGTACGCGAAGCGCTGCCGATTACTGTGAGGTTAGTCAGGCGCCGGGCCAATTGAATCAAAATGGACCCCACACCACCGGCAGCGCCGATCACCAATAGGGTCTTGTCATCAGCCCCTTTACCAACCGGTACCTGCAAACGATCAAATAGTAACTCCCAAGCGGTAATAGCGGTGAGTGGCAGGGCCGCGGACTCGGCGTCACTGAGGCTCTCTGGCGCAAATCCGGCAATACGCTCATCCACCAGCTGGTACTGCGCATAACTACCTGGGCGGGATATATCCCCCGCGTACCAAACCCGATCACCCACAGAAAAATGGCTTACATCGGCGCCAGTAGCTTTGATTACCCCGGTGGCATCCCAGCCGAGAACTTTCCATTGCCCCTCAGCGGCTTCAACTCTTGTACGCACCTTGGTATCCACAGGATTGACCGAAACAGCATGGACTTCTACCAATAAGTCCCGGCCTGAGACCTGGGGTATCGGCAGGGAGATATCTTGTAGGGAGAGTTCATCAGAAATAGGGAGGGACTGTTGATAACCTATGGCCTTCATCATGGAATAGCTTTCCTTGTGCATAGTTTGGAAAGAAATAGGCCATTTTAAGGGTGGTTATCCACAGAAATACACACTTGAAGCAGAAAGGTAATTCCAAAATTCGTTAAAACACGAAACTGTTAATAACTTCTATTTAACTTATCCACTACATATAACCACGGATAAGGCAAAGTTGAATCTGTGGAAAACTATTAGGAAATAGTCGGCCCCCTAAAGAGTTCTTCCATGCTACAGCTTTATAGATTTGTCTCCTGTCAGCTATCTAGAAAATCCCGCAGCAGTGTATTAAACCTTTGAGGTGCTTCGAGAAATAGAAAGTGACTGCCCCCATCTTCGGCCTCAATAATTTCCAAGTGGGAACCTCTGATTTGCTGTTGAATCCACTGCTGGCATTCCACCGGGTGTGGGCTGGCACGACCGAACGCAATCAGGGTGGGCTTTTCAATACGGGGAATAAAGTCACGCCAATCACGGGTGACATTATCGATAAAGAGGCGTGCTGCCAGGGCGCGAGGAAACTGCAGATTGACCGTAACTAGCTCTTCCCTCTGCTCAGGGGGCATCGTCGGAGTCACCATTGACATCAGTATGTTGCGGGTGGCTTCCTCGGCTTTGGAGCTGCGCAACTGGCCGGTAATCTCAACGAGTTTTTCGGCCGTGAGAATTGCGCCAGCCTCCAGTCGCTCTTGTTCAGACCAATAGGGCTGGGCCAGTAGGGCGGCGGGTTCATCGATAAAAACCAGTTTGGAAATTCCCGCATCGCCAAACATTTCCAGGTAGCTCCAGATCACCGAGGCACCAGCCGAGTGACCAAGCAAATAGAGAGGTTTGGGAGCCAGAGCGGTAATCAGCTCCTGTAGGTCCTTCGCCAACCGGGCGATACGGTAGCCGTGCTGGGCCTTTTCCGAATGACCATGGCCACGCATATCCAGCGCGATCACCCGATAGCGATCACTCAAGCCAGAGAGTTGGTGCTTAAACAGGGCCGCCCCTTGAGACCAACCATGCAGCATCAGCAGGGTGGGACCAGTCCCGGCACTTTGATAGCTTAGCTTCACCCCATCGGATGTAGTGAAGCTAAAGCGCTCTGCGGGTTTATCCATAAACTGTAAGTTAACAATAATGTTTCATACTTTCACCAAGCTAACTTATTGATTTTACTAGGGCAGTTTTTTCGCAAAAAAGTTAAAGAATCATACTTTCCGCTTGTGATATGCATGTTCATCTTAAAAACCTGACAATAAAGTATCATACTTTTAATATTGAGAACCTCTTTGCATGTACGGATGCTGGCCCGACTCCCGTAGGTTGTTGAGATCTTCGCTAGCTGAATCCATTATCGGTTACTAGGGCTATAAACTCGGTGCCTCCCAGATCCCCGTTGGACGAAACGCAGGCATTGATAACCTTGATTTGTATCTTAGTACTCTTCGTGCACCATCATTTGTGATGAGTGTGAGTCATAGACTGAGCTTCTATGACTCACTTTAAGGGTGCTTTATGAGTCATAGATGCAAAAAGCCTCCATCGCTCTATACACAGAAGTAACTGGCGGAAGAGATCGGCGCGACGCGACGGGTCATCGCCTATTACGAGACCGAGAGCGAACACCCGCCGGCCAACCTGCTGGTGGACCTGGCGCAGGCCCTCAAGGTCAGCACGGACGAGCTACTCGGTGTAAAACCGGTGAAGAAGATTAAGCAGCCGGATTCCAGATTGCTGCGACGGATGCAGCAGATTGAGAAGCTGGACGCCGCCACCAAGCGACAGGTGATTCAGGTGATTGATACGTTTATCGAGAATGCCAAGCTGAAGAAGCAGGCTTGATGATCCATAACGACAAAGCCCCGGCAGATAGCTCTGCCGGGGCTTTCCTAGATAACTCTGATTAATTTCTCACTTTAGAAATTAATTCCCAGTTGTTTTTTTATCGCAGCTACAGCACTACTAGGCTTGCCTTCATAGTATTCTTCCAGCCTGTCCTTAATATGCGGCCCAAACCAGATACCAAATAACTCGAGTCCTTTCACCTCATCTTCAGAAGCAGGTAGAGACTCCCCATTTGAATAGATAAAATACTCCTCCGAACCCACCGGCTTATGCAAGAAACTAGAGTGCTTCAGATAATCCTCTGGTAATTCTACCTTTCCCAAAGCAATCCACTTTTCGTATTTCGGCTCGCCTTTTCCGACGAAAACACGGAAAGCGATAGGAAGATTTAACAAATTATCAGGAATAACCGCTTCTTTTGAAAGGTAGTCAAAGAAAGCAAATTCATTTCCTACACATACAACACAAAAAGAATATCCATTCTCAAGAGGAATTGCGTACACAGTGCCGCTTTCAAACTGAGACTTAACCTTTTTCCTACGGGACATATCTAAAAATACCTCTCCAATCTTAGCCGCTCTGGTGAATTATCAGCCATATCCCCAAACACGGCCCTTGCTGTGTTCATGTAATAAGGACGATTTGGATTAAAGTCTGCGACACCATTAATTAAATTTCTCGCTGTGCCACCGACACTCCTAGCACCGCCATAAAAATCGATTAGTTGTTGTTCACGACCTCTTTCCAAGCACTGGGGCAGCGTATCGCCACCCTGCGTAAACACCAGAACCTGACACAGGCACAGCTGGCGGAGTATCTGGAGATTTCCCAGCAGCATATGGCATCGTTCGAGAAGGGTATCCGCAAGCTGCCCGCTTCCATGCTGCCCAGGCTGGCGCAGCTGTTCGGGGTCAGTGTGGATGAGTTGGTGGGACTGATAGACACGGCGGCCAAGCGCGGGCCGGTGCCCAAGCTACAACGGCAGATCGAACAGGTAGCCCTGCTGCCCAAGGCCAAACAGAAGTTTGTTAGCGAGATGTTGGAGACGGTTATTCAGCAGGCTGCTCACTAAACCTACAACTCCCAGATACAACAAAGCCCCGGCAGACCAATCTATCGGGGCCTAAAACGCTCTAAGGTGAACGCTCAAATATTAGCTCCAACCCATCAGAGTTATTAAAATCATACAAAAAGAAAGTAGAAGAGCATTCCTTCCCGTTCTTTAATCAAACACTTCAATTGATAAATAATCAAACGTAGGATCACCATCAACATTCCAAATAGCTTCGACTTGAATATTTTTTATTTTAAATTCAGCACACATTTCAACACCATCATTCCACGTCGTTACAGGGTCTCCAAAAGCCGCCTTTAAATTAGTCAAGGTCGTATTTTGATTAAATTTAAATGCCTGCTCTTTTATCCAAACCTCTGACTCACAGGCTTTAAACCCCTCGTAACCATCCCTGTAGCAAATAAAGATAGAGCTTATTTTTCCATCAACAACATTAATTGCATATCCATCTTCAAATACCTGATGATGCTGCCCACCAAAAGAAGCCGGTGCATGACTTCCCACCTTGTACTCCAACAAGAAACTTCCTTCTTCGACCTTTAAAATCGCATTTTTCATCGTAATCTTTCATCCTCTATTATCTTGATTTCCCTAGGCTGTACTGGTTGGTTCTTTTCTGCCGCTGCCCTAGCGGCGGACTTAGGAGATCCTGTAGGGTTACTAGGTTTCGAAGGAACGATGACTTTATCTACACCTGCGTCTGCAATTTGAGGAGCACAACTAGAACAGGGCTTTTGATCTACCGCGATAGTATGAGGTTTCGGTTTTCCATTAAGGTCTTTGATAACTTGTGGCTCTGCGTGCACACCACCAGAAGAGTTGTTCCGACGCGAACCCGCCGCTATTTCCGCTACAACCCCAATGCAATCAAGGACTTAAAGAGCACTCGCGCCAAGGCGAACCCCAGATTATCAGGTCACAACCCCCAAGGCACTTTTTCGCTTAACTTTGCCGCACCGCCGACGATACCGACCGCTTCAAGCAGCTCGATAATGCCAAGCTGAAGAAGCAGGCTTGATAAATCATAACGGCAAAGCCCCGGCAGATCTCTCTGCCGGGGCTTTTTTTGGGGTTTATATGCCCTGATTTTTTAGGCTAAGCATTCTCAACCAGCTACACCTTTTGGGTTAGCGGCTCTCATTCTAGGAATGAGGTGTAGCCCTGCTGCCCAAGGCCAAACAGAAGTTTGTTAGCGAGATGTTGGAGACGGTTATTCAGCAGGCTGCTCACTAAACCTGCAACTCCCAGATACAACAAAGCCCCGGCAGATCTCACTGCCAGGGCTTTGGTAACTTCGCTATTCTTAAATATGTAATATCCCAACACGCCACCTTCACTCACTTTGGGCGGATTACTTTTCTTCGAGGTAAATTTCTTTCGGCTTTTTTTCTGGATACAGCATCATTCCATCAAAGTAATCGTCCCTGTAATAACAGTTCCATGGTATTAAGCCAAAGTAGGCACTTAAAAATTTCCTGATAATGGCTGAGCCTTCAATTTCAGCACCGATGTAACCATTTTCCTTTAACTCACCCAGATCAAAGTAGTCATTTGGATTCACCGGATCAATCTTACCGACGATGGGCCAGACACCGCTTTCCAGCAAGTCAGGCGTTGTAAACTGGACCGCAATCAACCGCTCGGCAACCGCCTCTGCCACATCGAAATCCCTGCCAACCCGCAGGTCATAAAAACCACAGATCACGCTGTTAAGCGCCTCTTTAGTGATTTCTATCACCTGCCCGACACCGTAGGTTTCTTTGTCCTCCAGAGGGATTAAAAATACATCTCCTGAGTCGAACTTTACCGTTTTTTTTGCCAATTCAGCTGAGATCCAAAACCAAATCAAATTTATTTAAAAAATCTTTTATTTGCTCCAATAGAATAGAGTCCACATCAGACATCTCAACAGTATAAAACTTAATACCAAACCTATATGCTAGACATTCGCAGAACGATTCGCCATTAATCGATACAGAAAAAGAAAGTGCAGGCAAATTAAAATCACACTCTTCAATAATTTCCATAAGAAATTTTTTACTGAAAGAAGAAGATTCATTTAAAAGCTCTTCCTTTGCCCATTGGGCTCTCTTCGAGTAACGATCAACTTGGCTTATAGTTACATATGAAAAATGTATTTTTGCTTGCTCCACTACAGCCGCAGGGTTTATCTCTATCCCCTGGGCTCCAGAAAATTTTCCACTCCAGACATTTAGCTGCATCATTTACCTTAGCCTTTCATCCTCAAATACACCTGGACCGACTTTATCAAAGTCTTCTTGTTTTACTCTATGCTCTTGATCGTTATCAAATCTCTCCCCGAGCCTTGGATTTGAGCGAGAAGTTAATTCTGGCAAATTACTTCTCTCAGCCTTTAGAACAACCGGCTCCAGATCTGTCCTCCCTTGCTCCATATTACGCATCGCTGTTTTCCCTTCTGCAAACTCAATTGCATCCTGCTTATTAGTCGTTACAGAAAATCCTGCTTCATCATTAAGTGAATCTGCACTCCGATTTCGATCTACTCGCAATCCTTCCTCTTTGATACTTTTCGCGGATTCACTATCAGTGCCATGCCAGACAGTGTTTTTTGTTCTAGAAGATTGAGAGCCAATATCA
Source organism: Microbulbifer variabilis (assembly GCF_020524905.1). GTDB lineage: Bacteria > Pseudomonadota > Gammaproteobacteria > Pseudomonadales > Cellvibrionaceae > Microbulbifer > Microbulbifer variabilis_A. The sequence continues at coordinate 348,340 of NZ_JAIVKI010000002.1, read as the reverse complement.
GAAGCTTGCTGACTACTACCTTTGTCAGAAACAGAACCATTGCCGTTGTCGTTTGAGGACTGGGATCTTCTACTACCCTTCCGGCCTTTTCTGCCACTTTCGAGAAATTTTTCTAACCCTTTTTCTGCCGCATATTTCGCTGCAACCGTAACGCCAACCCCAGCAGCAACATCCCGGATAAAAGTCTTTCCACTCTCAGCAATGGCCTCAGCACTCCTAGCTCCCTCTTCAACGGCACCGCCATTACAGTTTCGACAGGCAATCTCGGCAGCAATTACCAGCTCAGCATCCTCTGCGGGAATGATGCCAAGAGCCTTTGCAAAACCAATACCGGCACCATAAGCACGATCTTCAGGGAAGTACCCACTCGGATCAGCCCCCGCCAGAGGGTTATTAAGAATGTAACTGTAAGGATTAAGTGCCTGGGAATCACCGGGCTGAACAATAATCGGGTCCACAGAGAGGAAGCGCCCAAGATTGTAGTCATAGGCCCGCCCGTTCATATGGATCAACTCCACATCGTCCAGATGCTCGTGATCGGTAAAGCCGCGGGTGCTGTAGGCGCTTTCCAGGATCGCGGTGTCTTTATCGAGGATATTGCCCTGGCGTGGTTTGCCGAAGGGGTCGAAGCTGTGGCTCTCCTTGAGGTTGCCGGCTTCGTCGCCTACGGCGGCAGTGGAGCCGAGACGGTCGCGGTGGTTGAAGCCGATTTTGTGCGTGATATCACTGCCGTTATCAGTGCTGGTGAGCACGGCGATATCGCCGATAAAGTGGCGGTATTGGGTTTCACCCCCTCCTGTAATCTTTTCGAACAGCTTGTCGATATACAGGGTGGTCTTACCGCTGGTTTGGTTAACCTGCTTGTAGCGCATTTGATCAGCGCCATAGTAGAAATACAGGTTGGCGCCGTTGCGCTTGATGCGGGTGGGTTTGTTATAGGCGTTGTACCAGATCTGCTGCGCGCCGTTTTCATGGGTGCGGTTGCCGTTCTGGTCGTAGCCATAACTCTTGGTGCCACCGCCGATCAGGCTAACGCTCTTCACCGCACTGGGGCCGCCACTACTGCCACCGGTGTAGCTATAGCTGCTGGCAAAGTCGTCTTTCTTCAGCAGGTTACCGATAGCATCGTAGTCATAATCGATAGTGGGGCCATCGGTACGGGTGCTGTAATCCAGGCGATTGAGGACATCGTAATAGTGGTTCTCTACATTGAGTGCCGGAGTTTTTGAGGGCAGATGTACTACCTGCTCCGACAAGTTGCCGAAGCTGTCGTAGCTGTAGGCAATACCCTGGTGGTTCTGCACCAGGCTGTCGAAGGTGGTGCCGGCCATCTGCCCGGTTTCTGAATAGAAGCTGCGGCTGATGGTGTAATTGCCGGCGGCAACATTGGCAAAATCCCACTCGCCCCAGGCATCCATCTGGGTGATTTCCCGGTAGGTGTAGCCACTGGCGGCATTACTGGTGCGGAACTGGTAGCCGGCACTGTTGTAGCCGTATTGCAGGGTGAGCCCGGAGGGGTAACTGAGCCCTTTGGGGCGGCCGTAATTACTGTCGTAGTGATTGACCGTAACAAAGTCTTCGCCGTCGATGGTGGTGGTGACTTGGTAGGGGCGGCTCAGGGCGTCGTAGCTGTAGCTGCGTGCATAGCTGGTATCGCTGCGGCTCTCCCTTGAGGGCAGGCCCTTGCCGTTGGCGGCGCTGTCGTATTTCCAGCTGGTTTCCTCTGTGCCGTTGACACTGCGACTTTCCATGCGGCCGAGGCGGTCGTAGGTAAAGCTGGTGACATCCAGGTTGCCGTCAATCTCCGTTTCCACTTCGCCAAAGCCGGTATAGGTAAACGATTTGGACCCCATATTGGGATCGTCTACCCATTCTTTCTGGCCGAGAGCGTTGTACTTGGCGGTAATGCGATTGCTACTGGCGTCCTGTAAGACAATGGGATTGCCAGCACCGTCGTAGGCATAGCGAGTGGTGCCGCTTAGGGCATCGACGGTTTCGGTCAGCTGCTGCAGGCCGTTATAGGTGCGGCTCATAGTGCGGCCGTTCACCAGGATATCGGTGGTAAATCCACTGGCCTGTTCGTGGGTGTAGGTCACATCCAGTTGCTGGCCGTTGGTCTGGTTCACCGTCTTGTGCAGGGCGCGGCCGAAGGTGTCGTAATCCAGGTAGCGGGTGCCAGAACTGGTGCCGCTGCTGGCGTAGTGCGGTACCGATTCGTAGGTGGTCTGGCCCAAGGCGTTATAGGTTACGGTTCGTGCGATCCAGTCGCTGCCGTCGAAGGCCTGCACTTCGGTGCGGATCACGCGGCCGAGCTGATCGTGGTAGGTAACCTGTTCCGGTGTGCCGGCCTGCTGCTGAATGGTTTTAAACACTGCACCAGGCGCGCGGCTACAGCCGGAGCTACACCATTGCAGAGCGGTATGCCCATCCGGTGCAGCCTTAAGGCCAAGCGCGGAAGGCGCAGTAACCTTAATGACACGACCAAAGGCATCATAACTGTAGCGAGTGGTGAGGCCATTGGCATCGGTGACCGAGTCCGGTTGGCCGAACTTGGCGTTGGTCTCGGTAGTAACCGTATGGCCCAGAGCATTTTTAACCGTTTTGGGGAAGTAACCATCGGCGCTAAACGCGGTAGTTTCTACTACCCGCGTCTTTGCCTCCCCTTCTGCGGAAGTAGTGATCTTGGTGGGCAGGCCGTGGCTGTTGTAAACCGTATCCACCTGGGTCCACTTGCCATTAGACGGCGTAGTTTTTACCTGCTTGGGTTTGCGAACATTGCTATCCCACTGCAGGAAATCCACCACTACGGATTGCTGTGTATCCGTATCCGCAGCAATAGCTACCCCTTTGCGGCTTTGGATGGATTTTTTGGTCACCGTCTGCTTTGAGGGTTTATTGATCCACCAGTTAGTTTGATCCGCAGCGGCATACTGGGTGTTGGTAGTGGAAACCACAATATGAGAGCTGTTGGCTTCCTCATAACGGTTTTCCGCCAGCAGCACATTGCCCCAGGCATCAAAACTAGTGGTCTGGCTCTGGGTGTACAAATGGGTGCGGCTGTTACCCGACCTTTTTAGGGTGCGGTGAATCGAACTCTGTTCTTTAGGGCCGACAAAATAGGGGTCATTGGCGGAAACGCTCCACGAATCCGTAAGGGCATCCACCACTACTGGGGATGAGTGCCCGCCCTTGGGCCAGAACTGCCAATGAAAACTGGATTCCTCTAAGGCATTCACACCACTAGTATCGGAAGAGCGATCCCCCAGCTCCCATTTACGCTGTTTATGGAGCTTACCGGCAAGCGGGAATATTTGGTGGAAGTCGGACTGGGTCTCGATATCTGCTGCCAGGTCTTCTTCAATAATGGTGTGGAAGCCCTGGAAACCGCGACCTTTGTTGTTAAATACGGCCCCCTTGTAGCGGTACTGCTTTTTATTCAGACTGCCTACGCCATTGGACTGACGATGCTCAGCCACCACGTACATGCTGGAAGTAAACTCGAAGTGGTCATCCTGTACGGACGAGGGCAGGCTATCCAGGTAACCACCGCGCTCATAAAAGGGCTTTGCGCTGGAATAGTAACGATCATCGCGGGAAGACAAGGGGCGGTAATGCCATTCATCGCGGACACCGAAGCCATTTTCTACAGCGACCAGCATGTCGGTGGGTTCGTATAGCTCGTTAGCCTGTGCTGATCCTCGGTTCCTTTGAATATATACCCCTTCTGAGTGCCCTTGGGCATTGGGAACTGAGCAACTATCAGGATAGTTTACACAACCGTAGGAATAGACGAAGTCCTGTAACCCATTGCCGAATGCATCAATGACCGCAGAGTTATAAGCCGTGCCTACGATATTTGGATCAAATTGTTCTACTTTGAAACTGCCATCTGCCTGCTCAACAAATTGCAGACCTTCAAAAGCGTAGAGACTGTTATCTACTTTGGAGACATCAAAGTTTTCATAAATGGGATTGCCTGGAGTTGAGGAGTTAAACTTTCCATAGAGTGCATCACCACAAAACTCCGTTAAACTGCCTCCGTCATAAGCCTTGTAGCAGCTCTCTACCAACCTCCTGGATGGGTAGATAAATCCAATTTTGCCGTTTGATCCCCTATCAAATTTCTTAAAGGCATTAACATACTTCAACCCATATAAAACCTCATAACTTCTATCACCATCAAGTTTCTGGTTATAGAAATAACGCCTAGTAGGGAGAGAATTTCCTATAGAAGCAAACTCCCAATCGGTAAATGTTCCACCCTTATTCAGACGATAGTAAAGGCCGGACTCATCACCTCTCCAATTCACCCAGTCTTGAAGTCCATCTCCATTGATATCTAACAAATAATAGAAATATAAAGCGGTTGATTCATAAACTGGAACACCGACTAAAGAAGAAACAAAACTGACACCATTTGATGTGCGAGTAGTAAAGAGGTATTTAGAGGGGGTTAATTGTGGCGAGCCAACATCACCAACACCACCCAAGTGCATGGTTGTGTTATAGACCAAGATATCTGGAAGCCCGTTACCGGTGATATCCCCAACAAACTCCACAGAGTTTCGATGGCTCCATTTATTTTTATCATATAAAAATGTAGTTACAAATTGGCCATTATCTTTATAGGGTGACTGGGCATTACCCGTATGAAGGTATAAGTACAATTCATTATTGCTTAGAGAGTCGCCCCTGCGAATTTGTAAGTCTACCCAGCCATCCCCGTTGTAATCCCTTGCATCAAGAATATGATCCAAGCCTGGCAAAGCTATCGGCGTTGAAACCCAGGAGAAACTACCATCTCCGTTGCTAATACCGATCTGTAATTTTCCGGAAGCTACTCTCCAGGTATCGCTTTTACCATCACTATTTGCATCCAGTTCTACACAGCGAAGACTTCCGGGGTATGGTGTACAGCCTTCTGTATTGGCATTAAATGTGCCGGTCAACTGTCCTTCGGCGCTGATAAAATATCCAGGCCAATCCCGAACACCATCCCCATTAAAGTCTCCCCTCGGAGCCAGTCGATCAATACTCTTCGCCTCCGGGAATAGCGCACTAATCGTTCTGCCACTATTTGAGTGGTTGGCTCCACTATAAGCGGCAGCCCCCAAAATTTCTGCTTGCTTACTCTCATCCGCATCTGCCCACTCAAGAGCGGTAGGGGCAAAACAAATACCATTCCCAGAACAGAGAGTTATGGTTTTTAGCAAACTACTCTTTGTAGCGTCACTCAACTGGTAATCAAAGCGGTATTCACGCACCTTATCACCCTGAGAGTAAACAGTTATCTCACTAAGGCGCTTCGATAAGCGTGTTAGTCCTCCAGCCAAATAACCAGATTCAATATCTGGTCTTACGCCATTGCCATACTCAAAACTGACACGGCGATCACCATTCTGCTGAGCGGTACCAGTGTAATAGATATCGGAGAGGTGATATTCCCCACGCCCGAAATTCTTATATACATAGTTAATGGAATTGCTATTTGGAGCGGCGCGGTCCTCCTCGAAAGAGATACCCCACGATTTAATGGTGTTTACGCCCTGAGCAATATGGCGAGAATCCGCATTGTCTCCATATCGGCGAATTCGACCATTCTTTAACTCAACCTTAAACCAAGTGCTCCCACCATTGATACCGCCGTATTGCGTAACCCTAGCTTGTGTATCTTGCTCTGTTTGATAGACAGCCCCTGAAGCCCCATAGCTGCCAGAGATCACGACCAGTCTCTGGCCATCTAAGCAAAGCCGGTCTGTGTCTGTGTAAAGGACCGGTATCGCTTGGCCATCCTGAGCGAAAGTTTGTGGGCAGCGTGTTATTTGTGATCCGGCAGCGAGTGACCATCCTTTGCCAAGTACACCATTCCCCGCACGGCTGGAATAATTTAAGGAGACCTCTGGCTGTATGCCAGCACGACCTGGGGGCAACTCGATAGGCAGCTGATAAGAAGCAGCCCCACCAGATGAGCTGCCAGTACCCTTGATAACACCCAGTGTTTCTTGATGTGTACTTAACTGTGGCGCGGAATATCCTGTGTCTAGCAAAGCCAAGCTGCCAATCGGCTTGGCCCAACCAGGTGCAGAGGGGTCTGGATCAGGAACCGTATAAGTGGTGGTTGTAAAGCTAGAGCACTTGCGATCACCAGGCGTATGGTTACATGCGCGAACATCAAAAGTATAAGGCCCGTAGCTACCAATAGGCTGGGTAGCTGTTAACGAAGTATTTACCGAACGCCAGCCTTCCCCATTCAAACGAAATTCATATTCATCATCAAAACCACCTGCAACCTTATCCCAAGTCAACTTTATTTCCTGATTGACTCGTGTAGCGATAAGGTTCGTCGGAACGGCTGGTGCCGGATGCTCGATGGTCAGCTTTTGCGATCTAACAGAATTACTGCAACCACTGCTGTTACATGCTTTGACTTCATACTCGTAGCTCCCATCTGGCTGTGGATCTGGCTTATAGGTCCGAGTGGTCCCTCTATCCAACCAATCACCCCAGAAACCATTTTTATTTTCCCTTAGGTAATAGTGGCCAACTGTGCCACTGGCAGGGGACCAATTGACGCTGTACTTCCCCTCATCAAAATCACCACTAAAGGAAATACTGAAACTTGCCTGCGGGCTGTGCAATACCGACACAGTGGCACTATTACTCCAGTTATCACTACACCCGGCACTATTGCAATTTTTACTGCGGACTTCCCAGTTGCCATCAGTCAGACCGCTTACCTGGAAGTTGCCATCTGTTGTCACGTATTCGCTAAAGTTAGTGTTTGCAGGCCATGCGCTGCTATTAATTCGCTTCTGCCAACGCGCCTTTTGAATGGGGCCTGAACTTTCAGAAATAAATGCGGCAGAACCATTTTTGGAGTGGGTGTTACCGACCACCGATAGGCTAGGCTTGCTCGGCACAAGAACAACGTTTGCGGACACATTTGTCGAGCCGATCGGGTTCGGTTCGGTGCACCTATCAGAAAAACTCCCCTGAAGACATTCGTAACAATTGTAATAATAGTTGTGTCTACCACTGCTAGGCACGGTATCCACAAAGGTGGTCCCATCGTTCACTGCATCCTGATGAATCAGTTTATTATTGCGTTTAAGCTCACAAGATATAGCCCCTTTCCAACCGGTATTAAACAACAGGGTTACTGTGCCCTGCCCAGTTACAGACTGCACCTTTAGCGACGGCTGACTCACCCGCACGGTTTTCTTAGCCGTATAGGCGCTACAGGCATTAACCCCCTGGTAGGTACTACAAGCCCGCACACGGTACGAATATGAGCCATTTAATGGCTTACTAAAATTCTTCGAGGTTCCCGACAGCGTCCAGCCACCACTTCTGGTGCCTGTTTCCTCTAGAAAATACTGTTGTGCGCCGGATACGCTATTCCAGCTGACGGTATAGGAACCGCTGGTTGTTGTAGTCGGTACAGAGAGCCCACCCGGCACGGCCGGAGCACGGGATACAGTTACATTGCTCGAATAGCGGTAACTGCCGGTCTGGCCATTTTCCACCGCGGCAACTCGATAACGGTAAATGCCATTGCCTCGCCCCGTGACAGTTTTGTCAAACTGTGTGCCCGCATATACCTGTGACCAAGTACCATTATTTTTTTGCTCCTCTACCACATAACTGTCCGCGCCAGAAACAGAGGTCCAGGAAACGGCTATGCTGCCATTAGTGGAAGTGCTTGGGACAGTTATAGCCCCCGGTGTACGAACAACTGTGAGAGTTTTTTCGGCAGTAAAATAACTACAAGCGGTGTAACAGGCCCTAACACGATAACGATAGATGCCTGTTGTTTGAGCAGAGACAGATTTACTCCGAGCGGGACCATCATAAATAGTGCTCCACCCTCCGCTGTCTTTACGCTCCTGTAGTTGATATTTACTTGGTGACCCTGAAGCGGCGCCCCAACTTATGGTGTAACTACCTGATGTATTTTGTGCCGGAATAGAAATATCCCCAGGCTGTGGGATAGACACTGTAACAGAGAAGCTTCCTCTTGTTCCCCATGGAATTCCAGGCACAGGCTCTGTACATCCAAAACGCCCCTGCTGCAGGCAGCCAGCTTCTTTCATCGTCCAGTGCTCAACCATATAAGTTCCTGGTGAACTTACAGTAATAGTTTTGCTACCACTCGAAGTGCCAATGCTATATGTTGTTACGAAGGTACCATTTCGAGTTATCCGTAATTCAGCCCTGTCGTGAAAGTTTGGTGCAGAACTATATTTGGCTGTAAATATTCCTGTGGAGTTAGTGCTGGGACCGGATACCGAAGCCAGAACCTGAAAGGAAATCAAGATCCCAAAAATAAAACAAAAAAATCTGGGCACGAAAACTCCCCAACCAAATAAATGATACAAAATTTCACCTTCTGCTCATGACGCCGAGAGCAGGGCGCACAAGTATAGTTATGCATTAGCACTTAGCCAACCACATTGAAAAATAAGACTTTTTAACACAAAAGACAGGTTAGAATAAATTGACACAAAACCAAATCCAAACAAGATTTACTCAACACTTTCTGGATCAATTTATTCAGATGAGTAATTTTCTTGCAGCATAATCAATGCCCTAAAGGCATTCATTTTTTAGAGTCAAACCACATCAAGTAGGGCTTAAATTGCCCAACCTGGGTCCTCTAAAAATTCGACAGCAATATGTCAGGAAATCATTTCAAATCCACATGCCCGAAAAAATAACGTCGAAAGACTTTCATTTTCTTTAGTCCCATCTTTTTTATTTTTATTCTTTAACTCACTTTCCAGTAGTTGAAAAGAATTCGGTCTATCTCTTGCAATCACAGCACAACAAAAGCAGGGGGGCATACCGACAACCAAATGTTGAGAACGAGAACAGATTTAGGCAAATCACCTATCTTTCTCTCAATTTACCAACTATGTGTCTCATTCAGTTTCTGCAATTTTTCTTGAAGAAATACAATCTTCTCTGACGGATCAAGATTATCGACGTCTGTTATACCCCCTGCCTTGATCAGAAGCTTCCTAAGTCAATGGTTGATTCAGGGCCGAGAGGAAACTGTTCCCGAATATCACTGACGATGGCTTGCTAGCCGAATATGAAAAAAGCCAGCACTCTAGCTAAGAAATAAGTGGACTAGACGATTATGTGTCAGCGCAGGCTGTCGATGGACCTTGCCTCTGCTAAGGACATCCAGAGCGGTCAAAAGGGATTTTTAATCTTTGACAAAGCCTTGGACACGCTTTTCTTTTGAAGCCGTTTTATAATGGCAGACTCTAGGAGTTCACTGATTTCTTTAGGGTGGGGGGATAAGAAGGAAAAGAATTTATTCATTTAAAGCATCCAAGCTACGCTTGTTGCATTCAGCATAGCTCAGATTGCTGTAAAAGTATGATGCTTTAATGTTTAGTATGATACTTTATTGTCAATCCACATAAACCATCCATGGCTTTACAGAATTACTCGACCGTAACCGATTTTGCCAGGTTTCTTGGCTGATCCACATCAGTGCCTTTAAAAAGCGCAACGTGATAGCTAAGTAACTGTAAGGGCACAGTGTAAAGGATAGGAGCAAGACTCTTAGGACAATCCGGTACTTCAACCAGAGTAACCCCTTCCTCACTGGAAAAACCGGCTTCGGGATGTGCAAAGACAAACAGCTGGCCACCGCGGGCGCGCACTTCCTGTAAATTAGATTTCAGCTTTTCCAGCAGCTCATCATTGGGGGCCACAACAATCACCGGCATGTCCGCATCCACCAGGGCCAGCGGGCCGTGCTTAAGCTCTCCGGCCGGGTAGGCTTCCGCGTGGATATAGGAGATTTCCTTGAGTTTTAAAGCGCCCTCGAGGGCAATGGGAAACTCGACACCGCGACCCAGGAACAGCGCATGGTTCTTCTCGGCAAAGGCCTCGCTGGTGTGCTGAATCAGCTTATCGAGTTCGGTAAATTCTTCCATCAGCTGCGGCAACTGATGCAAAGCATCTACCAGCTCTGCCTCGCGCTCACTAGGGAGCCCATTGGCCTTGGCCAGGGCAAGACTGAACAGCTGCAGAGCCACCAATTGAGTAGTAAAGGCTTTGGTGGAAGCCACGCCAATTTCAGGTCCCGCCTCCGTCATCAGAGACAGCTCGGATTCACGCACCAGGGAGCTGTTGGGCACATTGCAGATCGTCATAAAACCCAAGTAGCCGAGTTCTTTGGCCTGGCGTAATGCCGCCAGGGTATCCGCGGTCTCACCAGATTGGGAAATAGTCACGAACAAAGTGCCGGGGCGGACAACCGTCTTGCGATAGCGGATTTCGCTGGCCACTTCCACCGAGCAGGGAACGCCCGCCCAGTCTTCCAGCCAATAGCGTGCAACCATGCCCGCATGGTAACTGGTACCACAGGCGACGATCTGCACCTGCTTCACCTTGGGCAATATCTCAAGTGCGCGATTACCCAAAGCTTGAGGTAAGACCGTGTGATCACCAATACGCCCAGCCAGGGTTGCCGCTACGACTTCTGGCTGCTCGAAGATTTCCTTCTGCATGTAGTGGCGATAATGGCCTTTATCGGCCACGTCATGGCCGGAATCGAGCTTATGCACCGGGCGGCTGACTTCTTCACCTTTCTTATCACGGACCGAAATGCCACTGTGGCGCACCTCTGCCACATCACCTTCTTCGAGGAAAATAAAGCGATCGGTCACTTGGCGCAGGGCCATCGGGTCCGAGGCGATAAAGTTTTCCTCAATACCAACACCCAGAACCAAGGGACTGCCATAGCGTGCACAGGCCAGGACCTCTGGCTCTTCGCTGCTGATAACGGCTAGGGCGTAGGCACCCTCCAGCATCTTGGTAGCTTTACTCACCGCATCCACTAAGCCCAGTCCCTCTCCGCTGAGGGAATGGATCAGGTGAACCACCACTTCGGTATCGGTATCCGAAGCGAACTCATAACCCTTGGCCTGCAACTCTTCGCGCAGTGCTTGGTGATTTTCAATAATACCGTTATGCACCAGAGCGATATGTCCGGACATATGGGGATGGGCGTTTGCGTCCGAAGGCACTCCGTGAGTCGCCCAGCGGGTATGGGCAATTCCCTGGTGTCCCCCAGCGGGTTCTGCTTCCAGCTTGGCTTCTAGGTCAGCAACCTTTCCCACACTCTTGCGCAACTGTAACTGGCCATCATCACCGCGTAGACAGACGCCCGCTGAATCATAGCCTCGGTACTCCAGGCGGCGCAGGCCCTCAAGAAGGATACCGGTCACATTGCGCTGGGCTAGTGCCCCAACAATTCCACACATATCTTTCTCCTCGCAATTCCTAAAAATCTTTTGTTTATTCTTTCGCTAACCGCCAACAACAGAGCTTGTGGATGCGCAGATGACCCGCACCCCCAGCTCCTGCAATTGCTGGCGCGCGTGCTCTTCCAGTCCGGAATCCGTCACCAGTACATCGACCTGGCCCCAGGATAGTTCCAAATTAGGGATTCGCCTGCCGACCTTGCTGGACTCCGCTAGCACCACCACTTCCCGTGCAACTTCCGCCATTACCCGGGAAAGACCTATCTGCTCGTTGAAGGTGCAGGTCCCGCGCTCCAGGTCTATGCCATCGGCACCAATAAAAGCTCTGTCGAAGTCGTAATCGCGCAATACCTGCTCTGCTACCTTGCCCTGAAAGGCTTCGAAGTGAGGGTCCCAGGTGCCTCCAGTCATCAACAGGGTTGGTTCGTTCTCCAGCTCCCGTAGGGCGTTTGCCACATGTAGGGAATTGGTCATGACTACCAGACCCCGCTTGCATTCCAGCTCGGGAATCATCGCTGCAGTGGTACGGCCATAGTCGATGACTATTCGATGATGATCTGGGATCAGGGCTGCAGCGGCGCGACTAATAGCGCGTTTAACTTCCGATGGACCTTCCTCCACCACCAACTCTTGCGGTACCGGTATGGCACCACCGCGGCGGCGCAACAGCAGACCGTGGTTTTCCATCGCAGTGAGATCCTTTCGAATCGTAACTTCTGAAGTTTCGAAACGTCGTGCCAATTCTTCGACACTCGCCTCCCCGGTCTCATTCAAAAGACTCAGAATGCCATGGCGGCGCTGTTGTGTATTACGTTTCGACATAACCAATTAACTTTCGTTTCGAAACTTAAAGATAGCAAAATGAAAGATAATTTCCCACAATGATTTCAGAAAAATAAAGGCCCTGCGGCCAAGCAGGATACGACCAAGATAGCTATTGCGAGCTCTTAAACGGTCTTAAGCTGAAAGGGCAGATAGCATCGCCTTGAGAAAACGTGCCAACTCACCGCCGGTTACCGCGCGGTGATCCGCACTGATGGAGAGAGGCAGTAGGGGCCGCATCGCCGGCCAGCGGTCTATCACCACGACGCCCTGGCAAACCCTGCCAGCACCGACAATTGCCACTGTTGGCGGCAGCACGACCGGTGTCGCATAGCGACCGGCGATAGTGCCAAAATTGGATAAGAGAATGGTTGCACCCTGTAGGTCACTCTGGGCAATGCCAGTTTCCCGGGCCTGGTGTTTAAAATCGGCCACTTGGGCCATTAAGGATTTATCCGACCGGGCGGCCACATCTTTCAGAACTGGAACATACAGGCCGCGAGGAGAATCCACCGCCAATCCGATATTGACCGACTTCTGAGGCGTCAGCTGATCATCCTGGAAAAAAGCGTTAAGGGTAGGCTCCGAAATACAGGCAGACTGCACAGCGCGAATTAATTTCAACAGCGCCGGGGCGCTGCCCCACCAACTGGAAATATCTGCATCGTCACACAGGGTAATCTGTGCAACCTGATCCCGGGCACGGCACATGGATATGCCCATGGCACGCCGTGCCGGTGTCATAATCTCCCCCGGCTCTTGGGTTGTTGCTAATTCCTTCAACGGCCCTGAAGACCGTATTTGCTGCGCTTGCTCAGGAGTTTTTTCCACAGCGCTAAATTTAGCCTCCGCAGCAGCGCGTACCTGTGCCGCAGTGACCAAATTTCCATCCGTAGAGAGTTTTTCCAACTCCACTCCCAGGCGCCGAGCCAGGGCGCGAACCGAGGGCGTTGCCAGCCGTTTGGGGGCCTCGCTGAAATCCTGTTCAACGTCGAGGACATCCTCTCCCTGCTCCAACTTGCCCACGACAGTCCCACTATCGGCCCACGCCCGATTAGGTGCCGACGCGCCGCACACTTTTTCCTCTTCTGGTTCTGCCGCAATGACGGCCTCTCTGGGAGAAGTAGCTTCAGCAGGCACCTCTGATTGCGAGGCCTCTTGCGTACTGCCTTCAGCGGCAAAGCCCACAAGGGGTTCGCCCACATTGACGGTTTGATCCGGCTGCGCGAAGAGTTTTTCAATCTTACCCCCCCAAGGAGCGGGCACTTCCACTAGCGCTTTGGCAGTTTCGACAGTTACGAGACTCTCGTGGGCGGCAATTTCATCTCCCTCGTGTACATGCCACTCCCGCACTACCGCATCGGGCAGGCCCTCACCGAGATCCGGTAAAGTGAAAATTTTCATGCCACCCCTCCACTGGCGTATTCGAGTACCTCGCGCACCGCCGTCATAATCCGCGGCACACCGGGTAGGTAGGCCCCCTCAAGCTGAAAGTAGGGCATCACCGTATCGAAGCCCGTTACTCTCTGCACCGGGGCGTGCAGCAGGTCGAAGGCGTATTCATTGATCTGCGAGGCCACTTCCGCACCCAGGCCACAAAAGCGTGCAGCTTCATGTATCAAGACACAGCGATGGGTTTTTTCCAGAGAATCGATAATGGTGTGGATATCCAGGGGTTTGAGGGTAGCGAGGTCTATCACTTCGGCCTCGATACCTTCCGTGGCTAACTCCTCGGCAACCTGTAGGGCTTCCTTCAGAGAGGCCCCCCAGGCGATCAGGGTGATATCGCTGCCCTCACGCAGGACGAAAGCTCGGTCCAGAGGAAGTGCCTCGCCACTGTCGACAACCTCCTGACGCACCGCACGGTAGATCCGCTTGGGTTCGAGGAAGACAACCGGATCGGGATCGCGAATCGCTGCCAGCAACAGGCCGTAGGCCCGCGCCGGAGAGGAGGGCACCACTAGACGCAAACCGGGGATGTGGGCGAACAGTGCCTCGGTGCTCTCAGAGTGGTGTTCCGGCGCATGGATACCACCGCCATAAGGTGCCCGATAGACAACAGGGCAGGACAGCCGCCCCCGGGTTCTGTTGCGGTAGCGCGCGGCATGGCTGAGGATTTGATCGAGGGCGGGGTAGATAAAACCCATAAACTGGAACTCTGCCACTGGTCGCAGTCCCTGTGTGGCCATACCGACAGCAATTCCAGCGATCATATTTTCTGCCAACGGTGTATCCAGTACCCGTTCACGGCCAAAACGCGCTTGCAGACCATCGGTAGCGCGAAAGACGCCGCCATTTAACCCGACATCCTCACCGAAGACGATTACCTTGGGATCTCTTTGCATTTCAAAGGCGAGGGCCTGGGTAATCGCTTCCACCAGGGTGATTTGCGCCATCAGCTGTCCCCCTGCAATTGCTGGTATTGCTCGATGAAGGCCTCGGGCAATGTTTCATAGAGATGCTCAAAAATAGCCGTGGGCGTATCCCGGGGCGTTTGCCGATACACGCGAACGGCCTCCTCCAGGATCTCTCTTAACTCCCGCTGCAATTCCTCTTCCTGTGCATCTCCCCAGATTCCCAGCCCTTCCAAATAGGTTCTCAACCGCCTCAGCGGCTCTTTGCTCCAAGCCTCCTTGAGCCCTTCCTGTGGTTGGTAGCGGCTGGCGTCATCGGCTGTGGTGTGATCACACAGGCGATAAGTTACCGCCTCAATCAGCGAGGGGCCGCCGCCGGCATGGGCCTGCTGCAACGCTTCTAAAACGGCTTGGTAAACAGCGATCACGTCATTGCCATCCACCTGCAAGCTGGGAATTCCTGCGGCAATCGCTTTCTGTGCAAGGGTTTTGCAAGCGGTTTGCCCGGAGCGGGGCAGGGAAATCGCCCACTGGTTGTTGTTGATCACTACCACCAACGGTAACTTCCAATCCCCCGCCAGGTTGATAGCCTCATAAAAATCTCCCTTGGAGGTGGCGCCGTCGCCGCCACTGGTAACCGCAGCGCGAATGGGCTCGCCCAATTGCTCGTGTTTATATTTGAGGGCAAAGGCAACACCGGCGCCATGCAGCATCTGTGTCGCTATCGGTACGCTTAGCGGCAGGTCTTCGCGCGCATGGCGATAGTTCTGGCCGCGTTCATCTCCCCCCCAAATAGCGTAGATTTCCTCTATGCGCACACCGCGTTCCAAAAGGGCGCCGGTTTCCCGGTAGTTGGGGCAGTAAATATCTTCTTTTGCCATGGCGGCACCTACTCCCACACCAATGGCTTCCTGTCCGAGGCTGGATGGGTAGGTACCGAGCTGACCGGTACGCTGCATCTTCACCGCGCGATCATCCACCATACGTGCCAGGGTCATCTGCCGGTATAGGGCAACCAGTGTATCCGGGGTGGCGAAGTCGGGCAGCGCCTGAGTGGTTTGCCCTGACTCATCCAGATACTGTAAAGAGGCGATATCGAAGCTGGCGAGCAGCTGCATTCTGGGCTTATGCATCGGGCCATTCCTTTTGTTCCCGAAGCGCAAGTTTAATGGAAAGGAGCTATCCCACCGGGTGGGAGGTGTGAAATCCCGCCGGAATTCGTTTTTCCAGCGGGTTCAATATAGGAATGGTAAAACCTAATTTCCCTTTATCGGGCGTTGCCAGCCGGTGATATTGCGCTGCTTGCCCCGCGCCACGGCCAGCTCCTCACTACCCACTTCCCGGGTGATGGTGGAACCCGCCCCGACCGTGGCTCCGCTGCCAACTTTCACCGGGGCCACCAGGGCCGTGTTGGAACCAATAAAAGCGCCGTCGCCAATTTCAGTGAGAGACTTATTCACACCATCGTAATTACAGGTGATAGTGCCGGCCCCGATATTCACAGACTCACCCAAGACCGAATCTCCCACATAAGAAAGGTGGTTGATCTTGCTACCGGCCCCCACTTTGGCCTTTTTGGTTTCGACAAAATTACCCACCTTGGCCCCATTAGCCAGCTCAGTACCAGGGCGCAGGCGGGCGAAGGGTCCTATAGTGCAGGCTTCACCTACATCGGCACCCTCGATGACCGAATTGGCCTCCACACGAGTGCCATCCGCCAAGCGGCAGTCTTTCAGCAGGCAATTGGGGCCAACCTGTACTCCCTTACCCAGAGAGACCTTCCCTTCGAAGATACAGTTGATATCAATAGAGACATCGGTATCGCATTCGAGGCTGCCACGGATGTCGATTCTGGCCGGATCGAGCAGGGTAACTCCGGCATTCATCAATGCCACTGCACGGGTGTGTTGCAGGGCTCGCTCCATTTGCGCCTGCTGGGCACGACTGTTCACGCCAGCCACCTCCAGCGTGTCTCTGGCGCGTTCGCCCGTCACCGCAATACCCTCACTGACCGAACGGGCGATGACATCGGTCAGGTAGTATTCGCCCTGAGCATTGTCACAAGACAGCTCCGGCAACCAACGCGCCAGTAAATCTGCCGGCGCTGCCAGGATACCGGTGTTCACCTCGCGGATAGCCCGTGTATCGGCATCGGCATCCTTTTCTTCGACAATCGCCTGCACACGACCACTATCATCGCGCACTATGCGCCCATAGCCTGCCGGGTTGGCCATTTCTACTGAGAGTAGGGCGGGGCCATGATCCGCTGCCGACAGCAGGGACTGTAAAGTGCCCACCCTGACCAACGGCACATCCCCGTAGAGCACCAACACAGTGGATTCCTCACGGAACTGGGGAATCGCCTGCGCCACCGCATGACCTGTACCTAGTTGTTCCGTCTGCTCAACAAACTTCACACCGCTGTCGGCAAAACGCTCCCGCACTTGATCTGCACCGTGACCGATGACTACGGTAATTTCGACGCCCTGCAACTGCCGCGCTGTCTCAATCACGTGCCCCAACATGGGAATTCCGCCAATCGGGTGCAGCACTTTGGGCAGGTCAGATCGCATACGGGAGCCTTTGCCCGCGGCTAAAATCACAACGTCGATAGTCATATTGGTGTTAAGTCCCACTAAATTTCTAAAAATTGGCAGCATTGTGGCCACTCGCCCCGACTAACTCAACCCGAGGTGACAGCTTGTCGCCCAGCTCATCGCGATTGCCGCCGGACCGCGATACCGGTAATTTAACCCCCCTGAAAATCAGTACATTACCCACTACAACAGAACAGTAAGAGCCAGCGCAGAAGAATGCGGTGGGGGGATTTGCCCATGAATAAGATCGATCAAAAAAAACCACTCCGCACTCTATTGGCACTGGCAGCTCTGGCGCTGTCCCTGCCTGCAGGAGTATTAGCGGTGACAGAGGAAGTCTCAAAAGGACAGGAAGCGCAGGAAGAAAAGCAGAAAGAGCAGTCCTGGGATATCAACAGGCCGCCCTACGAATTCAAGCCGATCCAGCTGGACACCCACGAGACCACCTGGAGCAACCTGGACATCAGCCCGGACGGTAAAACCATCCTGTTCGATATGCTTGGCGATATCTACACGGTGCCTGTCGCTGGCGGTGAGGCGGTAGCCCTGACCAATGAAATCGCATGGAACATGCAGCCGCGCTTTAGCCCAGATGGCAAGACTATCGTATTTATCAGCGACCGCGATGGCGCCGACAATATCTGGCTGATGGATCGCAATGGCAGCAACCTTCGCCAGCTCACTACCGAAAAGGAGAACCTGCTGCACTCACCCAGTTGGAGCCCCGATGGCCAATATCTGGTGGCACGCAAAGGCTTTATGTCCGAGCGCAGCATTCCCGCTGGGGAAATCTGGATGTACCACTACGGTGGAGGTGAAGGGCGACAACTGAAAGAGCGCATCGGTGGCGATATCGCCCAGAAAAATATTGGAGACCCGGCTTTCTCACCGGATGGACGCTACGTCTACTACTCCATCGATACCACTCCAGGTACAGTTTGGGAATACAACAAAAACTCTACCCAGGAGATTTTTGCGATCAATCGCTACGACTTGCAGGACGGTGAAGAGGAGATCTTTATCTCCGGTCCCGGCGGTGCAATCGCTCCGGTACCCTCACCAGATGGCAGCAAACTTGCCTTTATCCGCCGTCAGGACAATCGGACCTCTCTGTTCCTGAAAGACCTGGAAACCGGCCTTGAAATACCTGTCTATGCCGGCCTTGAACGCGACTTGCAAGAAATATTCGGCCCGCACGGGAACTATGTGCAATACGACTGGATGCCCGATGGCGAATCACTGATCGTATGGACCGGCGGCAAATTTCTGCGCATCTCAATAAATGGTGACAGCGTCGCGCCAATTGAAGCCCATGTGCAGGTCGAGAAACAGGTCGCCGATGCGGTGCGCTTCCCGGTGGAGGTGGCCCCGGAAACCTTCGATGTGAAGATGATTCGCTGGGCGCAAAAATCTCCCAACGGCAAGCAGGTCGCTTTCCAGGCTTTGGGTAAGATTTATATTCAGGATATCGATAGCGGTGAGCGCCGCCGCCTGACCCGTCAAAATGACCACTTTGAATTCTACCCCAGCTGGTCCCGAGACGGTCGCAAAATCACCTACGTCACTTGGGATGACCAAAAACTAGGCCATGTACGCGTGGTTTCCGCCCGCAACGGTCACGGCAAGAACATTACCAAACAGCCCGGCCTATACGTTGAACCTGGTTTCTCTCCCAGCGGCAACATGGTGGCTTACCGCCGCTTTACCGGCGGCTATCTACTGAGCCCCGAGTACTCCCTAGAGCCGGGTATCTACTTGGCAGACGCCGACGGCGACTGGCAGCGCCGGGTAGTAAAGTCCGGTTATGAGCCTCACTTTGGTGCCAGTGAAGATCGCCTCTATTTCTCCGAGTACCAATACGCTGACGGCGGCAAGCGTGTGCTAAAGAGTACAAATCTCCAAGGGAAAGACGAACGCGAGCATTTGTACGGCGCCGAGATCACCTCCTTTCGCTTATCCCCCGACGGCAAATGGGTCGCCTTTACCCAGGACTTCAAAGCCTTTGTCGCTCCGTTTATGCACACCGGCAAGTCTGAGGTTATCGGCCCCGATAGCAAGGCGGTTAAAGTCACCCAGGTGTCTAAGCGCGCCGGTGAATATCTACATTGGTCCGCCGATAGCAACACCCTGGGCTGGGCTCACGGACCCAAGCTGTTCGAGCGCGATTTGAAAGATGCCTTTAGCTTTGTCGCCGGTGCCCCAGAGGAACTGCCAGAACCCGTTTCCGAAGGTATTAACCTGAGCTTTGAGCAGGCTTTTGACAATCGCGCTGGCCTCGTCGCCCTGACCGGCGGTAAGGTGGTCACCATGCGCGATGCGGAGAACACCCACGAAATTATCGATGATGGCGTTGTACTGTTTCGAGGTAACCGCATTATCGCCGTGGGCACCGCTGCGGAAGTGAAAATTCCCCCTGAGGCGAAGCGCATCGACGTAACCGGAAAAACCGTGCTACCGGGATTGATTGACGCCCATGCTCATGGCGCCCAGGGGCGCGAAGAGATTATTCCGCAGCAGAATTGGAACCTTTTCTCCAGCCTGGCATTTGGGGTAACCACGATTCACGACCCCTCCAATGACAGCAGCGAGATCTTCTCCGCCGCAGAAATGCAAAAGGCAGGCCTGATTACCGGACCGCGTATCTTCTCTACTGGCACCATTCTTTACGGTGCTAAAGGTCCGGGCTACAAAGCTAAGATCAACTCCCTGGAAGATGCCCAATTCCACGTAAACCGTCTCAAGGAAATGGGTGCCATCTCGGTGAAAAGCTACAACCAGCCCCGCCGCGACCAACGCCAACAGGTACTGCAGGCAGCCCGCGAAGCCGGCATCATGGTAGTGCCCGAAGGCGGCGGTAAGTATCAACACAATATGAATATGATTGTGGATGGTCACACCGGCATCGAGCACTCCCTACCAATTGCCAATGTCTACAGTGATGTGGAGCAGCTGTGGAGCCAAACTCAGGTTGGTTATACACCGACCTTCGTAGTGGCCTATGGCGGCCTCTGGGGTGAAGAGTACTGGTATGACCGCACCGAGGTATGGAAAAACGAGCGACTGACCCGCTTTACCCCGGACTTTATCGTTAACCCTCGTTCTATCCGCCGCCCCACTGCGCCGGATGCCCACTACAACCACTTTAATGTTGCACGCCAGGCCAAGCAGCTGCGCGACGAGGGCGTCACCATACATATCGGCGCCCACGGCCAGCGTGAAGGCCTAGGTGCGCATTGGGAGCTGTGGATGATGGAGCAGGGCGGCTTTACACCCTGGGAGGCCTTCCGCGCAGGCACCATTGACGGTGCGCGCTACCTGGGCATGGACGGCGATGTCGGTAGCATCGAAGCGGGTAAACTGGCTGACCTGATCGTGATCGACGGTAACCCCCTGGACAACCTGCGCCTGTCGGAGAACATTACCTATACGGTGATCAACGGCCGAGTGTTTGAGGCGGAAACCATGAACGAAATGGGTGCTGGCGAACGTCTGGCATTCTTCCACGAGCGCCTCCCTATCAGCGCCATGCCCGCACCAACTGCGGAAGCACTGCAGGAGAAAATGGAGCGCCACCACTGGGTACACTAATAACCAGGTTGTGTCCCTAGCCCATAGCCCGGCAGTAACTGCCGGGCGCTATTTGCACTAGCCTTAGGAATAAGGCCTCTGGGTGCCCATACAGCTTCAATTAGGAGATACACATATCAATCAAGGCAAATTATTGGTGATATAGCCATACTTCAACAGCCCTACAAACACCGCTCCACCAAAGGTATTACCCAAAGTGGCAATGAGTTGAAAGCGCAGCAGCTCTATCAAATCAACAACTCCTGCTCCACCTATCCAGGCACTAAAGATGGCTACGGCTCCCGCAATACAATGCGGCAAGCTTCCCAGGCCAATAACAAAGGTCACTATGGCAATAACAGTTATTCGGCCAATCGTATCCGTACTGGATGAGACCAACCAACCGAGCAATCCCATCAGCCACCCGGCCAGAATCGCCCCTAGAAACAGCGCAACATTACTTTCATCAATGAGCTTCTGCCCATAATAATCAAACCCCGCCTGAATAATGTTTTGGCTGACCAAGGCATAACTCACCAGCATAAGTGCAAATACAAAAGCACCAATCATATTGCCCAGATAAATTAATCCCCAAATACGCCCTAAATCCCGTAACCGCTGTCTTCTATCCACAACAGGAAGAATTGCAAGAGTCGTATGCTCAGTAAAAAGATCTGTTCGACCGATAATGACTAGGATGAAACCAACGGGATAGCTCAATGACAACACAAGGTGCAACGCTGGTTTTCCCAATTCCTGATGAAAACAACTAAACAACGCCATCATCAGGAAAAAACTGAAGCCTATCTCCAATCCTGCGGCAACAGATGACAATAATAAAGAGCGACTCTGGCGCTCATATTCATGCAGGCTGGCATCCATTTGCTCACGCAAGACGGCCCGCTCACTCTTGGGTTTGTCGCTATCAATACTCATTCAGTAAGAAGAATTAGAAATATAATCATCATATCGTGGAAAGAAACGTCTTATAGATAGAGTAGCTGTTTTGAAATTAAGGGAGGTCACGGACTAAAGCGAATGAGGGATTGAAATAAGCATGAATAAATTCAACGTGAATGGTAAATAGTCACAGATAGATAATGATGCACTTGTACGTCAAACAAGTATCTTCGGATTTAAAACTCAAGATCAAAAAACCCCGGTAAACGGGGCTTTTAATATTGACTAGAGATATTTCAGCTAGGCCTCACCAACCTCTTCCAACAGTGCTTGATCAAGAACATGAGCACGCTGAAAAGCCTCGCGCTTAGACAAGCGCTCAACATACTCCTGAAACTCTTTTCGCTTCTCAATGGTGCCAAACTGCATGCCCCAAGCAAGTTGGGAGCCAATATATACATCCGCCGCTGTAAACCGATCACCCAAAATATAGTCATTGGCTTTTATCAATTCAGAGAGAGTATCCAGTGCCAATTGGTAAGTTCCGTAACCGAGCATCTGCTGC
This sequence comes from Microbulbifer variabilis, assembly GCF_020524905.1. GTDB lineage: Bacteria > Pseudomonadota > Gammaproteobacteria > Pseudomonadales > Cellvibrionaceae > Microbulbifer > Microbulbifer variabilis_A. Next base: position 326,250 of record NZ_JAIVKI010000002.1, on the reverse strand, counting down.
TTGTCTGCACTAGCATCCTCTCCAAAGATATGCTTGTTCACAACGGCCGACTCCAGGGGCCCAGATGCAAAGAACATCCAACGGTAGTAGCTGGCTTTCTCATCATCATTCTTTGGGGCCAGTTCAGCATTGCCAAAAACTTCTGCCAGGTAAACACAAATAGCCGCCGCTTCTGTAATGATTCTCTCACCGTGAATCAGAGTTGGCACCTTACCCATTGGATTAATTGCCAAGTATTTGGGCGTTTTCATGGATTCACCGTACTCAAGTACCTCTGTGCGATACGATAAACCTAGCTCTTCCAGCATCCAGCGCACTATGCATCCACGTGACTGGGGGTTAGTGTAAAAAATAAGATTATTAGACATGATTTTCTCCCTGAGAATAGGAGGTCACAGTTTATGAGACTATTATTTTTTTTCGAGAGTTTTTTGTGCCACTGAAAGATTAGTTACTGTTTAATCCAGCTAAATAAGGAAAACATCGAAGATTGTCACAAATACTAAAAAATAGTACTAACCCTATTTCAAATCTATGAAAGCCATTCAGCCAGCTCCACGGTGATATATTCCGGACCCTCAATATAAACCAACTTCCTATGTAAGTACTCTAAGATGTCACTACGAATCCGAACACCATTTTTTTTTAAGTGATCCACTGCCAACTCAATGTTTTCCACCCTGAAACAAAGATGGTTGTACCCAGGACGCGCCAGATTCAATATTTTACTATCCGAAAATATCTTTGGATTTCTAAAGTGTAGTAGTTGAATTTCAAATCTTGGTTCAGCCCCACTTAAAACCATCGTTAAGTGATCAGCTTCTACATCGGGTACATCCATATATTTAGCAACTTCTTCCCCAGAAATAACATCGGTTATTTTTAATTCAAAACCTAGCAATTCAAAAAACTTCCTGCTTTCCTCTAGTTCCGTAACCGCGACTGTGACATGGTCTGGATTTTTTACCATCGGAAATAACTCCCGCAATTAATCACCGGTCTCTAGATATTGCTCTACCAATTTTCTCATACTCACTTCTCAATAATGGTATATTCTCAACTCCAACGTAATTTTTTGAATTTTCCACAAACCCTTTCCAATGGAAGGGAAAAATCACTTCCACCTTAGAGTTTGAAACTGCAAAATTGTAGGCCTGTCGGGCTCTTAACAAAAGCTCTGTTTCCGATAAAACCCCGTAATCTTTATTTGTTGTTTTAAATCCCCGAGGAATTAAATAATACTTAGCATCCATGTGCTGAGTTTTTCTCATTAATTTTTTAACAATCTTATCTTGGAAGTCCACTTCGTAATAATAATCAACTCCAAATAAATTGAAGTTTTCCGGCACAATCAACTGAAATCTCGCTTGGTTCACTGTATTATGTGTGAATGTGATTGCCAGCTTTGCCGAAGGAAAATCTTGCCGGATAAGCTCACCAATTTCTTCAAGATAGGCTTTCAACTCTTTATCAGGTAGTAAAGATCTCTGGAACGGCTCATCGAGGGGGTCAAAGGCGTAAATAATATCTTTGAAAGGGATTAATTCTTGCTTAGCTTTTTCCCAGTGTTCTCGATAATCCTCTTGTTTATTCTTACCAAAGTCCTTAAAAAAAATAGGGGCCAGTGCCACCCAGATTTTTAATCCATGCCTCCTGGCAGTTTCCATTAAGGCTTTATCGAAATACCAAACGTCTACAAATGTAGAGAATTTTGCGACTTCAGGTATATCATCTTCCTCCCAACCCGAGTGATAAAAACCAAATTCTTTTAGATGACTCGGCACATAATTCTTTTGGGGAACAATTCCTGTCACAAAAATGTTTCCTGGAATAATTATGGGCTTGGTCTCTCTGAGATATTCAGCAGGAGTGTGATAGGCATAGGGCTGGGAGTGGCTATCCATTGACCAGGACAGCACTAAACACATCAGAAAAGCTGCAGATTTTAGAAAAGAGGCCTGATACAACCTTGTAAAAAACATAAATCAGCGTCATTTTAAATTGATGGAATACATTTAGCTTGATCAGCCAACATCCAGTATAGAAAGACGCGGAGATGAGATAGGGAGATTGTGGAAAACAGCTTATTCAGGACATAAAAAAAGCAGCCGAAGCTGCTCTTTTGTCGCCAAAAACAGGCCTCACAAATTGTAAGAACTGTTTACTTGCCGGCCGCCTTGCGAATTGCCTGCAGGGTGCGCAGGCGCGCCTCGGCTTCAGCCAGCTGGGCTGAGATACGCGCATAGTCGACTTCAGAGGGCGCTTTATGCAGGGCGTGTTCCGCTTCTTCGCGGGCCTTCTGCGCAGCTTCCTCATCAATTTCACGCTCGGCTACATCCGCGAGGATGGTAACCATATTCGGCTGAACTTCGGCGTAGCCACCGCTGACGAACAGTACTTCCTCTTCACCACCGGGCTTGATGATGCGTACCGGACCGGGCTTCAGGGCTGTTAGCAGTTGTGCGTGGCCGTAGGAGAGACCCAGCTCACCTTCGATACCACTCACAATCACCATCTGCACCAGTCCGGAGAAGAGAGACTGCTCGGCGCTGACAATGTCACAATGTACTGTCATGGCCATAGTATATGCCTCTCTGGCTTAGCCTTTGCTCTTATTGGCTTTTTCCACGGCTTCGTCGATGGTTCCCACCATGTAGAAGGCCTGTTCAGGCATGTGGTCATATTCACCGTTCAGGATGCCCTGGAAGCCACGAATGGTTTCTTTCAGGGAAACGTATTTGCCTGGTGCGCCAGTGAAAATTTCCGCAACGTGGAAAGGCTGGGACAGGAAACGCTCGATCTTACGGGCGCGGGCTACGGTCTGCTTGTCTTCTTCAGACAGTTCGTCCATACCCAGGATCGCGATGATGTCCTTCAGCTCTTTGTAGCGCTGCAGCACGGACTGTACGCCACGAGCCACTTCGTAGTGTTCCTGACCGATTACCTGCGGGTCCAGCTGACGGGAGGTGGAGTCCAGCGGGTCAACAGCCGGGTAGATACCTTTAGCGGCGATGTCACGGCTCAGTACTACGGTGGAGTCCAAGTGCGCGAAGGTGGTCGCCGGAGACGGGTCAGTCAAGTCATCCGCCGGTACGTATACCGCCTGGATGGAGGTGATAGAACCGGTCTTGGTGGAGGTAATACGCTCCTGCAGAACGCCCATCTCTTCCGCCAGGGTCGGCTGGTAACCTACCGCGGAAGGCATACGACCCAGCAGTGCGGATACTTCGGTACCAGCCAGGGTGTAGCGGTAGATGTTGTCGACGAACAACAGTACATCTTTGCCTTCATCACGGAATTTTTCCGCCATGGTCAGGCCGGTCAGGGCTACGCGCAGACGGTTGCCGGGCGGCTCATTCATCTGGCCGTAAACCATTGCCACTTTGGAGTTGGCTTTGTTTTCCAGGTCAACAACACCGGATTCCGCCATCTCGTAGTAGAAGTCGTTACCTTCACGGGTACGCTCACCAACACCGGCGAACACAGACAGACCGGAGTGCTCGGTAGCGATGTTGTTGATCAGTTCCATCATGTTTACGGTTTTACCAACACCGGCACCACCGAACAGACCAACCTTGCCACCCTTGGCAAACGGGCAAACCAGGTCGATTACCTTAATGCCGGTTTCCAGCAGTTCGGTGGAGCTGGACTGCTCTTCGTAGGTCGGCGCGGCGCGGTGGATAGAGGCACGCTCTTTCTCACCGATAGGGCCACACTCGTCAATCGGGTTACCGAGCACGTCCATGATACGGCCGAGGGTTTCCAGGCCAACCGGTACAGAAACCGGAGCACCGGTATTGCGCACGGGCAGACCGCGGCTGATACCTTCAGATGAACCCATGGCAATAGCGCGTACCACGCCGTCACCCAACTGCTGCTGCACTTCCATGGTGAGGTTCTTACCCTCAACCACCAGTGCGTCGTATACATTCGGAACAGAATCGCGTGGGAATTCCACGTCGATGACCGCTCCGATCACTTGCACAATTTGCCCGTTACTCATTTCCGGATCCTCAGCTTTAAATTCTTTCTAGGCTGACCATTACTAATATGGGCAGCGGATTAAACCGCCGCCGCACCGCCGACAATTTCGGACAGTTCCTGGGTAATGGCCGCCTGGCGCGCCTTGTTGTAGACAAGCTGCAACTGATCGATCAGCTCACCGGCGTTATCGGTGGCGCTCTTCATCGCGATCATACGCGCTGCCTGCTCACAGGCTTTGTTTTCAACTACTGCCTGGTACACCTGGGACTCGATATAGCGAGCCAGCAATCCATCCAGCAATTCAACCGGATCCGGCTCGTAGAGGTAGTCCCACTCGTGCATGAGTTTTTCATCTTCGTCTTTCGGCAACGGCAGCAATTGCTCGACCCGCGGCTTCTGCGACATGGTGTTGATAAACTCGTTGGATACCAGGAACAGGCGATCGATATCGCCTTCTGCGTAACGGTCCAGCATTACTTTTACTGAGCCAATCAGCCTGTTGGCCTGAGGCGCATCGCCCAGGTCTCGAACTGCTGCAACGACTTTACTGCCGATGGCATTAAAGAAGCTGGCCGCCTTGTTACCTACCGCGCAGACTTCTACGTCTACGCCTTTTTTGGACCACGCCTGCATTTCGCGAATGGCTGCTTTGAACATATTGATGTTCAGGCCACCACAGAGTCCGCGATCAGTGGATACCAAAATAAAACCGACCCGTTTGGCCTCGCGCTCCTGCAGGTAAATATGCTGGTACTCGGCCGAAGCGTTGGCGACGTGACCGATCACTGCGCGAATGCGCTGGGCGTAGGGGCGCCCCAGTGCCATGCGATCTTGAGCCCTGCGCATCTTACTGGCTGCAACCATTTCCATTGCGGCAGTAATTTTCTGAGTGCTCTTAATGCTGGCAATTTTTGTGCGTATTTCTTTTCCGCCTGCCATAGTGATTACCTTGTTCGCTGGAAGTTAGATTCCGAGAGAGCGGCCAGCCGCTCTCTCGCCCTCTCCAGGGAGTTCTTACCAGCTGCTAGTAGCGACGAACTTCTCGATTGCGGCTTTGAAAGCTGCATCGATTTCGTCGTTATAGTCACCAGTAGCGTTCACTTTATCCATCAGCTCGGCGTGTTCGCTGTTCATATAAGCGAGCAGGGCGGCTTCAAAATCGAGAACCTTGGCAACTTCTACTTCTTTCAGGTAACCCTTGTCGGCGGCGTAAACGGAAACAGCCATGTTTGCGATAGACAGCGGAGAGTACTGCTTCTGCTTCATCAGCTCGGTTACACGCTCACCGTGATCCAGCTGCGCCTTGGTGGCCTCGTCCAGGTCAGAGGCAAACTGGGAGAATGCCGCCAGTTCGCGGTACTGAGCCAGAGCGGTACGGATGCCACCAGACAGCTTCTTGATCACCTTGGTCTGCGCTGCGCCACCTACACGGGATACGGAGATACCCGGGTTGATCGCAGGGCGGATACCGGAGTTGAACAGATCGGTCTCGAGGAAGATCTGGCCATCGGTAATGGAAATCACGTTGGTCGGTACGAACGCGGAAACGTCACCGGCCTGGGTTTCGATGATCGGCAGGGCGGTCAGGGAGCCGGTCTTGCCTTTCACTTCACCATTGGTGAACTTCTCTACGTAGTCGGCGTTTACACGCGCGGCGCGCTCCAGCAGACGGGAGTGCAAGTAGAAAACGTCACCGGGGTAGGCTTCACGTCCAGGCGGACGTTTCAGCAACAGGGAGATCTGACGGTAGGCCCAAGCCTGCTTGGTCAGGTCATCGTATACGATCAGGGCGTCTTCACCGCGGTCGCGGAAGTACTCACCCATGGTACAACCGACGTAGGGAGCCAGGAACTGCATCGCTGCCGGATCGGCGGCGCCAGCGGCGACTACGATGGTGTGGTCCATGGCGCCATGCTCTTCGAGCTTACGCACGACGTTGGCAATGGAGGACTGCTTCTGGCCCACGGCAACGTAGATACACTTAACGCCAGTGCCTTTCTGGTTGATGATGGCATCGATTGCCACAGCAGTCTTACCGATCTGACGGTCGCCGATGATCAGCTCACGCTGGCCACGGCCGATCGGGATCATGGTATCAACCGCTTTCAAACCGGTTTGTACAGGCTGGTCAACAGACTGACGGGCGATAACGCCAGGCGCTACCTTTTCTACCGCGTCGGTCAACTTGGTGTTGAGCGGGCCCTTGCCGTCGATCGGGTTACCCAGCGCGTCTACTACGCGACCGAGCAGTTCCGGACCAACCGGAGTTTCCAGAATGCGGCCGGTGCAACGACACTTCTGACCTTCGGCCAAAGATTTGTAGTCACCCAGGATTACAGCACCAACGGAGTCACGCTCCAGGTTCAGCGCCATACCGTAAACGCCGCCTTCGAACTCGATCATCTCACCGTACATCACGTCGGCCAGGCCGTGGATGCGGATGATACCGTCGGATACGGAAACAATGGTGCCCTCATTTTGGGCTTCAGTGCTCACATCGAGATTTTCGATGCGGCTCTTGATGATTTCACTGATCTCAGAGGGATTCAGTTGCTGCATGCTCTGTTCCTCAAGTCCCCCGCCGACTGACGTCGACGGGGAGAGTAATTTAGGAGTTCATCGCCTCGGCGAGCTTGGCCAGACGTCCGCGTACGGAACCGTCGATGACTGTATCACCGGCGCGGATGATCGCGCCGCCCAGCAGGCTCTCGTCCACCGAGCTGTGCAGATGTATTTCGCGTTCAAACTTCTTGCTGAGTTTCTGGCTCAGCGCTTGCGCCTGTGCATCGCTCAGGGCTTGCGCAGAAACAACTTCCACCTCGAGAGTGGCTTCCGCCTGCGCTTTCAGCTCTTCGAACAGCTCGGAAATTTCCGGCAGCAGCTGCAAGCGGTGGTTTTCCGCCAGCAATCGGATGAAGTTCTTACCGTGCTCGCCGAGCTCATCTGAACAGATCGACAGGAATTTATCTGCGCGCTCTTCGCTGGTGAGCTGTGGGTTATCCAGCAGCTCACGCACTTTTTCGTTCTGGCTGACCGCCGCCGCGGTTCCCAGTGCAGCGCTCCAACCACGGAGGTCGGAGGCCTGCTGCGCATAGGCAAATGCGGCTTTGGCGTAGGGCCGGGCCAGTGTGCTGAGTTCCGCCATGGGGTTCCTCGCTTACAGCTCGGCTGCCAGTTGTTCGATCAGGTCGTCGTGCGCCTTAGCGTCGATATTGACCGCGAGAATCTTCTCCGCACCCAGGACAGACAAGTCTGCCACACGGCTGCGCAGTTGCTCTTTAGCGCGATTCACTTCTTGGTCGATCTCAGCTTTGGCCGCAGCTTTCAGGCGATCGCCCTCGGCATGCGCAGTCTGCTTCGCTTCATCGATAATCTGATTGGCACGCTTATTGGCGCCATCGATAATCTCGCTCGCCTGATCTTTGGCTTCTTTCAGCTGCTCGGCAGCTTTGCGCTTGGCCAGTTCCAGATCTTTCTGAGCGTGCTCGGCGTCAGCAAGACCATCTGCGATCTTCTTCTCACGCTCATTCATCACGCCCAAAAGAGGCGGCCAAACAAACTTCCAGCAAAACCAGACGAAAAACAGGAAAGTAATCGACTGGCCGATTAGAGTCAGGTTGATGTTCACACCGACACCTCTTGCTCTTTAAAAAGGGTTAAGGGCAATTGGAACGGCGTAATTAAACCAGACCAGGAGCTACGGCGAAGATCAGGTACATGGCAATACCAACACCGATCATTGGAACCGCGTCGAGCAGACCAGCCATCAGGAACATTTTGCCCTGCAGAGCCGGAGCCTGTTCAGGCTGACGAGCGGAACCTTCCAACAGCTTGCCACCCAGGGTACCGAAACCGATTGCGGTGCCCAGGGCGCCCAGACCGATCAGCAGTGCACTTGCGATGTAAACCAGACCTAATGCTTCCATTGTGTTCTCCAAATCAAAGTTAAAGAGTTGTTGTAAAGGTCGAAAAAAGGGTTAAAAAACTTATTGATCGTGCTCGTGCTCATCGTCGCGATGGTGTGCCATCGCCATGTACACGGTGCTCAATACCATAAATACGAACGCCTGCAGCACGATAACCAGTACGTGGAATATCGCCCAGCCCATGTGCAGGAGGCCCGCACCGATAAAGCCGAGGACACCAACGCCAAAGACAATCGCGATCAGGATAAAGATCATTTCACCGGCGTAGAGGTTTCCGAACAGACGCAAGCCCAGGGAGATCGGCTTGGCGATCAGGGAAACCGCTTCCAGCAGGAAGTTCACCGGGATCAGCAGGATGTCAAAGAACAGCTTGCCAGTATGGAAAGGGTGTAGAGTCAACTCTTTCAGGAAGCCGAGCGCACCTTTCTCGCGAATACTGAAGAAAATCATCAGCGCGAATACCGCCAGCGCCATACCCAGGGTGGCATTGGGGTCAGTAGTCGGAACCACTTTAAAGAAGAGGTGATCGTTGCCGGAAACCTTGGCGGCGGCCATCGGCAGCCAGTCGACCGGTACCAGGTCCATCAGGTTCATCAGGAAGACCCACACAAAAATGGTCAGCGCCATCGGCGCAACCATGGTGTTGCGGTGGGGGAAGGTTTCCTTAACCAGCTTGTCGATAAACTCGGTGACCAGCTCCACAAAACTCTGGAAACCGGTGGGCTTGTCCACACTGGCCTTCTTGGCTGCGCGGGCAAACAGGAAACAGAAAATCAGGCCGAGGCCGATAGACCAACCCAGGGTATCCACATGTAGGGCCCAAAAGCCCATATCCGCAGCTTCCTGGGAGGAATGCGCCATAGTCCAGGTAGACTCACTGAGCACAGAGCCATCGGCGCGGGTGTAACCGGCCGGCAACTTGCCGTAAGTCATATTTTGCAGGTGGTGTTGGATATACCCCGTCGCAGTTAGAGCTTCGCCCGCCATAGTTCCTCAACAATCGTAAAAGTAAGAATTCTTTTTTCTTATCCGCCGGCTAGCGGACCATACGCGCCACCATAATCCAATGCACGATCACACAGAGGACGTAGCTGATAAAAAGCGCTGCCGCGTTCAGCGGCTTGACGGTGGCAAAAACTGCCGCAAAGCCCGCCATGGTCAATATAAATTTGCCGGTTTCCGCGCGATAGAAATTGCCTACCACGCGATGGGCCGCGCGCGCACCGCTGTCGCGAAAGGCGCGCCTGCCAAAATAAGCTCCGGGCAGCGCGCACAAGGCACCGCCAATAAATACGGAAAGCGCCGTCACCGGTTTGCCACTCAAGTGCAGTACCGCACTGGCCAGCGATACCAGCAAAAGCTGTACCGCGGCAATTCGTAATACCGGGGGTTTTGTCATAGACGGGATAAGCCGACTTTTTTGCGCTGTCCGCCCAAAATTTGGGCGTGCGAATTATGCTGCAACAGCATCGCCGATTCAACCGGCAAATGTCGTCAACTTATTTGATTTTCGGGAGGTTTTGCGTGGATTTACTCTGCGCAGTGAGTATTTGCCAACAGTTATTGCGCGCGCCACCAGGACGCGCAATTCACTGGGGGCTCAGTCCTCTGCGTAACCCAGGTGGGCGAGGATTCCATCCAGCTCTTCCAGTGTGGTGTATTTCAGTACCAAGCGACCATTCCCCTTTTCGTTGTGATCGATAGAGACAGGCACACCGACCTTCTCCGCCAGTCGCTCAGTGAGGCGACGAATATTGGGGTCAGTCTTTGGCTTTTCCGGCGCTGGGGTGGCCGGCTGTTGCAGGCGGCGTACAAGTGCCTCTGTCTGGCGTACGGTGAGACTGCGCTCGACCACCTGACGCGCGGCGGAACGCTGGGTAGCACCGGAGAGACCGAGCAGCGCTTTGGCATGCCCCAGCTCCAGGTCGCCGCGTTCAAGAAAGGTACGCACTTCTTCACTAAGGCTTAAAAGGCGCAGCAGGTTGGTCACCGCAGAACGGGATTTACCCACCGCATCGGCCACTTCCTGCTGGGTCAGCTTGAATTCATCCTGCAGGCGCTTGAGCGCCACAGCTTCTTCCACCGGATTCAGGTCTTCTCGCTGAATATTTTCGATCAGCGCCATGGCGATAGCGGCTTCATCGGAGACACTGCGCACTATCGTCGGCACTTTTTCCAATCCGGCCAACTGGGCAGCGCGCCAGCGCCGTTCACCGGCGATAATCTCGTAACTCTGTTCACCTACGCCGCGCACGACGATCGGCTGCATAATGCCCTGGGCGCGAATAGAGTCCGCCAGTTCCTGCAGGGATTCCTGTGGAAAATCCCGGCGTGGCTGATAACGACCGCGCTGTAAAAATTCGATTGGCAACTCTTTTAACTCACCGTCGACCACGGCGGCTTCAGCTTCAGTACCACCGGTGACCTCGGCGATAGCAGTCGAGGCGTTATTGCTGATCAGGTGGGATAGACCCCGCCCCAGTCCTTTGCGTTTCGCGGCCATAGTAATTACCCCTTATACCGCTTCCGCCACAGGGCGGTTTTTCTTGTTGGAAGATTGGCTGGCGGGATGGCGGCGATTGATTTCGCAGGCCAATGCCAGATAGGCGATAGCCCCCTTGGAGTGGCGGTCATAATCCAGCGCCGACTTGCCGAAACTGGGCGCTTCCGCTAAGCGCACATTGCGCGGAATGCAGGTGCGGTATAGACGATCACCAAAGAACTCCTGCAATTGCGCCGATACCTCGCTGGTAAGGCTGTTGCGCGGATCGTACATGGTGCGCAGGATACCCTCGATTTTCAGGTCCGGATTGGCCGCCTGCTGAATCTGTGTGATGGTGTCGACCAACGCCGAAAGGCCCTCCAGTGCGTAGTATTCGCACTGCATGGGAATCAACACGCCGTTGGCCGCGCAGAGGGCGTTCACGGTCAGCATGTTCAAAGACGGCGGACAGTCGATAATGACGTAATCGTAGCGATTGGCGACTATGGCTAGTGCATTACGCAGGCGGGATTCACGCCCCTCCAGATTGAGCAACTCCACTTCGGCCGCAGACAGGTCACCATTGCCCGGGACTAAATCAAAACCGCTCTCTGTGGATACAATGGCCTGTTCCACAGGCAATTCCGCGGCCAGCACATCGTAGCCGGACACCTGCAGGTCGCTTTTATCCACACCGCTGCCCATGGTGGCATTGCCCTGGGGGTCTAGGTCGATCAGCAAAACGCGCCGCTTGTTGGCAACCAAAGATGCGGCCAAGTTGACGCAGGTGGTGGTCTTACCAACCCCGCCTTTCTGGTTGGCCACAGCAAATATCTTGCTCAAGATTCTTGTCCTTTGTAGTTTGCGGGTGCGATTGCCCCGACGCCGGCTCGGCCTTTGGCTGCGGCTGTTGTGCACCACGATACGAAAGCTGGATGGTGCGGGCGTCTAGCCTGCGAAATTGTCATTTTATTTTGTGCGACAGAGCTGAATCATATGTCGCTCGCCGTCGCAACCGGGCACCGACAAACGGTGCACCTGCTCGACCTTAATGCCTTTTGGCAGAGCGCTCAACTCATCCTCCGGCAACTTGCCTTTCATAGCATAAAAGCGACCAGTGGGAGCCAGCATATGCTCGCTGCCATTAACCATATCCTCAATGGAAGCAAAGGCTCGAGAGACGACGCCGGCAAAAGGCTGCTCCGGCACAAAAGCCTCCACCCGCTCATTGATCACTGTGACATTGGGCAGGGGCAGGGAGCTGGCCACCTGGAACAGGAAGCGGGTTTTCTTACCGTTACTATCGAGCAGGGTGATAGAGCGTCCGGGGTGCACAATAGCCAGGGGAATACCCGGTAGGCCGCCTCCGCTGCCCACATCGATCAAAGAACCTTCACCACAAAGATTCACCACACTGAGGCTGTCGATAATATGTCGCTCCAGCATCTGCTCTGGATCGCGTATGGCGGACAGGTTGTAGGCACTGTTCCAGCGGGCAAAAAGCGCCAGGTATTCCAGTAACTGATCCTGCTGACGCTCGCTAAGTGCAACCGACATCTGAGCCGCCGCTTCCAACAGGCGCGGACGATACTGTTCCATTGAGTGAGAAATGGGTCTATCCCCCAGTATTCCCGCGAAGTTCAAATCCCCCCGCAGGGTCTCGCGGGATACCCTGTGGAAAAAAAACTTATACCGCTTTTTTGCGCTTGAGCAGCCCGCGCTTTTTCAACTGAATTAATAACAGCGAGATGGATGCCGGCGTCACTCCCGGAATCCGTGAGGCCCGCGCCAGGGTATCCGGGCGGGTCTCGCCCAGTTTTTGCTTGACCTCATTGGAGAGGCCGGAGATATCGCTATAGTCGAAGTCCGCCGGGATAGGTGTGTCTTCATAGGCCTGCAGGCGTTCAATTTCCTCGCGTTGGCGATCGATATAGCCGGCGTACTTAACCGAGATTTCCACCTGCTCGGCAACCTGTTCGTCGGTTACCGGTTCTCCCTTGAGCCCGGCCACATCCTCATAACCCAGTTCCGGGCGACGCAGCAGGTCCATCAGGCTGTATTCACGCGCCAACGGTTGCGGCAGTTTGGTTTCCACCGAAGCGGCCTGGGGCGTCTTGGGATGCACCCAGGTCTCCTGTAGGCGCTGTGTCTCGCGGGCGATGGCTTCACGCTTTTCGCTGAATGCAGCCCAGCGGGTATCGTCGACCAGACCCAATTCGCGACCCTTTTCAGTTAGACGCAAGTCGGCATTGTCCTCGCGCAGTAGCAGACGGTATTCCGCGCGACTGGTAAACATACGGTAGGGCTCTTTGGTGCCACTGGTGATCAAGTCATCCACAAGCACGCCCAGATAAGCCTCGTCCCGGCGCGGTGACCAGGCTTCGCGTTCCATAGCCTGCAGGGCAGCGTTGGCGCCAGCCAGGAGCCCCTGGGCGGCGGCTTCCTCGTAGCCGGTGGTGCCATTGATCTGGCCGGCAAAGTAGAGCCCCTGGATAAATTTGGTCTGCAGGGAGGGGAGAAGATCGCGAGGGTCGAAAAAATCGTACTCAATCGCATAGCCCGGGCGGGTGATATGCGCCTTTTCAAAGCCCTTGATGGAGTGCACCAACTCAATCTGCACATCGAACGGCAGACTGGTGGAAATACCGTTGGGGTACAGCTCGTTGGTAGTCAGCCCCTCGGGCTCAATAAATACCTGGTGGCTGTCTTTGTCCGCAAAGCGGTGCACTTTGTCCTCGATAGAGGGGCAATAGCGCGGGCCAATCCCCTCAATCACACCGGAGTACATGGGCGAGCGATCGAGTCCACCCTGGATAATTTCATGGGTGCGGGCATTGGTGTGGGTAATCCAGCAACAGATCTGGCGCGGGTGCTGATCCCGGCTGCCCAGGTAAGACATCACCGGAGTGGGAGCGTCCCCCCATTGCTCCTCCAATCCACTGAAATCTACGGAGCGGGCATCAATGCGGGGAGGCGTACCGGTTTTCAGACGATCGACGCGGAAAGGCAATTCGCGCAAGCGGTCCGCTAGGGCAATCGAGGGTGGATCGCCAGCGCGGCCACCGGCATGGTTATCCAAGCCAATATGAATTCGACCGCCGAGGAAGGTCCCGGCGGTTAGTACCACTGTCTTGGCACGAAAACGCACGCCGGCATTGGTGACAACCCCAACCACACGTTCGCCTTCGACTATCAGATCATCCGCCGCCTGTTGGAATATCTCCAGGTTTTCCTGAGCTTCCAGGATTGCGCGTACAGCCGCGCGGTACAGGGCCCTGTCGGCCTGAGCGCGGGTTGCCCGTACTGCTGGACCTTTGCGGGCATTCAGTACCCGGAACTGGATACCACCCAAATCAGTTGCGGTTGCCATGGCTCCACCGAGGGCATCCACTTCCTTCACCAGGTGGCTCTTGCCTATACCACCAATGGCTGGATTGCAGGACATCTGTCCGAGAGTTTCGATGTTGTGAGTCAGCAGCAGGGTAGAGGCTCCCATTCGTGCGGCTGCCAAGGCGGCTTCGGTACCCGCGTGGCCTCCGCCGATCACGATCACATCATAGGTTTTGGGGAAATCCATAGTGGCTGCTACTGGTTACAACTTGGGGCGCACATTTTATAGTCAGTAAGAGTCCTCAGCAATTGGCTTTATTCAAGCCGTTCAGGAAACCTCTGCCTCTGCCTCTGCCTTTGTCTCTCTCTTTCCTGAACATCAACTTCTAATCGCTTGGCCCTCTTAGAGTGATGAATCTCAAAACGCTGTAGAGCTTTCTTAATACTCTTATTAATGAATATATGTATATCTTAAAGAGTATTTTTTTATATTTGTTGTTTTTATTAGGCCGCAGTGAATCCGGTATAATCTCAAAAAATCCTTTCAAAACAATAAGTTACAAGAATGAAAACCCTGCCGACAAACCCTTGGTGGACACAGGGGTAACTGCGGTATGGGACTGTGTAAACTTGGGACAACTTTGTCTTAGTTATCCCTTTTAGGAAGTTATCATCATACGGTTGTTCTATTTTGCAGGTGCTTATCCCCTCTTTTGCCCACAGCCGGTTTTTTTCGGCTAGTGCTTGTGATGCTTTACCCGGACTTTCTGGGGGGGACCTGTGAGTAGTCGATGGCAATGTATAAATCTGTGTATATAGCCATTGAATGGGTGTGGGTTAATAGTGAGATAACTGCCAATAAGCTTATCCACGGGAAATCCCCGTGGACATGTATAACTTCTTTCCCTCAATAGCCATTTAAACAGCTACCTAAAGCTTATTTCTCACCTATTTCGTGGAAAATATGCTGGAAAGCTGGGGATTAAATAGAACTTTTTTGGCAACCTAGGATAGATCTGGGCTGTTCCTGTGAGCAAGAGGTGTGGAACTTGTGCCTGAAGGAGAATAAGAAGAAAGAGTAGGGAGGTACGATAGGGAAGAGAAGAGGACGCTATTTACTAGCGTCCCAAATAGGATAAGTTGCGGGCCGAATACCTTAGAATCTATACGCCTATTTACCGATACAGAAGCTACCGAAAATCTTTCCGAGCAACTCATCCGCGCTCATTGTGCCGGTGATTTCCCCCAGAGCCTGCTGGGCCTGACGCAAGTCTTCCGCAAGTAACTCACCGGCACCGTGACTGTGAAGCTGCTGGGAGCCTTGCTCGATAAAAGCGCGGGCTCGCTCAAGTGCCTCTAAATGCCTTCTCCGCGCGCTAAAGTTGCCTTCGGCAGCGCCACTGAAGCCGATAGACTGTTTTAAATGCTCCTTCAGCGCTTCGAGGCCTGCTCCGGTCTTGGCGCTGATAGCTATTACCGGCACGCCTTCGGTGTGCGCTTGGAGTCCGGCACTATAATCGCTGAGATCAATTTTATTCAGTACCAGTGTGAGCTTGTTTAAGTCCTGAAGCTGGTTGGTAAATTCCGGCCAGGCTTTTATTGGATCCAGTGAGTGGAGTTGCTCTGCATCCATTACCAGCAGCACGCGATCCGCCTGGTGAATCTCCTCCCAGGCCCGCTCGATGCCTATCTGCTCTACCTTGTCCGGCGCATCCCGCAGACCGGCGGTATCGGCGAACTGCAGGGGCATGCCGTCAATGTGGATATCTTCCCGCAAGATATCGCGGGTGGTGCCGGCAATATCGGTGACGATGGCAGTATCGCGCCCGGCGAGGGCATTGAGCAGGCTCGACTTGCCGGCATTGGGGCGCCCAGCAATGGCCACCCGCATACCCTCTCGCATAATGGCGCCCTGGCGCGCCTGGGCTTCCACTCCTGCCATCTGCGCCAGTAGGGCCTGGATATCCGCAGCCACTTTGCCATCGGCAAGAAAGTCTATTTCCTCCTCGGGAAAATCGATAGCGGCTTCCACATAGATACGCAGGTGGGTAAGGTTTTCCACAAGGTCTTCGACCTTTTCGGAAAAAGCGCCTTGTAGTGAACGCATGGCGTTGCGCGCCGCCTGGGCGCTGCCGGCATCAATCAGGTCCGCGATCGCCTCGGCTTGGGTGAGATCCATTTTATCGTTGAGGAAAGCGCGTTCGGAAAACTCGCCGGGGCGTGCCTGGCGGGCACCCAACTCGATCGTCGCTTTCAAGAGTTGATCGAGGATAACCGGGCCACCGTGGCCCTGCAGCTCCACCACATCCTCACCGGTAAAAGAGTTTGGGCCGGGGAAGAATAGGGCGAGCCCCTGGTCGATCAGCAGGTCTCTGTGGAAAAAATTCCGGTAGTGGGCATAGCGCGCTTTTAGCGGTTTGTCTCCGCAGATTTGTTGGGCAATGGACAGGGCGTTGGTGCCTGACAGGCGGATTACACCGATACCACCGCGCCCCGGTGCGGTGGCGACGGCGGCGATGGTGTCACGGTTAAGGCTTTGTTGTGTCATCGGCTGAGTGTACTCGACATAACGGAAAAGGGCCGCAGTTGCGGCCCTTGTTCATTGCGGTCTGTGGATACCAAATCAGTATTTTCCGGCATCCACCTGCTTGTTGATATACCAGGTCTGAGTGATGGTGATCAGGTTGTTGGCGATCCAGTACAGTACCAGGCCAGCCGGGAACCACAGGAAGAACACCGTCATCATCACCGGCATCAGCTGCATGATACGCGCCTGGGTAGGGTCGGTAGGCGCCGGATTCAGCCTCTGCATAAACCACATGGACAGGCCCATGAATACCGGCAGGATAAAGTAGGGATCCTTCGCCGAGAGGTCGTGAATCCAGAAAATCCAGGGCGCATGGCGCAGTTCCACGGTTTCGGTCAACATCCAGTAGAGGGCGATAAACACCGGCATCTGCAGCAGGATCGGCAGGCAGCCACCCATGGGGTTGATCTTCTCGCGGCGGTAGAGCTTCATCGTCTCTTCCGCCAACTTCTGCCGATTGTCCTTGTACTGTTCCTGCAGCCTTTTCATCTGCGGAGCGAATTTGCGCATGCGCGCCATGGACTTGGTGCCCGCAGCGGACAGTGGCAGCAGCAGCGTCTTGATAAATACGGTGAGCAAGATAATTGCCCAACCCCAGTTACTGACGATATGTTCCTGAATAAAGTGCAATACGCGGAACAGTGGCTTGGCGATCCACCACAGCCAACCGTAGTCCACAGTCAGGTCCAGGTAGGGTGAGATCTCTTCCAGGCGGTATACATCCTTGGGACCGGCATAGAAGGAAGCGCTTAACTCGCCCTGAGTTTCGGCAGGAATTTGTACCGGCTGGGCAGTGAAGCCCAAGCGGAATAGTCCATTGGACAGCTCGCGCAGCTCAAAAGTGTTGCGTTCGTCTTGAGGGGGAATCCAGGCGCTGAGGAAGTAATGTTGCACCATGGCTACCCACCCCCCTTCAACAGTGGTGCGGGTGGGTTTCTCGGCGATTTCTTCAAAATCTTGCTTGAAGTAGTTTTCATCGTCGGTGTGCAGGGCGGCACCGAGGAAGGGCTTCATGCCCAGACCGGTGTCAGCGGCCGGCTCGCTGTCGTCGCGCTTGATCTGGCCAAACATCGCGGCTGTCCAGGGCTTGGCGCTGGTATTGTCCACCAGATAAGCCACCTGAATCAGGTAGTCACCGCGCGTGAAAGTGTAGCGCTTGGTGATGTTTGCGCCCTGCTGCTGCAGCGTCAGGTCAACGGTCAGCTGATTCTGCCCTTCGACCATGGCGTAGTTGGTCTTCTCCACCTTGAACAGGGGGCGGCCGGCGGCGCTGTCGGTACCATTTTTACCAATCAGGCCACTCTGGGCGATATAGGTGTGGTAGCGGGTCTGATTTAACAGAATCAGCGGCTGGTCAGGGGTGTTCAGTTTTTCCTGGAACTGCCGCAGGGCCACTTTAACGATATCACCGCCACGGGGATCGATCAGAAGATCAAAAACGTCGGTAGTGACATTGATCAGGGTGCGTTCGCCGCTATCGGCGTCGCTCTCTGCTGGCGCCTGCGACTCTAGCTGGGGTACATCGCCATTGCTGCTGTCGGTGGTTTGCGCTGGGGTTTGGCTGCCGCCCTGCACTTCACTGTGCACTATGGTCTCACGGTCGAGCTCGGGAGTGTGCTGCTCTTGAAATGCATTCCACTGGAAGATAAGTGCCAGGAGAACCGCGAGAATTCCACCTAGCAGCGTATAGCGTTGCCAATCCATCTTAATACCTAGAGCGTGTTCTTGTGATTGGTGGGGGGAACCGGGTCCAGTCCACCTGGGTGCCAGGGGTGGCATTTTATAAGGCGGCGCGCGGTTAAATAACCCCCTTTTAAGGCTCCGTGAGTCTCAATGGCCTCTTCGGAGTATCTCGAGCAGGTTGGGTAGAAGCGGCATTGGTTGCCTACCCAGGGGCTGGCCAGATAGCGATAGACGTGTATCAGCTTGATCAGCAGCCACTTCATGGTTTCGATTGTGGCTGTTGCGCGCGTTTGGCCAGTTTGCGCCAGAGTTTGTTCAGCGTTTTTGCCAGAGCAACCTTATCTAGTTCTGCAACCCCGGGGCGCGCCAATACCACAGCATCCAACGGCGGCAACTGGTGTTGCTGCAGACGGAAAGTTTCGCGGGTGATTCGCTTGATTCGATTGCGATCGGAGGCGTTGCGCACGTGTTTCTTGGCGATCACCAGGCCGAGGCGCGGGTGTTCCAAGTCACTAGGGCAGGCGAGAATCAAAAGATGGGGATGCGCGGCGCGCACAAAGTTTTCATTGAAAACCTTGCGATACTGCGCCGCATTAAGCAGGCGCAGCGTCTTGGCAAATCCGAAGCTGCTGCGCGCCTGCTGCATAAAAGAGATCTCTAAAAGAAGAGATATTATGCAGACAGAACTTTGCGGCCTTTAGCGCGACGGCGGGCCAGGATTTTACGGCCGTTTTTAGTTGCCATACGAGCGCGGAAACCGTGAGTGCGTTTGCGCTTCAAGTTGCTGGGTTGAAATGTGCGTTTCATAGTCTTGCTACCTGAGACTTTGTGTTCAAGATTTCTCGGGACCATCCCCGGCCGCGGCCTGGGCTCCGGTCCGGCACAGAGCCGGCGCAGACGGAGCTACGCGCTGCGAAGGTCGCGGATTGTATAGAAAGGCAGCAGTGAAAGCAACGCACAGACCGGGGAAATTCAGCCTGCTTGCAATTAAATCACAGTTCCATATCGCGTCAATTAATCAAGCCTTTGAGGTGCCTGAAATATTTGGCGATGCCCACTGATTGACCCCAAGATACACACAGGTTGTTGTGGATAAGTTTGCGGATATCCGTACTTCAACTGTTTAAATGTTGCGCAAATGCCTGATTGCATGGACCTTTTTACGTGATTTTTTCAACAGATCGATGCTTTCTTGTGGATAACCCATCGATGGAAAGGTATACTGCGCCGATCTTATTTGACGGCTGGGGCGTTTCAGCCCCGTCATGTCGTTGTCTCCGTGGTCTTACCATTTTGGGGTTTTGGGGGGTTTCTTGACTGAATCCGTTTGGAAGCAGTGCGCGAGCTGTTTACAGGATGAGCTGCCATCTCAGCAGTTCAATACCTGGATCAGGCCGCTGCGTGTCAATCCCGCGTGTGCGGACGGCGAGTTGCGCTTAGTCGCGCCAAATCGCTTCGTGCTGGACTGGGTTGGCGGTAAATTCCTTCATCGAATCCGTGAGCTGGTACACCAGTTCTCACCGGGGCAGCCACTACAAGTAGGGCTGGAGATCACCGCGCGACGTCCCGCGCGTTTCCAGCGCAGCCGCACTGCAATGGAGATGGCACCGGCTCCCACACCTGTGCCACCAACACCCAATAACATGGCACCCTCAATGGTGTCTTCCGCCTCTTCGAGGTCGGTGGATTTCCCCACTACGCCGGCGGGTGTGGTCTCTCCTGCGGCTTCCCAGGGGTTTATGAATTCCGTGGAATCCCCTGTGGCCCCTGTCCACGCCCAGCCTCTGATGGGCGGTGGTTTTGGTGGTAGTCCGGGTGCCAATCCTCATCCGGCACTGGAAGAGGAGACAAACTCACGACAAATGAGCAAAGGAGAGCAGGCGGTTTCCGACATTCGGCCGGCAATAATGAACGACATGATGCGTTCTATCCCGGAGCAGCCTGCGCGCCAGGTTGAGGTCGAGGGTGCTATTAAGCACGGCAGCTCCCTCAATCGTAATTTCACTTTTAAATCCTTTGTTGAAGGCAAGTCTAATCAACTGGGCTTGGCCGCTGCACAGCAAATTTCCGATAATCCCGGTGGGGCCTACAACCCACTCTTTATTTATGGTGGCGTGGGCCTGGGTAAGACGCACCTGATGCATGCAGTGGGTAATGCGCTATTGGAGCGCAATCCCAACGCCAAGGTGGTCTACCTACACTCTGAGCGCTTCGTTGCGGATATGGTGAAGGCCCTGCAGCTCAACGCTATCAGCGACTTTAAGCGCTATTATCGCTCGGTTGATGCGCTGTTGATTGATGATATCCAGTTTTTTGCCGGCAAGGAGCGCTCTCAGGAAGAGTTTTTCCACACTTTTAACGCGCTTCTTGAAGGTGGTCAGCAGATTATTCTCACTTGTGATCGCTACCCGAAAGAGATCGACGGGCTCGAAGAGCGATTGAAGTCCCGCTTTGGTTGGGGGCTCACTGTGGCCGTAGAGCCGCCGGAACTGGAAACCCGCGTAGCCATATTAATGAAGAAAGCCGAGCAATTTGGCGTGGAGTTGCCACACGATTCCGCTTTCTTTATCGCCCAGCGTATTCGCTCCAATGTGCGTGAGTTGGAGGGGGCTCTGCGCCGCGTGATTGCCAACGCCCAGTTTACCGGTCGCGCTATTGATGATGTTCTGGTGCGCGAGGCGCTCAAGGATCTCCTCGCTTTACAGGACCGCTTGGTGAGCGTCGACAATATCCAGCGAGTGGTGGCTGAATACTACAAGATCAAGGTGGCCGACCTGTTGTCCAAACGCCGCAGCCGCTCTGTTGCGCGTCCGCGCCAGGTGGCCATGTCTCTTGCCAAAGAGTTGACCAATCACAGTTTGCCCGAGATAGGCGATGCTTTTGGCGGTCGTGACCACACCACGGTCTTGCACGCCTGCCGTAAGATTCGCGAATTGCAGGAGTCTGACGCGGATATCCGCGAGGACGTAAAGTTACTGACACGGTCGTTGACCACTTAATCGAATAACTGACAAACAAGGCGAAACAACCGATGAAATTCAATGTGAGCCGGGACGCCCTGCTGAAGCCCCTACAACTGGTAGCCGGTGTCGTTGAGAAGCGCCAGACTCTGCCGGTCCTGGCTAATGTATTGATGCAATTACAAGGTCAGGAGTTGTCCCTGACCGGTACAGATCTCGAAGTGGAGATTGTCGGCCGCTTGTCGGTGGACGGCGTGGAGATGGAAGGTGAGGTAACCGTCCCGGCACGAAAGTTACTGGATATCTGTCGCTCACTGCCAGATGGCGCTGAACTGAAGTTTGAGCGCGATGGTGAGCGTTTGGTATTGCGCAGTGGTCGCAGCCGTTTTCAGTTATCGACTCTGCCAGCGGCTGACTTCCCCAACCAGGAAGAGACCAGCGCCCAAACCCGTTTCGATATTTCCCAGCGCGAAATTCGACGCCTGATCGAGGCCACCAGCTTTGCCATGGCCCAGCAGGATGTGCGCTACTACCTGAATGGCCTGCTATTGGAGTGCCGCCCACAGCAATTACGCGCGGTGGCTACCGATGGCCACCGCTTGGCCCTGTGTGACCGCGATGCCCCGGGCTTGAATGTATCGACGCCGATCCAGGCGATTGTTCCGCGCAAGGGTGTGTTGGAATTGGGCCGTCTGCTGGAAGATACCGATGTACAGGCACAGGTGGTATTGGGCAACAATCATATTCGTGTGATGTGTGGTCAGTTTACCTTCACCTCCAAGCTGGTGGATGGCAAATTCCCGGATTACGAGCGTGTCCTGCCACGTGGTGCCGGCAATGTGGTTTACGCCGACCGTCAGGGCTTGCGTCAGGCTTTCTCCCGTGCAGCGATTCTCTCCAATGAGAAATACCGCGGAGTGCGCTTACAGGTCTCCGAAGGGTTGTTGCAGATTGTGGCCAACAACCCTGAGCAGGAGGAGGCGGAAGAGCAAATGATGGTGGACTATGTCGGTGAGCCGATGGAAATTGGCTTCAACGTTTCCTATCTGCTCGACGTTACCGGCGCTATTCATAGCGACCAGATTCGTATCAGCCTGGCGGATGCGAACAGTAGTGCTCTGCTGCAGCAACCTGAGGATGGTGACGCCCTCTATGTGATTATGCCGATGCGCCTGTAAGCCTGGCTAACCAGCACTTGGCTCACAAATGGGAAGGGACCGCTTTGCATCATCAACAAGCGGTCCCTTTATTTTATCTGGTACTTTATCTGGATTTCACCGCTGGAATTACCCCGGCTAACAAGTGGAAGGGTTCATGGCACTGAGCCGCCTTCTCATTTCCAATTTTCGCAACATCTCCCACGCCGACCTGCTTTTGGATACGGGGGTGAACCTGTTTTGTGGCGTCAATGGCAGCGGCAAGACCTCCATCCTTGAAGCCGTACACATGTTGGCCACTGGTCGCTCCTTTCGATCTCGCCAGCATAAATCCGTTATTCGGCATGATCATCCCGGGCTCACAGTTTTTACCCAGCTGGATACTGGGTTCAACCTTGGCGTCGAACGGCTGGCGGATGGAGGTGGTCGTGTACGCATCAATCAGGCAGCGGCTGAGTCCAGCTCACAGCTTGCCAGCTGTTTACCGTTGCAATTAATTAATAGCGATAGTTTCTCCGCTCTGGATGGAGGGCCAGGGGTGCGCAGGCGACTCTTGGATTGGACAGTGTTCCACGTGGAACATCTCTATGCACAGGAATGGAAAAATTATCAAATCGCACTGAAGCAGCGAAATGCCCTGTTGCGACGTGGTAAAATCGACGCGGTTGCGCTCGGGATTTGGGAGCATCAGTTGGCACAGAGTGGCGAGCGGGTGGATACCCTACGCTATGGCCAATTTCAGCAGTTACAGGCAGCTGTGGTTACCCTATTAGAGGAGTTGCCACAAAGCCTGTTGCATCGTGTAGATATGAGTTATCGGCGGGGTTGGCGCAAGGAGATTGCGCTGGCAGAGGCGTTGAGAGAGTCCCGTGAAGGTGACCTCAATCAAGGGCATACCCGCACGGGGCCTCATAGGGCAGATCTCCGTTTTACTGTGGCGGGGGAGGCTGCACATAATATTTTATCCCGTGGCCAGCAGAAGATGCTGGTTTGCGCCGTACGCACGGCTATGGCGCAATTGGTATGTCGTCACCGGGAGAAACCGGTGTTTCTTGTGGACGACCTGCCTGCGGAGCTGGATGATCACAATCAACAGATTTTTGCCCAGTGGGTTGGTCGTTGTGCCAGCCAAGTACTGGTAACCGGAATAGATGAGGGCACTACGAGCCGCCCCTGGCGACAGCTCGAACCCCCTTGGAATTGCCCGAAAGTGTTCCACGTGGAACATGGGAATATCAGCGCCGAGGCATCGGCTGCACAATAAGTTGAATGGAGCGAATAAATGTCAGAGCAGCAAAGCTATGACTCGAGCAGTATCAAGGTACTTAAAGGCCTGGATGCGGTGCGCAAGCGCCCCGGAATGTATATCGGTGATACCGACGATGGTACCGGCCTGCATCACATGGTTTTCGAGGTGGTCGACAACTCCATTGATGAAGCACTGGCCGGCCATTGCGACGAGATTCGCGTAACTATCCACCCGGATGAGTCGATATCTGTCTCTGATAATGGCCGAGGTATTCCTACAGAAATTCACCCGGAAGAGGGGGTTTCTGCCGCTGAAGTGATTATGACCGTGCTGCACGCGGGTGGTAAGTTCGACGACAATACCTATAAGGTATCCGGTGGTCTGCACGGTGTGGGTGTGTCGGTAGTGAATGCGCTCTCCAAAGAGCTGAAATTGACCATCCGCCGCGGGGGCAAGATCTTTGAGCAAACCTATTATCACGGTGTGCCCCAGGCTCCACTGGATGTGGTTGGTGATAGTGATAGCACCGGCACCACGGTACATTTCAAACCCTCTGCAGATACTTTCAATAATATCGAATTCCACTTCGATGTACTGGCCAAACGCCTGCGCGAGCTGTCCTTCCTAAATTCTGGTGTGCGAATATTGCTAAAAGATGAGCGCAGTGGAAAAGAAGAGATTTATGAATACGAGGGTGGTTTGAGCGCCTTTGTGGAGTTTCTTAACCAGAACAAAACCCCGATCAATAAGGTGTTGCACTTCCAGAGTCAGCGCGATGACGGTATTGCCGTGGAAGTGGCTCTACAGTGGAATGACAGCTTTCAGGAAAACATTTTCTGTTACACCAATAATATCCCCCAGCGCGACGGCGGCACCCACCTGGCGGGCTTCCGTGCAGCCCTGACTCGTGGATTGAACACTTATATCGAGAAAGAGGGCCTGGGGAAAAAAGATAAGGTGAATACCACCGGTGACGATGCTCGTGAAGGTCTCACCGCGATTATCTCCGTGAAGGTGCCGGACCCGAAATTTTCCTCACAGACCAAAGACAAGCTGGTTTCCTCCGAAGTGAAGCCGGCTGTTGAGCAGGAGATGGGGCAGCACTTCAATGATTACCTATTGGAGAATCCCCAGGAAGCCAAGTCAGTCGTTACCAAGATGATCGATGCGGCTAAAGCCCGTGAGGCGGCGCGCAGGGCACGTGAGATGACCCGTCGCAAGGGCGCTCTGGATATTGCCGGTCTGCCCGGCAAACTGGCAGATTGTCAGCAGAAAGACCCTGCGCTGTCAGAAATTTACCTGGTGGAGGGTGACTCCGCTGGTGGCTCTGCCAAGCAGGGGCGTGACCGCCGCACACAGGCGATCCTGCCTCTAAAGGGCAAGATCCTTAACGTAGAAAAAGCGCGTTTCGACAAGATGCTTTCCAGTGCGGAGGTGGGCACGCTGATCACCGCGCTGGGTTGTGGCATTGGCAAGAGTGAGTTCAACCCGGACAAGCTGCGCTACCACAGCATCATTATCATGACCGATGCGGACGTGGATGGTGCGCATATCCGCACTTTGCTGCTGACTTTCTTCTTCCGTCAGATGCCGGAGCTGATCCAGCGTGGCCATATTTATATCGCGCAGCCGCCGCTGTACAAGATCTCCAAGGGCAAACAGGAACAGTATCTGAAGGATGAGGCAGCCTTGACCCAGTTCCTCACCAATGCGGCCCTGGAAGGCGCCACCCTGTTCGTCAACCCGGATGCCCCAGGCCTGTCGGGCCCCTCTCTGGAGAGCTTGGTGGGCGAGTACCGCAGTGTGTTGGCCACTATTGATCGCCTGTCTCGCCTTTACCCGGAAGAAGTTCTGCGCAGCATGATCTACCTGCCCAGCCTCACTCAGGAAGACCTGCAATCTCAGGATACGGTGGCTGAATGGTGTGCACAGCTGCAGGAAAAGCTTGCGGGTGAAGAGAGTGGTGGAACCCGTCGTCATCAAGTCACCGTGCAGGAGAATACCGAGCGCGGCTTGTTTTTGCCCCATATTCATATAGTGGCTCATGGCGTTGGCAGCGACTATCTGATCAACCACGAGTTTTTTGACTCTGCCGAATACGCCTCTATCTGTGCCCTGGGCGAAAAGATGGTGGATCTGCTGGAAGAGGGTGCTTTTATTCAGCGCGGCGAGAAGCAACACCCCGTGAGCAGTTTCCCGGAAGTGATGAACTGGCTGATGAGCGAGAGCCGCCGTGGTTACGGTATCCAGCGCTATAAAGGACTGGGAGAGATGAACCCCGAGCAGTTATGGGAGACCACCATGGACCCCGAGAGCCGCCGTATGCTGCAGGTTACCGTGGAGGATGCCATTGCCGCGGACCAGATATTTACCACCCTGATGGGGGATCAGGTAGAGCCGCGTCGTGAGTTTATTGAGAGTAATGCTTTGGCGGTGGAAAATTTGGACGTCTAATTTCGCTTGCCACTTTATAGGCTAAAGTCGTGTAGCTCTCTCGGTGAAAGGACTTCGTCTGAGAGAGCTGGTTAAAGAGCTCTTATTAAGTTTTTGAGTCATTGAAAGGAACTGAGGCCTATCAGATTGAGCTTTCTAGGCCCTGCTTCCCTATTTCAAAACAACGATAGTCCGTTTAAAAATTACTACTCTCTTATCTCTCTTATCTCTCTTTCTCCCCTAGTCTGAGCTTGCTTATAGAGTTCCAACCACAAAACTAAATAATTGCTGTCAACTCTAAATTATAGTGATTATTTTTTGTGCAAAAAATATTAAAAATCTGGATGGATCGTTTCAAAAAGTCGCCGTATAAATCCGCGGCTCCCACAATTATTTAAAGATAAAAGGTCACTTAAAAATTGGTTGCCGGATAACTATTCTCGAATTTCTGATCTATTCAGAAAATCAGAAAATAGTTGTATTTACACAGTATTTTTTCGTGATTCAATAGTTCAATAAATAGTAAGCCTCAATGGGGATTTCGATGAATCACTCTGCAAATAAAATTTCCAGAAAAATATTGAGAGTTATTTTTTCAACATCACTATTGTTTGCCATTAGTAGTTGCACAAGCTCAGAGAAGCTAATTAATTCAAATTGGTTCGAAATAGAAACTGAGCATTTTCGTATAGTAACTAATGATAATCCTAAGCGCGTGCAGAAATTGGCTGAGGATTTAGAAAAATTTCGTATTTTCTCGAGGAAATATATTAATTTCTCCCCAGATCAACAGAAACTCACCATTTATGCATTGGCTGATCAACTTAGTTTTGCGGGGGTGAGTGGCAGCGAGAACTCTCGAAGAGTGATCGGAAGGTTTGAGAACACGTCACATGGGAGTTTTGCCCTATTAAATCTTAAGGGGAACCAATATCTACCTGGAAACCCGGCTCGTCAGACGCTTTTCCATGAATACACACATTTTTTAACCTATGGACGCAGCCAATATAATTTCCCCTATTGGTTTAGTGAAGGTGTTGCAGAAGTATTTTCTACGGTTTCATTTGATAAAAAAGATAACTTCAGCGTTGGCGGCATACCCCTAGATAGAGCGATTAGTTTATACGGAAATAGAGAAATGCCTTTAAAAGAACTTCTGCGGGCAGTTCCAGGTTCTCTCAGTGATCGCGATACTGAAGCGCTTTATGCAAGTGGGTGGATGCTGAGCCATTGGTTAATTTTCAATGCCGAGCTCAATGATGGATTGAGCAAATTTCTCCAAGCTTATAATCGTGGCGAAGACCCTGTGAATGCGCTGCCCGCTGCGTTGGGTATGACCTTTGATGAGCTTGAAAGTATCTACCAAAAATTGCCCAAGGCCGATTTTAATTATTACAAAGGCCCGTTAGTCTATGAACAAGAAAATTTTTCAATCAGTACGAGACCACTGGATAATCTGGAAGCGGTAGCCGAAATTGCCCATTATATGGCCATCACAGATCAGACTTCCGAAGTGCTTAGAGATTATATTTCTTATGCTGAAAAGAAGGCACTGGTAAGTCCAGAGCTGATGTCGGCACTGGCGATCGCTGAGGCGAAGGAGGAAAATTATTCTTCAGCCCGCGAGATACTTGGAAAAATAGAAGATAAATACCAGGCTGAAACTTGGTATCTGGAAGCCGCTGCAATGGTTGCGCTTTATGATGCGCTAGCCAAAGAAAAAGAAATCAACGTCCCAGAATTTAAAAAAATCCGCGATAGATATGTTGAGCTGGTTAATGCTGAGGATGACGTGCCGGCCTATTGGCATGAACTGGCGATTACGATGCAGGTATTAGGTTATCCACGGCCCAAGTATGTAAACATGCTGCAGCAGGCCTACTTGCGCGCTCCAAGGGACATCAATATTGCCTGGTGGTACGCCCATGAACTCTATCTTAATCGAGATGCTGAAATGTTCTCCCGGGTCTCCCAGCCGCTTTTGATGCAAATTACACGCCCTGAGTCCCGAGAACACCTCGAATCAATGAGAAGGGACCTCAACCGGGAAGCATTGCCTTTTACAGACAATGGGGAAGAAAAAAATGGTCTGGGAAAATTAATGAAGGATTACCAGTTCCTGTCGGAAAATAAAGCGTTGGCAATGGCCCTGGATTACCGAGGGGCTTTTGTTGTGGGGTATATCGATAATAGTGCCAGTCAAACAGAAGCAAACCAGCAAGCTTTACAAGCTTGTGAAGAACAGCGAGAGCAACTACAGGTGAAAGATCGCTGTGAACTCTATGCAGAAGGGGAAACAATCATTCGTTCCCCCAATAAAAATCAGATTCATTAGTAATCAAATCTAATAGCGGGTGTGGAAAGGTTATCGCTGGGATCAGTTAATTACTTTTCCAGTAATAACCCACACTCCCGATGTTCCTCGCCCTTGGTCGGATCGAAATACACATCATTATCCGGTAGTTCGTTTTCGTAAACGTACTCCTCTACATCGATCTCCTTCAGGTGGAACATTGGCGCTACGCGAATAGTGCCGTGATTCCCCTGGGTAAAAATATCCAGGTTTTTGCGGTGTGCATTCTGATCGTGTCGAATGCCGTTAAGCCATACATCCGGCTTCAGTTCCTGCATGGCGCGGTTAAATGGCTCCAGTTTCACTGTACGCGAGAAAAAGTCGTGCTCGGGAGTATCCAAGGGTGGAATACCACCGTAAACGGCGTTGTAGTGAGCCGCAGACATCTTTGGAGAAAAGGTACGTAAATTGAGATTGAACTGCTCAACCACATTTTCTATATGACGGTAGGTTTCCGGGGTGTTGTAGCCGTGATCCACCCAAATTACCGGAATATCCGGCTTGGCTCGGGTTACCAGGTGCAGGAAAGCCACAGCAAGGGGCCGAAAATTGGTGAAGACTACCGGGTTCTGGGCCTTGTCCATGGTAAACCGCATGATTTCGCTGGGTTTAGCTTCAGCGAAAGTCTGATTCAGAGATGCCAAATCAGCATCGTGATGAAAAAAGCGGTCGCTTGAGGACGGCAGGGTATTACTGGAAGCGTTGTGTCCCATAAAAATCAGCGCATAGGAAAACTAGGATGAAAGGCATGCTACCCGGATACTTTGTCGCGTAGAAACAATAAAAAGGAGTGAATCAATAATCTTCGGTTATAAGTAATGGTTTACACCTCTGTGAGTAGGATAAAGATCAGGGTGAGCTCCCTTTACCGGACATTAGGATCTGGTGTTGTCCGTACTCCGCGTTGTAGCCGCGACGGATTTCCACAAACCCATGCTTTTGTAAGAAGTATCGTGTTCGCAGATTTTCACGGAAAACTTGCGCCTGAAGCTGGGACCGGCCGCGGCCAACACTTGTTAGTAACCGCGTGCCGATACCACAACCTGTGAACAGAGGGCTGACACATAAATGTGCAACCCTGTTGTTGTCCACAATAGTGATAAAAGCCTCGGCTACTGCGCTGTGCCGACCAGTAAATACCAGGCACTGGTTCGATCGGCGGCAGTCCCGGCGGAACTCGCCCAGACGGTTTAGCCAGAACTGGCGAGGTAGGGAGGGGTGGGAATTCGCTACGGCATGAAGCCAGAGTTGCTCCATCCTGATCAGGTCCGAATGCTTTGCGGCTCTGAACATAGGTACCCCAGTCTCGAACAGTTGGGCAAATCCTAGTCAAAATGAGGGCCACATCCTAGAAGTCAGAGAAAATAGATTGTAAGCGCCAACTTACTTGATGACCAAAGGGTTGTAAGAAAGTAGTGGTTATTGGGTCAGGTAATATTGTTGATGCTATGTCGGAATCGACTCCCCGGGATAGAAATCCCGGGTCATCGAAGAAAGGTTGGTAAAACAGCTAGAGAGCTAGTTCAGGTGAACGAAGTGCGCCTTGAGATAATTGGTCTCCGGTATCGCTGGGTGCACAGGGTGGTCAGCGCCCTGGCCTCCGCTGGCGAGAATAGAGGCGCGGCGACCTAGTCGATGTGCTGCTCCGCGAATACAGTCGAGTAGTTCATCCGATTGTAGGTGCATAGAGCAGGAAGCACTTACTAACAGGCCACTCTTAGAGAGTAAACGCATAGCCAACTCATTTATATGGCGATAAGCGGCCAGGCCAGCCTTGTGATCCTTACGTCTTTTGATAAAAGCGGGGGGATCGAGCACGATGACGTCAAACTTTTCTCCCTCGGCCACCATAGCCTTGAGAATATCTAAGGCCTTGCCTTGAACAGTATCCAGTCTGTCGGCAAAGCTATTGTGCTGTGCATTCAGTTGGCACCAATCCAGGGCCTGCTGCGAGGCATCTACACACACAGCGTGGGAGGCCCCATTTGCCAGAGTCTGAATACCCCAGCCGCCGGCGTAGGAGAAAAGGTCTAACACACGTTTCCCTCGTACCCAGCGATTTAATAGGCGGCGATTTTCGCGATGATCGTAGAACCAACCAGTTTTCTGTCCCTGATGAACTGGTGCCAACAGCGGCACGCCGTTTTCCTCAAATGGCGCAAACTCGGGAACCTCACCGTAAGCAATCTGGTTAACCAAAGGCATATCTTCAACCGCGCGGCCCTGATGGTCGTTACGCAGAAGAATACCCCGGGGTTGAATAAGCTCGACTAACTTATCCACAACCACCTGTTGATAGCGGTCCACCCCCCAGTTGCTGACCTGCACCACCAGGTGGTCGCCAAAGCGATCAACCACCAGTCCAGGTAATGCATCTGAGTCTCCATACACCAGGCGGTAACTGGGATGGTCAAAGTAACGTTCCCGCTGGCTTAATGCGGTTTGTAGGCGCTCACCAATGTCATCTGCGGTGAAATCGTCCTTGCGGCTCAGCAGACGGGCACAAATCAATTGACTGGGGTTGACCCAGGCTGTGCCCAAAAGCTTGCCCTGGCTGTCGAGAATCTGGCACTGACTGCCCGGTTCCAATCCCTTCAACGGGGAGCGCTTGGTATCTACCTCATTGCTATAAATCCATAGATGGCCGCGCTTTAGACGGCGCTCAGCGCCGCGATTCAGTATTAATTCCGCCAATTGAAGGTCTCCGTAAGCTGGGTGAATAGCGGGGCAATTGTGCTCGGCACGATGGATAGGTCAAGGATTTCGACTTCTTGTGTATAAGTAATTCAAACAGCTAAGCAATCAGATCGCAGAGGATCTTGTACAAAGTGAAATTGTGAATAACCGGACAGATGTCATTTCTTTTGTGGATAACTCGGAAAATTCAGGGCAAACATTGCGCTAACTATTTCGTGAGGGGTAGATGGTGTGAGCAATAACATACACGAAAACAATAAAAGAATTTATATGATTAATAAATCGATAAAAAGAACAAAAGTCGGAAAAGGTTGGTTAAAAAGGAATTAAACGGCACAATTAATCGATAATGTATCATTTCTGCCTAATTGATATCGTGGAAATTCCTAAAATGAACCTCTCTCTGGATCAGTCTGTGCAAATAGCCATGTTTATATACCCGGGTGCCTCAGGCCTGGATGTGACTGGTCCTCTGGAAGTTTTTACGCTGGCTAATTACTTACTACACAAAGAGGGGCGTTATCGCTCAGATTTTTACCACATACAGCTGGTAGCAGAAAAAGCCGGACCGGTGCAGATGGGGACGGGAGTGAAGCTATACGCTGATATTGGCTATCGAGATGCCCAGGATATCCACACCCTGTTGATTAGTGGTGGGACACCGGGAAGTTACCAAGCGCTCTATGACAAGCCCGATGTTCTCAATTGGTTGTGTGTGCAAAAGCGAGTTGTTGAGCGGATGTGCTCAATTTGTAACGGCGCCCTAGTTCTGGCCAGGGCTGGGATCTTGAATGGCCACAGAGCAACGACACACTGGGCAAATGTGGATGAGTTACGGCAGTTCAAGGAGATTGAAGTTGACTCTGATGCTATCTATGTGAGCGATGGCCACATATATACCTCCGCAGGCATTACCGCCGGAATAGATCTCGCCTTGGCGCTGGTAGAGGATGATCATGGCCGCCATATGGCATTGGCAATCGCCAGACTGATGGTGCTTTACCTCAAGCGGGATGGTGGGCAGCAGCAATACAGCAGCTATCTGATGAACCAACAGCAGAGTGATCGCTTTGCCGGTTTGGTGGAATGGATCTATCAGAATCTGGATCAGTCCCTCACCGTGGAGAAATTAGCACTGCAAACCGCCATGAGCCCGCGCAATTTTGCCCGCTGTTTTCTCAAGGAACTGGGTGTGACCCCGGCGCGCTTTATTGAAAATATTCGCGTTGAAAAAGCCTGCCAGCTGCTATCAGAGCAAAATCTCTCCCAGGAGAGAGTGGCTTTCTTGTGCGGCTTTCAATCCCAGGAGCAATTGCGGCGTACATTTCGCAGACATAAGGGCATACTACCCAGTGAATTCCGTCGAAGATTTCATTAATTGAATAAAACTATCAAGGAAAACTCATCATCTATTGTGGAATAATATTATCTCGGATTTTGTCCTGCTTCTTTTTTAAAGAACTAAAATAATTTTTTCCCTTTAAAAATTTCATAATTTTTATTTCCTTGATTATTAAAAAATACTGATTTAACTAAAAAAATTCAGAGTAACGTTATGTTAAAAGGTATTTTTATATTGCTCTATCAGTGCAATGCCAGAATTAGTCGTAAGAGTGTCTCTTGTTTCAATAACTGCAATGTAATAAGCGTGTTAACGGTTAAACCTCACTGACCTGGTAAAGCTTGGCGCTCGCTATCTCGATGACAATTTTTTGGCTCCTGAAATTCGGGAAGTTTGTACCCCACAAAAGCTTGCTAACGGAGAGGTGAATGAGCAGCATTATGTGCTGGGTTGGCGGTACCGTGAGCAAGATATTCCATCTGTGGGAATAATGAGTCAGGCTAATCATGGTGGCGTCATCCACGGCAGTCAAAGCTGGCCGATGTTTATGCCGGATCACAACGTGTCAGTAGCAGTAAATATCAATCGTAAAACAAAAATTTATTGGGATTTTTGTCTTACCTCAATGGATATTGCTGAAGCTTTTCTTCGGCAACAGGATAAATTACGTTGTAAGTAAAAAACCGGCCAAGACTAATGTCTAGGCCGGTTTCTAAAAACTACTTCCCTTTGCCAATCGATGGAGGGAATGACTCTCTACTGGGTATTCACCATAATTTCGGTTTCGCTAAATACAGCCTCACCGTTACCGTGGCTGAGAATCCCCAGGGCACGGGTACCGGGAGTGAGGCCTATCCACTCTAGGTTGATAGTGCCACTGCCGTTTATTTGCGCCTGTGTAGGGGCTGTGAGCTGAGTATTGCCACTATTCCCATTCAGGTTGAAGTTAAACAAAGTGAATGGGGTGGGGCCCTCTGCAGAGGCGTAGTCCACCACATACACAGCGTATTGGCCTGCAGTGGGGTTGAGCAGGTCAACAGATTCGGCAGAGCTTGGTGAGCCGCTGGTACCTACTTGTGGAAAGTCGGGGCCGGGGCCGTAGACTTCTAAGTCCAGGTCATCATTGCCAATACCATCGCCCACATCTGCATCGAAAAGAGCTACCCGGGCCAACTCGGTACCCTCGGGAATATCGAAGAAAATCAGTTGCTTATCTCCGTCCTCAACGCTACTGGGGAAAGGTACGCCTTCAGCCAGGCCGTTGATATTCACCTGATAGTTGCCGTTATAGCCAAACTGGACAGGAAGGTTTACGGCGCCATCGCTGCCATCAGCGCTGACCTTCTGAACCGTGGATAGCGGAACCGGGCGTACGGCGATGGGACTGCGTACTTCTTGGCGTAAACCAACGGATTTCCAGCTCAGTTCTCCAAACACCCACTCGTTCATGGCCGCTTCCCCGGTAACCGTAAAGGTAACCTCAAACTCGGCGCTATCTCCCTCTCTAAGACGCAGGGTTCTGGGATTTACACTGACTTCAACACCTTCAGGTGCCTCTACAGAAGCCCAATACCATCTCTGGCCACGGCCGACACTGGTGATACGGCGCTTAATGGTTTGTTTACCGACCAATTCACCGATGCCGATTGATGGCAAATTGAGGTCGCTGGAATCCAGTGAATAGCCAGCGGAGGCCAGACCCTCACAGGTGGAGGCTTCTATAATTTGTGGCTGGTTTTCCGCGCCACAGAGAAAAGCCAGATAGTCGTTGAGACCGGCGTCATAGACCAGACCAGGGTCGAAAGCGGCAGCGGGTACTATGGCACCTGCGCCAATATCGAAGGGATCAGCGGCTTCGGGTCCGTAAGATTTTTGCAGGTCGGTGCGCGCCGTACTCATCAGCGCAGATTTGGCCATTGCCGGGCTCCAGTCCGGATGAGCCTGTTTTAACAGGGCCATAATACCGGCGACATGGGGGCTCGCCATGGAGGTGCCATTTTTGGATGCGAACAGGCTGCCGCCACTCAGTACTGGTGAAGTACCGGCGAGAATACCTACGCCCGGTGCCGCCACATCCGGCTTGATAATATCCGGCGCGCCCACGTTGTGGCCGCGGGAGGAGAAGCTGGCGATGCGGTCTTCGCGGGATATCTTCAGCTCTGGGTCGAGAGTACCCGTAACCCCAGCACTTTCAACCAGCATGGCGCCATCGGCATGGCGAATCATCACACCGGGGATAGTGGTGTTGGGCGCCGACATAGCAATCGGGTCCATTCGGTCCTCGGCGGTGCCGTCGTTGTATACAACTATTGCTACAGCGCCGGCGTCTGCGGCATTGTTGTATTTAGTACTGAAGGAGCAACCTCCGCGCTTCACCAGGGCGATTTTGCCTTCTACCGCCTCTGCATTTGTCAGCGCGGAACAGGCTTCCAATGGGGCACCGACGGCAAGGGGTGCCGAAAGCAGACCCGTATCTTCCATCGTTACCGGACCGGTGCCTTCACGGGCATCGTAGGTGCCAACAACCGCCTCAGGGGCATCCACCTGTAGGGCCGTGCCGAAGCTCTGGTCGTCCTCGGCGGCCGCTACCGCGGTAATCCAGGGGACACCAGAAGGCGTGCCCATCGTTTGTGGTCCGGGGCCATTGTTACCGGCGGAAGTAGCAACAAAAACGCCGGCATCGGCGGCAAACAGGAAGGCGATCTCATCAGCACCGGTGAAAACCGTACTGGAGCCTCCCACCGAGAAGTTGATGACATCCACACCGTCGGCCACGGCCTCGTCAATGGCCGCCATGGAGTCTGCCGAAGAGCAGCCACTATCGTCCGGGTCTGGGGCATCCCAGCAGACCTTATAAGCCGCGATGCGAGCTCGCGGTGCCATACCGGTTAGAGTCTTGCCATCCGGGGTGACCACACCGTAGTTCCCCGCGGCTGTGGTGGCGGTATGGGTGCCGTGTCCGTCGGCATCCCGTGCCGAGAGAAACTCATAATCCGCCAGGGTCTTGTTGGAAAGGAAGGCGTCCGAGAAAGACTTGGCCTTGATCAGCTTGTTGTTACAGGTAAAGGCGGCGTCATCTGGATTAAAGTCAGTGTTGCCGAACTCACAGCCCTCACCGATAAAGGATTCTGGCACCGGACCGTAGGAGATATTGGCACCGCGATTACCCTGCCGCGGCGTCGGTATATCCATCAGGCTCGGGTGTTCCGGGTGGATACCCGAGTCGATTACACCCACGACCACATCCTCCCCGGTAATACCCCAAAGCCAAGGGCTGGGTATCTTGGTCAGGCCGAGGAAATCTGCAGTGGAATCGGTGTGCATCTTCAGCAGCCGGTCTTCCCAGACACCTTTTACATCTTTATGACTGCGCAGTGCCTCGGCTTCCTTGTCACTCATAACCGCGGCAAAGCCGTTAAAAGCGGCCTTGTACTCGTGCACTTTGCGTGCGCCTGGCACGGCAGAGAGCACACGTTCACGGCGAGTTTTAAGGAAATCGGCGTGGTGACGATAACTGCTGCTGCGTGGGTCCGGTTTGCGGCGCACACTGGATTTAGCGCTGGAGAGGCCCGCGACTGCGCCAGAGTAAGCGGAAAGTGGTTCGCCATCGAGCTGTACGATATAGACCTTTTTACTCTGTTGGATTTTTGGGGTGTGAGTGTCTGCTACAGTGGCTGCGAAACTGCCGCCCGAGCACAGCAGGCCCGCAATGAGCGAGGCAATTATTTTTCTTTTCATTGAGTTGTCCCATTTTTTTATTTTTACAGGCGGGTAGAGATGGGAGAGAAAGTGCGCTGTTTTCCTTTGTCACTAACACCCAATAAGCCATCCTTAGTTTGGCAGAACTCGCTTTCACAGGGATAAAGCCGCCCGACCTGCCACTCGCTTTTAAAGTAATGTGTCGCAGGACTCAATGAACTGGCGTCAAAGTCATTGTTTTGTAGTGTTTTTGCAAACTGGCAAGAGCGAAAGAAAGATTAGTCACAAATGCAGGGAGGCTTGAGTGGAGCGGATCTGTGACGATGTACTTCACAGAAGTCAGTGAATGGCTCTTTAAATGTTGAGGGCTATAAAAGTGAAGGTTGGTGGGCTCAGGGGCCCACTAGAAATTGACTGAAACCGGCTAAGTTTTCAAACACCGCGGTTTCCGCCAGCTTTGGATCGGGGTTCTCAACCAGCTGTTGCAAAGTCTCGGTGCCTGCGCCGGTTTTTACCAGTACCGGCTTGCACCCTTTGCTTAGGGCAAGCTGTAAATCG
This sequence comes from Microbulbifer variabilis, assembly GCF_020524905.1. Taxonomy (GTDB): domain Bacteria; phylum Pseudomonadota; class Gammaproteobacteria; order Pseudomonadales; family Cellvibrionaceae; genus Microbulbifer; species Microbulbifer variabilis_A. Next base: position 289,810 of record NZ_JAIVKI010000002.1, on the reverse strand, counting down.
GCCAGTTTATCGCCCAGCAGATAACAACCGTGCAGGCTGGTGTCGAATTCTGCTTCAATGGCATCAAGCAGGCCCGCCTGGGGTTTTCGGCAACGGCAATTGTCTTCAGGTCCATGAGGGCAATAGAAAATTGCAGCAATTTCACCGCCAGCATCCTCTACCTGAGAGCGCATATTGGCATGTATTGCCTCCAAGTCATCCAGGTCAAACTGGCCCAGAGCCAAGCCGCTCTGGTTGGTTGCGATAACCAATTGGTGGCCGGCCTGACTGAGCGCAGCCAGTGCCTCAATACTGCCAGGCAGGGGCTGCCACTCGTCTGCCGATTTCACGAACTGGTGGGGGTTTTGGTTGATGACCCCGTCGCGGCCGAGAATGATAATTGCCATGTTGATTCGCCTGTGTCGCTGAACCGGGGCACTATGCCCCGGTTCAAGTAGCCATTACTTGGCGGGAACCAACAGGGAAATGTCGGCAACTTCGAGGAACAGTGCGCGCAGTTGGGCCAGCAGGGCCAGACGGTTGTTGCGCAGTTGTTCGTCGTCGCTCATCACCATCACATGGTCGAAGAAGTTATCCACCGTTTCGCGAAGTCCCGCCAGACCGGCGAGGCCTTCGGCGAAGAGCGCATCGCTATACAGCGGTTCCACTTCAGTGCGGGCAACTTGTACTGCGGCGAACAGTGCCTTCTCCGCTTCCTCCTGCAGTAGTGCTTCATCGACACTGTTGGGCACGGCGGTATCCAGTTTGGCGAGAATATTGGAAACGCGCTTGTTCGCTGCTGCCAGGGCGCCGGATTCCGGTAGCTGGTTGAAGGCATTGACCGCGTGTACGCGGTTGTCGATATCCAGCGGGCGCGACAGCTTGCGCGCGGCAACCGACATAAATACCTCGGTAGCAATACCCTGGTCCTCGTAGCGGGCGCGGAAGCGGTCCAGTACGTATTGCAGGGTTTGCTCTACCACCTTGTCGTATTCGCCCAGGGCGGTGCGCGGGTAGTTGTCGCGGGCCAGTTCCAGCAGTTCGCGCAGGTCCAGGTCGAGACGCTTCTCTACCAGAATGCGAATAACGCCCAGGCTGGCGCGACGTAAGGCAAATGGATCGCGAGAGCCGCTGGGCGGCTGGCCGATACCGAAGATACCGACCAAAGTATCGAGGCGATCCGCCAGGGCGATAACGGTACCGGTGTCGCTGGCGGGCAGCTCATCGCCGGCAAACTTGGGCATGTACTGCTCGTACATAGCCTTGGCTACATCCAACGGCTCGCCGTCATTTTCGGCATAGTAGTAACCGGCGATGCCCTGCATATCGGCAAACTCGAACACCATCTCGGTAACCAGGTCCGACTTGCACAGGCGCCCGGCGCGCTCGGCCCAGTCGCCGTTACTGCCGGTTTTATCGGCAATGGTGCGCGCCAAAGCGGAGACCCGCTCGGTCTTGTCATAGACGCTGCCCAGGTGCTGTTGGAAAACGATTTGGCGCAATTTTTCACGACGCGATTCCAGGCTGGTCTTCTTGTCAGTCTCGAAGAAGAAGGCGGCATCCGCCAAGCGCGGGCGAATAACGCGTTCATTGCCGTGAATAACCTGGGCGGCGTCCTGGCTTTCGATATTGGACACAGTGATAAAGAAAGGCAGCAATTGGCCGTCTTCATCCACCACGTGGAAATACTTCTGGTGCTCCTTCATGGAGGAGATCAGGGCCTCTGCGGGCACGTCCAGGAAACGCTCTTCGAAGCGGCCGGTGAGGGCTACGGGCCACTCCACCAGTGCGGTGACTTCGTCGAGCAGATCGTCGTCGATGACAGCTTCACCATTGACGTTATTGGCCTCGGCGATCACCTGGGCGCGAATGGCTTCGCGGCGCTCGGCGAAGTCCGCCATGACGTAGCCGGGTTCACGCAATACTTGTGCGTAATCGTGGGCGGAGTGGATTTCCAATTCGCGATTGCAGTGGAAGCGGTGACCACGGCTGGTGTTACCGGCTTTTAAGCCGAGTACTTCGCCATCCACCACCTTGTTACCAAACAGCATGACCAGCCAGTGAACCGGGCGCACGAATTCCTCACGGCGCGCACCCCAGCGCATGCGCTTGGGAATGGGTAACTGAGCTAGTGCTTTCTCGACGATGTCTGCCAATAAGGTTTCGGTTTCAGCACCTTTTTGTTCGCTGATAAAAGCCAGGCGCTCGCCTTTGTCGGTTTCTTTGCGCCCCAGCTCCTCAAAGGTCACACCGTTGCTGCGAGCGAAACCTTCCGCGGCTTTACTGGGCTTGCCCTCTTTGTCGAAGGCGGCCTGAACTGCTGGACCCAACTTTTCAATTTGTTTGTCCTGCTGCTTGTCTTCCAGGCCGAAAACGGCTACTGCCAGGCGGCGCGGGGCTGCGTAGGATTTAACTTCGCCAAAAGACAACTCGGCGCCTTTGAGGCCTTGGGTAATGCCATCGGAGAAGGCGTTCATTAACTTGTGTAACGCCTTGGGTGGCAGCTCTTCGGTGCCCAGCTCTACCAGAAAATCCTGAGCCATTACTGCTTCTCCTCTTGCTCGATGTTTTCCGCCAGAATATCCGTACGCAGTGCCTCATCTGCCAGGGGGAAACCTAAGGCGCGGCGCGCATCGTAATAGGCTTGTGCCACGGCGCGGGCCAAAGTGCGCACACGCAGGATGTAGCGCTGGCGCTCGGTCACCGAGATGGCGTGGCGTGCGTCTAACAGGTTGAAGGCGTGGGAGGCTTTCATGACCTGCTCGTAAGCGGGTAGCGGCAGGCCCAGTTCGATCAGGCGCGTACTCTCGCGCTCACAGTGATCGAAGGTGGCGAACAGGAATTCCACATCGGCGTGTTCAAAGTTGTAGTGGGACATCTCCACTTCGTTCTGGTGGAAAACATCGCCGTAAGTAACGGGGCTGCCGTCCGGGTTGCGGGTCCATACCAGGTCGTAGATAGACTCGACCCCCTGCAGGTACATAGCGATACGCTCGAGACCGTAGGTGATCTCACCGGTTACCGGGTAGCACTCCAGACCGCCCACTTGCTGGAAGTAGGTAAACTGGGTGACTTCCATACCGTTCAGCCACACCTCCCAGCCGAGACCCCAGGCTCCCAAGGTTGGGGACTCCCAGTTATCTTCCACAAAGCGGATATCGTGAATGGCCGGGTCCACGCCCATGGCGCGCAGGCTGTCGAGATACAATTCCTGGATATTGTCTGGGGACGGCTTCATCACTACCTGGTATTGGTAGTAGTGCTGCAGGCGGTTGGGGTTCTCGCCGTAGCGGCCATCGGTGGGGCGGCGGCAGGGCTGCACATAGGCCGCATTCCAGTTTTCCGGGCCTATGGCGCGCAGGAAGGTGGCCGGATGAAAGGTGCCAGCGCCCACTTCCATATCCAGAGGCTGTAGAATGACGCACCCTTGGCGCGCCCAATAATCCTGCAGGGCAAAAATAAGTCCCTGGAAGGTACTGAGATCGTATTGCTTGGACACCGCTATCTCCGGATCAGTATCTGCTGTGGGCAAAGGGACGCAATTATAGCGGTAGCGGCTCCTGTGCTTAAAGCGCTATAGCCGCGTCGCGAGGTTTCAATGGCCATACTTGGGCAACACAGTCACTTTCAAGTGGCTTTTGTATAGGAAGTTGTGAGTGGATATTAAGGGGCGCCTTGCTGTTGGGGCACTGAAAATGATCGGCAAACTGCCGCTGCACTGGTCGCGGCGATTGGGTTGGTTTGCCGGCAAAATGGCAGTGTGGATTCGTTCCGAGGGCCTTCGTCTGAGCCGGATCAATCTCAAGCTTTGCTATCCGGCAATGGATCCCAAGCAGCGCGAAAAGCTGGCGAGAGAGAGCGTGATCAACACGGCCATAGCTGGTTTTGAGATGGCGTCACTGTGGAATACGCCCTGGGCCAAAAATGAAAATGCCATTGTACGGGTGCGCAACCAGCAGTTGCTCAATGCCGGCGAGGCGGAAGGGCGCGGTACCATCGTGTTGATGCCGCATACCGGCAACTGGGAAATATTTGGACTGTATGTGGGCACTTTGGCCCCCTGTGCTGTGCTTTATCAGCCACCCAAAATCGAAGCCCTGGACCCGGTAATTCGCAGCGGACGTGAAGTGACCGGCGGCAAGATGGTGCCCACCAATGTGCACGGCGTGCGGTCGCTGCTCAAATCTCTGAAGGCCGGTAATTTAGCCCTGATTCTGCCCGACCAGGAACCGGATATGGGCGGTGACTTTGCCCCATTTTTTGGACGCCCGGCCCTGACTATGACCCTGGTGCACAATCTCATACAGCGCACTCACTGCCATGTAGTTTTTGGATTTGGTAAGCGTGTAGAGGGCGGCTTTGAGCTGGTTTTTGTCCCTGCTGAAAAAGCGATTTACAGTGAAGAGCAAAAAGTATCCCTGGCGGCGATGAACCGTGGTGTGGAGGCCTGCATCGCCCAGGCGCCGGAGCAGTATCAGTGGGAATACAAGCGCTTCCGACGCCAGCCGGAAGGCAAGAGTAAAATCTACCGCAAACAAAAATAGGGGCCGTAGCGGCCCCTATTTCTATCGGTAACTAGAATAGGCAACGAGACGAGCTTTATGCCGCGTGGCGAAATGCCACAATTACCGGCATACGCGCGGCGCGCCAAGCGGGGAAAAAGCCACTGACAAAGCCGATCACCAGCGCCAGTATGGCACCTTGCAGGAAAAGATCCGGGGACATCTCAAAACTAAATACCACTTGGGTAAAACTGCCACCCAGTGTTGAAGTATTCAGGCCGTCGAAGAACAGGTAGGCAGCCAGGGAACCCAAAAGGCCACCGGCCACAGCCAGCACCATGGCCTCGGCGATAGTGCCGCAGAAGGCGGAGAAATTGCTAAAGCCGAGGGCGCGCAGTGTGGCAATTTCCTTGGCGCGGTCCGCTACAGAGGTGTACATGGTATTGAGCGCACCGGCCAGGGCGCCGAGGGCCATCACGGCACTGATGACCCAGCCAAAAGTGGCGATATATTGCAGCTGTTTGCCCTGGCTGGCGAAATACTCCCGCTCGGTCTGGGCATCCAGATTCAGGCGTGGTTCCCGCGCAATGGTTTGCTTAACCGATGCCAAGCCGCCGTCATTGTCCAGTTGCAGGCGAATCGATTGGTAACTGCTACCGCGGTTGTAATGACTCTGGATGGTTTTGATATCTGCCCACAGCTCACTCTCGAAAATATTGCCCCCTGTGGAAAAAACCCCGACGACTTTCCACAGGTTTTTGCCAAAGCGCACCTCGCTACCAATATCAAATCCACTGAACTCTCGCAGAACCCCCTCACCGACAATCATTTCATTGGTTCCTGGGACAAACATACGGCCTTCGGTTAAGCGCATATTGGTACGCATGGCCATGCCGGTTTCGTTGAGGCCGCGCAGGGGGATATTGGCCTCGGTGCCGCTGGACCTTTTGATGCCATCCACAATGACATACAGTTCCGGTGAAACCAGTGGGCCATTGGCATCTCGGGCCACTCCCGCGGACTCGGTAATTAGATTGACCTGATCCTGCAGGATCACCGAGTTGAGTTCGGTGGAGGAACCTTCGCGCATCAGGATGGCGATCTGGCTGGAGCCGGCACCGCGCATGGTTTCCTCGAAGCCTTTGGCCATGGCGAGAAAAGCCAGCAGAATCGCCACCACCACCGCCGAGGCCAGAACCATCGCCAGTGACATCCACAGGCGCCGGCGCAGGCTGCCCAGGTTCATCAGGGTTACTGAAATTATTTGTGCAATTAGAGAGCCCATGGGCTTCCCTCCGGTTGGGCTTTATCAATCGGGCGCTTTCTGTAGTGAGAGGCTCGATACAATGTTTTTAAGGCTGACGATTAAATGCCGAGACAATATTCAGACGCAGCGCGTTAAAGGCCGGTAATAGGCCGGTAATAATTCCCAGCAACAGCATAAAGAGCAGAGCTTGCAGCGCGATGTCGCCATCGAGAATCAAGTTGGGCAGGAAGCGGGCGAGGAAGGTTTTTACCCCTTCAACTAAAAGCCAGGCCGCGGCGAGTCCAGAGAGGCCGCCGATAAAGGCGATCAACAGGGATTCCGATAGTACCATGCGAAAAATACGCGCGCTGGAAAACCCCAGAGTTTTTAACACCGCGATCTCGCCTGTGCGCTCGCGAATCGCCAGGGCCATGGTGTTGCCGACCACAATCAGAATGGTGAAAAACGCGGTAAAAACGACCGAGAAAATAATCAGGCCGATATTGCCGATTTGCTCGATAAAGGCTTTATTAAAGGATTTTTCCGTGCTGGTATCGGTTTCACTTTGAGAATTGGCAAAACTGTCATCGATAGTTTTTGCCACTTTTTCATTGAGAGAGGGATCGTCCGTGGTGAGCGCCATCCAGCCGATCCAGTCATTGCCGAATGTCTGAGTTTCCATAAAATATTTGTAGTGAAATAACATCTGGCGGGTATCGTACTGCTCGGAATCCCCTTTAAAAATTCCGGAAACCACAAATTCCCAGGTGTAACCACCGTCTTTATGGGTAAATATATTCGAGGAAATGGGAATCCTGTCACCCACTTTCCATCCATAAATTTGTGCGAGTTTCTCACCCACCAGAGCGCCCTGTCGGTTATTAAACCAAGCCTGTTTTTGCTCTTCCGGAATCACTATTTCCTCGTAAACGCGCAGATAGGATTCTGGATCTACCGCAAGAGAGACAATTTGCCGGCTCTGTTCCTGATAATAACCACCAAACCAGTTCAGGTGGGTGACATCTTTTACTCCTTCCACCGCAGCGACTTTTTGAAAATAAGAGATGGGCAGCGATTGAGTGAAATTAATCCGGTTAAAAACCACCAGACGATTATCAGCAGATAACTCCACACTGGAATTGAGAGCGGTTTTTAAACTGGTAACGGCGCCAAAAATCAGAAAGGCGATAAAAATAGCAAAACAAGTGAGGAATAACCGTAGAGGTTTCCTTGTCATATTTTTATAAATTAAATAGAGATCGTTCATGCCACAATTTCCCTCTGCACAAATTTTCCCTTATCGAGATGCAGGGTGAGCTTGGCGTATTTGGCCGCGGCCGGGTCGTGGGTGACCATGACGATAGTCTTGCCGTGATCGCGGTTGAGCAATTGCAGCATCTCCAGAATTTCATCGGCGGTGGCGCGGTCCAGGTCACCAGTCGGCTCATCACACAGAATGAGTTTTGGATCAGAGACAATCGCGCGGGCAATGGCAACACGCTGCTGCTGACCGCCGGACATTTCACTGGACATATGTTTGGCTCGATCGCTCAGGCCCACCAGAGCGAGGGCGGTTTCCACATTTTTACGACGTTGCGCCTTGGAGAGTTTGGTCAGTAAGAGTGGGAGTTCCACATTGCGCTGTGCATTGAGCATCGGCATCAGATTGTAGAACTGGAAAATAAAGCCGATATTCTGTGCGCGCCAGCGGGTCAGGGCGCTCTCACTGAGGGAGTCTATACGGGTGCCATCAAACCAAATTTCCCCACTGGTAGGCTGATCGACACCGCCGAGCATATTTAACAGGGTGGTTTTTCCGGAGCCTGATGGCCCCATGATGGCGACAAAATCTCCGCGTTCAATACTCATATTGAGATCGTCAAATATAGAAATTTTCTCCTTACCTTTGACAAAACTCTTACCGACACCATTTAACTGAAACAACACATCTTCAGACATCTGTAATTTCCTTTTTTAAATGAATAATTAGAGCCGTAGTCTGTGCCGTTAAAACGCTACTTCCTCCCCGGCAAGAAAGCCAACCTTTACCCCCATATCCGGCAGGATACGCGAGTCCTTTTGATCGATGCCGATACGCACGCGCACGGTCGCCTTGGCGCGATCGGCGGTTGGAATGATCGCCACCACCGTGGCGGGAATATCCCATTCCGGGTAGGCATCTAAGTTCGCATTTACCTTTTGCCCAGTGGAGATGCGGCCGATAAATGCCTCGTTGACATCCACTTCAATCTCCAGAGAGTCCATGTCCACGATGGTACAGATACCGGTGCGGGTGAAACCGCCACCGGCGGAGCTGGGGGCGACAATTTCGCCGGGCTGGGCATTTTTCTGTGTGACGATACCGGCAAAGGGAGCGCGAATAGTGTGGTCCTCCAAGCGCTCACGCTGACGCTCAGCCTCCAGCTTGGCCACCTCAATATTTGCCCTGGCGCTTTTTAAATCCGCCCTCAAGCCTTCGACTGTGGATTCACTCTGGGTCAGTTGCGCTTTGCTGGAGTAATTTTTGTCGCGCAACCCGGCGAAACGTTGGTATTGACGCTCGGCCTCTTTTAATTTAGCGAGAATGCTGGCTTCCTGGGCCTGTAGTACCTGAATCTGCGCGCGGGCAAATGCCAGGCTGACGCGTGCCTTGACGTTATCCAGGCGGGCCAGCACCTGGCCTTCCTCTACCTGCATACCCTCCTCGACATCGACGCTGCTGATCAACCCCATTACTTCCGCGGATACCGTGGCCATGCGTCGCGCGGTGATATATCCGGAAGCGTTCAGCACCGTCTCCATGTGTGAGCCAGTGGAAGGGGTGGGTTGGGTAGCGTGTGTGTTGGCTAGGGCTGGGATTGGAGAAGAATTAGCGGATGGATCGTCGGCGAATAAGGAGGCGCCAAAAAAACCTATCAGCAGGCCAGCGACAGCGCCGGTTGAAGCTGCCAACAGGGTTTTCCGGGACGATGATGGCAATTCGGGAGCCGTATCCCGGTCAATTTTCAATTGACCGAGCAGCTCACTGGTGTTTCTGCTCATACAACCATGTTCTTATTCATTACTTCCTGTAAAGAACAACTGTGGCAGAAACTAAAAAATATTGCTATTCGATCTCGCCTGCAGTGGCGGCGTTTAATTAATGGCGCCAGAAGGCGGGGGTCAGCAGCACCAACAGGGTGAAAATTTCCAGGCGACCCATCAGCATAGCCAGGATCAGGAACCACTTGGCCACTTCATTGACGGAGCCGAAGTGGGAAGATGCACTGCCCAGGGCGGGACCGATATTGCTCATACACGAGGCAACAGTGGTCACCGAGGTGACAAAGTCTTCGCCGGTTGCGATGACAATAATAGAGAGAATAAAAAACGACAGCACATAGACCGCGAAGAAACCCCATATGGCATCAGTTACCCGGCTTGGGACTATCTTGCGGTTGATCTTGATGGGAATTACGGCATTGGCGTGAACCAGTCGGTTCAGCTCGCGCAGCCCCGACTTCATTATCAATAACCCACGTATGGCTTTGATGCCCCCGGAGGTGGAGCCGGCACAGGCGCCGAGAACGCCTAAGAGTAGCAGCGCATAGGGCAGAAAGACCGGCCAGGCGGCGAAATTTTCTGAGGCAAAACCGGCGGTAGTACTGATGGAAACCACCTGGAAAAAGCCGTGCAGGAAACTGTTGCCGGGGGAAAAGATTTGCAGATACCAAAGATAAAAGCTGATCAGCATCCCCGAACCGAGAAGCAATAAAATATAAAAGCGCAGTTCAGAATCGTACCAGTAGTGCTTGAGGGTTTTGTTGCGGAAGGCATAAAAATGAAGGCCGAAGTTGATCGCGGCAAGCAACATAAACACGATGCAGATCAACATGATTGCGCGGTTGTGGGCATAGAAACCCATACTGGCATCATGAGTGGAAAAGCCGCCATTTGCCACTGTGGAGAAGGCATGGCCGATGGCGTCGAATACCGTCATGCCAGCCCACCAGTAACCGAGACTGCACAGGATCGTGAGAATAAGATAAATCACAATCAATGCTCGCGCAGTTTCCGCAATGCGTGGTGTCAGCTTGGTGTCTTTTACCGGGCCGGGAATTTCAGTCTTATACAACTGCATCCCACCGATACCCAGCATGGGTAGGATCGCCAGGGCGATAACAATTACGCCGATGCCGCCAAACCACTGCAACTGTTGTCGGTAGTAGAGAATGGCGGGAGGCAGGGAATCCAGGCCGGTAATCACCGTAGCACCAGTGGTGGTGAGCCCGGAAATCGATTCAAAAATGGAGTCGGTAATACTCAGGTCCGGTAGGGGGCTGATAAAAAAGGGCAGTGAGCCGAAACTGCCGAGGATCAACCAGAAGAGCGAGGTCACCACAAAGCCGTCGCGGGTGCGCAAATCCTGGTGCAGGTCGTGTACTGGCAGCCACATAAAAAGACCCGTGATGAGGGTAATGGCAAAGGCCGATACAAAGGCGTAGTGGGTGCCATCCCCATACCACAGGGACACGCCAATAGGCGGCAGCAGTGTCAGACTGAATACCGTAAGGAGAATTCCAAAAACTCGCGCAATTACCGCAATTCGCATTGGCGCCTATCTGCCTGCTTTCTGTTGTAACAATGTAAGAACGGCGGAGATAGTGATCGCCGGGTTCATCAATACGCCCCGGCTCAGAAGAAACCGAAGCCAACCTGGAACAATTGCTCCACATGGCGTGTCTGGCGGCGATCCACCAGAAATACAATCACGTGATCGTTGCTCTGTACAATCACATCGTCGTGGGCCATTAACACTTCGCTGCCGTTTACTGTTTCGCGCACTATGGCGCCAATGGAGGCACCCTCCGGCAGGTCGATATCCTCGATTTTCTTTCCGACCACCTTTGAGGTGCGCTCATCGCCGTGGGCGACCACCTCGATCGCTTCGGCGGCGCCGCGGCGCAGGGAATGCACATTGACCATATCACCGCGGCGCACATGGGTAAGCAGGCTGCCGATGGTATTTTGTTGGGGCGAAATGGCAATATCAATTTCACCGCCCTGCACCAGGTCAACGTAGGCGCGATTGTTGATCAGCGTCATCACCTTGCGCGCGCCCAGGCGCTTGGCCAAAAGAGACGACATGATGTTAGCTTCGTCTTCATTGGTGAGGGCGAGGAAAACATCGGTGTCCTCGATATTTTCCTCAAGCAACAATTCCTGATCGGAGGCGCTGCCGTGCAGGATAATGGTGTGGGACAACTCCTCGGATAAAAACACACAGCGCTCATGGCTCTGCTCGATAATCTTGACCGAGTAGCGGTTCTCAAGCTTAGTGGCGAGACGCAGGCCGATATTACCGCCACCGGCAATTATCACGCGTTTATAACCGTGTTCCAGGCGGCGCAGCTCGCTCATTACCGCGCGAATATCGGCTCGTGCGGCGATAAAAAATACTTCGTCGCCGGCTTCAATCACCGTATCCCCCTGGGGAATAATCGGCCGGTTGCGCCGGTAGATGGCCGCAACACGGGTATCCACCTTGGGCATATGCTCGCGCAGATAGCGCAGCTGGTGTCCCACCAAGGGGCCGCCCTGAACTGCCAGCACCGTGACCAACTGCACGCGGCCACTGGCAAAGTCCAGTACCTGTAGCGCGCCGGGGTTTTCCATTAAACGCGCGATATATTCGGAGACCAACTGCTCGGGGCTGATCAGCACGTCGATGGGAATGGCTTGGTTGTCGAACAACTGGGGATATTGCAGATAAGAGGAGGCGCGCACGCGCGCGATTTTGGTGGGCACACGGAACAACGAGTGGGCAATCTGGCAGGCCGCCATATTGGTTTCATCGTTATTGGTTACTGCCACCAGAATATCGGCATCCTCAATACCGGCTTTCAGCAGTACATCTGGGTGCGATGCGTGGCCGTTGACCACGCCGATATCAATGCGGTCGCGCAGCTCACGCAGGGTTTTATCATTGCTGTCCACCAGGACAATATCATTGCGTTCGGAGGCCAGGGCTTCCGCTAGTGAGCCGCCCACCTGGCCGGCGCCGAGAATGACAATTTTCATATCGGATAAGACCCGCGGCTAGCGCTGCTGTTATTCGGCTTTGTTGAGCAGAGCGTAGTAGAAACCGTCGCCGCCACCGTTATGGGGTAACAGTTGCATTCCCGCAACTTGCTTTTCACCCCAGGACTTACCGTGCAGCAGTTCCGGAGTATTGTCGCTCGCATCCTTGATCTCCGCAATGAAGGCGGCGACAACTTCGCTATTTTCGGCTGGCAGCACCGAGCAGGTGGCGTAAAGCAGGCTGCCGCCGGGTTTGAGCAGTGCCCAGGTGGCGCGCAGTATTTCCGCCTGCAGCTTGGCCAGCTCGGCGATATCCTCGGCGCGGCGCAATAGTTTGATATCCGGGTTACGGCGGATGACTCCTGTGGCGGAGCAGGGCGCGTCGAGCAGGATACGGTCGTACTGTTGCCCGTCCCACCAGGCATCGGCCGCGGCCGCGTCGGCGCAGATCAATTGTGCGGAGAGGCCGCAACGCTCCAGGTTTTCCTGTACCCGGTCGAGGCGCTCCTCCTCGATATCGAGGGCGCTCAATTCGATTGAGGGTTGCTGTTCCAGCAGATGACAGCTCTTGCCTCCGGGCGCGGCGCAGGCATCCAGTACCCGCTCGCCTTCACGTGGGGCCAGCAGTTGTGCCGCCAGCTGGGCGGATTCATCCTGCACACTCACCAGGCCCTCGGCAAAACCGGGCAGAATGCCCACCGGCACTGCCTCGAGCAGGGTGATACCCACGGGCGAAAGAGCACAGGCTTCGGCAGACAGCCCGGTTTCGTCGAGCTGCTGCAGGTAATCCTCGCGGGAGATGCGCGCGCTATTGACCCTCAGGGTCATGGGCGGATTGGTATTGTTGGCGCGGAAAATTTCCGACGCCTGGGTTGGCCAGGCGGCTTTGATCGCCTGTTGCAGCCAGGCCGGGTGCACAGAGCTGAATTGTGGGTTGCCGGATAATTTTCTCTGCAAGTGTTCGCTTTCGCGCAGGGCGTTGCGCAGCACACCGTTGATCAGGCCGGTGGCGCGATCCAGTTTAAGGCTGCGGGCAGCGTTAACTGTGGCAGAGATAGCTGCGTGATCGGGGATGCGGGTATATTCCAGCTGATAGAGCCCCAGCAGGATCAGAGCACTCACCAGGCTATCACTGGGAGTTTTGCGCAGCAGTTTCGCAGCGATCAGTTGCAGGCGCGGGGCAGTGCGAGCACAGCCGTAACAAAGTTCACGCAACAGGGGGCGGTCGCGCTCCTCAACCTTGTCCTCGGCTTTTGGTAACAGGCGCGCCAGTGAACCTTGCGCTTCCAGCAGCGCGGCCACTACCCGGGCCGCTTCGGCGCGTACATCTCTACTCATAATGATCCCAATTGTGTGCCTGGGGCAAATAGCGCCCGGTAGCCTTTCAAAATTTCTGTTGCGGGCAGTGCCTTTTTACCGGGCAACTGCAGTATTTGCAGGCGCAGGGCCTCTCGACCACAGGCCACCAGGATGCCTTCATCGTCACAGGCCAAAACAGTGCCGGGCGTATCGCTGTGGCAGCCGCGTTCAAGGCTGGCGCTATAGATACGCAGGCGTTGCTCGCCTTTGCTATCGCTAAAGGTGGTCCAGCACACAGGGAAAGGGTTGAAGGCGCGGATCTGGCGCTGAAGTTCCTGCGCCGGGCGCTGCCAGTCGATGCGCGCTTCCTCTTTGGTGATTTTATTGGCGTAGTTGGCCGTTGTATCATCCTGGACTTCCGGCTTGGCCGTGCCTAACGCCAGTTGCGCCAGGGCCTCGATCAGGGCCGGTCCGCCGAGTTCGGCGAGTTTGTCGTGCAGGCTGCCGCCCGTTTCTTTTTCAGTGATGTCGCAGCGGCGCTCCACCAGCACTGGACCTGTATCCAGTCCGGCCTCCATTTGCATAATTGCCACACCACTCTGGCTGTCACCTGCCTCAACGGCACGTTGGATGGGAGCGGCGCCGCGCCAGCGCGGCAGTAGGGAAGCGTGTACGTTGATACAGCCCAATCGAGGGTTGTCCAGCACCGTCTGCGGCAGGATCAGACCATAGGCCACCACCACCATAATATCGGCGCCGAGCGCCGCTAGTTCTTCTTGGGCTGCCTGGTCGCGCAGGCTCTGTGGCTGATACACGGGGATATCGTGGGAGAGGGCCAGCTGCTTGACCGGACTTGCCAGCAGTTTCTTGCCGCGCCCCGCCGGCCTGTCTGGTTGGGTGTAAACGGCAATGACGTGGTGGTCGCTATCGAGCAGCGCCTGCAGGTGCACGGCGGCAAAGTCCGGCGTGCCGGCAAAAATGATATTCACTGGCGGATTCTCAAATCGAGGGGTGGAGATGGCGCCGGGCCAGCCGGCGGCCAGTTCTTTATGTCAGGCGCGTCGGCGCTGGGACTTTTCCAGCTTGGAGCGAATGCGGTTGCGCTTGAGTGGGGAGATGTAATCCACGAATAGCTTGCCATCCAGGTGATCGACTTCATGCTGGATACACACTGCCAGCAGTCCCTCAGCTTCTATGGCAAAGGGTTCGCCGTTGCGGTCCAGAGCCTTGATTCGCACCTTGCGTGGGCGTTCCACCGTCTCGTAGAAGCCGGGTACCGAAAGGCAGCCCTCATCGTACTGATGGATTTCTTCCTCTAACACCTCGATTTCGGGGTTGATAAAGGCCAACGGTTCGCTGTTGTCCTCAGAGATATCCACCACCACGATACGCTCATGGACATTGACCTGAGTCGCGGCAAGACCAATACCAGGTGCCGCGTACATGGTTTCGAACATGTCTTCTAGCAGCTGGCGGTGCGCGTCGGTGACTTTTGCGACGGGTTTGGCGATCTCACGCAGGCGCGGATCGGGAAATTCCAGTATCTCGAGTTTAGCCATAACACCTGTGACAAACTTCTAGTATTCGTTGAACGTGCGCTGATAACATTATGATCGCGCTCAATATTTACCGAGTGGACCCCGATTTTCGCTGGCGCCGCGCGCCCGGGGCTGGCCACATTTCCTGTGAAGGGTGACCCGGCGCTGAGAATTATAGCGATAAAGAGCATAGGAATGCTTCCATGAAAAAAATAATCCTGGCCGCCGTCTCGATGTTGGCGGTCGCCCTTGGCACCCAAGCGCAGGATCAGGTGCGCCTGAATCCCAGCCACCCGGATGCCTATGTTGTGCAAAAGGGCGATACCCTATGGGATATCTCCAGTGAATTTCTGGTACAGCCCTGGTATTGGCCGGAGATCTGGCAAGTCAACCCGCAGGTTGAGAACCCCCACTTGATCTTCCCCGGCGACAGCTTGCGCCTGGTGTATGTAGATGGTCAGCCACAACTGCAACTACAGCGCGGACCGCGTGCCTATCAATTGTCACCGGGTGCAAACGGCAATCGCCTGACACCTCAGATTCGCCGTGAGGCGGTAGAGGATGCTATCCCGGCAATTCCCCTGGATGCTATCAATGCTTTCCTGTCGCGCACCCGTATCGTCGAGCCAGATGCCTTCGAGGGCACGCCTTATATTGTGTCCGGTTCCGATAACCACATTCTTATGGGCGCGGGTGATACCATCTATGCGCGCGGTGAATTCGAGGTGCCCCTGGCTTCCTATGGCCTCTACCGCCCAGGCCCTGTGTATGTAGACCCCGTCAGTAATGAGACTCTGGGACGCCAGGCGTTGGGTGTGGGTGAGGTGGATTTGCTGCAGCTGGATCCGGATAACCGGCCTGGATTCTCTGTCGCCACTCTGGGCGTGGCCAGTACCGCCCGCGAGATCCGCCTTGAGGATCATTTGATGCCGGTGGAAGAGCGTTCTATTGACGCGCTCTTCCATCCCAGTGCTCCCGCAGTGACGGTAAATGGCTTAATTGTGGGTGTGGATGAGGGTGTGACCCAGATCGGCAAGCTTGACGTGGTCATCCTCAACCTGGGGGAGCGCGATGGCATAGTGCCCGGCAATGTGATGGCCGTTTATAAGCGCGGCTCTATGGTTCGTGATCGCATTGCCGGGGACAGCGTAAAACTTCCAGATGAACGCGCTGGCGAGATGATGGTTTTCCGCACCTTTGAGAAGATGAGCCTGGCGTTGATTCTCGAAGCCGATCGCCCCCTGGCGGTGATGGACTCGGTGCGCAACCCATAACAAGTAGATGTAAGTAGAGATAGAGAGTGCGGTGACTCTTGCTGTTTGGAGTGCCGCACCGCTGAATAGCCACTTTCCATCAAAACAGACAAAACGGTAAGCTGCATGGATGCGTTGACCGCCAGTATAGCCCTGCTGCGCCTTGAGGGTTTGGGCCCTGCCCGTTACTGGCAGCTGCTAGAGCATTTCGATAGCCCCGATCGGGCTCTACTGCAATTTCCCCCAACTTTGTTAAGCAAACTGCCGCCACGGGCGCAATCCCAATGGCGAGAGTGTTGCCGTCTTGGTGCCCAGAGCGAGTTGTTGGAGTGGGTGGCTGCCGAACGAGCCCGCTGTGCGCAAATCGGTGTGCAGCTGGTGCACCACGATGATATGGACTACCCGGACTTACTTGCGGAAATCTCGCGACCGCCACCATTACTGTATTTACGCGGTGCCCGCGCCGCTCTCTCTATACCCCAGATCGCTATTGTCGGTGCGCGTCGTGCCACCACCGCCGGCTTGGATAATGCCCGCAGCTTTGCCATGGAGCTGGCCCGCTCCGGTTTTGCTATCACTTCAGGGCTGGCTCTGGGAGTGGATACGGCAGCGCACCAGGGGGCATTGAGAGGTGAGGGGGTCACGATTGCGGTGTTGGGCAGCGGCGTCGACTCCGTCTACCCCCGCCAAAACCGAGTCCTGGCCGAAGATATCCTTGCCGCTGGCGGCGCTATTGTCAGCGAATTGCCACTCGGCAGCGGTGCCGAGGCGAAAAATTTCCCGCGTCGCAACCGGATAATCAGCGGGCTCTCCATGGGAGTATTGCTGGTAGAGGCAGCGGTGCGATCGGGCTCACTGATTACCGCGCGCCTGGCGCTGGAACAAAATCGCGAGGTCTTCGCCATACCCGGCTCTATTCACAACCCTATGGCCAGGGGCTGCCATCACTTGATTCGAGAAGGGGCGACATTGGTGGAAACCAGTGCAGATATTGCCGGACAGCTGGGCGGCTTGTTGTCTGAGTCCGTAAAGAGTGAAGTCACAATTAGGGTAGCGCTTGACAATCAACAACAGGAATTACTGTTAGCCCTGCAGGGCGGTCCACGCAGTATTGAACAGCTGGCGGCGGATACCGGGGAGTCCACCGGTGAACTGATGGCGCTGTTGCTGCAAATGGAGTTGGAGGGGCTGTTGGAGCAGTTGCCCGGCGGTTATCAGCTGACAGTGCAGGGCGCAAGTTGCTGTCTTCGGGGCGAGGGCGTAACCACTTAAATCATCCTAGAGGCTGCAGCCGCCGGATGGTTCGCGAACCATTGGCACAGCGTTAATACTCAGTGGATTCTCAAACAGGAGGCAGGTTATGGCGGATAAACCCAAACTCACCACCGATGCCGGCGCGTCCATTCCGGATAATCAAAATAGTTTGACTGCGGGCCCACGAGGGCCGCTATTAATTCAGGATTATCAGCTGCTGGAGAAACTCGGCCATCAGAATCGCGAGCGGATTCCCGAACGCACCGTACATGCTAAAGGGTGGGGGGCTTACGGCACACTGCGCATCACCGGGGATATCGGCAAATACACTTGTGCCAAGGTACTGAAGAAGGGCGCAGAAACACCGATGATCGCCCGTTTTTCTACGGTGGCCGGGGAGTTGGGGGCGGCAGATGCCGAGCGCGATGTGCGTGGATTTGCCCTGAAGTTCTATACCGAGGAGGGCAACTGGGACCTGGTAGGCAATAACACCCCCGTCTTTTTCGTACGCGACCCCTACAAGTTCCCCGATTTTATCCACACGCAAAAACGCCATCCCCGCAGTCACCTGCGCTCCCCCACCGCCATGTGGGATTTCTGGTCGCTGTCCCCGGAAAGTCTGCACCAGGTTACGATCCTCTTCTCCGACCGCGGCCTTCCGATTTCACCCATGCATATGAACGGTTACGGTTCCCATACTTACTCTCTGTGGAACAGTGCTGGTGAGCGCTTCTGGGTGAAGTTTCATTTCAAGACCCGCCAGGGACACAAGTTCCATACCGATGCCGAAGCGGAGGAGGTGGTTGGTCGCACCCGTGAGAGCTACCAGGAGGCGTTGTTCGGTGCAATTGAGAAGGGCGATTACCCCAAGTGGAGCCTTCAGGTACAAATAATGCCGGAAGCTGAAGCGGCCAAGACAGCTTACAATCCATTCGATCTGACCAAAGTGTGGCCCCACGGGGATTACCCAATGATCGAGGTTGGCGAGATGGAGTTAAATCGCAATCCCGATGACTATTTTGCCGAGTTGGAGCAGGCCGCCTTCTCTCCTTCAAACATTGTGCCGGGTATTAGTTTTTCCCCAGATAAAATGTTGCAGGCGCGAGTGTTTTCCTACGCCGATGCCCACCGCCACCGCCTGGGTACTCACTATGAAAATTTGCCGGTCAATGCACCGCACTGCCCGGTGCATAACTACTACCGCGATGGCGAGATGAATACCACGGGAATTCGCACGGGTAATCCCGACGCCTATTACGAGCCCAACAGTTTCAATGGCCCTCAGGAAGACCCCAGTGCCAAGGAGCCTCCACTGGCGCTTTCTGGCACCGCCGATCGTTACGATCATCGCGAGGGCAACGATGATTACAGCCAGGTCCGGGCGCTCTTCAATCTTTTCGATGACGGCGAAAAGCAGCGGCTTTTTGGCAATATTGCAAGGGCCATGGCTGGGGTTCCAGATGAGATAGTGCAGAGGCAATTGGCTGAGTTTCACAAGGTGGACCCGGATTACGCCGCAGGTGTTAAAGCCGCATTGTGAGCCTGGCTAAAGTTTCAGCGCTGGTGGCCTAATAAAGGGAGACTGTGGATAAACGATTGCTCCGGGGGAGACGTTCGGCAACACCTTGTGCGCGGCTGCGCAATCCGCTAGATTGCGGCGCTTCCCCCCGCTTTGACAGTTAAGAGAGTTGAAATGAGCAAGCCTTTTGTAGCGATCCTGATGGGGTCCGACTCCGATCTGCCAGTAATGGAAGCCGCTTTCGGTGTACTGGAGACATTCGACATTCCCTTTGAAGTAAAAGTCACCTCCGCCCACCGCACCCCCGAAGCGACTCACAGTTATGTGACTGATGCTGACAAGCGTGGGTGTGCTGCATTTATCTGTGCCGCTGGCATGGCTGCGCATCTGGCCGGTGCTGTTTCCGCCACTACTTTGAAGCCGGTAATCGGCGTGCCGATCAACGCTTCCCTGGATGGCCTGGATGCGCTTTTGTCCACTGTACAAATGCCCGGCGGTATTCCAGTTGCTACCGTGGCAATCGGCAAAGCAGGCGCCAAGAACGCTGCCTACCTGGCCGCCCAGATTATTGGTTCTTCCGATGCGGAAATGCACCAGAAGCTAGTAGATGAGCGTCGTGCAAACGCCGAGGCGATCATCGCCAAGGACGCGCAGCTGCAAAAAGACCTGCAGCAGCGTAAAGCCAAGTAACAGCGACACTGCCATGAGGTATTCACCGCTCGCTGTTAAGCAGGCCGCCCGCGCCTTGGCGGCGGGCGGTGTTATCGCTCACCCCACCGAATCCGTGTGGGGTCTCGCCTGCGATCCAAATAACTTGCAGGCCGTTAGGCGCCTGTTGCGCCTGAAAAACCGCCCATTGGAGAAAGGTCTGATCCTGGTTTCCGGTGAGGAGGAAAGTTTTAGCCAGTTGCTCGACCCCCTCAGCGCCGAGCAGCGCCAGCAGCTGCGGGAAACCTGGCCCGGCCCCGTGACTTGGCTGGTACCCCATAAAGGCCACGTACCCTATTGGGTCTGTGGCGCTCACCCCGCGGTGGCTCTGCGCCACACCGACCACTCTTTCACCGCTGCGTTAACACGGGCTTTTGGTGGTGCTATCGTATCTACCTCAGCCAATCCGGCGGGGTGCCAACCCGCACGGCATAAGTACCAGGTACTCCGCTATTTTGGTGATGCCCTCGACTATGTCGGTGGCGGTGCTACTGGTGGTCGAAAATCCCCTAGCGAGATTCGCGATCTACTCAGCGGCGAGCAGTTGCGCGCGGGTGGTTGATTTCTATAGAAGAGTTAGTGATTCCCCATGAGTGATATTGATACCAAGGAAGTAAAGGGTTACCTGCTGGATCTACAAGATCGTATCTGCAGCGCGCTGGGTAGCGAGGACGGCCGGGAGTTTCACGAGGACGCCTGGGAGAGGTCCGGTGGCGGCGGCGGCCGAACCCGCGTGCTGGAAGAGGGGAACCTGATTGAGAAAGGTGGGGTTAATTTCTCTCACGTCTATGGTGACGGCCTGCCGTCCTCTGCTACGGCCAGTCGCCCTGAGCTGGCTGGCTGCTCTTTTGAGGCGATGGGGGTTTCCCTGGTGATCCACCCACGCAACCCCTATGTGCCCACCAGCCATGCCAACGTACGGTTGTTTGTCGCCAAAAAACCTGGCGCGGAGCCGATTTGGTGGTTTGGAGGGGGCTACGACCTCACCCCTTACTACGGTTATGAAGAGGATGTGGTGCATTGGCACAGTACTGCCAAAAATGCCTGCTTCCCCTTTGGTGAAGAGGTATACCCACGCTTTAAGCAGTGGTGTGACAAGTATTTTTACCTCAAGCACCGCGATGAGGCCCGTGGAGTGGGGGGGCTTTTCTTTGATGATTTTAATGAGGGCGGTTTTGAGAACGCTTTCGCCTTGACTCGCGCCGTGGGTGACAGTTATCTGGAGGCTTACCTGCCCATTATTCAAAAGCGCAAGGATACGCCTTACGGTGAACGCGAGCGGGATTTCCAGCTGTACCGCCGTGGCCGTTATGTGGAGTTTAACCTGGTGTTCGATCGCGGCACTTTATTTGGCCTGCAGAGCGGTGGGCGTACCGAATCTATCCTTATGTCATTGCCCTCGCTTGTGAGTTGGAAGTACAACTGGCAGCCGGAACCAGGTTCCGCTGAGGAAAAGCTCTACACGGATTTTCTGCCGCATAGGGACTGGGTATAACCCGGATCAGGCACTAAGGAGGTTTGCCGTGCAACAAACGCGATTGGAAGCTATCAACTCATTATTCCTGGATTACAGGCGCCACTTTGAAACGGGTGATGCGGAGCAGATAGCCGATTATTACCGCTTCCCTCTGCATTATTACCGTGAAGATGGCAACAAATTGACGGTGGGTCGCAGCGCCTTTGTGCAGCAGGTCGAAAAGTTGCTCAACGCCTACAGGCGCCTTGAGGTGTGCCAAATTCTCGGTACGGTGACCGAGATTATCGAGTTGAACGATTACAGTAGCCTTGCCAGCGTGCGTTGGACCCTGTTACATCGCTGCGAGCAAAGCGACAAGACACTCGAACTCTACAGCTCCCACACCCGTTACCTGCTGACGGATACCGATCAGGGCCTTAAAGTCGACGCTTTGGTGATCGTCGATGAAAGCGCCAAGATCCGCGAAGCGGTCAGGGCGCGCAAGAGGACCCAGTCGTGAGCGACCGCTACGGAGTGGTAGGCAATCCCATCGACCACTCCCTCTCCCCACAAATTCACACCGCCTTTGCCGCTCAGACCGGGGAAGATCTGGTGTACGAGAAACTGCTCGCCCCACTCGATGGTTTTGCCGGCACCGTGCAGGCCTTTTTTACCGAGGGTGGTCGCGGTCTCAATGTAACAGTGCCGTTTAAGCTTGAAGCTTGCGAGCTGGCGGATGAGCTTACCGAGCGCGCCGCCGCCGCCGGCGCGGTAAATACCCTGGTGTCCGACGAGCATGGTAACCTGCTGGGTGACAATACCGATGGCGCCGGCTTGGTGGCGGATATCCGCGAAAACCTGGGTTGGGTGATTGAGGATAAGCGGGTATTACTCCTGGGCGCCGGTGGCGCCGCTCGTGGTGCACTATTGCCGCTACTGGCCGAGCGCCCCGCACAATTGCATATTGCCAATCGCACTGCCGCCAAGGCCTGCCAGCTGGCAGATGAATTTTCCCACTATGGCGCCATGACCGCAGGTGGGCTGGATGAGCTATGCGGTGGTTTCGATCTGGTAATCAATGCCAGTTCAGCAAGTCTGGATAATCAATTGCCCCCCCTGCCTGAAGACCTTCTCACAAGTTCTGGCCGGGCTTATGACATGGTCTACGGTGCAAAGCCGACGCCTTTTGTACACTGGGCCCGAGCACAGGGAGCTGAGGCGGCCGATGGTCTCGGCATGCTGGTGGGACAGGCGGCGGAAGCCTTCTTCCTATGGCGCGGAGTGAAGCCCCGTGTAGAACCGGTGTTGGCGCAGTTGCGGCGAACACTAAAAGCCTGATTAATTCGGCTGAAATCATAACAACAAAATTAAGGGGAAACTGGCTGTGCGCGAGTGGTTGCGTAATCTCTCTATGTGTTTTGCGGTGGGCTGTTTCGGCGGCCTCTGTTATGCCCTGGGTCTGTGGGCTATGGGCAGTTATGGTTTTACCCGGTGGTTGGGGGTAGACCTGGCGCCGCACCTCAGTAACACCTATCTCTACCAGCGAATTGTCTGGGGCGGGCTCTGTGGTCTATTGTTCCTGTTACCCTGGCGCAACGCTTGGCTTTTGCGCGGTGCCTTACTGTCACTGCTGCCAGCTGCTTTCCTGCTGTTCTACCTTCTGCCCCAGCGTGGCTACGACTATGGCGCTTTTGTGCTGGGAAGCATGACTCCTCTAGTGATTGTGCTCGCTTGTGCTATTGGCGGTATTGCCGCATCGGCGCTACTACGACTACAGGGCAAGTAAAGGACATCCAGGTAAGTAAATACCGCCGCAAGTGATTGCGGCGGCTTCTCCAATTAAGCCTCAAACCCTATTTCGAAAAGGCTACAGCTCAGGGTGTGGCCTATGGCTCTCTTGATGATGGGATAAACAGGGGCTGTGGCGACTCCCATGCCTGAAAATACCGTCTCTCTGGTGTGCACAAGGCTTTCGCAGTTAATCAGTATTAGATTGAGCATGGATGTTGAATCGCTCGGCGATGAGTTATTCACTATCTTGACGCAGATATTGATCCTTCAAATTCACATAGTTTTGCGCGGAATAGCTGAAAAACGCCTTCTCCTTTTCGGATAATGGGCGAGCTTTGCGACAGGGGGAACCCACATAGAGGTAGCCACTCTCCAGGGTTTTGCCTGGTGGTACCAGCGCGCCTGCCGCCAATACCACTTCGTCTTCAATCACAGCACCGTCCAGTACGATGGCGCCGATACCGATCAAAATCCGGTTGCCGATAGTACAGCCATGCAGGCAGGCTTTGTGACCGATCGTGACGTCTTCGCCGATTATCAGCGGCCAACCCTCAGGGTTAAAGGGACCGGCATGGGTGATGTGCAATACCGCACCGTCTTGGACACTGGTACGTGCACCAACCTGAATACGATGCATATCCCCGCGAACCACCGCCATGGGCCATATGGAGCAATCATCACCCAGAGTGACGTCACCGATCACAGCCGACTGTGGGTCAATAAAAACGCGTTGGCCAAGTTGCGGGGTTTTCTTGCTCACAGAATCGTTGTGGCTGCGCAGTGGGGACATAAAGAAGCTCCTGTACAATGAATCCTCTATCATAGCTGTATCCTTTTTTGAGCACAGGGTCCCGTATGTCCAATCCACTGTTGAATATCCCTCTTCTCCCTCCGTTCAACCAGCTGCAGCCCGAACAGGTGAAGCCCGCCATTACAAAGCTCATCGAAGACTGCCAAAAGCAGTTGCAGCATGGTTTAGAGAACCCCGGCTGGGAGAGTACCCTGGAGCCGCTAGAGCAGGTTCAGGACCAACTCAATCGCGCTTTCTCACCTATCAGTCACCTCAACAGTGTGTTGAGTGGTGAATGGCGAGCACCCTATGAGGCAGCGCTCGCTCAGGTAACCGCCTATTGGACTGAGCAGGGGCAAAACCGCGAGCTGTATGAGGTATATCAACAACTGGCGGCATCCCCGGAATTTGCGAATTGGCCGCAGCCGCGAAAAAAATCGGTTGAGCTCGGCTTGCGGGATTTTGAATTGAGTGGGGTCGGCCTGGAGGGTGAGGCGCGGGAGCGATTTGCAGCGAACAGCAAGCGACTGTCGGAGCTCACCAGCCAGTTCGCCAATAATGTATTGGATGCGACCAATGCCTGGAGCTGGCATACCGAAAATGAGGCAGACTTAAGTGGTTTGCCGGAAACGGCTTTAGCGGCCGCGATGAGTGCGGCAAAGGCCAAAGGCAAAAATGGCTGGCTGATCACCCTGGAGGGGCCAAGCTATCTGGCGGTAATGACTCACGCGGAGAACCGCGAGTTGCGTCAGCTTGTACATACCGCATTCGCCAGCCGTGCCTCTGAGGTTGGGCCCAACGCTGGAGAGTTCGACAACTCAGAAGTGATGGAGTCTATTCTGGCTCTGCGCGCAGAGCAGGCCCGGCTGTTGGGCATGGCTAATTACGCAGAGTTATCTCTGGCCAGTAAAATGGCACCAAGTTGCGAACGCGTATTGGAATTTCTCAATGACCTGGCAAAGAGAGCCAAGCCTGCCGCCGAGCAGGAAATGGCAGAGTTGCGCAAATTTGCCAGTGAGGAATATCAACTCGAAGAACTTCAGCCCTGGGATATCGCCTGGGTTGCGGAAAAGCTCAAACAGCAGCGTTACGCGATTAGCCAGGAAGAGCTGCGGCCATACTTCCCTTATGCCAAGGTCGTCGAAGGCTTATTCGCGGTGGTGGAGAAACTGTTTGGCGTTACCGTGCAGGAAGATACGACTGTGGCAACCTGGCATAAGGATGTTCAGTTCTTCTGGTTGTACAGGGATGGTGAGCGTATTGCGGGCTTCTACCTGGATGCCTTTGCGCGGGAGAAGAAGCGTGGCGGGGCCTGGATGGATACCGTCACCACTCGTCGTCGAAGCGAAGATAGCTTACAGCTGCCGGTTGCCTATTTAGTGTGTAATTTTAGTCCCGCAGCGGGTGATATGCCCTCACTGCTGACACATTATGAAGTCACCACATTGTTCCATGAGTTCGGCCATGGTCTGCATCATATGCTGACGCAAATCGATGTAGCGGCGGTTTCCGGTATCAATGGTGTGGCCTGGGATGCGGTGGAAATGCCCAGCCAGTTCCTGGAAAATTGGTGCTGGCAGCCGCAGGCGATCGCCATGATTTCCGCACACTACCAAACTGGAGAAGCGCTGCCTGCAGAATTATTGGAAAAAATGCTCGCGGCAAAGAATTTCCAGTCAGCCATGTTCACTGTACGACAGTTGGAATTTGCATTATTTGATTTCCGTCTACATGCCAGTGAAGAGGCGATGGATGCGGAGAAAATCCAGCAACTGATAATGGCGGTGCGCTCTGAGGTGGCGGTAGTTCCTGTAGCGGAGGAAAATCGTTTCCAACATGGTTTCAGCCATATTTTTGCCGGTGGCTATGCTGCGGGATATTACAGCTATAAATGGGCAGAAGTACTGTCGGCGGACGCTTTCTCACTCTTTGAAGAACAGGGAATTTTCGATAGTGTTACCGGGGAAAGCTTTATGCACTCCATTCTTGAACAGGGCGGCAGCCGAGATGCGCTTGAGCTGTTTGTCGAGTTTCGCGGTAGGGAGCCTGATATTGATGCGCTGTTGCGTCATTCAGGTATTGAGCAGCTTGAATTAAATATCAGCCCGGCCTGAAAAGGCCACTAAATCATGTATGTTGAGCAGTAATCATGGTCGATCAGGAAAATTCTGGCGGGCACTCCAAAAAGCCCAAAAAACGTTTTATTGCTGGCGCAGTTTGTCCGCGTTGTAGTGAAATGGATCGAATAGTCAATTACCAGGAAGATGGGAAAAATTATCGAGAGTGTGTTTCTTGTGGATTTAAAGATGAGATTCGCCTGCAGTCCAATCCCTCTGAACTTTTAACTCGAGTGAGTACCGGGCAGAGAAAAGAAGCCGGTGAAGAGCCGGTGAAATTTATTCAACCTATAAAAAAAAATAAATAGTGAAAAAGGTACTTGCAGTTATAGCCGTACTCGTCGCCGCAGTTATTATTGGCTTGTACGGCTTGAATCATTATCGAAAAATACAAAAGCAGCAGCTGGAACTGACTTCACATCTACTGGCTAGTTGTGTTAACCAGGGGATTCTCAGTCTATTTCGTTTACAGGCAAATGATTGGAACAAAAATCCAGAACTCTATTTACAACAACAGCGTTCACTCACTGAGACTGTTGAGGCACTGCCACAGAAAATATTAGATGGGAAACCCTTCAAAGAGTGGGAATATGCTGTCGATATTTGTAATAAGTTAACAGGAAATAGCAATTTACAACATATCACAATATTCAGGCCTCTTGCTGATCTCGCTTCATTTGAAATGTCAGATGCCGCAACCTTTAAAAGCCGTAAATCACTTCGAAAACGTAAGAAAACTATTGGTGCCTTAAGAGAATCAGCGCAAGCGGCAGATAGGTACTTAAAAGATTTACGTAGCGATATTAACACACAGGTGCAAATTTATGGTTTCTCTGCTGAGGAAAAGGAGTTCATTAAAAAGCAAATAAATGCTGAAGTTCTGGACTATTATCAGCAAGGTAATTTTTCTCTAAATACCTTGAATGTTTACCTTGAAAGGCTCTCCTCTTTTTATAAATTAATGGCTGAAAATCCCAAAGCCTACACAGTTCGAAGTGGAAGCCTATATTTTTATGACCGTGAATTGAGGGGTAAGGTTGAAGGGTTGAATCGAGTGATTTTGCAGGGAGAAAATGCTTTTTTTGCCAACTATACTCAGATTTTAATTAGAAAACAGATATCAAGTCCGGAGCTATAAAAAATTGTGAGCGGGAATTAATACATTATTATACCCGCTCAGTATCAACCATCCTGAGATTATAGTTTTTATCTTTCTAAATTTATTACTTCGCGTAATTGATATTGCTATAAAACACTCTTATTAATAATTAGATCTAAAATTCGATAATTGTATGATGATGTAGTATTTATTATTTTTCGATAAAATGTTTTTCCCCACTGATCAAGCAATTTTAATATCAAGTTATAGATATAAATATATCAATAAAATCTCTGGATACCATCTTTATAGGCTTACTAATAAAGATGCAGGTTTAGGTTCTTTCTAGGTTACTTACACTATGAGCAAAAATTATTTCGTTATCCAAGAATCGTTTATAGTGTAGTACCGATAATAAAAAATAAGTCCAGAAGATCGTGCGGAAATCCACAAAAAAAGGCTGAACCAGATGCCATGATTGCCCCAGCCCTGGGTTAGCCACCAACTGGGAAAAAATATGAGTATTGTGGCAATAAACATCGTATCGCGCATTTGTCGGCTTTTTCCTGCGCCAATAAATACACCATCGAGTTGGTAGCTCCATACAGCCAATAGCGGTAGGGCACATAACCACCAGTAGATTTTATTTATCTCTAGGATAACATTAGGGAGATCAGTAAATAACTTGATAATGATAGGCTTGCCTGTTATCAACAATAAGGTAAGAAGAGCTGCGCTCCCCAATGCCCATATCCCAGCTGCATAAACGGTTTCTTGAAATAGTTTATTAGATTGTTTCCCTATAGATTCACCAACTAATGCTTCGGTAGCATGGGCAAAGCCATCCAATGCATAAGAAGTCATCATCAATAGTTGCAATAATATGGCATTTGCTGCCAGCACAGAGTCCCCTTGTGCAGCACCCTGGGCAGTAAAAAACGTTAGGGTTAATAACAGTAAGCAAGTGCGAATAAATAAATCGGTATTGATATGGAGTAACCCAAGCCATGGCTCCCTTTCCACCCATGGTCGAAATTGAGGGGCGCGTAAGTGAGTGACAATATCTTCCCAAATTCTGATATTCACACGAGTTAGTAAGGATAAACCCATCACCAAAGCAAAGAAATCTGCACAGACAGTGGCTATCGCAGCGCCTTTCGCCCCAAGCCCAAAACCTAGAATGAAGAGAAAATCCAAACTAATATTTAACAGGTTAGCTACAAGCAAAATATATAAGGGTGCTCGACTATCCTGCCGGCCAATAAAGAAACCAAGTAAGGCGAAGTTCACCAAGGCTACGGGAGCACTGATTAGGCGAATTTGTAAATAAGCCGTTGCATGTGGACTGGCATCGCTACTGGCATTCATCCAGCTGACAATGTTACTTATTAAGGTGTAGGCTGTGACTTGTAGCAGAACTCCTAAGACTAATGCCAATAGCACTGCTCGTAATAACCATTCAACACCGCCATCCTTGCTGCGGGCCACGATTCCCGTAGTACCCATTCGTAGAAAGCCGAAAGCCCAGAGGAGCATCGACATTACACTTGCGCCAATGGCAACTCCTGAGAGGTAAACGGCTGAAGAGAGATGACCAAGGATAGCGGTATCAACAGCCCCCAATAATGGAACTGAAATATTGCTGAGGACCATAGGCCAAGCAAGATTCCAGACCCGTCCCAGGTTTTTTTGCACGGCATGTCGGTAATTCATGGGGTTACTTAATAGGGTTAATCATTAAGAGGTTTCAGGTGAGATTGAGATTTCTATCGCCAAGAAAAAACAAGAAGATCGAGTGACGAATACGCTTGTTAAATCTGAATCACAAAAAGGTTTAAGGCTTTTTTGGCGTAATTTTCATTTGTCACTAAGCTGTCGATTATACCTTATTGTTCAATTTTTAGATTGATGGAGAGGGTGATGCGGAAGATGAATTCAATGAGGAGATCTGAATATTTTCAAAGAAGAAATACAATGGTACGAGGGTAAAAATTCTAATGAAGTACCGCGCTATTAATCTTTTTTTCATAATTTAATCGTATCGCGACAAAAGAACCTGTCATAGAGCCAGGCTAGGATAGATATCACTTAATTTTGATAAAATATATTTGAAATTTTCTATAAGCTAAGCAGGGCTGAGCATAATTTATCGCTATATAGCCTGATTGACTTTTCATCGGCAATATGTTCCTGTTGTACCTGCAGTAGTTGCGACAAATAAAGAAACACAGGTTGTTGGTTGTACCTTCCGGGCAGCGACATCTGAAGTAAAAATTTTTTTACTAAAAATAACGAGTTGCACTGAAAGCAGTATTGCGGGGATGTCTCCTCGCCCAGTGTATGTAGTCTTGTGATACTACAGTATGTCCACAAATTACGAGTGGAATTAACCCTGTAACATCAGGCTGACAGGGCAATTTCAGTTATCCGTGAAGGCCGGCGGCCAAAATAAAATTCGGGATTCCTATGGAAACCCGCAACCACGGAGATCTGTAGGCGATGTTGAGAGGCTTTGA
This sequence comes from Microbulbifer variabilis, assembly GCF_020524905.1. Lineage (GTDB taxonomy): Bacteria > Pseudomonadota > Gammaproteobacteria > Pseudomonadales > Cellvibrionaceae > Microbulbifer > Microbulbifer variabilis_A. The sequence continues at coordinate 260,683 of NZ_JAIVKI010000002.1, read as the reverse complement.
TCGGCTGTTCGCCTTGCTAGCCGCTTCGCTATCCGCTCAGTTCGTACTGGCGGAAGAGCAGGCTGTTGAGCGCTGGGGGGTCAATATGCCCAAAGGGGTGACGGAAGTTGCCCAAACTACCTATGAACTACACATGCTGATTTTTTGGATCTGTGTAGCTATTGGTGTCCTTGTATTTGGGGTCATGTTTTACAGTATGTGGCGTCATCGAAAAAGCAAGGGCTACAAAGCGGCACAGTTCCATGAAAGTACAGCGGTGGAGTTGGTGTGGACAATCATTCCCACCGCTATCTTGATCCTAATGGCTATTCCTGCAAGCAAAACCCTTTATGATATTTATGATACCGATAAAGCGGATCTGGATATCATGATTACCGGTTATCAGTGGAAGTGGAAATACGACTATATCGGATCTGATGTTACTTTTTTCTCAAACCTCTCTACTCCGCGTACGCAAATAAATAATGAACAACCCAAGAATCCTAACTATCTCCTGGAAGTTGATGAACCTTTGGTTGTACCCATAAAGAAAAAAATCCGTTTTCTAATTACGGCAAATGATGTGATTCATGCTTGGTGGGTACCCGATCTTGCAGTAAAAAAAGATGCGATACCGGGTTTTATTAATGAATCTTGGACTCGCATTGAGGAGCCGGGCATTTATCGGGGTCAATGTGCAGAACTCTGCGGTAAAGATCATGGTTTTATGCCGATTGTTGTAAAGGCTGTCCCTCAGGATGAGTACAATGCATGGCTCGATGGACGTGTTGCCTCAGCGGTTAAAATGCGTGAACTCACAGGGAAAACATTTACATTTGATGAACTTTTCGCCCAGGGGGAAAAGGTTTACAACAATGTATGTGCAGCCTGTCACCAACCAAATGGCAAGGGTGTCCCCGGTGTATTTCCAGCAATTGCTGGATCAAAAATTGCAACGGGCCCTTTGAATAATCATCTCAACATTGTCATAGCTGGATCTCAGGTAAATCCTGCAATGCAGGCATTTGGTGAGCAGTTGTCTGAAGTGGATATTGCCGCGGTGATAACCTATCAACGCAATGCCTTCGGTAATGAGATGGGCGATACGGTTCAGCCCGTTGACATCCTTAATTTTAAGAATAAGCAGTAAGCGCTGGGGGACTTTAGCATGGCACACGGGCCACAATCCGGCTTAAAACGCTGGCTTTACACAACAAACCACAAGGATATCGGCACCCTGTATTTGTGGTTTAGTTTTGCAATGTTTTTTATGGGCGGTTGTATGGCGCTTATTATTCGCGCCGAACTTTTTGAACCAGGGCTACAGATAGTAAAGCCGGAATTTTTTAATCAAATGACGACCATGCATGGACTGATCATGGTCTTTGGCGCAGTAATGCCGGCATTTGTCGGGCTAGCCAACTGGATGATACCGATGATGATCGGTGCACCGGATATGGCACTGCCGCGAATGAATAATTGGAGTTTTTGGATTTTACCTTTTGGGTTCACAATGTTGGCATCGACCCTCTTTATGGAGGGGGGGGCGCCAAACTTTGGCTGGACCTTCTATGCTCCATTGTCGACTGAATATGCTCCCCCTAGTGTTACCTTTTTTATATTTTCCATTCATATCCTTGGAGCATCCTCGATTATGGGGGCGATTAATATCATCGCTACCATTCTGAACATGCGTGCCCCGGGCATGACTTTAATGAAAATGCCACTCTTCGTCTGGACCTGGTTGATAACAGCCTACCTTCTGATCGCGGTAATGCCGGTACTAGCGGGTGTGGTAACCATGATGCTGATGGATATTCATTTTGGTACCAGTTTCTTTAGTGCTGCAGGTGGTGGTGATCCAGTTCTGTTCCAGCATGTTTTTTGGTTCTTTGGGCATCCAGAGGTATACATCATGATTCTGCCGGCATTTGGTATTATTTCGGCAATCATTCCCACTTTTGCACGTAAGCCATTATTTGGTTATAGCTCTATGGTCTATGCAACGGCCGCAATTGCGTTCCTAAGCTTGATCGTGTGGGCCCACCATATGTTTACAGTGGGGATGCCAATCGCCGGTGAGCTGTTCTTTATGTATGCCACCATGCTGATTTCTGTACCAACCGGAGTAAAAATCTTCAATTGGGTTTCCACAATGTTTCGTGGCTCAATGACATTTGAAACTCCCATGCTGTTCGCAATAGCCTTTATCATTCTTTTTGCCATTGGCGGTTTCTCAGGGTTGATGTTGGCCATTGCTCCAGCGGATTTCCAATATCATGACACTTACTTTGTGGTTGCGCATTTCCATTATGTGCTGGTCCCTGGTGCTATTTTCTCCATTACCGCGGGGGTTTATTACTGGCTTCCCAAGTGGACGGGAAATATGTACAACGAAACCATGGGGAAAGTACACTTCTGGCTGGCTTTTATCGGTCTGAATTTAACCTTCTTCCCCATGCATTTTGTCGGTCTGGCCGGCATGCCGAGAAGAATTCCTGATTATGCTTTGCAGTTTGCCGATTTCAACCAAATGGCAAGTATGGGGGCGTTTCTGTTCGGTGCCGCTCAAGTGGTATTTCTCTTCAATGTTGTGCGTACAGTAATGGGGGGAAGGAAGGCAACAGAGCAGGTATGGGATAATCCACAGGGATTGGAATGGACAGTGCCATCACCGGCTCCATACCATACTTTCAGCACACCACCGGTTGTTCGTTAATTTCTGGTAGAGATACTGATGAAATTAAGCGAAAACACAAAAGTTTCTGCGAAATTGCTGGTGCTCGCCGCCAGCATGTTGGTATTCGCCATTTTTGTAATGCCGCCACTGTACGATGCTTTCTGTGAAGTAACCGGACTCAATGGTAAAACCGGTGGACGATATGAAGCAATTCCAGCTGCTATTGATACCAGTAGATCTATCACCGTTCAGTTTGTTGCGAGTAATAATGGCAACATGCCTTGGGAGTTCGCACCTAGTGTAATGTCCGTGGAAGTTCATCCTGGTGAGGTCATGGATACCGTATTTCTCGCTTTTAACCCTACCGAAAGAGATATGGTTGGGCAGGCAATTCCAAGCTTGGTTCCCTTTAAAGCCGCTGAATACTTTCATAAAACCGAGTGCTTTTGTTTTAATCAACAAATCTTAAAAGCGGGAGAAGAGGCAGAGTTACCACTGCGATTTATCGTAGATCCCGAGATACCAAGCAGTGTAAATACCATAACCCTTTCCTACACGCTGTTCGATGTTACGGAAAGAATTTCTAAAAATATCGATAAGAATAATGCTGAATCCGCGCGAGAGGGATAAAAAATATGGCTAGTGAAAGCAGTTACTATGTTCCTGAGCAATCTAGGCTGCCAATTTTTGCCACTATCGGTTTGTTTTTGATTGCCTTTGGTGCCGCAAACTGGATCAATGGTGGAAGCTCTTATATTTTCTTTACCGGTGCCCTGACCTTAGCTTCTGTCTTATGGTTTTGGTTTACCGCGGTGATTAGGGAAAATATGGCAGGCTTAAATAGTGAACAATTGAAGCGCTCTTATGTTTGGGGTATGGGTTGGTTTATTTTCTCTGAGGTTATGTTCTTTGCCGCATTTTTTGGCGCCCTTTATTACATAAGGAATTTTTCTGTACCTTGGCTCGCAGGGGAAGGAGAAAGGGGAATATCTAATATGCTATGGGAGGGGTTCGAGAATAGCTGGCCCCTCTATGTAACACCGGATGCTGCAGCACATGGTGATACTGCCAAATTTGTTGGGCCCAAAGATGTTATTGATCCATGGCATCTACCCCTTTGGAATACAATTATTCTGTTATCTTCTAGTGTCACAGTCCACTTTGCCCATGTATTCCTCAAAAGAGGAGAACGTGCAAAATTTAATTTATGGCTAGCAGGGACAGTTATTCTTGGGGCTCTATTTCTATACCTACAGGCAAAAGAATATTACGAAGCATATCAACATCTTGGACTTACTCTGGAATCAGGCGTTTATGGCACAACCTTTTTTATGTTGACGGGGTTCCATGGGGCTCATGTGACCTTGGGAACTATTATGTTGCTGATAATGTTACTTCGCTCCGTTATCGCTCAGCATTTTAAGCCTAACGATCACTTTGGTTTCGAGGCTGCGAGTTGGTACTGGCATTTTGTGGATGTTGTCTGGGTTGGGTTGTTTATATTTGTATATGTCCTTGGGGCTTAACTATTAATTAAACAACACAATCCCCAAAGTGGAGTCTCTTTGGGGATTGTGTAATTAATATTTATCCGTCCAGGGAGCGCTGTTAGCCAAAATACCACTTTCAAACCCATACCATATTGCCAGCAAAAGAAGTGCTGCGAGCGAAATCCTGATACCTAGTGCGTAGAGAGTACGCTTAGACTGTGGGGCACCCATATCTCGCAAGAGAAAAAACAAAGCACTTGAAAGGCTTACCAGTACCGAGAGAAAAAGAACCACTATAACAATTTTGAGCCACATGTAATTATTTTCCATTATTTTATGTAGTAGCGCATGACAGTAGATATACCATCAGTTTCTGCAGAAAATACCAGTGTATCACTGATCCGTAACTGGCCTATAACCTTGTTTTCAATAGGACTAGTACCAATTTTCGTGTTACTGGGGTTTTGGCAGATAAATCGAGCTGAGACTAAGCAGGCTATAAGCTTAGAAGTTGATGAGAGAATGTCAGCTCAGCCAGTAAACCCAAAGGTTGAAATAGAATTAAAGCGTTTTCTTCCCGTAATTTTGACCGGGAAATATTCTAGTAAGTATTTTTTATTAGATAATCGCACTCGTCAAGGTCATGTAGGCTACGAAGTTCTACAAATATTTATCTCTGGGAGCCAACGCTGGTTGGTAAATCGAGGTTGGATTCCGCTTCCAAGAAGCAGGGATATTAACCCAGAGATTAATTATCCCAGTGGTGAAATAACGATCCTGGGATATATATATCCTGTTGAGTACACAGACAATCTGACCGACAAAGAAAAATCAGCTCATCAAAGAATACAAGCTATAAATAGAGAATTCACTAATAGTTTGGGTTTAAGTAATAAAGCGTGGGTTATTCGACTCAGCGCTGATTCAGAGTCATCTTTAGTGACAGATTGGATATTGTTTAATAGTAACGCCGACCGTCACATGGCCTATGCGATTCAATGGTTTGCTATGGCAATAGCATTACTTATTCTTTGGTTTTTTACGGCTACCAACTTTGTAAGCTTTTATAGAAACAAAATAAATAGAAATACTTAGGGGTATAATGATGGAAAATAGAGAAACTTCCTCTGATCTGCTAGTTCCTAGAGAAGAAAATAAATTTTTTACTTTAAGAAAATTACAAGGCATCTCTATTGTAGCCTCCGTACTATTACCAATGGTTGCGGCCTACATAGTTTTTTATACAGGATTGGGAATACCGTCAGGAACAATTAATCAAGGTGAATTACTGCAACCACCAATTAATTTTAATAAAATAAAAGTTATTTCACTTGGAGAGGAAGTTTCTTTGGTCGGTAATGCCTCCCCAAAATGGCGATACTTAATTTTAAGTGGTTCAGATTGTAACGAGGAATGTGAAAATCTCTTATATACAAGCCGTCAGGTTCATATTCGCTTAGGAGAAAAAGCCAATAGAGTCGAGCGTCTCTTGGTAACTGATGAATCTATAACCCATGAGAAACAAGAAAAATTAAAAATAGATCATCCCCGTCTTAAAATTTTACGGTTGAATAAAAATAGTATTAACACTCTACATGAGTTAACCGCGCACCAAAATATCTCTGATACCAAGGCAGTACTTATAGATCAAGAGGGTTTCGCTATGATGGTCTATGACAATCAACACAGCGGAAATCAGCTTCTGAAAGATATTAAACGCTTATTGAAGTACTCCTATGAGAAATAATGGAGAATGACATGGATTCATCAAAAAATAGAGATAATAATCAAGTAATAGGTACACGTTATGGTTGGCGTTTAAAGTTAGCCTTAGGTGGATGTGCCCTAGCTATAGTTGTGGTTGTTTTGGGTGCATTTACCAGACTAGCAGATGCCGGGTTGGGTTGTCCTGACTGGCCAGGCTGTTATGGCCACCTTACTTGGCCAGATGAATCTCATGAGATCCAGGCTGCTAATCATGCATATCCGGATGCGCCAGTGGACAATAATAAAACCTGGCCAGAAATGGTGCATAGATATTTTGCGGGAACTCTATTGTTATTAGTGATTTTTCTGGTTTATTTATCGTGGAACAGATCAAAACAGCGAACTTATAAACATACACTTAGCTTGATGGCCCTAATTATTATGCAAGCGGCCTTTGGTATGTGGACTGTAACCTTGAAACTTTGGCCCCAGGTAGTTACCGCACACTTACTGGGCGGTATGGCGACTCTTTCGATATTGTGGTTACTTACGGAAAGGATGAGACATGGAGAGGACCCTGCTCAAAATAGAAAATATCAAACTCTTCATAAATTATTACCTCTTGCTATATTGACTGCACTCACAATAGCACTACAGATTGCACTGGGTGGCTGGACTAGTTCTAACTATGCTGCGCTAGCATGCCCTGATTTCCCCACCTGTCATGGGCAATGGTTACCCCAGGCTGATTTTGAAGCAGGATTTAATATCTTCCAGAAAATTGGCCCTAATTATTTGGGTGGAGCATTGGAGAGCGATGCACGCACTGCTATTCACTTGAGTCATCGTTTTGGTGCATTACTAGTAACTGTCATGGTTCTTACTCTGTCATTCCTTACTTGGAGAGCGGGCTCACGCCGTTGGGCAATAGTATTGAGTACACTAATCGCGCTGCAGGTAGGTTTGGGTATTGCAAATATTGTAATGTTTCTTCCACTTCCAATTGCAGTTGCGCACAATGCCGGTGCGGCTCTTCTATTATTAGGCACTATAACGTTTTGCTATCGTATTTACTCAGCAAAGCCTATTGAGATAAGTGAAAATATATATAAAACAAATAATAAACCAAACAAACCAATATTGACTGGCAATATGTGGTAGTCAATATCCTTAACAAGGAAGAATTAGGAAACAATAATATTATGGCCATACAAACTGCTGAACTAAATTCAAATAACTGGCGTGATTATTACGAGCTCACAAAACCAAGAGTCGTGATGCTGATGATTCTCACATCATTGATTGGCATGTTATTGGCTGTTCCTGGAATGGTACCTTTTAGTATTCTAATATGGGGGAACTTGGGAATCGCCCTTTGTGCTGGTAGTGCAGCAGCAGTTAATCACCTGGTGGATCGTTACATTGATACAAAAATGGCACGTACGAGCAATCGGCCAGTTGCAAGAGGAAGAGTTGAACCGCGCAAAGCAATTATATTTTCTCTGCTGTTGGGCATTCTTGGCATGGCAGTATTAATGATATTTGTGAATATATTAACCGCCTGGTTAACACTGATATCGCTGATTGGTTATGCTGTTATTTATACCATGTTCTTAAAACATGCTACCCCACAGAATATTGTTATCGGAGGTCTTGCAGGTGCAGCACCTCCCCTGCTGGGCTGGACAGCCGTTACCAATGAAATCCATCCACACGCTTTGTTATTAGTGTTGATTATATTTGCCTGGACACCACCACATTTTTGGGCCTTAGCTGTACATAGAAGGGAAGATTATGCCAGGGCAAAAGTTCCCATGCTTCCAGTTACCCATGGCGTGCCATACACCAACCTTCACATATTACTTTATACATTTATTTTATTTGCGGTTAGTTTGTTGCCTTTTGCGACAGCTATGTTGGGTTGGCTCTATCTTCTTGGTGCGATTGTCCTCGGCCTAGGTTTTGTCTATTGGAGCTTGGTAATGCTTCGGGGACGAGATTCAAATGCCGGTATAGAAACCTTTAAATATTCCATCATTTATTTAATGGCACTTTTTTGCATTATGTTGCTGGATCACTATTTTATAGCGGTATGAAACGATGAGAAATAGTAATTATCGAGAAGTAGAATTAACGCTGGAACAGCGTCAAAAACGTGGTATTCGTATTACAATTGCCATTTTATTGATGTTTATTGCGGCAGTATTGGTTGGTTTTGTCCATAAATTAAGCCAGCCAAGGATAATTAGTGATTCGGAACTAAGATTAAATGGCGCTGTTAAATTGCAGCGAGCTAGAGTTTTGGATAATTTCAAACTGATAGAAGATAGTGGCGATGTATTTGAAACAAGCAGTTTGAAAGGTCAATGGACACTAGTCTTCTTTGGTTTTAGTCACTGTCCTGATGTCTGCCCCACAACCCTTTCTAGTCTTAATAGTTTTTATCAAATGCTGGATGAAGATGTTCGTGTTGATACTAATGTCATTTTAGTAACAGTTGATCCAGCTAGAGATGAGCCGCAGATCCTACATGATTATGTTCGCTATTTTAATAAAGATTTTCGCGGCATTACTGGCAATTTTATAGAAATAAAGCGATTTGCAAGCCAGCTAAATATTCCTTTTAACAAGGTAAATTTAGATAATGGTGAATATACCGTGGATCACGGATCTCAAGTGGTGTTGATAAACCCGCTTGGGCACTATCATGCTTTTTTCAAAGCTCCTCATGACCCTGCAAAGATGAAGCTCACGTATCGTTCCATTCGAGCTACTTTTGATGGTTAACTGTTAGATTGATGTGTCTCCCTGTTAAATCAACAGACTTATGTTTATTTTGAAGTAAGGAAGTAAAGTGCAGCCAAAAATCGTTGATAAGGTAAGTTTGCCAGATCGTTCCAACGCAATTTGGGGCGCCCCCTTTCTTTTATCTTTATGTATTATTCCTTTTGGCTGGGCTGGATTTCTTGCTCCTCTTATCTGGATTTCTTTAACCGCACTTGAAACGAGCTGTGGCTGGAAGCGAGTTGCTTTATTTATTACTTGTATAATTTTTATGTTGGTCTCGGGTTTTAATGTCATTCCTGGTAGTGAGCGCATTCAAATCCTAGACCCATATTCGGATAGTTCAGGAAATTTGATATATGCAAGTTTCAGTAGCGGTAAAGCAATAATAGCTATTTCTTTACTTGCTTTCATGTTACGCCAGAAACAAACATTAATGCGTATAGACTTAGCTTATCTATCTTTAGCTATTATTATACCTGTCACTGTTGGTTTGGCATTATATGGATTATCGATAAAGTTTTCATTTGCGATAGTTGTCGCTGCTTTTATAAATCTCTTAATTGTATGCATCAGTGAAGAAGGTTTTTTTCGTTGGTTATTACAAAGGGGGTTAGAGGAGACGTTTGCCAGCTGGCGATGGGTTTCTGTGCCAATCGTCACGGTGATATTCGTTTTGCTCCACATAGGTTGGTCTGCAGAACCGGCAGCGCTGATATTGCTTAGCTTGGCTTCTTTCTGCTACTCGATTCTATGGTATTTACGTAGAAATTTTTGGCTTTGTCTATTGACCCATTGGGGAGTTAATGTACTTCATATGCTGATTTTACCTTACCCTCTTCCTGGTTAAAGCTGACAATTATCTGAAAATGATATTAGTAATATAAAATCTTAAGTTTCCTCAAAAAAACTTATCCTATTTTATATATAATTACTATATTTCTCCCTAAATTATCTTGGGATTAAGATTTAATAATTAAGGTAAGCGCAATGAGAAAAACCATAATTATTCTTATTATATTTATAGTGGCTTGTGACAATTCTAACGAGGAAGATCGTAGAAATCTTGCGATAAAATTGACTCAGGAGAGCATTTTAGTTGATGGCCATATCGATGTACCCTATAGAATTTTGCAAGAAAGCGTAGACGTTGGCATAAGCACTGAAAGTGGGGATTTTGATTTTCCCAGGGCTAAAATTGGGGGCTTAAATGCGCCTTTCATGTCGATATATATCCCTGCCGAGAAAGAGACAGATGGCACGGCAAAGGATTATGCAGATCAGCTGATTGATTGCATCGAGGATTTGGTGGCCATTCATCCCAATAAATTTGCTATTCCTAAATCCTTAGATGAACTAAGAGAACAAGTTGAGCAAGGTAAAATCTCTCTTCCTCTAGGAATGGAAAATGGCGCGGCTATTGAGGGGAGCTTAGAAAATTTGAAGTATTTCTATAATCGGGGAGTTCGCTATATAACCCTTACCCATTCTAAGAGCAATCATATTTCTGACTCCTCTTATGATGATTCACGTCCCTGGAAAGGATTGAGTGAATTTGGCAAGAAATTGGTCGGTGAAATGAATACTCTAGGTATTATGATTGACGTGTCTCATGTTTCCGATGAGGCCTTTTGGCAGGTTATGGAAGTTTCTTCAGCCCCAGTAATAGCCTCGCATTCTTCGGCCAGACATTTCACCCCGGGTTTTGAGCGTAATATGAGTGATGAAATGATTATTGCTCTTGCAGAACAGGGTGGACTGATTATGATGAATTTTGGATCTACCTTTATCAGTGCTAAATCACGGTCTTCTCAGGCGTCAATAGCTGCTTTGGTTGAACGTTACATGAGTGAAGGTAATCTGAGCAAAGAAAGCTCCAGAGTTGAAGAATACACAAAGTATTTACATAAAGATAAGTTTGTCTATGCTGATTTAGACGATGTTCTTGATCACTTTGATCATATTCGCAACTTGGTGGGTGTTGACCATATAGGAATAGGCTCAGACTTTTATGGTGTTGGTGATAGCCTCCCTGTTGGTCTGAAGGATGTTTCAGAATATCCAAATCTTGTTTTCGGTCTTCTGGAACGAGGTTATAGTGAAGAAGACATTAAAAAGATCCTTGGCGGAAACTTACTTAGGGTCTGGCAAGAAAACGAAACTTATGCTGCTCTTCATGGGCGCTAATTCCCACTTGTATTTTATTCTCATAAGCTATCCTGTCTGCAGTCCTTTATCGAATCGTGCTCATCGTGTTGAAACTATAGATTGGCATCCTAGATAGGGTTTCTTGGTTTTTAACCCAAGAGTAGATGATATTCCATTGGTAGGGTTGCCGAATATAACAGCGCTAACATTCAATATTATTGGATGTTAGCTATACCTATTTCTGTAAAAACATAAGTATGTTTAGCGACAGATGAGTTGAATTTTTTAATTTCGACAAAAAAATGACGGATAAATCAATGTTAAAGGCTTCCGACTTTTTTATTTTATTGGCTGCTTTGATCTCTTTTTGCTTATCCGGATACCTATGGTTTAACGGATACAAGGAGCAAGGTGTTTTTACCGCTATGTGGGTTCCTAGTATTCTATCAATTGGTATCTATTTTAAAGTTTCTGCTTTGCTAGCAAGAAGATAATTACTATGTCTGATTATTTAATTCTGATGATTGGTGCTGGTGTATCTGTCTGCTTAATAGTGGGGGTAATATTGACGGTTTATGAATTCCATAAAGCAGGATATGAGCCAGTTAGAAACCGGATCAAAAGAAATAAATCGATAAGATAATTTTTTAGATCGTTCAATCTAAAAAGGGAAGCCTCTGGCTTCCCTTTTTGGTTGAAGGCTGCTTGCCTAGAAGTTATAGGTCATTTTTCCGTAGATAAAACGACCGCGAGGGTCATGCTGAGATTGTACATAGCCATATAGATCATCTTCTCCATCACCAATTGCGAAGGGTGGTTCTTCATCAAAGAGGTTCTCTGCCCCTAGGCTGACCACCATATTATTAAATCCGGTATATCTGGCTTGGAAATTTATGGTCATGAAGGAATCCACAGTGCGATCTGTACGGGAGGCGCCAACATCAGGGATATCCTCAAACTCACCGATGTAATTAATTCCTGCAGTTAGGCCAAAGTTATCGAGAGTCCAGTCAGCAGTTGCCATCCATCGGTGTTGTGGGTATTCATACTCTCCAGCTAAGTCCTCTGTAATTGGGTCCTCTGTAGAACCCAGGCCAACACGTTCAAATTCAGCAAGATAGGAATAATCCAGGCGCAGACCTAGTTCACCACCAGCCAGGGCTAACCCGCTATAGACAGCGGTAAAGTCGATGCCAGAGACATCTTGCTCACCGATATTACGATAAGTGCCATAGATATCCTGAATCGCACCCAAAGTATCGTCTGGTTTCAAGGGATCTGCGCGATCACAAATTAAGCTGTCCTGACTATCACAATACTTGTCATAAAGGTATCGGGCTGGTTCAGCTTCGATCTTGTTTTCCTGAATGATATTCCAGTAGTCCAAAGATAATTGCAGACCTTCCATTGGTTCAAATACGGCGCCAATATTAAATGATTCTGATTCTTCTGCTTCTAGATCCGTGTTGCCGGTGAAAACAACGGTATAGTCTGTCCTTGCACAGAAGGCATCATTCACTGCACAACCGTAACTATCTTCGATAAATAATGATTTCTGCGATGGACCCAGGCCTACTTGGGCCAGTGAAGGGGCACGGAAACCTGTACCCCAGGAGGCGCGTAGAGAGAGCTTTTCATTTGCAGTCCATAGCAAACTGGCCATGGGGTTCGTGGTATCACCGAAATCACTGTAATCGTCGTAGCGTCCAGCCAGACTCAGTTCGAAGTTGGCGGGTAAAGGAATCGCAAATTCAATATAGGCAGAGGTGATATCACGGCTGGCTTTGGCAAAAACGGATTCAGTACCAAAAATGAGTCCACGCTGGAATTGATCGTCGGGGATATCGGATATCTTTTCTTCGCGGTATTCAAGCCCAGTGGCCATAGCAATGCTGCCGTTTTGGGTTTGAAATAGATCTCCGCTGATAGAGAAGTCATAGCCGGTAAATTCAGACTTGCCCTGGCGTACTAAGTTTGTGGAGATAGCATCAATGACTGAATCGGGGTTCTGTACGGTACCAAAGGGATTGTATCGCCCAGCATTGATTTCCTGCTGGAGTAAGTCAGTGCGAACCCAGCCCTGGGAGCTGTCACCTGTTTGGGTTGATTCGCTGCGGGAGCGCTGAACTGAGGCCTCCCAATTCCACTCGGCAATAGTGCCTCGCAGTCCGAAGACACCGCGCAGGTTATCGGTTTCGATATCCCATTGCCGCGCGCCGGCATCCACAGTGCGGTAGCGGTAGATTTTTACATCTTCACCGAAGGGATTGTTGGGGTGGTCTGCGAGTACATAGAGATTAGCCTTGTCGTCCAAAGGTGTTGGCGCACCCTGGGCTACGGAAGTGTTGTGCTGCACAGCAATTTCGCTAAAGAATTCGACGCTTTCAGTCAACTGGGAATGGCCAAGCATCAATAAACCAGTTCGCTCTGATTCCGGAGTAAGGAGGTTCCAAGGACCATAATTGTAAAGGCAAACCCCTTTGTCAATGCGCTCCTCGGGACAGCTTGGATCGGGAACCGTTGTTCCATCACCCAAGGTAAAGCTTCCTGGGAAGCCTCGAGATGAACGGTTGTCATCACCTCCGCGGCTGTCTAAATTGGGGTTATCGAGACCACGCTCAGAGCTGGTAAGACGGGTGTTTGCACTGTGATCCAAAATTACAGTGAAGTTGGAGTTTTCCCCATTGATGCCCCAAACAGCTGAAAAGGACCGTTGGGAGTAATCTTCCGCACTGCCGTAATCCATTGATACTTCTGTGCCTTCAAAGTCTTTACGCAATACCAAGTTAACAACCCCTGCTACCGCATCGGAGCCATAGATAGCCGAAGCACCGTCTTTCAGGATTTCCACTCTTTCAACTGCTGCCAGGGGAATGCTGTTGATATCGACGAAGTTCGTGCTGATACTTTCAGCGAAAGAGCTGATAGCAACACGCTTACCATTAACCAGTACGAGCGTGGCATCGGCACCCATACCGCGCAAACTCACTGCAGCAGCACCATTGGCGGTGGAATCCTGGTTGTTGCCTCGGGTCGAGAAGGTGCCATTACCGGCGGCGGGATTTTTCTCAAACAGCTGCTGCAGGTTGGTATAACCAGATTTCTCGATGCTCTCTCGATCCATCACCTGGACCGGAGTGGCGTTTTCAAATTCTGAGTTGCGGCTGATCCGTGAGCCGACCACGGTGACCTCTTCAATAGCACCTTTCTCGGCGGCGAAGAGAGTCTGGGGGGTTGTTGTAGCAGCCGCAGCCAAAATGGCAGAGGCCAACACATTGCGACGGAGAGTGAATTTTTCCATGTTTCTTGCTCAACTTTTTTATTGTCATAGTCCGTGACTGGCCCAAATTGGCTGGTCGTTGAGCAACACTAGCAATGGCGGAAAACTGAAACAATTAGCTCAGAGCTGGCCACTGGTCCCATGGATAAATGGGTGAAGTGGGTCGCTTTTTTTTAATGAAACATACGCCAAAACTACTAATGACCGTGCCCGGGAAGCTGAGGGCATGACTTAAAAAACTTCTTGAAGGTGCGCTAGTAGTTTTGAAGCGGCCGTAGCTGGCTACAAAGAAAAAATACTGAGGCTGCCAGGACTATAGAGGGTCCGGCAGGGGTATCCCATATGATAGAGGCGAGCAAGCCGAGCACTACGGCGAGGCAGCCGATCAGGGATGCCAATAGCGCCATTTGTTCCGGGGTTTGCGAAAGCCTGCGCGCGGCGGCGGCGGGAATAATTAGCAGGGCGGTGATTAGCAACACACCAACCACTTTCATGGCGATGGCAATTAGCAGGGCCAACATCAGCATGAGTGCCATACGAATTCTCTCTACTGGCACACCCTCTACCGAGGCCAGCTCCTCGTGCAGTGTGAACGCCAATAGTTTTTCCCAGAGCCAATAAAGCAGGGCGAGGATGCCCACTGCAGTAATAGACATCAGCACCAGATCACGGCTGCCGACGGCGAGCAGGTCGCCGAGTAACAAGGAGAGTAAGTCCACCTTAATTTCGAACAGGCTGACCGTCACGATACCGAGAGCTAGCATCGAGTGAGAGAGAATCCCCAATAGGGTATCCACGGCTAATTTCTGCCTGCGTTGCAGGTACACCAATAGAATCGCCAGCAAGCAGCAAGTTGCCCCAACGGCGAGGGTGGGCATGATATGCAGTACAAAGCCTAGGGTGACGCCGAGCAGGGCTGAGTGTGCCAGTGTGTCACCGAAGTAGGCCATGCGCCGCCAGACGGCAAAACAGCCCAGTGGACCGCTAACCAGAGCGACCAGCAGACCTGCGCCCAAGGCATACCAGAGAAATTGGCTGTGCAGTAATTCGCCGAACTCGACCACTTATTGTTGCTCTCTATTTTTGTCGCCCGACTCTGTATCAGAGTGCTTGTGGTTGCACTCGCCGGCGATGTCGCCACTCAGTTTGTGCTGGTGGTTATGCTGATGGGTATAGGGTGCCACTTTGTCGCCAAAGAGCGCCAGGTAGGCGGGATCTCTGCTCACCTGTTCCGGGTGGCCGTGACAGCAGATATGTTGGTTGAGACACAGAACCCTATCGGTGGCAGCCATCACTAGGTGTAAATCGTGGGAAACCAGCAATACCCCGCAGCCCAGTTCATCGCGCAGGGTGGCAATCAACTGGTAAAGCTCGCTTTGCCCGCCCACATCGACGCCTTGAGTGGGCTCATCCAGCACCAGTAGTTGCGGTTTGCGGGAGGCGGCTCGGGCGAGTAGGACTCTCTGCATTTCCCCGCCGGAGAGGTTTGCCAAGCTGGCTTTTAACAGCTGCCCGGCGCCCACTCTATCCAGTGCGGCCTGGGCCTGGACAGCTTTCATATCTGATTGCCCAAGTTGCAGAAAGCGCTGCACAGACATCGGCATGGAATTGTCGATATGCAAACGTTGCGGCATATAGCCTATTCGTAAACCGGGCTGGCGCCAGACAGTGCCGCTTGTAGGTTTGCTCAAACCCAATAACAGTCGCAATAGCGTGGTCTTACCGGCGCCATTGGGGCCGATCAGGGTGACGATCTCCCCCTGGGTCAACTCCACGGAGATATCCCGAAGTAGTTGCCGACCGGCGAGTTGTAGCGCGACGCAGTCGGCGGTAATTAGCGGCGGGGAAGGGCTCAGGGCAAAATCTCCAGGGCGGGCGTTAAAAACCGTATCTTTGTGGCTTCCTTGCGGGGCTCGACGAGTGCGCTTACAGCCGGTCGGGCTGGCGGCCTGAAGCCGGTTGTGATTATATCGCAGTTTTACGTCGCCAAATGTCTCCCATGTCCCCCTCTTCGCGTGTTTTCTCCTTTACTGCCCTGCTGTTGCTCTGCCTTAGCCTGTTGGCCTGTGGTAAGTCGCAGCCTGACGAGCGTACGGAGCTGGTGGTGAGCGTGCGCCCGCTGGCGCTGATTGCTCGGGAAATTGCCGGTGATAATCTGCCGGTGCACGTGCTTATCCAGGGGGCGGACCCTCATCATTACGCTCCTAGTGTTTCTGATCGGGCACGTCTGGAACGCGCCCTGCTGATGGTCTGGTTGGGGCCGCAGATGGAGGGGCTGTTGGCCGGGCAGGTGAATTCTTTATCCGAAGAGAGGCAGCTGCAGTTATTGGGCGCAACCGAGTATGAGTACCAGGGGGCCAACGCAGCTGATCCCCATTTGTGGTTGCGCCCGCGCAACGCGGCATTGGCGGGCGCTCTGATCGCCGAACGTCTGGCACAGTTGCAGCCGCAACAGGCCGAGCTGTACCGCAGCCGTGCGCGAAATTTTTCTCAATCTATGGCCAGTTTGCAGAAAGTATTGGACCGGGCCCTGTGGGCATACCGCGATGTCCCCATAGTGGTGACCCATGATGCCTACGGGCATTTCTTTGGCTCCGCAGGGGTGGAAACCCGCGCTTTAGGGAACAGTAGCGGTGGCGGTCACGGCGCTCGCGCCATGTTGGACCTCAGCGGGATGGGGCGGGGTTGCCTGTTTGGAGAAGTCCCTGAAAATACCCGCGACCGGCAGCTGGCGGAGCATCTGGGACTGGAATACACCGCGTTGGACCCTCTGGGTGAGCAACTGGAGCCGGATGCCCGTTATCGCGATTTGATTGAGTCCTTATTGGCACAAGCGCGCAGTTGTCTCAGTGAGATATCTGATCAAGGCGCTGATCAAGCTGATCAAGCTGATCAAGCTGATCAAGCTGATCAAAGTGAGCAGTGAATTTAAAATTCCCCGGGAGTGTGATTCGACCTGAACCCGAACTTGAAAAGGAATTGAAAGAAGGCCCGATGGCAAGGAGATCGGGCCAGAGTCTTAGGTAAGGCGGTTAACCGGCAGTACCGGATTTATCCTTTAACTGCTGAAGTTTTTCCGCTCGCACCGAATCACGCTCGGCCTTGCGCCGCATTTTTTCCAGGTGGCGCATCTGGCGTTGAAACAAGACTTCGCTCTGCTCCCTGGTAGCCTCCTCCAACATCAGCTCGTGACTTGGTACCTGCGCATGCCCTGCCGTAGTGGGGACAGTTTCCTGAGTCTTTTCCGTCTGACAGGCGGAGACCGCGGCTACCGGCGTTGCCAAAACGGGGGCGGCAAATAGCAGGGCGGCGTACATCACTCCTCTCATAATAAGAATCCTTCCTTAACACACTCGTGGGTAACTTTTTGCGGAAACAAAAGACCCTGTGCCACCTGTGGGCGGCGAATGGCATTTGTTTCCGGGGAGTTGGCGATTAGTGAAAGTCGCTACCGGCAAGACTAGACAAGTCTGAGCATTTAGTGAGGTTACTGCGTCGATTGTTGTCGACTCAGCGTTGAGGTGAGTTGGCTTCGCCGCAGGGATCTGTGGCGGTGGCAAATGTTTGTCTTGCGGCAGCGAGCGGAAAAACTGTGTAAAGGGGGGTATCCTATCGGCCATTCCAGCGCCGCGAGCGCCCGACAGGACCAACAACAGAATCCCGAGATTTATGACTAAACAAAGCCCCCCTGCCGCCCCGCTGATTTTGGTGGATGGCTCCTCCTACCTGTACCGCGCTTTTCATGCTCTGCCACCGCTGACCACCAGCCAGGGCAAACCCACTGGCGCGGTGCGCGGTGTCATCAGCATGCTGCGCCGCCATTTGAAGGAGCATCCGCACAGCCCGGTGGTGGTGGTGTTTGATGCCAAGGGCAAAACCTTCCGCGATGAAATGTTTGCCGAATACAAGTCCCATCGCCCGCCGATGCCCGATGACCTGCGCGAGCAAATTCAGCCGATCCACGACATTATTGATGCCATGGGGCTGCCGCGTCTGGTGGTGGATGGGGTCGAGGCGGACGATGTGATCGGCACCCTGGCCCTGGAAGCCCAGCGTCAGGGCCAGGAAGTGATTATCTCCACCGGCGATAAAGATATGGCGCAGCTGGTGCGTCCCGGCGTCACCCTGGTCAATACCATGTCCAATACCGAGATGGACAGTGAGGGAGTGGAGAAAAAGTTCGGCGTGGGGCCGGAGTTGATTATCGACTTCCTCGCTTTGATGGGGGACAAGTCCGACAATATTCCCGGTGTCCCCGGAGTGGGTGAAAAGACGGCCCTGGCGTTGCTGCAAAATCTCGGCAGTCTCGAGAATATCTACGCAGACCTGGATGCCATTGCGCCGCTGGGATTCCGCGGTGCCAAGACCCTCGGTAAGAAGATGGCCGAACACCGCGAGGCGGCGGAACTCTCCTATAAACTGGCCACTATCAAGACCGATGTGGAAATGCCCTATCACCCGCAGGACCTGCATAACGCGGAGCCGAATGCCGAGGCGTTGATAGAACTGTTCACCCAGAATGAATTCCGCGGCTGGTTAGAAGAACTGACCAGTGAAGAGTCTGAAGAGGCGATGGCCGAGGCCGTTGAGCGGGACTACGTCATCGTCACTGAGATGGCAGAATTCGACACTTGGCTTGAGCAGCTTAAGGCATCGGAAATTTTCGCCTTTGATACTGAAACCACCAGCCTGAACTATATGCAGGCAAAACTGGTGGGGGTGTCATTCGCGGTAGAGCCCCATCGCGCCGCCTATGTGCCTCTGGCTCACGATTATATGGGCGCACCCGAGCAGCTGCCCTTCGATGAGGTTCTCGCCAAGCTGAAACCTCTGCTGGAAGACGACAAGCAGAAGAAGGTTGGGCAAAACCTCAAATATGACAGCCATATCCTGGCCAACTACGGCATTGCGCTGCGCGGTATCGCGCGGGACACCATGCTGGAATCCTATGTACTGGACAGCACCGGCAGTCGCCACGATATGGACAGCCTGGCACTTAAATATCTGGGTGAACACACGGTACATTTCGAGGATATCGCCGGTAAAGGCGCCAAGCAGCTCACCTTCAACCAGATTGAGCTGGATAAAGCCGGCCCCTATGCCGCTGAAGATGCGGATATCACCCTGCGGCTGCACAATGAGTTGAGTGCGCGCCTGCAAGGGGAGCCAACCTTGCAGGAGGTGCTGGATAAAATCGAGATGCCGCTGTTGCCGGTGCTCGCACGCATGGAGCGCAACGGCGCCTATATCGATGCAAAAATGCTCTCTGAGCAGAGTGCCGAACTCGAGCAGAAGATGCGCGAGCTGGAGCAAAAGGCCTACGAGGTAGCCGGCGAGGAATTCAACCTGGGTTCCACCAAGCAGCTGGGAGTCATCCTGTTTGAGAAACTCCAGATTCCGGTGATCAAGAAAACTCCCAAGGGAGCGCCATCCACCGCTGAAGCGGTACTGCAGGAACTGGCCCACAACCACGAGCTACCGGCACTGATCATGCAGTACCGCGGCCTGGCCAAATTGAAGAATACCTATACCGACAAGCTGCCGAAAATGATCGACCCCAGCAGCGGGCGGGTACATACCTCTTATCACCAGGCGGTGGCCGCCACCGGTCGCCTGTCCTCCAGTGATCCCAACCTGCAAAACATTCCCATCCGCACCGAGGAGGGCCGCCGCATCCGCCGCGCCTTTACCGCAGACCCGCGTGTTGATGGGGGCAGTGAGATTATCGCGGCGGATTACTCACAAATTGAACTGCGCATTATGGCGCACTTGTCTGGAGATAAGGGCTTGGTGGATGCTTTCGCCCACGGCGCCGACATCCACCGCGCCACTGCTGCCGAAGTCTTTGAGGTCGCGCTGGATGCCGTCAGCGATGAGCAGCGCCGCCGCGCTAAGGCCATCAACTTCGGTCTGATTTACGGTATGTCTGCATTTGGCCTGGCCAAGCAGTTGGATATCCCGCGTGCTGACGCCCAGACCTATATCGACCGCTACTTTGAGCGCTATCCTGGTGTGTTGCGCTATATGGAAGATACCCGCAAGCAGGCGGCGGAGAAGGGCTATGTAGAAACCCTATTTGGCCGCCGACTGTATCTGCCTGAGATCAACTCGCGCAACGGCATGCAGCGCCAAGCCGCGGAGCGCACCGCCATCAATGCGCCTATGCAGGGTACCGCCGCGGATATTATCAAGCGCGCCATGATTGCCGTGGATGCCTGGCTTAAAGAACAGAAGCTGTCGACGAAACTGATTATGCAGGTACACGATGAGCTGGTGCTCGAGGTGCCCAAGGATGAAGTCGAGACGGTGACCGGCGGCGTACAGGAGATTATGCAGGGCGCTGCCAAGCTGCATGTTCCTTTGATTGTCGACCTGGGGCGTGGCAAGAACTGGGATGAGGCGCATTGAGTTTTCTCGTGAAGCGCCTTTGGCGCACTCATTAATGTTCAGGGGGATCTGAGATAGAGACGTCGGTACAAGAAGGCTTAATGGGCGCCTATTTAATGAAATAAGCGCCAATAAGCGTGTTTTAGTCGGCGTTTTTACATTCTTTGCGGAAAACCGTGGAACTGTTCCGGCGACAGCCCCTCTAAAAAGGCAAGATCGTTGGAATGCGTCATCATCCCCCAAGGAAGTCAGATGTTTGCCCCGGAACTCCCCCAAGTCCGGGGCATTTTTTTTGCCTTCAGCTCACTCCCCTTTCGCAGCACATGTTTTTTCATGGTTTAAGCGACACAAGCAATTCCCGCAGACCCTTTGGCGCTCATCTGGTCTAGTCTGAGCACTACAGAGATTTCATTCGTTGTCAGATCGTCTGGGCGTCCAGGATTAACAGTCGCCCCTGTCCCTCGGCTCTCTTGAGGATCATTGATGCAGAGCAAAGCTATAGCGTTGGCAGCGGAGCATAAAACCCTGCAAGCATCTCTCACGCTGCCTCAAGAGTCGCGTGCACTGGTGATCTTTGCCCATGGCAGCGGCAGTAACCGCGCTAGTCCGCGCAATATTGCCGTGGCCAAACGCCTGAACGATGCCGGATTTGCCACACTCCTATTCGATCTGCTCAGCGAGGAAGAGAGCCGCGCGGACGAAGCCACCAGTGAATATCGCTTCGATATCGACCTCAGTGCCCGGCGCCTGGTAGAAGTGATCGATTGGGCGGCGCAGGGGGAAGCTACTCGGGCTCTACATATCGGCCTGTTCGGTGCCAGCACTGGGGCTGCGGCAGCGCTAATCGCTGCCGCCGAGCGACCATCCTTGGTAGGCGCGGTGGTTTCACGGGGTGGCAGACCGGACCTGGCCGGGTCAGACCTGCCTTTGGTCAAGGCGCCCACACTGCTGTTGGTGGGTGGCGATGACAAGCAGGTACTGGAGTTGAATAAAGAGGCCCTCCACCATATGGTCAACGAGCCCCGTTTGCATCTGATACCCCACGCCGGCCATTTATTTGAGGAACCTGGTGCAATGGATGAGGTGGTGCGTATGAGCGTGCGCTGGTTTCGCGCGAACTTGCTATGAGTAGATTGAAATTATTCAGTCTGGATGCCGGCGCCGACTTTGCCGGTCGCGTGGCCGCGGCCCTGGGTGAACCTCTGGCCCGGCATGAAGAGCGCTGCTTTGCCGATGGTGAGCACAAGGTGCGCCCGCTGGATGATGTCGAGGGAGCAGATGTTTTCCTGGTGCAATCCCTGTATAGGGAGCAAAACAGCAGTGTCGATGAAAAACTGATGCGCTGTTTGTTCTTTATTGGTGCTTTACGCGATGCCGGCGCTGCGCGTATTACCGCGGTAATGCCCTACCTCTGTTATGGGCGCAAAGACCGACGCACCAAGTTACACGATCCGCTTCCGACCCGCTATTTGGCCAATCTTCTGGAGGCCATGGGTGCCCAAGTGGTAGTGACCCTCGATGCCCACAACCTGTCTGCCTATGAGAATGCCTTTCGTTGCCGCACCCTGCATTTACTGTCGGAACCTTTGTTATTGGAGTTTGCGCTGG
This sequence comes from Microbulbifer variabilis, assembly GCF_020524905.1. Classification (GTDB taxonomy): domain Bacteria; phylum Pseudomonadota; class Gammaproteobacteria; order Pseudomonadales; family Cellvibrionaceae; genus Microbulbifer; species Microbulbifer variabilis_A. Next base: position 238,620 of record NZ_JAIVKI010000002.1, on the reverse strand, counting down.
GCCGACTGAAGACGGAACCGCGGCCCCTGGTGGTTTTATCCCCAGATGAGGGGGGGATAAAACGTGCGGAGAAATTGCGCGAGACACTGAGTGAGCGTCTGGGGCGTCCGGTAAGTAGTGCCTTCGTAGAGAAGTACCGTCAGGGTGAGAAGATCAGTGGTGGCACCCTGGTGGGAGAGGTGCGCGGGGCGGTCGTATTGATCGTGGATGACCTTATCGCCAGTGGCGCAACGCTTTGTCGAGCGGTTGAGGCCGCGCAGCGGGCCGGAGCCCAGCGTATCCTGGCGCTGGCCAGCCACGGCCAATTTAGTGGAGATGCTTTTTCGGACTTGTCGCAACTGCCCCTTGAAGCCGTGGCAGTAACCAATTCTTTGCCCCAGTTACATTTGCCGCAGAATTTTCACCTGCTCGATTGTGCGCCATTGATGGCGGAAGCGATTCGGCGCCTGCACGATTGCGGTCCGGTGAGTGAGCTCACGCTATAACTTTTTATCGGCCAAGACATCTTATCGGCAAAATAATCTTCGAATTTTTAAGGTTTTGCCGGTTTTGGCGCATTAATCCTTTCTTGAGATCTGATTCATTAATATCACGCATTATTTTTTCTGCACTTAAGCCGCGTTTACATTTATTTACTTAAGAAACGGGAACAAACAGGGCAAACGCCCTATCGAAGGATACAGATCATTGTTGCTCCCTAACCCCAAAGCGTTCAGCTTTTTAACCCCGGAATTCCCCAAAACCGGGGTTTTTTTTGTCTGGACGAAAGGGGTTTTTAATTTTTGTTGGCGGATTGTTTCCACTGCCACTGATTAATTGGTGTCTTTGGAATCTATTTCCGGAAATAGGTAGAGAAAGGGCATAGTATTCGCTGACCTCTGATCGTGGTGTTTACTGGCTGGGAAACAAAACTGAGCCAGCCTAACCTTTCAATATGCAAAGACTTTGCATACTAGAGGAACCCTCAGACGTACCCGTCCCCCTGGGTGCGTCTGGCAAGTGCCCCACCCCAAGGGCACTGACCCCTAGCCGGCAGCCCCCATCTGCCGGCTTTTTTTATGCCTGGACTTTGGCACACCCCGACTATCTCAAAGTATCCTTCATAGATATAAATGCACTTGCAAATGATAATGTTTCTCATTATCTTTGATGTAAATATAACAGGGGGGTTACCGTGAATTTACGTTACCTATGTGCAAACCACCGCCAATGGCTGAGCGAGAATACTGATCGTGCGGAACAGGCGTGGTTGGATTGGATGGAGCACGGCAGGATGCTTTGCGAGGAGGGGAATCATGGTGAAGCGATTCCCTATTTGGGTTGTGCATTTGATGTGGCTGGAATGTTACTCACACGTGAGTGGCCCAGCTATGCCGTATCTGCGACGCGTTTTAGTGACAGTGCCGCCCAATTGATGGCGGCCTATCGGAATCAGGGAGATGAAAAACACCATCACTACCTCCTTGTGGGAGCCAGTTCTGTCCTCGCCCGCCAGCTGGGAGATCGCGATAAACAGCAGCTTGCCGCTGACTTTATCAGCGCGCTCTATTCGGATGGAGATGGCAAGCCGGAACTCCTTTTTGCCGGGGGAAAACCAGTATCCCATGGCGGGGCAAGCCGGCAGTTGCACTGAGGCGGAGCCGACAGCGGAGCCAGGAGAGTCCCCGCGCCTGCTGACCGTTTCTATTCGCGAGGATGCCCTGGTGGATCTGCTGGCACAGCGAGTCCTCTGCGCGGAGGCGCTGCACTGCCCTACGCCCCAGGCGCGCCGACGCCTGCGCCAGCTGTTACTGCGCTCGCTGTCGCCGATAGGGGACAGCATGTCACAGGGGCCGAATTGATACGGTGGTCTTGGAGTCCCCGACCCCCTCGACTGCCGCCAGATTGAGAGGGTTTGGTCCTATTGCCCAACCAACAGAGCAGGCTGTGGGGGCGGCCCGGAATTAGTCCCTTCCGGCCGCTCGCCTCAGGGCTCTGCCTCAGTCGGTTCGTTTGGCTCAGGTTGAGGCGCCAACCAAGTGTTCAGTTTGCGCTCCAGCTTGTCGAGGCCGGTTTTTTTCAGTGAAGAGAAGGTTTGCAGGGTAACGCCGCGACTGAGCTCCTGTTCCTTAAGGGCTTTCTCGACGGCGAAGAGGGCGTTATTGGCCGGGCCATTTTTCATTTTATCCGCCTTGGTGAGCAGGATATGCACAGGCAGGCCCGCCTCTACTGCCCAGGTGAGCATATGCAGGTCAAACTCCTTGAGGGGTTGGCGTATATCCATTAACAGCACCAGGCCGCGCAGACAGGTGCGTTGTTCCAGATATTCGGCCAGGTGGCGCTGCCACTCGTCTTTCATAGTTCGGGCGACCTTGGCGTAGCCATAACCCGGCAAGTCCACCAGGCGCTGGTCCTCTGACAGGCTGAAAAAGTTGATCAGCTGCGTTCGTCCGGGGGTCTTGGAGGTGCGCGCCAGCTTGTTATTGCCGGTGAGGGCATTGATGGCGCTGGACTTGCCGGCATTGGAGCGGCCGGCAAAGGCGACCTCTGCGCCAGTGTCCTCTGGACACTCGGCCAGAGTGGGCGCGCTGGTGAGAAATCGTATGGCACGATAGTTCAGTTTTTGTGGCTGGGATTCAAATTTGTTAATTGGCATCGTTTAAGTCTGTTGATTCAGTACACTCGCTTGGCGCGCAAGTATATAATGCCGCGGTTTTCGCGTCGCAGGACTATCGGGGGCGACACGAAACGCCATATCTCAGCGCGCAACGGGACGACGTATGAACAGCATTATCAAAAACACTGCTCTGGCACTCGGTTTGGTTTTCGGCTTGGGGGCCGTACCTTTTGCAATGGCCTCGGGCGATGCTGCTGCGGGCAAGGCCAAAGCCGCCCAGTGTGCCGCCTGCCACGGTGCTGATGGCAACAGTTTGTCGCCGGCTTTCCCTAAATTGGCTGGCCTTGGTGAAAAATATATATATAAGCAGCTGCAGGATATTCAGAGCAAAACCCGCAATGTACCGCAAATGATCGGACAGCTGGACAACTTCAAAGATCAGGACCTGCAGGATATCGCCGCCTACTTCGCCTCCCAGCCGATGCAGCTGACTGGCTCTGAAGCCATCTCTGTAATGCTGAACAACGGCGACAATGTCGATGGCTTGGCCTTCGGTCGCAAACTGTACCGCGCGGGCAACAAGGAAACTGGCGTGCCGGCTTGCATGGGCTGTCACTCTCCTACCGGCCAGGGCAATGCCCCCGCAGGTTATCCGCGTCTGTCTGGTCAGTATCCGGAGTACATTGAAGCGCAGTTGAAAGCTTTCCGTGCGGGCACCCGCGCCAATGATGGCGAGGTTCGCACCATGCGCACTGTGGCTAAGCAGCTCTCCGATGCGGAAATTAAGGCAGTTGCCAACTATATCGCTGGCCTGACCGACTAAATCGGTGAGCCAAAGCAACGAGAGGCCGGTCACACACCGGCCTTTTTTGTGCCCAATGCCCACTCAATGGGGTGGGAATTGGGTAAAGTATTGTCACTTATGCGACCTTTCCTTGCGCCAGGCGCTGGGAACTTAAATAATCTGCGCTGTCTATTGTGTCCTCAGTGGCCCGACAGTACGCCGCCAAATCAGGCGCTCGAACCACGAATATACAAGCTGGAGAAGACTTATGAGAGCAGTTCTCGCCCCTATAACGATGGTTTTGGCTGTGTTATTCAGCCTTGTTGCCTGCGCCCAGGAAAGTGGCGAGTTTAAGGCCGGCCAACACTACCAGGTACTGCCACAGGCGGTAGCCCAGAAAGACGCCAACAAGATCGAAGTGACAGAGATGTTCTGGTATGGCTGTGCTCACTGCTACCATTTCGAGTCGGCCCTGAACAGCTGGCAAGAAAAGATGCCCAGCGATGTGGCCCTGCTAAAACTGCCGGCGATTTGGCAACCGGTGATGGATATACACGCCCGCCTGTTCTACGTGGCCGATGCCATGGGTGTTCTGGAAGAAATGCACACCCCGCTGTTCAACACCATTTATAACCAACGCCAAATGCTGGCGATTCGTGAAGGTCGTGACTTTAAGCCCGATCTGGCCGCTATTGAAGCGCTGTTCAACAAGCACGGTGCCGATGGTGCCAAGGCCGCCAAGCTGATGAATTCCTTCGCCATCAATAGCAAGGTCAAGCAGGGTGTGGCCAACCAGCGTGCCTATAAAATGACTGGCACCCCGGAAGTAGTTGTGGCTGGTAAATACCGCATCAGCTCCTCTCTGCCGGGCTACAAGGGCAAGAGTAACGGACAGGAATTGATGCTCCAGGTAGCGGATTACCTGATCGCCAAAGAGCGCGCCGAACGAGGCTAGTGTTTCTGCCGAACAAAACCCCGCCAAGTGCGGGGTTTTTTGTATCTGTACTTTTGCCACACTTGAGTAATCCCGCTTTCTCCCGCAGTAGCCAGTAACAGGAAGTCACCCTTGCGATACTCATGGATCTGTTTGTGCTTGCTGGCCCTCTCTATTCAGTCCTTATGGGCACAGCAGTCGATGGAGAATGACAGGCTGGCCGCACGCGCAAGCAACCTGCTTTCTTATATCGCTGTGGACTACGGGGATGCTGTCGATGATGACCAAATCCTCGATACAGACCTCTATCGACTGCAGCAGCACCATGCCACTCAGGCGTTGGAACTGGTACGGCAACTACCAGATAAACCTGGCCGTTCCGCTTTGGAGAGGAGTATTGGAGCCTTGCAGGAGGCGATAGGCCATCGCGATGACGCTGATAGTGTGCGTAGGAGGGCCAATGAGATTGCCGACCGATTGGCGGCCCTCTATCAGATGCAGCGCTCCCCGGCGCAGTCTCTGCCCGCAGCCAATCTGGCGGCCCCCCTTTTCCAACAGCGTTGTGCCAGATGCCACGGCAGCTGGGGGCAGGGCGGTGGCGCGGTGCCAGACCTGCGCAATGCTACACGGATGGCGAGTTTCAGTCTCTACGACTTGTACAATACGCTCGACCCCATTGTGGATACGGTACATAGCAATCGGGTCGACGGCGACCTGGACAGCCGGCAGCGCTGGGCTTTGGCGGTGACCGTGGCCGCCTTTGCCGTGAAGAACCAGCTGCCCCCCTCAGCCGATCTTGCCGAGCGCTACCCGGCCCTGGTCGGATTACCGGGCATGGCGGTAACCCGACCGGTCGAGTTATCCAACGATGCCAGAAATGCCCTGATGTGGTGGCGAGGACATCCCCATCTGGTGCGTTCCCTCGAGCATCCCCTGACCCGCGCCGAGGGGCTATTGCTTTTGGTGGAAACGGATTACCGGGGTGGAGATAATGCCGGCGCTTACCACAAGCTGATGCTCGCCTATCGCGAGGGCTACCAGCCCCTGCAGCAAACCATTGAATCACGAGACAGGGTTTTATACAGCCAGCTTCAAGCGCAGTGGGAAAAATTGCGGCGGGAAGTGATTACTGCCGCACCCAACACCGAAGTGATCGCTTCTATTCAAAATTTACGCGCCCTGCTGGCTACGGCAAGAGCACGGCTCGAACCGACGTTGGGCGGAGGTATCAGTTATCTGTGGGCGGCGCTGCTCTTTGCGTTGGCACTAGCCCTTGGGTTCTCCCTCTGGTGGGGACTGCGCTGGAGAAAGCGGTCTAGACTTTAAGAGGTTTGTGCGCCAGGTCAGTTGTTCAGCCGTGAGGAAGTCACGATGGCAAGATCCCTATTGCCCACCCTTATCCTCTGTTATGTAGTGCCGCTTCAGGCGGTCGAGCCTCTAGATGCATTTCCGACAGAAGTAGAAGGCAAACATCGCTACGTGATAGAGCTACCCAAGGTGGTCGATGAGAGTCGCTTTATGGTTGAGCTGGTGCCGGGTAAGAATGCACTGGCCGACTGCAACCTGCGCAGTTTCAGTGCACCCCTACAGCGCCAGGTGTTGTCGGGTTGGGGCTACCCCTATTATGTGTTGGCGGACCTGAAGCCCAGGCAGGATACCAGCAAAGTGTGCGGGCAGGACTCCGAATCCCGTCGTTTTATCCGTGTGCGCGGTAAGGATCTGTTACTGCCTTATTCAAGTAGCCAGCCTCTGGTAGTGTATCTGCCGGAGGGTGTGCAGCTGAAATACCGTGTGTGGCGGGCGGATAAAAATCTGTCGGATGCACAGTCTAAATAATATATCCCTCATCCCCTATCCAAACTGTCTGCCTAATTCCACTCTCTCACAGTGGCGCCTCAATAAATATTTTTAATGCTTCTAATGCCACTGTGGGATTTTGCGTCTAGCCTTACTAAGCAAGGGATGTGAAAAATAACGCCTGTGCGATTTTTCACGCCGGTTTTTCTGGCCTGTGGCCGCAACCGGCCAGGAACATTGGCGGTGACGCCTGCCGCCGTTCACAGTAACCCTACTCCGCGGTCCTCGCCGTGGAGAACATACGGTAGAGCAGCGCATGAAGTATTTGCGTAATCCCCCTTCAAATCCTATTTGTGTCTCCCCGCTACAGAGTTGTGCCATTGCCCTGATACTTTTTCTCCTTTTGCCTTTGGCGGCAACAGCGGAATCAGCGCAACAAAAATGGGCGGGTAACTGGTTAGTGGTGAGTGAAGGAGACGACCAACTTGTGTGGCAGCTTAATGCCGATGGTTCCGGTTATGCCTATGGCTTTAATTCCGGGGGTAGGTTGACCCATGGCTTTGCCATTAATTGGCAACTGGATGGCGATCGTGTTCAGGTGCGCACAGGTGCTTCCGTTAGCTGTAAAGGCGGTGTGGTGTCGGTGGCGTTTCGCGGTTGGAGTCGCTCCACCTTGTTATTTGCAGTGATCGATGGGCGGCACTGGCTGCAGGCAGGCGGTGGCTTGCTAAGTTTCCAGCGCCGACTGAGTGGCTGGAACACCCCTAAGGCGGGTAGCAACTGTCCGAATATTGCCAGCTGATTTTTAAAGGCACTGATTTAAAAACACAAAAGGAATTTTTCACTCAGGGAGGAGAGCGCCGAATACTGGAGAAAAGCTGTGATGCAAAGAACCCTAGTTTTGGCTCTGGTATTCTTGCTCACAGCTTTTTCAGCTTTTGCTAAGGAAGAGCAGAAAAAAAAGGAGAAACAGAGCGAGCAAGAGATAAAGACACAGCAGAGAAATGCTGGTTGGCAAGCGCAATCCCGTTTGAATGCCAGTCAATGGGTTGGTGCCTGGTTAATCTCCAGGGATGGGGAGGCGCGCCATGTCTGGAGTCTGAAATCCGATGGTACTGGCCGTTCCTACGCCTTCCTCCCCCAAGACGGAAAACTGCAATTTATATTTGGCTACGATATCCACTGGTATTTTGACCCTTTCACACAAATGGCCAATATAAAGACCGGCCGTAGGATCATTTGTCGCAGAGGGAAAATATACCCCTATTTCCTCACCTTAAAATCCTATGAGAGCGATTATTCCGTGCGAGGCAAATTTGCCTGGCAGACTACTTGGACCGAGGTAAGTATCGGCCGAGATCGCCTGCATAAATCTCTGGTGGTTTTTGTTGCACCGCTGTCCGCCTGGCACGATCCGGGAAAGGGCTCACCCTGTCCGGAATTCCCCCGTGTTCGCCTGGAAAAAGCGATTGATAGGGTATTGCAGAGTTGGGAGAAAAAAGACTCCCCCGACCTAGAAGTGAATACTGCCCCAGCACCGGGTGAGCCTGAGCTGGAAGGCGAAGAATTAAAAAAACCGACAAAAAAAAACGTGAATAGGCGTAAGCGAAATTAAAATAAAAAATCACTGAGACAGTGGTGGTGTGAATTACTGACAGAATGTACTGATCATCTAGACCTTATAGCCATATGGTGTTTCCGTGGGACGTTTTTCCTATGGATAAAGGCATGACATGGTTTCTGCCGCGCACCCACTTACTGTGTGTTTCTACAGCAGGAATTTTCAATGGCAAATCGGGTATGACTGTAGAAGTTTCACTCGCAAATATTCTGAGAAATATGTGCCCCAAATTACAAGAGGAAACTTACGTTTTTTGCCAGGTATCGGATGCCCGGCTCGAAGAAGTTTTGACGCAAAGTCTGTGCATTTTTCGCGAAGGTGAGGGCATGAGTGCAATATTACCCAAATGTTTAGCACAGCAGTATGGAATAGCCTCCAGTAAACCTTTCCGACAAATCACGCTACAGGTCTTTTCCGGTCTCAGCGCGGTGGGCCTTACCGCAACTGTCACCAGAGAACTGGCCGATGCGGGCATAGTGGCCAATATGGTAAACGCCCTGCGCCACGACCATGTCTTTGTTCCGGAAGAGAGCGCGCAGCGGGCCCTACAGCTTCTGCGCGGTCTCAGTAATCGGGTGTACTACACCTGAGCTTTCACAAGTGCGTATCAACTATCCCCAGCCCCAGCCTCACGGCGAAATACGCCAACTACTACCAGACCTTTTCTATGTGCCGGGAACCGTAAAACTGGCCCCGGCGGTCACTATCAATCGCAATATGGCCATGGTGCGTTGGCAGGAGGAGCTGATACTGGTGAACCCGATTCGCCTGCGGCCAGCCCAGGAGGAGAAGCTGCAGGACCTCGGCCGAATTTCCCATGCGGTACGCCTGGGATATCACCACGGTCAGGATGACCTCTACTACCGTGATCACTTCGACCTGACTTTTTGGCGGCAGACAGGTTCAAATTTTTATCCTCCCAGTGCAGATAAGTTGGTGAAAGACGGGGGTAGCACTCCAATACCGGGAAGTCAGTTTCTAGAGCTACGTTATAGCCGTCATCCTGAGGCCTTTTGGTGGTTACCCTTTAATGGCGGCTTGTTACTGGGTTGTGATGCCTTGCAGTATTGGGGGAAGTGGAGTGGCTGTAGCTGGTGTGGTCGCAATCTGATGCGCCTCTCGGGTATACGCGCCGGTATGCAGGTACCTCCCGCCTGGCGAACGCGAATGACCCCCGATGGCAGGGACCAGCGCTGTTGGCTACAGGAGGACTTTCAACGACTACTGCAGTTGCCATTTCTACACTACCTGGCCGCCCATGGAGAGTTTTGTGCTGACCGGGCCCATGAAGAGATTGCCGCAGCATTGACCCGAGCTTTCCCTGGCCTCTACAAAGCTGCTTGATTCCTATATATTGCGTCAATCAAAGTAAGTGACCACTTACTTTGGGCGTCACTGCATTCAGCCGGATCGTGTTAAGATTGCGCCCCATTTGGGCGCGGTACTGGTGCTATCTGGCTGGCCGCGATGATTTATTCGAGAAGTAGAGTTTCCATGAAAAGCAAAATCCTGCTCAGCGGCCTACTGGCAGTGCTGCTGGCGGCCTGCACCGCAGTGACCACTGACACAGCGCCCAGCGCGAATATCGACAATATCAGTCGGGATGTGAATTACCTGGCATCTGCAGAGCTGGCGGGAAGAAATACGGGCAGCGAAGGCTACCTCAAAGCGGCGCAATATGTGGCCGATCAGTTTCAGTCTATGGGCCTCACTCCGGCAGGGGTGCAGGGCTTCTTTCAAAATGTGCCCTTCCGCAGTGCCAGCTGGAATGGTGCTGAGCCCGGTCTCGTTGTGAAAGGGGAGAGTGATGAGATCACTTTTACCTTTGGTGAGGACTTTATCGCCTCGCCTTCTGCTGTTAGTGAGGAAGCTAACCTGGAAGCCGAGCTGGTGTTTGTCGGCTACGGAATTGAGGCGCCGGACTATGGCCTGGACGATTACACTGGGCTGGATGTGAAAGGGAAGATCGCGGTGATACTGAGTGGTCGCCCCAAGAGCCTGCCCAGTGAAGTAGGGGCTCACTATGCTTCCAGTTATAATAAACGTGAAACCGCCGCTCGCCACGGTGCGGTGGGTTATATCACCCTTTATACACCCGAGCGCGAAAAGCGTCGCCCCTTCGCTCGCTATGCGGAGCATCGCCACGAAGATACTTTCGACTGGGTAAAGCGTACAGGCGAACCGGGTAGTGCCACCCCAGGCTTGTATCCCGGTGTTATGCTCAACATTGATGCGGCGAGCAAACTCTTCAACGGTACCCAGCAGAGCCTGGAAGCTATCTTCAGCGATATGGAAAAAGGTCAAAATCCTAAAGGTTTTGAGCTTCCCTACCGTGCGGCGCTAAGCACAAGTTCTAAGCACCAGGATATTCTCAGCCCTAATGTAGTGGCGGTATTACCGGGCAGTGACCCGGCACTAAAAAATGAATATGTAGTCTTCTCTGCCCACTTGGACCATATCGGTAAAAAAGAGGATGGCCAGATTTATTATGGTGCTCAGGATAATGCTGCAGGCATCGCGGTCATGTTGGAAACAGCACGGTTGTTTGCGGAGTCAGGCCAGGCACCACGGCGCTCCCTTTTGTTTGTAGCTGTGACTGGAGAAGAGAAGGGATTGCTCGGTTCAGATTACTTTGCCGAATATCCCACCGTGCCTCTGCAGTCCATCGTGGCCAATATCAATCTGGATATGCCCATGCTGCTCTACCCGTTCCGCGACATTATTGCTTTTGGTGCCGAGCACTCGTCCCTGGGCCAGGTTGCCGAAAACGCCGCAATCCGTAGCGGCCTAAAGCTGAGCCCTGATCCCATGCCGGAAGAAGTGATCTTCGTACGCAGCGATCACTACAATTTTGTACGCCGTGGAGTGCCCTCTATCTACCTAATCACTGGGCGTGAAGCACAGGACCCGAATATCGATGGTACAGCGATGCAAGTGGCTTTTCTGAAAGAGAGTTATCACAAACCTGGAGACGCACCGGATGCAGGGGTGAGCTATGCAGCAGCTAGGCAGTTTACCGAAATTAATTACTTGATCGCTCGTGAAGTGGCGGATGCCGAAGATAAGCCATCATGGTATGAGGGGGATTTCTTTGGGGATTTGTTCAGCAAGTAATTAACTTGAGGTAGTCGTTATTGGTGATTCCCTTGATACCTGCTAAGTAGAAAAGGGGGTCGCCAAATCATGAAGCTTTTAGTCGAATTTCTCGTGTTGCTGGGCCTTCAAAACTATTGCGGTAAGTACCTATTACCTCTTTAGGAGTAAAACTGGGCGCAGGCCTAGCTACGAGGGAAAGGAAGATATCTTCTTGAGGCTGTCCACTCCAACAGCGGTATTCAGAATAGGGTTCAGGCCAATTGTTTTTTTGGCCAATCGGTGAAGAAATTTTAAGCAGTGTACCTAGTGCATCACCACTGCATTTGGCAAGCGCTTCCTTCATCGTCCAAGTTTTTATGAACTCTTCCTTTAATAAGGGGATTGGTAGACTCTGTAACCAGGACACTTCATAGGAACTAAAGTAATTTTGGGCGATTAGCAGCCAGTCTCTTGTTGGATGACCTCTTTCACAGTCAATACCAACGGGAATTTTTCCGATGGAGACCGCAAGGTAGTCTGCCGTATGACTGATCGAGAGATTAATAAAAGGGGTTCCTAAGAGGTAGGCAACTGAAGGGGTCTTAGGATCAATCTCTAGATCTGAGAGAGAGCATCCATACTGTTCAGCAATAAGGGTTTTCACGAGTAAACGCCCGGCTAAAAATTGCATCCTCCGTCTTGGGTTACGAATATTTTTTAAACGTAAATGTTCTGCGCTACTCAAGAATAGTGATGAGTTCGCCTGCCAGTCCCCAGGCCAATATTTAAACGACGAACAAGTAAAATAAAGCATGAAGTCTTATTTATCGAATCAGAAGTAGAGTGTAATCACAAACAAAGCAAAATAGCAGAGTGACCCTCACGATTGATAGTAGAGGAAAAGAGGGGTTACATCATCTGTTACATCTGAGAACTTTAATCTGATCTCCCTAAGGAATTAGATTATAGATGCTGGACTGGGCAATAAGAATCATTCTCTCCATTAGAATTTCTCCCCTAAATTTGAATATTTAGAGAAATTTTATTCTTTGCAAGAGTTTCATCTGGTCAGCTAACGCGTTGATTGACCTTATGTCAGTTAAAGTCTGGTCGGTAGTATACGAGAAATGTTCAAAGAAATAGTTCTTGTGTATGTCCGTGTAATGAAGAAACTCACCAGTCCCAATTGAAGGTTCTTTTGCTAGCGGGAATTGATCATTTTGTGTACCATTCCCGCCCTGTCACCGGTCACGAAAAGCTCAAAAAGCCACCTAAAAACAATGGCAGAGCTGACAGGTTAGAAAGACTTGGTATTTGAGGGGTGGAGCACGGCTCCATGAGAGTAGTTTGTCTATTGAATTTGTAATTTCCGATTGGCGAGCTTGGTATGCAGGGGTTTCGGAGCCTGCGGACTGGCAACGTTGGCGTAGTGGTGAGCTAAAGCTGCAGGAAGATATCCAGGCGGATGTGTCCTTTCTTCCAGCAATGCTTAGGCGCCGTCTGAGTCCCTTGTCTAAGGCCGTATTTAATACTGCTTACCCACTTCTTCAGCAGCGGGATATTCCCCTGTTGTGTTGCTCTGTACATGGAGAGGCGATGAGGACTTACTCTCTTCTTCAGGGTGTTGCTGCGGGTGAAGATTTGTCCCCTACTGCGTTTGGATTATCGGTACACAATGCAATTGTTGGTCAGCTGTCGATAGCTAATAAGGTGCGATCACCAGCTCTTGCTTTGGCGGGTGGTGACTACCCATTGCTAGCTGGTTTTATGGAAGCCGCTGGTATTTTGCAGGAAGGTATAAAAGAAATACTGCTGATATTTAGTGAGGAACCCCTACCACAAATGTATCACCCAAGTGCGGAAAGCCCTTCAGCAATTTGTGCTACAGCCTTACTTCTAACCTTACCCGCTGAGGGCATTAAAGGTACTGGAGTGACTCTGGTAAATTCTTCAAGCATCAAAGTAAAAACAGCATTTGAAGAGGCTGATTATCAGTTAGCCCTGGTAAATGCCCTTGTTGAAAACTCAGGGAAGATACCCCTAGCCAGAGAGTGGGAGTTACAAATCAATGCAAACTAAATTGCTATCTGGCAAGAGGGATGATCGGTATTGGCTTAGACTGATTGCAACAGCTGTTGCGTTTAGTCTATTTGGTCTGGGTGGTCTGGTTCTTCGATTTATATTATTTCCACCTCTGAGAATAATATATCCTAACGCAAGTGTACGAATACGTAAGGCAAGGCTGATCATACATTATGCCTTTCGTTTATTTATTGGATTAATGCACAAAACAGGGATATATACCTATGATTTTAGGGGTGAAGCTAAGTTGCAGGAGTCTGGCCAATTAATATTGGCAAATCATCCCACACTTATTGATGTTGTTTTTCTTATTTCTCGAATACCTAATGCAAACTGTATTGTAAAGGCGAGCCTGTTTCGAAATCCCTTTATGCGTGGAGCGGTAATGACCGCAGGTTATATTCCGAATGATGATCCTGAAAAAATAATAGAGCTCGCTTCAAAATCATTGAAAAAGGGTGAGTCAGTAGTTTTATTTCCAGAAGGGACCCGCTCCGTGCCTGGAAAACCATTTAAGTTTCAGCGGGGAGCTGCCTATATGGCAATTCGTTCCGGGGTTAGTCCGACTCTAGTTACCATTCGCTGTAACCCACCAATGTTAATGAAAAATATACCGTGGTACAGCATTCCGTTATCGCGACCACATTTTGAATTTGATGTCTCTGAGTCTTGGGAAAAGCTCAAGATGAAAGAGGAAAACGAAAGTCCACTGGTAGCCAGACAAGTTACCCAAGAATTAAAAGCATTTTATACTGAGGAGTGTGCTGCGTGAGTGAGTTGGTTGATGAGCTAAAGACACTGATTATTGAGGTACTAAACCTGGAGGATATTACACCAGAGGATATCATCGCGGATGAATCTTTATTTGGTGAAGGGCTTGGTTTGGATTCCATTGATGCGCTTGAACTAGGTCTGGCATTGCAGAAGAAATACAACATATCTATCGATGCGGAAAATAAAGAAACCAAATCACATTTTGCTAGTGTGAATAGCCTGGCCAAATTTGTCAGTGATAGTCGCGCTTAAGAGAAGTTTATATGTTGAAAGATAGAGAAGATATATTATCAAAATTGACCGAAATTCTTGTTGAGATGTTTGAGGTTGATGAAGAAGATATAACAGAAGATGCCCATCTTTCCGAAGATCTAGATATTGATAGCATTGATGCTGTTGACCTGATTGTTCGTTTGAAAGAGCTTACAGGTAAAAAAATTGCACCTGAAGAATTTAAGAGTGTGAGAACAGTAGGGGACGTTGTAAGCGCAATCCAAAAGGTAATGGAAGAGCAGTGAGTCGTTTCGCGCAGTTGATATTGGTCATAATTCTGACTCTTTACCCGTTTGCGATCTATCTTGGTATTGAATACCTGTCTCTTGGCAGTATTTTGATATTAATGTTAATCGTCGCAATCTTGCGGGTGTTGATTGGCAGCGCGAAAAAAACGATTGGTACAAAGTTACTGGCTTTAGCCTTGGCTCTTGCCGTTGGAATTTCTTGGCTAAGGGATGATCCAGCTGGGCTTCTTTGGTATCCAGTCCTTTGTAACCTGATATTATTTTCAGTGTTTTTTTATAGTTTAAAGCAACCCCAAACCTTAGTGGAGCGGTTAGCTCGCCTAATGGAGCCGGACTTACCGCCTGAAGGGGTTCTGTACACACGTAAAGTAACCAAAGCTTGGTGTCTTTTCTTTTTACTGAATGGGGGTCTCGCACTGGCAACCGTTATAAACGGTAATATGAAACTGTGGACTATTTATAATGGGCTGGTTTCATATGTATTAATGGGAATTATGATGAGCTGCGAATGGATATTGCGCCGTCGTATCCAGAATAAGGTGTGAGTTAAAGCCGTGAACGAAGTACTGTTCGAACAGCTGTTTGCTTACAGAAATGACAAAGCCATTGTAAGTTATACCAGCCGTGGAAAAATTTCCTTTGCACAATTTAAGCATGACTTGGCTTTTGTGGCTAGGGACCTGAAGGAAGTCATAGAGAAAAGAGGATCTACGAGTGTGGCCCTCTTCTGTGAAGATACCTATGAATTTAGTCTTCTGTTTTTTTCAGCTCTTTCTTGCGCTCAAAAGGTTATTATTCCTGCAAACAACAAACGTTTCACACAGAAAAATATCGATGAAGAAACTCTTTTGTTGGGTACTTGGTTAAATTGCCCATCTTTTAGGGTCGATATACCAGAAAACCACAGCAGTAATATTTCTCCTCCCAAAAGCTTTTCAACAGAAATTCGATTATTCACCTCGGGTAGCAGCGGTGAGCCACAGCTTGTTGTTAAATCTTTATGGCAGTTATTGGCTGAAGTGAAGGCGCATGAGTTGAGCTGGCCATCTCAGCTCACTGGTACAACGACTTTAGCAACAGTGAGTCACCAACATATTTATGGCCTTTTGTTTAAATTATTATGGCCTCTTTCCAGCGGTCGGCCGTTTGTCAGTAAGACATATGTTGATACCGCTGGTCTACTTAATGATTCTCACAAATATGCACCATCCGTTTGGATTGCTAGTCCTGCTCAATTAAGTCGTCGCATATCATCCTGGCCTTGGGAATTGGGTAAATCACTAGTAATGATATTTTCTTCCGGTGGACCCTTAAAGGAACTGGATGCTCAGGCTATTTACGATTTATGTGGTGTAGCTCCCCTTGAAATTTATGGGAGTACTGAAACTGGTGGTATTGCTTGGCGCAGTCAAATGAGCCAAAAGGATTGGATCCCTCTGGAAGGTGTAAAGATTGTAAAGACCTCTGATGGTCTTTTACAGGTTTCTTCTCCCTGGTTGCCTCAAGAGTTTATTTGCCAGGATAAAGTGGAAATATATGAAGGTGGCTCATTTGAATTACAGGGGAGGGCCGACCGAATTGTTAAACTTGAAGAAAAAAGAATTTCGTTGACGCAAATAGAATGCCTTTTAATGAGGGGTGAGTATATTAACAAAGCTTACACTCTTGTGATGGAACGAAAACGAAAGACTATTGCGGTAGTAGCCACATTAACTGAGTCTGGATTTAAAATATTGAAGAACAATGGGAAAGCATTTCTGATCCGAAAGTTGAGAGAGAGTCTTTCCGAAGATGTGGATGGTGTCGCCTTACCACGTTCCTGGCGCTTTGTTGATGAAATGCCGACCAATTCACAGGGAAAAATAACGAGAGACCTGCTAATGCAGCTTTTTGATGTAATGCCTGCGGCAATGGTGCCACAGATTATTAACTGCAATTTTTTAGATAATAGTGGGAAAGTTGAGTTCTCAGTAAATAACGATCTTCCTTGCCTGGCCGGCCATTTTGATGGATCTCCAGTAGTGCCTGGTGTGGTTCAATTGGATTGGGCCATGCATTTCGGCAGGACTCTTTTAAAAAATAATAGTACTTTTTCCCACATGGAAGTTATCAAGTTTAAACAGCTAATGATACCAGGTGACAGAGTTGAACTGGCACTGGAGTTTAATCAGGAAAAAAACAAACTAAATTTTTCTTTTCATAATGCTAATGATAACGGAACAGAATATAGCAGTGGTAGGTTGTGCTTTAGCCATGTCTAAATTTTGTTTTGTAATACCGGTTTACAATCACGAAGGCGCGATTGCAGAAACGCTTGGGTCCCTGGATACATTCAATCTTCCATATATCTTGGTGGATGATGGCTGTGATGAATCCTGCCGTAAGGAATTACAACGTTTAGAAAAGAGCTATGGCTCTCAAGTTCACCTGGTAATTCATCAGGTAAATGGTGGAAAAGGTGCAGCTGTAAAGAGTGGTCTACGAGCTGCGAAAGAACTTGGATATAGCCACGCAATTCAAGTCGATGCCGATGGCCAGCATAGCCCAGCCGATATCCCACAATTCTTTGAACAGAGTAAGAAATTTCCCAGAGCGCTAATATGTGGATATCCCTTATATGATAAATCTGTACCTAAAGTACGCCTATGGGGCCGTTATCTAACCCATATCTGGATATGGATTAATACACTTTCTCTAAAGATTAAGGATTCAATGTGCGGATTGCGTTGCTACCCCATATCCTTAGTGGTCAACCTGCTCGATAGAGAATTTACTGGAGATAGAATGGATTTTGACCCTGAGATCCTTGTGCGATGGTACTGGAATAAAGGAGAACTTCAACAGGTACCTGTTAATGTGAGCTACCCAAAAGATGGTGTTTCTCACTTCCGTGGCTTTGAGGATAACTTGTTAATATCGGCGATGCATACACGTTTATTCTTTGGCATGGTCACTCGGACTCTACGCATCTCGAGATTGGGGTTAAAGGTGTGAATAATTTGCACTGGTCTAAATATCGGGAGCAGGGCTTTTTCCTGGGTATACGATTTTTATTTTGGCTCCATCATAGATTGGGCCCTATTGCTTTCAAATTAGCGGTTTATCCAGTGGTGCTGTGTTACTACGTAAAGAATCATAGTGGCCGGAACTCGATAAAAGAGTATTTGGAATTATTTGCAAAGCGTTATCCAAATAGCAGTATTAAGCCTAGTTGGTTGTCAGGATTTAGAGTTTTTCTCAATTTTGCAGATAGCGCTAGAGAAAAACTGGAAGCCTGGTTTGTGGGTATTCCTGATAGCCAGGTTAATTTCCCAAAAAGAGCGGGCCTTCACCAGTTGGCAGCAAGTGGTCAGGGTGGTGTGATTATCGGGTCTCACCTTGGAAATTTAGAGGTATGCCGGGCACTTGGTAGCCTGACCAAAGTACGGGTAAATGTATTGGTGCATACCAAACATGCCGTAAAGTTTAATCGCATGATGAAGATGCTCAACCCACTTAGCCAGGTAAGACTTATTCAGGTAACTGAAGTATCTCCGGCATTGGCAATGCGGCTCTCGGAGGCCGTTGAAGCTGGAGAGCTAGTCGTAATTGTTGGTGATAGAACGCCGATTAATTCGCTAGGACGTACCTGTAAGGCAGAGTTTCTAGGGCGTAGGGCACCTTTTCCTCAGGGTCCCTACATTCTCGCCTCCTTATTAAAGTGCCCGGTTTATACATTGTTCTGTCTCCGTAGCGCCTCTGGTTACGATATCTATATGGAAAAACTCTGTGATCATGTCGTGATGAAGCGTGGCGATCGAGAGGGACATATCCGCTCCCTAGTTGAGGAATTTGCACGAAGGTTAGAGCGCTATTGCCAGATAGCACCTTTGCAATGGTATAACTTTTACCCATTCTGGGATCAGCAAAAATGAATTCAGCAGTACTACAACGCACCCAAATAGTCTTTGATGGGAAAGATCTATCAATTGACCAGGTAAATACTATCGCAGCTGGCCGTGGTGATATCTCTTTATCAGAGGAAGAGAGTTTTGTTAGCAGGATAAATCGCGGTGCTGAATTCCTTGATAGCCTTTGGCAAAAGGAAGGCGTGATTTATGGTGTAACTACTGGTTATGGCGACTCCTGTACCGAAAGTATTCCCGCAGACTTAGTTGAAGAATTGCCTCACCGGTTGTTCACTTTTCATGGTTGTGGAATGGGGGAAGTCTTTACTCTTGAGCAGAGTAGGGCAATCGTTGCAGCAAGAATTGCCAGCCTTGCAAAAGGTAGTTCTGGAGTTCGATATCGGTTATTACAGCAACTTGTTTTACTACTTCAAAAAGACATCATACCAGTAATACCACAAGAGGGCTCAGTTGGAGCCAGTGGTGATTTGACCCCGTTATCCTACGTTGCTGCAGTTTTATGCGGAGAGCGAAAGGTTTGGTATCGGGGCGATCAGAGAGATACCGCTGAAGTATTTGGTGAACTGAAGATTGAGCCATTGAAGCTGCGCCCAAAAGAGGGGTTGGCAATAATGAATGGCACTGCTGCGATGACTGGATTGGCTTGTCTGGCTTATAAACGCGCTGAATATCTTGCACAATTAAGCGCTCGTATTACTTCTATGATGAGTATTGCTTTAGATGGCAATGCCTACCATTTCGATAGTGCACTTTTTGCTGTGAAGCCTCACCCTGGTCAAAACCAAATTGCAAAATGGATTCATGATGATCTAAATGTAGGTGCTGCACCAAGACAGAATAGTCGATTGCAAGACCGCTATTCATTGCGATGTGCTCCCCATGTAATTGGTGTATTACAGGATTCCCTACCGTGGTTTAAACAGTTTATTCATAATGAATTAAACAGTGCCAATGACAATCCGATTATTGATGGTGAGAATGAGAGAGTACTTCACGGCGGGCATTTTTATGGTGGTCATATCGCTTTTGCCATGGACAGTCTGAAAAATGCGGTAGCAAATCTTTCTGATTTACTGGATCGACAAATAGCCCAACTGGTTGACGTTAAGTTTAATAATGGACTGCCTGCTAACTTATCCGGAGCTTCAGGGTCCCGTAGATCGATTAACCACGGGTTTAAGGCTGTTCAAATTGGTGCTAGTGCCTGGACTGCTGAAGCATTAAAACAAACCATGCCCGCGAGTGTCTTTTCCAGGTCTACGGAATGTCACAACCAGGATAAGGTTAGCATGGGCACAATTGCAGCTCGGGATTGTATTAGGGTATTACAGCTAACTGAACAGACAACTGCTGCAGCGCTAATGGTGGCGTGGCAAGGCATACAACTTCGTGTTCATACTGGCACTCTGGCTTTGGAGAAACTGTCAACTGCGCTTAATAACACAATTACGCAGGTAGCAGATGAGTTTTCTTTCTTGGAGGAAGACATAGAGCTTGAACAGCCTTTAAGAAAGTTTGTTACATTGATTCAACAAAGGCATTGGCGCTTGTATGAAAACAAGTAAATCGAGACGTCCAGAAAAATGGTCCGCGCAAGTTGAATTACAAATTCCATTCCATGATGTAGATATGATGGAGGTGGCTTGGCACGGGCATTATACTAAGTACTTTGAAATTGCCCGTTGTTCTTTGCTTGATCAACTGGATTACAACTACCCACAGATGAAAGAGTCTGGTTATGCCTGGCCGGTAATCGATTTACAAGTGCGCTATGTAAAACCGTTACGTTTTCAACAATGGATTGTTGTTCATGCCGAGATATCCGAGTATGAAAATCGATTTAAGATTAATTACACAATTACAGATAGAGATACAGGAGTTCGGTTGACAAAAGGGTATACGGTACAAGTAGCGGTTGAAATCAAAAGCTCAGAAATGTTGTTTGCCTCGCCCCCAATTTTATTAGAAAAGTTGGGAGTTAACTAGTGAAATCCATCAGTCTCCTATTCATATCTATAATTACATTATTGATTTCCACAGTAGTTTTTGCTTTGACTTCAGAACAACTGCAAGCTTTAAAAGAGATAGAACAAAAAGTAGATTCTTCTCCGCAGATGCTTGGTACATTTTCTCAAACAAAAATACTGCCACAATTGCCAAGGCCGCTGGTTTCTAATGGTATTTTAGCTGTTTCTGAAAATATAGGACTGAGTTGGCGAATTAATAGCCCTATTGAGTCACATCGCATTTTTAAAATTGCTAGCAGTGAAAATGATAGTCAATCTCCTAATGATATTATAGAAAGCCATGTAGCTGATCCCTTAATACAGATTGTCAATGGTGATTTTTCAAAGCTTAGCCAATCTTTTATTTTGAATCCAAAAATTGAGGATGAGTATTGGCAAATTAAGCTAGTCCCCAAGCAGGAATCTTTTAGAAATATCATCCAATCGATTGAAGTAACAGGTGATGAAAAAATTCGAAGAATTACTCTGGCTGAAGCCAGCAAGGCCATCACTGAAATAAAAATTGAAAATTTTCATTCAGTTGAACCAAATAATGGGCAACTTTTGAGTGAATTTTCCGAAGATAACCAGAAATAATTTCATGTCCCGTCGAGTTGCTATTTGGTTTTGTTTTGTTGGCCTACTTATAGTTCTAACGATATTTCGTTATCATGAAGGCTGGCTTCAAACAGATATTTTACAGTTAGCAGATAGTAGTAGCTCGCTGAGTAGTGAGAAGATTCAGAAAAAGGTCAATCAGCAATTACAAGGTAGTCTAATTTGGGTTTTGGTCTCTAAAGAAAAAGATGTACAGAACTTAGCTAGAAATACACATGTGCTGGCAAACAAGCTAAATTCAAGTAAAACCTTATTGTCTGTAGAATATCGTTGGGCCGATTCTGAAAACTATAAAAAGGAATGGGAACAACTTTTCCCACTGCGCCAGCAGTTACTAAGTCCTATTGATAGAGCTATTTTTAATGATCGGCCAGAACAGATCGTGCGGCGCCAGCTCGGTAAACTCTATGGGCCTGATGGTGCTGGAATTGATTTGGAGATGGATCCTTTTTCAACGTTTCGTAATTATTTTACGTCTGATATAGGAGTTACTCCAGAAGTCGTTGATGGTATTCCAATTCATAAGATGGAAAAGCAAGTTTATACCTTGCTTTTTACTGTAGCCGCACCGGTGGATTTGACAACGAATGGTGACTCATCGCTCCTTTCTTTACAGAAAGAACTAAAACTTTGGGCCATTAAAAATGGATCCTCATTACTTGTAGCTGGAGCTCCCCTGCACACAGAATATGCAGCAGCGCTGGCACAAAGTGAAATACGACTGATTGGTGCTCTCTCAATCATTACTATTTGTATTTTGTGTATTTTAGTTTTTCGTTCTCTAAAACCTCTTATTGCTTCTACTTTTGCAATTCTTTGTGGTGTAATTAGCGGCATCTCCGGCGTCATTATAATATTGGGTCAAATACATATATTGGCCTTTGTTTTTGGTTCTACAATTTCTGGGCTGGCAATAGACTACGCATTTCATTTCATCTGTAATAGATTGAGGCTTGGCGAGCCAAAGGATAAAGATATTCTGCCGAGCCTACTCTTGGGTTTGATATCAAGCTGCTTGGCCTTCTTCTCCCTTACCTTGACACCATTCCCTCTTTTAAAACAAATAGGAGTTTTTGTTGGTTGTGGATTAATTGGTGCCTGGTTGACTGTAATTTTACTTTTTCCAAGTTGGATTAACATTAAACCAAGAGCTTTATCCTTTTCCAAGCAGGTGCTCAAATTAAATATTAGCTACTATCTATTCCCACTGGTGGGTTTTTTAGTTTTGGGCGCTATAGCGCTTCAGAAAATCCAATTTAATGATGATTTGTCTTTATTTTATCAACCACCAGAATTCCTGCAGCAGGATGAAGCTCATATTAACTCATTGATTAAATCACGGCCTGACTCTCGTTATTTCCTTATTTCTGGTAAAGATGAACAAGAAGTATTGAGCAGAGAATGGCAGCTAAGAAGTCAGTTAAACAGGTTAGTAGAAAAGCAGATAATCAGTGGCTTTCAAGGGGTTACAAATCGCGTACCTCCAAAAGAGGTTCAGATATCTGATTGGAATCTACTCTCGAAATTTTATCGAGGAGATGCAGCGAGATCTTTCTATCAGCAGCTTGGATATTCAAAGCGAGAGATAGATCAGCAAATAGAGTCAAAAAACAAACCTTTCTATACACTAAGCTTCTCTGACTGGCTGTCAGTAGCGAGCCGTCAATACCAAGGACTTTGGTTAGGCTGTGAAGATAATGACTGTTATTCTATAGTACGTATTTATGGTCTGAAGGATGAACTTTCTAGTTTAGAATTAATACCAGGTGTTGTTTATGTAGATACCACCAAGAGTATCTCGGAAATTATGTCGCAACAACGTGACCTACTATTACAGTTGCTACCATTAATATTCGCAGTTGTATTTTTTGTAACTGTTTTCAGAGTTGGAATAAGTAAATCTTTAAGTATTGTTGTTATGCCTTCCAGTGCTGTATTGGGCACTTTAGCGATAATTATTTTTCTGGGGGCAGCAATTAATTTATTCCATGTTGCAGCCTTGTTACTCGTTTTTGGTATAGGCATTGATTACGCAATATTTAGTCATACAAGCCAGAAAGAAGAGCAACATTATACGTTGTTAGCTATCGCTATGGCTGGGTTAACAACCTTGTTAGGCTTTGGGTTACTGGCATTATCTGCCACACCGGCTATCGCAAATTTTGGGTTAGTTCTTGCTGTGGGTACAGTATTAACCTTGATATTGGCATTTTTATATTTTTGTACACGGGGTAAAGGATAATAGCCAATGAAGGAAATTAAATCAGATGTTGTTATTATTGGTGCCGGACCTGCTGGAGCAGTAGCGGGTGCTTTGTTGGCTAGAAATGGCTGGCGTGTCTCGATAGTTGAGCGTGAGATGTTCCCTCGCTTCTCTATAGGTGAGAGTTTGCTGGCACAATGTATGGAATCCCTTGAAAACGCGGATATGTTGGAGGCGGTAAAATCAGCCGGCTTCCAATTTAAAAATGGCGCTGCTTTCGAATGCGGCGGTGCTCGTACTTCATTTGACTTCCGTGAAAAATTCTCACCAGGACATGGTACTACTTTCCAGGTGCAGCGAGCCAAGTTTGACAAAATATTGGCCGATGAAGCCGAGCGCCAGGGAGTAATAATTTACTATCGTCATTCTATAGTTTCAGTGGATATTTCGGAAAATAGTGCAGAGCTGATCGCAGAGCACAATGGCGAAAAGCTTGCTTTTTACGGCCGTTTTGTCCTGGATGCGAGTGGTTTTGGTCGTGTTCTACCAAAATTTTTGGATCTGGATCGTCCATCAGAGTTTCCTGTACGTGAATCCGTATTCACACATGTAGAAGATAATATTACCGATAATAATTTTGATAGAGATAAAATTCTTATCACAGTTCATCCTAGTGAGAGGGATATTTGGTACTGGTTAATACCCTTTGCCGATGGCAGAGCTTCTATTGGAGTTGTTGGTGAGAAGGAAAAAATAGCAGCTTGGGGACAGGAACCAGAGCAGATTTTGAAAGGTGCTATCTCGTCTGCACCATCTCTGGAAAAAACCTTACGCCATGCAAAGTTTGATTCCGAGATTCAACGTATTCGTGGATATTCAAGCAATGTAACCAAGCTGGCAGGTCCAGGTTTTGCCCTTTTGGGAAATGCCGGTGAATTCCTGGATCCCGTGTTTTCATCCGGCGTTACCATCGCAATGAAATCATCAGAATTAGCTGCTGAGTGTCTACATCGTCAGCTTTCTGGCGAGACTGTTGATTGGGATAAAGAGTTTTCTGAACCCTTGAAGCACGGTGTCGAAGTTTTTAAAACATATGTTAAGGCTTGGTATGACGGCCGTTTTCAGGATGTAATTTTTTATCAGACCGAGCAAAAAGAAATTAAAAGAATGATTTGCTCAATATTGGCTGGCTATGCCTGGGATAAGAAAAATCCGTTTGTTGTTGCAGCGGAGCGCAGATTAAATACGCTGGTGGAAATATGCTCCGCTGGTTAGTACTTTTTATTAGTATTCTGACTCTCGTGGGTTGTATTTCCCCAAGGGTAGCAAATGATAAGCCAAAAAGTTGGCCTCTGGCTCCTCTTTTAGTTGAGCAAACGCGTCAGCTGAATCAGCATTTGCGCATTGTCTATCAAAACAATGTGTATGAAGTGATTGCTGCCACTTTGCTCTCTGCAGAACACTTGAAAGTTTCGTTGCTCAGCCCTGAGGGTATGAGTCTGTTGGATGTCATATATGACGGTAACGAGATCAGCACTCATTACTACATGCGTAAAGCGACGAGCCTGCCACCTGAAAAATTGTTAGCAGACCTCCAATTCGTATACTGGCCTGTTCCTCAGCTGCAAGAACAATTACCTGTTGGTTGGAAGCTGGAAGAGTCCATAGTTGACGGGACTTATACCCGTCAGCTTTTCCATAATGGGCAAGTGACTACAGAGGCACGCTTCAGTACTAATGATATTTGGGAAGCCCAAATTGAACTGGAGCATAAACGACTTGGTTACAGGTTAAGCATCAGGAATTTTTAGGTATGACAAATTTCTATCTTAATCATATGGGCATCATTTGTACCATGGGAGATTCTGCTGAATCGGTAGCAAACTCCCTGTTTCGCGGTGATGGTTCTTCTATGCAACCCGATGAAAGCCGATTACCAAACTATCTGGGAAACCTGGGTATTGTGAAGGGGAAGTTGCCAGAATTACCGGATTCGCTACGAGCTTATCATTGCCGTAATAATCAGCTCGCTTTGGCTGCACTGGAGCAAATCGAATCAGAGATCGGTGGCCTGATTGAAAGATATGGTGCAGGCCGAGTTGGAGTGGTTATGGGAACCTCAACCTCTGGCATCGATTCTGGTGAATCCTACCTTAGTGGTAAAAGAGACACGGGCTATAATTATCGCCTTCAACAACAAATGGCGGGTCTTAGTAGTTTTGTAGCAAAGTACCTGGGTGTGCAAGGCGTAAGACTTACAGTTTCTACAGCGTGTTCATCCAGTGCCAATGCCCTTGCCAGCGCCCGACGTCTTCTCTTTACCGATATTTGTGATGCTGTCGTTGTTGGTGGTGTGGACTCTCTTTGTGGTATGACGATTCGAGGCTTTCATAGCTTGGGAGCACTCAGTGCCGGTCGGACCAATCCTTTTAGTGTTAATAGGGATGGCATTAACCTTGGGGAAGCCGGTGCAATATTTGTGATGACCAAAGAACCAGGGCCTGTGGTTTTATCCGGTGTTGCTGCCACGTCCGATGCCCACCATATTTCGGCTCCAGATCCAGAGGGGCGCGGTGCGGAGGCCTGTATGCGCGGAGCACTGGAAAATGCGAGCTTAGATGCAACTGATATTGATTATCTAAACCTCCATGGTACTGGTACACCGCATAATGACTCAATGGAGGCTTTAGCCGTTGAGAGGGTGTTTGGAAGCGAGCTGCCTTGCTCTTCCACTAAACCTTTAACCGGGCACACATTGGGTGCCGCTGGTGCTCTTGAAGCGGCCTTTTGTTGGCTTGCTCTTCAACATGATCAACTTCCCCCCCATCAGTATGATGGTCAATATGATCCAGAGATTGTGCGGCTAAACCTGTATCAGGGGTGCAAAGCTCCTGGAAAATTGCGCTATGTAATGAGTAACTCCTTTGCATTTGGTGGGAGTAACTGCTCGGTAATTTTAGGGAGTCAGAGGTAAAATACGTGCAAAAATATATTGCTGAAGAATTAGTTCCACATAGTGGAAATATGTCACTTCTCGATGAAGTAGTGTCAGTAGGTGAGGAACAACTACAGGCAAAATTGCGGGTTCGAGATGACGGAATTTTTTCTCGCAATGGCCATGTTCCCGCCTATGTGGGAATTGAGTATATGGCCCAGACAATAGCGGCATTTTCCGGCTACCACGCGAAGGAACGAGGTGAAGAGGTTCGCCTGGGCTTTCTATTGGGTACCCGTAAATTTTTATCTAATGTTGAAAGTTATCGCTGTGGTGAAGAATTGACAATTAATGTCCAGCGTCTGCTGCAGGCTGAGAATGGCATGGCGACATTTGAGTGTGAAATAACGGGGCCCGCTATCGAGCAAACTGCACGGTTAAATGTATTTCAACCCGATAATGTTGAACAGTATTTGAAAGGTAGAAATTAAATGTCTGAGTGGATTTTAGTTACGGGCTCAAGCCGTGGCATAGGTCGGGCAATTGCACTTCAGCTGGCAGAAGATGGCTACAACATCGTTTTACATTGTCGCAGCCGAAGTGACCAAGCCGAAGAGGTCGCAAAGGAAATTACTAAGTTAGGACAGAGAAGCAGAATTCTGCAGTTTGATATTTCTGATCGGAAC
The DNA here is from genome assembly GCF_020524905.1 of Microbulbifer variabilis. Taxonomy (GTDB): domain Bacteria; phylum Pseudomonadota; class Gammaproteobacteria; order Pseudomonadales; family Cellvibrionaceae; genus Microbulbifer; species Microbulbifer variabilis_A. Next base: position 212,080 of record NZ_JAIVKI010000002.1, on the reverse strand, counting down.
CAGGCCAGAGATATTTTGCTGGAAGATATTGAGGCTCACGGCTGTTACTACGGGGTTGTGTGCAATGCAGGTGTAACTGCTGACAACGCTTTTCCCGCAATGCCTGCCGAGGATTGGGATTCCGTCGTACACACCAATCTGGATGGCTTCTACAACGTCTTACATCCCCTGACCATGCCGCTGGTTAGACGCCGTGCTCCCGGTCGAATTGTTGTGATGACTTCGGTATCTGGTATCGCGGGAAACCGGGGACAGGTAAATTATTCCGCATCTAAAGCTGGCTTGATTGGTGCGAGTAAAGCGCTCGCGCTGGAGCTGGCTAAGCGAAAAATAACTGTAAATTGTGTTGCTCCGGGCCTTATTGATACCGACATGCTGGATGAAGACTTGCCCGTTGAAGACATATTAAAAATGGTACCTGCCCGCAGAATGGGTAAGCCTGAAGAAGTCGCAGCGACTGTAGCCTTTTTGATGCATGAACGAGCTGCTTACATTACCCGTCAAGTTATTTCCGTAAATGGTGGTCTCTGCTAATGAAGCGTGTTGTTGTTACAGGAATGGCCGGAATATCTCCAATCGGCCAAGATTGGGGGTCGGTTAGTGAGTCTTTGCAGAGCCGTCGTTCTGGAATTGTTTATATGGAAGACTGGGACAAGTATGAAGGACTTGAAACTCGTCTTGGTGCCCCAGTAAAAGACTTTGAAAAGCCATCTCATTATAACCGCAAACGCGTTCGAAGTATGGGACGTGTTTCATTAATGGCAGTTTGCGCGAGTGAGATTGCTCTTCAGGATGCTGGATTACTGGATGATCCAATTCTCAAAAGTGGCGCTGCCGGTGTCGCCTATGGTTCTTCTGCGGGAACTCCAGCTGCAATCGCTGACTTCGGCAATATGCTACTAAATCATCGTACTGATGGGCTGAATGCCACCAGCTATATAAAAATGATGTCTCACACGGCTGCGGTCAATATCGGAGTATTTTTTGGCTTATGTGGGCGGGTTTATACCACTAGCTCCGCTTGTACTTCTGGTAGTCAGGGAATTGGGTATGCCTACGAGGCGATCCGCAATGGTAGCCAGACCATTATGGTCGCTGGTGGCGCAGAGGAGCTGTGTGCAACAGAGGCAGCGGTATTCGATACCCTTTATGCTACCTCAACAAAAAATGATACACCTGAAGCCACTCCACGTCCCTTTGATCGAAACCGGGATGGATTGGTGATCGGAGAAGGCGCTGGCACACTGATTCTGGAGGAGTATGAACACGCTGTTGCACGTGGAGCGAAAATTTATGCGGAAGTTGTTGGCTTTGGGACCAACTCCGATGGTAGCCATGTTACCCAACCTCAGTCGGCGACTATGCAAGTAGCTCTGGAGCAAGCAATAGCTCAATCTGGTGTAGATGCTAATGAGATTGGTTATGTCAGTGCACATGGTACTGCCACGGATCGAGGAGATATCGCCGAGAGCCATGCGACTCGCAATGCGTTTGGTCGTGCTGTGCCTATCAGTTCCCTCAAAAGTTATACCGGCCATACTCTAGGCGCCTGCGGCGCTTTGGAAGCTTGGACAAGTATCCAGATGATGCGCAATGGTTGGTTCCATCCCACAATGAATTTGGCAGAGGTTGACTCTGATTGTGCCGACTTGGAATATATCCAAGGGCTTGGCAAGCATATCGATACAGAATATGTCATGAGTAATAATTTCGCTTTTGGTGGAATAAATACTTCGCTTATCTTTAAACGAAGTACTTAATTAATAGATAATAGAACTTTAAATAAGGGATAGCAGATGAAGTGGATACTGGCTGTAATTTCGATAATCTTCTTGGCTCAGCCTGTTTCCGCTGGTGAATTTTTGTTGAGTCTTGGTGGTGGACCACAGCCCGATTCCAAGCAAAATAACAAAACCTTTGGTGTAGATTACTCATTTAAAACGTTTGAGAAAAGTTATCGGCAGCATATTGATATAGGTGTAAGTTACACTGAAGTAAGTACGGATGCCGAAGAGAGTAAACATCTAAGAGCCTTTTCTATTTATCCTCAATTAAATCTATATCCTCGACAAAGGAGTTGGGGACAACCCTATTTTTTTGTACGAGCACTGGGACCTAGTTATATTTCAAGCAATCAGTTAGGTAATCGTAGACAAGACAATAATTTTTCTTTCCAGGCACAAGTGGGGTATGGGGCAAGAATAAACTGGAAAAGTAAGGAAGATTTGGTACTCATGGTTTCTTGGAAGCATTTCTCTAATGCTAACCTGTTTGATGATAATGATGGTATCGATATGCCATTCGTCATAAATTTCGGAGTGAAAATTTAACAGTTTGACTCGGGTGAATATTTCCCCGGTAATGTAAATGTTACCGGGGAAATATTTATTTAGATGGATAGTTCTTTAATAATCGCATCATTTAAATTTCTTACCCAGCGATTATAGTTTCTATGGATAGTGTAATATTTTTCGCTATAATCCAGCATGTCGCTATCTTTATAAGTAATACTATAACTATCCATATCGTATTTTATATCTGCTTCAGCATGATGTTTGCGAACATTAATTGAAGCTGTTATTTGTCCTGGAGCGACCTCGCGACAAATCCAATTTCTTGCAATACATCCCGCGATAATTGATTTTTTAATGGTGTCCTGAGTTTGGGCAGAACCATCAAGACGGTCAGGAATACTTCTTTCTTGTATGTTCATGACCGGGTTACTGGTGCAACCAGCGAGAGTTAATACAAAAGCCGCAGAGAAGAATATTTTCTTAAAATTTTTCATTTAAATTTCTTGTTGGTAGTTTTAAGATTAAATTTCGTGATTTTCCTTCATCCACTTGGCTACATCATTACCAAGTGTATGAACGCAACGTTGGAGAACTTGGCAAGAATTTTTAAAATTTGCACCAAATCCGCCACTAGAATTCCTGGTATTATTAAAGCTATCTACTAATATTCCGTTATTGTAAAGCTCAGCTTCAATTGATACCGATTTCCGATGCCCTAACCAAGCGTTACCAGAGCTCTGGGCATTGAGAATGCTTAGTTTGAGGCTATAGCCTTCTGACTGAAGATCTAGTTCAGGCGTTGAGGAGATATAGTAGCCATATTTACTAAGAAACTTCTGAGCTGAATTAGAAAACTGTGAACCTAGATCCGGGCATTCACTAAGTATATTGGCAGCAATTACTTTCTCATCATGATAGTGCGCTGCTGAATTGACCTTAACGACATCTTTTGCCATTGCTAAAGATGAAATACCTAAAATTGTACCAGCTAGTACGACTTTAAATCTGCTGATATTCATATAGCCTCAAAGGAATACTACAACTGCTGGGAAGTATACAGAGGTAGCCAAATTGATAAATTGTCGATTTTTTATGCGCGATAATTTACCAGATAAAACAGCCTGAAAATAGTGGTTAGACGAACTTTAGAGTAGGTAATCTCTTTGTCGAAAAGTAAGATAAAGGGACTCAATATTCATTTTTTACCCATCAGTCATCTTAAATTTTCTCGACATTGAGACAGATGTATGTTGCCGTCAAAAGCAAAATTTTAAGCAGTTCATATTGTAGCCTTTGGAAGAACTAAACACTTTAAAGGGATTCATTTAATTGTTTCCGATTGATTGACATAACTCCAGCCACCGCTCAATCCCCGCACTCCTATATTTTTGCCGATGCAGGGCGAAGTAAAACTCTCTATGGAAATCTCTTTGTGTTACCGGCAATTCGATCAATGACCCCCGCTTAAGAGCGTCGGCTAAAGAGACCCTGGATAGGCAGCTGATGCCGAGCCCAGCTTCCACGGCTCGCTTAATTGCCTCTGTATGCTGCAGTTCCAACAAAATATGGAGGTTTGGAAGTAATCCGACCATTGCTCGCTCAAAAGTCTGGCGTGTGCCAGAACCGGGTTCCCGGGTAATCCAGGTGGCTTTGAGCAGATCTCTGTCTGTCAGGCGCTTGCGCTTGGCCAGGGGATGAGAGGGGGCACAAAAGACGACCAGTTCGTCGCTGCGCCAGGGAATCATTTCCAGATCCGGGTGGTTAAATTCGCCCTCAATAAGCCCAAGGTCTAACTCAAAGTTGAGCACCCGCTCTGTTATTGCCGAGGTATTGGCGACCTCCAGCTCCACGCGTGTGCCGGGTTGCTCCTCCATGTAGCGCGCCATTACGTTCGCAGCCAGGTAATTGCCAATGGTTAGGGTTGCGCCAATTTTTAGTCGCCCCAGATCTCGATGACTGGCCAGGCTCTGTTCCAGTTCCTGTGCCCGTTCCAGCAGCTCTTCCGCCCTAGGCCATAGTTGCCTACCCAGCTCATTCAGGCGCAAGCGCTTGCCGGTGCGCTCAAACAGGCGCAGCTCAAACTGTTGTTCAAACTCTTTTAGGGCGGTGGAGGCGGCAGATTGTGACATGCTCAGGCTCTCGGCTGCACGGCTCACATTCTCGTGGTGGGCACAGGCCAAGAACACCTCCAGTTGGCGCAAGGTATAGCGCAAAGGGAAATCTCCACTTGATCGTTAAAATAGATAAGGAATATCGAAATATCCCACTTTGCCAATAGATCTTCCAGGGCTAAAATTCAACTATCAAGAGACTCGTGGAATAACCGGTTTTAAGTTTATGTCCAAATTGAATATAGAGAAGGTGTTGGAAGTCCATCATTGGAACGACACCCTGTTTAGCTTTAAGACCACCCGGGATTCGGGTTTTCGCTTTGAGAACGGACATTTCACAATGATCGGTCTGCAGCAGGACAATGGTCGCCCATTACTGCGCGCCTACTCCATTGCCAGCGCAAATTACGAGGATGAGCTGGAATTCTTCAGCATCAAGGTACCCGATGGTCCCCTGACATCCCGCCTGCAGAAGATTGTGCCGGGCGATGAGATCTACGTGAGCCAGAAGCCCACCGGAACTTTGGTTGCGGATCACTTGCTACCCGGCAAGCGCCTTTGGTTGCTGTCTACGGGTACTGGTTTGGCACCTTTCATGAGCATTATCAAAGACCCCACTGTCTACGAACGCTTTGACCAGGTGATACTTACCCACGGTGTTCGCTATGTTTCCGAGCTGGCCTATCAGGAGCATATTGAGAATGAGTTGCCGGAGCACGAGTACTTTGGCGAAATGGTACGCGAGCAATTGCTCTACTATCCGACTGTGACCCGTGAGCCCTATCGCAATACCGGACGCCTGACCGACCTGATGTTGTCTGGCAAGCTCTTCACAGATTTGGGTTTGCCAAAGCCGAATGTTGAAGATGACCGCTTTATGTTGTGCGGTAGCCCGGCGATGTTGAAGGATCTCACCAATATCCTAGATGACTGGGGATTCAAGGAAACACGTGCAGGTGTGCCTCATGAGTATGTGATCGAGCGTGCTTTCGTAGAAAAATAAGTTGGTCTGTCCAATGTTAAAGAAACCACCCTCGCGGTGGTTTTTTTATGGGGGAAATACCCATGATGGAAACTATCCTGACCTTGTGAAACACCTGTCTTTTATCCTGATTCGCGGGCGGATTTGCTGGGAGTCGCTAAATGAAGCTGTTTTCGTTGGGATTATTGCTATTTTCCTTCCTATGGCTGGGAGCCTGCACACGGGTACCGGAGGGGGTAGAGCCAGTACAAAATTTCCAACTACAGCGTTATTTAGGCCATTGGTATGAGATTGCTCGCCTGGATCATTCCTTTGAGCGGGGCCTGACATTGGTAACTGCGGATTACAGCCTCAACCCCGATGGGTCTGTCGCGGTGGTCAATACCGGCTATTCGCAAGGGCGCGATGCCTGGCAGCTTGTGGAAGGGAAGGCTGAGTTTGTCGGTCCCAAGGATGTTGGCCATTTGAAAGTCTCTTTTTTTGGACCTTTCTATTCTTCCTATATCGTTATCGCCCTGTCGGATGACTATCAATATGCGATGGTATCCGGCTATAACAAATCCTATTTGTGGATACTGTCCCGCACTCCGACTATGCCAAAGGATGTGCTGGAGCAGTTTTTGCAGAAGGCTAAGGCGATGGGATATCCCGTCGATCAGCTGATATTCCCCAAGCAGGAAGCACAGCCGGGTAATAAACCTTCGGCGCAGTCCTCAAGATAGTGATTTATTTAATTAGGCTGCGCTCCCGCCACCAGCTAATGCACACTAGTAATAGCAAAATCAGGGCCGGCCACTGGCGTTCAAGCGGTATTTTGCTTGAGTGATTACTTGCTGTTGGTCCTAAACGTGCGGTGGCCATTTGCCGAGTTTCTTTGGTATTTATAGATCGCTGCCACAAGGGCCAGTCCTCTTTGGCAAAAATATAGAAATCCAATGCCGCTTCACCCTTTATATCCGTCTTAAGCTGATGCCAGCCAGAACTCTGTGGCCAGAAGCTGTAGCACTGGCCCCGGGTATTACTGCCTACAGCGGTCCCGCCGCTAGGTTGGGGCTCAGCTTGAGAGCTAAATACGAATGGGCTCTGGTTAGAAAATTTTGGGCTGCACAGGGTGAGGCGTTCATGTATACGGGGTAATTCATCGGAGAGAGTTACTGACCGCTGGCTGCCCAAATACTTGAGTTGATAATCGACAATGGATTTCCACAAACTGGCAAATTCCGCAGTAAAGCCGCTTGTTAGCCAACGATGGCTGTCGCTAAATAGGATAAAACCCAGGTGCTGAGTTTCGGTCGAACGCCCCCAGAAAAGAGGGACTTCTCCATTTCCTAGTAAGAAGTCACTGGAGCCGGGCTGCACGGCTATAAAGCCAAGATTGCGCAATGTGGGAGTCCCCGGGTTGTTCGCTTTTTGGTAGCCAAAGCCAGAATGTAATTGGGTAGCTTCTCCCTTTTGTAGAGGCATGGAATGGGCAGCGGCGTATTGGAGAAACTCTTCAGAGCTATCGTCACTGACCAACCACAATAGTGACTTTGTTGTGGCTATTGCGTTGAGCCGATGCTTTTGCTCAATGGAAAATTGTGGCCACAAACTACTATCAAGAATTATTAAATCGAAGGGGCTCTCGTCTACAAGTAAGTCCGCAGACTCGATAAATGGCAATCTATTCAGGGTTTCTTTTCTTATAATTTTAGGTGCCAACTGAGTCATCACCTGTGCTGGAACGCCGGATTGACGTAACCAGCGGGAAAGGGCGGCTGTCTCGAAAGAAGGGCGTGCGAGCCAAAGCAATACTTTGGGCTGGAGCGGTTCCCGCACCAGAATGGGTAAGGGATTTGAATGGGACCCGCCAGCTTTGCTTTCAATTCGTACTCGGTATAGCTGGGGACCTGCAAGTTTTGGCGTGGTGGTGAGTTGTGCCTGTACTTTTTCTCCCGCATGCAGCTCAAGATTTTCCTCGATATGGCCGTAGGGATTTAGCAGGCTAATTTGTGTGTTTTCTGCCAGTGGTTGTCTGCTGTAAATCTTTAACTTTAGAGAACCCCCCAAGGTAATTTGCCGCTGCCAGTCGAACTCCCAGCCGGTATTCGATAACTGGGTCTTTGATAACTCCAGGCGCACCGGTGCCAGGTCTCGCAGGTTGTCGCGGCTGAGTGGCTTGCCATTGAGAGAGATACTTTCCACCCCTTTGAGATTTAGCGGATGTGAGCTCGCCAGCGCTTTGCTATCGACAGAGATATGGTGCTCGGCAGGAATTATTGGCGGAGGCTGCCAGAGCATCCAGGCACTGAACCAAATGGCTAGTTGCAGGCCACAGTCGAGTGGTTTGGCACGTCGACGGTGTCGCAACAGTAAAAGTGATGCTATACAGGCCAACAGGCATAGGGCGGGTATCAATAACTCAATCACAGTTACGTCTCCCCCTGCTTGTGTAGCCAACGGCTGAAATGGCCATTTGCTTCGGTTTGTAAAGGCAGTGAAGGCGCAGACTCCGGTGCAGGCAGTAACTGATAAAGCAGCTGATTAAGGGAGCCCTTGCAGTCGGCGCAGTCTGGTTGTTGGTGGCGCTGTTGGTATAAGCGCAGCTGTTTGGAGAGCTCCAAGCCGAGATCTTGTGATTGCTTTGCGGCGAGTTTATTGACTTGCTTTACCAACTCCGGGTCGAGTTCGATCCCAACCCTTACCTGTTCCATTAAGGTGAGCAGCTGTGCTCTTTGTTTTTGTTCAAAGGCACTGCTAACGGTTTCAGGCGCTACTTCTTCCCTTTCTCCGCTGAAGCGGCGGCTTTCGTCTATGGGCGGCGCTTCGAAGCCAATTCTCTGCAAGTAAATACGCGAGGCCTGTTGTACTTCCTTGATAAAGCGCAGAGCCCGGTGCTGATGGGGCAGGGAGGCCTGAGGTTCTATTACTGAAAGGTCGCGCCAGGAACTCCACATAGCATTCAGAGCGCTGCGCAGTAACTCCTTGGTTTGTGGGTCAAACAGGGTGGCATGTTCAGAACTGTCATGTAGATGTCCGGCAGAGGCGGCTATGCGAGCTGCCTGTTCGAAATGGGAATCCCGCTGGGCAAAAGGAGTGGCAGTTTCTTCGCTGTGTGCCTTATGTTCATTCTTCTCTGAATAATGGTGACTATCGTCGTGTTCGGATTCCTCTTCAGACGTGTGCTGTTCACCCTCTTCTTCAGGGTGTCCCTCTTCTGAATCCTCCTCACCGAGAAAACGGCCGTAGCGCAAACGCAACAGATTCTGTTCATAGGCCAAGCCTTCAGAGCGTTTGCGAAACTCCTCCGGCTGTAACTGCTCGCGCTCAGCTAATAGAGCTTCGGTATCAATAATCAGTTGGCGTTGGCTGCGGAAATACTCCGGCAAGACTTTAATCGCCATACCTTCGCTATCGCTCAGCCCAAAAATTTCCTCCTGTGGCCAACGCAAAATAAAGTGCTGACTCTTGGCCACGTTAGCGCTGGGCTCCCGGTTATCCCTGGCTTCAAGATACCAATAGAGTTCATCGCCCGCCTCCATGGAAAACCGGTGGATGGGCAGGGTGAAATCGTAACGAACTTCTTTATTGTTTGCCGAGGGGCTTATAGATAAAGGAGCGGACTGCAAGCTGGTGAGTGCAATGCGCTCCTCGCGAAAGCGTAAATTTTCCCCGGTGCCGCTGGTGAGGGTGACCAATAAATCCGCAGAGCTCACCTGATAATCATCATTAATGATCACTTTCACGGGAATATCTTCGGTGCTCCCTTGAATGGTATCGACGCGCAGACTGGGAGCCTCAAAGGTAAACTCAGGGGCATTATCTTTTTGCGCTCGGATATTGTGAATTTCCGGCAATAGTATTTGGCTCTCCGCGAGTTGCACTGAGAGCTGGTAAAAGTCTGCCTTGGCGATAGTGCGTTGTAATTGCCATTTTTTACTAGGTAGACCACCTAGCGGAGAAAAGGCAAAGCGCTCAGCTTCGGCCAACATTTCCAGTCCTTGCACAGGCTGATTCAATTCAAGTTGCCACTCGACTTTGGATTGCTCTGGTACATCGACTTGTAGGGATTGGCTGTCGTCTGCGAGCCCAGTGTAGGCGGGCGGCTGGATATAGGTTGCCGCGCGTGTTACTTCGACAACGGGAATAGCGGTATTTTGTTGCGTGGTCTCGGTTTTTTCCCCAATGACGTGAGAATCGCTCAGTACAAATAACAATAGTCCCAAGCAGGCACCGAAGGCATTTGCCAGGGCACTGCGCAGTCTTTTTGGACCGAAAGATGATTTATCGCCACTTTTCAGTAATTGTCGCAGCTCTGTTTCGACACGCGCACGCTGCAATTGCTGCAATGGACTTAGGTTGGTTTCCTGCTGCCTAAGCAGCTGGCTGCTGTCTTGCAGCTGTGGATATTGACCATCCAATTGTCGGCATAGGCGGTTAGAGCTTGGGCGCCAGGTGCGATCCAATAGAATTGCTGTAACAACAATTCCAAGCCAGGCGGGCAATAGCCACTGGGGCCAGCCAATTACAAAAACACCGAAGCCGGCCAGAAGGCTGAGGCCGGTGGCGAGCCAGAGGTAGGGTCGCAGGGCTGTCAGTTGCCAGCGTCTACGCACAGCATCCATGGTTGGCAGGCTCTTATCCATGGCTTGCCACTCTGTTACGTCTGGTTGCCATATTGGCTGGAGACCGCGATAGGGCAATTAGGCGTTCAAAAGCCAGCAGTAACAGTAAGGCGATGATCAACCAGGGTTGCAGTTGTTTAATTCGACGGTTTTCCACTTCAGTATCTGCTACAGGAAGGTCTGCCCCAGCTATGTCTGCCCCTATTGCGTTAGCAGACCAGTGGCCACGATTTTGGTGCTGTAGCGCCCAGTCTTGCCCAGACCATTGCTGCCATAAGCGTTCAGGCAAATCTGCGCGGCGATAAAACGCCTCGCTGTGCCAGTCGTCTTGGTAGCGCAGCCAGCTCCCCCGTCCAATTGAGGCCGCCTGAATTGATTGACTGTTATCCACCGTATCGAAGTTGAGGTTATCGAAAGGTGGGATACTGTTGTCGGTGATTAACAGGCCGCCGCTTGTCACAAACTCCAGCAAAGCTTGTGGCAGGGGAGCGGTGTCTGTGTAGATAAGCCAATCCGTTTGCCCGACGCTGGGCGCCTCTTCTTGTTCCAGAATGTGCACCGATAGTCCCGGCATGCTGCTGTGCCAGTCTTCCAGCACTGGCGCCCACCAATCGGGCGCTTTGCCCATTAAAGCGATACTCGGTAACACTGGGCTTAGAGCTGTGGATGGTTTATCGAGGCTGTGCCACTGCCAGTGGGGGCTGACTCTCAGTGCTTGATGGGAAGTTGGAACCCCGTTGTTTATCAACAGGATATGAGCCCTGCGTAAATCCGCGCGACGTGATAGCTGCGTTAGAGTTTTCCACAGGTCCACATTTTGTGGTGGGGGTGCGGTTATGGAAGGCGTTTCTGGGGATAACCACAGTACTTTGTAATCTTCCCCTAGAAGCTGCGGTAGTGAACTGTGGATAAATGTATTCGCTTCGCTCGACTCAATTCTGGGGTCCAACAGTATCACCCCCTCTTGGGGATAAATTTCCCGTTTTATCAGCGGCTGTGCTAACAAACTTGCCAGCAGGGCGACGATTAGTAGGCGCAATAGCAGTAGCCACTTGTTATCCACAATGGGGCGGTGAGCGCGACTCTGTGAATATCTTTGTACCCATTGCAGCGCAGCAAAGGAGATCTGCTGTGGATTACTTCGACGCAGCAAATGAATGGCGATAGGGATAATCAGGGCTGTGAAAAGCCATAGCCACTGTGGGGATTGAAATACGTTAGTTATCCACAACATCTCAGCACAACCTGTCGTGCAGTTGAATAAATTGCCGCAATGACTTTTCCACAGGCTGCTCGATAAGATCGGTCTGTAGTGAACAGGCCTGCGCGGCAAAGCGCGCTTTTAACTCGCTCTGTGCTTGGGCAAAAGCGTCCAGATAAGACTGGCGTTGTCGCTCGGCGTCCACTTCTAAAGTTGCGGGAGTACTGGCGCTTACTTCTGGATTGAGCAGCTTTAGCTCTCCACCAAAGGGAAAGGTCTGTTCGGCTTCCACTAACAACTGCAGTGGTAGGCAGGGGCGGCCGGCGGCATGCAGGCGTGCGGCAAAATCGCTGATCTCATTACCCTGTTGAAAAAAATCACTCAGCAACACCACCTGGCAGGGGCGTTCGAAGTATTGCCACAGCGGCGCCAGCTGAGAAGGATCTGGCCAGTGGTCGCTAGCTTTAAGTTTTTGTAGTTGCAGGGCGATTTGGCGTTGGTGGCCCTCGCCCCGGCCTTCGGGCACATAAACGGTCTGTCGGTTGTTAAATGCCAGTAGGGAAAAGCTATCTCCCTGGGCGTTGAGCAGCCAGCACAGGCTGGCGATCCAGCATTTGGCGTAATGCAGTTTATTCAGGCTGGGCTCGATAAAGCTCGCCTGGCCCAGAGAGGCACTGGTATCGAGCACAAAGCACAGGTGCATGCGGCTCTCCTGCTCGGTCTCGCGCACAAAGTAGCGATCGCTGCGGGCGAACAGTTTCCAGTCGATATGGCGGATGGAGTCACCCGCTTGATAGCCGCGGTATTGGTGAAATTCCAGACCGGTGCCACGGCGCTGGCTGTGTTGCACACCGAGCATCACGCCCTCGGCGATATGCCGCGACAGCCACACCAGATCGCGACAACTGGCCAGGGTTTTGGGGGACAGGTATTCCATGTCGATCAGTCCCGGCCCGGTTCAGGCACCGCTGCTAGTAATGCGTCAATCAGCTGTGGCATCTGTACGCCATCGGCCTGGGCCTGGAAGCTGAGCAGCACGCGGTGGCGCAATACTGGCAGTAGCAGGCTGCGGATATCCTCACGGGTGACGGCGAGGCGCCGCTGCAAAAGGGCCCGTGCCTTGGCGGCGAGAATCAGAGCCTGCCCCGCTCGGGGACCGGCGCCCCACTTGATCCACTGTTGCAGGGTATCGCTACCGCTGGTTTCCATGCGGGTGGCGCGCACTAGTGCCGCCACGTAGCGGTACAAGTCGTCGCTCACATGAATTTCCCGCACCAGTTGCTGCATTTCGCGCAATTGCTCCGCATCCAAGCTGGGGCTGGGTTTGACTCTGGCGGCCCCGGTAGTGGAGCGCAGGATTTCCACTTCATCCTGCTCATCGGGATAGTCGATATGAATATTTAACAGGAAGCGGTCTAGCTGCGCCTCCGGCAGCGGATAAGTGCCGGCCTGTTCGATGGGATTTTGTGTGGCCAGCACGAAATAGGGATCGGGCAATTTCAGCGTTTTGCCACCCACGGTTACCGAGCCCTCCTGCATGGACTCCAATAGGGCTGCCTGGGTCTTCGGCGGCGTGCGGTTAATTTCATCGGCGAGCAGGATATTGGTAAATACCGGGCCACGCTGGAATTTAAAAAAGCGTTTGCCGGTGCTGTGATCCTCTTCGAGGATCTCACTGCCGAGAATATCTCCGGGCATTAAATCCGGGGTGAACTGCACCCGCTTAAAATCCAGCGCACTGGCATCGGCGAGGGTTTTTACCAGCAGGGTTTTACCCAACCCCGGCACCCCTTCGAGCAGGGCGTGTCCCCCGGCCAACAGGCAGATCAGCATCTGCTCCACTACGGGCTTCTGGCCGACAATTACCCGCGCAATCTCCTGTTGCAGATTGTCGAGGCTGTGAAGTTGTTCTTCGATACTATTTTCCAGGGTGGTCAGCATAATCAGCTCGTCAGTGCGTAAATAACAAGGTTCACCGCAAATTTTGTGTTGTCGATGGCAAGCCAGCGCTTGTTGCGGTAGTCGTAGTCCCATTCGCAGCCGAAATCCTTGTTGCTGTAGAGCACGGCGATGCGGCCGTTAACAACAATGGCTTTTAGATAATCGTGTACCAGATCATCGCCCCAGCCATTTAACTCAAAGCTGGTTACCGGCAATTCATCAAATTGGAAGAAACAGCGGTAGAGGTCGTGATCATCGGGGAGTTTTTGCAGGCAGTCTTTGCCAAACAGCTCGGCCATTTGTGTTTCGAAGGATTTGGCAAAGAGACCGTCGATATCGTGGTTGCAGTCGTCGACAAATACAAAGCCGCCGCGATTGACGTAATCGCGAAAATTCTTTGCCTCTTCCTTGGTGAACTGCACCAGCTTGTGACCGGCCAGATAGCAGAAAGGGGCCAGCAGCATTTTCTTATCGGCCAGCGGCACTATGTGTTCTTTGGGATCGACCCTGAGGTTGGTGTATTCCACTAGCGAGTTGAGCAGGTTAGAGGGCATGCGCTGATCCACATCCCAGTCACCGGACTCGTACATTAAGCGGGTGAAATAAAAATCGTAGAGTTCCGGCGCGCTACCCGGGGCGGTATTTTGCGCGCGTGTACCCAGTGGCAGCGCTGCAGCGCAGCTACCCAGGATCAGGCGCTGGAGAAAAGCCTTGCGGGTGAGGGACACGGGATAACTCTATTACTGCGTTGGTTTTTATTGTCGGGAGCGAAGGGAAGAAGGTGCTCCGTTCGAGACATGCTGTGAATACATCCCTGTACGCTCGTAATCGGCATCCATGCCTCATACGGTCCCGAACGGAGCACCTTCTTTCCTTCTACCTACTTTTTTCAATGCTGGGAGCTGACCGGTTTTCGGTCTGCCGCCAGCATGGATCAATGATCATCCCAGCTTGCGCTTGGTGTTGATCACATTGATACCGTTAAAACGAGCGGTGGCACTGCCGTGGGATACGGCACTGCTCTGGCTGGGCTGCCCCTTGCCATCAAAGAAAGAGCCTCCCAGACGGTAGTCGCGTTTGTCACATACCTGCGAGCAGGCATTCCAGAATTCCTGGGTGTTGGACTGGTAAGCGACGTCCTCCACCATGCCGGTAATTTTGCCGTCTTCAATTTCGTAGAACAGCTGACCACCGAACTGGAAGTTGTAGCGCTGCTGGTCGATAGAGAAGGAGCCGTCACCGATAATGTAGATGCCTTTCTCCACATCCTTGATCATGTCGTCAACGCTCAGCTCTTTCTTGCCTGGTGATAGCGAGACGTTGGCCATACGCTGGAATTGCACGCTGGACCAGCTGTCGGCGTAGCAGCAGCCCTGGGATTCCTTCTGCCCCAGCATATGCACCTGATCGCGGATGGCCTGGTAGTTCACCAGAACGCCGTCCTTTATCAGATCCCATTTATCGGTTTTCACGCCCTCATCGTCATAGCCGACGGCGCCAAGGGAGCCGGGCTGCACCTTATCGGCAAAAATATTGACCTTTTCGCTGCCGTATTGGAATTTGCCACTGCGCCATTTATCCATAGTGGCAAAAGAGGTGCCGGCGAAGTTGGCCTCATAGCCGAGCACGCGGTCCAGTTCCAGCGGGTGGCCGACGGATTCATGGATAGTGAGCCAAAGGTGGCTTGGGTCCAGCACCAGGTCGTACTTGCCTGGTTTTACCGATTTAGCGGTGAGCTTTTCCTTGGCCTGTTGCGCCGCCAGGCGTGCATCTTCGGCCATATCATAGGAATCGCGGTAGAGCACCGTCTGCGATTGGATCTTGTCTTCGGCGCGGCCATCCAGGTATTCAAAGCCGCGTCCTACTGGCTGGCTGAGGCCCTGGCGGTTGCGAAAGCCGCCGGTTTTCTTGTCCACCGCAGTTACCCAGAAGGGCGCCCACAAACGGTGAACATCCTGGTCGATATAGGAGCCGTCGGTAGAGGCAAAATACTTTTGCTCGTTGACCAGGTACAGCATGGAGTTGATAAAGCTGGCACCCGCATCCATTGCGGACTTATTCACGTCCATCAATAGATCCACCTTGTCGGCCAGAGGGATCTGCATGGCATTTTTTTGGATTGGTGTCTGCCAGCTGATTTCGCCGTGGCCTTTTACCGGGGCCAGTTGTACTGGCTCCTGCTGGTACTTGGCGTTGGCCTTGGCGGTGGCAACCGCCTGGCGGGTGGCGCGGGCGACGCCATCGGCAGTCAGGTCATTGGTAGCGGCAAAACCCCAGGTGCCGTTGGCAATGACCCGAATACCCATACCGATAGATTCGGTATTCACCACATCCTGGACCTTCATCTCGCGGGTAACCACGTACTGGTTCAGGTAGCGGCCAATGCGCACATCGGCATAAGTAGCGCCGAGTTTCGTGGCGGTATTCAGGGCCACATCGGCAAATTCTTTTTTAACTGCAAGATCGATTCCGCTTTGCGTCAGTTTACTCTCGGCCACCAGATTGCCGGACAGCGGCAACATGGAAACACCCAGGCCGGCACCGCTGAGCTGGAGAAATTTTCTTCTATCCATTTTGTTATCCTCAATTGGTGCTGGCGGTTATACGGCGTCGGAAAGGCTGCTGAAGGTGAAGTCGCGTACCTTCAACGCGGGAATCATGGCGGACATGTCCCACATGCTTACGCGCTGGGGTATCCCCATATCCTCAATATTGTTGAGCATAATCACCGGACTCTCGTTGAAGCGGAAGTTCTTCACCGGGTATTTGATCTTGCCGTTTTCGATATAGAAGGTGCCGTCGCGGGTGAGGCCGGTCAGCAGCATGGACTGGGGATCGACCATACGGATATACCAGGTGCGGGTTACCAGGATGCCGCGACGAGTATTTTTGATCAGGGCTTCGGTGGTTTTATCGCCGCCGACCATAATCAGGTTGTTAGGCTCGGGCACCACTTCGCCTTTGCTTTGCTCGGCCCAGTAGCGGTCGCGCACCAGATTTTTCACTACACCATCTTTCACCCAGTCGGTGCGTTGCAATCTCATAAAGTCGTTGTCGGTCCAGGGCTGTGCCGGCACATCGAGATTGGTGGGATCGGAGTAGAAGTGTACGCGCTTGTCGAACATCTTCTCGCCGGTACGGTTGCCGCCGCCCTTCTTGCTCATAAAGCTGCGGCCTTCGTCGGCACTGCGCGCATCAAAGCCGCTCATCATATAACCCACCAAGCCGGACACCGCATTGGGTTCCAGAATTACGGTGTACTTGCCCGGCTCCAGGGCGCGGGCTTCTTGGGACAGTACCGCCTTGTCGATGGCTACAGAGGAAGTGCTGCCGGTATTCATCGCGCCGAAATCGGTAACATCACTTTCGGCCCAACCCGAACCCAAGCCATTCTCGGTGCGCATGGTCACGGTGAAGTTGGCGGAAGTGGAGGCGTGGTAGCCGAACAAGCCCTTGCTAGTGGCGACTGCGGCAAAAGAGCGCTCGTCCTCCAGGTAACCTGCGGCAACCACTTTCTTTTCCTTGGCTGCAATAATGGAATCTGCCGCTGCCTTGGCGCGCTGGTCTGGGGTGATATCCGCAGTGGACTTGGCAAAGCCGTCTACGCTGACATATTTCTGTGGGCCCAGCATCGGCATGGCTTCCGGATTTTCCGGCGACAGCTTGGCCAGCTCTTCCGCGCGGCGCATCACTTTTTCCAGGGAGGCATCGCTGAATTCGTTGATGGTAGCTACACCGGACTTCTTACCGAAACGGGCCTCCACAGCCAGCTCGATATCATTGACGATGCCACTGGTGGAAACACTATTGCGCGCGTAGCGAATATTACCGGTCTCGCTGCCGGCCAGCTGCGCGCTGGCTTCATCGGCGCGGCTGTATTTTAAAACCTTGTCGAGAATACGCTTCGCTTCACTTCTACTTAGAATTGCCATTGCCTTTCCTCCAATTATTTATTCTTGTGCGCTCTTCAGGAAATCTTGCGCTTGGTATTGATTACATTAATTTTGTCAAAACGGGTGGTGGAACAGCCGTGGGATACCGCGCTCACCTGGCTGGGCTGGCCCTTGCCATCGAAGAAGGTACCACCCAGGCGGTAATCACTGCTGTCGCAAATCGCTGAGCAGGAGTTCCAGAATCCCTGGGTGTTGGATTGGTAGGCGACATCCTCAACCTGGCCGACGATCTCGCCGTTTTTGATCTCGTAGAACAGCTGTCCGCCGAACTGGAAGTTGTAGCGCTGCTGATCGATGGAGTAGGAGCCGCGCCCGACAATGTAAATGCCTTTTTCCACATCGCCGATCATGTCTTTAGCCGAGTACTTTTTCTCGCCGGGAGCCAGTGAGACATTGGGCATCCGCTGGAATTGCACGCTGGACCAACTATCGCCGTAGCTGCAGCCAAGGGATTCCTTTTGGTCGATCATATGCACCTGATCGCGGGTCGCCTGGTAGTTCACCAGGATGCCATCTTTCACCAAATCCCAGCGCTTGGTTTTTACGCCTTCGTCGTCATAGGCAACGGCACCGAGGGAACCCGGCTGCACCTTGTCGGCAAACAGGGTGACTTTGTCACTGCCGTACTGGAACTTGCCGCTGCGCCACTTATCCAGAGTGGCGAAGGAAGTTCCGGCGTAGTTGGCCTCATAGCCCAGTACGCGGTCCAGCTCCAGTGGGTGACCCACGGATTCATGGATAGTGAGGCACAGGTGCGAGGGTTCCAGAACCAAGTCATATTTGCCTGGCTCGATAGACTTGGCCGATAGCTTGGCCTTGGCCTGTTCGGCGGCAAGCACCGCATCTTCGGCCATATCATAGGAGGCTTTATAGAGCGTCGTCTGTCCGCGAATTTTGTCTTTCTCATGACCCGCCAGGTATTCATAGCCTCTTCCCACCGGGTCGCTGAGACCATTGCGGGTTTTAAAGGCACCACTTTTCTTATCCACGGCAGTTACCTGCAGTGGCGCCCACAGGCGGTGGATATCCTGATCGATATAAGAACCGTCGCTGGAAGCGAAGTACTTCTGCTCATTCACCAAATACAGGGCTGACTGGATATAACTGGCTCCAGCTTCGAGTGCGCTGTTATTGACCTCCATGAGGAACTCAACTTTTTCACTGATGGGCACCTGTAGGGCATTTTTCTGAATCGGAGTTTGCCAGGAAACCTCACCGACCCCTTTAACCGGTGCCAGTCGCACGGGCTCCGTTTGGTATTTGGCGTTGGCCTTGGCCACGGCAACCGCCTGGCGTGCGGCGCGGGCGACGCCATCGGCGGTAAGGTCATTGGTAGCGGCAAAACCCCAGGTGCCATTGGCAATCACGCGAATACCAGCGCCGAGGGATTCCGTATTGACGATATCCTCCACGTTGGTTTCGCGGGTCATAACGTACTGGTTGAGATAGCGACCAATGCGCACGTCGGTATAACTGGCCCCGGCCTTGCGCGCCGTGTTCAGAACTACATCGGCCAGGTGTCGTTTTTGCGAGCTGTGCATACCCTCGTTGAGTAACTGCTCGGCGCAAACCTGAATGCCTTGCAGAGGTAACAAAATACCACTGGAGCCAGCGCCGGCAATCTTGAGGAATTTTCTTCTTTCCATTGGCTACCTTTGTCCCCTCAATGGGATTTGGGGGATATGATTATTGTTGTTGTGCCCGATACATAAAGAGGCCCGGCAGGAAAGAGCCCGGCTGAGCATATTGTCCAGACAATAAACCTATACAGGTAACAGGCCTTGATTGCTTTTGTAAAGTGTTAGCTCGGTGAAGTGAGGTTTGTTGGGGGCAAGTGGTTGTACTGGGAAGAGGGGGAGTACTGTTTGCTAAATGGCAGCGCGGTTACGTATCTCAGTAAAAGTTGTTTCTAGCAGGAGCTTTCCATTACAAAATACTGGTCTTAGTAGGTTTTTATGCTGTCCCAATTCCTCTATTCTGATGGTTCTGAACTTACCATTCTCCCCTTGAATCAGGGCCAGGCGCCCGCGCTTGGATCTTTTCTCTGGTCCTGTGCGCGGGTCTTTGTAGATATCCCGCCAAATACCGTTGATGCGTATGGCGCTGGCCTTCATGGCAAAGCTCATTAGGTCCCGGTCAACCTTTTGTAACAACTCGCCTCCCATACCAAAAGTGACATTTTCAGCGCTCTGTTTATGCTTCTTCATTGTCTGTAGTATTTTGGGAATAGTAATGCGAGAGATACTGTCCCCCTGGATTACACGAATGTAATCGGGCAAAACACGATAGCCTTTGCTATTGGTATGAGTTCCAAAAATTCGCATTAACCGCTCTATACATTCGACAACGATCTGCACGGGATTGCCGGAATCCGGGCGGATAACCAAAGTTCCTCCACTGTTTTGAATAGTATTTTTTAATCGCCCTCCCCAGATTTGTTCCACTGCGTTCCACAAGTCATAGCTATCACTAACCACAGCAACAGTTTTATTTTTTCCCGAGAAATGCTGTAGGATATTTTGATAGGCCAATGCTTCTCCATCACGACCCCAGGCTGTGATAGTACTGTGTTCTGCAGCTGGAATTGAAAAACCAGGCATATCGGCAGCGTAAAAATTCCTTGCACCTAATATTCCAGAGAGAGTATCAGTACCATGGAAATTCACCAAATGTGCCATGCCTCCCAATAAAGCGCTTTCATGGCTACTCACCCCGCGGGCGCCAAAATCGTGCAGTTGATAAAGAAGGCTATTTTGAGTGTCGGCCGTCTCCTGCAAAAAACGCGCAATAGTCTTTTTAATCTCCCGGCTCTGGGTGGCGACAGTGCAGGGATACCAGAGAGCGCGAACTAATGCGGTTTCAATATAACTTGTTAACCAGAAACAGGAAGGGCAGGTATTAACGATTTGCGCAGTGACATTGTGTAGAGGAATTACCGACCCCTCCTCGACAGCGCTGATCTCAAGAGGTAGTAAACCTTGATGTACGTGAACTATGTGTTCCCAACCCTCACGATAAAAGGGCAGGCCGTGGTCCTTAAGTAGCTGCCCTGCTTCCACAATATTGGAAATAGTGATGGGGCTTTGTAGATACTGCTTTATAAAAGCCTGCAAACCAAAAAATACCGTTTCAGAAAAATCCCCACCACGGCACTCGATATAGCTGCTGATAAATTCCGTGCCAGGCGGATATTGCAGGTAATGGCTGGCCTTATAGCTATCGACGTTGAGAATCAGGTTTTCTATCGACATTAAGTTCGTCAATTGGCGATGGGATTGTTGAGCTTGTCACCAAAAGCCTGTTCTGGTGGGCGGTAAATAAAAGTATTTTTGGCGGAAATTTATCCCTGTAAGCGTGTGTAATTTAAAACGTCTGGCGGAACTAAAAACAGTTTTTTACAAAAATACTCTGAATTATAGATAGCACAGTTACTAGCAGAATATTTTTCTACACGGGCTGGTTCTGCCGTACTAATAAGCCACGCGAGTTTTTATTGACCCCACGCGTAGTCGTGTGTACTTTTGTATACACGGCAAGTAAGGGATCATTATGCTCAATAAAACTCAATCTATATCGGCGCGCCTATCGGCGGAAGATTATGCGTATCTGATGTCGATTGATCGCAATGGGGCGATCACCCAAAGTGAGAAAGTACGCGAAATTATTGCAATGGCGAGAGAGTCAGTTGGCGGGGACAGCCTTTCCCGCAGCTATCTCTCCTCAGCAGAGGCCATGTTGCCGTTAAAGGCCCGCTATTTAGAGGAAAACCAGCGGAGCTTATTGATAGAAGCAGTAATGGAGTTGCTCACAGAAAGTGCCGCCATTATTCAAAATGGGGCTGGCAATGAGCCAATGGCGCCGGAATTGGAAAAAGACTTGTTGCCGAGCGTCGAGGCTTTCCTGGAAAAAATGTTGCTGCTATCGCAACAGAGCAGCCCACGAAGTATTCACCGTGATTCAGCTGTGAAAATTCGTGAACGTCTAGAAAGTGAAACTGCGGAATAAGCGTCGGCGAAATTTATTTTTATCGATAGACGATGAGACTCAGCTGCTGACATTAACGCATTAAGTCAGCGGTTTCTTGAGAAAGAATTTTTGAAGGTTTGTCGGATCGTGAGGGATTTGGTCTGGCTTTGGTAGAAATTGAAACAGTAAAAGGAAAGAAAATTATGAGAGAAGGATTAATTAAGCGCATCTCACGACTGATTTCGGCATCTGCCAACGCGGTGGTCGACTCGGTAGAAAGTGCAACTCCTCAGCTGGTCATGGAGCAAGCCATTCGTGAAATAGACGATGCTTCTGCCGACGTGCGCGAACAGCTTGGTAAGGTAGAGGCGGCCAAGTACCTCAATAGCAAGGCGCTCAATGAGGAAAATAATCGTCACAGTGCGTTGGCCGGGCAAATTGATATCGCGGTAAAGGAAGGTCGAGATGACCTGGCTGAAGCTGCCATTGCCAAGCAGATGGATATCGAAGCTCAGTTGCCGGTATTGGAAAAGGCCATCGCTGAGAACGACACAGAAATGCAGGAGCTCAATGCTTACATCAGCGCATTGCAAGGTAAAAAACGGGAAATGCGTGAGCAGCTGAAGGAATTTGTTAAGGCTAGCGAGCATGTGGCCAATGGTGTGAGTGACACAGGCCGCGGCACCAGCCGTAAAACCGAGACGCAAGTGGAACAGGCAAGCGACGTCTTTGACCGTGTGCTGGAGCGGGCCGGTGTACACACCTCCAAATCCAGTGCAAATGCAAGCAAGTTGGCTGAGCTCGAGGAGCTAGCGCGTAACAATCGCATTAAAGAACGGCTAGCCAAACTCAAGTCGGAGGCCTGATGGCTTTTCTGTTACAAGACCAGAATCTGATATTTACCGGCGCTCTGATATTGATGTTAATGATCGCGGTTCTTGAGGGCGTGATGACATTAATTGGCATCGGTATTTCGGATCTACTCGATAACATGCTGCCAGATATTGATATCAATGGGCCGGATGGTAGTGCATCAGGTGGATTGACTAAAGTTTTGGGCTGGCTGCGTTTTGGCGAGGTGCCAGCACTGATCCTTTTAGTGGCACTCTTGGTTGGTTTCGGTGTTACCGGTTTACTGATCCAGATGTTTGTTGAGTCTACTTTTGGTCTGTTATTACCGGGCGGCTTGTTGGCGCTGGTAGTTTTTTTCCTGGCGCTGCCACAGGTGCGTTTTGTCGGTAATTTACTGCGACGTTTTGCTGTTGGTGATGAAACGCAAGCGGTGGGAAGAAAATCCTTTATCGGTCGGGTGGCGGTAATTACCATCGGCAAAGCCGAAGCCGGATCACCCGCAGAAGCGCGTTTTAAAGATGAATTTGGCACTACCCACTATGTGATGGTGGAGCCGGATGAAAGTGAAATTTTTAACCAGGGGGAGAAGGTGTTACTGGTAGAGGAATTGGGTGTGCATTTCCGTGTGACTCGTCCCACCAGCCAGCATCTGATGGAAAATAATTAAATGGAGAATCTAGCAGTGATAGGAAACCTACCCGTCGTAGTATTTATTGCCGGTGCAGTACTCGTTGGCCTGATTGTAATCGGTACTATTTTCGCTCGGCTTTATACCCGTGCCTCTAAAGAGCGTTCTTTTGTGCGTACCGGCATGGGTGGACAAAAAGTCATTATGAATGGCGGCGCACTGGTGTTACCGGTATTACATGAAATTATCCCGGTGAATATGAATACCCTGCGCCTTGCAGTTTCCCGTAAAGAGCATCAGGCGCTAATTACCAAGGATCGTATGCGTGTGGATGTACTCGCTGAGTTCTATTTGCGCGTGAAACCCGATGCCGAAGCGATTGCCAATGCGGCACAGACTTTGGGTTTGCGCACCCTGGACCCTGAAGCCTTAAAGGAAATGATTGAAGGTAAATTTGTCGATGCTCTACGCTCTGTGGCTGCCGAAATGGAAATGGCAGAGTTGCATGAACAGCGCAGTCAGTTTGTACAAAAAGTGCAGCAAGTGGTCTCTGAGGATCTACTGAAAAACGGATTGGAGCTGGAGTCTGTCTCTTTGACTGGATTGGATCAGACCCATAAAGAGTTCTTTAACCAGGACAATGTGTTCGATGCTGAAGGTCTTGCCAGCATGACCCGCTCTATTGAAGCGCGCCGCAAGGAAGTTAATGACGTCGAACAGGAAACTATGGTGCAGATCGAGAAGAAAAATCTCGAAGCTGAGCGCCAGAAACTGGAAATCGATAAGGAAAAACGCTACGCCCATTTGGAGCAACAACGTGAGTTGGAAAATCGCGAAGCCGCGCAAAAAGCTGATATCGCCCGTGAACTGGCTGCACAAGAAAGGGCTGCACGTCAGGCAGAGATTGAAGCCCAGCGAGAGGTGGATCAGGCGCGCATAACTGCGGAACAGGCGACCAAGCTCTTGGAAATCGAGAAGGAGCGTCGCCTGAGAGAACAGGAAATCGAGCGTGAGCGTATCCTCGATGAGCAGCGTATCTCTAAAGAAAAATCTGTAGAGATTGCTGAGCAGGAACGTGCAATTGCCGTTGCAGAGAAATCCAAAGAGCAGTCCCTGGCTGACCAACAGGCGAACGTGGCCTTGGCGGAAGCAGTAAAAGCCGAAGAGATGGTGCGCACTGCCAAAGATGTGGAAATCGCTGAACGTAACAAGCGTATCGAGATTATTGAAGCGCAAAAGGTGGCTGAGCGTCAGGCTACTGGCATTAAGGTAATGGCTGAAGCGGAGAAAGCGGCTGCAGAAGATAAAGCCGAAGCGTTACGCCTGCAGGCTTCTGCGGAAGCCGAAGCGGTTCGAATCAAGGTTGAAGCAGATCGTGAAAAATACGCGGTAGATGCCGAAGGCCAGCGCTTGATGAACGAAGCATATAACAGCCTCAATGAAGCGCAGATCGCATTGAAGAAAGTGCTGAGTCTGCACGAGAATCTGCCCAATATTATCCGTGAAAGTGTTAAGCCTCTTGAGAGTATCGAGGGAATGAAAATCATCTCTGTCGAAGGCTTAAATGGCCTGAATGGTCGCACATCTAGCGGAATTTTAGATGGAGAATCGGAAGGCAAAAGTCAAAGTTTGCCGGAAGCTTTAATTGGTAGCGCACTTAAACATCGTGCGATGGCGCCATTGGTAGATTCACTATTAAAAGAAGCGGGCGTTGGTAATTTGAGTAAGCCTGTTGAGACCGAGGTTTAGTGTATTTAAAATTTTTCAAATTGGAAAATTTAGGTTTTAATTAATTAATTAGTTAATTAACTAACAGATTAAAACCATAACTTCTCAACCCAGACTTTTGAGATAAGTCTGGGTAATTTATTTAAGGGAATGAATTAATGCGGCGCTGTACGAGTTGTAAAGAAGGTGTATTAAAGCCAGATCTTATTGAAGGGTTGTTTCGCGCATATACCTGTTCAAACTGTGAAGGTAACTGGATTCTGGTTGAAGACTACTTAACTTGGAAAAGAAAAAATCCTGAATATCAATTTCCAGAAAAGCTAAAAGGTCTAAGTGAGGTCGTTGCAGAAGACACCAAACGAGCTATTTTATGTCCTGTATCGGGCGTAATTATGCAGAAGTTTAAAATTGTAGCTGGCAGTGAACACCGTTTGGATTACAGTCCTGCGGTTGGTGGTATTTGGTTGGATAAAGGGGAATGGGAGCTGCTTAAGGCTGAAGGACTTGCAGATTCCTTGAACTTTTTAGTTACCAATGAGTGGCAAAAGAAAGTCAGAGACAGTAATGCCAGGGGCACTTTCTCTGAAGTTTATCGGAAACGTTTTGGAGAGGAGACCTATGGAAAGGTGAAGGAGTTTCGTGAGTGGCTACAAACCCAAGAGAACAAGGCAGATATTACAGCCTATTTAGTTGCAGAAGATCCTTATTCTGCCGAGCGCTGAGTTGAATCAAATTCAGTGTGTCGAAGGCAACTATATGCCGTAGAATTTTCCTCTTTTCATGGCAGACTGCAATATCAACGGCTTATATTAAACCCATGGAATACAAGGACTACTACAAGATTCTCGGTCTGGAACGCAGTGTCGATCAGGCGGAGATCAAGCGAGCTTATCGCAAGTTGGCGCGTAAGTATCATCCCGATGTCAGTAGTGAAAAGGATGCGGAGGAGCGCTTTAAAGAGGTGAATGAGGCCTACGAGGTGCTTAAGGACCCGGAGAAGCGCACGGCTTACGACCAGTTGGGAAGTGGCTTCCAGTCTGGTCAGGACTTCCGCCCACCACCTAATTGGGATCAGGGCTTTGAATTCCATGGCGGTGGGTATACCGATACCGATAGTGAGGCTTTCAGTGACTTCTTTGAGAGCCTGTTTGGGCGGGGTGGCTTCAACCAGGGCTATGGCGGCAGGCAAAGGCGCCAATACAGCGCTCAGGGGGAAAATACCTATGCACGTATCGCGATAGACCTGGAGGACAGCTATCGCGGCAGCAGCCGGCAGATTACCCTCAAGCACACGGTGTTGGGAGCGGACGGGCGTCCCCAACTGCAGGAACGCACTCTAAACGTCAAGATTCCCAAAGGTATTACCGAAGGCCAACAAATCCGCCTGGCCGGGCAGGGGGAAGCGGGCATTGGCGGTGGTAAGGCTGGCGACCTCTATCTGGAGATCACATTCAATCCCCACCGCCTCTATCATACTGAGGGCACAACGGTTTACCTGGATCTACCCCTGGCGCCCTGGGAGATGGCACTTGGCGCCAAGGTACAGGTGCCAACACCGAGCGGTTCCCTAAAAGTTACCATTCCCGCTAATAGTGACAACGGCAAGAAACTTCGCCTAAAGGGTCGGGGTATACCCGCCAAGCAGCCTGGGGATATGTATATTGTTTTGCAAACGGTTACTCCCAAGGCCACGACTGATACCCAGCGCGAAGCTTATCGCCAATTAAGCGAGGCATTTGATTTCAATCCGCGCCAATCCATGGGGAGCTGATAATGAAGGTCAGAAAGATTGAGCAAGTGACCGGTGTGCTCCTGGATGAAGAGAGCGAATTGAGTTTGAGTGAGTTGTGCCGCGCCTGTGGGGTCCCGGCGGAACGCATCTTGGCACTTGTAGAAGAGGGAGTTATTGAGCCCCGTGCGCGCAAACCCCGCTGGCGCTTCAGCGGTATTTGTGTGGGCCGGGTTCGCCGAGTTTACACGCTGGAGCGGGATCTTGGGGTTAATCTTGCCGGTGCGGCACTGGCGCTGGAATTGCTTGAAGAGATTGAGCGGTTGCAGGCACAGTTAGCCAGACTGGAGGAGCGTCGACGGCGCTAAGCTGGGTTGCTAGATGTTGATAGTTGTTTGGGGCCGTTTCGGCCCCAAACAAGTTATTAGCTGTTAAAGAGCGGCTTTGGTAATCGTGGTGATCAGATAGCCGGTATAAACGAGGTAGGCGGTTAGCAGGGCGCCCCCTTCCCAGCGGTTGATACGTCCCTGGCCGCGAAAGCCATAGGCGAAGACAAACAGGGCGAGAGTCAGGCCGATAACCATGGGCCAGTCCCTGGTGAGTACTTCCGGTGGGACGTTGGACATCGGGGCGATCGTGCCGGCAATCCCCACTACGGCCAGCAAATTGAACATATTAGAGCCCACTACGTTGCCGATGGCGATATCGTGTTCGCCTTTGCGCGCGGCTATTATGGTTGCGGCAAGTTCCGGTAGGGATGTACCCAGGGCGACGATAGTGAGGCCGATAATCAGGTCGCTGACCCCCAGAGACTCGGCGATAGTTACCGCCCCCCAAACCAGCAGCCGAGAGCTGACAATCAGTAGTACCAAGCCGGCCAAAACCCAGAATAGTGCACGGCCCAGGGGCATGGCGTGTTCTTCCAACTCCCCGGCTACCTCGCCTTCCAACATATCGCCCTTGCCACGCAGGGCCGAAAATACACTCCAGCCAATCAGACCGAAGAAACCTAACAAGAGGATAACCGCTTCCCAGCGTTCTAATTTGTCATCCAATAGGAAAGCGCCACTCAGCAGGGTGATCGCCATTAATAGTGGCAGCTCCTTACGCACGATTTTTGAGTGTACGCTCAAGGGAATAATCAGGGCGGTGAGGCCCAGGATCAAACCGGTATTGGTGATATTGGAGCCGTAGGCGTTGCCCAGGGCCAAGCCAGGGCTGCCATCCAGTGCGGCGATGGCGGAGACCACCATTTCCGGGGCAGAGGTACCAAAGCCGACAATCACCATGCCGATCAACAGCGTGGGCATACCGGCGTGTTTGGCCGTGGCTGCGGCGCCCTCCACGAAGCGGTCAGCACTCCAGACCAACACAATAAAGCCGGCGATGATGGAGAGAGCGGCGAGAAGCATAGGCAGTCCTCAAAAAATACAGGCGGATTTGGTGCATAGCCCGACAAACGGGGTGCGATTGTACCGGCTCTCGGTGTCACAATCAGTGGATTGCCAAAGAGACAGGCACGATATCTGTAAAAAATCGAAAGTGACTAATTGGTCAGATGCTTCTGCTGCCAGTGTGGGCTACAGTCAATGCATGGCCCGGTAAATCTACGGGATGGCTGAGAGGCTCTGTGCCCCGGTGCGAAGTCCGCTCAGTTGGTGGAGATGTCGGGCATGTTTACGCGGGTCGCACAGAGCCATGGGCGGCGGATTCCGCGACATCCATGTCACCGGCCACTCGCCGGCTAGTTAGGAGGCCTATATGCAACTCAAAGCTTCAATCGGAATACTGGCGGCTGCGCTGGTGCTGACCCTGTCTGCCTGTGAACAGAGGAAAAAGGAAGAATCCATGGACAAAGGCGGAATGGGCGCCGCCGAAACCGGATGCTGCCAGCATGCGGAAAGTGCCTGCGCTGGGGATGTGACCAAGTCTCAGTGTGACCAGATGAGCGGTAAGTTTCATAAGGATCATATGTGCCGAACGGATACCGGCAAGTGCGCCCGCAAATAGCGCTAGTTGCTGAGGGTGCGGCACAAGCCAGTGCTGCACCCACTTTTCTCACATCGCGCAATACCGCTAAGCCTCCCTTCTGACTGTTCGCACACTCGCGAAAACCACCCATCTCAAGTGACCAAAGACGGCCCTTTGGTATGCCTTTCTGGCACTCTTGACATTAGTTACATCTGCAACTAACTTCGTTTGCGCTTGAAATTAACCAGCGCGCAGCCTCGATAAATGGCGCCGCGAAGATAAGAGACGGAGGACTGCATGGCCGACTTATTTGAGAACCCGATGGGTTTGGATGGCTTCGAATTTGTAGAATTCACTGCGCCGGAAAAAGGCATTCTCGAAACTGTGTTTACCGCCATGGGCTTTACTAAGGTGGCCCGCCACCGCTCCAAAGCGGTGGAGTTGTGGCGCCAGGGTGATATCAACTTTGTCACCAACTACGAGCCCAGCAGCCACGCCTATTACTATGCCCAGGAGCATGGTCCCTCCGCCTGTGGTCTGGCCTTCCGTGTGAAAGATGCCAAGTTTGCCTACGAGGAGGCTCTGCGCAAGGGCGCTCAGCCAGTAAACGTACAGACTGGCCCGATGGAACTGAAACTGCCGGCCATCAAAGGCATTGGTGGTGCCACTTTATACCTGATTGATCGCTACAAAGATGGCGAATCCATCTACGATATCGACTTTATCTGGGAGGAGGGCGTAGAGCGCCGTCCGGAAGGTTGTGGCTTCCACACCTTGGACCACCTCACCCACAACGTCTATCGCGGCCGCATGGATTACTGGGCCAAGTACTACGAGGATCTGTTTAATTTCCGCGAGATCCGCTATTTCGATATTAAGGGCGAATACACCGGTCTGCTGTCCAAGGCTATGACCGCGCCGGATGGCAAGATCCGCATCCCGCTGAACGAAGAAGCAGCCGGCGGCGGCGGCCAGATCGAAGAATTCCTGATGAAGTACAACGGCGAGGGTATCCAACACATCGCCTTTGCCTGTGACGATCTGGTGGCCTGTTGGGATCGCCTGAAAGAGCGCGGTATGGAGTTTATGACCCCACCGCCGGACACCTACTACGAAATGCTGGAAGAGCGCCTGCCCGGCCATGGTGAGCCCACTGAGGAATTCCAGAGCCGCGGCATCCTGCTTGATGGCACTACCGAGGGCGGTCAACCGCGTCTGCTGTTACAGATTTTCTCTGCCAATATGCTCGGCCCGGTCTTCTTCGAGTTTATCCAGCGCAAGGAAGACGAAGGGTTTGGCGAGGGCAACTTCAAGGCCCTGTTTGAATCCATTGAGCGCGACCAGCTCAAGCGCGGCGTCATTAAAGAAAAGGAATAACAACCGGAGGCTTCAATGGGCATTAAGCGCATTCACCACGTGGCGTATCGCTGCAGGGACGCCAAAGAGACCGTGGAATTCTATCGTGATCTTCTCGGCATGGACTTCCAGCTGGCCATTGCCGAAAACGAGGTACCCTCAACCGGTGAGCCGGACCCTTACATGCATGTCTTTATGGATGCGGGTATGGGGAATGTGCTTGCCTTCTTCGAAATCCCCAACTCCCCGGAGATGGGGCGCGATGAAAATACCCCCAAGTGGGTGCAGCATATCGCTTTCGAAGTGGAGTCCATGGAAGAAATGCTCGCGACCAAAGAGAAGCTGGAAGCGGCGGGGGTTGATGTACTCGGCCCCACCGATCACACCATTTTCCAGTCGATCTACTTCTTTGATCCGAACGGCCACCGTATCGAGCTGGCTGCTAACACCGCTAAGCCCGGTATGCACAAAGAGCTGAAGCGTGTTGCGGAAGATATGCTGGAAGAGTGGTCGCGCACTAAAAAAGCCCCAAGGCATGCAGCCTGGATGCATGGGGAAGAAGAGTTTGTGGAAAAAGTTGAAGGGGAGGCACAGTGAAGTTAGCCAGCCTTAAATCCGGCCGTGATGGCCAACTGGTTGTCGTTAGCGACGATCTCACCCGTATGGTGCCGGCCGGCGATATCGCTCCCACCATGCAGAGTGCATTGGACAACTGGGCAGCAGTGAATGGCGAGCTGGAGAAGCTGCACGAGCGTTTGCACAATGGCGAGATTGCCGGAGAGCCATTCGAGCAGGGCCTGTGTGCATCGCCTCTACCGCGTGCCTATCACTGGGCCGATGGCAGTGCCTATGTGAACCATGTGGAGTTGGTGCGCAAGGCTCGCGGTGCCGAGGTGCCGGAGAGCTTTTACAGCGATCCGCTGATGTACCAGGGTGGCTCCGATACCTTCCTGGCCCCACGCGAGCCGGTGACCATGCCCCAAAGTGAGGGCTTCGGCATCGACTTTGAAGCGGAAATTGCCGTGATCACCGACGATGTGCCCATGGGAGTAACTGCCGAGGATGCGCTCTCCCATATCAAACTGGTGATGCTGGTAAATGACGTTTCCCTGCGCGGTTTGATTCCTGCTGAGCTGGCCAAGGGTTTTGGTTTCTATCAGTCCAAGCCCTCCAGTGCTTTCTCACCGGTGTGCGTCACGCCCGAGCAACTAGGAGAGAACTGGCGTGAGGGCAAATTGCACCTGCCTCTGGTTTCCCACCTGAACGGCGAGAAGTTCGGTGAGCCCAATGCCGGGGTGGATATGACCTTCCACTTTGGCCAGTTGATTGCCCATGCGGCCAGGACCCGCCCACTCTGTGCCGGCACTATTATCGGTTCTGGTACCGTGTCCAATAAGATGGATGGCGGCCCCGGTAAGCCGGTGGCAGAGGGTGGAGTTGGCTACAGCTGCATCGCTGAGATTCGCATGATCGAAACCATCCAGAATGGTGCGCCCAGTACACCATTTATGGATTTCGGCAACACGATCGCTATCGAGATGTTCGATGGTGAAGGCCAGTCAATTTTTGGGCGTATCGAGCAGACCGTGGAGAAGGTGTAATACCGCCTTTTCGCCACGGTTTACACTGTAAAAAAAAGGGGCACCTAACGGTCGCCCCTTTTTTATTTAGATACTCATTATTTAGACACTTTCTATTATTTAGACTATTTAGATTCCTAGTCGGCGCATGGAAAGTAATGGCATTTGTTGCCTCACCTTAGCCAGTCTCTCAGCATCCAGTGTGGCAGTGATGACGGTTTCACCCTCGCCGGCTTCGGCCAGGATCTCACCCCAGGGATCGATGATCGCTGAATGTCCCCAGGTGCGTCTTTTTTCCGAGTGGATGCCGCCCTGATTGGCCGCAATCACAAAGCAGCCATTCTCTATCGCGCGTGCTCGCAACAGGGTCATCCAGTGCGCTTTCCCAGTGGTATGGGTAAAAGCCGCTGGTACCACAAAAATCTCAGCGCCGTTCATTGCCAGTTGTCGGTAGAGTTCGGGAAAGCGCAGATCGAAACAGATGCTGAGCCCCAGTACACCCCAGGGTAATATCGCCACACAGGGATCGTCACCGGCTTCAATACTGGCGGATTCACGGTAGCTTCCGGCTGAGTCTTCAACTTCCACATCAAACAAGTGCATCTTGTCGTAGCGGGCCTGCAAAACACCGCGATCATCGAACAGCAGGCAAGCTGAGCGACTGCGCCTGCCCTCGGTTGCAGTGCCATCTGGCCGTTCCAGCAAGGGTACCGCGCCGGCTACCACCCAGATACCCAGCTCCGCTGCCCAGCTCTGTAGCGCGTGTTGAATGGGTTGTCTGTCTGCGCTGGCCTTATCGTTTCCGCAGAAGGGTTCGGCCGCGGAGAAACTGCCCTTATCGGAAAAGTGTGCAAAATTTTCCGGTAGCAGTATTAGCTGGGCTCCGCCTCCGGTGGCTTCCTTCAGAAGTTTGTAGGCTTGTGCGAGATTGTCCTTGACACTCTCACCGCTGATCATCTGCACTGCTGCGACACAAAGGGTTTTCACAAAGACTCTCCTGATTTTCCGCTAGCCTCGAGGGGCAGGGAAAAGCTAGTGTCTGACAGTATAAATCTCAAATGTGGTTAGCCGTACAAACTATTCACAGGTCAAAAATACAATGAAATGAATAGCTCAGTCTGTTGCGGCTAGGGTAAGCTGGTAACGTAAAGTTAGTGGTATTTATGACGGTGTAAGATCTATTGATCTTGAAGTGTTCGATAGTGATTGTGAATTCACTGTCGGTATAGTGATGCATTCTCAGAGCAGGTAAAATCTTCTAAGCAAAGACTAACCGGTTAAAAACGCTAAGAAATTTTCTAGAAGTCCCTCCCCGATTTTTCACTCACATTTTTTGACCAATTAAAAAACTGGATGGTTTTGTATATAGTCTTAGCGGAAATGGTAATTCCTCTGCACTCATTGAGTGACTAAAATCTTGCGTATTGTTCTAAAAATGATTTTTTCTCAACTGCCTAGCATTTTGTTTAAAAAACTATCGCATTAGCCGATAAAAATTGGTTAACACTTCTCATTCTCTCCCTCCTAAATAAGCCTTTATGCGGCCTGGAAAAATAGTGCCAGAGTCGATTTAAAAAGCTTTTGTATTTCCTGTTGGCGCTGAAACTTTTCTGCTTCAATGCCGGCCCAATTCGATAAGTGGCGTAGAAAAATTCCACAAAATTTTTAAAAGGGATTTTAAAAGCGCTTTTCTTGCCAAGCAGAAGTGAGAGAATAAAAATGCCTATTTGGGTCGACAAAACAATTCTGAACGTGACCGGCACACGTGTACGACCAGTGCAGCAAGCGGTGCCCAACTACAATGGGCACGTTGTTAAGGACTTCAGTCAGTGCTTCGATCCGGTAAAGGGATTGATTACGGTTCACGAGGATACCTCTGGCGGCGTTTGCGAATCGCTCTCGGCCTTCTGGATGAAGTATCACTCCGAAGGCGGTAGCCTGTGGAGCTGGTTATATCCCAATAACACCCTTGATGAGCGTCATCTTTTTCATGTGATGACCCTACAGCAAGCGGGCATGCACGATAATCAGGACAGGGTTACCGAAGCCTGGCTGGGTGTGCATAACCTGTATCCAGTCAGTCAAAATGTGTTTGGTGGTGCCTTCCCCAATGGACGTGGAGGCAATACGATTCACGGGATCAATAATCCGCGTAGAGCCAATGGACAAAGTGGTTTGTTTTCCCCCAACGCCTTGGCTCGGGAAATCATTCTGGATCAGACTGGCGGTGCGGGTTGCTATAAGAAAATCAGCCTGGATGGCGCCTTCTCCGGCCATACTATGTCTGCTTGGGTAGCGCAGGACATCGCATTCTTCGATCCAAACTTTGGTGAGTTTTGGTTTGAGTCCCGCGCCTCATTCTTTAATTGGTTTACTCAGTCCTTCTGGTATCAGTCCATGTATTCTGCGGGTCTGAGTGGTAGCTATGCTATTCGGTCTTATGCACGCAGGGGCTAACTAGCCACAGATATTGAGGGAGCCGCAGGTATGGCGGTTCCTTTAATGTATTGCACTTCCCGCTTCTGCTCTCACCCAATTTCCCATTTGCTCACCCATAAGTCATAAAACCTTCCTGGTTCCAGGGTCACAGATAGCAATCTCGCCGAGTGTCACTCGTGTTAAGGTTGACCGATCATTACAAAAACACTTTTGAGTGCAACAAACGGAGCACTCGCGAACAGAATTAATGGAGAGTAGCGTGAAATCCGGCAAGGCCTTGGCAAAATACCTCAAGCGGGCATCTGGCTTTATCTTGGTCACTTGGGTGCTGGCTCCCACATCCTGGGCCGCAACGGCAACCGAGCGACTGCAGGATTTGATCGAAGATCACTGGCAGTACTCTTTGCGTGAGAATCCGATAACCGCCGGGCGTATGGGGGTGTCAGAATATAATCGTCAACTGCCTGGGGTGACTACCGAGGATAGAGCGCGTCGATTGAAGACCGAACAAGAGTTACTGCAGCGCCTGCAGTCCATAGATGCCAGCAAACTGGAGAGTTCCGATCAGGTAAATCGAGAATTACTTTCCTGGGTACTGGAAAATTCCATCGAGGCCAATCAGTTATTCTTGAAGCGCATACCGCTTAATACCTTCTCCAGTTTTTTCGGAGAAGCCCTGGATGCGCACCGTGGTCTGGCGATGACCAGCGTCGCCGATTACGAGGATTACATCGCTCGTATCCGCGAGTTTGGCCGCTTCTTCGATGAGAATATTACCAATATGCGCGAGGGTATCCGCACAGGTTTTGTCTTGCCCAAAATAGTGGTACAGGGCATAGCGCCTACGGTGCGAGCCCAGGTTTATAAAGACCCAACTAAAAGCAGCTTGTATAAGCCCTTTACCGAGATGCCTGCTGTAATTACTGCTGAGGAGCAACAACGCCTGCGCAATGCCGGCAAAGAAGCCATTGAACAGGTAGCCATTCCGGCTTTTGACCGTGTAGCAAATTTCCTGGAGGGGGATTACCTGAAAGCCGCCAGCGAAACCCTTGGGGTCGAGCAAATGCCTGGTGGTGAGGATTACTACCGCCACAATATTGGCTATTACGTTACCCTGGATATGGATCCAACAGAAATCCACCGCACAGGTCTTGCCGAAGTGAAGCGCATTCGTGCGGAAATGGAAGCGCTTATCAAAGAGTCTGGTTTTAAGGGTAGCTTTGAAGAATTTACCCATTTTCTTCGCACTGATCCCCAGTTCTATGCAAAAACCCCGGAAGAATTGCTGAAAGAGACTGCCTATATCTCTAAGCGAATCGACTATGTATTACCGGAGTTCTTTAACCTGCTGCCACGCACTCCCTATGGAGTGGTTCCGGTACCCAGCGAAATCGCACCCAACTACACCACGGCTTCCTATAATCCTGCCGCTATCGGTGGCACCCGTGGTGGGGCCTATTGGCTGAATACACACGGCCTGGATCAGCGCCCACTGTATGAGCTTCCTGCCTTAACCCTGCATGAGGCGGTGCCCGGCCACCACCTGCAAGGCGCCCTGTCTCAGGAGCTGGAGAATGTGCCGGATTTCCGCCGTGATCTGTATTTGAGTGCATTTGGTGAAGGATGGGCACTTTACTCCGAGCGCTTGGGCAAGGAGATGGGCATATACACTACTCCCTATGAGCATTTTGGCCGCCTAAGCTATGAAATGTGGCGCGCTGCGCGGTTGGTGATTGATACTGGAATCCACTCCCAGGGCTGGACTCGCCAGCAGGCGCTTGATTTCCTCTCCAGCAATACCTCCCTATCTCCCGCGAATGTACGCGCAGAAGTGGATCGTTATATTTCCTGGCCGGGCCAAGCTCTCTCTTACAAAATGGGAGAAATTAAGATCCGCCAGTTGCGCGCACAGGCGGAAAAGGAGCTGGGAGATAAATTTGATCTTCGCGCTTTCCATGATGCACTGTTAAAAAATGGAGCCCTACCACTCTCCATGTTGGAAGAGCAGGTGCAGCGATTTATTGCCGAGCAGAAAGCCTCTTAAAATATCTAGGCATCACTCGCTTAAAGCGGATGGTGCCTTATCAGGCATATTTTAAGATTCTTAATGTTAAATTACCTATTGATTATTTGAAGCTCTGAATACAATCTCAGCACACAAACTTTTGTAAAATCTATTAAAAAATAAAAATATGATTACCAATTTAGAGACAGAACGACTTTTATTGAAGGCTCCAGGCAAGGACAATCTCTCATTGTATAATTTATTTTATACAGATGAAGAAGCTTCTAGGGATTACGGTGGCCCTCTTTCTCCCATTGAAGTTTGGAATAGGTTAAAAGCTGATCTTGGTTCCTGGTATCTCTGTGGGTTTGGTGTTTGGGTAATAGAAGAAAAATATACAGGGACACAATTAGGTACCTGTGGGTTTTGGCAGGGGATCGGGTGGCCAAGGGAATTAACCTGGTGGCTGTTGCCCGAGGCTAGGGGCAAAGGCATAGCTCACGAGGCTTCTCTTGCGGCTATCAACCACGCCTATACTAATTTCCAGTGGGATTCCGTGGAAACTTATATGAATGATAATAATGTCCCGGCCCGTTCTCTAGTCGAAAGGTTAGGCGGTATCAAGATAAATAGAATTCAGTTTCCAGACGGGCTGTACAGGGATATTTACCAATTACCCAAGAGTTAATTAATAAGGCGTTTTAATACGGTGAGGATAGCACCATATTTTCATCCTGGATGTAAAAGTATTATCGCAGTTACATATTAGTCACTTCTTTTGTTCAACATAAGATTTGGAGATTTGGTCTAATTATTCGGTTTGTATCTTGAAGATATAATAGGGGTTTAGGTTTTAATAAGCTGCTCAAATTTAAGTCCGTATTTCTCCAATAATTGCCTCACCCGGTGAGAATCGTTATTGGATTTTTTGGTGGCGCGACTCACCTGGAATAGTTTGCGACCGGCTTCTGCCATGGAATTGGATTCCTCGCATACCTGGATTAGCCCTGCCAGTTTGATTTGCTCGTAGTAATCCATTTGTTCAAAACTGCCAGGGCCCAGTAACGCTTCGATACGCGCAAAGGGTAGCGATGCTTCATTATTATTTGGGGTTTGCCACTTGAAGCGCAGCCGCTGAATTTCCTCCTCCACCACTTCAGTGGTGATGCGCCCACCATCGGCAAGAGTGCCCATACGCAGGATACTGGCATTAAGGTCGCGGAAGTTAGCGGACCAGCTGGCCTCTGCTGAACGGCCAAAGTTGAGGTACCTCTCCCGTGCCGCTTTATTGAAACTCACCAAGTGGCCGGACTTTCTGGAAAAAGCTTCCAGCTCAAAGTCGATATTGGGTTCCAGGTCTTCAATGCGCTCACGCAGGGAGGGTAGGCGGTAGGTCCATAAGTCGATACGAGCCAGTAGGTCTGCGCGAAACTTACCCTCGCGGCTGAGCTGTACAAGATCCCGGTTGGTGCCAGCGATCAACTGGAAGTGACTGCTCACTTCTTTGTCTGAGCCGAAGGGCATAAAGCGCTTGTGTTCTATGGCTCGCAGCAGCATTGCCTGCTCATCCAGTCCAAATTCACCGATTTCATCCAGAAATAGCAGGCCCTTATCCGCCTCCATTAATAGCCCAGGGCGGTGTGTGGTGGCACCGGTAAAGGCGCCTTTGCGGTGGCCGAATAGGGCGGACATGGCATTCTCGCCGCGCAGGGTAGCGCAGTTTACCGCTACCAGGCCCCCTTCCAATTTTCCCCGTTGCTTGCGTAACTCATAGACACGCTGGGCCAGCTGCGATTTTCCTGCTCCCGTCGGTCCTGTAATCAGAATGGGCGCGTCGGAGCGGATAGAGACCTGCTCCAACTGCTCGATCATCTGATTAAAGGCGAGATTATTCGTCTCAATGCCTCCTTTCAGGTAGGTGGTGCCCTCCTGGTGTTCTCGCTGGAAGCGTGAGGCAATCTGGTCGTACTTGGATAGATCCAAATCGATAATCTGGTACTGACCCGGCAGGTTACTGTTTTTATGTGCAGGAGAAGTTTGCAGCAGGCGCCCAGGGAAATAACCGGCCTCTGTGAGCAGGTATAGGCAGATCTGGGCCACATGGGTGCCAGTCGTGATATGTACCAGGTATTGCTCCCGGTCCGGCTTAAAAGAGTAGTCGCGAGCGAAATCCAGCAGGTTGCTGTACACACTCTCGAAATCCCAGGGGTCATTGAAGTTGACTCGGTGATGGACCACCTCCGTTTCAGGGGAAACGCGTGCAATGTCCTCGGTGACCTGGTCTGCCAGGCTCTTCGAATGGTTGTCGAAAAGGAGTTCCAGCCGATCGATCAGTAGGTCATCGTGCTGACACATGGAGATATTGGGCCGCCACTTATCCCAACGCTTGTCGCCTTTGCCGCGCCGATCCTTAGTGGTACCGAGAATACTGATAGCTACTGTTTTCATGCTATCTAAAATAATAAATAGCTATCTAAAAAGATAGATATCTATTGTTTTCAACTTGGCTAAGGTTTCCTTAGAAATCTACTTATGAAATTATTTTTCTTTTAAAAACAATGACCTACATGATTTCCAGAAGTTTTTTCAAAAGTTGGCACCCAATTCGCTATATCAATGGCAAGAGAAACCCATGAAGTGATAACGCGGTTTCACGAGATTTCAGCGGTTTCATGAGATTTAAAAGGAGCGAGAGATGAAACCATTGCCGTATGAAGTGATGCAGGCAGGTGGGGTACCGATTAAGTCCTGGACCTTAGGTGTGCCCTTTGAAGAAGAAGCCAGGGCTCAGCTCAGAAATATTTCGCAGTTGCCTTTTATCCACAAGTGGGTGGCGGCAATGCCCGATGTACACCTGGGCAAAGGGGCCACCATTGGCAGTGTGGTACCCACCCTGGGCGCGGTAATCCCCGCAGCCGTGGGTGTGGATATTGGCTGCGGCATGATGGCGGTGCGCACCAGCCTCACGGCGGCACAGCTGCCAGATAACCTGGCGGGTGTACGCAATGCCATTGAGCGCGCCGTGCCCCACGGGCGCACTGGTCGGCACCGGGGCAGAGGTAGGGATAAGGGTGCCTGGGAGAATCCGCCAGATGATGCACTAGCCGGTTGGGCGCCTTTGGCAGCGCCGTTTGAGTTGCTCAGGGAGAAGCACCCAGTACTTAAAAATACCAATAATATCAATCACTTGGGGACTCTTGGCACCGGTAACCATTTTATTGAGATGTGTCTCGATGAGCACGGCAGTGTGTGGCTGATGTTACATAGTGGTTCTCGCGGTGTGGGTAACCGTATTGGCACTTACTTTATCGAGAAAGCCAAGCGGGATATGGAGCGTTGGCATATTCATTTGCCGGATAGCGACTTGGCCTATTTCCCCGAGGGCACAGAGCATTTCGATGACTATGTGCAGGCGGTAGAGTGGGCACAGGAATTTGCTCGCATCAATCGCGAGGTCATGATGGCGCGTACTATCGGCGCGGTGAAGCAGGCACTGGGCATGGATTTTGAGGCGCGTATGGAGGCGGTTAACTGCCACCACAATTACGTTTCCCACGAGCACCACTACGGCAAGGATGTACTGGTAACCCGCAAGGGAGCTGTAAGGGCGCGTGTTGATGAAATGGGCATTATTCCCGGAAGTATGGGGGCCAAGTCTTTTATTGTGCGGGGGTTAGGAAACGAAGAAAGCTTCTGCAGCTGTAGCCATGGTGCCGGGCGGGTGATGTCCCGTACCAAGGCGAAAAAACTGGTATCCCTGGAAGAGCATCGCGCGGCTACTGTCGACGTGGAATGCCGTAAAGACGAAGGTGTGATCGACGAAACCCCATCGGCCTACAAACCTATTGAGAAGGTTATGGCAGCACAACAAGACCTGGTGGAAATCGTTTACACCCTCAAGCAGGTAGTCTGCGTCAAAGGATAGTCAGCGCTGGCCACGGAAAGGCCTTTAGTAGTGAGGAATGTCGGAAGTTACGCCCAAAGGGCAGGCTCTCCGCAAACAAGTTTGAATGTTTTGTCCCAGTCAGCGGAGCCGGTTCTGTATGCCGGCCTGACACCATCGTCGCTGGCGGCAGGTGTATCCACTGGAACAACACTCAAACGCTAACTTTGTAGCTCAATTGGTAGAGCAACCGTTTTATCGGTTTGTTACAGGTTCAATTCCTGTCAAAGTCATGTCGTCTGGAAAGCGACCTTAAGGAAAGGCGAGAGCCTGGGGTTCGAACCCCTACAAAGAAGTCCTCTTTGTTGAAATCTATCCGGGGCCCACTGTGTCTATGGTTTGGACTGTTGGATTTTGCATCAATGGTCAAATACAAAGGCACACCGGTGACAGTGTCGCCTTGCGTGGGTTTGCGTTGTGCGAGTGGATTACAGGATTTGCATTGATTCTATTTTAGCCAGGGATATTGGCTGTGTTACCCGGGAGGGGTGAATGAAGAACTCCGCAAAACCGCTGTAATTTGCTCCACTGTGTACAAGCGTTGGGCCACCCTGTGATCGAGTGGGCCCCACCCAAAGGAATAAAAAGATAAGAGATCAGAGAAATGAAATCTCTCTTTAAAATATGGAAGATTGTGGATGTAGCCGATAGCGAGAGAGCATTACTGTTTCGGCGTAGCCGCTTTGAAAGAGTGCTACCTCCAGGGCGTCACCGAATCTGGCTGCTTTCTGGTGATGTGCGAGTGGAAACTTATGATATTACCGAAGTGGTTTTTGATGCGATCAAGGCAAAGTTCCTACTGAACACTTACGGAGAAATACTGGGAGAGTATTTGCAGTCCTATGAGCTGTCAGATCACCAAGTCGGCCTTTTCTATCGGGATGGTCACTTGGTGGACATCCTTCCTCCCGGTACTTACCGTGCTGTATGGAAGGGTATTGAAACC
The DNA here is from genome assembly GCF_020524905.1 of Microbulbifer variabilis. Lineage (GTDB taxonomy): Bacteria > Pseudomonadota > Gammaproteobacteria > Pseudomonadales > Cellvibrionaceae > Microbulbifer > Microbulbifer variabilis_A. The sequence goes on along the minus strand of NZ_JAIVKI010000002.1, from coordinate 171,851 downwards.
GTGCGTGTGGGTATTGTGGATATCTCTGAGGAATACTCAATTGATGAGCAAGTACTAGGGCTCCTCGGTCGGGGTGTTCGCGCAAATCAAATGCGCATTGCCGCACAGGCGATTAGCTACAATGAAATCCCCGATGAGCACGTAGGCCTTTTGGTTGTAAACGGCAAGCTAGAAAAAGTTCTGCAACCTGGTCGTTATGGCTTCTGGAAATACAATCGCTCTATTGCAGTAAAATTAATGGATATGCGTCTGCAAACTATTGAAGTGAGTGGCCAGGAAATACTTACCAAAGATCGGGTAAGTTTGCGTATCAACCTGAGTGGAAGTTTCAAAATTACTGATCCACAGCGGTTGGCATTAAAGCTTAGTGACTACAAAAACTATATTTATCGTGAACTACAACTGTATCTGCGAGAAGCGGTGGGTACCCAGACTCTGGATAGTTTATTAGCAGATAAAGATCGCCTGAATATTGTCATTGCAACAGGTATCCGAAAAAAACTAGCTGAGTATGGTATCGAGATTGTCAGTGTGGGAGTGAAAGATATTATTTTACCCGGTGATATGAAGATGATTCTCAATCAAGTGGTAGAAGCACAAAAAGAATCTGAAGCGAATTTAATAAAGCGACGTGAAGAGACCCAGGCTATGCGATCCCTGCATAATACTGCCAAGATGATGGATAACAATCCTACATTGCTGCGTTTAAAAGAATTGGAGTCTCTGGAAAGGGTTAGTAATCGCATCGATAAAATTTCAGTTTATGGCGGCCTAGAAGGTGTGCTTAATGATCTGGTGAAACTACGCTCAACTGCTTGATGAAAAAAATCAACTGAATTATTTAATAGTAAGAAAGGAATCAATTAGTGATTGAGATAGACGGCGCCCAGGGGGAGGGCGGCGGGCAGATTTTACGAATCTCTCTGACTTTGTCCATGTGCCTGGGGGTAGCGGTTCGTATAAAAAATATTCGCAGAGGCCGTGAAAAGCCAGGTCTGTTACGTCAGCATCTTGCCTGTTTGCGAGCAGCAAAAACGATCAGCAATGCCGAAGTCTCAGGCGAGCAGCTGGGGGCTGTAGAAGTGACGTTCATACCGGGAAAGGTGCAATCCGGTGAATATCATTTTCCGATTGGCTCAGCCGGCAGCACCAGTTTGGTATTGCAAACGGTGCTTTTGCCACTTTTATTTGCAGATGGCATTAGTGAGCTGTGTTTGGAGGGGGGTACCCATAATAAAAAGGCACCGAGTTTCGACTTTATTAAACAGGTCTATTTACCACTGTTAGCTCGAATGGGTGCGGGAGTGGAAGTGGAGCTACAGGATTATGGCTTTTATCCTGCTGGTGGTGGTTCTTGGCGCACACGTATCCAGCCTCTTACCTCACTGTCGGAACTGGACCTGACTGAGAGGGGCGAATCACTGGGCCGTAAAGCCCTAGCGATTTCCGCAAGTATTCCGGCACATGTTGGTCAGCGTGAATTGGCTCAGGTTAGTAAGCTTTGTGGTTGGCCGGATGAGCATTTACAGCGAATACAAGTGTTCTCCCAAGGGCCAGGTAATCTCCTGTCGTTACGTTTGCAGTTTGAACAGATAGTAGAAATTTTTGACTCGATGGGGGAGCAAGGCGTAAGTGCTGAACGCGTTGCCCAGCGTGCAATCCGGCAGATGCATCGGTACTTAAAAGCTGGTGTGCCGGTAGGTGAGCACCTGGCCGATCAGTTAATACTGCCTATGGCTCTTGGTAAAGGCGGTCGCTTCCACACTTTAAAACCGAGTCAGCACCTACTGACGAATATTCAGGTGATCAAGCGAATTACCGGCGCCAGGATAGACCTACGTGAAATGAGCGAAGATTGTTGGGAAGTGACTGTGGAGACAAAGCTCGTCGATCTGTGAACATTTTTGGGATTAAATGGATTTAGTACCTGATCCAGATCCATTCTTTGCTTGCTTCTTTACAGGAGAAAGGGGAGATAAAGCTGAGTTTGAATCTTGTGCTGGTATGCAGAAGTTACTTATCCAAACTATGCTTTTAATTCGGCAATATTTATTAAAGCCGATATGAGAATCTGGAAATGCTAATAGTAATAAGTGTTTTTCAAGAATTAACTTCTTGATTTTATGCGAGTCGATAGTCACCTTCATATTTGGGATTTAAGTCGTGGCGACTACTCCTGGATTAATGAGAAACTACCAATCCTAAATCGTAGTTATCTGCCGGATGAGTATGAGCCACTTATACAGAAACATGGTATTGAACGTTCGGTGCTGATCCAGGCGGCGGAAACAGATGCAGAAACTGACTACCTGTTAGCTTTGGCAGATAAATATAATTTTATAGCCGGAGTTGTGGGGTGGGTTGATATGGCCAGTAAGCAGGTAGGGTCTAGACTCAATGAATTGAAAAGAAATTCAAAATTTCTTGGAATTCGGCCAATATTACAGGATATGCCAGATAGTAACTGGATTCTGAGGGAAAAATTAGGTCGATGCTTCAAGTGGTTGGAGATTAATGAGAAAGCTTTTGATGCGCTTGTCCGCCCCAGGCATTTCGCAGCACTGCTCACTCTATCTAAACGTTATCCTCGATTGAGAATAGTGATTGATCATTGCGGGCAGCCGGAGATAAGCAATAAAAATGATTTGTTTTGGTATCAGGGCATAGAAGAGTTAGCATTAAGAAAGAATATCTACTGCAAGCTTTCATGTTTTCCAATTTTAACAGAAATTGTGGCTGAAAGATTAGCGATCGAACCCTATTTTCAGCATATTCTCCAATACTTTGGCGCTCATCGAATCATGTGGGGAAGCAATTGGCCAGTAGTAAATTTGGTATGTAATTTTTCAACTTGGTTTCATGTCACTAATCAGTTGCTAAGTTCACTGCATGTATCACAACAAGAAGCAATCTATGGGGGCAGTGCTCAAACCTTCTATAAACTAGTGGATTAAAGACTCTTTCGTTGAAGGGTGAATCTCTGGAGATACATTTACTTTGCGCATCAAGGTTTTAAAACTGCTCGATAATACTTCCAGAGATTCTTGTAAAAAGAAACGTTTGCGAGTGGCTTGATTAGTTGAGGTTTCACTTGCTCTTTTCTAACAGCCCGGTAACTTCGCCCTTTGGATTCATTTGGGTATGTAAGTTTACGTAAACCTTACCTCCCATTAAATCTCCGCGGTACTGCTCTTCTACAAGCCATTTTCCCATAATAGCGCCGCTGGTACCTGTGGAGCATTTTGCCTCAAGTCCCTGGCGACCCTGATTGGCTTTGGTTGATGGCCAATCGGGGGTTTTACCCGGTTGTGTAGGCATGCCGCAGATGGTTTGAATAACTGGGGCGCTGGGGCTGCCAGGTTTGCATATCGCTGGTTCTTTACCCTCACCTGAACAGCGAAGGTGGAAATGTGACATGGATACCCCTGACCCGGAAAGGTTTTGATATCCGATCATAAAGTTCAGCATATGGGTTTGTTGATTATAAACGCCTAAGAAATAACCACGGGCATCGGCGGGTGTTTGCTTATCCACGGCATTATTACTGAGTATCTTTTCTTCTCCTGGTGTGAGATTAGCTTTGAAAATGTAATAATTATTATTTTCGCCAGCCTCGGACCAAGCATTTTTATCCGAAGATTGTTCGGTGCCCGTTTGGTTTTTTTCTTTCTTTGCCTGAGGATCAGCGAAGGTAAAGGCTGAATAGATAGATAGAAAAAAGGTTAGGATGAAAGAGGTAAGTGTTGAAAAAGTATGCAATTTCATAAGTAGTGCTTCTTAATTAGATGACTCGTTCAATCATATAGTTTGTGGCGAAAGCTGGGTTGGCTGGCGTCCAACACTACCCATTTTCACGATTACTTCCTGAAGAAGTATCCATGTTTGAACCACAGGGTACTTGTAGCATAAGAAGGGGAGGGCAGCCTTTCTAAGAAATCTTAAAGGCGACAACTTGAATATTTGATTCTTATTAAGTTTGAATACAAATTCTAAAGATTGATTAAACGACATTAACTCCAGGGGGAAGCCTTATAATGAATCAAGCGGTATCCCGCCAAATCACTTCTCGCTCCCTTGCATAGTGAGGCACAAATTGAAAACGCACTTCTGTCCCGCCCTCTTGGCGCCGGCGGATTTTCAATTTGCCATTTAAATTGCTGGCACGCTCCTGCATGATCGACATACCGAAGTGATTACGTTTCTCCGGCAGACTACTGATTCCAACACCATTATCGCGAATATGCACATTGAGGGCATGGTTTTCAGCCTGGGTCAGGCTAATCTGGATCATATCTCCTTGAGAGTGATACACAGCGTTCTGAGTGGCTTCGCGCACTAGTTGCAGTAAATGAATCTCCTCGTGGGGCGTGAAAGGCACTTCGTCCAGGTGGTAGTCCAACAGAATGGTGATTTGTGGGTGCTGCTGCCGGTAGGCGAGGATGGATTGCTCCAATATATTGCGCAGGCCGCCGGGACCAATTTGTAGGCGGAAGGTGGTGAGCAGCTCGCGAAGCTGTCGATAAGAAGAATCCAGGCCTTCCCTCAGCTCAGTGATAATTTCCTCCACCTGGGCCTTGTCCACCCGTTCGCTAAGGTTGGCGCGACTGAGCCGGGTTACCTGGATTTTCAGATAGGAGAGGGACTGGGCCAGGGAATCGTGTAGTTCGCGCGCAATAATGGCACGCTCGTCGAGCAGAGCTACACGGCGGTCTTGAGCCTCGCGTTCATTGATAGCGATGGCAGCGGTAACGCTATCGGCGAATGTGGCCAGACGTTGCAGCTGTTCTTCATCCAGGTCCTTGCCCTGAGGCAGGGTGCAAGTCAGCACACCATAGTTGCGTTTATCCACCTCCAGGGGGAAACGGTGGATGTGAAAGCTGCCCTCATCGGATGGCCCACAGCTACTCACACAGATTCTGCATTCGTAGCTCTCACAGTGGTTATATCCTTTTCCCTCTACCAGGTGCTCGTAGGGTGCCTCGCCCTCCGGGGTCATCAGACACAAGTCGAGGTTATCCAGGTCTGCCACATTGGCAAACTCCTCTAACCATTTACCTAGTTCAGCGCCGGCTAGAGGCCCCTCGCTGATACGCCGCGCCAGGCGGTACTGGAAATCCAAGGCCTCATGGCTTTTTTGTAACTGTTCAGTTTTCAGTTCTACGCGCTTGGCCAGCTGTTGATGGGTCGCATGGATCTCGTCGCTCATGTAGTTGATGGTGCGCGCGAGCACCCCGAGTTCATCCTCGCTATCGATTTCCAGGCGATGTTGATGGAAGTTGCCCTGGGCGATGCTCAGTGAACGGCTGGTAAGTTGTTTGAGAGGCAGTTCCACCGAGCGATGCAGAATATAAAGAGACAGGTAGACAAGTACTACGATAGCGAACAGTGAGCCCAGCTGCACCAAGCGCAATAGGCTGATTTTCTCCTCGGCGATAGTTTGGTAGTCAAATACCAGGGTATCGACATCGCCGATAAAGGGCTCTAAGTAGGTGGCTAGTTGCAGGGAATCCATGGATAAGCGACCGGCGGCAATGGATTCCAGTAGCGGGCGAATCTCCCGCTCCCAGCTCCCAATCACTTTGCGATAGTTACGTGCTGCGCGTAAGTTGTCGCTGGCGCTGAAGTCAGAAATGCTAAGGACACGTGCCAGGCGCTTGGCGACTTCGTCGGCAAGATCAGCTGTTGCCTGTACATTACCGGAGGGCGCTGTGGCCGAGAGCCGATAACTCATAGCGCGTAGGGAGCCTGCAAGGTTTACTGCGGCAGCGTCGTTCTCGGCCGCATCGGAGATCACATAGGATGCTACCATGGAGCTGAGGGCCACCAGAACGGTGAGTAACATCAGCGTGCCGATGCGGTAAACAATAGACTGTTGTATTCGGTTCAGCATACTGACTTCGCTTCTTCCCTGATTGGCTATTATTCCTAGCCACTGAATGTCTTTCCTTGCTGTGCAACTGTGTGAGTCGCAGCGGGTAATAGTAAAGCTCTGTCAGTTTTCTACAATATCAAAGTCCTGAGCTTCTAACTGATTTTGGTTTTTAGAGAGTATTTAGGGGTACTTCTCACACTTGACGTAGATCAAGATCCGTTGAAATACCTCCATTACACTTCCGTTATCGAAAGCGATTACACTCTTAAGGCCACTTCTTAGTCTGTGTAATAGCTAGGCAGATCGATGTTGCCACAGAAATTGATATTTTCAGATAGTTCAAAATAAATTTCGTTCTTTTGGAATGGGATATGCATTGATTGCCGAAATAGGAGTGAGATATTTTTTTGTAGTAATAAAGAAATGATGCTTTAAAGAATTTCTTATTCACTACGGAGAGTCCGCAGTTTTATAAAAAATTTTACCAGTACCTTTTATCCTTATTAGGAATTCATGCACAAACTTAGTGCACCTAAAATATTTTTCAGAATTACTTGGATACGTTTGCGAGAAGGTTTACCGGTTTATCTGATAAGCATGTATGGAAATTATGGAAACAGTTCGCAATTTTTACTAAGTCAATAGGTTACTTGTGAGGCATTAAAATAGTCCAGTATTCAGTCAAAAAAATTCTTATTGTGAGTTTGATGAGGTAACTAGAGCATTACACGGATAGGTAGTACCCACTAGCTAAGGATGACTCTATTGGTTCACATGTGATGAGAACAAAAAAATTTCTCCACAAGGAAAATTGTGTTTTCAACGCTATCGAAAAAAATGTAATTTACTTCTGTCCACATCGCTGATGCAAAGGAAAAGCGAAATGACCATGCAAAGATTACCAAAATTTCTTGGAGCTATACTGCTCGGTGCTTGTAGCACTGCGGCATTGCAGGCTAGTGCACAGGATGGCGAAAATACCACTCTTGCCGATGCCCTGAAATCCGGTGAGGCGCACTTAAATCTCCGCTATCGTGTAGAGATTGTCGACCAGGAAGATTATGATCAGGATGGTATCAATGGGGACGCACTTGCTTCCACCCTGAGAACCCGCCTTAACTGGTTAAGCGGTAGTTACCATGGCTTTAGTGGTTTTCTAGAGTTGGATGATGTTACTGCTGTTGGCAATGACAATTACAATTCTACCGTCAACGGTAAAACCAATTATCCGGTGGTTGCTGATCCGGATGGTACCGAGGTTAACCAGGCCTACGTTCGCTATAACGGAGTGAATTCTGTAATTACTGCCGGTCGCCAGCGCATCAATCTGGATAACCAGCGCTTAGTCGGTGGGGTTGGCTGGAGACAGAATGAGCAGACCTACGATGGCGTGCGCTACCAGTATGGCAGTGCCGATAGCCTGCAGCTGGACTACAGCTACATTTACAATGTGAACCGTGTTTTCGGTGAGGACAGCTCGAACGCCGAATTCGAAGGCAATATCCAATTACTGCACGCCAGTTACCCTTTGGTCGAGGGGCATAAGATTAGCGGCTTCGCCTATAACCTCGACCTGGAAAATGCCCAGAGTAATTCAAGCCGTACTTACGGCGTGGATTACAAAGGAGATTTTGGCCTGTTGAATGCCAACCTGAGCTATGCACGTCAGAGCGATACGGGTGATAACCAACAAGACTACAGCGCAAACTATTATCTGGCAGAACTGGGTGCGGAAAAGGGTCTGCTAAGTGCTAAGGTCGGTTATGAAGTGCTGGGTTCTGATAACGGCATTGGTTTCAAAACTCCACTGGCCACACTGCATAAGTTCCAGGGCTATACCGATCAATTCCTGGCGACTCCTGCTGATGGTATTGAGGACCTGTATGCCTCAGCTGCCGTAAAAGTCGCTGGAGGCAAGCTGAATATGGCCTACCATAATTTCGATGCAAACGAAAACTCAACGGATTATGGTCATGAATGGAATGTGAGCTATGGCCGTAATCTCACCGAAGATATTTCTTTGTTAGTTAAGTACGCTTCCTACCAAGCGCATCAGTACAAACTGGATACCGATAAGTTTTGGTTGATGGTGAGTGCTAACTTCTAAGGTTGGTCTGATACAAGCTGTCTGATATATATTGACAAAACCCCGGCATTGGCCGGGGTTTTGCTTTTTATATGGCTAATTTTTTGCAAGCACTTTCAGCGCGTTATCGAATTTTCTTTAATTTATAGTTTCGACCTTTCTTTTGCATTATTTAGGTGCAAATAAAAAAAGAATGAGCTTTTTTGCTTCATCACAGGGCGGACATATTTTATTCGAGCATAAATTTAATACCCTGTTACACTGGCACCCGTTTAAACACCGAGTCCCGCAATCTAAACAGCAATACCTAATGGTACTTCTGCATGGTTTCGGCACCGTGGCTGTAACAGCCACCAGGGTTGGGTAGGAAACTGCACAGCCTCCCGGCTATGGAAAGGCGTTTAATGTTACAAGACAATTTTGGTCGTAGGTTTTACTACCTGCGTCTGTCCGTGACGGATATTTGCAATTACCGTTGCAACTACTGCCTGCCCGAAGGTATTGGTTGCGACCGTTCCCTGATGGGTGAAAATCCTCTCTCAGTCGCTGAAGTGGGCACCCTTGTGCGCGCTTTCGCCTCTTTGGGTACGGAGAAAGTGCGCCTCACCGGCGGCGAGCCGTCCCTACGCAAAGACCTGGTGTCGCTTCTCGAAGCGGTGCGGGCCAGTGACAAGATTCGCCGCATTGCTATCACCACCAACGGTTACCGCCTGCCGAGCCAGATTGACGACTGGCACCGTGCCGGGCTGAACCAGGTTAATGTCAGTATCGACAGCCTCGATCCGGCTCAATTCCACCATATCACCGGCCATGACCGTCTCGACAAAGCCCTCGCCGGTTTGGATCGCGCCCTGGCCCTAGGTATCGATACCAAGGTCAATGCAGTGCTGCTGCGCCAGTACAATCTGGCCGAGCTGGATAATTTCCTCGCCTGGATTCGGGAAACCCCAGTAACCCTGCGCTTTATCGAATTAATGCGTACCGGCGACAACCGCGAGTTCTTTGCCAGCAATCATGTCTCCGGCAATGATATCGAATCCCTGTTATTGCGCGATGGTTGGCAGCAGGTCGCCCGCGCCCGCGACGCCGGTCCTGCGCGGGAGTATTTTCACCCGGACTACGTAGGTCGTATCGGCCTGATAACCCCCTACGGCAAAGACTTCTGCGCAAGCTGCAACCGCCTGCGGGTATCGGCCCAGGGCAAGCTGCACCTGTGCCTGTTTGCCGATCAGGGCTTTGATATGCGCGAGATAATCGCCGCTGGTGATAGTGACGTGTTGGCGGCGCATATCCGCGAGTTGATTGTCGATAAGACCGCTGGCCACCAGCTGCACGAAGGTTTTACCGGCGCCACCCGCAACCTGGCGATGCTGGGGGGCTAGGGTTATGGCCAGGACTTTAGTTGGCAAATCAACAATCGGCGTGGTGCTGGCCGGCGGCCGCTCCAGCCGGATGGGCCGAGACAAGGCCCTGCTGTCACACCCCCAGCGAGGCAATTTTTTGCAGAATGCTGAGGCATTGCTGAGTGAGTTGCCGCTGGAAAAAGTCGTAACCAGCGGCGCCCGCCCGGGGGCTATTGAAGACCTTGTGCCAGAGCGGGGTCCACTGGGTGGTATCTATTCAGTAGCGATGGCAACTGATGCCGATGCGGCTCTTGTGATTCCCGTTGATATGCCCCTGCTCGGGCGAGAGCACCTTTCAGAGTTATTGGCCGAGGGGCAGGCAAGTGGCCGGCCCTGTTATTTTGCAGACTTCTTTTTTCCCCTGTGGCTGCCTTTCAATAGCGACTGCCTGGATTATTTACGCCATGCGGTCGAAGGCAGTGCGCGCAATTCCGTTGGCGCACTGCTGCGTCACTTGGGAGCCAAATCCATACCCATAAAAAGTGCTGACGATTGGCATCGCAATATCAATACGCCGGCAGATTATCTTGGCCTGAACTCGCCGGATAAGACTTCTGAATTCCATTTTGAAAACAGTTTTTGAGAGACCACTGATTATGTCCGCCCACGCCAGCAAAGAATTTGTACCGCTCAATATCGCGGTGCTGACTGTATCCGATACCCGCAACGAGCAGACTGATACTTCTGGCCAATACCTAGCGGAGGCACTTAAAACTGCCGGCCATCAGCTCGCAGATAAGCGCATTACCCCAGACGATATTTACCAGCTGCGTGCTGTGGTCTCCGCCTGGATTGCAGATCCCAATGTGCAGGTAGTACTGGTGACTGGCGGCACGGGTTTTACCCAGCGCGATTCAACACCGGAGGCCTTGAGTCCGCTGTTCGATAAAACCGTCGATGGCTTCGGCGAGCTGTTCCGCCATATTTCCCTGGAGGATATCGGCAGCTCCACCATTCAATCCCGCGCATTCGCCGGCCTTGCCAATCGCACACTGATATGTTGTATGCCCGGTTCCACCGGTGCCTGTCGCACTGCCTGGGAAGGTATATTGCTGGAGCAGCTGGATGCCCGCCATAAGCCCTGTAACTTTATCCCCCATGTGCGTGCTGCCAGTGGGGCCTGCGAGAGCAGGGGGTAATTCGTGAGTCAGTTAACCCATTTAAACCAGCAGGGTGAAGCCAGCATGGTGGATGTTACCGAGAAGGACATCACCGACCGCAGCGCCCTGGCCGAGAGCAGTATCCACATGAGTGCGGAGGCTTTTGCATTGCTGAGCCAGGGGGCGCACAAGAAAGGCGACGTGCTTTCTGTAGCTCGCATTGCCGGTATACAGGCAGCGAAAAAAACCGCAGATTTAATTCCCCTTTGCCACCCACTGGCGCTGACCAAGGTGGCAGTGGATTTCGAATTACAGCCAGAAAAACACAGCGTGCATATCACCGCTTTCTGCCGCCTGGCCGGGCGCACCGGCGTAGAGATGGAAGCTTTAACAGCGGCTTCCGTAGCGGCGTTGACCATTTACGATATGTGCAAAGCCGTGGACCCGGGGATGGAAATCGGTCCAACCCGCCTGCTGCAAAAAACCGGCGGCAAGCGTGGCCACTGGCGTGGCGATACCACGGAAAAGGCGTAAGAAATTTAGAGATAAGTAGCAATGGTAAAGGTTCTGTTTTTCGCACGCCTGCGCGAGCAATTGGGCGTGGGTGAGATTACCCTGGAAGACTTTTCCGGCAGCCTCGGCGACCTGCGCAAAACCCTATGTGAGCAACACCCTAATTGGAGCCCACACCTGCAGAGGGACGATATCCGTATGGCCCTGAATCAGGAACTGGCTGAAACCGGGGCCCAGGTGAAGGCTGGGGATGAAGTTGCATTTTTCCCGCCGGTAACAGGCGGCTAGTGGTGCCAATATGAAAGCCGTTGATCGTATCGAAGTCTGTGAAACGCCCTTCGATGTAGCGGCTGAATATACCGCGCTGCAAGGCAACAGTGGCGATGGTGCCTGTGCTTTGTTTGTGGGGTCTGTGCGGGACTTCAATGCCGGTAGTAATGTTTGCGGCTTGGCCCTGGAACACTACCCAGGCATGACCGAAAAAAGCCTGCAACGGATTATTAATGATGCCCGCGATCGCTGGTCCCTGGGGCGTGTGGTCATTGTTCACCGGGTTGGCCCTATGCAGATCAACGACGAGATTGTTTTTGTCGGCGTTACCAGCCCCCACCGCCAGGCCGCCTTTGCCGCCTGCCAATACATCATGGATCGCCTCAAAACCGAGGCGCCTTTTTGGAAGCGCGAAGTGGTTGTGGACACGTCTGGTAAGCCTTCAGAGCGCTGGGTGGCGGCTCGGGCCAGCGATGCTGCGGAGATGGAAAAGTGGTCCGCCGGTTGAATCTGCTGCTATCTGCTTTTCTGGTGGCAATCGCGCTGCCAATAAATGCAGATAATTGCACCTTGCGAGTCGCGGTAGCGGCCAGCTTTCGACCGGCACTGGAACAAGTACTGCCGGAATTTGAGCGTCACCATGCCTGTGTGGTGCAAATCAGCAGTGGCAGTTCCGGAGTGCTCTACCAGCAAATAGCACACCGCGCACCCTTCGATTTATTCCTGTCTGCCGACCGCGAACGGCCCAAGCTATTGGAAAAGCAGGGCTGGGTGCTGGGTAACAGTCGCCAGACCTACGCCCTGGGCTTACTCGCTCTCTGGCACCCAAAATCGGAATCGAATATCGAGCAGCTTCTGCAAAGTTGGCCCGATAAAATCGTACTAGCTGATCCCAAGGTGGCCCCTTTTGGCAGCGCTGCCCGGCAGGCACTGCAAAGCCTGGGCTTGTGGGAGAAAAAACAAACCCAACTGGCCTGTACGCACAACGCAGGCCAGGCCTATTTAATGCTGGATTCCGGCAATGCGCAGTTGGGCTTTGTCGCTGCCAGCCAGATGCAAGCAGCTGGCCGAGATAACTTCTGGTTGCTGCCGCAGCATTTGTATAACCCGATTGAGCAGCAGCTAGTAATTCCTACTCAGAGCCTCCAGCCTGAAGAGGCAGGGTTCCTCGCCGACTATTTGCGTTCAGCGAAAGTACAGGCGCAACTGCACCACTTGGGTTACGGTGTTTTGCCTGCGCAATATAGTGAAACAGACGGGGGGCGACGGTTATGAATATCGCCATTGCCGACTGGCAGGCCCTGTGGCTAACCTTAAAATTGGCCGGCCTTACCACCTTACTGTTATTTATTATCGGCGTGCCTCTGGCCTGGAAATTGAGCCGATGGCAGAGCCGCTGGCGTCACGCTATAGAGGTATTGATTACCCTGCCGTTGGTACTGCCACCCACGGTATTGGGCTTTTATTTACTGCTCTTATTTTCCCCTAACTATGCTCCTGGTCAGTGGCTGTCGCACATTTTTGATGGCCCCCTGGTGTTTTCTTTCACCGGCCTGGTGTTTGCCTCTGTTATTTATTCCCTGCCGTTTATGGTGCAGCCATTACTGGCCACCTTTAATACCAATGGCCAGCGCCTGATCCAGGCCGCCGCAGTACTGGGTATTCCGCCCTGGGCGGCATTGTTCAAAGTACTTTTACCGGCGAGTCGCGCCGCTATTGTGAGTGCCTGTGCTTTAACGTTTGCCCATACCCTGGGTGAGTTTGGGGTAGTGCTGATGATTGGTGGCGCTATTCCCGGTGAGACCCAGGTGGTTTCTATCGCTCTTTATCAACATGTGGAGGCGATGGAATACGGTGCGGCGCACCGGCTGGCTTTGATGCTGATGGGAATTACTACGGTACTCCTACTCGCTGCCCGCTGGCTGGGACATAATTTGGCCCCACGCGGATTAAACAGCGAGCAGGTTAAACCGGTAATGGGGGTGCTGGGTTAATGGAAATCACCTTACCCCTATTCGGTGCTGCGACTACCACCTCTGATTCCACCGGACTGAACGTTGCGGGGCTGGTGACCTCACTTAATGCAGCCACACCCTGGCAATTAAACCTGCCTGATTCTGGGATTTTTGGCCTGACCGGTCCCTCCGGCAGCGGCAAAAGTACATTGCTGGCGGCCTTGGCTGGCCAGCGCCATTGCCGTGGCCATATCACTTTTGCCAATACGGTCTGGCAGCGCGGACACCGCGGCCTGGCTACCCACAAAAGAACCCTCTCTCTGGGCTTTCAGGACAGCCGCCTGTTTTCCGGCCAGTCGGCGGCAGATAACCTGGCATTGGCCCGTCGTTACAGCCGCAGGCCACTGCCTGTAGCTGAGTGTGATCGGCTGCTAGAAGCTTTTGGTATTGAACCACTGCTACATCAGCCGGTGGAGTTATTGTCTGGCGGAGAGGCGCAGCGAGTGGCCGTATTGCGCCAGCTTTTTAACAATGCACCGTTACAGTTGTTTGATGAACCGCTATCAGCGGTAGACCGCGCCCAAGTGCTACGACGCTTATTGCCGACCCTGCGGGATTTCTGGGCCCGATATCCGGCGCTGGTAATCTGGACCAGTCACGACTTTGATGAAATACAGCTGCTGGCTCAGCGCTGTTTGTGGATGGATTCTGCCAATTTGTCTGCACCGCTTCCCCTGCATGAAGTTGCCCAGCGCTTGGATAGCCGTGGTGTGGGGGATAGTTGTCGCAGTCGGATCGAAGCGCGAGTGGAATCCCTTAACGATGGTCTGCTGACTTTGGATTTCGGTGGGATTTCCATCTTTGCAGATAGAGTGACAGGTCATTACCGTAAAGGTGATACCGCAGCTTTTCTACTGGAAGCTGGAGATATCAGCCTCAGTGTAGAGAAGCCGGGTCTTTCCAGCATCCTCAACTGCCTGCCGGTAACTCTAATCGCTAAGCAAAAGCTCGCCGATGGCCGCATTCGTCTGCAATTAACTGCTGCAGAGCAGGTATTTTATGCCGATATTTCTCACCTATCTTACGAGCGTTTGCAGCTGTATATAGGTGGACCTTACTTTGCCCAGTTTAAGGCCGGCAGTCTTACCGGTTTGTAATCCCGGCCCTGAAATAGCCAATACATCAGTAACAAAAAAGGGGAGGTAAAACCTCCCCGTATCAATAGAATCCTGTGAGAAAAATCGAATTATGGGTTATAGAATTCGCCATTCTTGCGCAGGTAGAACCAGTAATTAATTACCAGGCAAACCGCATAGAAAATGGCCATGCCCGCCAGTGCATATTCCGGTGTGGTCGCCTTGATCTGTTCGCCGAAGACTTTGGGAATGTAGAAGGCTCCGTAGGCGGCTACCGCTGAGGTCCAGCCCAATACCGGCCCGGCCTGCTCCTTGGGAAATACCATGGCGATAGTACGGAAGGTGGAGCCATTGCCAATACCGGTGGCAGCAAACAACAGTAGGAACAATAGGAAGAAGGGCAGGAAGAATTCTTCTGGAGTGGCCGAGGCATAGGCGGCTTTCATGTAGTAGGCCACCCCCAGGGCGCTTCCCACCATTAGCGCGGCACAGATCTGGGTCACCAGGGCGCCACCGATACGATCGGCAATCCAACCACCTACCGGGCGAATCAGTGCACCAATAAATGGGCCCATCCAGGCATACATTAGGGCACTGGGACCATTACTATTGATGGTATCGTGGGTCATGACTCCATCCACCATCACGTGGCTGTAGCCGAAGATAACTTTAATGGCCAGCGGGAAGGCAGCGGCGAAACCGATAAAACTGCCGAAGGTCATGGTGTAAATAACACTCATCACCCAGGTATGTTTGTTGTTGAAGATGCGATATTGGCGTTGCAGGCTGGCTCTGATGGCGCCGGGCAGGAGTTTCAGTCCGAATACCGTAGCACTAATAACCAGCACCAACACAACTTCTTTGGGCACCCCCCAACCGGAGCCGTTGGCGGCTTCGGGCAATAACAACCACAGGCCGATCACCGCGGTAAACAGGCCGATACTCAGCATTAAGGTCATTTTTGCCATAGCGCCGAGGGTGCTGCCCACATCTGGGCTCACTTCTTCCGTGCGCAGGTTGTTCATACCGAACCAACCTAATAGGGCCAGCGGAAGCAGGAACAGTAGCCACACAAAGCCGGCGTTTTGAATCCATGTTTCGGAGCCCGCCGGCACCTTGCCGATCAGTGAGCCGGAGCCGCTCACCAGTATCATGGGATCGCCGCCGGCCGCGCCAAAAGCGCCGAAGGTCATAAAGAGCGGTACCAGTATCTGCATACTGGTTACGCCGAAATTTCCCAGGCCCGCATTTAGGCCCAGTGCCAGCCCCTGTTTTTCTTTGGGAAAAAAGAAACTGATATTCGACATGGAGGAGGCGAAGTTACCGCCACCGATTCCAGATAGCAGCGCCAGCAATTGGAAAACCCACAGTGGAGTTTCCTTGCTCTGCAGGGCAATGCCGGTACCCAGAGCGGGAATCATCAGCAACGCGGTGGTGAACACAATGGTGTTGCGACCGCCGAACAGACGAATAAAAAAGCTACTGGGAATGCGCAGGGTGGCACCGGTCAAGCCAGCGATTGCCATCAGGGTGAATAAATCAGCCTTGGCGAAGGGAAAGCCCAGGTTGAGCATTTGCACCGTGATAATGCCCCAGTAGAGCCACACGGCGAACCCACACAAAAGGCTGGGAATAGAAATCCATAAATTGCGGTTTGCGATTTTCTTGCCCTGGGACTGCCAGAAGCGGCGGTCCTCCGGGGCCCACTCATAAATATCAGACACGGCGGCCATATCCTCCTATCAATGTTCCTTGCAGCCACTATGGGCCGCTGCCTCAGCGCACTCAATCACCATCAGTAAGTAATCCCTTTGCGCCGTGTTCAGTGCACTTACCTCCAAGGGAGTAAGCGCAGTCTGTGGGCGCTATGGTAAAGTCATTGGCATCATTTAATACAGACTGAATCACTAAAGCAGGATATTGCATGACCCAATCTGCCACGGTAATGATGGTTGACGACCACCCGTTGTTTCGCAAAGGTCTCAAACAGCTGTTTGCCATGGAGCCCGGTTTGGAATTAGTGGCGGAGGCCAGTAGTGGCGAGGAAGCCCTGCAGAAGGCCAAACTGCATGAGCCGGATTTGATCTTGCTGGATTTAAATATGCGCGGCATGGATGGGCTCGATACCCTGCGGGCGATGCGCGCCGCTGATATTTCCTCACGAATCATTATTCTCACCGTGTCCGATAACAACGCCGACGTGGTGTCCTGTATTCGTGCCGGAGCGGATGGCTACCTGCTCAAGGACATGGAGCCGGAGGATATTCTCGACCAGGTGATACAGGCTACCCATGGCAAGCTCGCAATCAGCCAGCGCTTGACCGAGGTACTTGCCTCGGCCCTGCGCCAGCCGGACACCTCTGGAGCGGATACCTTATCCACTCTCACCAGTCGTGAATTTCAGATACTGCAGCTAATTGCCGATGGCCTCAGCAACAAACTGATTGCCCGCGAGTTGGATATCAGCGACGCAACAGTGAAAGTCCACGTAAAACATTTATTAAAGAAATTAGGGATGCGCTCGCGCGTGGAGGCCGCCGTTTGGATGGTCAATCAAAAGCGCCCGGAATCCCTGGAGCGGGTTCATTGAAAAAGCTATCCCGATAGCAAACGAATGAAGTGAGAGAGTTGTCCATGCCTATCATCGATTCTTGCAGCACCCATGGCCTGATGACCATAGAGGGCGCTCGTGAAAAACTGCTGCAAGCACTGAGACCGATTCATGGCACCGAAACTTTGCCGCTAGTCCAGAGCACTGGCCGAGTATTGGCCGAGCCGGTTTCCTCCAGCGTAAATCTACCTCCCTGTGACAATTCTGCGATGGATGGCTATGCCTTGCGCTTTGCAGACTTGGCTAGCGGTCTGCCACTGGAGTTGATTGGCAAGTCCTTCGCCGGTGCGCCTTTCGAGGGGGTGGTGAATCCTGGTACCTGTGTGCGAATTATGACTGGAGCGCCGCTGCCTGCAGGGGCCGACACCGTAGTTATGCAGGAGCATGTCGAAGCCCAGGCAGAGTCTGTCCGTATCACCTGTGAAGTGCGCAAAGGCGAAAATATTCGCCGCCGCGGTGAAGATGTGGTCGAGGGTGCAACCCTGCTGCAAGCGGGGGAACCTATCAGCGTTGCCTATATTGCCCTGCTCGCCGCCGCCGGTGTCAGTATGGTTACGGTAGTGCGCAAGCCTGTGATCGCACTCTTCTCCACCGGCGATGAGTTACGCCAGCCAGGTGAATCCCTGAGTGAGGGCGATATTTACGATAGTAATCGTAACGCCCTGCTGGCAGCTCTAGCTCAGATGGACCTGGATGTACTGGACCTGGGCATACTGCCCGATAATAAACAGGCCATCGGCGATGCCCTACAGCGTGCTGCCAGAGAGGCCGATGCCATTATTACTTCCGGTGGTGTCTCTGTTGGTGAAGCGGACTACACCCGTGAGGTGCTGGAAGAACTGGGTGAGATCGCTTTCTGGAAAGTGGCTATGAAACCCGGCAAGCCATTTGCTTTTGGTTTTCTGCAAGGAATTCCATTCTTTGGCCTACCTGGAAATCCCGTCTCCGCCCTGGTGACCTTTTACCAACTGGTTGTGCCCGCCCTGAGTGTAATGAAAGGTAACCAGTGGAGTGGCCCGAAGATTTTGCAGGCCCAGCTTTTAAAGCCCCTAAAGAAAAAGCCTGGCCGTACTGATTTCCAACGGGGAGTTTATCGCAGTAATGAAAATGGGGTACTGGTGGTGGAGCCAGTTGGTACCCAGGGCAGTCATATTCTTACCGGCCTGGCTGTTGCTAACTGCTTTATTGTACTGGCACGGGAGAGTGGCAGTGTGGAGGCTGGAGAACAGGTGGTGATTGAGCCTTTGGGGGTGCCGTTGGGATAATAATGCACTACAGATAAATTTTAATACTCCATGATTGCTGTAAGTCAGCAAGGGGTATCAATACCTCTATTAAAATCTAATTTTGGCGTAGGTCGGACGTTGTTGCTTTAGAACCCTATCAGTTTATCTGGCTAAGCAATTTTTAATATTGTTTACGAAAATTTCAGCAATATTCTCTAGTTTTTCCTTCAAGTGATTATCTCGATCGTATCTATTATTTCCTGAGGTTTTCTGGGCCAATTGGCACTCTCGGTGATAAGACGTACCGAGATTACGCTGTGCTGGCGGGCACGTTTAGTCCACGTTGCACTGCCGGTCGCGCCAGCGCCCGATCGAGCCATGCTGGAAGGTGTGTGAGACTGTCGTAATCGACAAGCTCTCGCGCCTCATAGAACGTGATGAGGTTTTGGACCCAACCAATGGTGGCGATATCGGCGATGGTGTACTGATCACCCATGATCCACTTGCTTCCTTCGAGCCGATGGTCAAGCACGACCAGGAGTCGTCGCGCCTCCGCGACGTAGCGCTGGAGCGGCCGTTTGTCTTCGATGGCCTTGCCCGCGAACTTGTTGAAGTAGCCGACCTGCCCGAATATAGGACCGATCGCGGCCATCTGGAAAAAGAGCCACTGAATGGTTTCGAGTCGAAGCGACCCATTCGCTGGTACAAGCCTTCCAGTCTTGTCCGCTAAGTAGAGCAGGATTGCTCCAGACTCGAACATGGCGATGGGCTCACCTTCAGGGCCGTCCGGGTCGAGGATGGCCGGGATCTTGCCGTTCGGATTCAATGAGAGAAACTCTGGCGTCGCATTTTCATCCGTCATGATGTCCACACGATGCGCCTCGTAGGCCAGCCCGGTTTCTTCCAGCATGATCGAAACCTTGACCCCATTGGGCGTTGCCAGGGAATAGAATTGCAGCCAATCAGGGTGGCGCGCTGGCCAACGACGTGTGATCGGGAAGTTCGTTAATCTGTTCATGGTTTCTCCTGTGCAAAACCCTCTCGAAAATTATCTTGACGCAAAGATAAATCGCAGATAGTTTTGCGTCAAGATAAATTGAGGAGTGCCGGGATATGGCGAGTGACGAACGGAAAGCGAGCGGCATCCAGCCCGATGACGTGGACCGGTTCATCGAACAGCGGTCGATCGAGACGCCGGAAATCGACACTTCGGGCATGGCCATCTTTGGCCGCATCTACCGGCTCGCCGCACGTATCACGCCGCACATGGAGGCGCTGTTCGCCCGGCACGGGCTCGAGCGCGGTGAATTCGACGTACTGGCCACTCTCCAGCGCGAGGGCCCCCCCTACCGGCTGACACCGACCGCGCTTTGCGCCTCGCTCATGGTTTCCTCAGGTGGGTTGACCCATCGACTGAAGCGGCTGGAGAAGTCGGGCTGGATTGAACGGGTTCCTTCCGAAGAGGATAAACGCAGCCTGATTGTCGTACTCACTGATGCTGGCTATGACCTTGCACGCCGGGCCTTCGACGAAGACATGAGACTGGAATGTGACTGGCTCGCGTCGCTAGATGCCGGCGAACAGCGCAAGCTGGCAGAACTGTTGCGCAAGCTCGGTCATGCCGTGCCGGTTTTTGGCAGGGAAAGCGACCCGCCGGGTTAGGGCCGCCACTCAACGCGACTTCTCAAGTTCAATTTGATCCACCCAAGGGTTCCGTTTGCCGGAAATCGAACGGTTCTGCTCGCCAAGAGTAATGAAACCATGACTTCTCACGTCCAGCCTTCTTCGCACGCCATACGCTGTTTTGCCTCGTCCCCCCTTGGCCTCCTGCTGGTCGTCGGATCGTTGCTCGCGATCTCTTTACTCTTGTCGAAAATCGCTGCGGGCCTGCAAGCGCCGATGCTGACCTATCTCGCCCTGGCCATGGGCGGATCTGGTCTGGTCCTGATGCTGATTACGCGAGGCGTCCGTGTCGGTTCAGCCGGAATGCTTGCGGTCCTGGTCTACAGCCTTGGCGCCGGTGGTCTGATGGCGCTCGGCAGCGCTGTTGGCTACATGACCATTCATGAAGTGGGTGCGGCGTTCATCGCGCTCGTACTTGCTTTTCCTCCCATGTTCACATGGCTCCTGCCGCTAGTCCTGAAGTTGGAGCGGTTCGACGCCTTTCGGTTGCTCGGACTTCTGATCGGTTTAGCGGGTGGTGCATTTCTGGCCGTGAGCAAGGGAATCAATGCCCCCACGGACATGGGTGCGCTCCTCGTCGCTTGTACGATGCCTATGATCCTGGCGGCCGGCAACGTGTTCCGCGCCAGGTACTGGCCCAAGGGCGCAAGTCCACGCGAATTGGCGAGCGCGATGCTGATCTGCGGGGCATTACTGACACTTCCCTTCGCTATTTATATTGAAGGCGGGAGGGCCTTTCTGGCCGTTTTCCAATCGCCCATGCTGGTTGTTCTCACAGTCGCAATCATGACCTTCGTCGCACAGTATGTGTCTCTATTTCGACTTCAGCAGGTCGCCGGTCCTATCTACTTGAGCCAGATCGGCTCAGTTGCGGCAATCGTTGGTAGTCCGGTGGCCGTGCTTGCCATGGGTGAGCACCTACCTGATGGATTTGTCGTTGCGACGATGCTGATCGTGCTGGGTCTCTCGATTTTTCAGTATCGAACCGCTATGCCCTTCACAGCGATTTCGTCATGAATCAGATCATCGCCAACAACACACTAACCCTCGACTATAAGAAAATGCTTTATGCAAAGGTCGTTGAGCGGGTGGTGATTGAGCCTTGGGGTTAGCCATATACAAAGAAGCCCGCTTAATCGGGTAGCGTAGGAGAGGATTAGCTTCGCCCTTTGGGCTCGCTGCTCTGCGGCAGCTGGGCTGCCTCCGAGTCGAACCTGAGTTCGAGCGAACCCTGGGAGTGGGCCATACATAAGAAAGCCCGCTTATAGCGGGCTTTCTTATGTATGGCCCGCCCGAGAGGATTCGAACCTCTGACCTTCGCCTCCGGAGGGCGACGCTCTATCCAGCTGAGCTACGGGCGGATTTGGCTATCTGTGCCAATGGGAGGCGGATTATACAGAAGGGTGGGGGCGGGTGAAAGGACTTATGGCGCTTCTACGCAGGCTTTGGCAGGGGGCTGCACAGTGCTTATAATGCGCGGCGTGTAAGTTTGCGGCAGTAAATCGATAGTCTACGGGCCAACTCACCTCGGTCCTTTGGGGGAATAGCATGAAGAGCATTTTGGGTATTGTGGCGGCACTGGCCGTCAGTGCAGCTGCGGCAGTGGCCCAGTCTGTTGACCAGGAAATTGAACAGCGCACCGCTCCGGCGGGTGAGACCTGTATGAAGGGCGAGGAGTGCGCGGCAGCGGTAGCGGCAGCTCCAGAAGCTGCCAGTGGCGGCGCCCGTAGTGGTGAGGACATCTACAACAAGACCTGCACTACTTGTCATGGGGCAGGCGTAGCAGGCGCGCCAAAGTTTGGCGATGCAGCCGCCTGGGCTCCGCGTATCGCCCAGGGCATGGATACCCTCTATACCCACGCCCTAAATGGCTTCAACGCCATGCCGCCCAAAGGCCTGTGTATGGATTGTAGCGATGACGAGATCAAAGCTGCCGTGAACTATATGACAGATAACAGCAAGTAAGCTGTTTAGCTGTTAGAAAAAGGCCGCTAATTAAGCGGCCTTTTTTATTTCTCGCTAAGAAAACTTACCTTCAGCCAATTGGCATTTTTCTTTTTGTGACTTTCAGCTACCACCTTGATCTTCAAATAAGCTTATTAAATGTCACATAAAACCAAACGATGCTGACTGTCGTAACCGACCATAAGAAAATTCAGCATTAGATAAGCTGTAACAGTAAATGCACTAAATCGCAATTAGGCATTTAATTCCTCCTGACGAGACAACTCTGTATTATCCGCGCCTGCTCGTAAAAATATGTACAAAACAACACAGGAAATAGCTTATGAAGCTGGGGAAATTACTTTCTTTTACTGCTCTATCGTTTGTATTGGCTGCTTGCAGCGGCGGAGGCAGTAGCGGAGGTGATAGCGATACTGACGGATCATCGGAACCGTCTGGCGGAAGTGGTTCACAGTCAGCCCAGATTACTATTCAAGGTTTAATAGGGGAAAAGGTTGAAGGCGTTGCTTCTGTACAAGTCAAGGTAGGTAGTATTGATTACAATGCAACTGTCGATGGAAAAACGTTTAAAGCGGAAATCAAAAATGCAGCAGCTGATGAATTAATTAGTGTAGTTGTCCGATATCCTGCCACCGAAGAGCACAAAGAAATTATCCTCAAGTCTTATGTAGGGAATGTTTCACAGTTCGAGGCGCGAGAAAAAGAAGGCTCTGTTTCTGTTGATGAACTGCCGACACTTTATGTCAATGCTTTGTCTACCGCTTCGGCTGCTTTTCTGGAAAAAGTGAACGAAGGTGATATCACTACATCTAATGAGTTATTAAGTGCTTCACAGGTTTTACCGCAGGAAATATTATTAGAGAGTGCTGTTGGACTTCGTTATATTATTAATGGTGGTGAGTCGCCGTTATTTTCTCATGAAAATACTTATGACTTTGTTCGGGAATATCCCGTGGCTGCAAAAGTAGCATTAGAGTTAAAAAATAAATCTTCTTCAGGTTTTGAAAAATATAAGCAGATTTTTGAACAGTTTGTAAGTGATAATGAACAGATTTTACCTGTTGAAAATTACTCTGGTGAGGATTTGATATTTGTCGCAGTGGATCCCACAGTAGCACGTATATATGGATTTGCTATGAATCTAACCGGGGAGGAATCGGGTTCTGGGTATTTCGCTGATAGTAATTATTCAGACCAGTTAAATAATTCTGTGAGTTATGTAAAAAAAGACAATTTGATAACTTTGGAAATGTCTGGCTCGGATCGAGTAAATTTTTCTTTCAGTGAGTGTTGGGGAGAAAATGGAAACTCTGGAGCCAAGTTGAATAGTGTCCAGTTGAAAAAATATTACGATGCTGCATTTTATTCGGCGTATAAGGTTGACTATGATTATTCTTGCCAACAGTTAGGTGGAAACGAAGTATCTGCTGATTCCTTTGTGGTGACTAGCTTTGTTCAAGTGGATACCCAGAGAACAGGAGGTTTAGAAGAGATATCTTCAGCTGCGTTTTCTATCGCAGGATTCAGGGATAGATCGGATGACGATAGCCTTTCAAAGACCCATGCCTGGGAGCCGTCCATTATTGGTCCAAATACAAAGGGCACAATTAACCAAAGATTTGATCATCGCTCGGGCTATGTAGATGATGGAATACTTTCATTCAATGATGCTGGGAATTTGGTTATCGAAAGCAATCGGGGGAGTAAAGTAGAGTATTATACTTTCGGTGCTGATGGTGTGGCTATGCGGACTTTGGGAGTGTTACGTCGAGAAGACGGTTCTTTAGTTTCGGTTGGTGGGCACTATGCCACTCCGGTTGTGCGTGTTACGGAGATGCCTGTTGCTTCAGATATTTTCAATTACGGTGGAATCTTCGATTTACTTGATCCGGAATTTCCTAATTATTATGACCAATTTGGATTTAGGTACTATGCGGATGGAAGTGGTTATCAAGTGTATAAAGGGACAGACTACATAACCGAGGCCGAGTGGAGTCGTTTTGGTTGGTCTGATAAAGATAATTTTCGAGAACAAAGATATTTTGTAGATTCTGTTACTCGTGAAACATATAGTAGTTGTCCTGAAGACAACATGAATTGTGTAGAGTGGCGTTATCGGGAAGTTGAGCCTCTATTTTTTGATGGTACCTTTTATTATCTCCGTGTTTATCAGGAAATTGATAGTTGTAAAATGAATGGCACCGGCTCTTGTGTGGACATCTCAGGTTATATTGATCGCTGGAAGGTGTCTGCAATACAATGATTTGTTAACGCTTCTAGCTGTTGAAGTGAAATGGCAGGTTTAGAGGGGTTTATACGAGTGTATGTAAGATATTACTGGCAATATGAAATAGAGTTTTTTAGCCAACTAATTATCTGAAGTAAAAAGGCCGCTTAATAAGCGGCCTTTTTGTGGCGTTGATTGAGTGGTCTAATTCCCTTCATCAAACATACTCAACAGCGATCCCAAAGTTTCCTCCCCCTTCGCCTGATTCTGCTCCGGCGTCGCCTTACCAAATCCCTCCAGCAACACATCCTCTTCCGGCAGCTCGTCGATAAAGCGGCTGGGCGTGGTATCCTGTGTTTCGCCAAACTGTTTGCGCTTGCCCGCCAAGGTCATGGTGAGAGTGCGCTGGGCGCGGGTGATACCCACGTAGGTGAGGCGGCGTTCCTCTTCGATATTGTCGTCTTCGATGCTGTTGCGATGAGGAAGTAAGTTCTCTTCCATGCCGATCATAAACACGTGGGGGAACTCCAGGCCCTTGGCGGCGTGTAGGGTCATCAGGCTGACCTTATCTGTAGCTTCCTCTTCTTCCTGGCGTTCCAGCATGTCCCGCAAGATCAGTTTGGAGATGGCCTGTTCCAGACGGATATCCTGTTCCAGTTCATCGTCGGTGCCCTCCATAATCTTGTTGAGGCTTTCCAGCAGCCAGTACACATTCTCCATGCGCTTTTCGGCCACCTTCTCGCTGCTGGCGTTTTGTGAGAGCCAGCCGGCGTAATCGATATCTTCCAGCATTTCGCGCAGTGCGCCGTTGGGGCTGGTGTCGCGACAGTTGCGCTGCACCCCTTCGAGCCACAGGGCGAAACGATTAAGGCGCTCGTAGCCCTGCTCGTTGATATGTTCCTTAAAGCCCAGTTCCGAGCAGGCTTTGAACATGGAGATCTCACGGCCCTTGGCATAATTGCCCAGGGCTTCCAGGCTGCTGGTACCAATCTGGCGGCGTGGAGTGTTGATAATGCGCAGGAACGCGTTGTCATCGTCCGGGTTTACCAGGAGGCGCAGGTACGCCATTACGTCCTTGATCTCGGAGCGGGCAAAGAAGGAGGTGCCGCCGGACATCTGGTAGGGGATCTGGTGTTCCTGCAATTTCATTTCGATCAGGCGCGCTTGGTGGTTGCCGCGATAGAGCACGGCAAAATCCATAAACTTGCAGCCGCGACGACTCTTTTGCAGGAAGATCTCGGTCGCGACCCGCTCCGCTTCCTCGTTTTCATTGGCCACTTTGAGTACGCGGATCTCCTCCCCCAGGCCGCGATCGGACCACAACGCCTTGTCGAACTCGTGCGGGTTGTGGGCGATCAGGTGGTTGGCCACTTTCAGGATGCGGCTGGTGGAGCGATAGTTCTGCTCCAGCTTGATCAGGCGCAGGTTGGGGAAGTCGGTCTTGAGCGCACTCATATTCTCCGGGCGTGCGCCACGCCAGGCATAGATAGATTGGTCATCATCCCCCACCACAGTGAGGCCGCCACGTCCGCCGACCAGCAATTTCACCAGCAGGTACTGAGAGTTGTTGGTGTCCTGATATTCGTCCACCAGCAGGTAGCGAATCTTCCTGCGCCAGCGTTGCAGCAGCTCTGGGTCTTTGTCAAACAGCTGTACGGGTAACAGGATCAGGTCGTCGAAGTCGACCGCATTGTAGGCTTTTAGGGCCTCGCAGTAGCGATCGTAGGCGATAGCAATGGCCTGCTCACCGGGGCTTTGCGCCTGCTCCAGGGCGCGGCGCGGGGTGAGCATATCGTTCTTCCAGTTGGAGATTTGGTTCTGTACTCGATCCAGCAGATCCGTATCCAGATCGCCATCCCTGAGCATCAGCTCCTTGATCAGAGCGCGGGCGTCCTCGGCATCGAAAATGGAGAAACCGGGCTTAAAGCCGGCAGCGCGATACTCCTTGCGCAGAATATTCAGCCCCAGGTTGTGGAAGGTCGACACGGTGAGGCCATGGCTCGCCTTAGAGCGCTTGCCATTTGGGCCCGCCAGCAGCTTGCCGACCCGCTCTTTCATCTCCCGTGCCGCCTTATTAGTGAAGGTGAGGGCGGCGATATTGCGCGCGGCATAGCCACACTGATCGATCAGGTAAGCGATCTTGCGGGTGATTACGCTGGTCTTGCCGGAGCCGGCACCGGCCAGTACCAGGCAGGGGCCATCGACATACTTCACGGCTTCAGATTGGCGGGGGTTGAGCTGGGTCATAGATGGGGTTGCATCTTTGCGTCGCGGAAAAGCGGGAGATTCTAGCAGCCTTGGCTCGAATCATCCCAGCCCAGTGCGAACCATCGGCCACACGTGTACTTTGCCACTGGGATTGGCTATAACTGCGCCTTATTCCCTGTTTGTGTAAACCCATGCAACAACCTATTGCCGGCTATCACTTGGATGAAGAAGAGCACTGGGTCGCGGAGCTCGTCTGTGGCCATTTCCAACATGTGCGCCACAATCCCCCCTGGACCAATCGACCCTGGGTGATTACCGAAGAGGGCCGCGAGTCTATGTTGGGCTACCAACTCAACTGCAAAAAATGCGATGAGGGCGCGCCGCCTGATACGCTTAAAAAGGCTGTACAACCATGACAAAACTCTGGGTCGATGCCGACGCCTGCCCGGTTGTGATTAAAGAAATCCTGTTCCGCGCCGCCGAGCGCACCGCCACGGAATTGACGCTCGTTGCCAATCAGGCGGTGCGGGTGCCGCCGTCGCGTTATATACGCTCTCTGCAAGTGACCGCCGGCTTTGATGTTGCCGACAGTGAAATCGTGCAGCGTTGCGAAGCGGGGGACCTGGTGATTACCA
Organism: Microbulbifer variabilis; assembly: GCF_020524905.1. GTDB lineage: Bacteria > Pseudomonadota > Gammaproteobacteria > Pseudomonadales > Cellvibrionaceae > Microbulbifer > Microbulbifer variabilis_A. The sequence continues at coordinate 144,961 of NZ_JAIVKI010000002.1, read as the reverse complement.
GCGATATTCCCCTGGCGGCGGAAGTGATCGATAAAGGTGCAGAGGCCCTGAATCCCCGCGGTGAGCGCTACACCAAGGCCAATATCCGCGCGCGCCTGAATATGCGTGACTTTATGGAAACCCTCCGTTCGAGCGGCGTTCATACCGGTGGACCTCCGGCCCTGAGTCAGGCGGATCGTAAGGCCTTTGCCGATCAGTTGGATCGGTGGCTGGCAAAGAGTCGCAAGTAAGTCTAAGGAGAATTGCCATGGAAAGTTTAAGCCTAAAACCAATAGAGGAATGGCAATTCCCAACATTAATGTCCTGGCTACCGGATAAGGAGCAATGCCAACAGTGGGGTGGCCCCAATTTCAGGTTCCCGTTCGAGCTGGAGGCTTTCTTGGAGGACTGTCGTTGGCCAGAGCTGCCCAGCTATGCGCTTCAGGACAGTAGCGACGATTTGCTGGCTTTCGGCCAGTATTACCAAAACCTGGACCGCTGCCATTTGAGCCGCTTAATTGTCGCTCCTAATCATCGTGGAGCCGGATTAGGGCGCGCCCTGATAACACAGCTTGCCCAAATCGGTGCTGGAGCCCTGGATACAACAGAGTGTTCCCTATTTGTGCTGCGCACCAATTTGGCAGCACGCAGGCTTTACCAAAAGTTGGGTTTTGTGGAAGCGATCTATCCCGAGCAACGTGAATGGCTGGAATTGTGCGATTTTATGGTTGCCCCGGCTGAAGGTTTTCAACCAGAACAAAAAAAGAAATAGTACTTTTTCAATGTCTGAATTAATACAACCCATCACCGAACGCTTACAGCTGCGCCAGTGGCGTGAGGAAGATAAACCTGCGTTTGCCGCAATGAATGCCGATCCGAGGGTGATGGAGTTTTTTCCAGCGCAACTCTCAAGGCAAGAAAGCGATGCGGGCGTCGACCGCTGTAGTGCCCATATAGAAAAATACGGTTGGGGTTTCTGGGCGCTGGAGTTGAGGGAAAGTGGGGAGTTTCTCGGCTTTGTCGGTATTAAAAATGTTACCGAGGATCTGCCCTTTGCTCCAGCGGTGGAGATCGGTTGGCGACTGGCCTATCCCTATTGGGGGAAAGGCTATGCCAGTGAGGCCGCGCGTGCATCTTTACAAGTTGCTTTTGATATTTTGCATCTCAATGAAGTGGTTTCTTTTACCCCCCTGCAAAATATTCGCTCGCAGCGGGTAATGGAACGGCTGGATATGCAGCGGGATTCCCTGGTGTTTGAACACCCCCAGGTCCCCAGTGAGAGCCCGCTATTGCGCCATTGCCTTTATCGCTTACCTGCAAAAGAGTGGAAAAAACGATCCGAATAAAATCATTACGCGGGTGACATTCTTTAAAAAAGATCTCGATTCGACCCGCTAATTAGACATGCCAGGCCAGTCAGCACGGGCGGTTCATACCCGCTCGACTTTTCCCGGTACGATATCTACTCAAATCAACTTTGGGAAAAAACTTTTCTTAATTAACGTCGATATCGATGGCCATGAACTCCCCCGATGGCGTCAGCATACGGATATCGTAGCCGCTCGAAGTGCAGTCAGCCCAGGCGGCAACGTTCACCGGCAACAAGCTGTTGCAGGGGGCGGATAGCAGTTCAGAAGTCAGAAACACATCCCAAAAGGGAAGGGTTTGGTTGGTGTCGGCATTGTCGATTGCTGCATCGTAGCTGATAAAGCGGCGCAGTAGGCGGATACTGCGACGAGCCTGGGTATCCTGGATACCGAAGGGCAACCACTGGCTATCGGGCACCCCCCGGGGTGAGTTGCCGTTGTCGGTCCGCTCGCCGGCGATATGCCAGATGCCGATTCCACTGTCGCCCAGCCCCTGGTCATAAAAGCCGGGGGTGTTTGATCGCCGGTTTTCCAACAGGTAGTACTCGTCCCCCAAAGGCTCGTTATTGAAGTGCGGCAGCACCAATACGCGATCACCAACTTTTATGTCCTGCAGTAGGTAGGTGCCCCCCGAGTGCACCGTCACCGGTGTCACCCAGCCCAACGCCAACTTGTGGAAGGGGCCCGGATGGGGCGAGATTCCCTCGGCTCCATCGCCAGATTCAGCCCGCGCAGACATCAGACTAAACTGCCAGGGGCCGACCACTTCACGCGCTTTGGCGGCGCTGTTGCCGCTGTGATAGATATCGTCAAGGCCAAAAATCTGGTGGGCCAGCTCATGCGCAGCTACCAGAAAGTCGGAGGGCTCGGCATCGGTGAACCACTCTGCGACATCGGGAATCTCTACCCCATCCACAATGAAAGGGCCACCGCCGCAGGCCGGGTCCGTCAGCCGTCCGCGGGCGGTGCCGAAGTCACTGTTTTGGGCGATAACAATAACGACCGCCAACTCGTTCCATTCCAGGAAACCATCATCATTGGTGTCGAAGGCAGAAAAGTCGAAGAGGGGATCGGCCTGCAGTATCGCATCTGCACGCTTTTCAATCTGGCGATTCATATAGCCGTTAATGCAGAAGGGTTTGGGCACCGTGTAGTCGGCCCCTAAGGTGCTCGGGAACCAGCCGAGTACGCCGGCATTGTTGAGACGAAAGCGCCCGCTGGATGTCTCGCGAAAATAATCATCTGCGCTATCGGTTGCGCCGAATAACCGGTTGCTGACATCCATCATCGGTGCCGGCATCACGTCGTCTCTGAGAGGGTCCCACAAGATAGCGATTACATTGCGACTGCCGATCATCGGTTCGAGACCGACCACATTATCGTTGACGGGTTCTTCCTCACCATCGACGACTTCGCTATAGCGAGCCGGCGATAGCGGCAGAGCCTCGGCTAGATCTGGAATAAAACCCTTTTCGCTCAGCACCGTCAGGCTGCGATCGCCCATGCCGGCGGTGCCGCCGCCCTCGGCCCGCCAATAGACGGCAATATTGTGTATCCCTGGTGTAAGGCGCTTAGCGTCAAAGTTGAAGGCTTTTGCCTGACCCGCCTCCTGACTGTTGATATAGCGAGTGGATATCTCGTCCAGGATCACGCCATCGACCGCAAGCGCCAGGGCGGTAGTCGCGCCGTTGTTGGCGAAAACCTCGGCGCTGACGATGGCCGCCACTTCACCATTACCCCTGGGACTGACGCCAACAGTCGCAGTGAGGCCGGGCACCGGCTGAAAATTGCTCGATGAGGTCTCCAGGTTGGCGCCGCTGGGAGGTGAGACAAAGGCGTGGGTGGGATTGCTGGTGGTTGATGGATAAGCGGCCAGCACCATGGTCCTGTCCGCGATGGTCGCGGTCGCCCCTACTTCGGCGAACCACTGGAAACGGACCCGATGCCAACCGGGCGCAATGTTAGGTGTGCCGAAGGTGTAGGCGTGTGACTGAATGCGCGAGCCGCGACGGAACACCACGTTAGAGGGTGCCAGCGGTACACCGTCTACCAGCGCGCGCACCACCATGGCCAGGTTACCGCCGCCGCTGACCGTGGTTTCACCGCCGAGACTGGCGGTCAGTATTGCGTTCGGAGGCACATAGATCCAGCGCGCCATGCCCGGAATATCCTGCCAGGCATTGCTCGAGGTAGAGGGTGGCGTAACGCCTCCGGGCTGTGATTCGGCGACCAGGGTGCCGTTCTGTGATATCGCGGGGCCGGTGCGCACCAGTACTGAGGCGTTACGCAGGAAGCCGGTGGCCCCCTTATCGACTAACCACTGCATTTCCACCGTGTGTATACCTGCATCCACAGTGGTGCTAAACAGCATCGAGCGCGGCGATTGTTCCGAACCCACGGCAAACACCACATCTCCCGGTGTAATAGGGCTACCGTCGATTAGAGCGCGAACAAACAAGCGTCGATTGCTGCCGGTATTGTCGTCTTCCACGTAAGCTTCCGCCGAGAAGTGGATAGCAACCTGCATGTTGTCGCGTTCGGCGACGAACGAAGAGGTCATTTGGTTGCCGGCGGTTTGCTGAAATTGCCCCCTGAAAAAGGCGGTGCGCTTCATATTGATAAAATTTGGCGACCGAGTACTCAGCCAGGGCCCTTCCTGGCAGTAATCCGTATTGTTGTCCAGGCTCTGCTGAGTGCAGGATGGGGTGCCTAGCTCGGCTTCCACGCGTATTCCAAATTCCTCTACCGCCCTGGGCGCTATGCCAAATCCCAGGTTGAATAGCGGTACTGCGTCGAGCACCGTGGCGACCTGAAGGGTGAGAGCGTCAATTTGTTCGCGCAGCGCATCGCGTTGATGTTCGGGCAGGGTCTGCAACTGTTCCAGCGCTTCCTGGAGTGCCTCCAACCGCAGCTCGATATCATTTAACCGCTGACTCTGTGTTGGTGCGCCAGGAAGTTGCTGTGCCTGGTTAAGATGGCTGCGTGCAGCGGCAAGTGCTTGCTGCAGCTGCGATAAGGGCGTTGCCACTGCTGCCTGTGCGTCTTCGCTCATGGCGGTGGTGAGGAATAGGCAAATTAGCAGTAACAGACCTGTAACAGACATTTTCAGATTTACGGGAATGCTCACAGAGTGCTTCATCATCAATAAATCCATATCGATGCACTGGGGTAAAAATAGTGTAATTCAGGAAGATGAGGCCACTGAGTTTGCAAAGACATCGGAGTCGGAAAAGGTGTCGGTATTATATTTGAAAATGTCAGCCGCAGTTCAATGGAATTCCTCATCGGCTACAGGTGTTCGAAGAAAGTACTGCCGCAGTGAATCAGCGCAGAGAGAGACTAAATCCATAAATAGGTCTCTTCGCCTGGATAGGCAAAACTGAACGGTCAGAATTGCAATAAGTGATTGATCTTTCAGTAACCATTTAGATCCTATCCACTTTAAGATTACTTTTAGGAGTAAACCCATGAAGTTTATTAGAACTTAGTATTTGGATTACCGGGCAATGGGCAGATTAATTCAGCCGGAGTCTCAGCGATTGCAATTGCGTCAATGGTATGAAGAAGACAGAGGGGCTTTTGCAGTTTTGAATGCTGATCCTCAGGTCATGAGGTATTTTCCAGCGACTTTCAGCCGGGATCAAAGTGATACTATCCTGGACAGCCTTAAAGCACATATCAATGAATATGGGTGGGGCTACTGGGCGCTGGAACTTAAAAGCAACAAAGAATTTTTAGGTTTTGTTGGTATCAAACACGCTTTAAAAGAGTTGCCCTTTTCTCCCTGTGTAGAAATTGGTTTTCGCCTTGCCCAGCCCTATTGGGGATATGGGTATGCGAGTGAAGCTGCGCGTGCTGTATTTAAAATGGCATTCAAAGAACTGAATCTCACTGAGATCGTTGGCTTTACCGCATTACAAAATCTGCCCTCGCAAAGGGTGATGCAAGGCTTGGGTATGGACCGCGACGCTTTGATATTCGATCACCCTTTGGTTCCAGAAAACAATCCTTTGCGCCCCCATTGTTTGTATCGTCTCTCATCAGAGAAATGGTTGGAACAGCAAGGGAAAAATGCTCTGGAAGTTAGTTAAGCCGAGCATTTTAAGTATTCTTTAAGTTAGTTGATGGAACGAATGTAGGATACATGTATCTCAAACAGCACTTTTAATAAGCATAAGAAATAAATACTACTGGAGGTGCATCGTGGAAAACTGGTTTTGCGCCGGGGTAATAAGAATTGCCCTGATTCATATTCTACTTATCTATGGTACCCAGCAAGTTAATGCTGACCCTTTAACAAACACCAGTAAACGTCCGGATGGATCTACAATCTACTGGTCTATTGAACACCCCTCCCAAAGTGAGCCACACGGTCTTTTCCTGATCGCCCAGGGATCGGGTTGTCTGCCGGCCATTAAAAATTCATCGATTCAACAAGCTAAGAAGATTGCTCCAAATTTTGCCGTATTAATGGTAGAGAAATATGGCGTAACTCACCATGATAGCCCCGAGGAACCATTTAAAGATTGCTCACAAGTGTATGTGGCCAACCACACTGTTGAACAGCGTGCACTGGATATAGTGAATATTATTGAAGAGCAAAAAAGGTCTGACTGGTGGAATGGTCAACTCGTTCTACTTGGTGGTTCAGAGGGTGGAGCTGTTGTCGCTCGCTTGGTTCCAAGATTGCACCCGGATGCCGCAATGATTTTCTCCAGTGGTCTGGGGAAGTCTTTTGCAGAGGTATTAAAAGACTTGGTCCCTCCCGATGTGGTTAAAGAGGTGGATGCAAAGCTCGCTTTTGCGCGAGCGAACCCCAACAGTGGTGAGGTCTGGGGAGGGAATTCCATACGCTGGTGGGCTGATGTCGCAGACCGGGTACCGGTAAATGACCTACTTCAGAGCCAATCCCCTGTTTTGTTGATCCATGGCACTGAGGATAAGTCCTCCCCCGTCAGCTCTGCCCGTGCAGCGCGCGACGCTTATGCCTCTGCGGGGCGCTGTGAGCTGAGCTACTGGGAGTATCCTGGTTACGATCACTTTATGACCGATAGTGAAGGGGTGAATCACCGTGAGCAGGTCTTTAATCGTATGGCTATTTGGCTAGAAAGTACTCTTGCCGAAGGTGCTTTGGGATGTAAGAACGATAAAATTAAAAATGTTTATCGAGGCTACCGATAAATTTAATCGTAAGGAAAAGAGATGGCTTTAAGAGCGGAATTAGGCGCACTGATTATGGCGATGTTTTCTGGCTTCGTCGTAGCGGAGGACTTCGCCCTGCTACCACAACTAGAAAACTATAAAGCGCCTAAATCCTGGCGACAGCCTGTAGCTCCACTGAAAATTTCCGATCATACTTGGCAGATTGGGACACAGGGAATTACTTCACTCCTTTTAATTGGTAGTGAGGGTGCCATCCTGATTGATGGCGGCATGGCACAAACGGCAGACCATTTACTGAGCAATATAGGTCGGCTTGGATTAAAACCCAGTGATCTTAAGTTGATTCTGCATAGCCATGCCCATGCCGATCACGTGGGTTCGCTCGCTGCAGTACAGCGCGCAACCGGTGCCAAAATCGTGACCAATGCGGAGTCTGCAGTGCTGCTAGCACGTGGCGGTGCTAATGATATCCACTTCGCCGATAAAATCCTGTACCCTCCGGTAAAAGCCGATCGTATTTTGCATCACGGTGAAGAAGTTATTCTTGGTAATTTACACCTGCGTGTGCATTTTGTGCCAGGTCATACTCCGGGCAGTATGGCTTGGACCTGGCAGGATAAAGTGGAAGGGGAAGATACGAAGATCGCTTATGTGGACAGCCTTACCGCCCCTGGCTATCAGCTGATTGATAATCCCCGTTATCCAGATATTTTGCAGGACTTCGGTACAAGCCTTAAACGGGTGCGCACCCTGCCTTGTGATTTACTCATCACACCCCACACTGATGCCAGTGGCTGGGTATTTCAAGAGAGTATCGAGAGAGGCTCGGTACTCGATTGTAAGGAATACGCTGATATTGCCGAGCAAAAATTGGGGCTAAAGCGGTTGGAATAATAGGTTAGTTAGTGTTTGATCGCTGTTCAGTCAGTAGGGGTGCCAAGGTATATGCTTGCAGTAGAACGTTTCTCTGATATTTATTCGGCCGATGTATTACGTATTTCCCTTCCCCCTGATCAATTACAATACGTCTGTACTCCGGAAAGCTTTATCTCCGATAGAAGTGATACAACCCATCTTTACCTGATTAAGATGGGTGATGAAATCATTGGCTTCTTTAAGGTGGATCTGGCTTACTCGACATCTTACTCTTTCTGCCCGGAAGATGGGCTCGGTCTACGCGCATTCGCGATTGATATGGCGTGTCAGGGTAGGGGGATCGGGGTCTTGTCGGTTAATTCAATCGTAGACTATTTGGCAAAAGCGTATAGCAACTATGCCACCGTGTATTTGACCGTTAACTGCAACAACTTAAAAGCTATTCGCTGTTATAAAAAATGTGATTTTCTGGATACGGGAGATCTGTATTTGGGTGGGACTGCGGGACCCCAACATGTCCTTAGAAGAAGTCTCCGTTAATTTTTTTGTCCGATATTTTGCGTGATGGGTAGAGATTGCAATGTTAAAAGAAAAGATAAAAGAAACTATTAATAAGCATTGGCGAGTACGTTTTACTGCTCTGGGTCTTGCCGGGATATTGTTCACAATGGGTGTTCCGCAGGCATATTGCGCAGACACCTTCGCAATTGAGGGGGGCCGTTGGTTTGATGGGACCGAGTTTAAACCGGCAACCTGGTTTGTGGATAAAAATGGCTCCTTAACTAAAACCCGCCCGAAAAAGATTGATCACATCATTGATGCCAATGGGAAATTTGTAGTACCGCCCTATGGTGAAGGACACAATCACAATCTGCAAAACGCCTATACAGCTAAGAATTTTGGGCCACTGCAGGTCAGTTCTGGGGTTTTTTACAGTGTGCAGATGTGTAGCTTTGGTGAGGAGGTCAAGACGCAGTTCAGCAGTAGGGATACCATGGACGTCTTGTTTGCTTCAGACTGCATGACCGCATCGGATGGACATCCAATCGCTTACTTTTTTAAAGATCGCTTGAATCCGACTGAAGAAGAGGCTGAGGAGGGAAGACGTGGACAGTTGATCGTCGACAGTTTGACGGATCTTGATAAAGTATGGCCGGCGGTCCAAGAGAAGGCCCCAAGATTTCTTAAAATTGTTCTTGTTGGCAGTGAAAAGTTTGAGGAGCGCCACGGTGATAAGAAATATCTTGGTATCAATGGCCTCAATCCGAAATTAGTACCCAGGATAGTCGAGCGCGCTCATCAATCGGGAATTCCTGTGGTGGCCCATGTGGATACCGCCCACGATGCTGAAGTAGCTATTAAGGCAGGTGTCGACGTACTTGGGCATTTGCCCGGATATCGAATCGCCAGAGATGAGGGCTTCGATAGGCAGGACTATGTGTTGAGCGATGCCGTCATTGCCGAAGCGGCCAGGCTCGGTACCAAATTGATCGCCACAGCCAGTGCCCCCTCTATGAGCAACTACTCCGAAGAGGCGCTTTCGGAAATTCAAGCCATCCAGAGAGATAACCTGAGACGTCTGCGCAAAGCCAAAGTGCCCATGTTGATGGGGAGCGATAACTTCGCCGGTACGGTTCTTATTGAGATTCGTTACCTGGATGCTTTGGATATTGCCCCGAGAGAAGCACTGTTGAAATCCCTGACCATGGATACACCGAAGTGGATGTTTCCAGAGCGCCGTTTAGGGGTATTTGCCGAGGGTGCTGAAGGCAGCTTCCTGATATTGGAAGGGAACCCTCTGGAGGACCTTGGTTTTCTCGATAAGATTCATATTGGCGTTAAGCAGGGCTATATTTTGACTGGTAGTCCCAAATAATAGTGAAACAGAAAAAATCTTTCGGTGGATCTAAAGCCTCTGCAGAATGATCTGCAGAGGTCTGTGAGATAACGGTAGGCTCAAGTCTATTAGTTGCTGGCTAGGAAAATTTTTAAAGAGAAGCCGTAACTGTTTGACGCCTGTCTAGATTTCGATAGGCCAACGCCTCGGCAATTTGTGCGGTGCCAATCTTTTCCAGTTTGGCCAGGTCCGCTAGAGTGCGCGCCACCTTGAGCACCCGGTGGTAGCTGCGCGCGGAAAGCCCCAACTTTTCTACGGACTGCCGCAGTAGCAGTTTTTCTTTATCCCCCAGTGCGCAGTGGTTTTCCAGCTGTGCGCCTTTTAACAGGCTGTTGATCGTCCCCTGCCGTTGTAGTTGCTGTTGCCGGGCATGACAGACCCGCTCTCGTACACATTCCGATGACTCTCCGGCAGGCGAGTCCTGCAGCTGCACTGCACTCATTGCCCCCACTTCCACCTGCATATCAATTCGATCTAATAGTGGTCCAGACAGCTTGCCGCGGTAGCGGTCAATCTGATCCGGGGTGCAGCGGCAGCGCGGTTCCCCCAGATAACCACAGGGGCAAGGATTCATGGCGGCCACCAGCTGGAAGTGGGCGGGGAAGGTGACCTGGGCTCGTGCACGTGAGATACGCACCTCACCATTTTCCAATGGTTCGCGCAGTATCTCCAAAGCGTGGCGGGGAAACTCCGGCATTTCATCCAGAAACAGGACGCCGCGGTGGGCTAGGGAGATCTCCCCTGGGCGCGGGGTACTGCCGCCGCCGACCAGGGAAGTCGGGGAGGCGCTGTGATGCGGCGCACGGAATGGTCTGTGACTCTGATAGGGTAAGCCGGCGCTGGAGTATACGGCTGCGACTTCAATAGATTCATGGCTGGTAAGAGGTGGCAATATCCCAGGTAGACGGCTGGCCAGCATGGTTTTGCCTGTACCCGGGGGCCCGTAGAACAAAAGGTTGTGGCCACCCGCTGCGGCGACTTCCAAAGCGCGCCTCGCCTTGAGCTGGCCGCGCACATCGGCGAGGTCTGTGGTGTGAGTGATCACTTGCTCAATTCGCGCTTTCCCGCGTGGCAACTTCTCTCGGCCGTGCAGTTCTGCGCACACTTCAAGTAGCGAGTTGGCGCTAGCTACTTCGCTACCGGCCAGGGCAGCTTCGCTACTATTTTCGTTGGGCACTATTAATAGACGCTCGGCGGCGGCGCTGGCGATAGCTGCTGGTAGTGCGCCACTGACTTGGCGTATTCCGCCGGTAAGGGCGAGCTCTCCGATAAATTCGTAGCTTTCCAGCGGTTCACTGGGTACCTGGCCGGAGGCGGCGAGTATGCCGATAGCAATAGCGAGGTCGTAGCGCCCGCCCTCTTTGGGCAGATCGGCGGGCGCCAGGTTAACGGTGATACGTCGTTGTGGGAATTCAAAATGGCTGTTGATTAGGGCACTGCGTACCCGGTCGCGGCTCTCGCGTACGGCGGCTTCCGGCAGGCCGACGATATGGAAGGCGGGGAGCCCGTTGGCTAGGTGGGTCTCAACGGTGACCAGTGGGGCGTTAACACCCAGCTGTGCGCGGGTGTAGGTAACTGACAGGCTCACATTTTCATCCTTGATGTGGAGGCTTGTGGGGGAAACTAGTCCTCGGGCTTGCGTTCTCTTTGTGTGAGGGCCTGCTCCAGTATTTCCACCTTGTCTTCCAAGCGGGCCAGTTTTTCCCTGGTGCGTCTCAGTATCTCCACTTGGGTATCGAACTCGCGCTGGGAGACCAGCGGTAACTTGTCCAGGGAGACCTCCAGGGCACTGCGCAGGTCATTAGTGACTACAGTGCCCTGCTGTTGCAGTTCTTTTAAGAGTTGTTGCAGTTTGTCCGCAGCCACGGGCAACTCCTTACTGTTTAAAACATTTCTATTGGCACAGGATTGTAACTCACACCCTATAGCCACAAAAGCTGACTCTTTGTGCACTATTCTGAACTTTGCCTCTGCAAGATTCCCCACTTCTGTGCACGCAATGACAAATGGTCCCATCTTGGTGCGTAAGATTTTGCGGGCACTTTGTTCGTATTTATTCCGATTGCTTATTCTGCCGCTAACTTGTTGATTTTATTGTGTATTGCAGTCTTGGCACTAACTCTGCAAAGAAAGGGCAGGTGTGCCATTTACGATCACGGGAGTCTGGGAAAGTAGCGGTTCACAAGACGCAAGAGACCCTCTGTCATACCCGACAGTGCAGGACCGATTGCAGGCGGCGCCATTACAGCTCTTGAAATACAGCCTACAGAAATTTAGGAGAAATAAAGTGGAAGTTAAAAAGCATAAAATTGCCACTATTTTCGCTGGCGCTTTACTGGCGTTGGGCACTGCCAATCTATCGAATGCTGAAGAAAATACCTCTTCCAGTAGCACTCAGGAAGAGGGCATCAGTTTTAGCGCCAACCTGGGTATGGTGTCAGATTATCGTTTCCGGGGTATCTCACAAAAAGATAGAAATCCCGCAATTCAGGGTGGTCTCGATCTGGATTTTGGCAACGGTTTCTATGTCGGCACCTGGGCCTCACAGGTGGACTTTGATTATGAAGTTGATGAGACCGATTACGAACAGGATTTTTACGGCGGTTTTTCTGCGGATATCAATGACTCTATTAGTTACGACGTTGGCTATATCTATTACGCCTATCACGGCAGTGACCAGGATGAAGATTACTGGGAAGTGTATAGCAACCTCAGCATTAAAGATCTGACCCTCGGATTTGCGTACTCACCCGATTATTGGGCGCAGAGCGATGAATTTTATTACACCTTTGCAGAATACAGTTTCTCACTGCCCGCAGAGCTGAGTCTGGATTTACATGTTGGTTACAATATTTTCAAGGAGGATGAGTTTCTTTATGAGGAAGATAACTATATCGATTACTCCGCAACGCTCAGTAGAGATTTCGGTGGGTTGAACTTGAGTGCTGCATATGTTGGAACTAATTTGAGCAAAAAAGAGTGCTTTGATTATGACTGGTGTGAACCCTCGCTGGTAGTTGGCGCTACCTACACTTGGTAATCCATTCGCCCGCGATAATTCGCGGGCATGTTTTTTTGGGGGAGTCCATGAAATTAATTACCGCAATTATCAAACCTTTTAAGTTGGATGCCGTGCGCGATGCCCTCAGAGAAGTGGGTGTGAATGGCGTTACCGTTACAGAAGTGAAAGGTTTTGGCCGGCAAAAAGGCCATACCGAATTGTATCGGGGTGCTGAATATGTAGTGGATTTTTTGCCGAAAACTATGCTGCAAATTGCCGTAGAGGATTCCCAGTTAGACAAGGTGTTGGAAACGCTGGGCTCCAGCGCACACAGCGGAAAAATTGGTGATGGAAAAATATTTGTTGCCAACCTGGAGCAGGTAGTGCGGATAAGAACCGGTGAAACCGGCAGGGATGCCATCTAAATTGATAGCAACCAAACATAATTTTAACAATATCCAGACTTGAACGGAGAGAAACATGGAAAACCAGATATTTCAATTGCAGTACGCAATTGATACTTTTTATTTCCTTATGTGTGGTGCGCTGGTCATGTGGATGGCCGCGGGTTTCGCCATGCTGGAAGCCGGCCTGGTGCGCTCTAAAAACACCACGGAAATCCTCACCAAGAATGTCGCGCTGTTTGCCATAGCGTGCATTATGTATCTGCTCACCGGATACGCCATTATGTACGATGGCAGCTGGATGCTCTCTGGAATTGAAGCATTTAGTCTCGATACTGTACTGGCAGATTCCTCCAGTAATGGGTTTGATGGCGATTCCGTTTATTCGAAAGCCTCTGACTTTTTCTTCCAGGTGGTGTTTGTTGCCACCGCCATGTCCATCGTGTCCGGCGCCGTGGCCGAGCGTATGAAGCTTTGGAGCTTCCTCGCTTTTGCGGTGGTATTGACCGGCTTTATCTACCCGCTGGAAGGCTCCTGGACTTGGGGTAGCCAGAAAGTTTTTGGTCTGTACAGCTTGGGGGATCTCGGTTTCTCTGACTTTGCCGGCTCTGGAATCGTGCATATGGCAGGTGCCTCTGCAGCGCTAGCCGGGGTACTGTTGCTGGGCGCGCGTAAAGGCAAATACGGTCCTAACGGACAGGTCTATGCGATTCCTGGTGCCAATCTGCCGCTGGCAACCCTAGGTACCTTTATCCTGTGGATGGGCTGGTTCGGTTTTAATGGTGGTTCCGTATTAAAGCTGGGCGATGCAGCCAGTGCGCACTCAGTGGCTATGGTATTTGTGAATACCAATACTGCCGCAGCCGGTGGCGCTATCGCCGCGTTGATCACCGCTCGTTTACTCTTCGGTAAAGCCGACCTCACGATGCTGCTCAATGGTGCCCTGGCGGGCTTGGTGGCAATCACTGCGGAGCCTGCTACTCCTACCGCGCTGCAGGCGACTGTGTTCGGTATGTTTGCCGGTATCTTGGTGGTCTTCTCCATCATCACCCTGGATAAACTCAAAATCGATGACCCGGTTGGCGCTATTTCCGTTCACGGTGTTGTCGGCCTGCTTGGTCTGCTGTTGGTGCCCCTCACCAATGAGAAATCCACCCTTGTGGGCCAGCTGGTTGGAGCCTTGACCATCTTCTTCTGGGTCTTTGTTAGCTCCCTGGCGGTTTGGTATCTGCTCAAGCTGGTAACCGGTATCCGCGTCAGTGAAGACGAAGAGATGGAGGGTGTTGACTTGGCCGAGTGTGGAATGGAAGCTTACCCGGAATTTATGAGCAAATAGCCGCTCTATAATGGCGTCGCCCAGATATCCAATATCCGATATTGGGGCGATCGCCGGATTGAGGTTCCCGCAAAGAAGATAAACCAGGGGAAAGACACAAGATGAAATTAATAACGGCCGTAGTGAAGCCCTTCAAACTGGATGATGTGCGCACTGCACTTTCCGAAGTCGGCGTCCAGGGAATGACGGTGACGGAAGTGAAAGGCTTTGGTCGCCAGAAGGGGCATACCGAACTCTATCGCGGTGCAGAGTATGTGGTGGACTTTCTGCCTAAGGTCAAACTGGAGCTGGCCGTCGATGACAGCATGGTCGATGCGGCTGTTGAGGCTATCACCAAGGCGGCACAGACCGGAAAAATTGGCGACGGTAAAATCTTTATTACCGCATTGGAAGAAGTGATACGTATCCGTACCGGTGAAACTGGTAGCGAGGCGGTGTAACAGTTACCGGCTAATTTGGGTATTTCGTTAAATGATATCCAGGCGTTTTAAGCCCCGTAAGGGGCTTTAGCTTTGCCCTCCCTCTAAACTCGATCATGAACGCTTCCAACCGGTGGGTTTCACCACTCCTGTCGCTTAAATCACCATAACAAACTGCAATATCTCCCCGATTTTCACCCAACAAAAAACTCTACGGGCTCCGGTGTCTGCGGCTGGCAGCGTGGTTAGTAAGTGCCTATATATTAATCGCCGCTTTTAATGCGGTAGGTGATTGTCACCCCGGTGGCTTTCAATTCCATTGACGCCGCGGGAAGGGGCGGCACAGAGGTACTCCCTCTGTAACAGGAGTAAGGGTTACAGGGTTTTGCTATGAAAGATGGTTATGAAGATCAGGGTAAGAACGCTCGCAATAAGGAAACCGAAGAATTTGCCGAAGAGCGCTCTATTACCTCCCGTGAACGCGCCAGAAGCCAGCTGAGTTCCGATGTCGAGGAATTCTTAGCCAGTGGTGGGGCGATTAGTGAAGTTGATCCAGATGTCACCGCCGACCCTCCACGCAAACCGCAACCTAAATACGGTAGTCGCCCTATTTAGCATCTCTCAACTTTGCCGCCCCTGATATCAGGTCGGCGGCAAGACCTCTTCTCGAAGAAGTTTTTATAGGCCTGCGCTTATCGACTTAGAAGTGGTGCTGGTCAATCTCAGGGGTTCAGCAGCCTGGGCAGCAGGCGCTCCAGAACTTCTCCAATGTAAGAGAGAAACAGGGTGCCGAGGCTGGAGCGATAGTATTGTGGATCGGTTGATCCAACGGCCAGCATGCCCAGCTGGTTACCCAGTGGGATCACTGCGGCGGAGGCAACCTCCTGCCAGTTTTCACCAAATAGATACTCTTTTTCACCGGGGCGCAAAATTCCGCAGATCGGCCGGCCATTGCGCAATATGGCGCCAATGGCTGTTTCCGCGCTGGAGAGCGTGCTGGTGCGCACTTCCCCGAGCCTGTCGGTCGGAACCCCTAGCGGACCAAACAGGGTCAGGCTGGTGAATTCCACAGCGAAGTCGTTGGAAAAACTGCTGTAGAGAGCCTCAGTGACCTCGCCAATGGTCTGCGCTTCCAGCAGTGCGAGGATAAGGCGGCGGCTGTTAAAAAATAGCTGGTCGTTGTCGCGGGCATTGTGCAGCAACTGGTCGAGGCGTTGGCGCATCTCGATATTGCGCTCGCGCAGCAGGTTGGTGTGATGTGTCATCAGCGACACGGTCTTGCCGTTTTCCCGAGGTAATTTGATGGTCTCGAGCAGATCCATGCGCTCGACAAAAAACTCAGGATTTTGCGTTAGATAGCGAGCTACCTGGCGCGCGAGCAGCTTGTCATCGCGCTGGGTTTTCCTGTGGTTGCCGGCGACAATCTCATCAGAAGTTTGATTGGCGTCTGTGTGTTCCATCATATTCTGTTCACATTGGCGCTGACGCGTGGTGAACCCTGTTCTCTGTTGGAGAAAAGGTTCGCCCGCGCGCGTAATTACTTAAATAATGATTTGCCCGTGGAAAACTGTAGTAGTGGGCCCGGTCATAGTAACTGGCTGTCCTGGCCCACTCCAGTGGATTGTCAGGGGCCCGCCGGGTAGGCGGATTTCTACCTGGTCATCCACCAAGTCGCGCATGCGGGCATACACCATAGCTGCGCAGGCACCGGTGCCACAGGCGCGAGTCTCGCCTACACCGCGCTCAAATACGCGCAGTTGTGCCTGGGTGCGGGAGTCAATTTGCAGGAAACCCACGTTGACCTTCTGTGGGAAGCGAGGGTGTGCCTCGATTGAAGGGCCGAGTGTCTCTACTGGGGCGCTGTGAATATCGTCGACCAGTAGTACCGCGTGTGGGTTGCCCATGGAGAGGGCACCGATGGTATAGGTCTCGTCATGGACTTCCAGTGGATAGCTATCCGCGCGACGATCGGCATTGAAAGGTATTCTCTCCGGCTCTAAAACCGGCGCGCCCATATCGACACTGACCTGGTCGTTATCGAGTACTCGTAGGTGCAGCATGCCCGCGGCGGTTTCAACTGTGAGGCGTTTTTTACCAGTCAGGCGGCGTTCGCGCACGAAACGGGCGAAACAGCGCGCACCATTGCCGCAATTTTCCACTTCACTACCATCGGCATTGAAGATCCGATAGCGAAAGTCCGCGTCTGGCTCCCGTGGCGGCTCGGCCAGCAGTACCTGATCGCAGCCGATACCAAGACGCCGATCGGCAATTCGGCGAATTTTATCCGGGGACAACTTGAGTCTCTGGCTGATGCCGTCGAGCATCACAAAATCATTGCCGAGTCCGTGCATCTTGCTGAATTTAACGCGCATTCCATTTCTCTGTAAGACTGATTGAGCCTGCCATCCAAGGGCTGATCGCCGCCGGTGACGCCGCGGTTGTTGGCGCCCCGGTATTTTGTTGGGTGGTAACTTGGGTGATAACTAAGGGACAAGGATGACACAAACCGTCAGACCTTTTCAGGCACCGGGGTCTCACCCCGAACCAGGTCGTCGAAGGTTTCCCGCGTGCGCACCAGGTAGCTATTCTCCCCATCCACCAGCACTTCCGCTGCGCGCGGGCGGCTATTGTAGTTGGAACTCATGGTGAAGCCGTAGGCGCCTGCAGACAGCATGGCCAGCAGCTGCCCCTCGCGCAGGGCCAGGGCGCGATTCTTGCCGAGGAAGTCGCCGGTTTCGCAAACAGGGCCAACGATATCCCAGAGCGTGTCCTCACCGTCGCCTGGTGTGACTGGCACTATGTCCTGCCAGGCTTGGTAGAGAGCCGGCCGCAGATTGTCGTTCATAGCCGCATCGACGATGCCGAAGTTGTGTCCTTCGGTGTGCTTCAGATACTCAACTCGGGTTAGCAAAACACCGCCGTTGGCGGCAATTGAACGGCCCGGTTCCAGTATCAGGCCCAGCTGGCGTTCACCGATACGCTCCAGAATCGCTTGCAGATAGTCTGCAACCACAGGGGGTTCTTCCCCTCGGTAACGGACCCCGAGGCCACCACCCAGGTCCAGGTGTTCCAGCTGGATTCCCTCTGCGGCGAGTGTGTCCACCAGTGCCAACAGGCGGTCGAGGGCATCCAGGAAGGGCGCCACCTCGGTGAGCTGGGAGCCGATATGGCAATCCACTCCGGTCACTCTCAAGTGTGGCGAGCGGGCTGCGTACAAATACACATCCAGGACACTATTGATCGCGATGCCGAATTTGTTTTCCTTGAGGCCGGTGGAAATATAGGGATGGGTTTGCGCATCCACGTCCGGGTTGACCCGCAGTGAGATTGGGGCAACGGCCTCACATTCCGCTGCCACCTGCTCTAGACGGCGCATTTCGGCTTCCGACTCGATATTAAAGCAGTGCACACCCACTTCCAGGCCGCGGCGCATCTCCTCCGCAGTTTTGCCTACACCAGAGAACACAACTCGTGAGGGGTCTCCTCCTGCCAGCAATACCCTCTCCAGTTCTCCCCCCGAGACGATATCAAAACCGGCGCCGAGCTGGGCCAGCAGCGATAAAATACCCAGGTTGCTATTGGCTTTCACCGCATAGCAGATCAGGCCCGGGTGGCTGCCCAGTGCCTCGGCATAGGCTTGATATTGGCGCTCGAAGTGGGCGCGGCTGTAGACATAGGTGGGGGTTCCGAAACGCTCGGCGACCTCTTCCAGTGATACCTGTTCTGCCCACAGGCTGCCTTGGCGATAACTGAACTCACTCATTTCTGCGGTGCTTGCTCCTCTGGGTAGCCCTCTTCCGGGTAGTCTTCCGGCTCAGAGTAATCTTCAGGTTGCGAATAGTCGTCCGGTTCGGAATATCCCTCCGGTACTACAACTTCCCCTGCAGGTAGAAGTTCCGGTTCATCGGGCTCCACCGCAGTGCTACTAGTGGGCACCGTGGAGGGCGGGCCAGTGGTGATAGCCGGCGCGGGTTCAGCCGGCGCCTGGGGCAGGTACAGCGGTCCCTTCTGTCCGCAGCCGCTGAGGAGTGCGGACGCACTCAGCAGGGCGTAAAGGGGGAGGAGCATTTTTTTCGGCATGGGTGACATCCTGCACTCGGGCTTTAGAGCGGTGTTCGGCAAAAGCCTGATAGTATAGCGAGCCAATAGATTGAACACAGTAGACGGTAACAGAAGTAATAAAAGATGAGCCAAACGGAATATGAAGCGGCCATTGAGCATACCCTGATGTCGATCGAGGATGCCCTGGACGATTGTGACTGGGATATCGATTACGAGCGCAGCGGTGCGGTGCTTACCCTGACTCTGGAGGATAATGGCAGCCAGGTTATTCTCTCCCGGCAGTCCGCCAATCAGGAGCTTTGGGTCGCCGCTAAGTCGGGCGGTTACCACCTCGCTTTTACCGCGCCCGGCTGGAAATGCAGCACCACTGAGGAAAATCTGCCGACCCTGCTCAATCGCGTGCTGACAGAACAGCAGGGGGAGCCGGTCGATCTGGGATTATCACAGTAATCCCGGTTTATTGATTGGCCGCATTTCGAACGCCCGGTTTCAAAAAAACCGGACGCTTTGCTCTGCTGGAACTCGTTCTCAGTGGCGCTCTTCGATCTGCGCCCGCGCCCGCGCACAGGCGCTGCGAACCTGATCGGGAGCGGTGCCGCCGATATGGTTGCGGGCGGCTACCGAGCCCTCCAGGGTGAGCACTTCAAAGACATCCTCGCCGATATCAGCGGAGAATTGCTGTAGCTGCTCCAGGCTCAGTTCCGCCAGGTCTTTCTCCTCTTCAATGGCAAAGGAAACCGACTGGCCGACGATCTCGTGGGCATCGCGGAAAGCAATGCCTTTGCGCACCAGGTAATCCGCCAGGTCGGTGGCCGTGGAGAAACCCTTGGCGGCTGCCGCCAGCATATGTTCTTTTTTTGCCTTGAGTGCGGGCACCATATCTGCAAAAGCGCGCAGGCAGTCCAGTGCGGTGTCGGCGGCGTCGAACAAAGGCTCTTTATCTTCCTGATTGTCTTTGTTGTAGGCCAGCGGTTGGCTCTTCATCAAGGTCAGCAGTGCAATCAGGTGGCCGTTCACACGGCCGGTTTTACCGCGTACCAGTTCGGGTACATCCGGATTTTTTTTCTGCGGCATGATAGAAGAGCCGGTGCAGAAACGGTCCGGCAGGTCGATAAAGTCGAACTGGCTGGAAGTCCAGAGCACCAACTCTTCGCTGGCGCGGGACAAATGGGTGAGCAGCAGGGCGGCGAAGGCGCAGAATTCAATGGCGAAATCCCGGTCGCTCACCGAGTCCAGGGAGTTTTCGGTCGGGGCATCGAAGCCCAGCAGTTCGGCAGTGCGCGCGCGGTCGATTGGATAGCTGGTGCCCGCCAAGGCTGCGGCACCCAGGGGCGAGCGATTCACCCGTTTGCGGCAATCCATCAGGCGTTCAAAATCCCTGCTGAGCATGGCATTCCAGGCCAGCAGGTGGTGGCCGAAGGTAACCGGTTGCGCGCTCTGCAGGTGGGTAAAGCCGGGCATAATGGTATCGGCTTCGCGTTCGGCCAGGTCTACCAACCCGGTTTGCAGGCGGGTTAACTCGGCGCCGATCCGGTCGATGCGGCCGCGCAGCCATAAGCGGATATCGGTAGCGACCTGGTCGTTGCGGGAGCGGCCAGTGTGCAGTTTTTTACCGGTGGCACCGATGCGCTCGGTCAGGCGCGCCTCGATATTCATGTGGACATCTTCCAGCTGCACCGACCAGGGAAAGTCACCGGCCTCAATCTCCGCAGCGATCTCTTTCAAGCCATCGGCAATCTGGTGATATTCATCACCGCTCAATACTCCTACCTCGGATAGCATCTGTGCATGAGCGAGGGAACCCTGGATATCTTCGAGCGCCATGCGCTGATCGAAGGTGACGGAGGCGGTAAATCGCTCTACGAAAGCGTCGGTGGCTTCGCTGAAACGACCGCCCCAGAGTTTGGCGGCGGGATTAGTGGCGGAGTCGGGTTTGTCGTTGCTCATGGTTTTCCTGGCTGCAGTGAGGTGAAAGGCCGGGGAGCTTGGTGGTATCGTGCGCTTTGAATACAGGGACAATCAAGAATAACAACTGCATGTCATTTCCCAGGCCGTCGGGCATTATATCGCAGAAAATTCGAAAAACTGACATCAATAGCAAGGATTCTGCGCTCACCGGACAGGTGCCTTTCCTGCCGGATTTATGCAGTGTCACCGCCCTGGCCGCACTGGTATTGATGGGGGAATTACTGGCGCTGGTGCTGGTGCTCGCCTTGGACGGGCTGCGTGACTTCAATTGGCAGCGACTTGGCTTAGTGTCCCTGGTGATTCAGTGGGTGATATTGCCCTGTGCCGCCGTGCTTTGCCGGCTGCGCCCCTATCTAGCAAAATTACCCCACAAACATGCTGGCGCTATCAGTTTTATTGCGGTGTTGGGCGTGCTTGGAATGGTAATGGGAATTCAGCGCTACCTGCGCGCTCTGTTGCTGCAGGCAGAGTTCGACTGGTGGGGCCTGGCCAGCGATTGCCTACTGGGGGCTATCTGTGCCGGGGTGGTATTGCGCTACGCCTATTTACAGCAGCAACTGTACAACCAGCAACAGGCGGAGCTGGGTGCGCGTATTGAGGCGTTGCAGTCTCGCATACGACCGCATTTTTTGTTTAACAGCATGAATAGCCTGGCCAGCCTGATCGCGGTAGACCCGGATCGCGCCGAGCGATTGGTGGAAGATTTGTGCGTGTTGTTTCGGGCCAGCCTCGCCGATCCAAAGCTGGTGCCGCTGTCGCAGGAAATACAATTGGCCCAGCGCTATCTGGAGATTGAAGCCCTGCGCCTGGGAGAGCGTTTACAGCAGCAATGGCAGCAACAGGGCGCTCTAGAGGATATGCAGGTACCCAGTATGTTGCTGCAGCCGCTGCTTGAAAACGCTGTTTTACATGGTGTGGCTCAGCTGCGTGAGGGCGGCACAATTGAAGTGGCCGTAAAAACCGAAGACGGTGCACTGCGTATTGATATTGAAAACCCACTTCCGGCGGAAACTGTGCGTTCCACCAGGGAAAGCAACGGTATGGCGGTGGAGAATATTCGCCAGCGCCTTGCGGCCTATTACGGTGATCGCTTCAAGTTTACCGCCGGTCGGGTGAATGGCCACTACAGAGTAAACCTACAGCTACCCTTGTTTCCCCTAGGGGTGGTCCAGCGTGAAACAAAAGCCGCCGTAAATTCCAGTAGAGATACTGAGGTGATGGAGTGACCCAGTTGCGAATCCTGATTGTCGATGATGAACCCCTGGCCCGCGCGCGCCTGCAGCGGCAGTTGTCGACAATCGAAAATTGCATTCCGGTAGGTGAGGCAGCGGATATTGATTCTGCGCTGATACAGGTGCAGATATTGGACCCGGATCTGGTATTGCTCGACATAGAAATGCCCGGCGGCAGCGGCTTGGCATTGGCCCAGCAACTTTCCACCCGCGAGTGCCCACCAGCAATAATTTTTTGTACCGCCCACGATGAGTTCGCCCTGCCGGCCTTCGCCACCGCCGCAGTGGGTTATCTGCTCAAGCCTGTCAGCGTGGAGCAGCTGCGCCAAGCGCTGGCAAAGGTGCAGCGCCTTAATAAACCCCAACAAAAGCTTGTTAGTGGTGACGAGAAGGATCGTGGCCGCAGCCGTATCAAAGCAGTGAGCCGTATGGGGGTGGAGCTATTGGAAGTGGATAGCATCCGCTGCCTAGTTGCCGACAGTAAATATGTGGTGGCCCATCACCCTGGCGGTGAGACGATACTTGATGAGTCATTAAAAGAGCTGGAAAGCGAATTTGGTAAGCGCTTTGTGCGAGTGCATCGTAGTGCACTGGTGGCAGCTACTTTTATCACTGGTTTGCGCAGAGACGGAGTGAATTATCGGGTAGAGTTGGAGGGAGTGACGCAGGCACCACTGGTGAGTCGGCGTATGCTGTCTTCGGTCAAATCGCTGATTACTGAGATGTGCTGAGTAATTGGTTTTACTAGTCGAAAACTACGAATAAAAAAGCGGGCACAGTACCCGCTTTTATGTCTTTAGTGTGACTCACAATTTTTAAAGTTGATGGGGTAAGGGTCAGTAAAGCTGCGGCCCACCATCGCCATACTCAGAGTCATTTTGCAGACTCAACTCACCGGCGGCACTGTTTAAATACTCCGCATCGGATTCAGACTTGAGCTTGATCATCAGGCGCAAGTCGTTGGCGGAGTCGGCGTGGGCGAGGGCGTCCTCGTAAGTAATTTCGCCGCGATCGTAGAGTTCGTAAAGGGCCTGGTCGAAGGTCTGCATGCCCTGTTCACCGGAGCGTTTCATCAACTCTTTCATCTTATGTACTTGGCCTTTGCGCACCAGATCCGACATCAGCGGCGTATTGATCATGATTTCCAGGCAGGCGCGGCGGCCGTCTCCATCCGGTGTCGGTACCAGCTGTTGGGCGACCATGGCCTTTAGGTTCAGGGATAGGTCCATAAACAGCTGCTGGTGACGGTCTGCCGGGAAGAAGTGAATGATCCGGTCGAGGGCCTGGTTGGCGTTGTTGGCGTGCAGTGTACACAGGCACAAGTGACCGGTTTCGGCGAAGGCGATGGCGTGTTCCATTGTCTCGCGGGAGCGCACCTCACCAATCAGAATCACATCTGGCGCCTGGCGCAGGGTGTTCTTCAGGGCTATCTCGAAGGAGTCGGTATCCAGGCCCACTTCGCGCTGGGTCACAATACAGCCGCGGTGTTGATGAATAAATTCGATCGGGTCCTCAATGGTGATGATATGACCCTTGGTGTTCTCATTACGGTGGCCAATCATCGAGGCCAACGAGGTGGATTTACCGGTACCGGTGGCGCCCACAAAAATGATCAGCCCGCGCTTGGTCATGGCCAGATCTTTGAGTACATCTGGCAGGCCGAGGCCGTCAATAGTGGGAATTTTTGTTTCGATACGCCGTAACACCATACCCACCAGATTGCGCTGGAAGAAAGCCGATACCCGGAAACGGCCCACGTTGCGTACCGCAATAGCGAAATTTAATTCTTTTTTTTCGGCGAACTCGCGGCGCTGTTTTTCATTCATGGTACCCACTACCAGCTCACGCGCCTTTTCTGGGGTGAGTGCCGTGCTGCTGCAGGGCACCACGCGACCATGCAGTTTGATAGATGGTGGGACCCCGGCGGTGATAAATAGATCCGATGCGCCTTTCTCAACAACCAGTTGTAGCAGTCTTTCAATATCCATGGTTTTTTACCGCGTTTTATTTTTTGACAGAGGTAAGGCCTGTGATGCTTAAAAGTTATCCGGCATCTTGGCTTTTTCCCGCGCGATTTCGCGGCTGATGATGCGTCGCGCCACTAGATCTTCCAGGCACTGGTCCATGGTCTGCATGCCGACGCTGGCACCAGTTTGAATAGCGGAATACATCTGCGCGATTTTGTCTTCGCGGATCAGGTTACGGATTGCCGGGGTACCGCGCATGATTTCGTGGGCGGCGACACGGCCACCGCCGTTTTTCTTCAGCAGAGTCTGCGAGATTACCGCCTGCAGGGATTCCGATAGCATGGAGCGCACCATGGCTTTTTCCTGCGCTGGGAACACATCCACCACCCGGTCGATGGTTTTGGCAGCGGAGGTAGTGTGCAGGGTGCCGAATACCAGGTGGCCGGTTTCTGCGGCAGTCAGTGCCAGACGAATGGTTTCCAGGTCGCGCATCTCACCCACCAGAATAATATCCGGGTCTTCACGTAGGGCCGAGCGCAACGCTTCCGAGAAGCCGTGGGTATCCCTATGCACTTCGCGCTGGTTTACCAGGCATTTTTTGGATTCGTGTACGAATTCAATCGGGTCCTCAATGGTGAGGATGTGTTCGTATTTATTGTCGTTGATGTAGTCCATCATCGCGGCGAGGGTGGTGGATTTACCGGAGCCAGTGGGCCCTGTCACCAGGACCAGGCCGCGCGGGGTATCGGAAATCTGCTTGAAGACCTGGCCCATGCCAAGGTCTTCCATGGTTAAAACCTTGGAGGGAATGGTCCGGAATACTGCACCGGCGCCGCGATTGTGGTTAAACGCGTTAACACGAAAGCGCGCTACACCGGGCACCTCGAAAGAGAAGTCTGTCTCGAGAAACTCTTCGTAGTCCTTGCGTTGCTTGTCGTTCATGATCTCGTAGATCAGCCCGTGCACCTGCTTGTGTTCCATGGCCGGCAGGTTGATGCGGCGCACATCGCCATCCACACGGATCATCGGCGGCAGGCCTGCGGAGAGGTGCAGATCCGAAGCGTTTTGTTTGGCGCTGAAGGCGAGGAGTTCAGTGATATCCATACTGCTACCTTATGGTTCTTGTTTGGGCTCAGGTAAAATCGCCACTCATTTCGGTAAGGGCCTCAGTATATGCGCAAAGAGACAATCGTCGAAAACCTGAATGCAGTGGGTGAGCGGATTGTGACATGCTGCAACAACTGCAATCGCGATCCCTCAGAAATCACTCTACTGGCGGTTTCCAAAACCCGTCCGGCGGAGGACTTACGCATCGCTTATGCGGCCGGCCAGCGTCACTTCGGCGAAAACTATTTGCAGGAAGCCTTGGAAAAACAGGATGTCCTGAAAGATCTGGATATCCATTGGCATTTTATCGGGCCCTTGCAGTCGAATAAGACCCGTGCGGTAGCCGAGCGCTTTGCTTGGATGCACACGGTGGACCGCCTCAAGGTCGCCCAGCGCCTGTCATCCCAGCGACCAGATCATTTGGCTCCTCTCAATATCTGCCTGCAGGTCAATATCGATAATGAGCAGAGCAAGTCTGGCATAGCTCCACAGGATTTGGAGGCGCTGGCGCGGGAAGTGGTGCAATTGCCGGGGCTGCGCTTGCGCGGTTTGATGGCGATTCCTGCGGCGCGGCAGGCTGTGCAGGAACAGCAAATACCTTTTTTAGCGCTGGCAAAGTTGCTGCAGTCTCTGCGTGAGTTATTTCCTGATGAGGAGCTGGATACACTTTCAATGGGGATGTCCGCTGATATGGAAGCGGCGATTGCCTGCGGCGCGACCATTGTGCGCATTGGCACAGATATTTTTGGCGCACGCAATTACTCTGAGTGAAGTATTTATTGTTTACCGAGTGGTTACCCAAGGTTCTGGGTCGGGATTCGCGGGAAAGGTATAAAGAATAAATGGAACGCTCAGGGATACTCGAAGTGATATTGCTGGGGTTGACGCTGTGCGCAGTGATTTCCCTGTCTATGGCGCACACCCTGCTGGTGACCTGGATGGCGTTGGAATGGCTAGCTTTTCTTTGCCTGCTTTCCTTTGCTCTACCTAAGGTCACTCTCATCACCAATTTCTTAGAGCGCACAATCTCCCAGGCCCTGTGGCCAGAGAGTCGGCACTGGTTGTGGATACTGGCCATAGCGCTCAACTTGATCGCTATTGTGGAAACATTGAGATTGAAGCCTTAAAAAATAAACGGCCCATAGGGCCGTTTATTAAGCATCGAGATTTAGAAGAGACTTTGGCACTACTCAACTAAAGTCAACTTTTCTTTCTGTGTTTCGTCGAGCAGGTGTTCGCTAAAAAACAGTGTAGTGGCCTGGGTGAAGACATCATTATTCTCTTTTTTACGGTAGCCATGTCCCTCGTTTAATGCATTCATATACCAAACCTGATTGCCATTTTCACGTAAAGCGGCCACGATCTGTTCCGCCTCGGTGACGGGGACGCGGGGGTCGTTTTGCCCCTGCACCACAAACATGGGTACCTGGATTTTTTCCACATGGTTGTTGGGGCTGATGTCTTCCAGGAAGGCGCGCATTTGCGGATCCCGTTCGTCACCGTATTCCACGCGGCGAAGGTCCCGGCGATAACTCTTGGTATTGGTGAGAAAAGTGACGAAATTGGAGATGCCGACAATATCTACGGCCGCTTTTAGGCGATCCGAATAATGGACGCTGCTGGCCAATACCATATAGCCGCCATAGCTACCGCCGAAGACGGCAACCCGCTTGGCATCCAGGTCCGTCTGGGTGGCGATCCAGTCCAGTAACGCGCCAATATCTTTCACAGAATCTTCACGCTTGTAGCCGTTGTCCATGGCCAGAAAACTTTTTCCGTAACCGGCAGATCCGCGCACATTAGGGGCGATCACCGCGGCCCCCAGCTTCTTCAACCACAGTTGGTAGTTGCTGGAAAACAGCGGGCGGTACTGGCCCTCGGGGCCACCGTGAATGGAAATAATGACCGGCACAGGTGCCTTTATATCGCGTGGCTTGTAGACGAAGGCGGGAATCTTGCGTGGCTCGCCGTTTACCTTATCGAAAGTGGGGTAGTGCACCAGCTCGGGCTCGATAAACTGCTCGGTATCCAGACCGCCCACTTCGCTGAAGGTCCAACGGTTCAGGTCGCCACTGGATAGAGGCCGCCGGCCCAGATCCAATACAAAGGTGTCGGTGGGGGTTTTCGGGGTATTCAGTGATAACGCTAACTTGTCTCCGTTGGGGTTGAATTCGATATCGCCGATAACGCCGATAGGTAGTGTGTCAACTTTGCGATAGCGGTCATTGCGTGGGTCGTACAGGTACAGGGCCGACATGCCGTTCTCGTTGGAGACGAAAGCACCGCGACGGCCGTCCTCACTAAGGACAAAGCTGCTGATATCCCAGGGAATATCGGCGCTGATAATTTTCTCATCGCCGCTGGCCAGGTCTTTACGGATCAGCTGGGTGAATTCGCCATTTTTATCGCTAATCAAGTATATGGAGCGGTCATCGTAGCTAAAGCCGGCGGGGAAGTTGCGAGAATCCTTTTCATCATCACCGGAGAGCAATGTTATATCGCCGCTGTCCAGGTCCAACAGGTGAACCTTGGAGCGGGTGGAGGAAACATATTGCAGAACCAGTAGCTGGCTGCCGGATTGAGAGAAGTCACTGGGCCCCCACCAGCTGCCATCTTCCGATTTTAGTATCAGGCGATCTTCATTTTTCTTGTCGCCAATCGTAGTCAGCCAGATATCGTTGGCTCTGCCATCGCGGCGGGTACTTTGGTAAGCCAGGGCCGAGCCCCGTTTATTCCAAAGAATGACACTATTGCGAGATTCGCCGTCGCTGAGCATCTTGCTCTTGCCGTTGGCACTGTCGAACAGGAAAATCTGCGCATACTCGTTACCGCCGGCGTCCATGGTGTAGGCCAGCTGTCGGTGCTGGGGGCGGGTAAGCACTTCCCCGATTGGTTCATTAAAAAAAGTCAGCTGGCGGCGGGCGCCCCCAGCGCGCTCTACCCGGTGCAGCTGGTTTACCTCGCCAAAGCGGGTACTGATATACATACCGCTGCCTTCCATATCCCAGCCACGGAAACTGGCTGAACGCACATTCTGGTAGCGGTCGAGTTCTTCCACCAGGCTCGCTGGGATTGGGGGAATGTCCTGTAGCTGCAGCTGGCCATTGTTCTCGGTGCGGGTCTCCATCCCGTTGGCAACGGCAGCCGCGCTAAGCATTACGGCGGTCGCCAAATAGCGCCATTTCAACATAGTGTTCTCCTTGGCTAGCACGCTGGGGCGCGCTTCTCTTGTTATTGGAATTGAGCGACCACATATTATCGGAATCCCTCCGGGGTATAACAGCCAGTAAAACTCACCGAAAATGAGGCGAACGATCGCCGAGGTAACCCAAGTGACTGCAACAAATCCCAAAATTGTTTTTATCGGCGGTGCTGGAAATATGGCCGGTGCGGTAATCGGTGGCCTGCTGGCGGCGGGATATCCGACTGATAGGATTGTGGCTACCGGGCGCGATCCCCTCAAACTTGAGGCATTTGCCAAGCGTCACAATACCGTAGTGCACAGTGACAACATCGTCGCGATTGATGGGGCCGATGTCATTGTTTTGTCAGTAAAGCCCCAGGTGATGCGCGATCTGTGCATGGATCTACGCCCCCACCTGGAAGGCCGTAAACCGCTGATTATTACTTTGGCTGCAGGCATTCCCCTGGCAGCCTATCAGCGCTGGCTGGGGGAGCATCTACCGATTGTGCGGGCTATGCCCAATACGCCGGCTCTAGTGCAGAGTGGGGTGACCGGGTTGTTTGCAGATGAAGCGGTAACCGCCGCTCACCGCGCCATTACTGAGCGCATAGTCAACGCAGTGGGTATCTCCCTGTGGGTGGATAAGGAAGAGGGCATCGATCAGGTGATCGCTGTGGCCGGGTCGGCGCCGGCGTATTTCTTCCAGTTTATGGAGGCGATGATCGACGCATCCGCGGCTAGTGGCTTTGCCCGCGCCGACGCCGAGCGCCTCGTGTTGCAAACTGCACTGGGCGCCGCCAAACTGGCCATGACCAGTGATCTAGATGTAGCCCAATTGAAGCGCAATGTGATGTCGCCTGGTGGTACTACCGAGCGCGCTGTGCAGCGCTTTGAGCAGGGCGGCCTGCCGCAGTTGGTGGCCGATGCCATGCGTGATTGTGCCGAGCGCGCTGCAGAGATGGCTCGCGAACTGGACCAATAAACTTATCAACACAATCAATGGTGCAGGCTGCGCCGTGAGTTAATCACTCTGTAGGGATTTTCAATGACAAGTACCTTTAGCAACATCGGCGTTTTCCTGGTGGCTACCCTGGGTATCCTCTTCCTCTTTACGGTATTGATGCGATTCTTGCTGCAGTTGGCCCGTGCGGATTTCTATAATCCGATTTCCCAGGGCATTGTGAAAATTACCAACCCACTGCTACTGCCGCTGCGCAAAGTGGTGCCGGGTCTTTTCGGTGTGGATATGGCTTCGGTGGTACTCGCCCTGCTGGTCGGGCTGGTAATGATTCTGGTTTGCGGTGCGTTTGCCGGTTTTGGTCTGTTCAATCCCCTGAGTGCATTGCTTTGGTCTCTGATTGGCTGTGTGGCTACCATGATTGCGGTGGTGTTTGTGGGAATGCTGATCTCTATTGTGTTCAGCTGGATCGCTCCGCAGAGCAGCCACCCGGCACTGATGCTATTGCGCCAGCTGCTGGAGCCGTTCTGTGCACCGGTACGTCGCTTGATCCCACCTTTGGGGGTGATCGATATCAGCCCTATCTTCGTGTTTATCCTGCTCACCGTGGCGGATAAATTACTACTGGGCTTTGCCAGCATGGCCAATATGCCGCGCTTCGTTTACAGCCTTTTCTGGCATATTCCCGGTTTTTAAATCGGTTACCGTGCGCTTTTCTTCCACCACGCGCACTGGATCGCATCTGGCGCAGTGTTAGACTTTTATACTAACGATTACCGGCCCGTCTCTTTTGAGTGGCCTGGGCCGGTAGCCTGCAGAGTATAAATAACAAGAACACTGTGAAATGGAAGACGCACTCCTACGCCAACATATCTCTGAGTACGACCGCTGGAAGAAGAATCTGGATCGGCAGTTCGCCCAGTTCAGTCAGTGGTTACAGCAACATTTCCCCAACTCTGCCGGCGCCTGCCAGGTTGTGCAGCAGGCCCGAGCGCTACTAACCGACGATCAGTTTACTCTGGTATTTGTCGGCGAGTTTTCCCGCGGCAAAACCGAGCTGATCAATGCGCTGTTGGCGCAGACCTATGGTCAGCGTCTGCTGCCCTCAAAGCCTGGTCGCACTACTATGTGCCCAACGGAGATTTTTAGTGATGGCGGAGAGCGCGCCAGCCTGCGCCTGTTGCCTATAGAGACCTTGGCAACCAATACCAGCCTCGAGAGCTTCCGGCGAATTCCGCAGAAGTGGGTCACACACGAGTTCGACGCCAACAACCCCGAGGCGACCCGCGAAGCGCTGTTAAAAGTGGCCGCCACCAAGTCGGTATTGCCGGAGGAGGCCGCCCGTTATGGCTTCGATCGCCGCCACCTGGATGACAAAGGCAACTTGGTAGAGATACCCGCCTGGCGTTACGCACTGATCTGCCTGCCACACCCACTTTTGGACCAGGGCTTACGGATTATTGATACACCGGGGCTCAATGCCCTGGGCAATGAGCCGGAGCTCACCCTCAGCACGCTGCCCGGTGCCCAGGCCGTGGCATTCCTACTGGCAGCCGATGCCGGTGTCAGCGGCACCGATATGAATATGTGGGAGACTCACCTGGCTCCCCTGCGCGAACATCGCGGCACCGCGGTTATGGCGCTGTTGAATAAGATGGATGTGCTCTGGGATGACCCAGACGAAGATGCGCAACAACTACTGCGGCGCATGCGTGCGCAGGTCGCTAAATTGCTATCCCTTCCGCAGGAAAGTGTCGCCGGAGTCTCGGC
Organism: Microbulbifer variabilis; assembly: GCF_020524905.1. Lineage (GTDB taxonomy): Bacteria > Pseudomonadota > Gammaproteobacteria > Pseudomonadales > Cellvibrionaceae > Microbulbifer > Microbulbifer variabilis_A. The sequence goes on along the minus strand of NZ_JAIVKI010000002.1, from coordinate 114,271 downwards.
AAAAATGGCCTTGCTGGCGCGCCAGCAGCAAGATGCTGAACTGCTACGCAAAAGTTGCTTTACTGATTTTGAGAAACTGCTGGTTCAACGCCTGTTGGAGCATCGTCAAAAAGTAGCGGAACACCGTTCGCTGCACCAGGTCCTGACGCTGATGGCGGATACCCGCGATCTACTTAAGCGCCGCCTTAATAGCGGCCGTGCGGCGCTGATGCATTTGCAGCGCAATAGTGCCAGCACTGAGGAGCAGTTGGCCGAGTTGGACCAGTTGCACCAGACTGTGCGCGAACAGCACAAACTCTGCCATCAGGAGTTGCTCACCCTGAAATCCAGTCAGCGTATGCTGATGCGGCAGAGTACTTCGCTGCTGGCGCCTATAACCTTGCAACAGTTACAACTATTGATCGATGAAACCAGCAAAGCATTGCATAAACGCTGGACACCGATGGGCCTCGCCAAGGCAATAGACACTTTTATGGAGGGCGTCGATTGCCAGCTTGCCAATTTGGAGCGGGAAGTGGATCAGGCCAACCGTCTGCTGGACGCAATTTTTGAGCGCTCCAGCTTGAAGAAGGTGGACAGTGCCGAGCAATATTTCACCATTCGCCAATTCCGTATCACCCTGCGTGGCCTGCATCGCCAAGCTGCCCAGTTGCGACGTTCTCCACAGCTTTTGTTGGCACGGCGTAATCGTTTGAGCGAGCGCTTTATCACTACACTGGCCAGCGAGGTAGGGCGCCTCTATACAGAGATGAGTAAGGCTGCGGAAAATTGGCTGGAGCAGGCCCTGGAACCGCTCAAGCAGCACACCCAATACCAAAAACACCTGCTGAACCGTCACTTGATCAAGTTGACCGAGTTGAAGCAGAAGACCCGAAGCCGGCACACGGATTTGCGCACACTTGAGGATGAAGTGCTGCGCAATGATCGGGCGCTGTCGGGGCTGGAGGATTTGCTGCGCCACAACACCTCGGCGCCACAGCCTCTGGCACCGGCGCCTCGCGCGCATAATGTCACTCCGCTGAAACCGGCCCTCACGACTTAAGGTCCTCGCTGGCGGTTGGCAATTGTCATAAGTTGCAGCACTCCCGTACACTTGCTGCAGAGGCAATAGCCGACCGCCAAATAACCCACAGATATTATTACTTTGTCCACGGAAAACCCCAGCGCCTCCTGCGAGGCACCGAATTCAGCTGAAAAGGGCTCTGTAGGTCTTGTAACAGCAAAGAGCCACAAGTTTTGTGAACCTCTGCAGTTGGCCTGCGGGCGTGTTTTACAGGACTACACCCTGGTCTATGAAACCTATGGCGAATTGAATACTGATAAAACCAACGCGGTATTGATTTGCCACGCGCTATCCGGTCATCACCACGCCGCAGGTAGGCACAGCCCCGAGGACAAGCGCCCAGGGTGGTGGGACCAGTATATCGGTCCCGGCAAGCCCATCGACACCAATAGATTTTTCGTGGTGGCGGTCAATAACCTCGGCGGTTGCCACGGATCTACCGGGCCGGTTTCTATCAATCCCGCTACGGGTAAACCCTGGGGCCCGGATTTTCCCTCCTTGCGGGTGCGCGACTGGGTGCATAGCCAAGCCCGCCTGGCGGATACTCTTGGCATAGAGCAGTGGGCTTCGGTAATCGGTGGCAGCCTGGGGGGGATGCAGGCGATGCGCTGGTCTTTGGAGTATCCGGAGCGTTTGCGCCATTGCGTGGTGATTGCCTCGGCGATGAAACTCTCGGCACAGAATATCGCTTTCAATGAGACTGCGCGCCAGGCGATAACCTCGGACCCGGATTTCTGCGGGGGGCGCTACCTGGAGGAAGGTAAACTCCCCCGCGGAGGCCTGGCCGTCGCACGTATGATTGGCCACATTACCTATCTCTCCGACGATGGTTTGGCGCATAAATTTGGCCGCGAACTGCGCTCCGGCAGTTTTCAGCAGGGTGCCGACGAGGAAGTTGAATTCCAGATCCAGAGCTATCTGCGTTATCAGGGCGATAGTTTTTCCAGCAGTTTTGATCCTAATACCTATGTCCTTATGACTCGCGCGCTGGATTATTTCGACCTCGCACGGGAATATAACGACGATCCGGTGGCCGCTTTCTCCCATGCGCGCTGCCGCTTCTTGTTGATCTCCTTCACCTCGGATTGGCGTTTTGCCCCCAGTCGCTCTCGGGAAATTGCCGATGCGTTGATGCACGCCAATCGAGCAGTGAGTTATGCAGAAATTGAGTCGGCCATGGGACACGATGCCTTCCTGCTGCCAAACAAGCGCTACGAGAGTATTTTTCGCAGCTATATGCAGCGGGTGGCGGCGGAACATAAAGAAGGGCAGTCCGCATGCGTATAGACCTCAATGTAATTCAGGAATGGATAACTCCTGCTAGCCGGGTTCTCGACCTGGGCTGCGGTGACGGCGAACTACTGGAGCAGCTTCAACAGAACAAGAACGTTGTGGGTTACGGTCTGGAGATAGATTCAGAACAGATAGAGCGCTGTGTGCAACGTGGAGTCAATGTCGTCGAGCAAAACCTAGATGCGGGGCTTACCAATTTCGCCGATGCCAGTTTCGACACAGTGGTGATGACTCAGGCCCTGCAAACGTTGAGGCATCCACACCTGGTGGTGGGCGAAATGTTGCGGGTAGGTCGCGATTGCATTATCACTTTCCCCAATTTTGGCCAGTGGAAAGCGCGCTGGCACCTGGCTTTTTCCGGGCGTATGCCAGTATCCGATCTATTACCATTCGAATGGTATGACACACCTAATATTCACTTTTGTACTTTCAGGGACTTTGAGGTGCTGTGCAGGCAGAACGATTGGACTATTTTGCACCGACAGGTAGTATCTGAGTCGAAATTAGGGGTGGCCTTTAAAGACTTTTTGCCAAATTTATTCGGTGAGACCGCGATATACCACCTGACTCGCTAAACTAATATCTGCGCCAAGTTTTTGACCCTGGTCTATGGGCAAACAGCAGCTTTGGGTGATTATCGCTCTGGGTTTACCACCAGATCTATACCTTCTGCCCAGCTGAACGGTGCTCATAACAATTGGAGGTGACCCGTGAACCGTATCTTTAATGCCATTGCCGCTCTGGCACTGTTCTTCCTGACCGCTGGCGCCATGGCGCAAGAGGCCCGCATTATTAAGAATTACGAGGACTTCGGTGATTATCGGGTGATTTACTCAGTATTCAACAGTGACTTTATCCAGCCGGATATCGCTCAGCAGTACCAGTTGGTGAGGGCTAAAGATCGCGCCTACGTCAATGTCTCGGTAGTGAAAAAAGATGGTGGCACCAAGGGCCTCAGTGCGGAGATGTCCGGCAATGCGACAAACCTGATTCAACAATCGCGGCCACTGAAGTTTAAAGAAATTCGGGAGGGCGATGCGGTTTATTACCTGGCGCCCTTGCGCTATGAGAATGAGGAAACGCTCACGTTCAACGTAGATGTGACCCTACCCAATGGCAAGACAGAGACGATTTCCTTTCGCCGCAAACTCTAGCCTGTTGCGAGTGATCTGAGTGAGTGACCCTCTCTATCTGTATGGCTGTCAGTGGCGCTGTCAGAGGGGCGCTCTTAAAGTGAATCCTTTGCGGGCCCAGGGCCCGTTTTTTAATTGATACGGCATGTTAAAAAAAATTGTTCTGGCCAGCGGCAACGTCGGCAAATTGCGTGAATTTTCCCAGCTCTTCAACAGCTGGGATATCGAGGTCCTTCCCCAATCCGAGTTCGGCGTAAGCGATGCAGAGGAGACCGGGCTCAGCTTTATTGAAAATGCTCTGATCAAGGCACGCCATGCCAGCCGGATTAGTGGTCTACCGGCGCTGGCCGATGATTCTGGGTTGGCGGTGGATGTGCTCGACGGTGCGCCGGGAATCTATTCCGCGCGATATTCCGGCGAGGGGGCTACGGATGCACGTAATAACAGCAAACTACTTGAGGCTTTAAAAGGGGTTGAAAAAGCGCGCCGCAATGCCAGCTTCCATTGTGCCCTGGCCTTTGTGCGCAGTTTCGATGATCCCGTACCCCTGGTGTGTAGTGCCCAGTGGCGTGGCCGTATACTCGACGAGCCGGCCGGTGAGCAGGGCTTTGGCTACGATCCGCTGTTCTTTGTGGATAATGAAGGTATGACTTCTGCGCAGATGCCGAGAGAGTTAAAAAACCGTATCAGCCACCGCGCTCAGGCAATGGAGGTGTTTGAGGCGATGTGGCGGGAAACGATGTTGGGTGCCGATCTTGCCAAGTAATAACCGTGGCCTGCAGTTGCCGCCACTCAGCCTCTACGTACATATCCCCTGGTGTGTGCGCAAATGTCCCTACTGTGACTTCAACTCCCATCAGGCGACTAGGGATCATACAGATACGGAGTATGCCCTACCGCAGGCGGATTATGTGGCACAGCTGCGTCGCGATTTGATCAGTCAACTGCCTTGGGTGCAGGGGCGCAAGCTCCAGTCCATTTTTTTTGGTGGTGGTACCCCGAGCCTGTTCTCTCCGGAGGCGATCGGCCAAATCCTGGTGATGGCCGAGGAGTTGGTGGGTTTCAGCGAGAATATTGAAGTTACCTTGGAAGCAAACCCTGGCACTTTCGAGCAGGCAAAGTTCACCGGCTATCGGGCTGCAGGGGTCAACCGACTTTCGATCGGTGTGCAGAGTTTTAGCAATAGCCAGTTGCACAATCTGGGCCGTATCCACAGTGGCGAAGAGGCCAGTGGGGCTTTGCAGATGGCGCGGCGGGCCGGCTTCGACAATATCAACCTCGATCTCATGCACGGCCTGCCCGGCCAGACTGAAGCCGAGGCCCTGGAGGATCTGCAGCGTGCTGTCTCCCTGGCGCCGGAGCATATCTCCTGGTACCAATTGACCATTGAGCCCAATACGGCGTTCTATAGTGCTCCCCCCTCAACACCGGGATCACAGCTGATTGCCAGTATGCAGGGTCATGGTCGCGCGTTTCTTGCTTCAGAGGGATACTTTCGCTACGAGGTCTCCGCCTACAGTGGCAGGGGCTTGGAGTCACGTCACAACGTCAATTACTGGGGATTCGGAGATTATCTGGGTATCGGTGCCGGTGCCCACGGTAAGGTTAGTTTGCCTGCGGAGGGCCGGATACTGCGCAGTCGACGCACACGGACTCCAAGAGATTACTTGTCGATCGGGCCCCAGCAGGGAGAGCTGCTCCACCGGGCACTGGCTGAACCCCATACTGATCCGATCGAAGCCAGCGATTTGCCTTTAGAGTTCCTGATGAACGCCCTACGATTGATGGAGGGTGTTCCGGTGGATACTTTCGAGCGTTATACCGGCCTATCATTGGAGGCCTTAAGGCGTCACTGGCCGGGCCTGATGGCCATGGATCTGGTGCAGCCACTGGATCGGCGTATAGCCGCCAGCGCCTTTGGATTTGACTATCTCGATGAGATTCTACAGCGCTTTTTGGAACAGGCCTGATGTCACGGCTGGGCTTGAAAACGGTATCGATGCCCCAAACTCTGGGCTGACCGGCGCAGTACAGCTGTATTCTCACAGCCGGCATCGTGAGAAGATGCGCCTGCGGTGTCCCCGCATCGAGTAACTAAAGAACAGGAAAGCAATATGAGCGAGCACGCAATCATCAACGTAACCGACGCTGAGTTCGAAGCTGAGGTCCTCAAGGCTGAAGGCCCGGTGCTAGTGGACTTCTGGGCGCAATGGTGCGGTCCGTGCAAAATGATCGCTCCGGTCCTGGAAGACCTCGCAAGTCACTATGGCGAAAAGCTGAAAATCGTCAAAGTTGACGTGGATGCCAACAAGGAAACCCCGGCGAAGTACAATGTGCGCGGCATTCCTACCCTGTTGCTGTTTAAAGGCGGCAATGTGGAAGGTACCAAGGTTGGTGCCCTGTCTCGCGCTCAGTTGACCGAATTTATCGATAGCCAGCTTTAATCCCGGTTATTTCATCCTGCAAAGGAGGCAAATTTCTTTGCAGGATGAGAAACAGCCGTTATACTGGCTGTAATTCTGTAATAGTTCAGTCAGCTGAGAATCCAATGACGACCAGCTGAAGAAAACGCCCCTCCATAGGTCCCTGACCATTCCCGGCGTATTTATTCCTCGAATTGAGCTTAATTGAGACGGCTTTTCCATAGCTTTATCGCTGGAAAGCTAAAGCCAATGAGTATTACGCTTTTGAAAGGCATGGAGTCCTGGAGTACCGGGCAAATAGACGAGCAAATCTCTGATTTTCAAACCCCTCCTCAAATTATTTCCGGCGTGTCCGCGCCAATGACAACAGAAACCTTAATAAGCAATTGGTATGAATCTCTCCGAATTAAAAACTAAACCCATTGAAGAGTTGATTGAAATAGCCAAAGCCATGGGCCTGGAAAACGTGGCCCGATCGCGTAAACAGGATGTTATTTTCAATATTCTTAAGCGCCACGCCAAAAGCGGTGAAGATATTTACGGTGACGGCGTATTGGAAATCCTTCAAGATGGTTTTGGATTTTTGCGCTCCGCTGATTCTTCTTATCTCGCGGGTCCGGACGATATCTATGTTTCCCCCAGTCAGATTCGTCGATTTAATTTACGCACGGGTGACTCAATTTCCGGAAAAATTCGCCCACCAAAAGAAGGTGAGAGATATTTCGCTCTATTAAAGGTTAACGAAATTAATTTCGATAAACCGGAAAATGCCCGTAATAAGATTCTTTTTGAAAACCTCACCCCACTTTTCCCCAATGATCGCTTAACACTGGAATGTGGTAACGGCTCTTCCGAAGACCTGATTGGCCGTATTATCGACCTGATTGCACCTATCGGTAAGGGGCAGCGTGGCTTGATCGTGGCACCGCCAAAGGCCGGTAAAACGATTATGCTGCAGAATATGGCCCAGGCCATTACGCGCAACAACCCGGAATGCCACCTTATCGTCTTGCTGATCGATGAGCGCCCGGAGGAGGTTACCGAAATGCAGCGCTCCGTGCGTGGAGAAGTGGTTGCCTCTACATTTGACGAGCCACCGGCACGCCATGTTCAGGTTGCTGAAATGGTTATCGAAAAAGCCAAGCGCCTGGTAGAGCACAAGAAAGACGTGGTGATCCTGCTCGATTCTATCACCCGTCTGGCTCGAGCTTACAACACCACGGTGCCCAGCTCCGGTAAGGTTTTGACCGGTGGTGTGGATGCCCACGCTCTCGAAAGGCCCAAGCGTTTCTTTGGTGCTGCACGAAATATTGAAGAAGGCGGAAGTCTGTCTATTATTGCTACTGCACTGATCGATACCGGCTCGAAGATGGACGAAGTGATTTTCGAGGAATTTAAAGGCACAGGTAATATGGAATTACAGTTGGATCGTAAGATCGCTGAAAAACGTGTTTACCCGGCAATTAATGTACGACGTTCAGGAACCCGCCGCGAAGAGCTGCTGATGCCCGAGGGTGAGCTGCAGCGGGTGTGGATCTTACGCAAGCTGCTACACGATATGGAAGATGTTGCGGCAACCGAGTTCCTAGTGGACAAGTTGAAAGATTTCAAGACAAATGACGAATTCTTCCTGTCCATGAAACGGAAATAATTTTTATATATAAAAGGCGCCCACATCGGCGCCTTTTATATTCAGGTTTGTACAAATTGATTATTTGCGCGAATTAATGTTGAAAAGGCGAGCTATAAGGCATATAAAGTTCCACATCGTGGCGCTGGGTATGAAATTTATAGTAAGGCGCCCGACCGAATTGACCCAGGGGTAACTCCGTAAAAGGGTCAATCTCAAATGGATAATCTGGTGGAGCTGGTTATTCATTTGTGACTGCACGACAGCCCACACATCTAGTGAGAACCTTTTGTGAATATCTATATCGGAAATCTGGCCTACGGCGTAACCTCTGACGACCTGCACGAAGCTTTCGGCGCATTCGGAGAGATCTCTCGGGCTACTGTAATTACTGACCGTGAGACTGGCCGCTCTAAGGGCTTCGGTTTCGTAGAAATGCCTAACGACAACGAAGCGCGCAAAGCGATCGAAGAGATGAACGACCAGCCTCTGTCTGGCCGTAACATCCGCGTGAACGAAGCTAAGCCTCGCGAAGATCGTCCGCGTCGCCCCCGCTTCTAAGCTACGGCTAGCTTAAGATTTTTTCGGCCCGCGGCAAATAGTTTGCGGGCCGTTTCTTCTCCCCTTCTTTTTAGCACCCTTCTCCAGGGGGCCATTCCCTATTTTGTAATTTCTGTTTTACACTGCACGTTGGATTTTTCTTCTCGACCGGCAGCCCATGAAATACAGAGACCTGCGTGATTTTATCCAGTTATTGGAAAAGCGCGGCCAACTCAAACGGATTAAATTCCCCGTAGACCCCAAATTGGAAATGACGGAAATCTCTGATCGCGTATTGCGCGCAGGGGGTCCGGCATTGCTATTTGAAAGCCCTATCGGTTTCGATACCCCGGTACTCGCTAACCTATTCGGCACCACCGAGCGTGTGGCGTTGGGGATGGGGCGTGAGAGTATTGATGAATTGCGTGAGGTCGGCGAGTTGCTCGCTTTTCTTAAGGAGCCACAACCGCCGGAGAATCTCCGCGATGCTTGGGAAAAGCTGCCGGTTTTCAAGCAGGTGCTCAATATGGGGCCTAAGGTCGTCAAGGGAGCGGCCTGTCAGCAGGTGATAGTGGATAAAGCTCAGGTAGACCTCACCAAACTCCCAATCCAGACCTGCTGGCCGGGAGATGCCGCCCCATTGGTAACCTGGCCACTGGTGATTACCCGAGGGCCTGAGAAGAAGCGCCAGAACCTCGGTATTTATCGCATGCAGCTGATCGGTAAAAACCGCCTCATTATGCGCTGGCTCAGCCACCGGGGCGGTGCTCTGGATTACCGCGATTGGTGCCAGAAGCACCCCGGGGAGCCCTATCCAGTGGCTGTTGCACTTGGTGCTGACCCGGCAACCATATTGGGGGCCGTTACCCCTGTACCGGATACACTCTCTGAATACGCTTTTGCCGGTCTGTTACGAGGTGACAAAACAGAAGTGACAGGCGCTCTGCTCAGTGATCTACAGGTTCCGGCCAGTGCTGAATATGTATTGGAAGGTTTTATCTATCCCGATGATATGGCCGATGAAGGCCCCTATGGAGATCACACTGGCTATTACAATGAGGTGGATAGTTTTCCGGTATTTACCGTAGAGAAAATTACCCATCGTAAAAAACCTATTTATCACAGTACTTACACCGGACGTCCGCCGGATGAACCGGCAATTTTGGGGGAGGCACTCAATGAAGTATTTGTGCCCATTTTACAGAAGCAATTCCCAGAAATTGTCGATTTTTATCTGCCCCCCGAAGGCTGCTCTTACCGGCTCGCCGTAGTGACTATGAAAAAGCAGTATCCGGGTCATGCTAAGCGAGTGATGATGGGAGTCTGGTCTTTTCTACGTCAGTTTATGTACACCAAGTTTGTTATCGTCACCGATGATGACGTCAATGCAAGGGACTGGAAAGATGTTATCTGGGCCATGACCACCCGTATGGACCCAGCGCGTGATACGGTAATGGTGGAAAATACCCCGATTGATTATCTGGATTTTGCCTCGCCGGTATCTGGCCTCGGTTCAAAAATTGGTTTTGATGCTACCAATAAATGGCAGGGAGAAACCAATAGAGAGTGGGGTAATCCTATCGAGAAAGATCCTCGGGTGGTCCAAAAGGTCGATGAAATTTGGTCCAAGCTGGGTCTTGAATAATTACTGTCCCAGTATTTTATTTTAATTATTCTCCTATAGAGCGTCCCAATAGACGCTCTGGTTTATGATTTCTTTGCCGTGAATCATTTTTCCCTAGTCCCGCATCTATAAATAAGACTGATGGCGTCGAATCCCGGTATCGGCTTTATTATCGTCTTTGATGGGTTTTTAGGGAGATTCAAATGAAAGTATTTTATGCCGTCGGCCTAATCATTATTGGCGTTTTCGGATTTTGGGCTATATTGCCAAGTCAGCAGGAGAAAAGCGCCGAAATTGCCAATATAGAAGGATTCATACCCGCAATTATGAGAGAGGCGGCCATTCCTGGTATGGCCGTCTCAAGAATAAAAGACGGTAGACTTGTTTTTCAGCAAGTCTATGGAATGGCGGACGTAGAAGCTGGTAAGGCGGTTACCCTGGATACCCCTTTTAATATTGCATCGATTAGCAAGCCGATTATGGGCGTAACGCTATTGCAGTTGGTCGACGATGGAAAGTTGGAGCTCGATCGGGATATCAATGCCTATTTACCATTTAAGGTAGATAATCCACATACAAAGGATGAAAAAATTACGTTAAGAAATCTGGCAAGTCATTCTGCAGGTATTGCAGATTATTATGACGAAGCCACTTACTCTGAAAACCGCGACCCAGAACTCAGCCTTGAGCAACATCTCCGCTCTCTCCTTACCGATGACGGTAGTCTGTACAATAATGGCGAACATTATCTGAAAACTATACCAGGGGAAAGTCGGCGATACAGTAATTTGTCTGCAGGCTTGGCAGGTTTTCTGGTGGAGTCCGTAACAGGCCAAACCTTTGCTGACTATAGCAAGGATACCCTTTTTCACAGCCTGGAAATGGAAAGTGCAAGCTGGAAACTTAATGGAATGGATCTGGATTCTATCGCTGTACCGTATAAAGTAGAGCAATGTGTGCCATTCGTCGGTTTGTGTGCTGATAGTGAATCAAGCAAAATAAATTATTTGGTAGGAAAATATATTAATCCGCCTTTCGAATACAAAAAATTTCATCCATATCCTCACAGTGGAAATCCACAGTATCCGGATGGTGGTGTTCGTGTAAGTATTGTCGATCTCAGTGATTTTCTATTGGCAGTTCTTCATAACCGCAATAAGTCTGGAGCGAAGCTCCTGTCTGATGCTATGTATCAGGAAATGTTTCGTTTACAGTTGCCCAAGTCGGTTTCTGATTCCCAGCGCTTTTTTTGGAGAGATCGAAACGGCCTTGTTGGGCATATGGGATCCGATTTGGGGGTTTTTACTGCTTTGTATTTTGACCCAAATCGTAAGGATGGCTTTATTATCCTGATGAATCGTGACGTGGATAGTAAATCTGCCGGTGCGATGAGGCGTATTGCCAAACGCTTAATGCAAATATGATAATAAACTTTATTGGGTATTCCTGGATTGAATCTGAGACCCCTGAAAGTCCCTCAGAGGATTTTTTGAAGTGATTTCAAAGGCTCTATAGAATATCAATATCTATTTTTTATAGGAAAAGGAGTACCTATTATGATTAAAGTAAAACAAGCCTTTGCTAACTGTTTTTCAATTGTCTTATGTTGTTTTTCGTTGGCAGTGAATGCAGGGGATCTCAATCTGAAGAGTGGGGAAGTATTCGAGCAAATGAAATCACTTCGAGGAGACTGGAAAAAAGAAGGAGACACTGCTGGAAATTTTTATATTAATTTTTCTCAGACGGCTAGAGATACCGTTATGGTGGAGAATTGGTTGTATAAGGGGGAATCTCATTCACTGACTATCTACCATATGGATAAAGGCAACTTATTGGCTACCCACTATTGCCCTCAGGGCAACCAGCCTCATTTGCAGCTTACCTCAAGTGATAAAAGTGGGCAGATTGAGTTTTCCTTTAAGGATGCTACTAACCTTGAGGATTTAAACGAGAACCATCAGCATAGCTTGGCTTTCGAGTGGCTAGAGGATGACAAAATCCTTCGCACAGAGAGCTATATGGAAAATGGAGAGTTAAAGCCTTCAAGCATACGCCTAGTACGCAAATAAACTGTCAGATCTACATTTTCTGCATATCAATCTGTTCTACTCTGAATAAAAGCTGGCAAAGATTTTTATGCCAGCTTTTTTTGTGCGGCTAACTCAACGAGATGTAGCTTAAGTAGTATGATGTAATGTCATCTATACTTCGATGCTATGTTGTAGGTTAATTATACAAATAGTCATAAAAGTTAACATTAGGTGACATTTCCATTTGGCTCAAAACGGCCGATATATTCTGCATCATGATGGCCTTGGGGATTAGGCCAAATAACTACAAAATGAGGGAGGGGTGAACAATGGAGTTGATTCTTTTTGTAATCATAATGGTAGCGGTTTTGGTTCTGCCATTAAAGATGGCTGCTGCCATGATGGGGGCAAGAAATACTGGGGTTTTTTACTGTCTGTTTGCACTTTTACTGGCGCTGATTGTACAGAGAATTGTGGGGGGAATGCTGCCCGGTGTAAGTGACAGTGCCGGGATTCTTTTGACTATTCCACTGGCTGCAATCGCTTATATGCTAGTACTGGGAACGGGATTTTTGAAGGCGATTATTATTGCCATCCTGCAGGGGATTATTACTTTTTTGGCCATGTTACTTTTTGCCGGTATGTTTGCAAATATCTAATATTCCCAGACATAGTGTTTCTGAATTATCTGGATCAGGTACTGCTTAGTGAATTCTATTTAATAGCCCTCCCTGTACCTGATCCAAATCAGTCGTTTCGTTTTTAGAAAGCTTCTCTTAAATTTTCCTTACTGTATCTCACCTTCAAATCTAACCATGCAAGTCGGGTGTCACTCGTACAAGTCTTAAGAACACTCTTTGTGCAGAGGGTTTGGCTGTAATTTGTGAAAATATATTAATCCTAGCCTTGTGCTTGTTTGAAAGAGGTATGATTAATAGCAGGCTTGCAAAGGTTGAATTAATGAAAAACCGGCTGGGTTTCTTCATTGAGGAATTGGACTAGAGCCTTGAAATAATCATTGAAGGCCTCGAACTGTGGCAAATGTCCGACACCATCGAGCTCTATTAGCTTCGCATTTGGAATTACGGCGGCTGTCTTTTTGCCCAATAGATCGTAACGCCCCAGATTTTTTCTGATAGGTTCAGCGGCGCGGGCACGGCCAACCGCGGTTCGATCCCGCGTACCGATAATCAGGAGAGTGGGTACTTTGAGGTCGGGAAACCCATACAAAACCGGCTGAGTAAATACCATTTCTGAGGTGAGGGCATCAATCTTGGCTATATGTTTGGAATCTGGACCCAGGATCCATCCGGCCTGGATATCCAGTAGTGGGTTATAGGATTCCTGCCATTTCCCATCAAAATAGGTTCTAGACATATAGTTCCTAATCCCTTCCGGCGTTTGTGCCTGTTCCCTGAGTATCGCTTGTTCCAGAGGCTCATAGGGTACGAGGCGTTTCCAATCCTCCAGACCGATAGGATTTATTAAAACGAGCTTCTCTATCATCTCTGGGAACATAAGTGAGAAGCGTGTCGCCAGCATACCTCCCATGGAGTGGCCAACCACAGATACTTGACCCACTTTAAGCCTTTTGAGAAGTGCTTTGGTATCTGCAGCCATACCGTGAAGGTTGTACTGCATTAATGGTTTATCCGATTTGCCGAAGCCGATTTGGTCCGGTGCAATCACCCGGTAACCCTGTTCCGTGAGCGCGACGATGCTGTCTTTCCAGTAGGCGGCGGAAAAATTCTTTCCATGTAGAAGTAGCACCGTGCCTCTGGCAGGTGCAAGCGTGCCTGAGGGGACATCCATATAGGCCATGGCGGCAGGTTGCCCTAATTTGGACAGTCCCAAAGTCTTAACTGGATAGGGATACTCGTAGCCGCTCAGTAACTTATCCTGTGGCTGGATAGGGGGAGCAGCGGCTAGTGTAAAACTCGAAAGTAGAGCCGAAAAGATTATGGTGATAGCTGAGAGGCATTGTGGCGGCAGTGTCATGGAGCGAGCCTCAAAACGGATGCGGAAGCTCACTATGGGCCAAAGAGTGTTAAGGTGAAAGGGCCCAGGCTATCTGGGCCACAAGAAAGCCAATTAGGCATGCACTCCTAGAAGGGGTTTGTCCTGGCTGGGCATGGGTACAGGCGGCAGGTCTGGAACTGCCTGCAACAGTCCCTCCTCAAAGAGGCGTGCGGCTTTGTCTTTTTCACCGAGAGCCTGGAACAGTCGTGCTAATTCCGCGGAGGTCACTGGATCCTGACGCAGTAACAGGCTTTTCTCAAAATATTGCTGTGCTTTGCCCCAAAGCTCATTGCGCATGCTCAGGCGTCCGAGACAGGTGAGTAGGTCGGCGCTCTCACCGTATTCCTTTAGCCAGCCCTCTGCGGCGGAGAGCTGTGCAGCGGCATCTGCTCCTGTGAGGCGGCCATACAGGCTGGCCAGCTTGGGAGCCCACTCGCGGTTAAGCAACCAACGCAGGTGCTTTTCTGCTTCGATGTCATCGCCACTTTGATGCAACAGGTGAGCGTAGAGGCTGCGGAGTTCCACGTTGCGCTGCCAGCGGCCATTCAGGCCGTGCCAGATACTGTGTAGCCTCTCTCTATCGTTGCGATTTGCGGCTTCGTTGAGTTGATGTTCGTAGACTTCCCGCTCCAGTTTTTGCAGGTCTTCCTCGGGCATATTGGCGCTTTTTTCCAACTCAGGTAGCAGCTCCCTCAAACTGCTCCAGTCACCCAGAGAGTAGTAGGCCTGTTTGAGCATTTGCAGCAGGGCCGGATGCTTGGGCTCCAGCTGCTTAGCCCGCTTGAGACTGGCGATACACTGTTCGTAGTGCTTGTCCTGCAGCTGCATGCGGGCCTGGCTCAAGGCCACTGCCAGGCGGGTGTCTTCGCCACAGGCCTCAGCTTTTGCCAGTAACTCGTTGGCTTCCTCGCGAAACCCTAGTTCGTGAGCACTGCGTGCGGCGGCGAGGTAATTAATCAGCGGCGCTTCTGAGCGTGGTGCGCTTTTCAGGAGTTGCCGACGCGCTCGAGACCAGTTGCCCTCCATAAACTCTACCAGGCCACTGGTAAGGCGTCGGCGGGCGACTCTTTGGCGGCCGAAGCGCAGGCGATCGACGCTGCCGCGTACAGCGCGAAACAGGCTGCGGGCTATCCAGGTGAGAACAAATATGGCGAGTAACAGGGCAACGAGTGCGACTATCGCGAACCAAAGGTTCATCTCATAACCTTTATTCAACTCACCGCCGAAGCCGATCACCAGATACCCCGGATAATTCTGGTTGATCTGCGGCAGCAGAGCGCCGAGAAGGAGCAGGGCAACGGCGGCAAAAAGGACTTTCCTCACTGGGTGACCTCCTCCATAGTGCCGGCATCAAGCCCGGAGGTTTTGTGAAGCCGCTCAATATAATTGTACAGGGCGACTTGTGAGGCACTTAGGTCTGGCATTTGGACTTGAATGGGCTGTTCACTGAGTTCCGCCAATTGCTGTGCCAGTGCGTTACGCTGGGCATTGGCAGTGCCATAGGTCAGGAGCAACTCGCGGGCACTTTTCAGGGCGTCTTTGTAAACGGTTGAGTCGCCGCGCAATAGGGCCAACTGTGCCTGCTCCATGTTAAGACGCAAAGTTTGGCGAAAGCGGGTTTCGCTTTGTGGGGAGAGCATTACCGGGTTGATATCGCCGTCAATAGGGCGAATAGAGTCGCGCAGGAAGGTGGTAAAATGCTGCCAACTGCGCTCCCACGTGGATTGGTTTTCCTGAGCCGGCTCCGCTTTTGCCGTCTCTTTTTGAGGCTGGGCCATATCGAACTGTGGCTGGATTGAGGCGTGAATCAACTGTTCTTCCAGGGCGCGCAGGCGCAAGTAGAGCCCTTCCCGGTCGATATTTTCCACCAATTTTAGAGCGGTAATATCCCGTGCCAGTTGTTGGCGCACTCCGTACAGGTCTGGAAGGTTTACCTGGCGCAAAATGGTATCGACCTTTTCGACTAGACCCAGGGCGGCGCGGCTATTGTCTTCCAACATCAGGCGCTGATTGGCCATACGCAACAAATAGTCGGCCTCTGCCAGCTGCCAGTCCTCACGGCTCACGTTTCCCAGCTCGCTGAGGCGGTTGCCCTGTGCGGTGAGGCTGCGCTGCATGCCCGCCAGTTGTTGTTGCAGCTGTGCGATAGTGCGGGCTTGCAACTGAATTTGATTGCGTAGAGCGGTATCTGTCTGCTGAAGCTGATCCAATTGCTGGCTTTGTGGAGAGGGTGCTGGGACTTCTGCTTGCCGGGATTCTCCAGGGCGGGACTCGGCTGTCGGTGCTGGGACCGTCGAAGTAGCTGGGGTAGTTTCTTCTGTGGCTTGGCTAGGGGTATCTGGCCTTGCAGAAATATTTGATGTTGTTATTTCGCTTTGGGGCTCGGCTTTCTCAGTGGGTACAGTCTGTTTGGAGGGGAAAAAGTCGAGCTGAGTAATACGATTACGCAACTGGGGCCAGCTGTACCAGGCAAAAGCGATCAGGGCGATGAGCAACAGGATAAAGACCAGCCACCACCAGTGGCCGCCGCTCTTTTTAGGCCTAGCCTCCATAGGAGTCTTATCGTTTTTGCCCTGTGCTGCCTTGGCAAAATTGCTCTTGCTCTCCCCTTTGGCCAGTGTGTCGGAAGTGAGTTCGTTGGCCGGGGAGGCGGAGTTATCCTTGGATTTTTCGTTGGTCATGGGCATGGAGCGCAGCTGGTAATTGTCGTCGGATTATAGCGAGTGGCGCCGGCCATAATAGCGCGGGTGGCTTCGTTTTGAGATTTTTAACCCAACCGGGCTGAGAATTCGAGAGTAATTCAGTCTAGCGCCTTGAGTAATGCCTCTAGCATAGCGCTGTCTCCGGCATTTAGGGCAGTGTAGGTTTGGATAAAGCCTAATGTCCGGGCCTGTTCTGCGACTCGCGTACTGGGGCAGATAAGGGCAGTCCGTAGTAGTCGTGTGCAATTTGAGCGCTCTATACAAGCGTGTAGGTTCGCAAGTGTCTCGCCACTATGGACGGTGATGGCATCCGGAGTAAAAGCATACTCGGCTAAATCTGTCGGGGCGTTTGCGGGTAGAGACCTGCGGTAGAGTTCACAGTAATCCACACGCGCACCGCGAGCGCGCAGTGTGTCGCCAATCAGAGTGCGTCCACCTGCGCCGCGAAAAATCAGCACCCGATGCCCGGAAATTTCTTGTAGGGCGGGCAGGGCGAGCAGGTCTTCAGAATTCATGTGCTCGCCACCATGTTCGCAGGAAATACCGCGTGCCAGCAGGGCCTTTGCCGTGGCCGCACCAATGGCGAAATAGCGCGGCCCCTGGGGTAACTGAGGCCAGTAATCTTCCAGCCAGTCGACGGCGTAGCGAACGGCATTCTGGGAGACGAAAATGGCGAAGCCCACTTGGTCGAAATCGAGAATGCGTTTTTTAATGGCCTGCTGAGCAGCCCCCTCTGTGAGGGGATCAATCGCCAACATGGGAATACTGTTAACCGCCGCACCCTCGGCACGCAATAGCGAATCCCAGGTGTTGGCTTGGTGTGCGGGGCGTGTGGTCAATATTCGCTTGTTATACAGGCTTTTGGCCATAATTGATCTGTCCTAGGCTCAAATCGCGGCGAGGATTTTCTCAGCCCCCTGTTCCAGTAATTGTTCTGCGAGTTGAATTCCCAGTGCTTCACCATCTTTTGCCGCACCGCGGATTTCGGCGCGGATCATGGTGGTGCCATCGGGGCTGCCGACCAGGCCGCGCAACCACAGAGTGTCGTCTTCCAGTTCGGCATAGCAGCCGATGGGAACCTGGCAGCCGCCGTTAAGACGCTTGACCAGCGCCCGCTCAGCACTGAGGCGTGCGGCGGTTTCACGGCAGTGCAGGGGGAGTAACAGGGCTTCCAGCTCGCTGTTCTTGCGGGATTCGATACCGACGGCGCCCTGGCCTCCGGCGGGTAGCAATACCGTGGAAGGCAAAAAGCTGCGGATGCGCTCGCGCATTTCCAAACGCAGCAGGCCGGCGGCTGCAAGAATAATGGCGTCGTATTCTCCCGCGTCCAGTTTGGCTAGGCGGGTGTTCACGTTACCGCGCAGGAACTTGACTTCAAGATCGGGCCGGTGAGCAAGAAGCTGGCACTGGCGGCGTAGACTCGAGGTGCCTACCACCGCGCCTTGGGGCAGTGCTTCAAAACTGGCAAACTGGTTGCTAACGAAGGCATCGCGCGGATCTTCTCGCTCACAAATAACCGGCAGGTAGAGGCCTTCGGGAAATTCCATCGGCACATCTTTCATGGAATGCACGGCGATATCCGCGCGCCCTTCCAGCATGGCCACTTCCAACTCTTTCACAAAGAGCCCCTTGCCGCCCACCTTGGTCAAGGGAATATCCAGCACCTGGTCACCCCGGCTTGTCATTGGCAGCAGTTCCACCTCTAACTCGGGGTGTTCCTGCTGAAGGCGGTCCTTGACGAAATTGGCCTGCCAGAGAGCCAGGGCGCTTTCGCGGGTGGCGATACGGATGCGGGAAATGGGCATAGGGTTCGGTCACTCGGTTGTATGGGCGGACAATTCTATCAGAGCGCTGGCAGCTGTGGCTCAGATTGCACAGGCATCGGGAGCGAATATCAGGCGCGTGCGCGCAGCCAGTCCTCGAGGATGATGCGCGCGGCGATGGAATCCACGGGGTTATCGGCATAGTTACCGCGGTGACCGCGCTCCGCGGCCTCTTCCTTTGCCGCGCGGGTGCTGAGACGTTCATCAATCATTTCCACCGGCAACCCGGTGCGCCCGTGCAGGCGTTGACCGAATTTACGGGCACGCGCGCCGAATTCACTTTCACTGCCGTCCATATTCAGCGGTAGACCCACGAGCAAATATTGCGGCCGCCATTCATCGATCAGTTGCTGCACCTTGTCCCAGTCCGGCTTGCCGTCCTTTGCTGGCAGCGGCGGTAGCTCTTTGGCGCTGGCGGTCAGACTCTGCCCATAGGCGAGACCGATGGAACGAGTGCCAAAATCGAAGGCGAGGGCGGTAATGGGTTTGTTCATCAGGGGAAACATCCGGTTCTGGAAAATCAATCTCGAAGCGGATGATAACCGGGATAGGCTAAGCGTGTCCGGCCTGTGAGCCGAGCCCTGAGAGGTCGATACCGTGGCGTGCCGCGGCGCTCTGCCAGCGTTTTTCCACTGGGGTGGCAAAAAGAATTTCGGGTTCCGCCGGCAGAGTCAGCCAGGCGTTTTCCGCCAGTTCCTGTTCCAGCTGTCCCGGCCCCCAGCCGGCGTAGCCCAGGGCCAGCAAAACATCGTCGGGGCCGTGCCCAGAGGCGAGGGATTCGAGAATGTCTTTGGATGCGGTGAGGCTAATCTCCAAATTGATCTCGGTGGTCGAGTCGAATTGTACGCCGGCACCGTGCAGAACGAAGCCCTGTTCCGGGGAGATGGGGCCGCCTAACAAGACCGGTTCTTCACCCCTCTGGCTGGAATCCTGCAGCGACAGTTGCTCGAAAACTTCTCTCCAGTGCACCTTACTGGGGGCGTTGATCACTATGCCCATAGCGCCTTCCTGGCTGTGCTCAACGATCAGGGCGATGCTGTGCTTGAAGCGCGGATCCTCCATACCGGGCATGGCCAGTAGGAATTGGCCGCGCAAGCTGCCGAGGGTCAGGTCGCTGTCAATGTTCGAGTTGGGCATAGTTGGATTCTAGGTCGCTTGCGTGCAAAGCAAGTTTAGCCGCGCTCGGGCAGCTCACCTGCGGTAGTGGAGAACCCGGTCATTTCGAAACGCCAGGTACGAATGATTTCGAGACGGTCGGCCTCTTTGCGAATTTCCGCGGGGAAAGGTGCAAAGGGAGCCGCCAGGCGCACAATCTGTTGGGCGGCATCGTCGAGGATACGCTCACCAGAAGAATCCAGGATGATTACTTCCTCCACGGCGCCTGTGGGCAGTAGACGCACCATCATACGCAGGCTGCCGGTGATTTTCTGTTGCAGGGCCTCCTCGGGAAAGTTGTCACTGCCCACGGCCTCAACTTTTTGGCGCCATTCATGTAGATAGGCGGCATCCGCTGAGGCCTTGGTTGCGACAGAGGTAAGCCTGCGCACCCGCGGACGCTGGGCGATAGTCTGGCGGATCTTGTCCAGGCGTGCCTGAAGACTGGCAATTTTAGGATTGGTCTTGGCCAAGTCATTGGGCGCATCGCCGCGTTTCTCATCGGAAAGCTTTTCTTCGGCGGGCAGTTCTGGAGCCTGCAAAGGACTGTCGCCGATGGTTGTGATCAACTGACGGCGTTGGTCAGCGGGTCGCGCAGCCTGTTGTTGTGGCAGCGGATTGACATCGTGAATTTGCGTATCGGCAAATTCGGCGTGGCGGTTGCTGGATAACTCCTTTGGAGTATCCGCCGTGCCGCTGGCCTGTTGGTTGTGTTGGGCCAGGTAGTCGGCATCCTCCGGTGCTTGTGGGGAATTATATTGGGATAGGGTGACTTCCAAAGTTGGTGCTGCCTGTCGTCCTTCTGGCGTAGCAATGGCCACGCCAAAAATCAGAAGTGCGTGAATGGCGCCAGCGAGAAACAGAGAGAACGCAAAACGCTCACGCTGTTCCGCATTACTTGGCGTCGTATTGGCGGTGGAATTCATTGTCTGTTATCGGTTACTGCTTTTTTATCGCCGAGCGTTACGCTCGGCTTCCCACCCGGTCCGTTCACTGACAAACAGCCCTGGGAGTCGTTCGAGTTAAAGGCGAAGTCTAACGCTTTTGTGCCAAGCGGTGTGTGATGGCGCTCATTAGTCGCGCACCGATATAAGTGTCGTAGGCTGCATCAATCTCGCGTACGCAAGTTGGGCTGGTGACATTGATTTCCGTTAGGTAATCACCGATGACATCTAGGCCAACAAAAAGTAGCCCTTTTTCTTTTAAGGTGGGGGCGACCTGCTCTACGATCCATCGATCACGATCCGTCAGTGGCCGCGCCTCACCGCGACCACCAGCGGCTAAGTTGCCACGTGTTTCGCCCGCCTCGGGAATTCTGGCCAGGCAGTAGGGCACCGCTACACCATCGACTACCAAAATGCGCTTGTCACCATCTTTGATTTCGGGAATGTAACGCTGCGCCATGATTTGTTGGCGACCGTGTTGAGTGAGCATCTCCAGAATGGCCCCTAAATTGGCGCCGTCGGGTTTGCAGTGGAAAATACCAGCTCCACCCATGCCGTCCAAAGGTTTGAAAATGACATCGTGGTGGGTTTTGTGAAATTCACGCAGGCGCTGCATATCCTTGCTCACCAAAACAGGCGGGCAGCACTGCGGAAAAGTGGTCGCGAAAATTTTCTCATTGCAGTCGCGCAGGGACTGCGGTTTGTTAACCACCAAGGCACCTTCGCGCTCGGCGGCCTCAAGGATGTAAGTGGAATAAATGTACTCATTGTCGAAAGGTGGGTCGACACGCATCAAAATCGTATCGAGTTCACCCAGGGGCATCTCTCTGGCTTCCTCGAGGCTGAACCAGCGCTCGGCATCGTCAAAAACCTTAAGAGGTCTGCCCCTGCCTATGGCGCGGCCATTATCCAAATACAAGTCGCTTTGCTCAAAATAAAACAGCTGGAAACCGCTGTCTTGTGCGGCCTGTAACAGTGCTAGTGTCGTATCTTTCTTAAAATTGATCTGGGCGATGGGGTCCATCACCACACCGAGGGAATAATTCATCTGAGCTTCCGTAGTTGAAGGGATATTTAATCCCACGCCGCGGTGGTTGTGGCTGGTTGAATAATTGCCACTGCCAACTTGTTGGGCTGATAAGGTAAGAGCAGCTTCGCCGAGGTGCAACTTTATTAGTTCTGTCGGCTGGGTTTGGGCGAAAAGTGGTGATTATTTGAACCACAAAGTCGGCGGTGCTTCCGCGCGGCTAGATTCACCTGGGGTTCTGTGATAAAAGTTCCACCCAGTGTGCGATCTTGGCAAAGTGAGACACCCAGGCCCCGCAAGCGGCTCAAAAAAGGGTGCAGATAATAAATTTTCGCGTGCCCGAAAATAAGTAAACAGGGGATTCAAAAAAGACTATGGAGCTTAACTGGGAAAGTCTAACTGTAATGGTGATTGACGACAGTAAGACAATTCGCCGCACCGCCGAGACTCTGCTGCAAAAAGCGGGTTGCACAGTCGTCACCGCGACAGATGGTTTTGATGCGCTGGCGAAAATCGCGGACTCCCGTCCCGATGTCATTTTTGTCGATATCATGATGCCGCGCCTGGATGGCTATCAGACCTGTGCACTGATTAAGAACAACAGCGAATTCCGCTCCACTCCGGTAGTTATGTTGTCGAGCAAGGATGGTTTGTTCGATAAGGCAAAAGGCCGTGTTGTTGGCTGTGATCAATATCTGACAAAGCCGTTTAGTAAAAGCGAATTGCTGGGTGCAATTTCCGCCCATGCAAAACCGCACCACGCAGCCTAAGTGATCACTAACAAAAAGTAAGGTTTTTATTTAGAACCACTATCTTCGCTTTTTGGCGGGGAAGATGATTTAACAGACACACCTCTCATTCCTTCTGCCTGGTAAGGGAGGTTCTGTAGTCTGGCAGTGCATTGGCAGTAAGTGCAGACTTGGCATATGCCATAAAAGATAAATACAAAAAATCGCCAAGCACTGTCATTTATAGCGCAGTTGCCAATTAGAAGAAGTCATGGGGGACATGATGGCAAGAGTACTAATAGTAGATGACTCTCCTACCGAAACACACAAGCTGACCACAATACTCGAAAAAAATGGCCATGTCGTAATCACCGCGCCTAACGGTGAAAACGGGGTGAATGTTGCGCGTACTCAGCGCCCAGACCTGATTTTGATGGATATTGTGATGCCCGGCCTGAATGGTTTTCAGGCTACTCGCCAGCTGAGCAAGGATGGCAGCACAGCGGGGATACCGATTATTATGGTGACCACCAAAGATCAGGATACCGACCGGGTGTGGGGCATGCGCCAGGGTGCAAAAGCTTATCTCACCAAGCCCGTCGATGAGGGCAAATTGTTGAGTGCTATCGAGGAGGTGTTGGCCTGACGGCCAGCTGCTCAACGTGCAGTCACAAACACCCTATCTAGCACTTGTTGATATCGCTCGGCGAGCCAAAGCGCAGGCTGCAGGCCTGCCCGGCCGCCGAGAAATCAAACCCTACTGGACCGGAATCGGTTTTTCTCTACTCGACCACAATTTTGTCGCTTCGATGGATGATGTTGTGGAGTTGCTCGAATTGCCGCAGCACACCTTTATCCCTGGAGTACAGCCCTGGGTAAAAGGCGTTTCCAATGTGCGCGGCCGCCTGTTACCCCTGATTGATCTCGCAGCCTTTTATGGCGGTCATCTCACAGGCCCACGCCAACAGCGTAGGGTCTTGGTGTTAGAGCGGGAAAAAATCTACGTGGGGTTGATTGTCGACAGGTTGCATGGAATGCAGCATTTGGCATTTGAATATGCCCATGAAGCGCCGACAGATTTGCTTGAGCCATTTGCGCCCATGGTGCATGGCCAGTTTATTTTACAAAAGGAACGGTGGTTGGTGTTCGACATGCGGGCTCTGCTCAAAGACCCTCATTTTATGGACGCCGCTGCTCGCTGAAGTCTGATTGGATTTTTCGACATCTCACATTTTTTGAGATGCTGGGGGGACCCACAAGTGGTGCAGGGATGTTCGCACTGGCTGAGGGCCATTGTCATTAAAGCGTTAAATATTAAGTGGTATTAAACTGGCCTCTTGCTTGGGCCCGCTAGGAGTAAACTATGAAAACAGGCTCCCAGAGTTCCTTTTCCGCGTTCCGCAGTAACCCTGCCGCGCTGGGTTTGGGTCTGCTGGTACTCGCCGTACTGGCGGGGCTGATTGTCAGTATCTATTTGGTGCAGACCCGCAGCGATCGCGATAAAGAGTACCTGCAGCAGGTAGCTGAACTGCGCGCACTTTCTTACCAGCTGGTTTCCTATGCACCGGCGGCGACTTCTGGTGATGATGAAGCGTTTGCCGAGCTGGAAAAAGTTTCCGAGCAGATGGCTAACGCCTGGAATCAGTTGCAGGGGATGGATAAGGGCAGTCGCAAGGCACTAGATGCCGAACTCGCCACTTACGGTACTGTTTGGCGCAAGCTGCGCGAGCAGGTCGATACCATTATCAGCAACAAGGAAACTATCGTATTCCTTAACGATATTGCTTCCACCCTGAGTGACTCGCTGCCGGAACTGCAGGCCGAGCACAATAACATCGTGGAAATACTGCTGGCCAATAACGCACCGGCCAATCAGGTAGAGCAGGCTCAGCTACAAGTTTGGCGGGCAGAGCGAATCGGCCGAAACATCGACAAGATGCTGCAGGGTGGTGACGATGCCGAAGCTGCAGCAGATCAGTTTAATACTGATGCCAGCCTCTTCGGTAAAGTGGTAGATGGCATGAAGAGCGGCGATGTGGTGATGGGGATTTCCCGCATTACCGATGAGGAGGCGCGTCGCTCACTCGATGAAATTACTGAATTGTTTGGGTTCGTAAGCACTTCTGTAAGAGACATCTTCGAAGCGACTCCCGCACTGTTTGCTTCGCGTCAGGCCACCAACGGTATTATTGCTTCCTCACCGCAACTGCTTGAAGCTCTGAGCACCCTGAACGACAGAATTGTGAACCTGGCCGATGAGCGCCAGCCCAACAATATGACCATTTCTATTTTGGCCGCAGGGTTTGTGCTGTTGATTTTTGCCATGATGGGAATGGCTTTCTCCGGTACCCGCCGCAGCCTGATGGAGGAAGCCGATACCAACGAGCGCAACCAGCAGGCGATTATGCAGCTGCTGGATGAGCTGGCCGACCTCGCCGACGGTGACCTGACTACCTCGGCAACGGTAACCGAAGCCTTTACCGGTGCGATTGCGGACTCTATCAACTTCACCATCGACCAGCTACGTGTGCTGGTATCTCGAATCAACGGTGCAGCACAGGAAGTATCCGGCCTGTCTCAGGAAACTCAGCAGACAGCCCTGCATCTGGCCGAGGCCTCCGAACATCAGGCCCAGGAGATTGCCGGGGCCTCCGCCGCGGTGAACGAGATGGCGGTCACCATTGACCAGGTATCTGCCAACGCCTCCGAGTCCGCGCAGGTTGCCGAACGCTCGGTACAGATTGCCAGCAATGGTTCCAAGGTGGTGCAAAACACCATCAAGGGCATGGACAATATCCGCGAGCAGATTCAGGACACCTCCAAGCGAATCAAGCGTCTGGGTGAATCCTCCCAGGAGATTGGCGATATCGTGAGCTTGATTAACGACATTGCCGACCAGACCAACATCCTCGCATTGAACGCCGCTATTCAGGCGAGCATGGCTGGTGATGCCGGCCGAGGCTTCGCCGTGGTTGCGGACGAGGTACAGCGACTGGCGGAACGCTCAGCCGCTGCGACCAAGCAGATTGAAGGCCTGGTGAAAGCGATTCAGTCTGACACCAATGAAGCGGTAATTTCTATGGAGCAGACCACCACCGAGGTGGTGCGCGGTGCCCGTTTGGCACAGGACGCCGGTGTTGCTCTGGAGGAGATTGAGAACGTATCCAGCAACCTGGCCTCGTTGATTCAAAACATCTCCAACGCGGCCCGCCAGCAGGCCTCTTCTGCCGGTCATATTTCCAACACCATGAACGTGATTCAGGAAATTACTTCGCAGACCTCTGCCGGTACACAGGCTACTGCCCAGTCCATTGGTAACCTGGCTCAAACCGCCAGCGCGCTGCGCGAATCCGTTGCCGGCTTCAAGCTGCCGCAGGAGGAGGGTGTGGATACCAATAGTGAAATGTACGACGTGGAGTTGCCGGAGATGGATACGGACACTTTCACGCTCGACAGTGAGGAAAGCAATTCCTTGGAGTCCCGTGAAGACCGGGCTCTGGCCTAACCCACAAAATAAAGCCCGGCGCCCTTGCTGGCTGCCGGGTGGAGAGGGCGCACGGAACACTTCCGCAAGACCGCGAACCCTGGCTCGCGCCGGGTAGAGCGCCTGCATCAGAGAAAGAATTATTGGGGACTTGGCGTGAGTCACGACAATCCGAACTTCATGGCCCTGGACTGGCTGATAGGTGAAATTAACGAGACCCTGGCGCAAGCGCGTCAATTTCTCGAGACTTTTGCCTCGGATCCGCAAGCCGGCGAGACCCTGCTGCAGAACAGTTTGTCCCTGGTGCACCAGGTACACGGCAGCCTGCATATGGCGCAGCTCGATGGTGCGGCGATGCTGGCTGAAGAGATGGAACATTTGCTTCAGTCACTGGCCGGCGGCACTGTTGAAAATACCGATGAAACGCGCGAGTTTATGATGCGCGCCCTGTTGGAGTTGCCTCTCTATTTGGAGAAGGTGTCATTTCAGCGCAGGGATAACGCGGTATTGTTGCTGCCACTTCTCAACGACTTGCGTGCGGTGCGCCGCGAGCGCCTAATTACCGAAGGCGCGCTCTTCTCTCCAGACCTTTCCTCTTTGAGCCGTATTGCCGGCAAGCGCCAGCCTTTGACCGCGGACAATGCACGCCTGCAGGAACTGGTAGGCAAGCTGCGCAAGATGTACCACGTAGCCGCGGCGGGTTTAATCCGCGATGTGAACAGTGGTGAGAGCCTCTCCTACCTGGTGAAGATTGTCGAAAAACTGCAGCTTCTCTACAGCGGCAGCCGTCGCCAATCCCTATGGGAAGTCCTGCTGGGTATCCTGGAAGCTCTGGCCGATCACCGCATCACTGTGCAACCTGCACTGCGTCATTTGTTGCGCCGTATCGATGTTGAATTCCGCTTGTTGCAGGGTCGTGGTGCCAGGGTACTGGATGCCGAGCTGGACGCCGATTTCCTGTGCAACCTGTTGTTCTATGTTTATTTGGCCGGCCCAAATGGCACTCGTTGTCAGGGCCTTTACCAACGCTTCGCCCTGGATAAGGCCGTGCCGGGCACTCCCAGGCCGGATACCGAAGATGTCCTGGCGATGGGGCCAGATGCACTGGGCACTGCTATAACCGCGCTGCGAGAAGAATTGCAACTGGTGCGCGAGGCCCTGGAACCCAGCGGTGCTGCCTCCGAATTGCCTCCACTCAGTGAGACTGCAACCATAGCCAAGCGGATTGCGGATACTCTCGGTGTACTGGGTCTCGAGGCGCCACGGGGCCGTGCCCGTGGCATCTATGAATGTCTGCGCGATGCCTCGCGCGGTACCGATGTCGAGGAGTACCTGATGCGCGCCGCCGGCGAGCTAGTACAACTTGATTCGGCCCTGGCGGCTACTGTCGATCGCAATAAGCGCTGTGACGATGACCAGCCGATAATGGGGGATGCTACAGACTCGGTGTTGCGCGAAGCGCGCCTGGGCTTGGAGGCGGTAAAAGAGGCGGTCATGGAGTATGTGGCCAGCCATTGGGACATCAGCTATTTGAGCCGCGTGCCCCAGCGCCTGCAAGAAGTCTGCGGCGGACTGGAAATGGTGGGCTACCAGCGTGCGAGCAAAATTATTGCCGCTTGCAACAGCTATATCAGCGACGCACTGATCGACCGGGCAGAGCAGCCTGAGTGGCGTATGCTCGATACCCTGGCCGATGCGATTACCAGTGTTGAATACTATTTGGAGCGCCGTGTCGAGGGCTTGGATGATACCGAAATGCTGCTGGCTCTGGCCGAAGACAGTATTGCTAACCTCGGTATCCCCTTTGTCGTTGAAGAAACTGATGATCCAATAGAAGAGACAGAGTCCGCTCGCGCAAATATGGCGAACGAAGAGGGCAGTGATGTCCTGGAGTTATTGACACCGGAAATTTTCGATACTGCGGACTCTGACGAGAGTGACGAAAATAAAGCGTTAGAGCGATCCTCCACCGTAATCTCCGGGCAAATTGAGACGGAGATCGCGACAGCTCCAATCGTTGATTCGCCGGCGGAAACTCATGGGTTTGAGTTAGGGGAAACTTCTGTTTCAGAAGTTTCCGTTACTGAAGAAAATCGCAGCAATGAAGATGCTTGGTTCACACCGGCTGAAGAGCCTCTTGAACCTGAGTTGATCTCCGAGGCCCCGGCAATAGCGACTGAGGACTATGTTTCGGTAGTACCGGCGGTTGAGAGTGAAGATACGCTGTTGCCAGCCGAGACTGAGCTGCTTGAGGAGACTGACCCGACTGCAGAAACGGTTGAGAGCGAGCCACAGCAGCTTGTCGAGGACAGTGAGAGTTTAATCGATGATGAGATCATCGAAATATTCCTCGAAGAGGCCAACGAAGTACTCGCCCATATCGGCAACTATTTCCCGGAATGGGCGGCCAATTTTGCCAACACAGATGCCTTGGTGGAGTTCCGCCGCGGCTTCCACACCCTGAAGGGTTCCGGCCGCATGGTCGAGGCACTGGATATCGGCGAGTTGGCCTGGGCAGTGGAGAATATGCTCAATCGGGTAATCGATGACAGCATCAAGCCTGAGCGGGCTCATGTGTTGTTGATTGAACGGGTATACCAGAAGTTGCCATCGATGGTCGAGGCATTCCGCCTCCGTGAGGGTGACCCGGATAAGTCCCTTACCCTGCAGTTGCAGGCTTGGGCGGAGCAGCTCAGCCAGGGGCATATCCCTTCAGAGCTACTGGCTGAGGATGCAAATACAGTACCCCTGGCAACTGCTGATGAAGAGGAGTGCAACGATGAGCGGGCGCAGTTGTGGGAAATTTTTGCCCAAGAGGCAGAAACTCACCTAAGCGTTGTCGATGACTACCTCGCGGATATGCGTGCAGCAGCCCCGGTTTACGGCGTGCCCAGCGATCCCCTGCACCGTGCCCTGCACACACTGAAGGGCTCCGCACATATGGCGGAGGTCAAGGTGGTCGCCGAGATGATGGCGCCTTTGGAGCGCTTCGCCAAAGAGTTGCGTATTTACCAGGTGCCTATCGATGCGGATATCTTCGATCTGATCGGTGATGGTGCTAGTTACGTGCGTCAGGTTTTGGCTCAGATCCGCGCTGAAGAGCCCCTCGTGGTCGAGAGAGCCGAGCAATTCCTCGCTCGCGTCGCTGAGTTGCAGGAACGCTCTGTGGGTCATCTGATCCGCGAGCGCGAAGCCAATGAGCCGAGAGCCGTAGATCCACAACTTCTTGAAGTATTGATGGCTGACGGTATGCGTGTCCTGCTGGATGCAGACCAGATGCTCAATCAATGGCGTGCAAATCCCACCGATCAATCCCAGGTAAGTGAAGTAGCCGAAGAACTCCATGTTCTGCAGGAGGCAGCCAGTCGCGCTCAGTTACCAACCCTGGCAGAGCTGGCACAGCTACTGCTGGAGGTTTATCACAAAGTTTTGGATGGTCAGTTAGAGGAAGAGCCCGCCCTGTGGGCTTCCCTTGAGCAGGGCCACAATGAGCTACTGGACCTTGTCGATGCGGTCGCCGCCGCCCAGGACTTGCCCGAGGTCAGCGAGGCGGTTGAGGAGGCATTGCGCTATCTGGCAGAAGGCGAGCCGAGCGAAGAAACTCACGAGGAAGACTACGACCTGAGCGAACTGGGTATTGAGGCCCAACCCTTCGACTTGGTCGATATAGACACTGTAGTGGAGGAGCAAGGGGATTCCGCCGAGGAGGTGCAAGCTCCCGCACTGGAATTGGAATCTGCTTCTGAGGTGGTTTCTGAAACTCTGTTGGATGTCGAACTGGAGTCCGCACATTCAATTGAGCTCGAAAACGTTGATGCCCCAGTGGCAGAGGTGACGGTAGAAAGTGCTGAGGAACCCGAGGAAGTTTCGTCCGAGCCGGCCCTGGAAGATTTGTATGAGGCACTGTTTGAGCTGACTGAATCCAGTGCGGCCTATGATGATGAGGCTGGTGCACCTGCTCAGAGTGCGCCAGAGCCGAGACAGGAAGGTTGGGATTCTTCTCTTAGCATACCCGATGCTGACAATGTGCCTGCATCGCAAGTGAACCCTGTAGAGCAGCAGCGTCTGCTGGCGGAAATCGATCCCGATGTGGTCGATGTGTTTATGGAAGAGGCTGGCGATCTCACCGATGAGTTGGAGGAGTTGATCCAGGCTTGGGAAGATACCCCACATAGCATCGAGCATGCTGAGGCGCTCAAACGAGTGTTGCATACCTTCAAGGGTGGCGCTCGTATGGCCGGCTTAATGGGGCTTGGCGAAGTAGCGCACCGCTTTGAAACCGCGATTGAGGGCATGCGCGGTATTGTTAAGCCCTCGGCACAATTCTTTAGTGACGCACATTTTACCCATGACCGAATTGCCGATGGCGTGGAAACGGTGCGCGCCTGGATGGTGGGCGAGCAGCTGGAGGCATTTGTCCAGCTCATCAGCACAGACTGGGCGGATAGCGGGGCGTCGATAAACAATGCGTTTGAAACTGTCGGTCAAGAAATAGCAGGAGAGGATTTCCCCAACACTGAGGTTGGATTGGAAGTTTTCTCTGATGAATCCCATGGAGAAGTTGACGATCGGGAACTATTGCCTGCTATTGGTGGTGAGAGCCTAGCCTCTGAGTTGAGGCCAGGGCCCACCGAATTACTGCCAGAGCCTGTGCAAACAGCGGATGCCGGCAATGTTCTGCCATTTATCCGCAAGCCTGGAGGGGGGCAAAATGAAGTGTCCGCGCCCACCAGGAACCAACCTCAGGAAATGGTGCGGGTTGCAGCGGAGCTACTGGAAGAGCTGGTAAACCTGGCCGGTGAGACCGCTATTTCCCGAGGCCGTCTCGAAGAGCAGATGAGTGAGTTTGGCCTGGCCCTCGATGAGATGGACTCAACCCTGTTGCGCCTTAACGAGCAGCTGCGCCGTCTGGATCGGGAGACTGAGGCGCAAATCCTGTTCCGCCAGGAGCAGCTGGCCGAACAGGATGGTGATTTTGATCCGCTGGAGATGGACCGTTACTCATCTATCCAGCAGCTGTCCCGCTCTCTGCTGGAATCCACCTCCGACTTGATGGAGCTGCGCTCCACCCTGGATAACAAGGCCCGCGATACAGAGACGCTGTTGTTGCAACAGTCTCGTGTAAACACTGAGCTGCAAGAGGGGTTGATGCGTAGCCGCATGGTGCCCTTCTCGCGTCTGGTGCCCAGGCTGCGCCGTATTGTACGCCAGGTGAGTGCTGAGCTCGGTAAGCAAGTGGAGCTGGTGTTCTCCAACGTGGAGGGGGAACTGGACAGATCCATGCTGGAACGCATGGTGGCGCCCCTGGAGCATATGCTGCGCAATGCGGTAGACCACGGCATTGAAATGCCTGATATACGTCGCGCGGCGGGCAAGGCCGAGCGCGGGCGCATTGATGTGGTCCTGACCCGTGAGGGCAGTGAAGTGGTACTGACTATCCGCGACGACGGAGCCGGGGTAAACCTGATCCGTGTGAGGGAAAAGGCGGTAGAAAACGGCCTGATGCGCGCGGATGCGGAGCTTTCCAATAGCGAAATATTGCAGTTCATCCTACAGGCGGGTTTCACCACCGCGGAAAAAGTAACCCAAATTTCCGGCCGCGGTGTGGGTATGGATGTGGTTTCCGCCGAGCTCAAGCAGATCGGCGGCAGTGTGCATATCAATTCCGAGGCGGGTGCCGGCACGGAATTTGTCGTACGTCTGCCGTTCACGGTATCGGTTAACCGCGCGCTAATGGTGAAGATTGGCGAGGATCTATTCGCTCTGCCACTCAATACCATTGAGGGTATTGTGAGGCTCAGCCCCTTTGAGTTGGAGCACTATTACCGCTCTAGCGATGCTCGCTTTGAGTATGCCGGCGAACTGTATGAGGTGAACTACTTCGGCACCCTGTTAAAGTCTGGTGCCCAGCCGAAGCTCAGTGTCGATGACATGCAGTTACCGGTATTGCTGGTGCGCTCCGAAGGCCACGCCATGGCCCTGCAGGTGGATGCTATCCGCGGTAGCCGCGAGATTGTAGTGAAAGGCCTTGGCCCGCAGTTTGCCGGAGTACAGGGGGTCTCCGGAGCCACCGTAACTGGTGATGGCAGTGTGGTGGTGATTCTCGATGCCCACGCCCTCTTGCGTCGCCAGGTAACCGAGTTGGCACGCCCGGATATGCCGCAGCTGCAATTACAAACAGAACAACAGCCTGAGCGGGAAGAACGCCAGCAGACCGTTATGGTGGTGGACGATTCCGTTACCGTACGCAAGGTGACCACACGCTTCCTGGAACGCGAGGGTTATCTGGTAAGTACAGCCAAAGATGGTCAGGATGCGGTGATTCAGTTGCAGGATAAAGTTCCGGATCTAATTCTGCTGGATATTGAGATGCCGCGTATGGACGGCTTTGAAGTGGCGCGCCATATCCGCTCTAGCAGCCGTCTGCGTGATATTCCTATCGTGATGATCACCTCCCGTACTGGCAGTAAGCACCGCGATCACGCTATGTCCCTTGGCGTCAATCATTACCTCGGTAAACCTTACCAGGAGGATGTATTGCTCGAGGCAATTCGCGAATATACCGGCACTTCGGCCGTTGGCAGCTGAGCGGCTAAGAAATGAAAGGCTATATGCAAGAGGTAGGCAATGAGTGAAGTTGAAGCGCTGCCACTAGATGTTCCTCAGGAGGTGAGCAGCTTGCTGTTGCCCTTACAGCGGAGACAGATGTTGGTGCCTGTAGAGAGTCTATCCGAGGTGATCGCCATGCAGGTACCAATGGCAGTCTACGATGTGCCCGAGTGGTACCTCGGGGATCTGGTCTGGCGTGAGCAACGGCTGCCGTTGCTGTCTTTTGATGTGATGCGCGGAGAAGCGCTCGGTGGTTCTTCAGAGAGCGCCCGTATCGCGGTGCTCAATAGCGGTAATCCCAATGGGGATCTACCTTATTTCGCCCTGGTACTACAGGGCACACCGCGCCTTGTTCGCGTGAAGCCTGATGAACTGGCACTACGCGAACATACCTTGAACCCTGGGGAGTTGATGCATGTGGCGCTTTCTGGTGAAGAGGCAGTTATTCCCGATTTGCAGGGGTTGGAGCGGGCTTGTATCAGATACCGAGAGTCGGATTAATGGCAGAATAACATGTAGTGGGCATGCCTCTGTAGGACAAGCAATTAGAAAAAGAACGATAAAAGTAAAGGGGCCATAGGCCCCTTTACTTTTATCGGCCAACCCACTCATTGAATGGGCTTTGCGGCTGACATTTATGTTTTAGAACAACTCTTCCGGTGGGGGTTCGCTCGGCTGATCACGGCCGGGCATATCCATATCCTCATCGGTGTATCGGGAGCGGTAGGGGTTGTAGGCTTCCCGGCCAGGCACCCTATTGGCACGGAATATCTCAAACATGCCGCCATAGGAGGTGCGCAGACCGTTCTTGGGGTTGATACGCACGGTCACAATGCCATCAGGTTGGGGCAAATGGCGTTCTGGTAATCCCTCCAGGGCAGCGCTCATAAAATCTATCCAGATAGGCAGCGCCGCAGAGCCGCCGTATTCATTCTTGCCCAGCTCGCCATAGGAGTCGAAACCCACCCAGGCACTGGTGGCTAGGTAGGGGCTGTAACCCGAGAACCAGGCGTCCCGTGGGCCGTTGGTAGTACCCGTTTTGCCGGCGATATCGCCGCGTTTCATAACGAGAGCACGGCGCCCGGTACCTTTTTTAATCACGTCCTTGAGAATGGAATCCATGATGTATGCAGTTTCAGGAGTCATGGCGCGCGGTGCCAGGGGGCGTGCCTGGGGCTCGGATGAATCCAGTGGGCCCACAGGGAGAACTTTCAGCTCGGGAGGCTCTTTACCTTGGTCTGGCCCCTCCTCACCCGCCTGTATTGCCGTAAGGTCCAGAGGCTCCTCTTTGTGGAAATCACGTGGTTTGTTGCCTGGCTCAGGGCAGTCATTGCATACCGTGAGGGGCAGGGCCTGGTATAGGGTTTCCCCGTTTACGTCCAGAACCCGGTCTACCAGGTAGGGCTCCACGCGATAGCCGCCATTGGCGAAGGCGGCGTAACCTCGCACCATTTCCAGTGGGGTTAGAGCGGAACTGCCTAGGGCTATGGTTAGGTTGCGTGCCAACTTGCTGCGGTCAAAGCCAAAGCCCTCGACAAAACCGAGGGTGTAGTCGAGCCCCAGTGCTTGCAGCAGGCGAATAGATACCATGTTACGCGACTTATACAAAGCCATACGTAAGCGAGTCGGGCCTAGGAAGGTACCGCCATCGTTCTCGGGACGCCACACATCTTGCAAGTTGGTTTCCTCGAAAATGATTGGCGCATCGTTAATTACACTGGCGGCTGTATAGCCTCGTTCGATAGCCGAGGCATAGATAAACGGCTTGAAGCTGGAACCTGGCTGCCGCGCCGCTTGGGTGACCCGGTTGAAATGGCTCTGACGGAAATCGTACCCTCCCACCAAGGCCCGTATAGCCCCGTCCTGGGGATCGATAGAGACCAGGGCGCCCTGGGCTGAGGGCACCTGGGTTAGCTCCCATTCCTCTGTAATTTGCGTTTCCTGGGGGTTGGAATTGCTTTCCTCGGATTCGGCAAATGGGTCGGTTTGGGGGCTGTCCTCAAATGTGCTAACAAGTTGCGTGGAGTCACCTGTATCGGTAGCTTCATCCTGGTTGCCGATAACCTCTGTATGTTTTACTTCTATTCGGCGCAGGCGCACCACATCGCCGGGCGCAAACATCTTCTCTGCGGATTGCAAGCGTGGCCCCCGAGAGCTCTCTGTGACATAGGGGCGAATAGAATCCAGTCCATTCTCCCAAGGGACCTCTACAACACGGCGGTCGCGAAGCTGCACTTGTAAAAGCTTGGGTTCCACTGCAGTAACCACCCCCGGCTCGAGTCCACCGAGCACAGGAATTTCATTGAGCAGATCTATTAATTGGTCGCTATCGTGCAATAGTTCTGGTGGTAAACGCTGCTCAGGGCCACGATATCCGTGGCGTGCATCGTAGGTCTCAAGACCATGTTGCAGTGCCTTGCGGGCCTGGTCCTGAAGGCGGCTGTTGATCGTGGTGATGACCTGGTAGCCATCGGTATAGGCACTGTCACCAAATAGATCCACAGCCTCCTTACGCGCCATCTCGGCGATATAGGGAGCATCCAGATCCAAATCACGACTGTGGTAGCTGGCAGTTACTGGGGCGGTAATGGAATGCTTGTACTCATCCTGGTCGATATATCCCAGATCTAGCATGCGCTTCAAGATCCAGTTGCGGCGTACCAGGGCTCGGGAAGGGTTGGCGATGGGGTTGAAAGTGGAGGGGGCCTTGGGTAACCCCGCCATCATCGCCCATTGCGCCATACTCAGGTCTTTGATATCCCGACCGTAGTAAACATGTGCAGCTGCCTGGAAGCCATAGGCGCGGTTGCCTAGGAAAATTTTGTTGATATAGAGTTCCAGAATCTCATCTTTGCTGAGTTCGCGCTCAATCTGCAGCGATAAAAGGATCTCGTTGAATTTGCGGATAAAGCGCTGTTCGCGACTCAGGAAAAAGTTGCGCGCCACCTGCATCGTCAATGTGCTGCCGCCGGACTGAATGGTGCCAGTCTGCACCAGTTGCGATGCCGCACGCATCAGGCCCCTAATAGATACCCCACTGTGGGTGTAGAAACTCGCATCCTCAGCCGCCAGGATAGCCTTGATAAAAGGTTCCGGCGTTTGCTCTATGGTGATGGGGTTGCGGCGCTTCTCCCCAAATTCGCCAATCAGTTTCATGTCCTGTGAGTAGACCCGTAATGGGGTCTGCAGGCGGATGTCGCGCAGGCTTTCGACTGAGGGCAGCCCGGGTTTCAAATAGAGGTAAATGCTGGCGAAAACCATGGCTGTGCCAGCTGTTCCGGCGAGGCAGAGCCAGAGCAGTGCTAGTAGACGATTTCGGGCTTTTACTGTCATGAAACTGCTTCTGTGTACTTCATTTGTGTGATTCGGTGAATAATTATACGAATATTGTGCGCTATTACCTATGCAAATGCCGGTTGAAGCGGTAATTTAAAGTGCTATAACATCAAACTTTCATAACCCACGGAAAAGATAAGAAAAATGGGGATTTTCCCTTTTCTGGATAAAGGCCCAAAGGCCATGTTGGGACTGGATATTAGCTCGACTGCAGTAAAGTTGCTGGAGCTAAGTCGCAATGGCGATAAATATCGAGTCGAAAGTTACGCCGTGGAACCTCTGCCACCAAATGCGGTAGTGGACAAGAACATCAATGATGTCGGTGCCACAGCGGAAGCGATCCGCAAAGTAGTGCGCCGTTCCAAGACCCGCTTGCGCCGCGCGGCTGTAGCCGTATCCGGTTCTGCTGTGATCACCAAAACCCTGGAAATGCCCGCAGACCTCTCCGATGAGGATTTGGAAGCGCGTATCGCCCTGGAAGCGGATCAATACATTCCTTATCCCCTCGAAGAGGTGAGCCTTGACTTCGAAGTACAGGGGCCTTCTGAGAAGGGTAATGATCAGGTGGAGGTGCTGCTGGCGGCGTGCCGCAGCGAAAATATCGAGCAGCGGGTTTCAGCCCTCGGTGAGGCCGAGCTGGAGGCTGGTGTTGTCGATGTTGAAGCCTATGCCATTGAACGCACTTATACCTTGCTGGAGGATCAGTTTCCTCCTCAGGAGCAGCTGGTTGTTGCGGTAGTAGATATCGGTGCGACCATGAGCGCTTTGTCCGTATTGGTAGATGGCAAGACAGTTTACACTCGTGAACAGCTTTTCGGTGGTCGCCAGCTCACAGATGAGATACAGCGGCGCTACGGCCTCTCCGCCGAGGAGGCATCCCTGGCTAAACATCAGGGGGGCAGTGGGCTACCAGATGACTACTTTGCCGAGGTATTGGAACCGTTCCGCGATGCGGTTATTCAGCAAGTTACCCGTGCACTGCAGTTTTTTTACTCCTCGACCTCTTATAGCGATGTTGATTACATACTACTTAGTGGTGGTG
Source organism: Microbulbifer variabilis (assembly GCF_020524905.1). Taxonomy (GTDB): domain Bacteria; phylum Pseudomonadota; class Gammaproteobacteria; order Pseudomonadales; family Cellvibrionaceae; genus Microbulbifer; species Microbulbifer variabilis_A. The sequence continues at coordinate 77,666 of NZ_JAIVKI010000002.1, read as the reverse complement.
TTGCCGCAATGGAAGGGCTGCCCGGCCTGGTCGGCGAAAAGTTGGGTAAACCGACTGTAGTGGCCAATCCCTTCTACAAAATGGCGACCTCTTCAAAGGTGAATCAAAAGGCACTCGCTAAAGAGGCCCCGGGCCTGATGATCGCTGCAGGACTCGCCATGCGGGAGAAGGACTACTGAGATGGCTAAAATTAATCTACTCCCCTGGCGTCAGGAATATCGAGCACAGAAGCAGAAAGAATTTCAGCAGGTACTAGTGCTGGTAATTATGGCTGCGGCGTTGTCGGTTTTTTTGTGGATGAAAACGGTTGACCAACAGGTTGCCTTGCAAAATGAGCGCAACCAGATATTGCAGGTCAAGATTGACGCGCTCAATAAACAAGTAAGCGAAATTAAGGATCTGAAAAAGCGTCGCCAGGAATTGATCGATCGTATGCGCGTTATTCAGGAGCTTCAGGGGAACCGCCCTCTGGCAGTGCGTTATTTTGATGAGCTGGTACAGGCAACTCCGGAAGGACTTTGGCTGACCTCCCTTGAGCGTAAGGGAAATGGCCTAAGTGTGTCTGGAATCGCCGAGTCAAATAATCGGGTCTCCTCCTTTATGCGCAACCTGGATCAGTCGAACTGGTATGAATCCCCCAATCTCACCGATGTCACCGCAAGCCCAGCTTTTGGCGAACAGGCCAGCGCATTCCAGCTCACCGTGCATTTAAGCGGGCGCAAGAGTAAAGATGAAGGTCATGGCGTGGCCAACTAAAGGGAAATAAAAATGGCATTGGCGGATACGCTTAAACAGCTTCAAGAGCTGGATGTTAATGATTTAGATTTTAGCCGTATGGGAGTTTGGCCTCTAGCAGGGCGTTTAACTCTATTAGTGCTAGTTGTCGCTGTCTTGGCTTGTGCAGGTTATTACGCTTGGGTGGGAGATCTTTACGATAAGCTCGAGTTTGCCAGTAAAAAAGAGCAAGAATTATTCGGTCAGTTTGAGCAAAAACAATTTGAGGCTGCCAATCTGGATGCTTATCGTGCCCAGCTTGTGGAAATGGAGGAAACTTTTGGTGCTTTATTAAAGCAATTGCCGAAGGACACAGAAGTTCCTGGATTGCTTGAAGATATTGATGAATATGGGCGAGGCAGCGGATTAGCGATCGAAAAAGTGGAACTGGAAAAAGAGTTGGTAGGTGAGTTTTATGTTGAATTACCTATCAAGATACAAGTTCAAGGTGGATATCACGAATTTGGATCGTTTATTAGTGGAATAGCCGGTATGCCAAGGATTGTGACATTGCATGATTTCACTATCTCTACCAACCGAGATGGTGCTGGCATGCTCAACATGTTAATTAATGCGAAGACCTATCGCTATAAGGATCAGGGAGAGGAGGGATGAAAAAGTACCTTTTCCCTGCGTGTCTCTTGGTTACCTCAGGGTGTAGTTTAAATACCGATCATAGTGATTTATTTGAAAAAATGGCTGAAGTTGAGCGTAGGCCAAAGGGACAAATAGAGCCAATACCTACTTTTACTCCCTATAGCCCGTATGTTTATAGTGCAACAGCAATGCGAAGCCCTTTCGCTAGACCAGTGCTTGAATCAGAGCAGAGATTAGTTGGCCGAAGACTAGACATAGCACCTGATATGAGTCGGCAGCGTGAATTATTGGAGCGAATTAATTTTGATGCTTTATCCATGGTTGGCACTTTGTCGAGGGATGGGCAGTTGTGGGCTTTGATTGATGATGGCGAAGGCGGGATTCATAGAGTAACCGTGGGTAATTACTTGGGGAAAAATCACGGGAGAGTGGTGAATACAACAGCTTCACAGCTCGATGTATTGGAAATTGTGCCAGATGGCACTGGTGGCTGGATAGAGAGGCCGCGAGCACTGACGTTGAAAGAAAAGGGCAACGGATAATGATTAACAAGCAGTTCGCTAAGTGTTTGGCGCCGTTTCAGCTTTTGCTGTTCGCCATCATAATGATGATACCTGTGGCGCTGCAAGCCCAGGCCAACCAGTTGAACGATATACAGTTTTCTGAGTTGCCCGGCAGTCGCGTACAGCTACGTTTAACCTTTAGTGATGTACCTCCAGAGCCCACGGGTTATACGATTGAGCAACCTGCGCGGATTGTGATGGACTTTGCTGGCGTCGAGAGTGCACTGCCCCAAAAAAAGTTCTCGCTTGGAATAGGTGGGGCAAGAAGTGCGGTAGTTGTTTCTAATGATGCCCGTACTCGACTTATTGTGAATTTGGATCAGCTGCCCATCTATACCAGTGAGCGCAAAGGCAATCAACTGATAATGGAGATTGGAGCAAATACTGCAACTACAGGGGCAGTCGCAGCTTTGCCTAGTGAAGTTTCTCATGATGGCGGATTGGATTTGGGGGGGGAGAAAAATTTTCGCGCATTAGATTCTATCGCGGTGAACAATGTTGATTTTCGTCGCGGAGAAGAAGGGGAAGGTAAAGTTATCGTTAGTCTTTCCAACCCGGCCGTAAATATTGATGTTGAGCGTACCAACGGCAAAATCTATTTAACCTTTCTGGGTGCAGAATTGCCTGAATCTCTTCGCCAGCGACTTGATGTGACCGACTTTGCAACCCCAGTAAATGCGATTACGGTAGATAGCGATGGTCACAATACCGTAATTGCTGTTGATCCTACAGACACAGATTATGATTATCTTGCATATCAAGCGGATAACCAGTATGTACTTAGTGTAAAGCCCCTGTCAGCAGCGGAAATTCGTGAGAAGGAAAAAGAGTTTCAATTCACAGGGAAAAAGCTCTCTCTAAACTTCCAAGATATTGAAGTTCGCTCTGTACTACAAATTATTGCTGATTTTACTGATCTCAATTTAGTAGCCAGTGATACAGTTCAGGGTCGCATTACTCTGCGTCTTGATGGAGTGCCGTGGGATCAAGCCCTGACTCTGATTCTTAAGGCCAAGGGCTTGGATAAACGCCAGGAAGGTAGTGTTATCATGGTGGCTCCTGCTGCTGAAATTGCTGAGCGTGAGCGGCAGGAGCTAGAAACTCGTAAGCAACTCGAAGAGTTGGCACCGCTGCGTACTGAATATATTGCGGTTCGCTATGCTGATGCGGGTGAACTATTCAATTTATTTTCCGGAAAAGGCAGCGATGCCTCAGGTCAAGGTGGCTTTGCAGGGGGAGGCGCTGATGGCGCTAATAAAAATGCGAGTATTCTTTCATCGAGAGGTAGTGCCATTGTTGATGAACGTACAAACACAATTATTCTCACCGATACGGAAGAAAAAATTGCCCAATTTCGTGAGCTGATAGAAGTTATTGATGTTCCAATCCGACAGGTCATGATTGAGGCTCGAATCGTCACTGCCAATACTGATTTTAAACGAGAGCTTGGTGTGACCTGGGATTATATTGGTACAACTGAGCTCACTGACGAAGCCCTCGGAGTTGTTTCAGGAAGTCAAAATGGAGTAGGGGTAGGCGGTACAGGACAGAATCTTGAGACAACACTAAGCGGACACCATCCTTTAATGGTAGACCTAGGGGTTGCATCTCGAGCGGGTAATATTGCATACGCAATATTAAAAAATGATTTCTACTTGGGCCTGGAGCTCTCTGCGATGGAAGATGTGGGTATGGCAGAAATCGTATCACAGCCGAAAGTTGTAACGGGAGATAAGCAGGAAGCAACGATTCAATCGGGGGTGGAAATACCTTATCTTGAAGCTACCTCTTCAGGTGCCGCTTCGGTAACATTCCGTGAAGCGGTACTTGAACTTCAGGTTCTTCCCCAAATTACCCCGGACAACAATATTATTATGGCGTTGAATATTGAACAGAATTCTGTTGGTGATTACTTTAGTGTTAGTAGCAGTAACCAAATTCCATCTATTAACGTGAATACTTTACAAACAAAAGTGCTGGTGGGTAATGGAGAAACTATCGTCCTCGGCGGAGTTTTTGAGAGTAATATGCTCGAAGGAGAAACTAAAGTTCCTCTATTGGGAGATATTCCATACCTGGGTAATTTATTCAAGAAAACTATTAGAACCGATGATAAGCGCGAGATACTGATGTTTATTACCCCCCGTATCATAGAAAACGAGACTTTATTATCTAAGTGATTAACCGCTCCATCTTTCTTGTCGGCCCTATGGGGGCGGGCAAATCTACGATCGGCAAATTGTTGGCGGCTCAATTACAGCTGCCTTTTGCCGATACCGATAAGGTGCTGGAAGAACGCACAGGGGCAGATATTCCCTGGATATTTGATGTCGAGGGCGAAGCTGGTTTCCGTCGCCGCGAAAGTGAAGTTCTGGAAGAGCTCTGTCAGGGCGTCTGCCAGGTTATTGGCACCGGTGGCGGGATCGTTCTTTTAGAGGAAAACCGGAGACTGCTACAAAAGTTTGGTCATGTGGTTTACCTGCAGGCCGGGGTGGAGCAGCTTTTAGAGCGCACTTCCAAGAACAGCAATCGCCCGCTTTTACGAGTGCCCAATCCTCGCGCGCGCATAGAAGAAATTTTGCATGAGCGCGCCCCTCTTTACCGTGAAGTAGCGGATGTTATCTGCGACACTGATGACCTAACCCCCAAGCAAGCATCAGCCCTGGTCACTGAGCGTCTTCTGGCAAGCCTCTCCCAATAACCTTTTTTCACTCTGTGCTAAAGTGCGTCTCATTAACTCAATGCGTTACTTATTGGCGCTAGTGGGAAGGAGAGTATTGTGCACTGTTTTAATGTGGAGCTGGGGGAGCGCAGTTACCCCATTGTGATTGGGTCCAAGTTACTTGGAGACTCTCAATACCTGCTGCCTTATATCCGCGGGCGCCAGATCTGTGTGGTAACTAATGAGACTGTAGCCCCCTTGTATTTATCCCGATTACTGCAGGGTCTCTCTGATTTCGATAAGGTGGATGTGGTCGAGCTACCCGATGGGGAGGCCTTTAAAACCCTGGATACCATCAATCGAATTTTCGATACTCTATTGGAGCAGAGGCACAACCGCACTACCACGCTCATTGCACTTGGTGGCGGCGTTGTGGGGGATATGTGTGGTTTTGCCGCTGCCTGCTACCAGCGCGGTGTCGATTTCATCCAGGTGCCCACCACACTCCTTGCCCAAGTGGACTCCTCTGTCGGGGGGAAGACGGGCGTCAATCACCCTCTGGGCAAAAATATGATTGGGGCTTTTTACCAGCCCCGATTGGTACTTGCCGATATGGATACTTTGGGGACTTTGCCAGACCGTGAGTTCTCTGCTGGTATTGCGGAGGTGATTAAGTACGGATTGATATGCGATGCACCATTTTTTCACTGGATTGAAACTAATATCGATGCGCTGTTATCCCGAGACCCCAAGGCCTTGGCTTATGCGGTGGATCGATGTTGTCGGGATAAGGCGGAAGTTGTCGCCAGTGATGAACGAGAGGCCGGTCGGCGCGCCATATTGAATTTTGGTCATACCTTTGGGCATGCGATAGAGGCAGTGCAAGGCTACGGGCGCTGGTTGCATGGTGAGGCAGTGTCTGCTGGAATGATGATGGCCTTGGAGCTCTCGCATTTACAGGGGAGTGTGGACAACGAATTAATCCAACGTGTTCGTAAGCTGCTGCAAAAGGCGCAGCTGCCTCAGGAGTCTCCTGCCGACATGAGTGTCGATGATTTTCTCGAAGCTATGCAGTTAGATAAGAAAGTATTGGATGGCAGGTTGCGACTGGTGCTACTAAGGTCCCTGGGAGATGCGAAAGTTGTCGATGATACGCCTAGAGAGAAAGTTATAGATGCGCTAAGGAACTGTGGTGCCAGATGACAGGCTCTTCGCGAATGCTCCTTCTCAGGGAGCGCGGTCATTTATAATTCAGTGTATAGGAAATAAATCTGACTTATTTTTGTTTGACAGTTAAAAAAACTGTGAAACATTGAAAAAGTAGTGACAAGCAAGTAATATTGCGCGCCCCCCGATAATAATGGCGGGGCTAGATGACCGCCAATAAGAACAATAAAGGAAGCCCCACAAGAGGGCTTTTTTTATCTCGGGATCTTTTACCTAGGGACCGCAGGAGAGCGTAGCGCGAGCGTTAAGCCATTTTTGCCCATGACAGGCCGCTATCGGCAGTGCCTGTGGTCCCCCAATCGATAGTGACGAGGAATTCTATGGGTAGCAGTCTGTATCAGTTGGATGAATTTAAGGACAACTGTGGTTTTGGTCTGATCGCTCATTTACAGGGGGTGGCGAGCCATAAATTGGTACAGACGGCCATTGAGTCCCTCACCTGTATGACCCATCGCGGCGGCATTGCCGCCGATGGCAAAACGGGTGATGGCTGCGGTTTGCTGCTGCAGAAACCTGATAAATTCCTGCGTGAGGAAGCGCGAAAGTTGTTCGCGGTGGAACTAACTGAGGCCTATGCCGTAGGCTCTGTAATGTTGCCGTTGGATGAAGGTGAGGCGCAGAGTGCCCGCAAAATCCTTGAAGGGGAGCTGCAGGCACAGGGTATGCGCATTGTTGGTTGGCGCACGGTGCCCACCAACCCCGAATGTCTCGGTCCAATTGCCAAGGACTGCCAGCCCCGTTTCGAGCAGCTGCTGATCAACGATGGCGAGGAGCCGCTGGGTGAAGCCCGTTTTAATGCGCGGTTGTATGTGGCCCGGCGCAAGGCCGAGCTGCAGCTGAGCGGTGATGTCTATATCGCCAGTCTCTCTACCAGTGTGCTTTCCTACAAAGGGCTGATGATCCCGGCAGATCTGCCGAAATTCTTCCCCGAACTGGCCGATCCGCGCCTGGAAACCGCTATCTGCGTTTTCCACCAGCGCTTTTCCACCAATACCATGCCGCGTTGGCCCCTGGCCCAGCCGTTCCGCCTGCTGGCTCACAATGGCGAAATCAATACCATTACCGGCAACCGCAACTGGTCGGTGGCGCGGACCAACAAATTTGTCACCGAGCTGATTCCCGAGCTGAATGAGCTGGTACCGCTGGTGAACCGCGAGGGCTCTGATTCCTCCAGCCTCGATAATATGCTGGAGATGCTGTTGGCGGGTGGTATGGAGCTGCACCGGGCAGTGCGAATGCTGGTGCCACCGGCCTGGCAGAACGTTGAGGGTATGGATGCAGATCTGCGCGCTTTCTATGAATATATCTCCATGCATATGGAGCCCTGGGATGGACCTGCCGGTCTGGTGATGACCGATGGTCGCCACGCGGTATGTACCCTCGACCGCAACGGCCTTCGCCCGTCCCGCTGGGTAATTACTAAAGACGATATTATTACCGTGGCCTCCGAAGTCGGTGTTTATAACTATGCGCCGGAAGATGTGGTGGCCAAAGGGCGCCTTGGACCCGGGCAGATGCTCTCGGTGGATACGCTGGAAGGCAAGCTGTACCACACTGCTGATATCGACAATATGCTCAAACGCGCCCAGCCGTATAAGCGCTGGCTGAAGGACAAGGCGCGCCGTATCCGCTCGACTCTGGTAACTGCGCCAGTCGATAACAATTTTTCCCACCAGCAGTTCAAGGTCTACCAGAAGCTGTTCAGCTCTTCCCTGGAAGAACGCGATAAGGTGGTGCGCCCTATGGCGGAAGCTGGCCAGGAAGCGGTGGGTTCCATGGGCGACGATACGCCGATGGCGGTACTGTCTCGCTACAACCGCTCACTCTACGACTACTTTCGCCAGCAGTTTGCCCAGGTGACCAACCCCCCCATAGATCCATTGCGGGAAACGGTGGTGATGTCCCTGGAAACCTGTCTGGGGCGTGAGAAATCCGTTTTCGAGGAGACGCCAGAGCACGCCGACCGCGTGATCCTGTCCTCGCCGGTGCTTTCCCATATGAAGTACACCGCGTTACTGTCGCTGGATCGTCCCGGCTTTGACGCGGAGATTTTCGACTTGAACTACGATCCGGCGGAGCTGGATTTGCACGGTGCTATCGAACGTTTATGTGCCAAGGTTGAAGCCTCTGTCCGTGCCGGTACCGTGATTGTGGTGCTGTCCGACCGCGATATTCGCCAGGGCCATCTGCCCATAGATGCACTCCTCGCCACTGGCGCCGTACACCATCATTTAGTGCATGCCGGTCTGCGCTGTGATTCCAATGTAGTGGTGGATACTGCCAGTGCGCGGGATGCACACCAGCTCGCCTGCCTGGTGGGTGTGGGAGCCACGGCAGTGCACCCCTATTTCTCCTACAGCATTATCAATCACCTGATCGACAGGGGTGAGCTGCTGCTGGATGCGGCGGAAGCGCAGAAGAATTACCGTAACGGCATCATCAAGGGCCTGCTGAAGATTCTGTCAAAAATGGGCATCTCCACAGTGGCCTCTTACCGCGGCGCGCTTTTATTTGAGCTGGTTGGTCTCTCCAAAGAAGTAGTGAACTTGTGTTTCCCTGGTGCACCAACCCGTATCGAAGGTGCTGGCTTTGCCGAGTTGCAGGCAGATATGGCCGCGCGCGCGGATATTGCCTGGAAGTCGCGTAAGCCGGTGTCCCCCGGCGGCCTGCACAAATATGTGCACGGCACCGAATACCATACTTTTAACCCGGATGTGGTGACGGCCCTGCGTCGTGCGGCCAGTACAGGGGACTACTCAGCTTGGCGCGATTACTCCGAACTGGTCAATCGGCGTCCGGTGGCAACCTTGCGGGATATGCTGGTTTTCAAAGAAAACCTCGAGCCGGTGCCATTGGACGAAGTTGAGCCGGTCGAGCAGATTGTGCGTCGCTTTGACTCCGCGGCTATGTCCCTGGGGGCTCTGTCTCCTGAGGCGCACGAATCCTTGGCCCAGGCTATGAACCGTCTGGGCGGGCGCTCCAACAGCGGGGAGGGTGGTGAAGATCCGGCCCGTTTTGGCACCGACAAAGTCTCCAAAATTAAGCAAATCGCCTCTGGCCGCTTTGGTGTAACGCCACACTACCTGGTCAATGCCGAAGTACTGCAGATCAAGGTGGCTCAGGGTGCTAAGCCCGGCGAGGGTGGTCAGCTGCCCGGCGGCAAGGTGAATGACCTGATTGCACGGCTGCGTTATTCAGTGCCCGGTGTCACCCTGATTTCACCGCCACCGCACCACGATATCTACTCCATCGAGGATTTGGCCCAGCTGATCTACGACCTCAAACAGGTTAATCCGGATGCGCTGGTGTCGGTGAAGCTGGTGTCCCGTCCAGGGGTTGGCACTATCGCCGCCGGCGTGGCAAAGGCCTACGCGGACTTGATTACCATCTCCGGCTACGACGGTGGCACCGCCGCAAGCCCCATCAGCTCTATCCGCTATGCCGGCTCACCGTGGGAATTGGGTCTGGCGGAAACGCACCAGACCCTGCGTGCCAATGACTTGCGCGATAAGGTGCGGGTGCAGACCGATGGCGGCCTCAAAACCGGTTTGGATGTGGTCAAGGCGGCAATCCTAGGCGCGGAGAGTTTCGGCTTTGGCACAGCTCCGATGGTTGCCATCGGCTGTAAATATCTGCGTATCTGTCACCTGAACAACTGTGCCACCGGTATCGCTACCCAACGTAAGGACCTGCGCGACGAGCACTATATCGGCACCGCTGAGATGGCGATGAACTTCTTTCGCTTTGTTGCAGAGGAGACTCGCGAGTGGATGGCGAGTATTGGTGTGCGCACCATGGAGGAACTGGTTGGCCGCGTGGATTTATTACGAATCCTGGAGGGCGAAACCGACAAGCAGAAGAAACTGGATCTGTCGCCGCTGTTACATACCGATGCGCTGCTCGATAGCAAACCGCAAACCTGCCAGCAGGCCAAGAACGAGCCCTGGGATAAGGGCGAGTTGGCTGAACGCATGGTGGAGGAAATCCTACCTGCGATCGAAAGCCTGTCTGGTGGTGAGTTCAGCTTTAAAGTGACCAACTGCGACCGTTCCCTGGGGGCGCGTCTCTCCGGAGAGATCGCCAAACGTCATGGCAACCAGGGCATGGTAGAGGCGCCGATCAAACTCAACCTCAAAGGGGTTGCGGGGCAGTCTTTCGGTGTCTGGAACGCCGGGGGCCTGGAGATGTATCTCGAAGGGGATGCCAACGATTATGTGGGTAAAGGCATGGCCGGCGGCAAGCTGGTTATTCGCCCACCTGAGGGCAGTGAGTTTGCCTCCCAGGACACCAGCATCGTCGGTAATACCTGCCTTTACGGCGCCACGGGCGGTAAGTTGTTCGCTGCAGGCCGCGCCGGCGAGCGCTTTGCCGTGCGCAATTCCGGCGCCTTTGCCGTGGTGGAAGGCGCAGGCGATCACTGCTGTGAATATATGACCGGTGGAATGGTCGCGGTGCTGGGGCGCACCGGCTACAACTTTGGTGCCGGTATGACCGGTGGTTTTGCCTATGTGTTGGACCTGGAGCGCGATTTCTTCGACCGTTGCAACCACGAGCTGATTGAGCTGCGCCGTATCAGTAGTGAAATTCTTGAGCCGCACCAGAGTCACCTGCGCGAGGTAATCGAAACCTATGTCGCGGAGACCGGTAGCGCCTGGGGTGAAGAGCTGCTGGATAACTTCGACGATTACCTGAGCCGATTCTGGCTGGTTAAACCCAAGGCGGCGAGCCTTGCGGATCTTCTTTCTGACGTGCGCAAGCGCGGCGAATAAAGCTGGGGAGAGACAGTATGAAAGACAGACTGAACAATGATTTCCAGTTTATCGACGTGGCCCGTATAGATCCGCCGAAGAAAGATATCATCACCCGCACCAGCGAGTTTGTGGAGATTTACCAGCCATTCAGTGAAAACCAGGTGGCGAGCCAGGCGCACCGCTGCCTGGACTGCGGCAACCCTTATTGCGAGTGGAAATGCCCGGTGCATAACTATATTCCCAACTGGTTGAAATTGATCAGCGAGGGGAATGTGATCGAGGCGGCGGAACTCTGCCACGAGACCAACACCCTGCCGGAAGTATGTGGACGCGTTTGCCCCCAGGACCGCCTGTGTGAGGGCGCCTGTACCCTCAACGATGGTTTCGGCGCCGTGACTATCGGCAATGCGGAAAAATACATCACCGATACCGCCTTCGCCCTGGGCTGGCGCCCGGATCTCAGTCATGTGGAAAAGACTGGTAAAAAAGTCGCGATTGTTGGCGCAGGCCCCGCCGGACTGGGCTGCGCCGATATCCTGATACGCAATGGTGTACAGCCGGTGGTCTTCGACAAGCACCCGGAGATCGGTGGCCTGATCACTTTCGGCATCCCAGAATTCAAGTTGGAAAAATCGGTGATGGAAAAGCGCCGCGAGGTGTTTGTCGAGATGGGGGTGGAGTTCTGCCTCAATACCGAGGTGGGCAAGGACATCAGTTTCGAACAGTTGCTCAACGACTATGATGCCGTCTTCCTGGGGATGGGCACCTACAACTACATGAAGGGTGGCTTCCCCGGTGAGGATCTGCCCGGCGTACACGACGCCCTGCCGTTCCTGGTGGCCAACGTCAATCGCAACATGGGCTGGGAGAAGGACCCTGCGGAATTTGTTTCGGTGGAAGGCAAACGCGTAGTGGTGCTGGGTGGTGGTGACACCGCCATGGATTGTAACCGCAGCTCTATCCGACTGGGAGCCAAGAGCGTGACCTGTGCCTATCGCCGCGATGAGGAAAATATGCCGGGTTCTCGCCGCGAAGTGGTCAATGCCAAAGAGGAAGGCGTACAGTTCCTGTTCAACCGTCAGCCGGTAGAGATTGTTGGCGATGGTAAGGTCTCTGGGGTGAAAGTGGTCACTACCGAGCTGGGTGAGCCCGATGAAAACGGCCGTCGCCGCCCGCAGGTGGTACCCGGTTCCGAAGAGGTAATCCCGGCAGATATTGTACTGGTCGCTTTTGGTTTCCGCCCGAGCCCGGCGGAGTGGTTTACCGAGCACAATATCGAAGTGGCGGACTGGGGTGGTGTGGTCGCCCCGGAAGAACAAAAGTACAAGTTCCAGACCTCCAATGAGAAGGTCTTTGCCGGTGGTGATATGGTGCGCGGTTCCGACCTGGTGGTGACAGCCATTTGGGAAGGGCGCCAGGCCGGCGAGGGTATTCTCGATTATCTGGACATCTGATTATCTCCGTTGCGAATGGGAGGCTTTACGCCTCCCATTTTGTTTATTAGCCCCAGCTCTCAACCTGCCCGAGTGATATTTTTGCCACTCTGTATCTAGTGGCCCCGCCCCCTGTACAATGGCCGTTTTTTTAGCCCGCTCGGTGTACCTATGTCTGATACCAAACCGTCCGAATTGAAAAACGACCGCTTTCTCCGCGCTCTGCTGCGCCAGCCCGTGGATCGAACGCCAGTGTGGATGATGCGCCAGGCGGGCCGCTACCTACCCGAGTACCGCGCCAGCCGTGCCGAGGCTGGTAGCTTTATGGATCTGTGCCGTAATACCGAATTGGCGTGCGAGGTCACCCTGCAGCCACTGGAGCGCTACCCTCTCGATGCGGCCATTTTGTTCTCCGATATTCTCACCATTCCCGATGCCATGGGCCTCGGTCTGTATTTCTCCGAGGGAGAGGGGCCCAAGTTCCATAAACCACTGCGCACTGCCGCTGATATCGAGGCATTGGAAGTGGTCAACAGCGAACGGGATCTGGACTATGTGATGAATGCGGTGTCCACCATTCGCCGCGAGCTGAATGGCCGCGTGCCGCTGATCGGTTTTTCCGGCAGCCCCTGGACCCTGGCCACCTACATGATCGAGGGCGGCTCCAGCAAAGACTTTGCCCGCAGTAAGGAAATGCTCTACAACCGCCCCGAGCTGATGCACCAGCTGCTGACCGTACTCGCCGATTCGGTGACCGACTACCTGAATGCACAGATTCGCGCCGGTGCCCAGGCGGTACAAATCTTCGATACCTGGGGCGGTGCCCTGAGTCACAGCGCCTACCGCGAATTCTCCCTGCAATATATGCAGCGCATTCTCAGTGGTCTGATCAAAGAAGCCGATGGCCGCCGGGTGCCCGCTATCCTGTTCACCAAAGGGGGTGGTCAGTGGTTGGAAGCGATGGCGGATACCGGTGCTGATGCCTTGGGGCTCGACTGGACCACCGATATCGGCAGTGCCCGCGCCCGAGTTGGGGATCGCGTTGCCCTGCAGGGTAATCTGGATCCCTCCGTGCTCTACGCCAGCCCGGAGCGCATCCGCCAAGAAGTGGAAGCTGTGCTGCAGTCCTACGGCCAGGGTAGCGGCCATGTTTTCAACCTTGGCCACGGTATTACCCCGAAAGTCGACCCAACCCACGCAGGCGCCATGATCGAGGCAGTGGTTGAGCTTTCCGCAAAATATCACGCTTAACTGTGGCATCTAGTGTCTGAGTCTGTGAATACAGTCTCACTTTGTATAGGTGCTCGCCAATATCTCTCCGTGATATAAATGTGCGCTTGCCCGAGGGGCCCCAGATATAGAGCGGGGGCCCTTGTTGAGGGCGGTCTCCAGGCATTTATTACAGTGGTCGGTACCTCCCCAAGTGGCACTCGAACAGGCAAAAATCTCCGTCGGTGATCTCCAGCGCGGCATGTTTGTGTCCAGGTTAGACAAGCCCTGGGCCCAGACTCCATTCGCGCTACAGGGATTTTATATCCGCGATTTGGAGGAGATTCGTCAGCTGCAGAAGTACTGCCGTTTTGTCTATGTGGACGTGCACAAGACGGTAGGTAGTGCCGGAGTTACATTACGCCGCTTGGTCGGTGCTAGTGGTGCAAGTTCCAAAGGGCAGGGTCGAGCTGCCATACGTGTCACCATTCCCTGCCGCCCGGTTGCGGTCTCCCACAAAGCTTACCCACCGCCTCAGCCCGCCCAGCGCGAGGCCGGCAACGCGCGCAAGTTGCACGGACAGATATTACGCGGCATGGGTGAAGTTATGGGGCTGGTGGCCAGCAACCGGCCATTACCAGTATCGCAGATGAATCGGGTCGTAGAGGATCTGGTTGAGAGCGTGCTGCGTAGCCCGGATGCCTTTGCCTGGCTGGCGCGTGTGCGGGATAGGGATGAGCACACTTACAGCCACTCGGTGCGCGCCAGTATCTGGGCGGTGCTGTTTGGCCGGCATATCGGCTTGGCTCGGCACGAGCTAGTGCAGCTGGGGGTGGCCACCCTGTTAAAGGATGTGGGCAAGTTATCGATTCCCGCAGAAGTGCTGCAGATGCTCCAGCGCGACCCGCGCAGCGAACTGGAGTACCGCAAATTTGTACAGCACAGCGTGCAGATGCTATCGGCGGATGCCCAGGTCGACCCCCAGGTAATCGATATTGTGCGCGCTCATCGCGAGCGACACGATGGTGGTGGTTATCCCGGCGGTTTGCGCGGTGACAAGATTCCCGTATTGGCGCGCATGTGTGGCATCGTGACTTTTTACGATGAAGCAACGAACCCCCGTGGCGTCAGCCAGCCCATTGCGCCTTCCAAGGCCGTGGCGGAACTCTATGATCTGCGCGGCATCGCCTACCAGGAACAGCTGGTTGTCGAATTTATTCAGGCGATAGGTCTCTATCCCACCGGTACCCAGGTAGAACTCTCCAGTGGCGAAGTGGGTGTCGTGGTAGAGCAGACTTACGACCGGCGTTTGCGCCCGAAGGTGATGATTGTGCTGGACGCGCACAAGCGCCAACTGAGCAAACCGCACCTGTTTGACCTGGCAGCTGCGGAAGACCGCGCCGAAAAATTGATCGAGCGGGGCAAGATGCGACCGGAGGAAAAGATCAGCATAGTGCGGGATATAGAGCCAGGAGCTTACCCCGAAGTGAATACCTCGGCAGTGCGGGACAATTATCTTTTCAATAGTGGTGGGCAACTGTCCCGCTTCTTTTCGCGTCTGGCCAGGTAATTTATTTCCAGAGGGAGGCCCTGAGAGCAGCGCAGCTTGCCGCTCTCAAGGAAAATTAGTCGGCGTCAGCTATCATGCTGCCGAAATACTCACCCATTCGCACAGGGGTTTCCGCCTCAAGGCTGTCCAGCCAGCGTACCTGATCTGCCCCAAACAACATGACCACTGTGGAACCCAGTTTAAAACGCCCCATCTCCTCGCCTTTTCGCAGGTGAACCGGTGCATTATCCCGATAGTTGGTGCTGCGTATCTCGCGGGTATGGGGAGTCACCTGACCGGCCCAAACGGTCTCGATTCCGGCAACGATCATGGCGCCTACCAAAATCATGGCCATGGGTCCAACGACCGTATCGAATACACACACCAGGCGTTCGTTGCGGGCGAACAGGCGCGGTACGTTTTCGGCGGTCACGGTGTTGACCGAGAACAGCTGGCCCGGTACATAAGTCATGCTGCGCAGTGTGCCGTCGATAGGCATATGCACCCGGTGGTAATCCTTGGGTGACAGGTACACGGTGGCGAAGTGGCCGTCGTTAAACTGGGCCGCCAACTCGGGATCACCGCCCACCAGTTCCAGCAGGCTGTAGTCGTGCCCCTTGGCCTGGAACACGCGTCCATTGTGGATAGCACCTAGCTGACTAATAGCGCCGTCTGCGGGACAGGCTAGGCTACCTTCGCTACTGACAATCGGCCGTGCGCCCTCTTTGAGTTCGCGGGTAAAAAAGTCGTTGAAAGTGCGATAGGCGGTGCAATCGGTCTCTTTGGCCTCCTGCATATCGACACCGTACTTCTCGACAAACCAGCGGGTAAAGGGGTCCTTGATCGACTTGATCTCGGTATTCGCCAGCCAGCCCGCAGCGCGGGAAAGAGCGTGCTGCGGAGTCAGGTATTGCAGGGCGGTAAAGAGTTTTGGATTCATACGGGTACAACGTTTTCCGGTAATGCTTACTGTTCGACGGGCGTATTGGGCAGGTTGCCCCACTCACTCCAGGAGCCTGGGTAGGCGCGAATATCAAAACCCAGGGACTTACCCACCAGCCAGGTAAAGCCGGAGCGGTGATGACTCTGGCAGTGGGTGACGATTTTATGTGCTTCATTGATGCCGAGCTTGGCGAGTAGCTCGCGCGCATCGGTGCGGATACGCAGGTCGCGCTGAGGGTCCATCAGCTGGGTCCACTCGCAGTTGATCGCGCCGGGAATATGACCACCCTTGGTAGCCAAGACCCTTTCTCCGCAGTATTCCTGGGGGGAGCGGGCATCCCAAACGAGGAAGTCGGGGTTGCCCAGATGCTCCTGGATTTCCTGGGCATTCATGGCGGCATCGGTATCGATCGAGATCTCGATATCGCTTGGGGTAACCTGTGATTCCTCAGTGGTCAGCGGCAAGCCGGCGCCGCGCCAGGCGTGCATGCCGCCGTTTAAGTAGCTGTAATTGCGGTGGCCAACACACTCCAGGGTCCACAGGAAGCGTCCGGCCCAGCCGCCGCCCTCATCATCACAAGCTACTACGTGGGTTTCCGGGCGCAGGCCAATAGCGCGAAAAACTCGGGTCAGCTGCTCGGAGCTGGGGAGTTTACCCGGCGCAGGGGCAGTACCCGCCATCAGTGCCTGAAATGGCAGGTGCAGGGCGCCGGGGATGTGTCCGTTCACATAGTTTTGCAGGGAGCTGAGGTCGACAACCAATAATTCCTCGTGCTCCAGCTCGGCGGCGAGCTCTTCCGCCTCAATAATCAGGTTCAAAATTTATTCTCCGATTCCAGGCTGTTGCGCAGGTGTAAAAAGCTATTCATTCGGCGCTCACTAATGTCGCCGTTGGCCAGTGCCTCGTGAATGGCACAGCCGGGTTCGCCCTGGTGGCTGCAGTCGCGAAAGCGGCAGTGACCGATAAAGGGGCGGAATTCCACAAATCCCTCCAGTAGCGCGGCCTCCTCCATATGCCAAAGGCCAAACTCGCGGATGCCGGGAGAGTCTATCAGATCGCCCCCGCTGGGCAGGTGAAACAGTTCCGCCGCGGTGGTGGTGTGGGTGCCCTTCAGGGTTGCCTCGGACAGGGCGCCGGTACGGGCGCCGGCGCTGGGTAGCAGGGCATTGACCAGCGAAGATTTACCCACACCGGACTGTCCGACAAAGACGCTGCTGCCCTTGGCCAGGATTTCGAGCAGATGTGGCAGGCCTTCGCCGGTTTTAGTGGAAAGACGCAGCACTGGGTAGCCGAGGTCGGGGTAGGGGGCCAGTAGGGTATCCAGTGCCTGGCGATTGCCTTCGTCGATGAGGTCAATCTTATTCAACAGTAAAATTGGCGCTATGCCGGTGGTCTCTGCAGCGACCAGATAGCGGTCGATGGCATTGGCGAACGGCTCGGGGTAGGGGGCTATAACAATCACAATGCGGTCGATATTGGCCGCTACGGTTTTCAGGTCCCCGTAGCGATCCGGCCGCTGCAGCTCTGAGTTGCGCGGCAACCGCGCGCCTACAACCCCATAGCCGCCATCGCTATCGTTGGTGGCAGGGCGCCAGGCGACGCGATCGCCGGTCACCAGAGTGTCGATATTGGCGCGCATGTGGCAGCGCTGGCGCAGGGAGGCATCACTCTCACTTTCCACCAAAATCTGGGTGCCATAATTGGCGATGACCAGACCTGTTTGCTCCTGGGCCAGCTGACCGTCGTCCAGAGCTTGTTCCGCGGATTCTTCACGTTTGCGCGCACGGGCCTCGCGTTCCTGCTGGATCTTGGCGACGCGCCACTGTTGGCGGCGGTTTAATTTGCGTTTACTCATGCACTGGCACCTGGAGATTAGCGGCGGATTATAGCCATTGCCGGGTAGTTGGGGTAACTTGCGCGGAAAGTTTGAGGAGACCCGCTGTGGATCAGAACAACCTGATCTGGATAGATCTGGAGATGACCGGCCTCGATCCGGAAAAAGAGCGTATTATCGAGATCGCTACCATTGTGACCGATTCCCGGCTGAATATACTCGCCGAGGGCCCTGCGATGGTGATTCACCAGAGCGATGCACTGCTCAATGCCATGGATGATTGGAATACCGAGCAACACGGTGGTTCGGGCCTGGTGGCAAAGGTAAAGGAATCGAATATTTCCGAGCGAGAAGCGGAGCGGGAGACCCTGGAGTTCCTGCGCCACTGGGTGCCGGAAGGCGCCTCGCCCATGTGCGGTAACTCTATCGGCCAGGACCGCCGCTTTTTGGTCAAATATATGCCGCAGTTGGAATCCTATTTCCACTACCGCAATTTGGATGTCAGCTCGGTGAAAGAGCTGGCCAGACGTTGGCGTCCGGATGTATTGGATGGGGTGAAAAAGCACAGCAGCCATTTGGCTCTAGACGATATTCGCGACTCCATCGAAGAGCTGCGTCACTACCGCGAGACTTTTTTCCGACTCAATTGAGCTTCTCCTTTTAAATTTTATGGGCTCAGGTTGCGCGTTTGATCTTACGCTTGCGTTTGCGTCCACTACGCAGCCGCCCCAGGGCCCAGTCGATATGCTCCTGTACCAGTGGCGTGGCCGTTTGCTGCGCCTTTTCCAGGCACTCGAAAACCTCCTCGCTGGCCGCGCCGTTACCGAGTGCCACTGCCAGGTTGCGCTGCCAGCGCTCGTAGCCGATGCGACGGATTGGCGAGCCCTCCGTCTTGCGCAAAAACTCCTCCTCGCTCCAGTTGAATAGCGCTAGCAGCTCGCCATTGTCGAGGCCGTGGCGCGGGTGGAAATCCTGCTCTGCGGTGGGTTTCGCAAACTTGTTCCAGGGGCAGATTGTCTGGCAATCGTCGCAGCCGAAAACCCGATTGCCGATGGGCTCGCGGAATTCCTCCGGAATAGGCCCCTTGTTTTCGATGGTTAGGTAAGAGATACAGCGCCCGGCATCTAAGGTGCGCGGGCCGATAAAGGCATCGGTTGGGCAGACTTTTAGGCAGGCCACACAATCGCCGCACTCATCGGCAAAATCTCCCTCATCGACAGGCAGGGGCAGATTGGTATAGATCTCGCCGAGGAAGAAAAAAGAGCCGGCCTTGGAGTTGATCAACAGGCAGTTCTTACCGACCCAGCCGAGGCCGGCCTTGCGCGCCAGTGCCCGCTCCATTACCGGTGCGCTGTCGGTAAAGGCGCGGCCCTTGGAATCGATACCCTGTTCGGCACAAAAGGCGTCGATCTTCTTGGCCAGACTGGCCAGGCGCTTGCGGATCAGCTTGTGGTAGTCGCGCCCATTGGCGTAGCGGGAGACGTAGGCCTTACTGGAATCCTTGAGAATTTTGATCGGCTGGGTATCCGGTGGCAGGTAGTCCAGGCGCACACTGATGGCGCGCACGGTTCCTTCCTCTAAAAGAGACGGGCGCCAGCGCTTTTCCCCGTGGGCGCCCATCCACTCCATATCCGCGTGGTAGCCCTTATCGATCCAGGCGCGCAGGCGCTCACCATCCTCCTCCAGCTGGCAGTCGGTAATGCCAACCTGCTGGAAGCCCAGCTCCCGTCCCCAGAGTTTGATCAGGTCGGCTAATTCGGCGAGCAGTGATTCGGTCATAGATAAAGCGGCTCGATATCCCATGCAAGCACAATGACTGGCCGGGGCGGTATACTTTGCTGTCAGTGCAAGTGGCAGCGATACAATCGCCCATTTTGCCACAGATGACATCTTCACCACATTGCGGGAGCCGCATGGATACGCCACAACCTCTGTACAGTGCCGAATCGGTACGGGAACTCGACCGACAAACAATCGCCGCGCTGGAAATCCCTTCTATACAATTGATGAAGCGCGCGGCCCGCGCCGCTTTTACCCATTTGAGCGCCCGTTGGGCGGATATCGGTCGCCTGCAGGTATTCTGTGGCGGTGGCAATAACGGCGGTGACGGCTATGTGATTGCGGCTCTGGCTGCGCAGAAGAAGATTCCGGTGACGGTATTTGCTTGTACTGAGCCCGAACACTTGAAAGGCGATGCCCGCGAGGCCCATGCCTTCGCCGTTCGCGAGGGCGTGCAGGTGCTGACCTCACTAACCGAACTGGACAGTGCCGATGGCAACACCCTGATCGTGGATGCACTGCTGGGGACAGGGTTTAGCGGTGAACTGCGTCAGGATGTGGCCCATGCCATTGAGCGAATTCGCAAGAGCCCCGGTCCGGTTTTCTCTGTGGATATTCCCTCGGGTTTGAGTGCCGATAGCGGTAGTGCCGGTCTGGCCGTCCAGGCCGATATGACCGTGACGTTTATCGGACGCAAGCTGGGTCTTTACTGTGGGCGTGGTCCGGCACTTTGTGGCGAGGTGATCTTTGCCGATCTCGGCGCCCCCGCACAGGCGTACCAGGCGGTTCATCCTCTGGCGCAACGGTTTGAAGGCTCCAGCTTAAAGCGCCTGCCTGCGCGCGCCGCGGATAGCTTCAAGAATATGTTCGGCCATATTCTGGTGGTTGGTGGCGATAGCGGCTTCGGCGGTGCAGCGCTGATGGCGGCGCAGTCCTCTGCGCGCAGTGGTGCAGGCTTAATCTCCCTGGCAACCCGCCCCGAGCACCTCACCGCCGCTTTGACCCGTTGCCCAGAGGTCATGGCTCATCCGGTTATTTCTGGCCAGGAACTGGAACCACTTTTAGAGGGACCCGATGTCATCGCCGTAGGCCCGGGTCTTGGTCGCTCTCCCTGGAGCGAACAGCTGCTGGCCCGCGCCGGCCGCGCTCAGGTGCCGCTGGTGGTGGATGCGGATGCACTGAATATCCTCGCCGCCGGGCGGGTACTCGCAGGTGTAAAACGCCATGATTGGGTGCTGACTCCCCATGTCGGCGAGGCTGCGCGCCTGCTCGGCTGCGATACCGCCGAGGTACTTGCGGACCCGCGCGCGGCGGCGGTGGCAGTTCAGCAGAAATTCAGTGGTGTGGTGATACTAAAAGGCGCCGGCACTTTAATCGCCCATGAGGGCGGTGTCGATCTGATCAACAGCGGCAATCCGGGTATGGCCTCCGGTGGCATGGGAGATCTGCTCACCGGGATAGTGGCGGCCTTGATCGGTCAGCACCTGCCTTTGGTGGAGGCGGCGCGCCTGGCAGTTTGGCTACATGGAGAAGCCGGTAACCGTGCCGCGGAGGATGGTCAGCGCGGCTTACTGGCCACAGATTTATTGCCCTGGATTCGACGGTTGGTGGATTGATAGTGAGTGAACTGAAATTGCATTTAGCGGACGAAGAGGCAACGGTGGCCTGCGGTGAAGCGCTGGGCCGCGCCTGCTTGGCTAGTGGCCTACAGCAGGGGATTACCTTGTACTTGAATGGCCAGCTGGGCGCCGGCAAGACCACTTTTTGTCGCGGAGTATTGAGAGCCTTTGGGCATCATGGAGCGGTGAAGAGCCCCACCTACACCCTGGTCGAGCCCTACGAACTCGGCCCCCAGCGGGTATATCACTTCGATCTCTACCGCCTGGGAGAGGCCGAAGAATTGGAGTTTATGGGGGTGCGGGACTATTTCGCCCCGCACAGCCTGAGTCTGGTGGAATGGCCGGAACGCGGCGTGGGCATTTTGCCCGAACCAGATTTGGAGCTGACCCTGCAAGTTCCGGACAGCGGCCGCCAGATGTTGTTGACCGCGCACTCCAGACAGGGCGACGCAGTACTCGATACTCTGGCAAAGATGCTACATAAATAGGAATTGGCCTGAATTCCGGGATGTGTATAAAACAATAAGTGAAAGGGTTGAGAAGTAATGAGTAGGATGTGGCGCTCGCTGGTGGCCCTGAGTATCGGGCTGACAATCTCACTGCCGCTGACGGCGGCAGAAGTCGAAGGTGTGCGCCTGTGGCGAGCGCCGGACCACACGCGCCTGGTCTTTGACTTGAGTGGGCCGGCAGAACATAAGCTGTTTACCCTGAGCGGGCCACACCGGGTGGTGGTAGATATTGCCGATACGGAGTTACAGGCGCAGCTGGAAGCACTGGACCTGACCGATACCCCTATCGAGCAGGTACGCTATGCCCGTCAAAACAAAAAAGACTTGCGTGTGGTCTTCGACCTAAAACAGCAAATCAATCCGCGCAGTTTTGCCCTGCGTCGCCACGAGCAGTTGCCGGATCGCCTCGTGATCGATCTTTATGATCAGGTCAAAAGCGAGGTGAAGACCCTGCAGGAGGTTGGAGGTGAGCGGGATATTGTGATTGCCATCGACGCCGGACACGGTGGTGAGGACCCCGGTGCCCTGGGGCCGGGCAGACTGCGGGAAAAAGATGTGGTGCTGGCTATTGCCAAGCAGCTCAGTGAGCAGATCAACCTTAAATCGGGTTTTAGCGCCAAGCTGGTGCGCTCCGGGGATTATTACGTTGCGCACCGTGACCGGGTGAATTTTGGCCGCAAGATACGCGCAGATCTCTTTGTCTCAATCCATGCCGACGCTTTTACTCGTAAAGATGCCCGCGGTGCCGGTGTCTATGCGGTATCAACTCGCGGAGCTACCAGTGAAACCGCCCGTTTCCTGGCCCAGCGGGAAAACGAATCAGATCTGATCGGCGGCGCCGGTAGCCTCAATCTCGGCGATAAGGACGACACCCTCGCCGGTGTCTTGCTGGATCTATCCATGACCGCCACTATGAATGCCAGCCTGGATATCGGTGCCAGTGTGCTGTCCCAGCTGGGAACAGTGACACACCTGCACAAAAAGCGCGTGGAGCAGGCCAACTTCGCCGTGTTGCGCTCCCCGGATGTTCCCTCAATTTTGGTGGAGACTGGTTTTATTACCAACCCTCAAGAGTCAAAGCGTTTGCGTGACCCAAAATTCCAACGCAGGCTGGCACAAAAACTCAGTGAAGGTATAGTGGCCCACTTCGAGAACCGCCCCCCGGCGGGCACTTGGGTTGCCGCCAGCCGCAGTGCTGAAGCACGCCGCCATGTGATCGCCCGCGGCGAGACACTGTCTGGAATCGCCGCGCGCTATCGGATTTCCGTGGCGTCCCTGAAGAAAGCTAACGGTATTAACAGCTCGGTGATCCGTGTCGGCCAGACACTGAGTATCCCTTCCGGTTAATCAATTCTCACGAGTCAGCGCCCCGCGGCCGCAGCAGCAATAACAGGCCAGAGTTATGCACGAACGTATCCAGCAACTATCTCCGCGTCTCGCTAACCAGATCGCTGCCGGTGAGGTGGTGGAACGTCCCGCCTCCGTAATTAAGGAGCTGCTGGAAAACAGCTTAGATGCCGGCGCCACTCGGTTGGAAGTGGATATCGACAACGGCGGTATCAAGCGTATGAAAGTGCGCGATAACGGCAAGGGCATAGAGCGAGAAGATTTGCCTATGGCGCTGGAGCGTCATGCCACGTCAAAAATTTACGTGTTGGAAGACCTGGAAGCTGTGGCCACCTTGGGATTTCGCGGCGAGGCGCTCGCCAGTATTTCCTCGGTGGCGCGCCTGAACTTGACCAGTAGTCGCGATGAGAGTGGCAAGGGCTGGCAGGTGAGTGCCGAGGGCCGAGATATGCAGGCTCAACTGGCACCTGCGGCCCACCCTCGCGGCACCACCGTGGATGTGCGCGACCTGTTTTTCAATACGCCGGCAAGACGCAAATTCCTGCGCACCGAGAAGACTGAATTTAACCGTATCGACGACACCATCAAGCGCCTGGCGCTGTCACGCTTCGATGTGTCTATCAGTCTGCGCCACAATGGTAAGGGCGTGCATAACCTTCGCGCCGGCAGCGGCCGTGTGGAGATGGAGCGCCGTGTGGCCCAGGTGTGTGGTCCGGCGTTTATGCAAAATGCCCTGCATATCGATGTGGAACGCAGTGGTCTGCGCCTATGGGGTTGGGTGGCAGAGCCGGCTTTTTCCCGCTCTCAGGCCGATCTGCAATTCTTCTACGTCAATGGCCGTGCTATTCGCGATAAGGTGGTGAGCCACGCGGTACGCCGCGCCTTTGCCGATGTGCTCTATCACGGCCGCCACCCAGCGTTTGTGCTCTATCTGGAACTGGACCCGGCATCGGTGGATGTGAATGTGCACCCCACCAAGCACGAAGTGCGCTTTCGCGATGGTCGTCTGGTGCACGACTTCCTGTTTGGCAGTTTGCACAGAGCCCTGGCCGATGTGCGGCCGGGGCAGCGGGATGATCATGCCGAAGAGGCTGAGGTGCAAGAGAGTGGGGTTGTTGAAAAAGTCAGTGGTATTCAAGCGGGAGAATTCTCCGGCCAGCAAAAAATGCCGCTTTCCAATCGTCCCTCACCGTCGAGTTTGCAGCAGCAAATGAATGCCTATGGCGCCCTGCATGAACCTTACCGGGAGCCTGCGGGTGTTGCCGAGTCCGCAACCTCGGCCGCGTTCCAGCCTAGTGTTGCAGTTGCGCCTATGGCTGTGCAGATGCCAACGGCCGACGACAATGCCAGTGGGGAAGAGATCCCGCCCTTGGGCTTTGCCATTGCTCAGCTGCACGGCATTTATATTCTCGCGCAGAACGAACAGGGCATGATCGTGGTGGACATGCACGCTGCTCACGAGCGTATTGTCTACGAACAGATGAAACTGGCTCACGCCGCCGGCGGCATTCAGGCGCAGCCATTGCTGGTACCGGTGAGTCTGGCAGTGAGTCAGCGCGAAGCGGATTGCTTTGAGGAGCGCAGCGAGGTTTTCACTTCTCTCGGCTTTGTGCTGCAGCGCGCGGGACCGGAAACCTTGCTAGTACGCCAGGTGCCCACCATGTTGCACGGCGCCCAAGTGGAGCAATTGGTGCGCGATGTACTGTCGGATTTACTCGGGCAGGGCGACAGTGAGCGTATTGGCGAGCGAATTAACGAAGTGCTCGCAACTATGGCCTGCCATGGCTCTGTGCGTGCCAACCGCCGCCTGACGGTGCCGGAAATGAATGCGTTGTTGCGGGATATGGAGCGCACCGAGCGCAGCGGCCAGTGCAATCACGGCCGCCCGACCTGGACCCAGGTTAAACTGGCGGATATGGATAAGTGGTTTATGCGCGGCCAATAACCGCGTTTGGGAAGTAGGTGTTGATTTGAGCGAGCGCACTTTGGGCGACAAACCCCGCGCAATTTTCCTGATGGGCCCCACCGCATCGGGCAAGACGGATTTGGCTATGGCCCTGGCCGATCACCTGCCGGTGGAATTAATTAGCGTGGATTCGGCCCTGGTTTATCGGGGGCTAGATCTTGGCTCGGCCAAACCCAGTGCAGAGGAGTTGGCCCGCTATCCCCATCGCTTGATCGATATCTGCGACCCCAGCGAGTCCTATTCCGCCGGTCGTTTTCGCAAAGATGCTCTCGAAGCTATGGACGAAATCAGCACAGCCGGTAAGATCCCTTTACTGGTTGGCGGAACTATGTTGTATTTCCGTGCTCTCCTAGAGGGAATGGCAAAATTGCCAGAGGCCGACCCGCAACTGCGTGCCGAAATTGAAGCGCGTGCCGAGCGCGAGGGCTGGCCCGCTTTACACGCGGAGCTGGCTCAAGTCGATCCTCAGTTGGCGGCGGAATTGCACCCCAATCACTCGGTGCGTATCGAGCGGGGACTGGAGGTTTATCGGTTGACCGGTGTGCCTCTGTCCCAGTTGCGTCGCGAGCAGGCTGGAGGCGGTGTGCAGGAACGCTACCGGTTGAGTCAATTGGCGATAATGCCACGCGACAGGTCGCTGCTTCATCAGCGTATCGAACTGCGTTTTCGGCGGATGCTTGAAGCCGGATTTGTGCGGGAGGTGCGCGGTTTGTATGAGCGCGGTGACCTGCACGAGGATCTTCCGGCGATTCGAGCAGTGGGCTATCGTCAAGTGTGGCAGTACCTGGATGGGCGCTGCGATTACGATGAGATGGTTGCTGCGGGAATTGCCGCTACCCGCCAGTTGGCCAAGCGTCAGCTGACCTGGTTGCGACGCTGGCCTGAGCTGGAAACTTTGTCCACTCAGGACAGTGAGGGCGGGGTGCGTGAGAATGATGAAATATTGGCCGAAGCCTTGAAATTTCTCGCTTAAGCATCCATAACGTGGTTGGGCTATAAAACGACAAGCTCAGTCAGTCAGTTTTCACGGGGCCGGCCTTTTCCGGCTCGCTACTACACTACTTATACGCGTATTCAACCTCAGTCGTTTTTTGATCCGCGCACTTCGCGGATGCGATTGCGGCCTGCATACCGCATTCAGCTTTTTGACAAGGAGAAAAAAGATGTCAAAAGGGCACAGCTTACAAGACCCTTACCTCAACGTACTGCGCAAAGAGCGTATACCGGTTTCTATCTATCTGGTGAACGGCATCAAGCTCCAAGGGCAAATTGAATCTTTCGACCAGTTTGTGGTGTTGCTGAAAAACACTGTCAGCCAAATGGTTTACAAGCACGCTATTTCCACTGTCGTACCGTCCCGCGCTGTGCGCGTTCCGCTGTTGAATCCAGCCGCACAACACGGCGGAGAGGGCAATGGTGAAGGCGGTGAGCGCGAATCTTTCAGCTGATTGCGTTGCGCGTTATCGAGACTCGCGCCCCGTTGCCGGGGCGCTAGCAGCCGAGTGAATCTGAAATTGGATTTTCGGCTGCCACTTCAATCTGGGAGCCGGGTAGGCGCCCACTTCCTCATACAGAGATTTCCCATTGTTTTTCGATCGACCGGAATCCGGTGAACTGGCAGTACTGGTACACCTCGAACTCTCCGCTATAGACAGCCCAGATGACCCTCGAGAATTTGAGGAGCTTGCCCTCTCCGCCGGAGCAGACCCGGTCAGTTTTATCTTTGGACAGCGGGCCACTCCAGACCCTAAGACTTTTGTCGGACGGGGCAAGCTGGAAGAAATTCGTCAGGTGGTGAAAGAGCAGGGCGCTGAATTGGTGATCTTTGATCACACTCTCTCCCCCAGCCAGGAGCGCAATGTCGAGCGCGAACTCAAGTGCCGGGTGTTGGATCGCACTGGCCTGATTTTGGATATTTTCGCACAACGTGCACGCACCCACGAAGGTAAATTACAGGTGGAATTGGCGCAGTTGCGCCATATGTCCACCCGCCTAGTGCGTGGCTGGACCCACTTGGAACGGCAGAAAGGTGGTATTGGCTTGCGTGGCCCGGGTGAGACCCAGCTGGAAACCGACCGTCGCCTATTGCGCGCGCGAATCGATTCTATTGAGAAGCGCCTTGAGAAAGTCCGACGCCAGCGGGAGCAGGGCCGACGCGCACGTTCCCGCGCCGAGGTGGCCACGGTTTCCCTTGTGGGTTACACCAACGCCGGTAAGTCGACTTTGTTCAATCGGCTTACCGATGCCGATGTGTATGTTCGCGATCAATTATTCGCGACTCTCGACCCGACCATGCGCCGGGTTGAATTACCCAATGTTGGCGCCATGATCCTTGCAGATACTGTAGGTTTTGTTTCGCACCTGCCTCACAAATTGGTTGAGGCATTTCGCGCGACTCTGGAAGAGGCCGCGCAGGCAACACTGCTACTGCACGTAGTGGATGCCGCTGCAGACGATCGACTGCACCTGATGGAAGAGGTACAGACCGTACTTGAGGAAATCGGTGCATCGGATCTTCCACAGCTACTGGTGTACAACAAAATCGATCTGATCGCCGACAGTGAGCCCCGCATTGATCGCGATGAACAGGGTGTGCCGCGCGCAGTTTGGCTGTCCGCAGTGACTGGCGCAGGCTGTGATCTTTTGGTCGAGGCAATTGCGGAGCGCCTGGGTGAGCAAATGGTGCAGGGCCTGTTGGTAGTGAGACCCCAACAATCCCGCTTGCGTGCCCAGCTCTATCAGATCAATGCGGTGCAGAGCGAGCAATACCGGGATAATGGCGACTGCGAATTGCAGT
Organism: Microbulbifer variabilis; assembly: GCF_020524905.1. Lineage (GTDB taxonomy): Bacteria > Pseudomonadota > Gammaproteobacteria > Pseudomonadales > Cellvibrionaceae > Microbulbifer > Microbulbifer variabilis_A. Next base: position 50,107 of record NZ_JAIVKI010000002.1, on the reverse strand, counting down.
TACTGTTGCCGCGCAGTGATTTTCAGCGTTTGTTGGCCCCATTTTTAAATGCCGGTGAAGAGCCGGAGTGGTTGCCGCAAGGAGATATTAGTGGCGATATCGAAGCGCAGTAGCCTTAGCGTCAGCTTCTTGTGAGTGAGTCGTTATGTGGGCGAGGCGGCCTCGATTGCGACTAAATTGCCTATAGCTGAGGTTTGGCGGCAATATTTTGCCGGCGGGGAATGCTAGAATCCGCCGGAGTAAAAGCTTAAATGATCAGAGTTGGAGTAATTTAGATGGCCTGGAATGAACCGGGTGGTAACAACGGCAAAGACCCTTGGGGTGGTGGCGGTGGTAACCGCAATAACGATGGCCCACCGGATCTCGACGAGCTGTTCCGCAAAGTCCAGCAGAAACTCGGTGGATTGTTTGGCGGTAGCCCAAGCACCGGAACGGGTAATTTTCCGTGGATGCTGGTGATTGTTGTTGCGGTATTGATTTATGCAGGGCTTGGCATTTACCAGGTCAACGCCAACGAACAGGCGGTAGTACTGCGCCTGGGTAAATACCACTCGACCGAATCCGCCGGTCTGCACTGGAATCCACCGCTGATCGATCATGTCACCAAGGTCAATATGACTGAGGTGCGCACCGAGCGTACCACCGGACAGATGTTGACCGAAGATGCCAACATCGTTGAAGTGGTATTGACTGTGCAGTGGCAGGTGAGTGATGCGGAATCCTATGTGTTGCGTGTGCGTGAGCCGGTGAAGAGTCTGCAGGAAGCCACCGACAGTGCCCTGCGCCATGTGGTGGGCTCTCTAACCCTGAATGGTGTGATCTCGCAGAACCGGACCCAAGTTTCCACCGACACTCAGCAGCGCCTGCAGGAATATCTGGACCTTTACCAGACGGGTATTCGCGTCGATGTAGTGAACCTGACGGATGCCAAGGCGCCTCGCGAAGTGCAAGATGCATTTGACGATGTGACCAAGGCCCGCGAGGACGAAGTACGTCTGCAAAATGAGGCCCAGGCCTACGCCAACCAGGTGATCCCGGTGGCCCGCGGTCAAGCCCAGCGCATTATCGAAGAAGCGGAGGGTTACAAGGCCCGTGTGGTAGAGAGTGCCCGCGGTGAGGCGGTGCGCTTCGAGAAGCTGCTAACAGAGTACGAGCGTGCGCCGGAAGTGACCCGCGAGCGCCTGTATCTGGATGCGGTGCAGGATGTCATGTCCAACACCTCCAAGGTGATGGTGGATGTTAAGGGTGGCAACAATATGATGTACCTGCCGCTGGATAAGCTGACGCAGGAGAGCACAATTCAGGCAGCCCAGCGCAAAGACTCTTCGCCGATCATGGTCGAGGAAATCTATCAGCGTATTGTCGAGCGCCTACGTCAGGATGCTGCCAGCAGCCGCCGCAGCCAGACTGTTCGCTAGGAGGTGATGGAATGAACAACAAAACTCTGGGAATTATCGTCGTACTATTACTCGGTATCCTGTTGGTTTCCTCCAGCGCCTTTGTGGTGAAGGAAACCGAAAAGGCCGTATTGTTGCGTTTCGGTGAGCTGGTGCGCACCTATACCGAGCCGGGCCTCTACTTCAAGGTCCCGTTTGCGGAAAAGCTGCGCAAGTTTGACGCACGAATCCAAACTGTGGATTCCAGCCCGGTGCGTATGCTTAACAGCGAAAACAAGTTCATGATGGTGGACTCCTACGCTAAGTATCGTATCTCCGATGTGAGCAAGTTCTATATCGCCACCCGCGGTGACGAGCGCAATGCGGTGCGCCTGCTATCGGAGCAGATCAACGACCGTCTGCGTAACCAGTTTGGTGTACGCGATCTGCACGAGGTGGTCAGTGGTGAGCGCGACGAGCTAATGTCTGAAATCACTAAGAATTTGAACCAGATAGCGCAAAAGAACCTCGGTATGGAAGTAATTGATGTGCGCGTCAAGCGTATCGACCTGCCGCCGGAAGTCTCCGAGTCCGTGTTCCAGCGTATGCGCGCAGGTCGTGAGCTGGAAGCGCGGGATCACCGTGCCAAGGGCCAGGAAGCCAGTGAGCGTATCAAGGCCAATGCCGATCGTCAGAAGGTGGTGATCGAGTCCGAGGCTTACCGTCAGGCCGAAGAACTGCGTGGTGCCGGCGATGCGGAGGCGGCAGCTATTTACGCCACTGCGTATACCAAGAACCCCGAGTTCTACCGCTTTACCCGCAGCTTGCAGGCCTACAGGGAATCTTTCCGCAGCAAATCCGATATGATGCTAGTGGACCCGGATAGTGAGTTTTTCCGCTATTTGAAGGATCCTAAAGGGCAATAAACCAGCCCGCCGGGCAAATGGCAGCGGATTATCCCTAGCCGCCAGCCGTTTACCCGAGGTCGTGGCTGTCCTTGCGACAGCCCTACCTTCCTGCCGGCAGTTGGTGCTAAAATCACGCAAACCGGGCCTCGCCCGGTTTTTTTGTGGAAGCCGACGTGCCTCATTAACTCTGAAAAGCCCGTTTCACCATGACTCAAGCCGATCGTTGGATGCTGCCGGATGGCATCGCGGAGATTTTGCCCGCGGGTGCTGTTCAAGTTGAAACCCTGCGCCGCCGACTGTTGGACCTCTACCATTGCTGGGGGTATGAGTTGGTGATACCGCCAATGCTGGAATTCACTGAATCGCTGCTGATTGGTATGGGACGTGATCTCGATTTGAGTACCTTTAAGGTCACAGATCAGATCTCTGGGCGCACACTGGGTATCCGCGCTGATATTACCCCGCAGACCGCGCGCATCGATGCGCACAGTTTCCCGCGCGCGGGGGCCAACCGCTTATGTTACGCGGGCCAGGTCCTCCACACCCGGCCGCGTACCGCGATGGGCTCGCGCGCGCCCATCCAGATAGGCGCGGAACTGTTTGGTGTGGACAGCCTCGGTGGGGATATCGAGGTAATCTCCCTGATGCTGGAGAGTCTGCAGATTGCCGGGGTGGAAGATATTTATTTGGACCTCGGTCATGTCGCCATCTACCGAAGCCTCGCCGAGGCAGCCGGGCTCGGCGACAGTGAGCGCGAAGAGTTGTCGGCTCTACTGCAGAATAAGGCCAGTACCGATGTTCACAGCTGGGTGTCAGAGAATATTAGCAACTCACAGGTAGCGGCCTGGTTGCAGGCTCTACCCGGTCTCGCCGGTGGCCTCGATTGCCTGGAGCGGGCCGCCACGCAGCTGACGGGGGCACCGCAGCCGCTGCTGGATGCATTGTCTGACCTGCAGCAGGTCGCCGAGGCTCTGGGGCAGCGCTACCCGGCGGTGACACTCTTTTTCGATTTGAGTGAAGTGCGCGGCTACGACTATGAGACCGGCTTGGTATTCGCCGCTTATACGCCGGGCCACGGGCAGGCGCTCGCCAACGGGGGCCGCTACAACGGCATAGGCGCAGTGTTTGGTCGGGATCGCCCGGCAACGGGATTTAGTAGTGATTTAGTGGCTCTCAATACCCTGGGTATAAGCGCAACACCCAGAGAAGGAGCCATACTCGCGCCGGAAGTGAGTGGCCAGCAAGGCGCCGAGCTCTGGCGCACGGTTGACGAGCTGCGCAAGCGAGGCGAGGTGGTGATCGCCACCCTTTCCGATAGCGCAGAGAGTGATGTTTATTCGCGCTGTGATCGCGAACTGGTATTGGAAGGCAATTCCTGGGTGGTGAAGCCCCGGGATTGAGCACAGGCGGGCGCAGTGGATGTGCCGATAATGTGCCTATATTGGTGCGGTGAACTCCGCAAGATCCATTGATGTAGGGGCCTCTAGGCCTCCCGCAGAACGAAACCTGAGTTAGAGATTGATACAGATGGGCAAGAATGTAGTAGTGCTGGGTACCCAGTGGGGCGATGAAGGCAAGGGTAAGATTGTCGATTTGCTGACAGAGCAGGTCTCCCTGGTGGTGCGCTTTCAGGGCGGACACAACGCCGGCCACACCCTGGTGATCGACGGTGAAAAAACCGTACTGCACCTGATCCCCTCCGGTATCCTGCGCCCCAGCGTAACCTGCCTGATCGGCAATGGTGTTGTGTTGTCACCGGAAGCACTGCTTAAGGAGATGGCGGAGCTGGAAGAGCGCGGCGTCCCCGTGCGTGAACGCCTGCGCCTGTCACCGGCCTGCCCGCTGATTCTGCCGGTGCATGTGGCTTTGGACCAGGCTCGTGAAAAAGCCCGCGGCGTCAATGCTATCGGTACCACCGGCCGCGGTATCGGTCCTGCCTATGAAGACAAGGTTGCCCGTCGCGGCCTGCGCCTCGGTGATCTGTGCAATTGGGACAACTTCTGCAATCAGCTCAAGGAGCTGATCGACTATCACAACTTCGCCCTGACCCAATACTACAAAGTCGATCCGGTAAGCTACGAGGATACCCTGGAGCAGGCCAAAGTCTGGCGCGAACAGCTGGTACCGATGATCATTGATGTGGCCGACCAGCTGCACAAGGCTCGCGAGCAGGGCGAGCACATCCTGTTCGAGGGTGCCCAGGGTTCCCTGTTGGATATCGACCACGGCACCTATCCGTTTGTAACCTCCTCCAATACCACTGCTGGCGGCACTGCTACCGGTTCCGGTTTTGGTCCCCTGTACCTGGATTACGTGCTGGGTATCACCAAGGCCTACACCACCCGCGTTGGCAGTGGCCCATTCCCCACCGAGCTCGATTGTGAAGTAGGGCGTCATCTGGGGGAAAAAGGGCATGAATTCGGTGCCACCACCGGACGCAAGCGTCGCACTGGCTGGTTCGATGCGGTTGCTGTTCGTCACGCGATTCGCATCAACAGTATCTCCGGACTGTGTCTGACTAAGTTGGATGTGCTCGATGGCCTCGAAGAAGTGAAGATCTGTGTGGGCTACCGCAACAGCGCCGGTGAAGAAGTGCCGGTACCTTTTGACGCCGCCGGTTGGGAGGGTGTAGAGCCCGTTTACGAGAGTATGCCTGGTTGGACAGAGAATACTTTTGGTGTGCGCCGCGAGGCGGACCTACCCGCCAATGCCAAGGCCTATATCGCTCGCATTGAGGAACTGGTGGGCGCACCGGTAGACATTATTTCTACAGGACCCGATCGTAACGAAACAATCGTTCGCGCCTCTTCCGCTCTGTGCGAAATGGGAATCCACAACGCTAGCGTATAAGTCCTAGTGGCCCGGTTGTGAATCGCCGGTCTGATCCTGGCCTTGCTATTTTTAGTGAGGCCTTTGATCATTAGACCTGATTCCAGTGATCGGTCGAGTGGTTATTGGAGCCACTCAGTACCAGAATTCAATCGGGCCAATCTATGACCTCATCCGTTTCCGTTGCCAGCCGCTATAGCTTTGCTGAAGAAATTGCCAATAGCGTAACTCACGGTGTCGGAGCCGTGCTGGCTATCGCCGGTCTCGGTGTTCTCATTGGTTTTGCCGCGTTGCGCGGGGATGCCTGGCACATCGTCAGTTCCAGCGTCTATGCCTCTACCCTGATTCTCTGTTTCCTCGCCTCTACCCTGTATCACGCTGTAAGCCATATAGGCGCCAAGTCGATTCTACGTACCCTCGACCACACTTCGATATTTCTCCTGATTGCAGGTACCTATACCCCGTTTACCCTGGTAACTCTGCGCGGGCCATGGGGCTGGTGGTTGTTTGGCATTATCTGGGGGTTGGCCCTGTTGGGACTGATTATCCAATTTACCCCATTAAAAAAGATCCGCGCCCTGTCGATCACTCTCAGCGCTTTGATGGGGTGGGTGGTTATCGCCGCAATCAAGCCTCTCGCGAATAGCCTTGAAACCGGTGGCCTGTGGTTGTTGGTACTGGGTGGTCTCTGCTACACCGGTGGTATCGCCTTTTATTTATGGCGCAGCCTGCGTTTTCATCACGCGATTTGGCATTTGTTTGTGCTGGCTGGCGGTATCTTGCACTTCTTCGCCGTACTCTTTTACGTGATTCCCTGATTTTGTGGCCCTGGTCACAGGGCCTGGCAATCCTCAGAACTTCCCTTTGACTCCACTGTCCCCATTAATGACTGATCAGGCGGGTGACACCATTGGAGAAATCCGCCTTTCGGAAGAGAGAGGCTCGTTCTAACCTTGTGCGAGCGAAATGTCGTGTCAAAGGTACTCCCATGCCCAGATTGCACCGGTTCCCCGCGCTGTTCTATGTTTTCACCCTTTGTTTAACTTTTTTGACTCAGAGCGTCCAGGCTGCAGATAAGCCGGACCCGGCATTCGAAAAGTGGGTTAAGGAGTTCCGCCAAACCGCCATTAAAAATGGGATTTCCCCCCAGGTTTACGACCAGGCCTTTAAGGGCATTACCTCTCCGGACCAATGGGTGCTTGATAGAGCCAGCTACCAACCGGAGTTCAAGGCGCCGGTATGGCAGTACTTCGACAATCGGGTGCAAAAGCGCGCTATTGAGCGGGGCAAGCGTGAGAAAGAGAAGATGAAGCCCTGGCTCAGCAAGATTGAGAAGCGCTTTGGTGTGGACCCCAATATCCTCCTGGCGATCTGGTCGGTGGAGTCGAGCTTTGGCGGCATCCTTGGCAACGAGACGGTGATGCGTAGTGTAATCCGCTCCCTCGCTACCTTGGCTTACGCAGACCCCCAGCGCAAGAAATTCGGGCGGCAACAACTGTTGGCAGCGCTGAAAATTCTACAGGCCGGTGATATTGAAGGAGAGCACCTGCTGGGTTCCTGGGCTGGGGCTATGGGGCATACGCAGTTTATTCCCACCAGTTACCAGGCCTACGCGGTGGATATTGATGGCGATGGCAAGCGCGATATTTGGAACTCAGTGCCGGATGCCTTGGCCACCGCTGCTAATCTGCTGTCCAGCAATGGCTGGCAGCGCGGCAAGCCATGGGGTTATGAGGTCTCCATTCCCGCAAACAAAATGCCAGGCGGCAAGCTGACCGTGGCGGAGTGGGAAAAGCTCGGGGTCAAGCGTGCCAATGGCGAGTCCTTCCCGAGCGAGAAGGCAGTAGCGGAACTGAAGTTGCCGGATGGGCGTAACGGCCCGGCTTTTCTGGTGTTTAAGAATTTCTTCGTGATCAAGCGTTACAACAACTCCGATCGCTATGCCACCGCTATCGGCCTACTGGCGGATCGCATCGGCGGAGGCCCTCCTCTGGTGAAGGACTGGAACCGACCCTTTACCCCTCTCGACAGCAGCCAGGTTGAGCAACTACAGAAATTACTGAAACAGAAGGGCTTTTATGACGGTGAGATTGATGGCAAAGCCGGTGCGGGAACCCGCAAAGCCATCAAAGCATTCGAGAAGAGCGCCGGCGTAGAGGAGAAAGGCTTCCCCAGCAATGAGGTGCTGGAGTTACTCCAAAAACAATAGGGCGCCCTTAGAAGTTTTCATCCGGCAGCAGGCTGTCCTGCAGCAATTCTAAGTTCTCAACCACCTCCTGGGGTTCGTGGAAATAGGCGATGTGGTACATCGCCTCGCCCTCCTGCACCAGGGGGATATTCTGCTTGCCGATTATGATCCCCTCGCCATTACTGCGCACCTGGTCGAGTTCGTTGCCGTAAGGGTCGGCAATCGTGGCGAGTAGATCCCCCTCATAGACTTGATCTCCCAGCGCCTTCAGATGGGTGGCAATACCGCTGTCGCCGGCGCGCAACCAGCCGCTGCTGCGGGCGATAAACGGTTCTATCAGACTGCGCCTGCGCCTTGCCGGCAGCATGCCCAGATGCCTGAGGACGTTGGTTACCCCCTTCAGGCCAGCGCGGATGCACAGCTCATCGAAGCGCAGAGCCTCACCGGCCTCATACAGTAGGATTCTCACACCTCGATCTGCGGCGGCCTGACGTAGGGAGCCATCGCGAATCGATGCATTGAGCAGTACCGGTACACCGAAAGCCTTGGCCATGGCGCGGGTTATGTCATCGTCGAGATTGGCACGCACCTGGGGCAGGTTGCTGCGGTGGGCGGCTCCAGTATGCAGGTCGATGCCGTAATCGCATTTGGCTACTATTTCACGCAGAAAAACATGGGCCATACGCGCTGCCAGGGAGCCTTTGGGAGAACCGGGAAAGCTGCGGTTGAGATCGCGGCGATCGGGTAAGTAGCGGGTATGCTGGAGTACCCCGTAGACATTGACCATGGGTACGGCGATCAGCGTGCCGCGCAGAGACTTTAAGCTGCGGCTTTGAATCAGGCGACTGATGATTTCGATGCCATTCAGCTCATCACCGTGTACTGCTGCACAGACAAATATGGTGGGGCCCTCCCGCTTACCGCGCTGTACATAGACGGGTATTGCCATCTCAGTGTTGGTGTAGAGGCTGACCACGGGCAGGTCGATATGGCGGGATTCCCCCTTGGCCACTGCGATTCCGCCGATTTCAAAATCCGGGGATGCTTGCATAATTTTTCTACGCAATTGATTGATACGGTGTAGGGATAGGTACAGGCCCGGAGGGCCCCGGTTCGGGGCGCCGATGAGGGGTTCAGAGCCTGGTCAGTGGAACATCGGGCGTGATGTGAGTAAAAATCCTCGGGCCATTTAGCCACATGTGTAGGGCAGGATTCCAATACCTGGAAGGTGTGTACCAAAGACCGGTCTCGATATCGGCAATTAAGTTAATCCCACGCCAGGGACCGGGAGTCTGCCCGAAACCTCTGCCATCAACTTCTTCAGTATCCTTTCCCTGAGACCATTGCACTGTACCCTGAGCATCGAATATGGCCAGGGGTTTTCCCTGTGGGTCTGCATGGTAGTGCTTACAGTGGCCGGAACTCCAGTGACATAGTACGGACCCGTGCAAAGGATGTGTAATCCAGTGGCCGATGCCCCGTGATTTCCCATCGACCTGATGTGCCTCTGCCCAGATGCCCAGGCCGCTCCAGCTGGTGGTGACCCGGCGTTGGCGTGACGATTTGCGGTGAGTACAGGTTTTACTCAGCCGGCGCCCAAATGGATCATAGCGGAAATAAGTTTTGAAATCGCCACACTCCGCTGTGCTCATCAACCCCCAACCATCATACTGGTATTGGTAATCCCTGCGCCCGGGAATTTGCCGCTCGGCGATCACATTGCCGCGCTTGTCCCTGTCGATCTGCGCCTGGGTAAATCCTGACTGGCGCATTGGGGTTGTGAGCTGTAACGGAGGCTGTTTATCAAATTGCCAGGCGAGGGCGAGGCTACTTTCCAGGCTTACGGGGCGACCAAACAGGTGTTTGAAAGTGCTGCGCACTTCTCCCTGTACATGGATTGAATTCTGCCCCTTGAGCTCGGTGCGCAACACCGGTTCGCCATTGGCGTCTACACCGTATAACGCGCCACAAGGTGTGAGGGTATAGGCCAGATCGAGGTTGTCTGAGCTGGCGCTTTTCAGCCAGCCGCGCGAGTCATATTGGTATCTCAGGCTGAAATCACGCACGTCATTGCTATCGTGATTCTCGGCGATCACCCGGCCGTGCCGGTTGTATTTGAAGCGGACTGAGGAATGTAAATTATTGGCCTGGATCAGGCGCATATGTTCGTCGTAGTGGAACTCGCTGATTTGGCCGCTGTTATTGCGTATGCTGGCGAGGCTGCCATCGTCGTTATAGTGGAGGTACCAGCGGCAATCGTTATCGCTGTATTCACTGAGGCTGCCGTCAATGTTGTAGTTCCAGTTGAGATAGCGTTTGTCCGGGGTGTGATGATTGGTTAACTGGCCGAGCCCATCGTATTGCCACAGATAATCACCGGTTGGAGTTTGCAGCTGGGTCAATTGTCCCTGGCCATTACTGTGCAGTGCCCACTGGTTACCATCGGCAAAATATATCTGGCAAATACGACCGCAATGATCGTAATCCCATTGAAGACTCTGGCTGTTGCTGGCATGGATGGCGTGGGGTTGGCCGCGTTCGCAGTAATCGATGCCGTATTGATAACTACCAATGTGGGACTCACGCAATTCGCCGGCGGGGCCATAGCGCCATTCGCGCCAGGTTTCCCCGTTTACGACCAAGGTGGTTAAACGCTGCCAGTGGTCGTATTCGAAACCCCACAGTTTTTCTCCGCGGCGAACGGTTTGTAATTGCCCCTGGCTATCCCAGGAAAATTCTACATAGCCGCCCTCTGGGTCGGTGATTTGAGAGAGAAGCCCGCGTTCGTTGTAACGGAATTTCCACTCCTGTTGTTCCGGGTCGATAATGGCCTGCGGCCGTCCCTTATCGTTAAAGCGGAAGATCCACGACAAATCTTCGTTGAGTAGAACTGCCTGGGGATAACCATTCTCACCGAATAGATAACGTTTGCTGTTGGCCCCCTTGGTACTGCGCCGCAGGCGTCCGAACTCATCGTAGCGGAAAAAGGTGCGCCGCCCATCACCGTTAATGTGTTGGCACAAGTTTCCGTAGCAATCATAAAGCCAACTTTCTTCTCGTTGACCCTGCCGTTCTTTGGTGAGCTGGCCGAATTGATTGAAGTGCAGCTGTTGTGGGGTTAGATCCGTATCTTCCACCTGACAATTTCCACGGCTGTGCTGCCAGGTTAGCAAGGTCTCGGATTCCTCCTGTATCAGCCTGTGGCAATGTCCCTGCAGATCGTATTCAAATTGACGCTTGCCAGTTACTCCGCTGTGCGCTTGCACAAGGAACAAATCGTGATATTGGTAGCGTTCCCGATCGTGGTTGCTGTTAACTTCAGTCAGTATTCCGCCCTGATACTCATAGAAGCACAGTGTGCGCTGATCATCTGGGGCGTGGCTGTTGAGTAGTTTTACTATGCGGCCGCCGTGGGTTTCGAAGTCCAGTACCCGTCCCCAGGAGCTGACGATTTTCCTGGGCAGCCCCTCGCTATAGTCAATGGTCAGTGCGTTGCCGAATTGGTCGCGAATTTCGGTGAGTGGAAGGGCGCTGTTAACACCGTCTGCACGAAAAATTTTATCGGGCTCGTTAACAGACGAGAGCCGGTAGCTGTGCAGGCTCTGCCGAAATAGCAGTAAGCGCTCGAAACGGTTGTAGCAGCTGTGACCAATCGCGGGTAATTGGAACTGCACTTTGCGCCCTTCGGCGGTATACAACTCAATCTGGTTATCTTGCACCACTAGTTGTTCGCTCAGTGAGTGGCGCCAGCCCGCCCCAATTCCACAATCCTCACTAATACTAGAGCGATAGTAACGCTTCCAAACAAATGGCAGGGGTCCCGGGATTGTGAGGTCTGCTCGCTCGAAGTTCAGCTCACCAGTTGCGGCGATTACCAGCTCCCTTACCAAGTGACAGTGTTTAAGTGACGGAACCTGGGTGCCCTGCGGATTGGTCCCCGGGACATTCACAAATTGAACTGGGCCCTCTCCGATTCCGGGCAACAGCTCGATTTCCGGCGCAGAGGCGATTGAGTAGGTATTGACCTCGACTGCTGGTGGCTCTGGCCAAAGAGGCAGGCTGTGGTCGCATGGAACCTGGGCCTCAGGTAACTGTTCAATAGCCTCCAGCCAGCGGCACGCCGCCGCAGGGTCTCCCTGGACGAAGGAAGCTGTGGAGGGGCTGAGGATCTTGAGCAGGTTGGGGACCAGCTGGGTGAGACGTTCCGGTGTCATTCTTCAGCTTCCGGCAAACGGGTTTAACGTTGCGCTTTTCGGATGGTTACATCGGGTGATTTTGGTCTTTGGGTTGCGCTTTGTTCTTGCGCGAGTAATTGCGCTGCGGGTTGGGAGGAGTATTCGAGAATCCCCGCGCTGATATTGTCGCGCCCCCCCATTCTGTTGGCATCGTCGATAAAGCGGTAGACACACTCCAGGGCGGGGCGGTGGGTGGCCAGTACACGCTCGATCGCGTAATCATCCAGATATTCGGTCAGGCCATCTGTGCAGAGTAATAACAGGGCGTTTTCTGTTAATTTCCAACTGTTAATTTCTGCTTCTACGCTATTGGAAACACCCAATGCGCGAGTAATATGATTTCGCACACTGGAGTGTTGCGCCTGTTCCTCAGTTATTTGGCCGCTGTCTATCATTTCCTGTACAACGCTGTGATCCCGCGTAAGGCGCTGTAATCCGAAGTTATTCCAAAGATAAGCACGTGAATCACCGATATGAGCAACGATCAGAAAATCGTGCCACATGACTGCAACAACAATCGTAGTTCCCATTTTTGCGAAGTGGGGATTGGTATTTTTGGTGTTCAGGAGGGCGTTGTTGGCACTGTTGATAGCGTCGATTAGAGTCGCGCGTAAAATTAATTGTTGCTGCTCTGGGGTGCAGGAGAGAAAGGTGTGTTTTAAGAGGTCTTCTAGGTGGAATTGAACTGTTTCTGCCGCTATTTTGCTAGCTGTGGCACCACCTGTGTATCCCCCCATACCATCCGCTATTACGATATAAGCGAAAGGTTGGTCGGCGCTGGCATACCAGCGAATACTATCCTCGTTTTCCTCGCGAACTTGACCAATGTCAGTGCGTCCGTTGACCGCCAGACTTATCTGATCCATGTCTGGTGCAACTCCCCTTTATTTAAATAGCAACAAAATGCAGCGTAACATGATTACAACCACTAACCAGGGTTCATGTTAACTTGGCATCAGATGAAGTTTGAAATTTTTTTCCCTGATTTGCGATAATAAAACCTTTAATCATCACTAGAAAGGCATCGCGCCTTATAAATAAGGATTTGCTGGCAAAATGCCTCGTCTGCCCAGGCTCAATCTAATAGATATCCCCCAGCATATTGTGCAGGTCGGTCACAACAATTTGCCGTGCTTCTTTGATGAAGAGGATTATCAATATTATTTGATTAGCTTGCGAAATGCTGCTGATCAGTACCGTGTGGATGTACATGCATACGTGTTATTGCCCAATATGATTCAAATCATTGCCACTCCGAGAGTTCCGGATGGCATTCCTTCAATGATGCAATCTTTGGGTCGCCGCTATGTCCAATTTGTCAATCACCGCTACAAGCGTTCAGGCACAATTTGGCGCGGGCGCTACAAATCCAGCCTGATCGACTCTGATGCTTACCTGTTGACCTGTTACCGCTATGTGGAGCTGCGCCCGCTCTATCTGGGGCTTGCGGACTCTCTGGGTAATTACCGTTGGTCAAGTTTCAATCATCATGTGAACACTGAGCATGATCACTTGATTAAGGATCATCGCCTATATACCGGCTTGGGTGAGAATGCGGCTCAGCGCGCTCAGGCTTATCGAAAGCTCTTTCGCTATAGCTTCGATAGCCGTCTGCTCGATTACATCGCTGAAACCATCAAGCTGGGACATGTTCTCGGCGGTGACGCCTTTAAAGATAAGATCGAACAAATCGCCAATCAAAGGGTCCGTCCGCTCAAAAGAGGACGTCCGAGAAAGTCAAAAAAAATCGAAAAACAATTGGTGGAAACCAATTAGATAAAAACGCATGATGAGTACAGGTGGTTTCGCCGTGCTGCGTATTTTTTTTACCTGTGGATAATTGACCGTGAGTAGAGCCACTATAACTGCCGGATTTCAAATCCACGGCGATAACAATAAGAAGGAAGAGAGCATGGACCTTGGCAGTGATAGCCTGAAAGTCGCAATTCTTGGTGATTTTAGTGGCCGCTCCAGCCGTCGCCAGTGTGAGCCGGAGACCATCGCCCAGCGCCGGGTGTATGTACTGAATCGCGATACCTTTGAAGGAGTATTCAGCGACTTGGGGGTGAGCCTGCAGTTGCCGGTGATGGATGAGCTCCTGCAATTACCCTATTTCGACGATTTACATCCAGATTATCTCTACAGTCGCCTGCCACTTTTTAAACAATTTATAGCGCTCGGCCAACGCTTGCGTGATCCTGGGCAATTCCAGCAAGCCGCCGAGGAAATTCGCCAGTGGAAACCGGAGCTGGCTGAAACCGCGCGAGAAACTTCGGGTTATTCTGCTGAGCAGTCCCTTCTCGATGAAATCCTCGCAGCGGGGCGCGAGCGCCTTGCCAGGGAGAGCGGTAGTGCTTTCCAAGTGGATCAGCTGATCAGGGATATCGTAGCGCCCTATGTGCAAAAAAGTGCGGACCCCATGCAGGGGGAGTATTTAAATGCTCTGGTCGAGGCGACCTCGGACACTATGCGCAAGGTGATGCACCACAGTGATTTCCGGCAACTGGAGGCGAGTTGGCTCAGTCTGCACTTTTTAATGAGACGGCTAGAAGAGCACCCCAATTTGCAGCTGCACTTGATTGATGTCAGCAAGGAGGAGTTGCTTGCCGACTTCGCCAGTGCCGAGAGCGACCTGGAAAAGTCACAGGTTTTTAAATTACTGGTTGAGCGTGAAACAGTTGCCGGTGATCGCCCCTATAACCTTGTTCTGGGCGATTTTTTTATCACCGATGAGGAGCGGGATCTGCATCTATTGATTGATCTCTCCACAATTGCAGAAGCGGCTGGTAGTGCACTGCTTCTCGGTGGTGATACAAAGCTGGCCGGTTGCCCCAACTTAGCCGGTTCGGTCGATCCGGATGACTGGTATTACCCCTTGAGCGAGCGCTTTGCCGAGAGTTGGCAGGCGGTGCGGGATTACTCCGCGAGTGAATATGTTGCTCTGGCCGCGCCCCGCTTTATGCTACGTCTGCCGTTTGGTCGCGAGACTTCCACCACTGAACATTTTGAATTTGAAGAGCTGACACCTGAACAGGGACATCAGTATTACCAGTGGGGTAACAGCGCCTATCTGCTTGCCTTAGCAATCTGTCAGGGTTTTTCCACGACCGGCAGGCTCCAAGTTCCCGCCTCGGCGACTTATGAAAGTTTACCTCTGCATCTGCGCAAACTGCCCCAGGGGCAGTGGATTACACCCTGTGCTGAAGCGCTTCTCACTGACCGGGCAGCCGCAGAGTTTGATCGAGCCGGTCTCAGCACCATGCGCTCGGTACAGGGCCGTGATCAAATTGTTCTGCCCAGTTTGAGATCTCTTGCTGGTGGAGCTTTAAAGGGGCCCTGGAGCTGAAAAAAGTATTATCCGGCACATCAGTCTCTGCTTGCCGGGTTTGAATTTGTTTTGTGAAAGGCCTGTGTGCCCGGATCATTTCGTACTGATCTCTGTAATTTGCATCCGGCGAAAGTGCGAAGTACATCAACTGTGTGAGTCAGGAAGACATGGATCTAATTCTCTCAGTGTTGGCCGATCCCGCAGGGGCCAATATGCTCAAGCACACCAAACTGTTCACTAAAGAGGGGGGCAGCCTGGGTCGCTCCGCCGATAACTATTGGGTGCTGCCCGATCCCGAGCGCGTTGTCTCATCTCAACACGCGCAAATTTCTTTCAGTGATGGACAGTTTTTCCTGACTGATACCAGCACTAACGGTACCTATCACAACGATGGGGATAATCCGCTGGGCAAAGGGAATAAACTCCCATTGAATGAGGGGGATATCATTAATGTGGGGGATTATCGCCTCAAGGTGACATTGCGCCAACCGCAGACCGACGGCGACCTGCCGAAAGGGCTGGGCAGTGCCGACTTCCTCGATACTTCCGACCGCACTACCTTCAATGCCAGCGCTATGGCCAAGATGCAGAGTCAGGCGGAGGCTAAGCAGCTGGATAATTGGCTGGAGCCAGGTGGTAGCAGCGATATTTCCCAGTCCGGCGAATGGGGGTATATCCCCCAGAGTAACCAGAACTCTCCCGCTCAGGATAATTTACTGGGCGCAGACTCGGGCCCCCTGGACCCTATGTCGGCCTTTGAACAGCCCCAATCTTTCGGTGTCTCGGATGCGCAGGGTTTCGGTTCTTTTGGCACTGGGTCACAAGGACAGGCCGCTCCAGGGCAATGGTCTGATGATGAGTGGTGGAAAGATGGCAGTGACCAGGATCATGTACCTGCAGATCAACACGCTGTGTATATTTCACCGCAGGCTCCAGTACAGCAGTCGACTGAGCCTCCTTCCAGCGTACCGACTCAGGCACCTCAAGCTCAATCTTTCCAGGCGCCTCCCCCGCAGCCCCAGGTAGTTCCGCAACCACCGGTTGCTCCCCCTCAGCAGCAAGTTGCCCCGCAGCAACCCGCGTTTGCTCCATCTCAAGCTCCAGTAACACCGCCGCCGGCTCAATTACAGCCACAAGCACTGGTCCCACAGAGCCAGCAGGATAACCCTTTTGCGGGTTCTTTTGCGGCGATGCAGGGGCAACAAGTGGCCGGCGCGCCGGGCTTTGATACCGGACAGGCGGCCCCTGTCAGTCCCATGGATTTTGCCGCTCAAGGGCAGAGTTTTTCCCAATTGCAACAGCCGTCTCCTGTCCAGCAGACCCCGGCCCCAGAAGCACCGATACCGCCGGTGCAGGCTCCCCCGGCTCCCCCTGTATCCAGTGTGCTGGCGGCGACGCTGAGCCTGAATATGAATCTCGCTCAGCAACAAATAGCGGATCAACAGGCTGCGGAGATCGTTCGCGAAACCGTCGCTCGCCTCATTGACCTCCTGCGTGCGCGCAGCAGTATCAAAAATGAGCTGCGGGTACAGCGCACCATGATCCAGACAGAGGCGAATAATCCGCTGAAATTTAGCGCCACGGAGAGGGATGCACTGGAGGCGATGTTTGCCGGCAACGGTGCTTTTTTACAGCCTAAAGAGGCGGTGCGAGACAGCTTTGATGATCTCTCCGATCATCAGGTCGCCGTACTGGCGGGAATGCGCGCTGGCTACAGCGCGATGTTGAAGTATTTCAGTCCGGATAATATCGAGCGTCGCCTGGGCAACACCTCCGGTGTGTTCGGCAATAAGAATGCAAAAAAATGGGAGGGCTTCAGCGCGATGTACAGAGAATTAGTGGGTGATCCAGATGCCTGTTACCGCAAGCTCTTCGGTGATGAATTTGCAGTGACTTATGAAAACCAGTTGTCTGAGCTGAAGAATGCCAGACAGCTGAAAAATTAATAAATCGAAAGAGGGAATTGGTCGTGACGATATCAAAGCTACTGAAATTCACCCTACTCGGAGTACTGGTGGTTAGTTTGGCGGCCTGCCAGACTACCAGACGCACCCTGAACCTGGACACCAGTGTCGAGCTGTCGGTGGATATCCGCAAGGACGTTAACCCGGATGATGACGGTCGTGCATCGCCGGTTGTGGTGCGTGTGTTTATGCTGGCAGACGATCGCCAGTTTGCCCGCGAAGACTTTCTCAACCTGTATGAAAATGCGGAATCCCGTCTCGGTAATGATCTTCTCGATACCGTTATCTTGAAAGAATTCGCCCCCGGTGAGCAGCGTGTGGAAGAGCTGCCTTTGACACCGGAAGTGAAATATATCGGTCTGCTGGCGGAATTTGTCCAGTATCAAAAAGCAGATGCCTTGATGGTGCTGCCGATTACCGACCATAAGAAAAATGCTTATCAGGTCGCTCTAGCGGATACCCGCATCGGCACACCGGAGAATATTGCCAAGCGGCGTCGGAGTATCGTTTCGCCTCTGTCGCGCAATGATGATAGCGGGAAGAAAGACGATAAGGTAACACTCTCCAGTGAAGATTATGAATTGATGAAAAAGCGCCTTCAGGAAGCGGAGCAATCCAAGTAGAGCGTCGTTCAGGCCAGTTTTAATTAAGCTCAATTTAAATTGGATTGGGCTTTGCAAGGAAGACATATGTCGGTTAACAACAAGGTGATCTGGAGCGAGGGCATGTTCTTGCGTCCTCAGCACTTCCAGCAACAGGATCGCTATCTCGAGCAGTTGGTCGAAGCGCGCACCGCTTCGCTGGGACCCTACACCTGGGGCGTGCTGGAGCTGGCGATTGATAGTGAACCGCTCTCTATGGGCAAAATATCACTATCCCGCGTGAGAGCGATATTTCCCGACGGTACGCCTATCTTGGCTCCGGAAAATGAAATTCTGCCGGATGTCCTGGATGTACCGGTTAACACCCGCGATGAGATCGTCTACCTGTGTGTACCGATGAAGCGCCCCGGCAGCCAGGAATCGATCCGCGATCAGGAAGATTTCCCCCAGGCGCGCTACCAGACGGCAAACTTCGATGCGCGTAATAGTGCTGCAGCCTCTGGTGAATCCGCCCGTATCCAGGTGGGTAAACTGCGCGTTTGTCTCAAACTGGAGAGCGACGACCTCAGCGGTTATGCGGCTATTGGCATCGCCAGAATACGGGAACGCCAGCCTGAAAAGCCGGTTGAACTGGATTCGGACTATATTCCACCGCTTTTGAATGCCGAAACTTCGGCGGTAATCAAAGCCTATATTGAAGAAGTTAAGGGGTTGTTGGATCACCGCGGCTCCGCTCTGGGGCATCGCTTGAGTGACAGTGGCCGCAGTGGCTCCGCAGAAATTGCCGATTACCTGCTATTGCAGGTTATTAACCGTTTTGAACCTTTGTTGAAACAGATTACTGCCCAGCCACGCCTGCACCCACACAGTTTATTCGTGGAGCTGCTGCAACTGGCTGGTGAATTGTCGACATTTACCTCATCGACCAAGCGCCCGCCGCAAATTCCCAATTACTCGCACGAAAACCTGCAACTCAGTTTCTCCGGGTTGTTTTCCGCCTTGCGTCAGTCCCTCTCCACGGTTTTGGAGCAAACCGCTATTGCCATGGAGTTGGTGCAGAGAAAATTTGGTATCTATGTGGCTCCGGTTTCCGACCCGTCGCTGCTCAAGACAGCGAGTTTCGTGATGGCCGCCAAAGCGGATATGCCCGGAGACCTGTTGCGCAGCCGCTTCCCTACGCAAGCCAAGGTGGCTCCGGTGGAGGCTATCCGCGAGTTGATCTCCGCCCAGTTGCCTGGGTTGTCATTGCGCCCCTTGCCTGTGGCACCGAGACAAATTCCCTATCACGCAGGCTTTACCTATTTCGAAATGGAGCGCAGCGGTGAGTTGTGGCAGGCCATGCAGAGATCTGGTGGTTTTGCTGTGCACCTCGGAGCGGAATTTCCAGGGCTGACCATGGAGCTCTGGGCCATAAGGAATAACTGATATGAGCAATGACAGCTTCAGCCCCCCGCCGGCACCTAACGCGGGTGACAGGACAGTAATGATTCCTACTCCAGGCGCCGCAGCGCCGGCCCAACCCGGTTCGGCTGCGCCGCAGCAGTTCTTCGCCAATCCCGGCAGTTCTGCGGATATGCAGATTCGCAACAGTTTGAACCCGCTGGTCTCCGCTGCCTCCAAACTGTTGGGGGTGGTTATCAAGCTGCGCACCACCATGAACCACTCCAATGTCCCGGACCTACACAAACGCCTGACCAAGGAAATCCAGGCATTTGAGCGGGAGTCCAAACAGTTGGGCTTGGCCCCGGAAACGGTGCTTACGGCCCGCTACCTGCTCTGTACCGTAGTGGATGAAGTCGTGTTAACCACCCCTTGGGGAACGGCGAGCGGCTGGAGTCAACACTCTCTGCTCAGCCTGTTTCACAAAGAGACATTTGGTGGTGAGAAATGCTTTGCCATTCTGCAGCGCATGCTGGAGACCCCGGCTTCACACCTCGAGCTGTTAGAACTCTTCTACCTCTGTCTCAGCCTCGGCTTCCAGGGTAAATATCGCCTGGTACAGCGGGGCCACGAGCAGATTGAACAGATTCGGGATGAGCTGTACCGCACTATTGAGCAACATAAAGCGGCGATGGACCGGGACCTCTCCCCTCACTGGCAAGGCTGTGTCGAGCGTAAGTCCGGCCTGATTCACTATGTGCCTCTATGGGTGATTGTGAGTGTCGCGCTGGGATTGTTGGTTGCCACTTATAGTGGCTATCGCTGGTGGCTTTACGAAACAACCACGCCTGTTGCTGACCGTGTGGTGGAACTTACTGGCAGTGACAGCGAGCCCCCGCAAGGGGAAGAGTGACACTCGGACCGAATTGATCCGGTGCTGCTTGAGCCCGGGAGATGGAGCTATTCATGAAACGCTTGCGCGACTTTTTTACCAACAAATGGGTGCTTGGCATTATCGGCCTCGCAGCCCTGTCGGTTCTTATCTGGTTTGGGGCGGACTACATTAAGTTTGGCAGTGACAACGCCACACTCTCCCACACGGTTCGCATTACCATCATTGTATTTATTTTTGCCATCTGGTTGGTGTGGAACCTGAGCCAGTGGCTGGTGGAGCGGCGCCAAAACCAGGCACTAATCAAGGGCATTGAAGAGTCCCAGGAGGATGCGCAGGACCCGGATGAAGAGCACTCCCGTGAAGAGCTCGAGGCCCTGTCGGGACGATTCCGTGAGGCCATGGATGTATTGCGCAATGCCCGCTTTAAATCGGAGAAGGGCAAGGTTTCCCTGTACCAGCTGCCCTGGTACGTCATTATCGGTCCGCCTGGCTGTGGTAAAACCACTGCGTTGGTCAATTCAGGACTGGAATTTCCCCTGGCGCAAAGCCACGGTAAAGAGGCTCTCGGAGGTGTTGGCGGTACACGCAATTGCGATTGGTGGTTTACCAATGACGCTGTGCTGATCGATACAGCCGGCCGCTATACCACCCAGGATAGCCACCGTGTTTACGACAACAGCGCCTGGCGAGCATTCCTCGGGCTGCTTAAACGCTATCGCCGTCGCCGGCCGATTAATGGTGCACTGGTTGCAATCAGCTTGCAGGACCTGATGGTACAGACAGATGAGCAGCGCCAGCATCAAGCCAAGACAATCCGCCAGCGGGTAAATGAACTCCAGCAGGAGCTGGGAATTCGTTTCCCAATCTATCTCACCTTTACCAAGTGTGACTTGGTAGCGGGCTTTAGCGAATTTTTCGATAACCTGTCGCAGGCTGAACGCGAACAGGTTTGGGGTATGAGTTTCCCTCGCGAAGCGAACGCAACTGTTGGTGCACCACTGGATAATTTCAGGGCCGAATTCAATCAGCTGATTGAACGCTTGAATCAGAGAGTGTTATGGCGGGTGCATCAGGAGCGCAATGTCGAGAAGCGTGCTTTGCTGCAGGGCTTTCCCGCCCGCATGGAGAGCCTATCGGAGATTTTGGCCGACTTTGTCAAGCAAACTTTCGAGCCAAACCGTTATGAAACCGTCCCTATGGTCCGCGGTATTTACTTTACCAGTGGCACTCAGGAGGGCAGTCCGGTAGACCGCATGATGGCCTCGGTAACGGCAGATTTTGGACTCGAACGCAGTGTCGGGCCCAAGTTCCAAGGCGTGGGAAAGAGTTTCTTTCTGCACCGTCTGCTTAAAGATGTGGTATTCCCCGAGGCTGAGCTGGTCGGGGTCAATCGCAGGGTAGAAAGTGCTAATCTGTGGCTGCGCAGAGGGGTATATGCCACCTTAGCTGCGGCATTTGTGGGGTCGATCTTTCTTTGGAGTGGCAGCCTCGCTTCTAACAAACTGTCCATGGGCGAGGTCGATGACAATCTGGCGGCTTATCAACAGGCCGAGGAAAAGCTCAAGGGTAAGCGGCCCACACCCGCTGATGTTTTGCAAATGCTTGAACCACTGCGGCAGGCCACTTCGGTATATGACCGCGAGGAACACCCGTGGATTTCCAACCTGGGATTGTATGACACCCGTATAGACCAGGCATTGGATAACCTCTATCAGCAAAAGCTCGAGGCAGTTTTCCTACCTGCGCTACTGCGGGATATTGAGAGTAACCTCAGTCGCTTGGGCAGCGATGATCCGGCACTGGTGAGTACTCTCAAAACCTATCTGATGTTCTTCAACCCGGATAAATTGGATATTGCCACTGTTGAGAGTTATTACAGCGGCCGCTGGGAGCGTCAGTTACCAGGCGAGGCCCAAGAGCAGGATAAACTGCGTTTTCACCTGGGCCAGGTGTTAGCCCGCCCAATCCCCGCCAGTATTCAGCAAAATGAGCGTGTAGTGGCCCGCGCCCGTCAACAATTGCGACGCATCCCTGTGCCGCAAAGGCTCTTTGCGCAATTGCAAGGTAGCGATCTGGGGCAGACCACCGTGGATCTGTATCAGGAGATCGGCGGTGATACTCAACAGGTATTTGGCGTGAGCGCCGATGATTCGCGTTTCAATATTCCCTTCCTGTACACCAAGGCAGGCTATAAGGAGATGGACTTTGGTGCCGACTCCCAACTGATGACCAACATGGCGGAAGAGCGCTGGATCTACGGTGGTGACCTCAGTGGCGAGGACTTTACCGAGGCTGACCGCGAGAAGCTGGGTGAGGATGTAAAGCGTATTTATCTGGGGGAATACCTACAACAGTGGCAATCCTTCCTCGGTGGTTTCAGTATTCGCAGATTCAACAGCACCTCCCAGGCGCTTGAGGTTCTCTCGACCCTGTCAGACCCTATTTATTCACCACTATTAGCGATCACAGAAATCACCTCGGATAACACGCGCCTGACACCACGGCCGGAGCTGTCTGTGGATGCCAAAGGTGTACCGTTACCGGTGTCCAGCACAACGCGTCGCTTGGGTGGTGCGGCATTGGATAGCGCTGCAGGGGCCCTCAAGGATCATTACAAACCCAATATTGTCGATGTGCGCTTCGAGGAGATACAACGAATCACTCAAAGTGAGAAGGGAAGGCCCGCAAGGGTTCAGGAGTATCTCCTGACCATCAATAAGATTCAGGAGTATTTGACTGAAATTGACAGCGCCCCGGATTCCAATGAGGCTGCATTCGCCAGCGCTAAAGCACGTTTTGCCGGAAGCGGTGATGCGATTAAACAACTGAGAGTTAAAGCGGCCAATGCGCCGGCACCTTTTGACCAGTGGCTGACAGATATTGCCGATAGCACTTGGGCGCTAGTGATGACTAAGGCTAAGAGTCATCTCAACCGAGTGTGGCGCGAGCAGGTTTATCAAAGCTATGCCAATAGTCTGGCCAACCGTTACCCACTGCGCAGTGATCGTGACCAGGAGATTCCGGTTATTGAATTCAATCAATACTTTAAGCCCGGCGGAATCGAGCAAAAATTTGTCAACGAGTACTTGAGACCCTTTGTGGATACAAGAACCTGGCAAGTGAAGTATGTCGAAGGGCAGGGTATGAGCCTTTCCAAAGAGTCGTTATCGCAGTTGCGTAGGGCAGAGAAAATCCGCAAGACTTTCTTTAAGTCGGGTGAAAGTGCCTCTTATTCTTTCCGCATTGAGCCAACCAAGCTGGATTCCAGTGTGCGCCTGTTTGAACTTGAGCTGGGAGATCAGCGTGTCCCCTATTCACATGGGCCCAAGACCAGCAAAAAACTTACCTGGCGCGGTGGTGAGAGCAATAGAGTGCGGATAATTTTTGAAGACCTCAATGAAACCGTACACCGCAAGCACTTTGAAGGTGACTGGGCATGGTATCGACTGCTCGCAAGTTCAGACCTTGAAATAGGCCAAAGCAATGCGGAGCGCCTGGTAACCTTCTCGGAAGAGGGGCGCAAAGCGCAGTTCAAGTTGGTTGCCTCGAATGTTAACAACCCATTCGATCGCAGCTTGCTGCGTGGTTACCAATGTCCAGAAACTCTGTAGTAGGGAGTGAGTGAGTTGCAAAGCACTATTGGTATCTTTGGTAAGCTCCCTGGACATGGGGATTTCATCCAGCGCCAGCTTCCCGCTAGCTTTGTTAGAGTTTGGGACGAATGGTTGCAGCGGGCAGTGCATGGATCCCGTGAAATAATGGGGGACAGCTGGCTCGACTATTACTTGACCAGTCCAGTTTGGCGTTTTGCCCACAGCAAAGGGGTCATTGATGAAAACCCCTGGGTTGGGGTTCTAGTCCCGAGTGTGGATAGCGTTGGGCGCTATTTCCCACTGACAATAGCCTCACCGTTGCCAACTTCGGTAGACATTATCTCTTTTATGTCTGAGGCCGGTGGTTGGTATAGGGAGCTTACAGAGCTGGCTGTTAGTGCATTACAAAATATGTTGCATGCTGATCAGCTGTTTGAGGCCTTCGGTGATGTACCTGTAGAGCTGGGGCGACAGTTGAGCGCGCCAACACAGAATGACTTCTTTGTAGCCAGTAATGATGTTACAGGTAATGAAAAACGTTATGCGGGATTACTCGGACAGGTATGCCGCAAGCAATTTGCCAGTTTTAGTCTCTGGTCTTGTGAAGGGTCACAACACCTGGCTCCAACCAGTGTGCTTTGCCCCACATTACCCGGCCCTGAGTTCTACTGCTCGATGCTCGGTGCCAGTCAGCAGAGACAGTGAAAAAATAGGCAAAGGATAGCTTGTGTGAATCAAATAGTTGCATTAGATAGAAATAAACATCGCAAATATAACGTATTGACTGGTGATATTTCGCACAGTGAAACCCGGCATGTTTGTCAGATATATCTATCAGAGTTCTCGGCGTTAGCTGGGGAATGTCCGATTGTATTTTTGAAATCTAAGGACGAGGATTCCCTGGATAGTTGCGCACTACTGGGTATTAAACCGGGACAGAATCTCTTTTGGCAGCAGGGAAAGTGGCAGGGGAACTATATCCCAGCAAACATGAGGGCTTACCCTTTTTACTTACTCTATAAAGATATGGCTACCACAGGTCCTGTTGTCTGTGTTGATTCCTCCTCGCTTTCCTTAGGTAATTTTGATGGTGATGGAAAGAGGCTATTCGACGACGAAGGCGAAGCGACCAAAGCCCTGTCGGAAGTCAAAAACCTACTGAGTGGAATTCATCAGCAGAAAATAAAAAGCAAGGAATTTATCCACTGCTTAACCGAGATGGGGCTTGTTCAAGAGCAGGTGGTGGTGGTCGATCTACCGGGTAATACTAAGCATCGTTTAACAGGTGTTTTCTGTGTGACCGTCGAGCGGTTAAATGCATTGAGTGACAGCGACTTTCTAAGGTTAAAAGAGCGTGGCTACTTAGCGGCTATATACGCTCATATAATTTCTTTACAGCAGTCGGCGAACTTGAGCCGATTATTTAAAAGATATCATGCGAAGTTACTTCACTAGAGATTATGTATAAAGAGATAGTTCAAGTTCGGCTATAGCTCTGTACCTGCGCTGTGAAGTATCGGCAGATACACTTGCCTGTTCAGTACCTCACAGTTAGTAAAGTAATTAAATAAAGAGACATCTAAGGTAAAAACCGCCTATTGGCAGGGCGCTCAGGTTGCTCCCAATGGAGCAAACCTATCAATCACTGCAGGAAGCAAGGGTTAGGGTATGTCGTATATAGTGGTATTTACGGGAGAAATCCGCACACATTTTGAGCGACGCAAGGCAATAGCCGCGCTGGGAAATGAGTTTGGGTTTAGTTTTACTCAAATAAAGGCACTTCTGGCCAGTAGCCGCTCCCAGCTCAAAAAAACCGTTGATAGAACCGAAGCCTGTCGGTTCATACAAAAATTATGGGGCGCAGGTTGGCACTCCAGGTTGTACCTGGATTCTGAGCTTATACATTGCACCAAGGAGTCGGTAGAGGATGGTGGCTCCCCATTACCCCTGGTCATGGGGAAACTTCACTGTGGAGACCCCCAGCTTTTATTGTACGCGCCAAGTAACTGGGTACCCTGTGATCATTTGAACCCCAATGCTGAAATTCAGGCCGGTAACACTGAATTAAATCGCTATTTGATCGTTTTGGGGCAGAAGCGATCTGAGCTCCCTGTAACGCTTAGTTTGACGGATTATGCCCATGCTCAGATGCAACAGTGTTTGGCTAAGGTATCCGATGGGCGGCTAGTAAGTGGGCCTCAAGCCTTGGAACGTGATTGGCAAACGGGCATATTGTATGAAATGTGTGCGAATATAGGTAACGATTCAGTTCAATATATGGTTGCTTTTTTCCAAGGGAAAATGAGTTTCTATACCTTGTTCCTGTGGACGTCTTTGCAAAGCTTTGCACAAGCAAAAACAGAATTTATTCAAATAGTGGCGGCTTTTCAGGCCCAGGATGAAGATGTTACTACTACAGAAAATAAGGCCTCAGCTGTAATTGCGGTGTAATAGGCCCATTAGGATCAAGAAAATATAAAAAAACAACAAAAGTTATTCGTTTAATATTGTGAAGTTTGCACTTTTTTTTGGCTATTGCGGATACATTGTGTCATTTGCCTTGATTAGATCTTTACAACGTGTACTCTTCTCGGAATTCTTATTGAAGGAATTGATTGGGTAGAAGGGACTTTTTTTCATGGCATTCCCAAATACAATAAATATCGAAGAACTCACAGCTCCTGTTTCCGCAGAGAGCCCTGTCGGTGAGGATATTCGAGAGGATCGATCACCGACTTCTGATTACTACTCCATCAAAGATGCGCGAAACAGTGCTAGGGCCGCAGAACGTTCGGCCATGTTTGATGATACGGATTCTGATTTGCTCGCGCCCTGGCGCGATGTGGCAAAGGCTGCAGAAAAGATTCTCAGTAAGAAGAGTAAAGATCTGGAAGTTGCCAGCTGGTACACAGAGGCTCTTATTCGTCTTCAGGGATTTAGTGGCTTAAGAGATGGTTTTCTCTTAATAGAACAGCTGGTTACCAATTTTTGGGATGATCTCTATCCACTCCCTGATGAGGATGGTATTGAGACAAAAGTTGCACCTCTGACAGGTCTCAATGGTGATGGCGGTGATGGCACCTTAATGATGCCGATCCGTAGCGCGCCAATAACCCCGGAAGGGGATTATGGAGATTTTTCATTTTTTCAGCACCAGCAAGCCAGAGATGCAGATCGCATCGCTGATGAAGATGCTAAAGCTGCTCGCATTGAAACATTGGGTTATAGCCTAGAGGATGTGAATCAATGCGTGAACGGTGCAAGTAATGATTGGGCCAATAATCTCATTGAGACGATAGAAGCTACTATCAGTAGTTATAGAAATATCAATGATGCCTTGCGCTCTAGTTGTGGTCACGATGCCCCGCCATCAACAAATATTTCCTCACTGCTTGATGAAGTTTTGCGTACGGCAAGGTTTATCTATAAGAGCCAATTGGATGCGATAGCCCAGAGTGAGGCCCCTGTAGCCCCCGCAGAGGAGCAGGGTGCATCTGCTACAGACGAATCTGTGCCTAATGTGGCAGCAACAATCCTTGCTAATGCCATTGCTGCACCCACCGGACCGGTGAGTTCTCGAGAAGATGCTCTTAAACTGCTAGAACAAGCCGCTAAATATTTCCGAACTTACGAGCCTCATACTCCCCTGGCACCAGGGTTGGAGAGACTGATTGGTTGGGGCCGCATGACAGTCTCTGAGTTGATGACCGAGTTACTGCCTGATGAGCAATCCCGTGCACTTTACTCCCAGCTTACTGGTGTCCGACTCGATGGTACAGATACCCAGCGCTATGTTGCACCGCCAGCTATGAGTAACACCCCCTCACCAGCTCCAGCTGTATCTGAGCCACCTTCAAGCCCCACTGAATCTGCGCCTGTAGCTGAGGATGCCTGGGGTGGTCAAGCACAAGAAGACGGCACGGGTTGGTAATTAATTAAGAATAGCAGTCCCTAAATCTAGGAAGGAGACCAGAGATGTCTGAGAGTATTCACAATAAACTTAAGCGTGTGCGCAAACCACGTGTACATATTACCTACGATGTTGAAACCAATGGCGCGGAAGTTAAAAAAGAACTTCCCTTTGTTGCTGGTGTTATGGGTGACTATTCAGGGGATAACGCTGAGAACCGCAAAGCACTGAAAGATCGTAAGTTTGTACAGATCGATCGCGACAACTTCAATGACGTAATGGCAAAGGTAAATCCAAAGCTGAACTTGCAAGTGGAAAATACCTTGTCCGGTGATGGCAGTAAGATTGGTATTGATCTTGATTTCAAACACATGGACGACTTCTCACCGGAAAAAATTGTCGATCAGGTTGAGCCACTGAAACAACTCCTGGAAGCTCGTAGCAAATTACGCGATCTTCTCAGTAAGGCTGACCGCTCTGAAGAGCTGGAAAAAGTATTAGAAGATATCCTGAAGAGCACGGAAAACGTCGGTGCTATTTCCGAGCAACTGGGGTTGAACAAGGATAAAGGAGAGGACTCAGAATGAGCACAGAAGTAGAAAATGTTGCGGAAGGTGAAGCTGAGGAACAATCGGTTAATCTTCTGGAGCAGGCAATTGCCGCAACCAAGCAGACAGAACCGCAGGAAGCGCAGGACCTGATTGCAAACCTGACCGAGCAGGTTTTAAAAGGCACAGTTTCCTGGGACCGCAACCTCACCCAGACGATCAAGAAAGCGGTTAGTGCCATTGACCAGGCTATGTCCAAACAAATGGCCGCTATAATGCACGATGAGAAATTCCAGAAGCTTGAAGGCTCCTGGCGTGGTCTTAATCACCTGGTGATGAATTCTGAAACCGGTGCAACCATGAAAATTCGTATGCTCAATTTGAGTAAGCGCGAGTTGTTCCGTGACCTGGACAAGGCTGTTGAATTTGACCAGAGCCAGACCTTCAAGAAAATTTATGAAGAAGAGTTTGGTATTGCTGGTGGCGAACCTTACGGCTGCATGATTGGCGATTTTGAGTTCACCAGCCACCCTGAAGATATAGAGTTGCTGAGCAAAATGTCCAATGTTGCCGCAGCGGGCTTCTGTCCGTTTATTGCAGCGGCTGGTGCAGGCATGTTTGGTTTTGATGACTTTACTGAGCTATCAAAACCTCGCGACCTCGGCGGAATTTTTGAATCTGCGGAATATATTAAATGGCGTAGCTTCCGTGATAGCGAAGATTCTCGTTTCGTTACCTTGGTTATGCCGCGTACGCTGGCCAGAACGCCTTATGGAGCAAACACTAAACCGATCGAAGCTTTTGACTTTGAGGAGTTTGAAGTTGATGAGTCCGGAGCATCGCGTCCTGCCGATCACGATCAATACTGCTGGATGAATGCTTCTTATGTAATGGGTACAACCATGACCAGAGCATTCGCTGAGAACTCTTGGTGTACTGCCATTCGCGGTGCCGAGGGTGGTGGTAAAGTGGAAGGTCTGCCCTCACATGTGTTCAAGAGTGATGACGGTGATATGGACCAGAAGTGTCCGACTGAGATCGGCATTACTGATCGCCGTGAAGCCGAATTGAGCGCTCAGGGTTTCCTACCGCTGTGTCACTATAAAAATACCGATTACTCGGTATTTTTTGGTTCTCAAAGTGCACAGAAACCAAAGGCTTATGATGACCCGGATGCAACCGCCAATGCGGCTATTTCCGCGCGTCTGCCCTATTTGATGGCCACCTCCAGAATTGCTCATTACCTAAAAGTAATGGCACGGGACAAAGTGGGCTCTTTTATGGAGGCGAGTGACTGTGAGCGCTGGTTGAATAAGTGGATTACCCAGTACACTAACTCTAACCCGGATGCTAGCCCTGAAATGAAAGCAAAATATCCGCTTTCTGAGGCCCGTGTTGAAGTTAAGGAAATTCCGGGCCAACCTGGCTGCTACAGTGCTGTTGCCTACCTGAAACCATGGTTACAAATGGAAGAATTGACCACTTCTATGCGTATGGTTGCCAATATCCCATCTGCTGGATAATACCTGATGCCCGCCTCGTATTAGAGGCGGGCGACTTTTTTTGAAAGGTCTTATTCAAGACCTGATTATGATTCAATTTCTCAAGAAAATGCTAATGGGAGTTTTCCGGTGCCCGGCGCAATAAAAAATGAATTTACGGAAGATTATTTAGATATTTTGCCGGAAAAATTAGCGAGCGAAAATCAAGTTGAACTACAAAGGTTCTTACGCGAACCAGATGAACTATTTTCTTTTGAGTACTGGCTGACTGAAATATGTCCATGTCCTAAAAAAGAAAATTTTTCTGTTCGACAATACTTAAGTCGCATTATTGTTGAGCTTGATGAACTCATTTGCGATCAGGTTAACCGAATTCTCCATAACCCCCGCTTTCAACGTCTAGAAGCAAGTTGGCGTGGACTTGCTATGCTTGTTTTTGATACACCACACTCGGAAAATATCAAGATAAAACTGCTGGACGCCAACTGGAAAGATTTAAGTAAAGATATTGAAAGAGCTCCAGACTTCGACCAATCTGGACTTTTTCATTTAGTTTATAACGAAGAATTTGGCACCGCGGGTGGAGAGCCTTTTGGTTTATTAATGGGGGATTACTATATCTCCCATAGACCCCTTCCAGACCATCCCTATGATGATATTTTTACATTACAGGGTATAGCCCATACCGCGGCAGCTGCATTCGCACCATTTGTTTGTGCCGCAACTCCTCAGCTATTCGGTGTCGATCATTTTGATGACTTAGCCAAACCAATTCGGTTTTCGGAGGTTTTTCGTCAGAAGGAATATATACGTTGGAACAGTTTACGGGATTTAGAAGATAGTCGTTTCCTGGCCATAACTTTGCCCCAAGTACTGATGCGTGAGCCCTACAATCTAAGTTTTTCAGAATATCAAGGGCTGAGATTTTCAGAGCAGGTTACGGGATCTCATAACCGGCGTTATCTTTGGGGTAATGCTTGTTTTGCAATGGGTGCTGTGCTTTTACGTGAATTTAGTGAAGTTGGTTGGTTTTCCCATATCCGTGGTGTTGCTCGTGATCACTTTGGTGGCGGATTGGTTACGCAATTGCCAGTTTTGCCCTATAGGCCGGACAGCCGCCCAGGTATGGTAAAAATGTCTACTTCTATTCTGGTTACAGATTTTGTGGAACGGGATCTTTCCGAGTTGGGGTTTGCCTGTCTGAGTCACTGTTACGATACGCCATATAGTGCTTTTAACAGCGTGCCTTCTTTACAAAAAGCAAAACAATATAGTTCCAAAGCGGCTACAGCGAATGCCCGTATTAGCTCAATGTTACAGCAAATTCTTTGTGCATCGCGTTTCGCACATTATATCAAGGTGATGATCAGGGATAAGGTGGGCGCCTACATGAACGCTGCAGATTGTGAACGTCAGCTGCAACATTGGTTGGACCAATATACAACTGGTCGAGATGACCTGTCTTGGGAAATGCTGGCACGTTATCCTCTGCGTGAAGCGCGTGTACGAGTGGCCGATGAGCCGGGTAAAGTTGGCAGTTATCAAAGTGTCATTCATCTAAAAAGCCACTATACAGTAGATCATTTAGTATCTGAACTCAAACTCACTACTGCATTGGCAACGATTGGTGTTGGGGCTTCATAGAATTATGGCAAGAGAAAAAAGGCTGTTGGCTCCAGTGCTAGATCGATTACTAGAATCATCTAGCAAAATAAATGTGCACCAGTCCCATCAGATTTTGCGCCAGTTACGCGAAGGGGTACGGCGCGATCTAGAGTATTTGTTTAATACTCGCTATCGATGTATTTCTCCACCTGCTGCTTTGAGACATCTTGAAGAGTCGAATATTAATTATGGTCTGCCGGATTTATCTACTATCAATTTATCCTCGTTAGAAAGTAGAAAACAATTTTGCAGGGATATTGAAAAGACAATTCTTCATTTTGAACCACGGATTCGCTCCGTAAAAGTTACCACTCAGGATAAAGTAGATGTGGAGGATCCCAGTATACGATTCCGTGTAGAGGCGGTGCTGCATGTAAACCCTGCGGCAGAAGTCATAGTTTTTGACTCTGCTTTGAACCCGGTAACGCAAATGGTAGACGTTTCTGAGATTATGTAATGAGCGAAAAATTAATAGATCTCTATGAGCGTGAACTCGCTTTTATTCAGCAAACTTCTGCTGAGTTTGCACGTATGCATCCTGCAGCTGCATCACGTTTACAGTTGGATGCAGATACTGTAGATGACCCACTTGTGGGCCGTTTGTTGTCTGGTTTTGCTTATATGAATGCCAGAGTTCAACAAAAACTTAGCGATGACTTTCCTGAGTTGACAGATGCAATGCTGGAAACATTGTATCCACATTATTTACGCCCAATTCCCTCTTGTGCGATTGTGCAATTCGAGCCGGACTCAGACCTGGATGCAATCACTCCGGTTGAAGCTAAGACATTATTAGAAAGTGATAGCTTTCAGGGTCAAACTTGTAGGTTTACCACCTGTTATCCAGTGGAAATTAATCCCTTTCAACCTGTCAGCGCTAGCTTGATGCCACGTCCGTTTATTGCACCCGGCTGTAATGAGGTTCAAGGAGCAAACGCCGTTCTCAAACTGTCTCTTAAGGCATTAAGCCCTGATCTTAGTTTTGCAGAAATGAAGCCAGAAAAAGTTCGCTTTTTTTTGCGAGGTCAGGCAACTCATGTTTATAGCCTGTATGATTTGCTCTTAACTAAGTGTGTAAAATTGGTTGTAGCAAATGGAGAGAGTGACCCCAAACCTACATTCCTGTCACCAGAAGATATTCGTCAAGTGGGGATGGAGGCAGAGGAAGGTTTGCTGCCATACCCTGACACGGCTTTTATAGGCTATAGGTTACTTACTGAATATTTTGCTTTTCCTGAAAAATTCCTATTTTTGGATATTGTCAATTTACAGGAAGCTTTGAATGATAGTTTTTCTGATACATTAAATCTGTATTTTTATCTTTCCGAGACTCACGAGGAGCTGGAAAAACAACTTGTGCCAAGTATGTTTGCCCTTGGTTGTACGCCAGCTATCAATTTATTCAAACAGAGTGCGGATCCTATTCCACTGACGCATACTCAATACGAATATCATATTGTTGCCGATGCGCGTCGCAGTGATGGTCTAGAAATCTATTCTATTGATGAAGTTGCCGCAACAGATGGCGATGGTGAGACAACCAAATATAGGCCTTTCTATGGCATTAAACATAGTCAACATCATGCAGAACAATCTGCGTTCTGGTTCAGTCGACGCCGTGAAGTTATTGAAGGTGAGCACCGCAATGAGCAGGCTTCTGAAGTTGATATAAGTCTTGTGGATTTAGATTTTAATCCGCATAGAATTAATGATCAGACACTCGATATCAAATTGACTTGCTGTAATCGGAATCTGCCAAAAAAATTGCCCAGTGGTAATTCCCAACCCTATCTCGAAGTCGTTGATGGTGATGTTCCGGCGTGCCGTATCAGTTGTGTTGTTGCGCCAACGGCAACTTTAAGGCCCCCGAGAAGAGAGAGGGGATATTGGAAATTAATTTCTCACCTTAACTTGAATCATCTCTCTCTGTCTGGAAGTCAAGGGTGTGACGCTCTCAAGGAAATATTCAGGCTTTATGATTTTAGGGATTCTGCGAGCACTCGAAATTTGATCGAGTCTTTATTAAAACTGAACACCAAACCTGTTACGGCACCTATTCAGATTGACCAAAGTGTTGTTCTTTGTCGAGGAACCGAAGTAGAAATTGAACTTGACTCAATGATGCTTACTGGAACCAGTCCACTACTGTTTGCCAGTATTATTGAGCGATTTCTCGGTCTATATTGTTCTATTAATTCATTTACTAAGTTAATTGCTACCATGAGTGGTAGAGATGGAGAGCTGAAAAGATGGCCACCTCGCGCCGGCGAAAAAGCTTTACTGTAATAGAGCGGCTGCGTCGAGAGCCCTATCACTTCGATTTCTATCAGGCCGTTCGCATCTTGGAGCGGGCTGTATCTATGGCTGATGGCGAATTTTGTGAAGAGCCTATAGCCAGTGCGGCCCCTCCGGCTAAAGAAATGGTTCGTTTTAGTGCCCAGTCTGGATTGTCCTTTATTGGATCCGATGTTTTACGCTTAGAAAAAAAATTAAGTAACAATACCGAAATCCAAGATAAAGAAATTAGCCAGTGGCATATGGAGGTCGGTTTTACTGGTCTAATCGGCAGTCAGGGCGTTATGCCCTACTATCTGACAGAGTTAGTTCAAAAAGAATTGAAAGAGAATAATACTGCTTTGCGGGATTTTCTCGACATGTTCAATCATCGTCATACTTCTCTACTTTATAAAGCCTGGCATAAATACCAGTTGCCTGTAAATTATGAGCGCCAGCGCTTGCGCAATGAAAGAGTCCCTGACATTTTCACCCAGGCAATTGCATCTCTAGCAGGGCTAGGCACTAGTGAGATGCGCTATCGAATGCCTATTCCCGATGAGGCACTTCTGGGGATGGCGGGGCACTTGGGACAGGGGCGCTGCTCAGCAGCGGCACTGACCAGTATGATTCAACATTTCTTTGGCTTGACTGTTTCCATTGAGCAGTTTCAGGGACAATGGGATGAATTACCGGAAGATATTCTCTGTCGTTTGCCTTGTGAGGAAGCTCCTAGTGGGGTTAATAACTGCCTCGGAACTAGTACAATTTTAGGGACACATTGTTTTCAGGCTCAGAACAAATTTCGGATAGTTATCGAGCCAATGGCTTATGAACAATTCATGACTATTGCTCCGGGAACACAGAAATTAGAGTCCCTGAAAGCATTCATCAAACTTAGTGCAGGAATTGAACTGGATTTTGAGTTGTCAGTCTCGTTACCTGCCCAGCAAGTTTCTCCTGTGCAATTAAACCGCAAGTCTGATCACGACCCTCTGTTAGGGTGGAATACCCACATGGCCAGTGAGCAGGAGCCTGCAGAGCTCATACAAATTACATTAAGTGCTGACAATATGTCGCCAGATGAAGCGTTACCAGCAGCATAATTATTCGTTAACAATAATTTTTAAAAGGATCTTTACACTGTGATAAATATCGATTTGAAGCGGCTTGTAGATACCATGACACCGCATATGCGTGATTCCCTTGAGGGCGCTGCCGGCCTCTGTCTATCACAAAATCAATATAACGTTGAGCTTGAGCACTGGCTGCTGAAGTTATTGGACCAATCGGATACCGATCTCTATCATCTGCTTGAAAAGCATGATTGTAATCCTGCAAACTTTGCAAAACAGCTTGCATCCGCTATTGCTGGATTCCGCTCAGGTAGCAGTCGTCCACCAGCGTTATCTCCGACCATTGTAGAAGCAGCTAAGAATTCCTGGATGTTGGCTTCTATTGACTATGGTCACCGTGCTATCAGCTCTGGGCATTTTCTCGCAGCTTTGTTATTAGAAGAAACGTCACGCCGCCAAATTCTGGAGTCTTGCCCAGAGCTCAAAAATATAGCTCCGGAATCCATTCGTGAAACAGCTAGAGCTATGTTCGGTCAAAGTGCCGAGTCTAGCCATATTGGAGCCGCAAGTACTACGGATGATGGGGCCGCTGCAGTAGCCGCTGCTGCTAGCAAGGCTCCAGCTCTTGATAAGTACACGGTCAACCTCACTGAAAGAGCTAAGAAAGGGGAAATTGATCCTGTTCTTGGGCGAGATGAAGAGATCCGGCAGTGTATTGATATTCTGACCCGACGCAGACAAAACAACCCGATTCTTACTGGCGAGGCGGGAGTAGGTAAGACTGCAGTGGTTGAGGGCTTTGCTTTACGTATTGCCAGTGGCGATGTGCCTGAACCCTTGCGTGGTGTTGCCGTGAGGACTCTGGACCTGGGCTTACTCCAGGCGGGTGCCAGTGTAAAAGGGGAGTTCGAAAATCGTCTCAAATCTGTCATTGAAGAGGTTAAATCCTCGCCAACACCTATCATTTTATTCATTGATGAGGCCCACACCATGATTGGTGCTGGGGGTAAAGAAGGCCAGGGCGATGCAGCTAACTTGCTCAAGCCAGCGTTAGCACGGGGTGAGTTAAGGACCCTGGCTGCAACAACCTGGGCTGAGTATAAAAAGTACTTTGAACGTGATCCCGCCCTTACCCGACGTTTCCAGGTTGTAAAGGTCGAAGAGCCCTCTGAGACAGATGCAATAGATATGATGCGCGGTATTGCTGCTACTCTTGAGGAGCACCACAAAGTGCGAATTCTGGACGAAGCAGTTATTGCCTCAGTAAAGCTATCTCATCGCTATATCCCTGGTCGCCAGTTACCCGATAAGTCTGTGAGTCTGTTGGATACAGCTTGTGCACGTGTAGCACTTAGCCAATCGGCTACCCCTGGAGCAATTGAAGATGCTCGAATCAATATTGATCGAACGAATACTACACTGGCCAAGCTGGAGCGTGAAAACGCAGCTATGGGTGAGCATGAAGAGCAGCTAACTGAATTGAGGGCGTTCAAGCTAGCCGAAGAACAGCGTTTAGCTACTTTGGAACAACAGCTTGTTAAAGAAAATGAGTTAATTGAGCAGATTCAAAAAATTCGCGATCAAATTGACTCTGAATTCATGAAAGGAAAGGGCGATCAACAGGAGCCTGATCCCGCTTTATTAGCTGACTATCAACAGCAGTTAAAAAGTCTCTCTGTAGAACTTGAGTCCATACAGGGTGACACTCCATTAATGCAACCGGCCGTTGACGAACAGGCTATTGCTGCAGTGGTCGCCAACTGGACGGGCATACCTGTTGGAAAAATGGTAAGCGATGAAATCATTGCGGTTAAAACACTGGCAGAGCGACTCAATAAGCGCGTGATTGGGCAACCTCATGCAATTGAGGCTGTTGCCCAAGCAATTCGCACCTCGCGTGCTGGTCTAACCGACCCGCGTAAGCCCGTAGGTGTATTTATGTTCTGCGGAACCAGTGGTGTAGGTAAAACTGAAACGGCTTTGGCATTAGCCGATGAATTATTCGGTGGCGAACAAAATATCACCACGATCAATATGGCCGAATTTAAAGAAGAGCACAAAGTATCTATGTTGTTGGGATCGCCTCCCGGATATGTTGGCTACGGGGAGGGAGGAGTTCTTACAGAGGCTGCAAGGCGTAAACCTTATTCTGTGATTCTGTTGGACGAAATGGAGAAAGCCCATCCCGGTGTTCAGGATATTTTCTATAACCTATTTGATAAGGGCTCCATTAAAGATGGTGAAGGGCGTGATATCGACTTCAAGAATACCGTTATCATTATGACCTCCAATGCCGGTGAGGATGCTATTAGAGCTATATTCAGCCAGGTAGAAGAAAAACCAGAGCCGGATGTACTTCTCGATAATATTCGTCCCCATCTGTTACAGAAATTCAAGCCGGCATTCCTTGGTCGTGCCAATGTGGTTGCTTACTATCCCCTGGATGATGAGAATCTGGTGGAAATCTGTAAGATCAATATGCGTAAGATTGAGAAGCGTGTACGAGAGCACTATGGTGCTTCCTTCTCATATGATGAAGACGTACTCATCAATATTGTGGCACGTTGTCACGAAGCCGATACTGGGGCTCGCAATATTGAGGTGATCTTAAATAAGACTCTATTGCCAGAATTGGCTAGTGAATGCTTGGATAAAATGGCGAAGGGTGAAGAGGTTAAAGCAATTAAAGTATCTGCGACTGAAGAGGGTGATTTTGCCTATATTTTAGAATAGATAGAAAAATAGCCCAGCAGTGATTGACTCCTGGGCTATTCATGATATATCCAATGCCTTAATTAAAAACCTCCAAGTAAAGTTCCTTTAGCATGTTTTTCTCTATGCTTAGAGGGGCGCCTAAAACTATTTGTTTCACTGACCGATAAATTAATTAATTTGCCCGATTCTGCCATACTTTCTACGTCTAGCTATACCATGTTCAACACGGATAGTATTTTCTGAAATTGTTAGGGGGTCATTAGGGAGGACATTGTTGTCATCGCTTAGGCCTCCTACGTTAGCTAGCTCTTCAAGTAGAATTCTTTCAGTCGTTACCCAAATCCAGCCTTGGGTTCTCGTAGTAATAACATTGTTTGGATTGTTGATGGTTCTATTTAGGTCTGGAATTATAATGTTTGCCCCGCCAGCATTTACACGAGCCCTAAAGAAACGTGTTGGTTGAGTTACTTGAACATTATGTAACATATTTTGACGTTCATCTACTAAGCAAGTAATTTCAGTTCCACCACTTAAATATGCTCCACGATTAATTCGATCGGCATGACCGAGTTCGTGCGCCAACGTGATAAAATTAGGGCAAGCACCGCCATCAGTCACTGTGCCATTTTGATTTAGATTTGTGGTAGTCTGAACAGCGTTATTCCAGTGGACACAGGCGCTAGCTCCTGTGCTCATTACTTTTCCCATGAAACCTTGATCGTGTTTAACAAGTGGGACGTAATACTTAAAATTACTCCATACCCTATCTTTTAACCACTTATCTGGAACTGCAGCTAAGCCTGTACTTTCAGTTATTCTTGTGTCATGTGGGCTGGCAATGATCCGAGAAACAAGAGTTGCACTTTGGGGTAGCTGTAAGAGTGCATTGGTCATGCCGACACCCCGTGTAATTCGGATAATCGTACGAGCACCGGTATGATATTTTTCTGAGGAATATGTTAGAGCGTTTGCCTGCCCAAGAAGTGTAGTTAAAGCGTTTCTAACTTGATTGATAAATGCTAGATTAGTTGAATCAATACATAGTCCCATAAAGTCCTCCTTTTATGGTTGTTGTCTTTTATATGGCCATGACTCTTATTTACATCAAGAAGAAAATTTATTGGCTGTTTTTAAATTTCTATTTTTGGGCATGAATGTATTTATTTACAATTAATGATACAGTCCTTTAAGAAGTAAAAGTATTGGGGATCTGAAAAAATCAACTGATATATTTATGGGTTTTAATTTTTGGATGGGTTGGGCGCAAAAGGCCTCATTCAAAATTTGGGTATGTTAAAATTTTGAATTTTCGTTATTTTTGTTAAGTATTTTTTATATTTATATTGATAAATAATTATTGTTTGAGGTCAGAGTTAATGGATAAATCTACTGCCCTAAAAGGTCTTTCTCCTGCTCACAATTAAGCTAAATAGAGACCACTGTAACGGTTAACCACCAATCAATACTGTGGGGCATCCAATAACAATCTTGCCCCCATGGCCAGTTGTATCTCCCATTCGGGCAGCAGGCTTTTTTTGCAGCATGACCGTTGTACTACCCATAGCGACTGTATCGGGAGGTCCTACACAAGTGCAAGTGCTACCGACAGTGGCGGATGGCATACCACCGATAATTACTGTCGGAGCACCAGGGCTGAGAATCGGGCCTCCGACATGAGGTACTGTGCCAGTCACCATTGGACAGACATGCATATCGGTGATACGAGAAGCTGGCTTGCCCATGATTTATTCCTTTACTTTTCCATTGCCGCCGCGGGCCAAATCAAGCCCCTGCTTCATATAGCGGTCAAAGCGTTTCGCTGGGTCTACCGGGTCAGATAAGACAGCAGCTAATGTGATACTGCCGGCTACTGCGTGTGCATAAAGATGCTCGGGTGGTTCTACGACCGGCTCGCCCTCGGCAGCTAAACTGCCATGACACCAACTGGCTGCGGTAGCCGCCCAGCTTGCTGGAGTCTTGTGTTTGGTTTTATCGCCCAGAGCTTTACACTTTAAGCGTGACTCTTCGCTGGGTTTTTTAGCCCAGGTCTCTGCTGCGATCAGTGCACTGACATTGTCTTCGTCAGTTTCAGGACTTTGTATATCACGTGCTGCGAGGCAGGCCCACCATACTGCTTCACGCTTAGGCAGACCATGGGCCAGTAATTTTATGGCATCCGGGTAGAGGCCAGCTTCCACAAGCTGATTAATACTCACCTCAGGCGCTGTATCAGGCACCAGGTGTTCTTCTGCTTCCTCGCTGACCTCAAAATTCTTTAGAAGATCAGCTGCAGTTAGCGCTTGGACTTTGATCAGATCGGTCATCTATTGTTAAACCCCATCAATTGATCATGGTAACGCCACCTTTCAAGGTGAGCATACCACCGCCTTTAACTTCCGCAGTTGCGTCCCCTTTACAGGAAAGCATTGTTCCCTTGATGGTGATACCTGCTGGTGTTAGCTTGATGCTACTGCCACCAACCTTCAACTCGATAGAAGCTTTAGAGGTTATCTTAATTGCCCCCATGGCATCGGTTGTCTGGGTGCCTTTACTGACCTTAAGGGTATGATTACCTGAGCCGATAGTGACCACTTGATTGCCCTTATTGACATTCAGCTTTTGGTCACCCTTGGCAATGGTGACAATCTCACTGCCGTCAGTAACGGTAATACTCCGGTCTTGTTTGATTTCTAATGTCTGCTGGTTTTCTATTTTACCGGTTTGGTCATTGTGGATCACAAAGTTATGATCCTTCCCGGCTTCCATATAAATTTCTTCGTTGCCACTCTTGTCATCAAATCTGAGCTCATTGAAGGTGCTGCCTTCATACTCGGTTTTCCAGCCACTTTGTGTAGCTGTGTAGTTGGGCCCAGGGTTATCTCCGTTATAAACGGCTCCGGTAATCAATGGTCGATCTGGGTCACCATTGATATAAGTGACAACCACCTCTTGGTTAACTCTGGGGACAAAATTGGCCCCCCAATTTTTTCCGGCAAAAGACTGCATAACTCTTACCCAGCAGCTGTTCTGTTGGGAGTTCCAGGGAAACTTAACTTTGAGCTGTGTATAGGGATCCTGAGAACTATCTGAAGCAGTGGCTTTTACTTCTAAAACACGTGCAACTTGTGGTGAATGGATCTTCTTTGCGCATACATTGGGCTGAGGGCGGGGCATTACACTAGAAGGTATACAGCTAAAGGTATTGTGGAAGTGGGTTTGTATACCATTCCCATCCGCGGCAGAGATATGCACGGAGGTAATAAGATATTTTCCTTTTTCGGAGGATAGCGAGTGATCGAAGTTAAAGCGCCCGCCCGCGGTAAAGGATGGGCAGTCACTACGGCCATGGCTCACATCGAAGAGCGCTTCCTGTGCTTCCATCGCTCGCTCTGCAAGGGCCTTGTGATAACTGTCAGTAAATTTATGCTTATGCTCACCATCGGCCTGGAAATGGTTTAAGCCATAGAGGCCGCGCATATAGGTTGCAACATCATTCAGCTGGCTGGTAGTTTTTACCTGCTGTTTGTTATCCTTGGTTGCGGTGTACTCGCTATAATCTTTTAGTTCAAACCCACCACCATGATAATTGAAGTTTCTTCTCCAGCTACTTACTGTATTTTTGGTGGGATGGCTGCCTCCACCATCATACTCGATGTTTTCACTTTCACAGTCATAGAAGTCCTGTGGATCATCACATAGCACAAGCTCATGTTGTCCCGAAGAGTGCTTAAAATAGTAAGAGATGCCTTCTTCAGCCATAAGGCGATTAACAAATTCAAAATCACTCTCATCAAACTGCACGCAATATTCACGAGTTATATACTCTGCGTTTAGCTTTAAAGTGAGCTTTATAACGCGGCTGTACTCTCCGAGAACTTCTTCCAAGATTTGCTTGGCTGATTTGTTTTCAAATACTCTGTTACTTCCCGCCAAGCTGGTAAACCACAGGCCAGGTTGCAAAATAGCGCTATAGCTGCGTACGCCCTCAGCATTGACATCATGCAGAGAAAACTGAGTAACATATCCATTGATATGACGCGGTGTTTCAGAGTGATGAATGGATACAGTCATCGGTTTGCCGACAATATCCTTTTGCTCGATAGCATGGTCATCAGAAAGCAATTGCACTTCATAGCGGAAAAGCTTAGATACATGCTCTTCGCCTTGCAGGGTCGTAGCAATTAGCGCATCTGTGCCAACCGGGCTATCGACCGTAATCATTCTTTTATCTTGATTGAGTGTAGCCATGGGCAGCCCCAACTATCCCTACGGTGCCTGAAAGAAATGAGAACTAGCAGATTTGCAGATCTTTAGCTGAAAACTCAATAAGCACTCAGCTAAAGACCTGTAGATAGCCCGCAGAATTCTGCAGGCCATCTTTCTCCCAAAAAGGGGGGGTAGACCTATTACAGCGGGGTAGCAGTAGTGAGGTCGTATCCAACACGCATGTTTTTGGGGTTCTTATTGGATTTGTCTGCATGGTTGAGGTCAGCCTCAATTTTGGCAAAGCTCAGTGAGATAGCCTCTTGAGGAGCGCCACCAGCAGAAGCACCAATGCTGTAGGAAGAAATCAGTACGTTTTCCAGCTTGTAAACTGCATACTTTTCTACAGAGTTAGCACCAGTTTGTACAACGTGGATTTCAACAGGCACACCTTCGTCACCAGTAACAGAAGCTTTGAACAAGCCGCCTGAGGATGCGTCAATGCGCTTAGTGAAGGTAACTTCGCTCAGGCTTGGGCGAGAGGCTTCGCGGTTGGAGGTAGCACCGGCTTCCATGGTGATACCGCGACCAACACCAAAGTTGAAGCTGTCAACTTCGATCCAGTCTTCATAACCTTTGGCGGTAACATTACCTTTGGTGGCTAGTTTGTTGAAGTTCATGTAAATAGCCATGGGAAATCCCTCTTTGTTGGCTTGAGAAGTAGTTGATTAATTCCTCACTACCACACTAGTGCAGCAGCTCAGGTGGTGTCGCAATGACAACTGAGGTGATTTAAACAGAGGGAAATACAAAAAAAAACCGAATTTTTAGCTTATTAAATCGACTCTGGCACTAATTAGTTAGGGGATAGAGTTGATTGTTGGGGGTATGCCGTCTGCGCTTATTCGACTCTGACACTAATTAATTTTCTAACGGCTAGAAGGATCTATGGCCTAGAAGGCAAGCTGGGTTCTTGAAAAATTAAGAATTGTTAATGGTATTCACATAGTTGAATATTTTAGAATTAGGTTTCTGGCCCGCCATCTCTGGCTGTAAGGCAGTGTAATGACTTGTGCTGGATATTTGGTTCTCCGCACACCCTGTATTTGTTGAGTGGTTTGTTCAAAACGGTTTATAGCCGATCTTATTCGCTTATCCCTTCATTGTTGCCTATAGGGCTGTTCTATATACTTTGTCCCCTATTTAGCTTGACAACCGGTCTGTAGCATTTTGTTGTTACAGTCTATAGGTGTGTCGAAAAGCTTTCCCATGGAGGCGGAATTGAACGATAAGACACGTGTTGTTCGGCCGAACGGCAATCTGCCCGGTCCGGATAAATCTAAGAAGGGACTGACAGATGATGGCGATGTAACGGTCGTTGTCCATCAGGACTCCACAGGGAAAAATGATCATCCACCAGTACGTGGAGCCCAGGCAGTACTGCCTTCCGCTGCAGCTGGCTTCAATGCGGACGCTACAG
This sequence comes from Microbulbifer variabilis, assembly GCF_020524905.1. Taxonomy (GTDB): domain Bacteria; phylum Pseudomonadota; class Gammaproteobacteria; order Pseudomonadales; family Cellvibrionaceae; genus Microbulbifer; species Microbulbifer variabilis_A. The sequence goes on along the minus strand of NZ_JAIVKI010000002.1, from coordinate 7,436 downwards.
TCTTTAGTCCCGCGCCGCGAAAGAATACTGGAAAAAAGAGAGAGACCGGCCAACTCTCTGGTGGAATCCCTGCAAACCCCATTGACCCCCCAGACTCTTTTGAGCCTCTGTCTTCTGGTGCTGTTACCAAAACGGTTATCAAAGGGCGTTTTGAGCTGGATAAACTCCTCGGCGTTGGCGGGATGGGAGCTGTTTATAAGGCTCTGGATCGCCGTAAGCTGGAAGCCAATGACAGTGAGCCCTACGTGGCGATTAAACTGTTAAATGATGACTTCCAAAAACATCCCGATGCTTTTATTTCTCTGCAGCGTGAAGCACGTAAGTCACAGACACTGGCTCACCCTAATATCGTAACCGTCTACGATTTCGACCGTGATGGTGACCGGGTCTTTATGACGATGGAGTTCCTTGAGGGTGCTCCGCTTGACAAGCTCTTGCGAGAGCACGCTGATGTCGGTCTGGGGCCGGAAAAGGCCCGATCTGTCTTTTCTGATATTTCCCAGGCCCTGATCTACGCCCATTCGCATAAGATTGTCCATTCAGACTTTAAGCCCGGCAATATCTTTGTCACCAGTAAGAAGGGCGCAAAGGTTTTTGACTTTGGTATTGCCAGGGCGGTCTCTGAAGGGGGGATCGCCAACAAAACCGGTGAAACTACGGTCTTTGATGCTGGAAGCCTGGGAGCACTGACCCCGGCTTATGCTAGTTATGAGATGCTCAAAGGGGGAGAGCCTGCCCCTTCTGATGATGTCTATGCCCTAGGTTGTGTAGCCTACGAGCTGTTTTGTGGTAGGCATCCCTATGACAAGGTTCCCGCCGATAAAGCATTGGAGAAGAAGCTGCGGCCCAAGCGTATCAAGGGCTTAAACCGACGGGAATGGCGTGCCCTCGAAGCCGCTTTGCAGCTTACACGGGAAGAGCGCACAGATTCTGTAGAGAAATTCGTCCAGGCATTTTTTGTCAGCACTACCTGGAAATGGGTACTGGGTGGTGCCTTTGCCATGGTACTTGTAGGGGCCGGTGTGGGTTATAGCCACTTGGAGCAGCAAAATACGGCTGAACAGGCAAGGGTAAAAGTCGAATTGGAGAAAAAGCTCCAGGAGGAGCTGTTGCAGCGGCGAATTAGCGACAAGAAAGAAGCGATAAATCGCCTGGTCTCTCTGAGTATCCTCACTCCTGCTTGGGAAAAGGATCTCCGTATCGAACTGCATGAGTACTCGGAGCTTAATTCTAGTGACGAAGAGTTTCTCGATAATAAACGTCGTGAGATTTCAGAACTCTTCCTTGCCGCTGCTACAGGTCAGTTAAACCTGGGTAACCTGGATCAAGCGGACTCCATGTTGGAAAGCGCCGCGAGCTGGTATGGCGTATCCAGTCAGGCTGTGGCGATTAAATCCCAGTTAGCTACTGATCGAGAGAATCTTCGAGCTCGTCTGGAGGCCGAACGTCTGGAGGTTGAACGTGAGGCAGAGCGCACCCGACTTGCAGAAGAACGGGCTGAACGCCGTCGGCTGGATGCCATAAAAAATAAACAAATTGATACTGTGCTGACCAATATGGAAGCCGCTCTCACCTGTGGTTTTGATATGAATGTCGTTGCGGTGGGAGCCCAGTTATCACAGTTAGCAAAGCTGGACAGCGTTAAAGCCAGGCAGATTCGCCCGGTTGTTGGTGGCGAGCTCAGTAACTGCGTCACTAAACTGGCTGTAGAAGACCCGCTAAGAACACAGACACTGGTCGATGAATTTAGGGCGCTTCTGCCGGGTTATCAGCCTCTCAAAGAATTCAAGCTGGATTTTTGCGGTCACCTGGTGCCAGGTAGTGGTGGTAGAGGGGCGCGTTACAGCTGCCGTGATCGCCTTGCCGATGGCACCAAAGGACCGGCAATGGTGGTTGTCAGAGGGGTGAGTGGTCGACCCCTGGCTGTGAGTAAGTATGAAGTAAGCAATCGTGACCTGAGTTACTACTGCAGTGCAACCAAGCAGTGTGGAGCTTTAGATATCGCTGTGGGCGATTTGCCAGCCAATAACTTAACTCTTCAAGACGCAGAAGCCTATCTCAGCTGGTTATCCGAGGAGACCGGATACCATTATCGTCTTCCCACTGAGCAGGAATGGTTTGCCGCAGCCAGTGCCAATGGCCAGGAAGAAGTAGCAGATCGCAATTGTCACTTAAAATACGGTGGTATCGAGAAAGGTGTCGAGTTGGTGCCCGCTCAGGACGGTTCGATAAACAGGTTTGGCCTGGTAAATGCTGTGGGTAATGTCCAGGAGTGGGCCAGAGGCACCGAAGGGGAGTTACTCGCACTCGGAGGTAATCGACAAGATCCTATGAGCCGCTGTCTCGCTACAACCAAAAGGCTTCACGCTGGTCTTGCGGATGAATTAACAGGCTTTCGCATCGTCAGGGATGTGAATTAATAAGAAATACGTCGTCACCTCCCTTTTAGACTGGGGACGACTTTATAAAAATGAGTATTTTGGGGGAGTTATGCTTGGGCTTGGAAAAAGTAAGCTGGCGCTGTTTGTGGGTGCAGGTTTTCTGTTATCAAATTTGCCAGTTTATGCTCAAGACGAGGGGTCCAACTTTCGTAGTCGCGTAAGGCAGGCCTTCGATCAGGATACACCCACCGTTAATGAGGCGGATGTCACCAAGGATTTCCTACAACGCAACTATGAAGCCGAGGATCCAAATCTCAATACCGAGATTCCCGAGATATCCCAGCGTAATCAAGGCCCTAGAATTACAGTTAAAAAATTTAGATTCCACCGGCTGGAGGAGTATCCAGACTTTGGTATCGAGCGTGAAGTTGTCGAAGAAATGGCAGAGAGACTTCGCGTTAAATATATGAAAGAGGATAAAATCCTCGCTAGCGGTTATACAGTAGATAACCTCGAGGAATTGGCAATTTTATTGGGCAATATGAAAGCCCAATTTAGCCCAGGTGGCTTGGGCCCGGCAGAGCTCAAAAAACTTGTCAGTGTTATCGAAAAACAAAATAAAGAGCGTGGATTAAGCTATGCCGATCTTGAAGAGATTGCTGCGGAGCTGACTAACTTCTACCGTCGTCAGGGACTTTTTCTGGCTCAGGTACAAATACCTGCACAAGATGTCGAAGATGGTGTAGTTACGTTCACTATTCAGGAGGGGCTGTTGGGGCAAGTAGTTGCTGAAGATAATAAGCGTTATGCACTGGAGCAACTTGCAGAGCCTTTCGAAAATCAAAAAGGGAAATTGGTTAATCATGAAAGTATTGAAGAGGGTTTATACCTCCTCAATGATTTACCAGGTCTAAATGTTACTGGTTATTTCAGTGCGGGAGATAATCCTGGTGAAACCAAGCTTAATTTGAAGGCGCGTGAATCAAGCTCCTTTAAAGCCTCATTTAGGCTGGATAACCATGGCTCTCTTTATACTGGCAATCAAAGAGCATACACAATGGTTGACTGGCTTAACCCGTTAGGAATTGGCGATGCGTTAACACTGAATTATCTGAAGTCTAATCTCGAGTCCAGTGACTCCTCCGGATCAAAGTTAGGGCAAATACGATATAGCTTTCCATTTTGGGGGTCTAGAAATAGGCTTGAAATATCGGCCGATTACAATGAATTTGAATTATATGATGAAAAAAATAAGGATGATCCTAAAAGCATAATTAACGCCTTAAATATATCAGGTGTTAATAAGAGCTATGCGCTATCCATTGATCGTAAATTTAGAAGATCTCGTGATTTTAATTTAACAGGATCCTTTAGCTTGACTGAAAAGGAGTCTGAGGTTGAGGGTAATATTGAATTTACAAATGATCATGTTTATGGCGGTGAGGTTGGTATTTATTTAGATAGCCTATCTAATGGCTTAATTTCCATGTTGAATGTAATGAATGTAAATCTTCAATATGGTGAGCATCAGAATGATGTGGAACCCGGGCGGGGGGATGAATTTAATAAAGTAGCGATCAATACCAGCTCACTGCTTTTCCTTCCTATGCCTTTTGTTGATGAGCAATCAAGGCTTATCTTAAAAGGAAGGGCGCAATATAGTGAAAGTAATTTACCTGGATTTGAACAGATGTCACTAGGTGGGGCAAATGGAGTGCGCGCATTTGCGGTAAGAGATTTCTCTGCAGATAAAGGTGCTGTTTTGTCTGCAGAGTGGTATATGAATTTTCCCGAAGTGATCAATCCGGTGCTATTCGGTCAGCGTCTAAACGATATTGTGCAAGTTGCCTTGATAGCTGATGTGGGTTATGGCTTTGTTAATAACTATGAAAAGACACTGGATGATGATTGGGCCAGATTCTCAGGGGCGGGTGTGCTTTTCAAATTCAATTGGGACGACAGGTTCTCAAGTAAAGTCTCCATGGCATGGCCAATCATGTCGAGCACATCAATAACCAATATTGCTGTTGGTGAGGATGAACCAACGATTTATGCCGATTTTTCAGTTTTTTATAACTGATTAAGAATTTTTGAATCGCTAACGATAACAAAGTACCTCTTTGTAGGGTTCTGGTATGAAAGCCAAAAAGAAAATGCTTGAAGTAAGAAAATTAGTAACTGCAATAAAATTATCAAGCCTTGCTTATGCTGGAGTGTTCACGGGACTTTTGAGTCCGGTAGCTTATGCCGGCCCTGAGGGTGGTGTGGTGACTGGAGGTAAAGGTACGATTGACGTGAATGGTAAAACCACAACGATCGATCAGACTACCGATTTGTTATCGATTGATTGGGACTCATTTAACTTAAGTCCGGAAGAGTTGGTTAAGTTTTTACAGCCCGATTCCTCATCCATAGTGCTCAACCGTATTTTGGGGCAGGACCCGAGTACAATTCATGGTTCGATTGAGGCGAATGGGCATGTAATCCTGGTTAATCCCCGAGGAGTACTTTTCACTGAAACCGCGACAGTGAATGTCGGCGCTATCACAGCTTCTGGACTCGATATGAGCCCGGAAGACTTTATGAATGGCGATTTCATTTTTAAGGGTGAGGATGGTTCATCAGGCATTGTTGTAAACCGGGGAGTAATCAACGCATCTAGTGCGCTATTGGTTGGAAAGCAGGTTACCAATGCGTCTTCCGGATTAATCAGTGCAGAGCTGGTTAGTCTGGCTGCGGCTGATGAAGCAATACTCACTTTCGACGCGGATGGGCTTATTGGCCTCAAAGTTACCAAAGAGGTAATGGAAAATGAGCTTGGCGTAGATAGTGCAGTTCTAAATAAAGGAGCTATCGAAGGCGCCCAAGTATTAATGGAGGCTAGTGTCTCTGGTGATCTATTTACAGCCGCGGTGAATAATGAAGGCACTGTAAAGGCGCAAGGTATTGATACCAGTGGTGGAAAAATCCGCTTATTTGGTTCTGGCGGAAGTGTTGTCAATAGCGGAACTTTGGATGCATCAGGAAAAGTAGGTGGCGAAGTTGTATTAGAGGGCGATTCTACTGAGCACACCGGAAAAATAATTGTAAAAGGTAACTCCGGGCATGGTGGCTATGCTGCGGTGCTAGGGAATGAGGTCTTTGTTGCCGGGAATATTGATGCTCGTGGTGTCGAATCCGGTGGTGAAGTCCTTATCGGGGGGGACTACCAGGGGGTTAACCCAGAAATCCGTAATGCCGAATTTACGACTGTCACAGAAGAGGCAAATATTAATGCTAGTGGTATTGGAAATGCCGATGGTGGCAAGGTTGTCGTATGGGCTGATAATACTACAGAGTTTGCCGGGACGATTCTTGCAGAGTCAGGGGCTGCTGGCGGTGATGGTGGCTTTGTAGAAACTTCAGGCAAACAATATCTTCAGCTCGACGAGGAAGATATGTTTGTTTCCACACTTAGCCATGGTGATGGGAAAACAGGTGACTGGCTACTGGATCCAGGCTGGATGGAGATTTCCGCTTCATGCACTGTGAATTGTATCTCTGTGACAGCGGTACAAGATGCCTTGGTGAATAATAATGTGGAAATCAGTGTTACTAATGCCAATACCGCTTCAGGGCCAGATGGAGCCGTGACTCCATCTGGTGATGATTTTTCAAATGGGATTCTTGTTGCTGATTCTATTGCATGGAATCAAAACACCACTCTCACTCTGACTTCATTTAATGGTGTCCAAATTGATACTGGAGTTACAGTTACAGGAGTCGGTGGTCTGACGATTGATGCGGGAGGCTCCTTTACCAATTTGGGTACTATTAATGTTTCTGATTTCTTCCTCTCAGTAGGCATTAACCCTTTTGACAGTGATCAGATTACCAACACAAATAACTTATTGGGAAATATCCAGGTTTCCAATTCTGGTACCGTTATTGGTGGCAGTGGAACCGACACTTTTACACTCTCTGACAATACTGATTTAGTAACAGTAACCGGAATTAATGCGTTTTCGGTTGATACAATCTCCTTTACAGGAGTAGAAGGCGTTAATTTAGGTGATGGCCTTGATAGCGTAATCGGTGCTGATGGTGCCGACTGGACCTTAACCGGTACGAACAATGAAGCCATCAACAGCGGTATTACTTTCTCCGAAGTGGAGTCCCTCACTGCCGTCAATGCCAACCTATTAGGTACCAGTGGCACGGATGCGTTTGTGCTGCAATCCGATGGGGATGTTGAGGTTTATAACCTGAGCATTAGCGGTATGTCCGCCGTGGACGGCAATGGCGGTGACGACAGCCTGGACGCCAGTGCCTACAGCGATGGCCTGGCCCTGACCGGCACCAATAACCAAGTCAGCGCGGGCTCCCTGACCTTCGATGGCATTGTCAGTGCCATCACCGCAGCGCTGACCGGTACCAGTGGCGATGACGCCTTCGTCATTACTGGGAGCAACGCACTGGATGTTGCAGACATTAGCTTTAGTGGGCTGAGTAGCGTCGATGCAGGCACCGGTACGGATAGCGTAACCGGTGCCGATGGCGCCGACTGGACTTTAACTGGTAACAGTAAAGAAGCCAGCAACAGCGGTATTACTTTCTACGAGGTAGAATCCCTCACCGCCGTCAACGCCAATCTACTGGGTACCAGTGGCACGGATGCGTTTGTGCTGCAATCCGGTGGGGAGGTTGAGGCTTATGACCTGAGTATTAGCGGCATGTCCGCCGTGGATGGCAATGGCGGTGACGACAGCCTGGACGCCAGCGCCTACAGCGATGGCCTGGCCCTGACCGGCACCAATAACCAAGTCAGCGCGGGCTCGCTGACCTTCGATGGCATTGTCAGTGCCATCACCGCAGCGCTGACCGGTACCAGTGGCGATGAAGCCTTCGTCATTACTGGGAGCAACGCACTGGATGTTGCAGACATTAGCTTTAGTGGGCTGAGTAGCGTCGATGCAGGCACCGGTACGGATAGCGTAACCGGTGCCGATGGCGCCGACTGGACTTTAACTGGTAACAGTAAAGAAGCCAGCAACAGCGGTATTACTTTCTACGAGG
>NZ_JAIVKI010000001.1 GCF_020524905.1 Microbulbifer variabilis | reverse complement strand
TAACCTGCGGCTTACCCCTTCGGGTCGGCCAAGTCTTTTAGCGGCTAATGCTTTGAAACCACCTGCTTTATAGGCATTGATCCAGTTTTGTACTGCTCGGCTGGAGACATCCAGCGTCCACGCAATTTCTGCTATAGACTCTGATTTCTTCCAAAGCTTTACAGCCGTTCGACGTTTCTCTTCCTTGGCGGAAGCGGGTAATTTTCTTGCATCAATAATATCCATTCGGACATTATACAGAACTACATGGTCGCCGGGTTAATAAGACTCTTAAGTTTTCACTCAGTTACCTTGTTGATATTTGCTTTCATTATTTATCGTGAAGAATATTTATCCGCATCCAATAAGCATTGAGGCTGCATAAGATTTCGTATTTTCTGGCAGAGTCTTACACAAAGTTAAGTACCTCACCACCAGTCAAAGTCTTCGCGATACAGCTGCCGACGGCACCGTATTTGCGGCGTGGTTTACGGTGGGTATTTTCTGCTTCTATTAGCTGACCGTTACAGTTATATCGAGAATTGGCGATGCCATCAGGGGTGACTTCCTCCAGTAGGTGGCCCCGTTCGAAGATGATGTCGATACCCTTGCCGGTATCTATATCCGTCACAGCTCTGGAACTGATTTAGAGGCTGGCACGCTTGCATGCTTTACGGGTCAACACGGCCATCGAAGTCAACTTCTTCAATCAGACGCTCGTTGAGAGCACATTTAAGTTAATAACGATCACCATTCTCGTTAGTAAGACGGATTAAGCCTCGCTCGACATCTTAGTGATATTGCAGACGCCTGCCATCCGGGTTGATATGGATCTTAGCCTGACTGAGACCGTCGTAGGCATAGCAGGTACTGCGGCCAACAACTCCTGGGGCTTGTAGCTGTATTGGGTGGCTACCGAACGGATATGGTCTTGAGAATCGTACTCGTAACCGGTAATTTGAACCCTGATTAAACGTCAATATCTTACCCTGCCCCAAATGAATGCGAACTTGCGCATTTTTTAAGATTTGTTGTCGGTGCTTTATCAGCTCAACTCACGTAGAATGCTTTTACTCAACATTCATCCTCAAGGAAGACAAATTAGGTGGAAGTAATTCAAGTCTCTTCAATCGCAGAATATGTATCATATATTGAAAAGATCTCTCCTGGGCCAACCACTTGGTTTAGGGGTGTTGCAACACCCAATCACAAACCAGTCCCAGGAATAGTGTGGAAAGAGATACCACTGGCTTATGAGGGTGTCCTTATCCACCAGTTCCTGTCCTCTTATCAAGCGTATACAAATTACACTTATACTGAGTGGGACTTATACACTTTAATGCAACACCATGGACTCCCAACAAGATTATTAGACTGGTCAGAATCTGCCTTGGTAGGATTATTTTTTGCTCTAACATCTGAATCAGATACAGAAATAGATATGGTTAGAAGCGTATGGGTCTTACATCCCCACTATCTTAATAGGAAGTTGATAGGAACAGAACATGTATTCTGCCCTTCAGCACTAAGGCAGAGACAAGTAACAGAAAAGGTTAATTTAGATGATTACTTGCCAATCAACCTAAAATCAGCTGATTCCGGCAGCAATAAGATACCTTGCAACCCCATAGCTATTAGCGCCGCTCAAAATATTAGAAGAGTTTCTTCGCAGAAAGGTTGCTTTACATTGCATGGGACCGATAGCCGAAGTATTGATGAAATCCTTGAAGGTACAGATCACTGCCAGCGTATAGATATTAACATTAGGTCTAATAGGAAACGGAAAGAATTAATAAAATCTCTAGCTAACCTTGGAATCGATGAAGAATTTATTTATCAAGATTTAGACTCACTGAGTGACCGAATAAAAAGAGAAAATTCAATTCAGTAACCTTAAATAACTACGAGTTGTACTCGTTAGTTAGGCCAATTAAATTGCGCTCGCCATCGTAGAGGTATTCCAGGCGGCTGCCGTCCAAGTTGGTGCGGGTCTTAACCTGGCTGAAACCATCATAGGCGTAGCAGGTACTGCGGCCTTGGGCGTCGGTAACTTCGACCAGTAACCCCTGGGGGTTGTAACTGTATTGGGTGCGGGCGCCATCTGGGGTGATTACCGCATGGATGCAATCCTGGGCATCGTATTCATAGCCAGTGATCAGAAAACTGCTTAAAGGTTAATTAAACGACAATAGTTTACTCTGACCCCATTTATTCGTAGCGGGTTTGCAGTTTTTGCCCTTTGCCGCGTAGCTCGGCGATGCGGTTGCCGTGGATATCGTAGCGGTAGTGGGTATCACCACGGAAGGCTAAACGGTTGCCTTTGACCTGGGTGGCGCTGGCCTGCTGCTTGGCTTCGTCTTTCGAGTTGGCGGCGGCCAGAATATTGTGTGCGGGGTCGTGCACAAAGTATTCGGGGTTGGGGCCGTCTACCTGGGTGAGGCGGTCGAGGGCGTCGTAGTGGTAGCTGCGGGTGCCGCGCAGGCTGTCTTTAATTTGCGCGATCTGGCCAGCTTTGTTGTACTGGTAGCTGCGCTCCAAAATGGAGTTTGACTGTGTCGGATCTGATACCGGACCGTTTGCCTTACCCAGGCGCAGCTTTTGCAGGCGGCCCTGAGGATCGTAATCTCTCTGGCTTTCCAGCCCATTACCGTGCTGGCGCTGTCTTTCCCTACCTTGTTCATCGTGGCTGATGCTGGTGATCAGTTGAGCGGCGTCACCACCGACAGAGCGGCGGTGCAGGCTTTGGAATTGGCCGGCGGGGTTGAAGGCGAAGTTCAGTACTTCACCATCGGGTAATGTTGTGGCGATACGATTACCGGCGGCATCGTATTGGTGGCTCAGTTTGTCTTTGCCCTGCCAGTCGGCCACAACGCGGCCATTGGCATCGTACTCCCAACGCAATTTACGGTGGGCATTTTCCGCTTCAATTAACTGCCCACTGAGGTTGTAGCGGAAGTTGGTAATGCCGTCTGGAGTGACTTCTTCTAACAGGCGGCCGAAGGGGTCATGCTCGAAGATGGTGTCGATGCTCTTGCCTGAATCCGTATCTGTTACTGCTCTGGGGCTGATCAGGTGGCCTGCGCGGTTGTAGGCATAGCGGGTCACGCGGCCGTCGAAGCCGACTTCTTCAATCAGGCGCTCATTGAGATCGTATTTAAGCTGGTAGCGCTCTCCGTAGTAGTGGTACTCCAGGCGGCCGCCGACCTGGTTGATGCGCGTCTTAACCTGACTGAGGCCGTCGTAGGCGTAACAAGTACTGCGACCTTCGGAGTCGGTAACTTCGGCCAGTAACCCCTGAGGGTTGTAGCTGTATTGGGTGCGGGCACAATCTGGGGTGATTACCGCATGGATGCGATCCTTTGCATCGTACTCGTAGCCGGTATTTAAAAGCCTGATTAAAGGTTAAAGAAACGTCAATATTTCACTCTGACCCCAATTATTCCAATTATTCTAATTAACCTCCATTCGAATGTCCTAGTTCTTCTTTAACCCATTCATCTTGATCCATACCACCAATTATAACATCAGACAAGAAAGAGAACATGTGCTCCCGATCAAGCTTTTTAGGCAAAAAATATTTTAGATATGCTATAGCCCTAAGCTCATCCAGCTGGTAATAAATTTCCCTAACACGGCTTCTCGTTAACTCATCAACCTCTTGAAAACTAGAAAATTTACCCTCCTCATCCGGGCTTACCGCAACACCAATAACTTTCTCAATTTTTCTTAAATGCATCGGAGGTATTCTTACTTCTTTATTTGTCATCTTCTCGCCCACTTTCATAAGCCTCTTTATATTTTTCTAATGTTTTATCAAGCTTGCTTTTATCTGTAAGCTTGGCATTCGTGACATTAATTCTGTCTGGAACATTATCCAAAGGAGCCTCAAGGAGTTGCGCTTTAGCGTCATGTGTAACAGTTGTCGTTGAGCGGCTATGTTGTACCTCAATATCTTCATAGCCCATATTTTTCCTGTGTTTACCAAATGAGACATTAACTATAGCTTTACCCTTCGCATCATTTGGATCTAAACCTTCGCCTAATGCAAGAGAGTATTCTTTTTGATAGTTACATTTATTTGATTTTGATAAACCACCGGGCAGACTACTTGGTGGCAAACCATTATTTTTCCCCATGAACTCCAGAATAGAAATTGATAGCAATGCTTCTGTAAGACCAAAACCAACTGGCTTGAGTTTAACTCCGTCATTATCGTTAAATATCGAAAAAGTGATCTTACCCTTATACTCAGATAACTCAGCCAAACCTAAATATAATTTGTTTCCATCATCATCTCTGACATAGAACTCGAGATATTCACCACTCCAAACAGATTTAAATTTAATATCACTTAGACTTATCTCTTTACACTCTAAACCAAGAGGATCAATCCATGTAATCGGGTTTGGAACATATCTATAATTATTCACTCCACCAAACAACCCAACTGGATCTTGAGAAATGAATTGTCCAATCACCGGATCATAATAACGGAACCGATTATAATTCGGCCCGGTCTCCTCATCGTAATACTGGCCTTGAAAGCGGATCGGTTGCTCTATCTGATTTTCATGGGCCAGAGCAATATTGCCATAACTCTTGTAGGCAACACTCCATACCACTTAACTATCTTGGTTGGTAAGGGTATCAGGAGTTCCCAGGTGATCCATATGGTAGTGATAAACCTGATTATCTTCTTTTAATCCAACAGGTTTAAAAGTACTCGGTTCAAAATAGTAGGTATGAGAATTGAGGACCTACTGGGACCGGATATCGGTTTTGTTTTCCTGCAGGAGTACGTCGCCATCCCAGAGGACCGTAATGGTAGTGGATGACCTTTTGAACTACTTTATTCGCTTCTCTACCTTCAGTTTTCCACTCGTATCAGCTGTTGGCAACTGTTGTAATGAGTGCAGGCTTGTAGTTTTGCTTTAGCCTTTTAGTTTAACAATATTGTTACCGAAGGTATTGTAGTGGTAGTGGATTTAGCCACAAAAATGAGACAGTTGACTTCCTCACCACAAGCAATTACTGAGTAATGAAGGATCTTACACAATTTATTAGGGGGTGAGGCTATACACCTGAGTAAGGCGCTCAAGTTTATCGCAGTGGTAGCTTCGAGTTCCACACAGATTTTCTTCGATTTATATTACTGTGAGTCCATGCCTTCAATAAATCTTAAGCACCCAAATAAGCAATACCTGGCAAACAACTACATAGACCCGAGAAACGACCCTTAAACATAAAAATTAATTTATATTTCTTACAATCGAAACCTTACTCATTCAATATCTCTCAACTTAGATCTTATAGCCGAAATAAGCCACTCACAAAATGGCAGAGGGCTTTCTACAGCACCGAGATATGGTCCGATAGCAAAATTATAATTAATACTCAACAGCAATTCCTCCACGCTAGAACTAGACACTTTCTTTTCATCAAACTCTGAAATTACAAACAACCACAAATCCATAGCTTTATTCACATAATCTTTACCCCACAATTCGCGAAATGCACCTGTTGGATCAAAAGATCTGGCAAATCGATCATAATCAGACAAAACAGCACCTTCTGAAGGGAGGGCCTCAAGATCTGGATACTCTACAAATTTCTTACTCATCCGCTTTAACCTATATATCAAATCAAATATAACTATCAAACTTCTATTCAGGCCTCAACCAATCACTAGGCCAATCATCAAATTCATCTAAAACTTTTCCATCACTAATAAGACTGTAAAAAGCTTCAGCCGGAAAATCGTTAACTCTAATAATATATTTTTTTAACTCAAAATAAGCCTCATAAGGATATTCTGAATCCTCAGTAGCCATCCAGGCTAACTTCTGCCTTTTTAAATCCCTATCCACCTCTTTCTCCCACACCATGCCTGTCATTATAACTGGCATCAGTTTTTTTTGACGTTCCAATAATTGACTCGTAAATTTCATCCCCCTTCAATTCACCATTTTTACTTTTCTCAACCAGATACTCGAATGTAGGTCCTTCGGAGTTTTTATATTTCTTAAAATCTCTATTGCGCAATTCCTCAACTTGCTTTTCATTCTTCATAAAACTCCTAGCTTTAACACGTGCTTCGTGACGTATTGCATGAGCTCTTTTCGCTCTTTCCTCTACAGGAACTCCTTGGCGTTTCCAAATATTATCTTGATTCGGTATCGATGAAACTTTTTCTATATACCACAAGCGCACGTCACTATTGTTAAGTTTCCCATCAACAGCTCTTTTTTCAATCGCTAGAGCTTTACTCTCATGGAAGTCGATAACCGATTTATCACCTGTTACAATTATATAACCGCCAGACTCCTCCCCAAGAACAGTCCCATTAAATCTAGTATCTTCTAATACCTGCGCTCCTGGATTTTTAGCTAGTAACTCACCAATCGTTGATTCACGAAGGACAACGTCATTGCTGAAATAACCCTGCTTATTACGCAGCTCAGTTAATGCCTTAAGGTTGTTATCAGATGCTGCGAATAAGGCTTTGTGCCTGTCAGGCTTAAGTCCATACTCCATCCCCTTTGATATATCAAAAAAGGGAGACTCATGAGGTGTCATTGGCGTAGCAATATCTACCGGCTCATATCTTACCAATTTAGTGTTAGAAGAAATTTGCTGGACGACTTTGCCACCAGCACCAATAACCGAAATCAATTCATCTGCATCGGGTGGCATTGAGGGGACAGTATCAGGCGGACAATCTTTTGCCGTCAAGCCGAAAGGATCAATCCAACTTACCGGATTAGGCACATACCGATAATTATTCGAACCTCCCAACAATCCAATCGGGTCCTGCTGAGTAAACTCCCCAACCTGCGGATCGTAATACCTAAACCGGTTGTAATGCAGCCCAGTCTCTTCATCGAAGTACTGCCCTTGGAAGCGAATTGGTTGCTCCACCTGATTTTCATGGGCCAGGGCAATATTGCCATAGCTCTTATAGGCAACACTCCATACCACTTCACCTTCCTGATTGGTAAGGGTATCTGGGGTTCCCAAGTGATCCAGATGGTAGTGATAAACCTGATTATCTTCTTTTAATCCAACAGGTTTAAATGTACCCGGTTCAAAGTAGTAGGTACGGGTATTGAGATCCTGCTTGGTTTGGGTATCACTTTTGTTTTCCCGCAGGAGTACGTCGCCATCCCAAAGGAATTGGGTTTGTTCACTATCTGTTGCTTTACCAATACGGCGCCCCAGGGGGTCGTATTGGTAGTGGATGACCTGCTGGAACTGTTCTGTGCCGTTTTCTACCTTAAGCTTTTCTACACGGGCCAGCTGTTGGCGGTTGTTGTAGTGGTAGCGGGTTTGCAGTTTTTGCCCTTTACCGCGCAGATCGGCGATGCGGTTGCCATGGATATCGTAGCGGTAGTGGGTATCACCGCGGAAGGCTAAACGGTTGCCTTTGATCTGAGTGGCGCTGGCCTGCTGCTTGGCTTCGTCTTTCGAGTTGGCGGCGGCCAGAATATTGTGTGCGGGGTCGTGCACAAAGTATTCGGGGTTGGGGCCGTCTACCTGGGTAAGACGGTCGAGGGCGTCGTAGTGGTAGCTGCGGGTGCCGCGCAGGCTGTCTTCAATTTGGGCGATCTGGCCGGCTTTGTTGTATTGGTAGCTGCGTTCCAGAATTGAGTTTGACTGAGTCGGATCTGATACCGGGCCATTGGCCTTGCCCAGGCGCAGCTTTTGCAGGCGGCCCTGAGGATCGTAGTCTCTCTGGCTCTCCAGCCCATTGCCGTGCTGACGCTGGCTTTCCCTACCCTGTTCATCGTGGCTAATGCTGGTGATCAGTTGATCGGCGTCACCACCAACAGGGCGGCGGTGCAGGCTTTGGAATTGGCCGGCGGGATTGAAGGCGAAGTTCAGTACTTCACCATCGGGTAATGTTGTGGCAATACGATTACCGGCGGCATCGTATTGGTGGCTCAGTTTGTCTTTGCCCTGCCAATCGGCCACAACGCGGCCATTGGCATCGTACTCCCAGCGCAATTTACGATGGGCATTTTCCGCTTCAATTAACTGCCCACTGCGGTTGTAGCGGAAGTTAGTAATGCCGTCTGGAGTGACTTCTTCTAACAGGCGGCCGAAGGGATCGCGCTCGAAGATGGTGTCGATACCCCTACCAGTATCAGTGTCGGTTACGGCTCTGGAGCTGATTAAGTGGCCAGCGCGATTATAGGCATAGCGGGTCACGCGGCCGTCGAAGCCGACTTCTTCAATCAGGCGCTCATTGAGATCGTATTTAAGCTGGTAGCGCTCTCCGTTTTCATTGGTGAGGCCGACTAAGTTGCGCTCGCCGTCATAGTGATATTCCAGGCGGCTACCGTCTGGGTTGGTGCGCGTCTTAACCTGGCTGAGGCCGTCGTAGGCGTAGCTGGTACTGCGACCTTCGGAGTCGGTAACTTCGGCCAGTAACCCCTGGGGGTTGTAACTGTATTGGGTGCGGGCACCATCTGGGGTGGTTACCGCATGGATGCGATCCTGAGCATCGTATTCGTAGCGAGTGACCTGACCTGGGGCATGCTGAACTTCTTCCAGGCGGCGAGCGCTGTCGTAGCGGTAGTGCTGGGCGCGGCCCATGGGATCTTTAACTGCGGCCAGTTTACCCTCAGGATTCCACAGGTAGCGGGTGGTATTTCCCAGTGGGTCGGTAACACTGCCGATCAGACCAACGGGGTTATAGCCATATTGGGTGCTGTTGCCGAGAGGATCTTTGGTGGCAGCGATCTGACCTTTTTTGTTGTACTCGCGTTGCCACTTATTCCCAGCAGGGTCCGTAACTTTTGCGGGCAGGCCTTCGCTATTGTATTCAATGCGGTGCTTATTGCCGGCGGCATCGGTTTTTTGTACCAGGCGGCCTTGATCGTCGTATTGATAAATCTCTTCGCGCAGGCTGCCATCGTCGCTTGGCAGCTGTACCTTAGTAATCTGGCCCAGGTCGTTGTAACTGTAAAGGGTCTCGGCACCTTCCGGGTCGCGGTGATAAATGGGCAGGGCGCGATCATTGAAGCGGTAACGCTCTTTACCGCCGCGGGTATCGGTTACGGTGACACCCTTACCGTCGTCATCCCAATCAAACTGGTAATTGTAAGTGGCCTGCCCATCGATAGGGTCACCCCACTGGCGTACACAGCGGGCGGAGGGGCCTTCGGCATCCCATTCGAAGTGGAAGCGGTAGCCGGTTTTTAGGGTACGCTGCTTAATAACATGCTGGTGGTACTGATACTGCTCACTGTGGCCATCAGCATCGGTGGCTTTGATCAGGTCGCCTTCATCGCTGTACTCATATTTGGCGAGTACTTTAATGCGGCCATCGCGGGTTTCTTTTTTCAGTTCACCAATACGCAGGCTGTTAGCCTTCCCTTCTGGTGGACTGATATGCAGGGCTTCTCCGAGACTGCTCTCGATACAGATTAAACGCTCATCGATATAGTGGAACAGGTAGAAGTTGCTGTAGCCATCGCGAATTTCTGCGAGCTTAAGAGTCCCTTTGTCCCCGATAGCTTTAAAGTGCCTCTGCACTCCATTGGGGGCGCCGTAGGGGGTAACGATCCAATGCTCGTCATTAACGCGAGTAAGCGTTAACTGCTCCACCACATTGTGGCTGCGGCCACTGTCACCCGGTGCCGGCAAGTTAATCACCCGACCCTCGGCATCGTGGAGCTGCACCGCTTTACCGGGGCGCCAAAGCAGTTTTTCACCCAGGGTATGGGTCCAGCCGTGTCCCATACCGAAGTCTTTGGGGTTACTGCTGCGGTAGGTGCGCGCTACGGTAAGAGGCAGTGGGCCGTCCAATACCGTATCTACAAGCGAGAGGAACTCCTCTCCAGTTTTTAAATTAACTGGATCACCACCATGGCAAGAGTTCTTAGCACACTGAGCTTTTTTACCATCAGGAGTCTCGCCGGTTTCACTATTGGCGCTATCCGGCTCATTGGAAGTAGAACTGCCGTTGGTCTGGCTCCCGCCATCGGCATTGGAGCCTGAGCCACTCCCCTGGCTGCTTTGATTGCCGTTACTGGAATTACTGGAGGAGCTACTGCTGGAAGTAGAGCGACTGGAAGCACTACTGGAGGAAGAACTACTCGACGAGGGGCCGCCGGACGAAGTTGGTACTACAGCTTCAGAGGAACTCAGGTCGGAGAAGCTGGCACCGTTGCCCTTGGCATTGCCACCGCGCTTTTTGGAGAGCAGATTGTGCTGTTTTTTCAGCTTGGCAAAATCCATCATCAGGTCGCCGATACCGCCAAAGGCTTTCAGCAGGCGTGTATTTTTCGCCATAGCGGCTACCGCACCAATGCCACCAGTAGCCGCCGCTAACACAATAGTGAGAATAATCTCAAAGGCTCCACCGCCCGCTATTTCGGTGATTTCCAAGCTGTGTTGGGCACTCGCATAATCCTTGGCAAAGCGGATGAAGGTATCGCGCAGGGCTGGATCATCATAAATCAGCTCAGCCACCTCAACAGCCAGATCAAATTGCTGCTTGGTGATTTTGGTGGGGTCGAAGCCGAGCACATCCACGGCTTCCCGCTGGACCGCGGATAAATATTCCCGCTGGGACTCTACCAAGCTTTTATCATTGAGCAGGTAATTGACAATGGCTTTATTTTGCTCAAAGGACTGACGTATGGGATTAACCAGCGCCGCTACCTCAAGCACATCCTTACTCCAAACTACCAAGCCCCAGGCAGCGTTGCCCAGGCCGGTAGCGCCGCGATCAATATAGGCACCCACCTTCTCAAGATCCGAGCGCTGTTCATGGCGCTGCTGAATCAGCGCGGCCTCCGCTCGCTCCTGGGCGATGATCTGCTGAAGCCCTAGGCGGATTTTACTCAGCAACTCAGCCTGCTTATCGGCCAGTGCGGTGGCTGCAAATGGGGCTTCTTCAATGATCAGGCGGTTTTGCACCAGGGCCAGGTAGATTTCTTTTTCCCGGCTGCTTAGGTGCCCCGGCGCTTCACTCAAGGGCCCGAGATAAACCGTTCCGGCTTGGCTGGACTGAATACTGACACTTAGCGTATTGCAGGAAATACCATTCAGGCCGAAAAAGTGTTCATAGATTTCCTGAATGGCATCGTCATCAAACATGGAGAGCAGTCGGGTGGCATCTACCTGCATGGGGATACCCATCTGGTACGCCCAGCCAACTCTCACCATATAACGAATGCCTTGCCTGTTCTCGACACTTAGCTGCATGGATAATCCTTCAAACGCCGTAAGCCCGCTTTGCGCCAGCTTCTTGTTATCTTTGCCAGATCCAATAAATCATCCCGATTTATCTTCTCATCTATCAACAACCCCGCCCCCGGGGGCCTGGTTACGTCCCAACCCAAAATTGTTCAATTTACACACAACAAACTGATTGCTGCCCGCTGTAGTGCGTCAAATTTTGTTGGATTAGGGTATTCACAATTTGTGAAATCTAAAATAGTGAATCTCATTACCCCGAAAGTTTATGGAAAAACTACTTGCCAATAGTTCCAATTCACCGGTACCTGGATGGGATGAGGCCAAAGCTACCGGTAAGGGATACCTGAAATTGCGACCTATCCGGGCAGATTACCGCAAATAGGTGAAGGGGGGTAGATAAACGGCATTACACGAGTACGACAGCAGGAATTAAAATGAAGATCAACAAAATAATAAAATTCTTTTGAATTAAGAGTGTCAAGTTAATACTCAAACACCCAGACAGCAGATAATTTATTACAAAACTCTAAAAGAACAATCAAATTCGAATTAAACCAACCGATGCCAATTGAAATTAAAAGAGCATCGGATTCTGCGGCTTTCCTTATCACTTAAATTAGCAGGCAATAATTGAAGCTATAGAACCGTTTAAAGACAAAAAAGATTGTGAATAACATCACAAATTGCACCACAGAAGGCGTAAAAAATAAAGATGAGGTTTAGCAGTAGGTGGGTCTCGTGGCAGATAAAAATATGCAAAAAACTAATTGGCTATCTTTTTAGAACCCTAAAGCCATTACTATTCTCGGATACCACGAAGTAAGTAATGGCTTACACCAAAAGGATTTATTCGATCTCTTTAATACGCATCGAATTAGTATGTCCGCCCACATTGAGGCGCTCACCTTGGGTGATCAACACACGCTGACCTTTTTGCAGGTCGATGCGCGAACCCAGTACTTCAATAATGGATTCTGTGAGATGCCCAAGAGGTACTGTGGTTGGGTCATAGCTGATGGGCTCTACTCCACGCAAAAGTACCAACTGGCGTGCAACATTGGGGTGTCTCGTCATGGCATAAATCGGTAGGCGGGTATTGGCGCGGGACATCATACGTGGAGTACGGCCGGACTCGGTCAAGGCGGCCACCGCGCAGAGATTCTCTACACGGGAGGCCACATCGATCGCGGCCTGGGCAATCACCGTATCGATACGGTCCGAAGCGCCGTGCTCCTCCGGTGCGTAAGGCACACTACCCAGGTACTGTTCAGCCCCCACAATCACCTCGCTCATGGATTCCACCGCAGATACCGGGTAATCGCCAGCCGCGGTCTCGGCGGAGAGCATCACCGCATCGGTGCCATCCAATACAGCATTGGCCACGTCCATCACTTCCGCACGGGTGGGGGTCGGGCTGGTGATCATGGACTCCATCATTTGCGTCGCAGTGATTACACCGCGATTAAGCACATTGGCACGATGGATCAGTTTTTTCTGCACTCCCACCAAAGCCGGATCACCAATCTCCACCCCCAGATCACCGCGGGCCACCATAATCGCATCGGAGGCGAGAATCAGGGCATCCATCTGCGCATCGTCGGCAACGGCCTCGGCCCGTTCAATCTTGGCCACAATGGCGGCCTCACTACCAGCGGCCAGCATGGCTTTGCGCGCAGTCTCAAGATCCTCGGCGCAGCGGGGGAAACTCACTGCGAGGAAATCCACTTCCAATTCCGCGGCCAGTTCGATATCCCGGTAATCCTTTTCTGTCAGAGCTGGCGCGGACAAGCCACCGCCGAGTAAGTTAATACCCTTGTTGTTGGAAAGCTTGCCACCCTGCAGTACACGGCAAAACAACTTGCTCGCGGTGGTGCCGGTTACCTCCAGGCGAATCTTGCCATCATCGAGCAGGAGAATATTGCCGGAGTGGCAATCGCTGATCAGGCTGGGGTAATCGACCCCTACACGATGCTCATCGCCACCTTCTGCAGGGCAGTCGAGGTCCAGGGTGAATTCGTCATTGTTCTCAAGCGTCACACTGCCTGCGGCAAAGCGGGCAATACGAATTTTGGGACCCTGCAAATCGCCCAATACTCCGACCGTTTTCCCCTGTGCTTCAGCGGCATCGCGCACTTCCCGCACCCGGCGACGATGGTCATCGGCGGTGCCGTGGGAAAAGTTTAAGCGCACAACATTGACGCCGGCACGAATCATTTCATCGATCACTCGCGGCTTATCGGTGCCGGGTCCCAGGGTGGCGACGATTTTTGTATGGCGAATCATATGGTCCCGTCAGATATTTGAAGGAAAAAGAATTTCTGTGGCCAGCTAACTTCTACAAAGTGAATTTAGCCTGCCCGGTAGTGTACAAGACGAACTCACAGGCTTTTCCACAGCAATTTTCCGATGCCGGGCCAACCCGTGACAAGTGTATGTTCAGGCAGATTCCGCCACCGGCATATCAAGCTGAAGAGCCGCCGCCATGGCTAGGCTGGTATCCAGCATACGGTGAGAGAAACCCCACTCGTTGTCATACCAGGCCATCACCTTCACCAGGTTGCCGTTCACTCGCGTGTGATTGGCATCGAAGTGGCTGGAAGCGGTGGTGTGATTAAAATCCACGGATACCAGAGGCTGGTCACAGTAGCTGAGAACGCCACCGCTAACTTCTGCAGCGCTTTGCATAATGCAATTTACCTCTTCAACCGTAGTATCGCGGCCCGCGATAAACTGGCAGTCCACCAGGGAAACATTACTTACCGGCACACGTACCGCCATTCCATCCAAACGGCCTTTTAATTCCGGAAGCACCAAGCCTACGGCTGCCGCCGCACCGGTCTTGGTGGGAATCATATTATCGGCCGCGGCGCGTGCCCGATAAATATCCGCATGCACCGCATCCTGGGTATTCTGATCGTTGGTATAGGCGTGCACAGTGGTCATAAAGCCGCGCTCAATACCCAGCTCGCGATGCAGGGCCTGCGCCACAGGCGCAAGGCAATTGGTGGTGCAGGAAGCGTTGGAAACCACGCGGTGATCCGCTGTCAGGTTGCTATCATTTACGCCGAAAACCACGGTGAGATCCGCATCTTGTGAGGGGGCGGAAATCAGCACTGCGGCAGCACCGGCTTCGATATGGGCAGAGGCAGAAGACTTATCGGTAAAGCGGCCGGTACATTCCAACACCAGATCCACTCCTAACTTTTTCCAGGGCAGCTTAGCCGGATCGCGCTCCTGACAGACCTGCACTCGATCCCCGCCAATAATCAACGCATCACCATCCACTTTAACTTCGGTGGCAAAGCGGCCGTGGATAGTATCGAAACGAGTTAGATGCGCATTGGAGGCAACTGGAGCCAGATCATTAATCGCAACCAGCTGGATACGATCACTATAGCCAGACTCGTAAATGGCACGGGTGACGTTGCGGCCGATACGGCCGTAACCATTGATGGCGACTTTAATTTTCATCTGGCTTTACCCTTTCTTATTAGCTTCTGGTTTTCCCCTGTTGCATCCATTGACGAATGCACCCTAGCGAACTTTTATGACGGTTTGGCTGGCGATATAGCGCCCCTGTATCAGTCGCTGAAGTACCGCCGGATTAATACTGTGGTCGGCACTCAGCGCAGGTACCGAATTACGATTTCAGTGCCGCAGCCTGCTGCGACAGGCGGGTGATCTCGGCCCAGTTTTTCTCTCGTACCAGAGCGCTGGAGGCCATCCAGGAACCGCCCACACAAACTACGTTATTAAGCGCCAGGTAATCCGCCGCATTATTGGGGCTCACTCCGCCTGTTGGACAAAAGCGCACTTCCGCCAATGGGCCGGCAAGGGATTTCAACATGGGCACACCACCGGCAGCCTGGGCTGGAAAAAATTTCTGGTAGCGGTAACCGCGCTCATAAAGGCGCATCACTTCGGAAGCACTAGCGGCGCCGGGCAGTAGAGGCACATCGTTTTCGTCGGCAGCTGCCAGTAATTTTTCTGTAGCGCCGGGGCTTACCATAAAGCCCGCTCCGGCATCGACAGAGCGACGCAGGTCATCGCTATTTAATACTGTGCCTGTGCCCACATGTGCCTCGGGCAGGTGTTTGGCAATCTGCTCCACCGCGGCCAGTGCTGCTTCTGTACGCAACGTAACCTCCAGAACCTTCAAGCCGCCTTTGAGCAACGCTTCCGCCAGGGGCAGCGCATCCTCGGCTTGTTCGATAACCAACACTGGGACAACGCCAGCAGTCTGCAAAATGTCGGCGATATTTTTCTGCATCAATCAATTCCAAATCGTTCGTTAGGGCGCCCAATACACAGTGACTGGTTTCAGCCCCTGCTTGAGAATACTGCGCACCGGCATCTCCAGTTCATCGCTGCCAAGCAGGGCTTCCCGATAGACCTTGAGTTTTTCCTCACCGGTAATCAGAAGCTTGATGTTTTTTGCCTGTAAAATAGCGTTTAGGGTTAGCGTCATACGCTCGGTATTGGCACCAGTCACCGCACTCTGTTGCGCGGTGATTGCGCTACACAATTTATCGGAGTCAGGGTTTAGTGCTTCAGCAAGCCCCTGAGCATGGGGAAATAAAGACGCGGTGTGACCGTCATTGCCCATTCCCAGGATGCACACATCGAAGGGACGCTGCAGCTCGCCATAAGCACGTTCACAGTCAGCTTCACCCTCTGCGGCACTGCTATGCGGATTTTTCATACCCAGCAGCGTGGCCTCAGCGGCATCATTCTGTATCAGGCTGTTTTCAATAAACGCCTGATTGCTCCCGCTATGGGCTTTATCTACCCAGCGCTCATCTACCAGCGCAGCCGTAATTTGTGACCAGGGCAATGGGCGTTTGGAAAGTTCACGATAAACTGGTTCCGGGGTACTGCCTCCCGAGACCAGAAAGGTAGCCTGGCCAGACTCTTTAATGCCTTTTTGCAGTTCGCATGCACAATCGTGGACCAACGCCTGCACCAGGCGCTCACGATCAGTAAAAAATTTTTCTTCTGCCATGAATACTTCCATTCATCATTGTGGATCACCGCAAAAAAGCCGGGTAATCCACAGATTCGTTACTTGGCGTTGAACCAGTGACGACCACTGCGGGCCAGTAATTCATTGGCCTCCTCTGGTCCCCAGCTGCCCGCAGGATAGGGCTTGGGCTGATTGTTGGTTTCACGCCAGTGTTCAATAATCGGGTCTACCCAAGCCCAGGCCGCCGCCACTTCATCGCGGTGAATAAATAGGGCCGAATTATTGGCGGCGGCATCCAGCATTAACCGCTTATAGGCATCACTGCGGAAGCTGTCATAGGTATCGGACAGGGTTAAGTTCAACTCCGCCGGCTGCAGCTCCGTAGTAAGGCTATCCATTTTTTTGGCCATCAGAATCAGCTTGATACTCTCTTCCGGCTGCAGACGGATAACCAGGCGATTGGGAGTTACATTTCCCGCGCTTTCGTCATAGACGTGGTGAGAAACTTTTTTATACTGCACCACAATTTCTGCACAGCGCTTTTCCATTCGCTTGCCGGTACGCAGGAAAAACGGCACTCCCGCCCAGCGCCAGCTGTCGATATGCGCACGCAGCGCCACAAAGGTTTCAGTGGCGCTGGCACCATCCGCTAAATCATCCAGGTATCCAGGCACCTTTTGCCCATCGATTTCTCCGGCCACATATTGGCCGCGCACTACGTTTTCATCCACCAAATCACCTTTCAATGGACGCAACGCTTCCAGTACCTTGATTTTTTCCGCGCGAATATTTTTTGCAGTCATGGAGTTGGGGGAATCCATGGCAATCAGACATAGCAATTGCAAAAGATGATTTTGCACCATATCCCGCAGCGCACCGGTTTCATCGTAAAACCCGGCACGGCCTTCCAGGCCGACAGTTTCAGAAATACTGATCTGAATATGGTCGATCGTTTTTGCATCCCACAGATGCTCGAATAAAACGTTACTAAAACGCAGGGCCAACAGGTTTTGAACGGTTTCCTTACCCAGGTAGTGATCAATACGAAAAATACTACTCTCTGGGAAATAGCTCGCCATCTTGCTATTGATTTCTTCAGCAGTCTGCGCGTTATAACCAAGGGGTTTTTCCACAACCACCCGGGAATTTTTGCTAATTAAGCCTTTAACCGAGAGGTTTTCGCAGCAGGGGCCAAAAACACCGGGAGGAATGGCCAAATAAAAAATTCGCACTCGATCCGGGTCTGACTCAAGGATGTCTGACAAATGTGTCCACTGCTGGTCGGGTATAGAAATATCCAGGGCCACGGGGCGCAGCAACTGACTGAAACTTGTCCAGATAGCATTGCAATACTCACCATCGCGCAAATATTGCTGCAGGGACTGAAGGGCCACATTTAAATATTGATCAGCGTCTTGCTGACGGCGACAAACGGGGAGAATACGGCAACCCTCTGCCAGGCTGCCCTCCCGGTAAGCACGATACAATGCCGGAATCAGCTTGCGCAGGGCAAGATCACCACCGCCACCAAACAGCACCATATCAAATGGGTTAGACATAAAACTTGCTCTGAAATCGTTTCTCTTGCACCGCTATTTATGGGCGGCACACATTAATAAAGAATACTGGCACCGCTTTCGGCACCACTGGCAATAGCGCGCATATTGGCGAACAGCTCGCGCCCCATACCGCGGGCGCTGCCCGACAAATCGCACTGCGCTAGTTCGCGCGCATTGAATTCCGCCTCATCCACCAGGACACGCAACACCCCGGCCTCAGCATCCAGCTCCACCAAGTCGCCATCGCGTACTTTGGCAATAGGACCACCTTCGACCGCTTCCGGAGACATATGAATTGCCGCCGGTACCTTGCCGGATGCACCGGACATACGCCCGTCAGTAACGAGGGCCACTTTGAAACCGCGATCCTGTAACACCCCCAGGGTCGGAGTCAGCTTATGCAGCTCCGGCATGCCATTGGCTTGAGGCCCTTGGAAGCGCACTACGACAACAAAATCCCGCTCCAACTCGCCGGCCTTGAAGCGCTCCAGCAGTTCATCCTGGTTGTGCAGCACAATCGCCGGCGCCTTCACCTTGAGATGCTGCGGTTTAATCGCAGAAACCTTAATGACACTGCGGCCGAGGTTGCCCTCCAGTAGCTGCAAGCCGCCGTGATGAGAGAAGGGCTCACTCACCGGGCGAATCACCGTGGTGTCGGCACTCTCTTGCGCTGTTGGGCGCCAAACCACACCATCACCGGCCTCATTTAGGAAGGGGTCCTGGCAATAGGGCTCCAGGCCGGAATGGCCCATTACTGTATGTACATCGCCGTGTAGCAGGCCTGCGGCAAGTAGCTCACTAATCAGGAACTGCATACCACCAGCAGCGGCAAAGTGATTGATATCAGCCGTGCCGTTCGGGTAGACATGGCACAACAGGGGCACCACTTCGGAGAGATCCGCCATGTCCTGCCAGGTAATCTGAATTCCGGCGGCGCGCGCCATCGCGATTAAATGCAACGTATGGTTAGTGGAGCCGCCCGTGGAGAGCAGCCCCACAATGCCGTTAACAAATGCTTTTTCTGTGAGGATTTTTGCGATGGGCGTGTGCTGGCTGGGTTCGGTAATTTTGGCCAGCTGGGCCACAGCCGCTTCGTTCAATGCATCGCGCAGGCCAGTACCGGGATTAACAAAAGAACTGCCCGGCAGCTGCAGGCCCATAATTTCCACCAGCATCTGGTTGCTGTTGGCGGTACCGTAGAAAGTGCAGGTACCAGCACTGTGGTAAGAGGCGCTCTCCGCCTCCAACAACTCGGCACGGCCAACCTTGCCCTCGGCATAGAGCTGGCGAACCCGTACTTTTTCCGCATTGGATAGCCCGGTGGGCATTGGACCCGCCGGAATAAAGATTGAGGGCAGGTGCCCAAAAGCGAGGGCACCGATGACCAGTCCCGGCACAATCTTGTCGCAGATGCCGAGGAACATGGCGCCTTCAAAGACATCGTGGGAAAGGGCTATGGCGGTGGACATGGCGATTACATCGCGGGAAAAGAGGCTCAGCTCCATACCCGGGCGCCCCTGGGTTACCCCATCGCACATCGCCGGCACTCCACCGGCCACCTGTGCGGTGGCGCCGTGGCGCGCCGCCGCCTCTTTTAAACGTGGCGGATAGGTTCCGTAGGGTTGGTGCGCGGAAAGCATATCGTTATAAGCAGTGACAATCCCCAGGTTGGGACCGCGCCCGGATGCAATAAGCTGCTTGTCCTTTTCTGGAGAGGCTGCAATGGCGTGGGCCAGGTTACCGCAAGACAAATGCTTAGTGGCACGCCCTTCAATATGCGCTTTTTCCACCTGGGCCAAGTACTGTGCGCGGGTTTCCTCACTGCGCTGGATAATGCGCTCGGTAACTGCCTGAACCTTGCTGTGAACCATGACTCTTCCGTATTAATTCTGCTGCGGTGCAGCCTGAGGCCGGCACCGATGCCATATTGAGATGACCAAATAGCCACCAGTGATCATTCTTCCCTGAAAGGACCAACCGGCAAAAAGTCCCGCCGCTTGACTGGGTTGTAGTGCGACCGGCGCCCTATCACCCGACTGAAGATGGAGCAACCGGAAAATTCCATTACCCATCTTGTGAAAAAAATACGCTCCCGCTTCAAGAAGGAACAAAAGAGCAGAATAAAAGCCTTTTTGGAGCTCAATTGACGCACTTTCTTGCCAAAACCTTTTTTGCCGGAGTCCATCGGTCCCATCGGATACTAGTGGGCCGACAAGAGCAAAGCCTCCCCCCCTACAGGTGGAGTAGAAACCTTACGTTCAACGAGAAGTACAGCAGTAATAACCCGGCAAAGCTGATGGAGCGCATTATGTAGTAAAACTACAAAAAAGATCAAGGGTCTTCTGGTAAGCGATACCATTATCCGGCTGACAACCTAAGGAAACCTAAAAAACAGCAAGAAGAGCCTTAATAGGGAAAATTAAGCGCCATAAAGCAGATAAATGCAGGAATAAGTTTTTGGTGCCAAAAGGCAAAAATGTAAGAAAATTACAAAAAGATGAAAGATCGGTAAGCTTCTTTTGCTCGCTACGAGTGCCAACCCGGCCAGCCATTCCATTACAAGGATTTCAAAGCCTCTATACGATCCGCCTGCACCACACCCAATTGTTGTTAGAATCCGCCGCCAATAACCGGGTTTGCACACAACTGCCAAACTGTCTACACCGAACACTCTTTTGTTCGGGCAGCACGAATCAAGAGAGAGTGATAAAAAGGGGGCCAGCGCCTCCCCACGATGGGTTTGCGAGAGGGAACGGTGCCGATGAAAGTCACAATTAACGACGTTGCCGAACGCGCAGGCGTATCGATAAAAACTGTTTCGCGGGTCATCAATAATGAGCCCTCAGTACGCACCAGTACCCGCGAACGAGTTATGCAGGCAGTAAAAGTTCTCAATTACCGCCCCAATTTGGCCGCACGCAACCTGGCTGGCACACACACCTATTCCATTGCCTTTATTTATGACAATCCCAATGCCTACTATGTGATCGATATGCAAAACGGCATCCTCGAAGCCTGCCGCGAACAGGGTTACGAACTGCTTATCCATCCGGGCAGTGGCCAAAGAGACACTATTCACGAAGAGTTGCGCAAACTGGTGGAACAAAGCCGGGTTGCCGGGCTGGTACTAACCCCCCCATTCTCCGAGGCGCAGGAAGTCATCGATACATTGAAATCCCTGGATGTGGAATTCGTTCGGATTATTTCCTCGGAAGGTTGCAACCAGGGAGAGGAAAATTGTATTGAGATCGATGACGAAGCCGCCGCCTTCACTATTACCCAACATTTGTTACAGCTGGGGCACAAGCGAATCGCCTACCTTGGCGGCGGCTCTGAACATTTATCCACACACAGCCGTCTGACGGGCTACAAGCACGCTTTACAGAAGGCAGGCCTGCCTTTTATTGAAGAATTGGTAATTGAGGGCGAGTATTCTTTTGATTCCGGCGTGGCCGGGGCTACCGCTTTGCTGCACTCCGCCAGTCCCCCTTCAGCCATTTTTGCCGGTAACGATGAAATGGCCGCAGGCGCACTATTTGCGGCTCGCATGCTAAATATTGAGGTGCCACAACAGCTTTCCATCGCCGGCTTCGAAGACAGTCCCTTTTCACGCCAAACCTGGCCCAAACTCACCACCGCCCATCAACCCAACGAGGATATTGCCCGCTGTGCAGCAGAGCTGGTGCTAAAGCGCATTCAATGCCGGGGAAGCCAGGATAAAGAACAACAAGCAATCGCAAAGACGGACAGCAATTGCCGTAGCTTTACTCCCACCCTAATTGTGCGAGACTCCAGCGGGCCTGCGATGGAAGAAGTTTTTAACCATCCGATGTAAGGCAGCCTTAAAAAATTAAGGAAAAGTCAAAGCGTTAATCACCATAAACCTGGCGCCCCCCTATCCAGGTTTTCTGCACCTGTAAATCCCGATCCAGCAAAATGAAATCCGCTCTGGCACCGGGCGCAATCTTGCCGCTTTGCAAGCCCAGAAACTGGGACGGGTAGAGGCTCGCCATGCGCAGGGATTCATAAATATCCAAATCACACCAATCGCTGATATTGCGCACCGCTCCCATCATATCCAGGTGTGAACCGGCCAGCTCACCGGTACTGGAAGTCAGCTTGTCCCCCTCTCGGGTCACCACCCGATCAAACAGTGGGAAACTGAGCGCATCGCTTCCCACCAGAGACATGGCATCGGTAACTAGTAGAAGTTTTCCACGCGGCTTGGCCTTGAGAGCCAGAGTAATGGCCTCAGCACTGACATGATGGCCATCGGCAATAATGCCGCACCAGGCCTTATCGCTAATTAAGGCAGAACCCACCATACCGGGCTCGCGGGAGTGTAATGGCGACATGGCATTGTACAAATGCGTAAAACCCACAGCACCAGCCTGTAATGCCGAATTTACGGTTTGACCATCCGCATTGGAGTGCCCCAGGCAAACCCGCACCCCCAGCGAGGCCAGCCTGTGGATATCCTCCATAGGTACAGTTTCCGGCGCCAGGGTAACCACCTTGATGCCCAGATCTTTTCGCCCATAAATCTCCCACTCTTTATCACTGAGAGGGCGGATAAATGACTGCTCATGGGTGCCCTTCTTCGGCACACTCAAGTGCGGCCCTTCAAAATGGATACCAACCACACCTGGCACCCGCTGACGCAGTGCGGAACTGACCGCATCTGCGGCACTCTGCATAACATCAAGGCGGTCGGTAATCAGAGTGGGCAAAAAGGCGGTAGTGCCAAAGCGGGCATGGGCTTCAGCCATGGTGCGCAACCCGGCGACAGTGGGCTCCTGGTTAAACAGTACTCCTCCACCACCATTCACCTGTATATCCACTAGCCCAGGGGCCAGCAGTCCGCGGATATAAGCTGATGAGTCCTGTAGGTCTTCACCAATGGAAACAATGCGGCCGTCATCGCCCACAACCAGGGATACATCCTCCTGGATTTGCTCGCCATCAAAAAGTTTTTCTGCGACCAAGGCAAAAGCCACAGCCCCTCCTTAACACTGAATATTTTTTACAGTTGAATTTCCGGAAGATTATTACACGGTCTGTGTGACCTTTTTCAGTCCCGCCGGCTCATCGGGATTAATGCCGCGATTTACGGCCACATGGGCAACATCGATATAAAAGCGCTGCAGCAAAGCCAGGGGTGCGATGCGGGGATGTACCCCTTTGCTGGGCACGTGTAGATTGATCAGGCTTGCCCCCCTATGCACTATGTCATCTATCTGCTCGCTGTGTGCCTTAAATGACTCGTCCTCGATAGGGACATTGACTACGGTCAGCTTGTCCTCAACGAGAGTAACCGGTCCGTGTAAAAACTCCGCACTGGAGAAAGACTCCGCGTGAATATTGCAAACTTCCTTCAACTTCAGCGCCAGCTCTCGGGTTATGGCATAACCGGGGCCACGCCCGAGCACCACCAGGTTCTGTACCGAGGCCAGATCTTCAGGTCTCAGTTGAATCTCTGCGCTTACCGCCTTCTGTAGAGTTTCGGGCAATTTTTCCAGCGCTTCTCGCAGGACCCTGTCACCACTCCAGCAGGCCACCAGCTGCAAAATTGCCGAGAGTGTGGCCAGATAACTTTTGGTAGCCGCCACCGCTTTCTCCGGGCCCGCCTTCAAAGGAATCAGCAAATCGACGACATCCTTGATTGGCGCCTGTTCATCGTTTACCAAGGCCACGGTATAGGCGCCGCACTCCTTGGCCATCTTGGCCTGAGCGAGGATATCTGGGCTGCGCCCCGACTGGGAGATCACCAATACCAATGCCCCTTCCAATTTAAGCTGGCGGCCATACACACTGGAAACCGAGGGTGCTGCGGCAAAAGTAGGGGTCCCAGTTTCTATTTCTATCAAATACTTAGCAAAGACACCGGCATGATCGGAAGAGCCACGCCCGACAATCATGACAAAGCGCGGGGCATGAGCCCGCAAGCGCTCCCCAAGTTGCTCCATGACTTTGGCATTGCTTTGTAACTGCTCAGCAATTCTCGCCGGAGC
Source organism: Microbulbifer variabilis (assembly GCF_020524905.1). Lineage (GTDB taxonomy): Bacteria > Pseudomonadota > Gammaproteobacteria > Pseudomonadales > Cellvibrionaceae > Microbulbifer > Microbulbifer variabilis_A. The sequence goes on along the minus strand of NZ_JAIVKI010000001.1, from coordinate 693,424 downwards.
CTCACGGGCTTCGGCCTCCATGATCGTCGTAGTCATTCCATCATTCACTCAGGCTGCCTATTCCTCCCTCTACAACCGAATTCACCTGCGCTTAAAAAGGGAGAATTACAACTATCAGTCTATGTGCTGGCTAGCCACAGTGAGCGACTGTGATGACGGCAAGAAATGTCATTGTCACCTTTTTTATCCATTCAACCCAGGTGCTGCTAATGACGGATTTGGCAAGGCTCCGGGAGTCCAGTTACACACAAGAAGAAACGAATAATCTCACGCCATAAGAAACGTACAACCCGATCATCTATGCTTTCTAATAATTCCCCGGCATCAGTCGGGCAATGCCTATAGGAAAAGTCGATGACACAACCGGATGGCACGCCAATACACCAATTTTGGCGTGTTATTGCACTTCTGCTCTTAGCACTATTTATCAATAGTTGTTCCAGCATCCAATTTGCCTATAACAACGTGGATTATTGGATTCGTTGGAAAGCCCAAAAATATGTGGAGCTGGATAGCACCCAAAAGAGTGAGCTACAGGGCGCCCTCAACAGCTTCTTTCGCTGGCACCGACAAACCCAACTTCCCCGCTACGCCGACTTCCTGAATAATCTGGCGGAAAGGGTCGATGAAGGCGCACTGGAAAACCCGCAGTTACAACCTGTTGAAGAGCAGGTCCATCAATTTTTAACAGCCACCAGTGAAAATGCTTACAACCTGATATTGCCACTAGCGGCGCAGTTAAATGAGCAGCAAATCAATGAGCTGCAGGGCAACATGTGGAGAAAAGAGCAAAAAGCCTTGGAAAAATGGCAGCGATCACCGGAAAAAATACAACAGAAACGTGACAAGATTATCCGCAGGGAAAGTGTTCGCTGGCTCGGCACCCTAACCGAAGAGCAGAAAAACCTGATTACCGCCTGGATCTCCAAAATGGAATACAGCCCCCTGCAGCGCATCGAACAGCGAAGGCTCTGGCAATCAAAAACCTTCGATTTGTTGCGCACTAAACCTGAGGGATACCTGGAAAAAATCCGCAGCCTACTGCTTAACCCGGAACAGCTCTGGTCACCTGAATATCGTCAGGCCCAGGAGCAACGCCAGCAGCAGGCGCAGGTACTGGCAAGAAAAATATTAACCAGCACCAGCCTTGAACAGCGCCGCCACCTCAGCCGTACCTTGAGAGAGTATGCCCAGGATTTCCACTCCCTGGCCAACCAGTAAACCGGCCGGAAAACAAAGATAAAAAGAGCCGATCCCCAGTGAGGGATACTTCCACATACCGGCAAAAGGAACCCCTAAATACTCAACTATGGGGCTGACGAAGTCAGGCCCATACTGCTAAGCTCGCCACCTCTAATGACCAGTCAGGGGACATCACGTGCAAATCGAATCCGCCAGTATCAACCAGTTAGCGGAGTGGGAGAAAGAGCTGAGCACCCACTACGAGCGCATCCGCCAACACGAACTGAATCTGGATATCACCCGCGGCAAGCCTTCAGCCGAACAGTTAAATTTATCCGATAAGCTCGACGGCATCCTCTGCAACGATTACCGCGCCGCCGGCGGGACCGACACCCGCAATTACGGCGGTTTGACCGGACTCACCTGCGCCCGTGAACTAGGCGCGGATATACTCCAGGTGCCCACGGAAGAAGTCATTGCCGGAGGCAATAGCTCGCTCACCCTGATGTATCACGCGGTGTTGACCGGCTACCTGTTCGGCTTTGCCGGTAATACCCCCTGGCGCGAACTCAAAGCGCCGAAGTTCCTCTGCCCGGTGCCTGGATACGATAGACACTTCTCCATCTGTGAGCAGTTGGGGATCGGCATGATCAATATCCCAATGAATGCGCAGGGGCCGGATATGGACCTTGTGGAAAAACATATTCGTGAAGACAACGAAATTATCGGCATCTGGTGCGTGCCTAAGTATTCCAACCCCAATGGCGTCACCTACAGCAATGAAACCGTAGAGCGCCTGGCCCAACTGGGGCAAATCGCCAATCCGGGCTTTCGTATTTTCTGGGACAACGCCTATGCCGTGCACGACCTGGGCCACTATGTCAGCCTCGCCAGCATCCGTGCGGCCGCCTTGGAAAGTGACACAGTGGACTCAGTGCTTCAGTTTGCCTCCACCTCCAAAGTGACCCATGCGGGGGCAGGTGTGGCATTTGTCAGCGCCAGCAGTGCTAACCTGCAATCCTTGCAACAACAGATGCAAGCGATGACTATTGGCCCAGATAAAGTGAACCAACTGCGCCACTCGCGCTTCTTTACCGAGTTCACCACCCTTAAGGAACACATGCGTAAGCATGCCAATATCCTAAAGCCCAAGTTTGACTGCGTGCTGGAGCACCTGCACAACGGTTTGGGAGATACGCAATTAGGTCAATGGGAAAAACCTGAAGGAGGCTATTTTGTCTCTTTCAACACTATTCCAGGCTGTGCCAGGGCAGTGGTCAAACTGGCAGCGGAGGCCGGAGTAAAGCTGACTCCAGCCGGAGCCACCTTCCCCTACGGCGAAGACCCTGAAGATAGCAACATCCGCATAGCACCGAGTTTCCCCCCATTGGAGGAACTCGATACCGCCATGTCTGTGTTCGTGCTGTGTGTAAAACTGGCCAGTGTGCGCCAAAAACTGGAGCAATTGCGAAAGGCCGGATAACGGCCTTAAATAATTGTGGCCATTAATAAAAGGGCGGCTCTTATAACCGCCCTTTTGAATTAAGCAGCATTTTCCCTGGAGAGATAGCGCCGTGCGAATTTCTCATCGGCCAGATCCAAGTCAACTACCACAAGCCCATCGACGGAATCACAGAAATCCGGATCGACATTAAAGGCGTGAAAACTGGTCCCGCCCGGCTTGGTCAATGCCGCATATTTTTTGAAAAGCGGCGGTAAAACCACCCCCTCTTCACGCAACACCAACTTTAACTGGCGCATATCTGCGATGGAGTCCCCCGAAAGATCTGGCAGTGGCGCACCGGCCTGCAAGAATGGCAGGCGCGCATCGCCCAGTGAGTTTTGCGGAGCGAAATAATGGGAGAAGTATCTTACGATCGCCGACTTGGCCCGCACCGAAAATGTTCCCGGCATTGAGACAGGGCCAAATAAATAGCGCACATTATTGCGTAAAACCCACTGACCGATAGCACTCCAAAGCAGGTCCAAGCCCTTTCCTCTCCAGTATTCAGGCAGCAAGAAACTGCGGCCCAGTTCCGCTGATCTAGGCAGGCACTGACGCGGTGGAGAGGGGTAATTGAACAGGGTGCTGCTGTAGATTTCATCCTCGGCCAGACTCTCGGTGCCAGCAATGCGATAAGCACCAGCTATTTGCCCATGCTTATGGTCCCACAGTAACAAGTGGTCATAGTGCGCATCGAAAGCGTCCCAGTCCCGACTCTGCCCTGTTCCCTCACCCACTGCGCGGAACGCCACTTCACGTGTACGCGCCAACTCACGCATAACCGGGCAGTCCGGTCTCTGGCGATACAAGCGCACGGAAAAATCACCTTGGGCAGTTAGGGCTTCACAGCTTTCGATGACTCTTTCCACTTCACCTCGAGGCTCCGCAGCAGCGATAAGCTCCGGCCCCAGAGGGGCGGGAGATCGATGCAGTGTGTATACATGTTTGCGCCATAGCGCGGCCTGGGCGCGCGGAGTGAGCGGCCAGCTACGAAAGTGTTCTGCTTCCAGGGGGCGACCAACTCGGATATCGATGCCACGACTGGCCTGCTTGAACATTTCTCGAATCAGCCAGAGGGTCGAAAGGGGCTTATTCAGCATTGACAAGCCATAGAACCACCAGGAATTTCTGCCGAGTACTTGTACTGGTAGAATCGGCGCATTCGCCTTCTCAGCAAAACGTACAAATCCAGGATTCCAGCGCCCATCACGCACGCCCTGGGGACTGAGGCGCGAAACCTCACCGGCGGGGAAAATAATCACTGCCCCACCCTGCCCCAGATAATCGTAGATTCCCTGCACATCCGCACGGCGGGTACGCCCGTTAAAGTTATCCACCGGCAAAAAATAGGGACGCAGCGGATGAATATTCCATAAAAGTTGGCTGGCAATTGCACGCACATCCTTGCGCACACGGGCAACCATATCGATTAAGGCTAGGCCATCCAGACTGCCCAACGGGTGGTTTGCCACAATAATCAGGGGCCCTGTCACCGGCACCCGTTCCAATTCCGAAGGATTTAATTCATAGCGGAAATTGAGGTCGCTAAATAGCTGGCGAATAAAATCCAGCCCTCCCAGATGGGGATAGCGCCGCCCAAACTCTACAATCTGCTCCTCACAACAAATTTTTTTAAGAGTGGCGGATACCAGTTTCCGTGTTGGCTTTTGCGGCGCTGCGCTATACCAGGCATTTTTTTGCAACAGTGTTTCGAGCTGAATCATGCGGCCACCACCTCTGTCATTATGCTGGCTATTTTTGGGGCCCGGTACCAATGGAGCAGTTCCAGGCTGCCATCTTGTTGTTCTACCACGGCACTCATCGAATCGACCCAGTCACCGCAGTTAGCGTAGGTCACGGTGCGCTCGCCCATGTTTTTGCTGCGCAGTGCCGGGCGATGAATGTGTCCACAGATAACCCCATCCATGCCTTTGGCCACTGCCTCACCCACGGCGACATTTTCGAAATCATTCATCATTTGCCTGGCAGCGCCCACACGGTTTTTTACCTGACTTGCCAGAGACCACCAGGGCTTATTGAAACGACTGCGCCAGTAATTAATCCAGCGGTTAAATCGCAACATCAGATAGTAACTGCGATCCCCAATGTGGTAACTGACCGGATTAATTTTGATGTGGTGTTCAAATTGGTCTCCGTGGGTTACCCAGTAACGTTTACCGTTAGCCGCTGTGTGAATCCAATCGCGCTCGATGCGGATATTACCCAGACGTTTACCCGTCCAGCTGCGCATGGGGGCATCGTGATTTCCGGGAATATAAATGACCTCCGGAGTAAGACTGCTCAACTCCGAGAGCATACCCAGCAACATGGAAGATGCCTGACACCAGGTGCCTTTCCCTTTAGACAGGGCGTACATATCGAAAATATCCCCCACCAGGTAAACCTTATCGGCACGATTTTGTGCCAGGAAATCTGCCAATCGGCGGGGCTCACTGTCTCTACTACCCAAATGGACATCCGATATCCACAGCGCGCGGTAGCGATTGCTCATAGCAAGGTTCCAGCCTTTAACCCGTAATCAACTCGCTTAGAGGCTGATAACCAGCCCGACTGGCACCAATCCGGGCGCTACAGTGGAGGTTATCAATCAATAGCTTACAAGCCGCGAACAGACGGACACTTATTAGATATCAGTCAAATACTAATAAGGCCGATGATCGCCTGGGCAGTCACTTTGCAGCGATTTGATGACAGTCCGGAGGACCTTTATTGAAGCTTATATTGCAGTGAAACCCGGCCGACTGCGAGGGTTTTAGGCGCCCGAATCAGCCTGGCCCAAAGCCCGCTGATCCGGTGAAAAGAAAGGCTGATTATTCGGTATCTTGGGGATGGCGAATGGGCGGTGCGAAGGGGAATTTGGTTACTTTATCGCCTTTAACCTCGACAATTTTGCCGGTTCCCTCTTTCTCCACTTCATCGATTCGCACAATACTGTGCATTGGAATATAGGAACGAGTTACCGAGGCAAACTCGGTTTTCAGCTTTTCTTCGCTAGGGTCCACTACCAGCTGGGCCTTCTCCCCGAATACGAATTCCTCGACCTCGATAAAGCCGTACATATCGCTCTGATAAATCGCCCGGGCATAGAGTTCATATACCTGGTTCTGGTTGTGGAAAATCACTTTATATATCGGGTTGGCCATAAGTCTCTCAGGATGGGGAATACCCCGAAGCTCAAAGTTGTTCAGAAAACGGGCAAAGCCCGAAAAAGCGCGCAAGAATAGCACAGGTTCTCAAGCGCTAATATAGCCATCTATGCAGTGCCGGGTCCTGTCGCTATAATGCCCCACCCGTTTAATTGACCAGTTTTTAATCAGGCACGATATGTCCGATACACCGGCGAAAAAGCTATACATCAAAACCCACGGCTGCCAAATGAATGAGTACGATTCCGCCAGGATGCGCGATCTGCTCGGCGAGTCACATGCGATGGTACCCACCGACGATCCCGAAGAGGCGGACGTACTACTGGTCAACACCTGTTCTATTCGCGAGAAGGCACAGGAAAAGTTATTCCACCAGCTGGGTCGCTGGAGACGCCTCAAGGAGAAAAATCCCGAGCTGGTTATTGGTGTTGGCGGCTGCGTAGCCAGCCAGGAGGGAGAGGCAATCGCCAAGCGCGCCCCCTATGTTGACCTGATTTTCGGTCCACAAACTCTGCATCGCCTGCCGGAGATGATGGAAACCAGAGAGCAGAAAAATGGTGTGGTGGTTGTGGATATCAGCTTCCCGGAGATCGAGAAGTTTGACCGACTGCCGCAGCCCGAAGCCGATGGCGCCACCGCCTTCGTCTCCATTATGGAAGGCTGCTCCAAGTATTGCACCTTCTGCGTAGTGCCCTATACCCGCGGCGAAGAAGTGAGCCGGCCAGTTGCCGATGTCCTTGAGGAAGTCGCCCACCTGGCAGAACAGGGCGTGCGGGAAGTCAACCTGCTGGGCCAGAACGTCAATGCCTACCGCGCTGCAGGCGTGGATGGGCAAGAGGTGGATTTCGCCGAGTTGATCACCTATGTGGCAGCTATAGACGGTATCGACCGCATCCGCTACACCACCTCGCACCCGGTGGAGTTCTCGGACGCCTTGATCGACGTCTATGCACAGGTACCGGAACTGGTCAGCCACTTGCATCTTCCGGTACAAAGTGGTTCCGACCGCATTCTGATGGCCATGAAACGCGGCCACACCGCACTGGAATACAAGTCTAAGATTCGCCGACTGAAGAAAATACGCCCGGATATCTGCTTATCCTCTGACTTTATCGTGGGCTTCCCCGGTGAAACTGACAGGGACTTCGAAGCCACTATGAACCTAATTCAGGAAGTAGGTTTTGATATCTCTTTCAGTTTTATCTACTCACCGCGCCCGGGAACCCCGGCAGCAGACCTGCCCGACGATACCCCGGAAGAGGTCAAGAAAGAGCGCCTGCAGCTACTGCAAAGCCGTATCAACCAGCAGGCTCAAGCCATAGCGCGACATATGGTAGGCAATACCGAGCGGGTTCTGGTGACCGGAGTTTCCAAGAAAGACCCCGGTCAATTGCAAGGGCGCACCGAAAACAACCGAGTGGTTAATTTCCGTGCCGATGACCTCGCCTTGATTGGTAAATTTGCCGATGTCCTAATTGAGGAGGCCTTGCCTAACTCCCTGCGCGGCACACTAATCACCTCGGAGCTGGAAGAAGACCTATTCTAGGAAAGAGTGATTGTCCTATCTCCTGGCAAGGTATGCTTAAAAACCACACCTTGCCGCCCAAATATCCTAACAACACCACTGAAATTACAAGCTGTAATTAAAATCGGGTAAAGTTAGAACCTATTGGTAACACTCAAAGCTTTCCTATCCGGGGAAAATGGGTATACCCTAGCAATGAACCCTACAGATTAAGGTGCCGGAAACCAGTTTGGAAACGCAAACTCTCGCTCACAGTATCACCCTCGAGCCCAATGACGCTCGCCGTCTCGCCAACCTCTGCGGTCAGTTCGACCAACATCTACGCCAAATAGAACAGCGACTGGACATTGAGATCCGCAATCGCGGCAATCAGTTCGCCGTCTACGGTGAGTCCAATAAAGCCAAGGCCGCCTGTGAATTGTTGAGCATTCTCTACAAGGAAACCGGCTCGCGCGATCAACTAACTCCCGATGAGATCCACTTGGCCCTACAGCAGGCCGGTGTGGAGGAACTGCTCAGTAAGGGGGAGAAGGGCGAATCCAGTGAAGCCGAACAAGTGGTATTGATTCGCACCAAAAAGTGTTCTGTGCGCCCCCGAGGCTTAAACCAGCGCAAGTATGTGCAAGCGGTTCAAAGCAACGATATCAATTTCGGCATAGGTCCAGCCGGTACCGGCAAGACTTATCTGGCGGTGGCCTGTGCGGTCGAAGCCCTACTCAAAGACCAGGTGGAACGCATCCTGCTGGTGCGCCCGGCGGTAGAAGCCGGTGAAAAACTCGGTTTCCTCCCCGGTGACCTGAGCCAAAAAGTGGACCCCTACCTGCGGCCGCTGTACGACGCGCTCTACGAAATGCTCGGCTTTGAAACAGTCGGCAAACTGATCGAGCGCAATGTGATTGAGGTAGCTCCCCTGGCCTATATGCGCGGGCGTACCCTCAACAACGCCTTTGTGATCCTCGACGAGAGCCAGAACACCACCCGTGAGCAGATGAAAATGTTCCTGACGCGGATCGGTTTCGGCTCCACTGCGGTGATTACCGGAGATCCGAGTCAGGTTGACTTGCCACGAGGACAGGCCTCAGGGCTGCGCCACGCGGTAGAAGTCCTGGGCAAGGTTAACGGTATTAGCTTTACCCATTTCGGCGCTAAGGATGTTGTCCGCCACCCTCTCGTGCAGCGCATCGTAGAAGCTTACGATATTCACGAGGCCGAGCAGGAAGTTAATATCAGCAACAAAGCCGACGAGAATGCCGCCTGAGGTTCCCCCACAGAGTTATGATTGATTTGACCCTTGATGTGCAGCGTGCCAGCCGCTGCACAAGCCTGCCTTCCGATGAAAAGATCCGCACCTGGATCACAAACGCCCTGTCCGGCCAACGCGAAGAAGCTGAGCTGGCGGTGCGCATCGTCGACGAAGAGGAGAGCCAACAGCTCAACTTTCAATATCGCGGCAAAGACAAACCGACCAATGTTCTGTCTTTTCAAACCGACTTTCCCGCCGAACTAAACCTACCAATGCTGGGAGACTTAGTAATTTGTGCTCCAGTTGTGGAAAAAGAGGCGAGGCAACAGAACAAAACGATTGAGGCGCACTGGGCACATATGCTGGTCCATGGCACACTGCACCTTCTGGGTTATGACCATATCGAAGAAAGCGATGCGGAAATCATGGAAAAGCTGGAGACAGGCCTACTGATCCATCTCGGCTTTGCCGATCCCTACACCCCTCTCGATGAAGCGGGATGACAAGGGATCAAAATGAAATTACCCAAATACGATTATTGTTTGAAATAGACGAGAGATATCCGGAGCATGGCCACTTCCATGACCACAGACGAGCCCCCAAGTAGTCACTCTTCCAGCAAACCCCGGTCGAGTGAAAAAAACTGGCTAGAAAGATTGTTTGGTGCATTTTCTGCCGAACCCAAGTCCCGCGATGAACTATTGGATATCATCAAGGACGCCGCTGAAAATCAGTTGGTTGACGCCGAGGCACTATCCATCATCGAGGGCGCCCTGGACGTGTCCAACCAGCAAGTTCGGGAGATTATGATCCCCCGCTCGCAGATGGTGGTTGTGGGGCTACAGGACAAACCAGAGGCATTCCTGCCCAAGATTATCGAGTCGGGCCATTCCCGCTTCCCCGTAGTCGGTGAGAGTATCGACGATATCCGTGGGATACTGCTGGCCAAAGACCTGCTCCCCCTACTTCTCAAAGGCGTTGAAGAATTTCAGCTCGAAGACATTATTCGCCCGGCCAATATCATCCCTGAGAGCAAGCGCCTGAATATCCTCCTGAGGGAGTTCCGTGAAAATCGCTATCATATGGCCGTTGTAATCGACGAATATGGCGGCGTTTCCGGCGTTGTGACCATTGAAGATATCCTCGAAGAGATCGTCGGTGAGATCGAAGACGAAACCGACGAGGAAGAAGCCGATAGCTTTATCCGCCGGGTGGGTGACAATGACTATATCGTCAAGGCACTGACACCCATCGAGGAATTCAATGAATTTTTTGATTCCGAGTTCAGCGATGAAGAATTCGATACGGTTGGCGGTCTGATTATGCAGTCTTTCGGCCATCTGCCAGGTCGCGATGAAGTCACCCGCCTCGGAGACTTCCTGTTTCGGGTACTTTACGCGGACAGCCGACAAATTCACCTGCTGCGCGTGGCCCATATGCGTAAGCCGCCCGATGAAGATTGAACAGGGCAGCTTTTTGGCTAGTCAGAATTTTCTCGGCTAGAGGTGCAGCTGCGGCTACCGATTAAACGAGTCTATGCGAAGAATACTATTACCTCTCGTCGGTGCGGGTGCCGGCGGGCTAATGACGCTTTCCCTGGCCCCCTTCAATTACTGGGTATGTGGACTCCTGTCCCTGACCCTATTTGCCTGGCTGTATCTGTTCGCCTCCCGCGGTCAACCAATGCGCGGACGCAGCGCCCTCTGGTTGGCCTTCTGTTTTGGGCTGGGCCTGTATGCGACTGGTGGCTCCTGGGTCTATGTCTCAATCACCAATTTCGGCAACTCCTCGTCTCCCCTGGGGTTTGCGCTTACCGGTGGGTTTGTCGCACTGATGGCGGCACTTCTGGCGGCGCCTTTTTATTTTCTAGGTCGCTTTACCGCCAACAAATTTAGCTTTGCTCTCGCCTTTGCCGCGCTCTGGTTTATCAGTGAGTGGTTCCGCAGCTGGATGTTTACCGGCTTCCCCTGGCTGTTCGCCGGTTATGCCCACTTGGGAACCTGGATGTCTGGCTGGGCACCAGTATTGAGTGTTTACGGAATCGGATTGTTACTGGCCCTCTCTGGAGCTGTGCTTGCTCTTGCCATTGGCGGCTGTTTGGCTCCCCTGAAGCGGCCGGCCCATATTGCACTGATTGGCGCAGCAGTGCTGCCCTGGCCTCTCGGTGCTGCCCTCGCCAATATTCAGTGGACTCAGGCCGAGGGGGGGATAATCACCGTTGGATTGGTCCAGGCAAATATTCCCCAGGAAAAAAAGTGGCTGCCAGAGTTTCGCGGAGAAACCATCAGCCGCTACCAGGAGGGCACTCGCGCACTGAGTGAACGGGATGTGGACGTCATCATCTGGCCGGAAGCGGCACTGCCTATGCTTTACGGCCAAGCCCCAAACCTGATGCAAGCCCTGCAGCGCAATGCTGAGAAAACCGGTATCGACCTGATCAGCGGTATTCTCTACGATGCCCATAACACCGAGGATGGTACCCGCAAGGTGCATAACTCCGCAGCGGTCTTTGGACGCAGCCCCAGTGTTTACCACAAGCGTCACTTGGTGCCTTTTGGCGAGTATGTCCCACTGGAAAACCTGATCAGGGGCACTATTGAATTCTTCAATCTGCCCACTTCTTTTATTCGATCCGGACCAGACCAGCAAGGCCCACTAAATGCAGGGGGAGCCAGCTGGGCGCCTCTTATTTGCTATGAGATCGTCTACCCCCGCTTGGTGGCGGATAGCGCCCTCTCTTCCCAGGTACTCCTAACCATCAGTAACGACGCTTGGTTTGGCGACTCCATAGGGCCGCTACAACATATGCAAATGGCGCAAATGCGCGCATTAGAAACCGGCCGCTATCTGGTGCGCGGCACCAATACCGGGGTAACCGCGATCGTCGACCCCCGTGGGCAAATCATCGAGCAGCTGCCCCAGTTTGAACGGTCAAATATGACTGGTGATATACGCGCGATGCGCGGCTCAACGCCTTTTATGCTCGCCGGCATTTTCTCAGTGTTTGCTTTGGCCCTGCCTATGTTAGCCCTAGCATTACTTTTCAGCCGCAAGCGGTCCGATAAAGCTGATAGGCCCGTCCCCGAGGGAATCACCGAGTAATTATCTTCTGCCACCAATCACTTCACCGCACCCTGTCGAAACGCTCCGCAACTGGTGATGACTGCTATGCTGCATGCAATTTACCGGTGAAATTTTGGCAGGGATGGGCTGTCTATGCATTGCTTGATCAGTGGTGGCACCGGCCTTATTGGTAGACTCTTTTGCCAGCGCTGGCTAGCCCGCGGCGATACTCTCACAGTATTAAGTCGCCAACCGCATAAAGTGCATCAACTCTGCGGCGAATCCGTCAATGCCTGCAGCTCGCCGGAAGAGGTACGAGAACCGGTAGATGTTGTGGTAAATCTGGCCGGTGAGCCCATCTCCACCCGATGGACCGAGAAATGCCGCGTCGAGATTCGCAATTCACGCCTAAATACTACCGAACAGCTAGTGCGATGGTCCCTCGCCCAAAGAGAGCGCCCTAATTACTTCCTTTCAGGATCGGCTATCGGTTATTACGGAGATCGCGGCGGCGAATTGCTCAAGGAGGACAGCCCTCCAGGAGGAGGATTTTCCGCCCAACTGTGTCGTGACTGGGAGGCAGCCACACTGCCACTGCAAAGGTCTGGGATGTGTGTAGGAACCATACGCACCGCAATTGTGCTCTCCAGTCGGGGCGGTGCACTACCGAAGATGCTTCCGGCTTTTCGCCTGGGACTCGGTGGGCCAATGGGTTCTGGGGAGCACTGGATGAGCTGGATTCACGAAGAAGACGAAGTCGGGCTGCTACTTCATGCTATTGACCAGCGCCTGTGTATACCTTTCAATGCCAGCGCCCCAGAAGCGGTCACCAACAACAGCTTTAGCCGCTTACTAGCAAAACAACTGCACCGCCCGTGCCTTTTCCGCACGCCCGCCTGGCTGTTGAAAATACTATTTGGGGAAATGGCCGAAGAGCTGCTCCTCGCCAGCGAGAGAGTGGAACCTCGCGCCGCCCTCGATAGTGGTTACAGCTTCCAGTTTCCCACACTGGAACAAGCATTGGCCGATCTGCTAGATAAAGACAGCGCTAACAATAAGGTACGCGCCCAGTAGCCGACTATTTTTGCCAAGTGCTCAAACCTTTCAGGTTAAGCCGCGACCACGCTGCTCTCTAGAGCCTGGGTTAAATAGCGTCGGCTAGATTCACTAGTGACTAAATCTCCGTGACTAGCCATCGGCGCAGAGCCAACCCATTGTGCATGCCAACGGTACCATTGGGATTCCTCTGCATTCATACGCAGCTCGATAAACTCCACTTCCGCTGGATCGAAACCAAATTCACGGACAATTTGCCCAGCAAAAGTCTCGAAATTTTTATTCAACTGAGCCCCACTTTCGGCCCCACCGCATAGGAAAAAAAGTGTTCGGCCATCCTGGTCAACACGCTTGAAGCCGATCCATACCGCCCGATTGAGCCGGTTGTGTAACTGGATGGGAGCAAAGGAAACAGGGATGCCCTTCATCATAAGGTTATCTCGTTTATTGTTATGGTTGTTATCCACAGTCGCTACTCCATATTAAGTAGTAATCAGCGGGTGAGATCTGTGGCGCCAGACGTCTTCTTGCCTGGTACAACTAGCCTATAAAAACAGATGCATTCCCTTACCGACGCCTACTCCCTCATCTTGATAAGTCTCAGAGACCCCTCCGCCACAAAAGTTCCTCAGCACTTTTTGGCCTGTGGAAGCGGTCGAAATTGATACCATACCTGTGCCACCAGTTCCCTCCAATAGGTCTGAGTTTTTAACAGCGCCTCCGCACTGGGTATCCAGTGTAAAACCCTACCCTGTGCCCTCGGTAACAACTCAGAAATACTGCCCACCGGTAGGGGCTGCACCTTTAGACCCGCTCGCTTAAAGACCGCCGCAGCTCTGGGCATGTGCCACCAATGGGTGGCGAGCACAATAGTATCCACACCTGCGCCGCGCAATATCTCCGCGCTGTTTACCGCGTTCTCTGCGGTAGTGTGACTGCAAACATCGCGCCAACTCACCGGGAGGGACAACTCATCCAGTAAATCTGCCATCAGCTGCGATTCCGAGGCATGCTCATCCGGTGAGACGCGGCCACCAGATACCAGGATTGGCAGATCTTTTGGTCCATGCTGTGCCGCCCAGAGCACCCTCTCTAAACTGGATGTGGACAGAGTTTCATATCCAGATTCGCCATCCCGGGAAACCCCTCCTCCGAGCACCACCAAAGCCTTGGGTGCTGTCGCCGTATTTGGTAAATCTGTCACAGAGCCCAAACACTTGCCGAGCCAGCTGGAAAAAGCCGGAGTGGCACTAAGCCAAAGTAGACAAAATGAGAAAACCGCCAGCGGCAGTGACGACTTCTCCAGTAGAGAACCCTCTGGAAAAAAGCGAATACAGAATGCCACAAGCAGACCCAGCATTGGCGCCAGCGGCGGCATCAACACATTGATCGCTATTTTATACAGCTCAATCAATACTCAAGGCCGCCTTCTATCTGCCTGAAACAACCATATCCACAGCGATGGCAGGGGGTAATTTGACTATTCTTCGGCGGTTGGGCGAGATAACCGCAGCCCAGGCACTGCAACTCCTCATCGGCCCCCACGATCTCCCCAGCGAGGGCCCAGGGTTTGCCCTCACGGATACAGCGCATAAGATTGGGCCAGGCTGTTTCTGTGGGGTCGGCTGCATTCAATAACCAGTCGCCCCCACGCTCCTCCAGAGTCAGTAGTTCTCCACCCAGACCCCGCATATAATCCCCCGCCCGGTGTAGATCATCTTTTAACCAGGCGCGAAGGAAAGCGACTTTATTTGCGGTAAGGTTCTCTACCGCTAGCTCTCCCTCCACCAAATCCTCCAGGTCTTCACGAAACTCATCAGCCAGATCGTCCTTCGGCGGCAACTTCGGTTCCTTCGTCACGGTATCCCTCCTATAATCTCGCGTTTACGCATCCTAATAGATGCTTAGGGGAAAGTCCTTGATCGCAATCAATCCTTTTGCTTGCCGATCTCGTGCTGCCCCACTAAAACACCGAATATTTTCCCCGCAAAATTTGATCACGAGTATAGGTCCCCAATCAATGGAAGAGCAGTACAACCCCTCCGCAGTCGAAGCTTCCGCCCAGGAATTCTGGGAGACAGAGAAAAGCTTTGAGGTTCAGGAAGATACCGGCAGGGAAAAGTTCTACTGCCTATCCATGTTCCCCTACCCCAGCGGCAAGCTGCACATGGGCCACGTGCGTAACTACACCATTACCGACGTCATATCCCGTTACCAGCGTATGCAGGGCAAAAATGTCCTGCATCCCATGGGCTGGGATGCCTTCGGCCTACCGGCAGAAAATGCCGCCATTCAAAATAAAACCGCACCGGCAAAGTGGACCTACGCCAATATCGATTATATGAAGGGACAGTTGAAAGCCCTCGGCTTTGGCTTCGACTGGTCCCGCGAGCTGGCCACCTGCCAACCATCCTATTATCGCTGGGAGCAGTGGTTCTTCACCCGCCTCTATGAAAAGGGCTTGGTCTACAAGAAAAACTCCGCGGTAAACTGGTGCCCCAATGACCAGACAGTGCTCGCCAACGAGCAGGTTGAAGATGGAGCCTGCTGGCGCTGCGGTACCACTGTGGAAAGACGCGAGCTGGCCCAGTGGTTTATCAAGATCACCGACTATGCCGAAGAACTTCTCGAAGATCTGGATAAGCTGCCGGAGTGGCCAGAGCAGGTGCGCACCATGCAACGCAACTGGATTGGCAAGAGTCGCGGCGTGGAGTTGAGTTTTAAGCTGCCCACCACCGTGGCTGGGATGGATCATTTCGATGTATACACCACCCGCCCAGACACTCTGATGGGTGTCACCTATGTATCCCTCGCCGCAGAACACCCTATTGCGCTGGAGTTAGCAGAGTCTAACCCGGAGCTGAAAACATTTATTGCAGAGTGCAAAAAGCAATCCCTATCCGAAGCCGACATGGCCACCATGGACAAGAAAGGCATGGATACCGGCCTTAAGGCCATCCACCCCATCAGCGGGGAGGAGGTCTCTGTCTGGATAGCGAACTATGTACTGATGGATTACGGCTCCGGTGCCGTGATGGCCGTACCCGCTCACGATCAACGCGACTGGGAGTTTGCACACAAATACCAGTTGCCAATGACCCAGGTCATTGCTCCCGCCAATGACCAGGAGATTGATCTGGACAAAGAAGCCTTCACTGAAAAAGGCAAGCTGGTGAATTCTGGCAATTTCGATGGCCTGGATTTTGAAGGCGCCTTCACCGCAATTTCTGAAGTGCTGATCGCCGCTGGCAAGGGGCGGGTAACCACCAATTACCGTTTACGTGACTGGGGCGTGTCCCGGCAGCGCTACTGGGGAGCACCTATCCCCATGTTCAACCTGGCAGATGGTGGCGAAATCCCAGTGCCGGCCGATAAGCTGCCCATTTTGCTGCCGGAAGATGTGGAGCTGGATGGAGTTCAATCCCCCATTAAAGCCGACCTTGAGTGGCGCAAGGACGAACTCAATGGCATGCCAGTCGAGCGCGAGACAGATACCTTCGATACCTTTATGGAATCCAGCTGGTACTACGCCCGTTATACCTGCCCGGATTTTGAAGAAGGTATGCTCGACCCTGATCGCGCCAACTACTGGTTGCCTGTCGACCAGTATGTAGGTGGTATCGAACACGCCATCCTGCACCTCCTCTATGCACGCTTCTTCCATAAGCTGATGCGGGATGAGGGACTGGTCAACAGCGATGAACCCTTCAAGCAGCTGCTGTGTCAGGGCATGGTTTTAGCCGAATCTTTCTATAAAGAAGAAGATGGCCATAAAACCTGGATCAACCCCGCCGATGTTGATGTGGAGCGCGATGACAAGGGCAAGCCCATCAAAGCGGTTGAGCGCGCAACTGGCGAAGAAGTGATCGCCGGTGGCGTTGTAAAGATGTCCAAGTCAAAAAACAACGGCATCGATCCCCATGCCGCTGTTAAAGAGTATGGTGCCGATACGGTACGCCTTTTCACCATGTTTGCGGCTCCTCCCGAACAGACCCTTGAGTGGCACGATGCCGGCGTTGAGGGCGCCAGCCGTTTCCTACGCAAACTGTGGAAGACCGTACATACACATGTTGCCACAGGCACCTGCAGCACTCAGGTTGACCAAAAATCCTTAAACGATCAGCAACAACAACTGCGCCGCAAAACCCACGAGACAATTCAGAAAGTGGGCGACGACTATGGCCGCCGCCAAACCTTTAATACTGCTGTCGCCGCAGTGATGGAGCTTCTCAATGAAGTGGGAAAACTGGCCGATCGGAATAGTGATCAGGGACTCGCTGTAGAACGGGAAGCACTGCAAACAGCGGTACTTCTGCTGGCCCCGGTCACTCCGCACATCTGCCACCAACTGTGGCAAGTCTTAGGCAATAGCACTCCACTGATTGATGCCCCCTGGCCTACCGTGGATGAAAAAGCCCTGGTGCGTACGTCCATCACCCTGGTTGTGCAAGTCAATGGTAAAGTCCGGGCGAAACTTGATGCACCGGCAGATGCCGACAAAGGGAGCCTGGAAAAACTGGCCCTGGAAAATGAAAATGTACAGAAATTTATCGGCGATGCCACTGTACGCAAAGTTATTGTTGTACCGGGCAAACTGGTAAATATTGTCGCGAAGTAAAAAATCCGCACAATAAAAAACCAAACGACAGCCGGGAACACTATGCTCCCGGCTTGTATCTGCAAAACCCTTGTTTACTGGTATAAAAAAGCCAGGTTGTTTATGAAAATAATCGTTCGTCGTATCGTCTTTCTACTTGCCATTGTTACCACCGCAAGTTGCGGTTGGCACCTACGCGGAGCCCCAAATAACTTTCCTCCAGGCAGCTCCATTTATATTTCCAGTGAAAATCCACGCAGTGATATTGCCGATGAAATTAGCCGCCTCTTGGAAAACGGTGGAGTCCCTGTTGCGGCAACCCCTATTGAGGCTGATTATCTGCTCACCATTCACAAAGAAATGGAGCGTAAGCTTACTGTTGCTGTAGATTCTGAAGGTCGAGCTTCTGAGTACGAATTGATTACCAGTGCCATTTATAGTGTGCGAACACACAGTGGCGAAGTGCTATTAAATAAAGCCCAGGCCGATGTCTACAGATCATTGGAGTGGGACGTTTCAGAAATTGTCAGTAAAGGGGAAGAAGAACGTCTCTTACGTGCAGAAATGCGCCGTGAACTAATTAGCCGAATGATCAACCGATTGCGCCGTATTGATGTCAATGCACCATTGCAAGACAAGAGCTACTAGGTAGTTCTGCCATGCGTATCAACCCCCAACAGCTTTCCCAGCAGCTTAGGAAAGGGCTCGCGCCGATCTATATCATCTCAGGCGATGAACCACTCCTGGTACAGGAGTGTTGCGACCAAATACGTGCGGCAGCGAAAAAAAACGGTTTTGGCGAACGCGAACTTCTTCATGCTGAACACAATTTCGATTGGGAATTATTACTTGCCTCTGCCGGAAATATGTCTTTGTTTGCGGAAAAAAAGCTCATTGAGCTGCGCGCACCCAGTGGAAAGCCAGGGGATAAGGGCAGCAAAGCCTTGCAGGAATTTTCCAGGCTTGCCAGCCGAGATTTAATATTACTGCTGATTCTGCCCAAACTTGATAAGTCCCAGCTCAATAGTAAATGGATTAAAGTCCTTGAGCACGAAGGTGTGTTGGTACAAATTTGGCCAGTTAGTGCCCAGGAGATGCCACATTGGATCAGCCAAAGAATGAATGCCACCGGGTTATCCGCCGAGAAAGAAGCCATAAAAATTCTAGCTGAACAGGTAGAGGGTAACCTACTTGCTGCCAGCCAGGAGATCGAAAAGCTTAAGCTTTTAAACAAAGACGGTGAAATAATAACCGTTGAACAGCTGGAACATAGTGTTACCAGCTCCGCTCGCTATAGTGTTTTTGACCTAATCGACAGGGCACTGGCTGGGGAGCCAGAAAAAGCGATTAAGACTTTGCAAGGTTTACGTGCAGAGGGTATTGAGCCACCGGTGGTACTTTGGGCTCTGACAAGAGAGATACGCTCACTTTTAGAACTAGGCGAGAAAATCAATCAGGGACAGCCCTTAGTCAGATTGGTTCGAATACAAAAACGCCAACCACTCATACAAGCAGCTTTATCCCGTTTAACGCCCCAAAAGCTGGAAGCCCTTTTACTAAAAGCCAGAGCTGTAGATTCCGCAATTAAGGGGGGTAGTACCTATCAGTCCCCATGGAATGGCCTCCTGGAGCTCACACTTAATTTGAGTGGGCAAAGAAGTATCTAGTAAAAAGCAGCTCAAACAAGTGAGAGTTGGATTTTAATAAGCCATCAATAAAAAACCCCTCCCCTAAACGGGGAGAGGTTCAGACAACAATCGATATAGCCGTATTAGTTTTGAGAAACTGTAGCCATATTACTGTTACCGATCTGGTGGACACTCGCCATGTTGAAGTTACCATTTTGGGTAACATAAGTAGCGTTTTCGCTACCGGATTGCCCCAGGTGAGCGCCGTGCTCGAAGCCATTTTGGGATACAACCATCAAGTTAAATTCACCCATATCCTGGTGAATTTCAGCTAGGTTAAGCTCACCTGCCTGATCAATATCTACCGTATTGGCCATGCCGTCGGTGTAACCGAAGGCAGAGTTAGCGCTACCTGACTGATCAATAGTTGCTACGTTCAGATCCCCAGACTGGGAGAACTCAGTCCAGTTAAGGTCACCATTTTGTACCAGAGTTGCATCATTATTGTTACCATACTGATACATATCACCGATGTTATTGGTGTCATTCTGAGTGACAGTCATCACGTTGGCATCGCCATATTGACCAGCCGCACTGGAGTTACCGGTACCAGTCTGGGCAATTGTGGTAACGTTATTGGCACCATCCTGGGATAAATCTAAGTAGTTGAAATCACCAGTCTGTACCAGGTTAGCCGTGTTTTCCACGCCGCCTTGATAGACGAAGCCAACGTTACCTTCACCGACCTGACCACCTAAGAAGCCATCTGCCGAGCTATACCAAGTGCTGCTCCAAACACTGTTGCCATCACCTGTTTGGGTACTGACAAACAGGTTGCCATTACCGGCTTGCTGTAGGAAGGCCATATTGTCATTACCATCTTGAACTGCATCGAGGGTATTGTCACTAGAATCACCACCAGCACCAGCGTTATCAACGTATTGGTCTAGATGCACATAGTTTTCACTACCAATTTGGGTGGCGTAAGCTGTATTTCTGTTTCCATAGTACTGATGGATAACACCTTGGTTGCCCTCACCCTGTTGGAAAGTATAGGCTTGGGAGTCATTCTGACTTTGCTGACTGGTATTAGAATAGTTACGATTACCTACCTGAGTCTGGTCAATGTAGTTGGCATCGGCCGTAGACTGGCTTGCATAAGCAAGGTTATCATCACCTTCCTGCCACTGGTAAGCAGCATTATTGGTGGATTCTTCCATTTGATAAATATCAGCAACATTGTTGTCGCCAGCCTGCAGTTGATCACCGTAGTTACTATCGGCCATGGCCTGTCCAGCACCAACAAGCATTGCAATCGCAGCAGCAAGTGAAAGCTTTTTCATTTATGCATCTCCATCAGACTAAATAAACAAATACGAACAAAAAGAAAACAGTGCTTTAGTCATGTTGTACTACTTGCACTGCATGGTTGTCACCGAACTGCGCGACAAATCCAAATAGCCCATCTCCGTTTTGAATGATATTGGCTGAATTGGCATTACCCACTTGATTAATGAGGGCAATATTATCTACTCCATTTTGGATGGCTGTTGCTTGGTTATAAGCACCAGACTGGGAAATTGCAGCATAGCTATATTCACCAGCCTGCTGAATTACCGCTTCATTCGAAAAGCCTTCCTGAACCAAAAAAACCTGGTTGTATTGTCCAAACTGGGATACTTCTGCAGTATTAAATTCTCCAGTCTGAACAACTTCAGCCAGTTGGCCTGTGATAGATTCATCACGCTGTAACATAAGGTCAAGCGCCCCCTGACCGGAGGACAGCTCATCGTAGTCATCCAAATCGCCCGCCCATACAGTGGAAGCACAGGTAAAGAGCAGGAGAAAACAATAGAAACTCGCCTTGATAGCGCCCACCAAAATCTCCCTAAGTAAGATTGAAGCTAGAGCGATTTCGCTCACCCAAGACAACTATAGAAATTTAGGAAGGGACAATAAATCAGAAGAAAGAGTATTTTTCTTAAGAGAATGAGAGAAATACTTAAGACTTTTGTATGAGACTTTTAATGAGGAATTAATTTTAATTAAAAAATAAATAAGCCAAATAAGAAGCCGCACAAATTACACAAACTTACACTCAAACACAAGAACAAAACCATCCGCGCAATAAAAAAATGCAAGAGGCCGCCCATTGATTACCAACAGACATAAGAGAAAAATAATAATCAAATAAATAAGCTAAAGAATTTTCACAGTAGCGTCTGCATACTCACTCAATACGGAGCTAGGAAACTCATTAACATTCTGCATTGCCCATAAATTATTGGTTACACCATTGGCAATCAAGTGTATGACAGCTGACTCAATAGCAGAAAGAACACAAAGTTGAGCGGGATCATTGGTAGTCATTCCTGCTTCAATTTCTAGTAACCGCTTATATTCTACAAATGTATAAACATCACCCTGTATCTGCCTTGATAGAATTTTTTTGCTTGTTAGGACACTGTTTAAAACTCTACCACTTCTAACATCAACTGCACGCAGATTTACAGTAACTTCATCTACTCGATATTGTTCAGAGAGACCAATACCAAAATAGCGCGCCCCGGCTCCACCAGTTTTAATATTCGTGTCATAAGCGACTATTCCGCCTTCCAACATAACGTTGGCAGACATTAAGGATGGCAGCTCGAATGGAGGTGGAGATTCTTGCTCTTTGATTGCCGCTCGTATTATTTTTCTTTCAGTGAGTAAGTTTTGTAATCCTTCCCGCTCAAGAGTCACAAACCAACCTGACTCATTGAGCACTTGAACAAGCATTGAGGCAGCACCTTGTGTTACTGCAGTAGAGAAAGAACTAGATGGAGCTGGCCTATATTGGCCAGTTTGATCACTAAAGCCATAAACGGCTACTACAATCTTACCCCTAGGAGATGGCAGACTCAGTAGGTCGGCATAAGTACTCATCCGATCCGTTAATGTGGCTTTTTGTTCTCCTGGACCAAACAAGGCTTCGCCAGCATCCTGAAAAAATGTACAACCACTTAAAACCAAAATAGAAAAAATAAATATTATTCTCAACGCCATCACCACGACCCCTAAAAACAAACCTTCCGTTGGCCAATTAAATCAGTTACGAGGATTCAGGCCAACGACTACAATCTCAGAAATCTCTCCTGTGACAGCATCTGTAATAGTTATAGTTAAGCTACCATCTACATCGAGTATATTTACAATAAAATCATCTGTTACCAAAGTACCATTATTCCCATCACCAACATCGGTAAGTAACTGAGATAACAACCTGGACTCAAGAGTATCCGTAAACCTATCAAGTGATGATGAATCGGAGTAAGGGGATTTACCTGCTTTAGGATCCTTCTTACTATTTTGAGCACTGGCGTTATTTAACAAATAATTACCATTGAGAGGATTACCCCCAAAGGATGGATTTATTGGATTATAAATTAGCTCTGTCGCAGAAACAGAGAGAGACAAAAAAGTAGCAGCCAATAAAAAATAAAACCTCACTAAAGCTCCTCCCCAGCTAAATCCAAATTTTGCGAAAACAAGGCCTGTAATCTTTGCTGTCGCACATTATTATTTATTTGAGCAACAGCCTGCTCAACCAATTGACCAAAACGTCTTCTACCTGGATAAACAACGGTCCTAAATACTTCTTTATTTTCATAATTTACCCACACAACGCTCCCCCATCTCGCAGAAGGCCTCTCGTGCACAGTCAAGTTATAATCAAAATCTGATAAATTGGATGAAATATACAGAGAAAGAGAGCGTGTAAACTCATGCCCTATACCACTCACCGTGTTATCAATAACCAACCCTGTGAGAATCGATTCTTCACTCTCAGAAAACTCTGACTCCTGAGAAATTGTTGATACCGATGCAAAACCAAAAAAAGACAACAAGAGAAAATTAAACAAAAATAAATTAATTTTTTCCATTTCACAGATTCTGACTTGCCCAACTACTTGCTTCTAACCTATTCCTACAGCCAATCTTCTTATACACTTTATATAGATGGCTTTTTACGGTGTGCTCACTTACACATAAGGCCTCAGCAATGTCTGCATTTGTTTGACAGTCGCAGATAAGCTCAAGTATCTGCCTCTCCCTTTGTGTAAGATTTGTGGAGGATCTCATCCATCTTTTAGGGCGCCTATGCTGTCGTAGGAAATTATGTAACACATCTCTGGGAAACCAATACTCACCAGAGAATATCCTGCCTAACCGCTCCATTATGACGCCCGGTTCAGATTTTGCAGGCATTAACCCCAAAACTTTCTCCCAATGCAAGACAAAGTCAAACTCGTTCGCATCATCAACGTTCAAAAGGATAATATTGGGGGGATTTGTAGAAGTGTGAATATCCCTCAAAAGATGATCAAGATCAGACTTGAAAAGACCCACACAGTCAAGCAATAAGTAATCAGCTTTTAATCCATCAATAGAAAAAGATGGGGTACGCTGTACGACAGAACATCTGGTATTAAACTCCTCCTCAATGTGTCCCGCAAAAATTGAGCTCTGCAAGTTGACCGAAGAGGTCATGAAGGCAATAGCTGGCCCTTTACAAACAGTATCCGGTGAAACAACTTTGAGGCGTGCATAATCCTTATGCAAATTCATCTGGGTTCCCCCAACACGCATTCCTTTGTAAAATTTTATCTGACGACTTCTAACTTTTTTATTATTTTCTTTCCGTAGCATCTTTGTTGAGAGCTAAATCTATTCGATCAACCAACATACTGCAACAGGTAGTGAAGCAGATAACAAAAATTCAATCTTAAGTGTGCCAACGAATATTACAATTGTCACTTTTTCATACAAAGGTACTACAATTTCACTAACTAACATCTCTAGAGGACATGCTTTTGTATAAAGTAAAAAAACTTTTTAAAGCATAAGAAACAATAAAAAATTGTACTGATCCACACAATTAATAGATTTTGTTCTACTAAAGCCAAATGAAAAACTCCTTCTTAAGTATCAATAATCCATCCAAACACCGTAATAGGCTAAAACACAAAAAAATCGAGAAACAACCTAGTCAACTGGTTTTAAGTAGAAAGTCTATTGTTGTTAAAAAAAGCAATATTGCTTCGAATAAAATATATGTAGATTTCATTTAAATAAAAATTACCCATGCACTTAATGTACCTCATAAAAATTGATCAGCGCCCAAATAGTAATCAAATGAGGAACTGCTTTATGGTTTTATATTGGTACTATGTGTTCATTAACTTCAGCTTAAAATTGGTAAATCAGTACAAAGTAAACCAACCGTAAAACGTATATTTGTGTTAACCGTAGAGGCCATGGTTATGAGCGATCACTTTCACCCCTCAGCCCACTCAACTACTCACATAGTAAACAATCAAACTCCGCCTCTCTGTGGACATAACCTGTACGCCGGTGATCAAGCTCTGCGGGATTCAGTACATTTCTATGGGGGACATTGGGCCGAGGAAGATTTACAGCGCTATGGCGAGGTTTGTGGAAGACCCGAAATGATAGAGCGAGGCTATGCTGCCAATGAGTTTAAGCCAATACTCGAAAGTCATGACCGAATCGGTAACCGCATAGACTTAGTACGCTACCACCCGTCCTATCACCAACTTATGCAACTTGCACTATCGGAGGGACTACACAGCTCCCCATGGAGTGCCCCTCGCAATGGTGCCAATATAGCTCGAGCCGCAAAGTACTATTTACATTGCCAACTCGAGGCGGGTCACGGGTGTCCTATAACAATGACATTTGCTTCTATTCCCTCGATAAAATTAAACCCCAAGATAGCAGAGGAGTGGACTCCCAAGATCCTCAGTCGTGGTTACGATGGAAGCAACCGCCCATACTTTGAAAAATACTCTCTGACTATCGGTATGGGTATGACTGAGAAGCAGGGAGGCTCGGATGTACGTGCAAATACAACCACAGCCGTCCCCACGGGGGATGGTACTTATGAATTACTCGGACATAAATGGTTTATGTCTGCGCCTATGTGTGATGGATTTCTAGTTTTAGCTCAGGCGCCAGGAGGTCTTTCCTGTTTTTTAGTGCCCAGATGGCGTCCGGATGGGAGTAAAAATCAACTGCAAATCCAAAGACTTAAAGTAAAGTCAGGTAATGTATCCAATGCTTCTTCAGAGGTCGAGTTTCGGGGCGCTTTAGGATGGCTACTTAGTGAGGAGGGCCAAGGAATCAATGCCATTATCAAGATGGTCGCAATCACCCGTTTTGATTGTATGGTCGGGTCCTCTGGGGGCCAACGGCAAGCCGTGATGCAAGCGATTTACCACACGTCACAAAGAGAAGCCTTTGGGAAAAAGTTAATAGCTCAACCCCTGATGCAAAATGTCCTTGCGGATCTTCAATTAGAGGTTGAGGGATCTGTCGCCCTAACAATGAGAATGGCCCTGGCTATGGACCATGAAGATCAAGAGCACGAAAAAATGCTACTCAGGCTGGGATCGGCTGTGGGCAAATATTGGATCTGTAAACGCAGCCCACATCACGCCTATGAAGCTATGGAATGTTTGGGGGGTAACGGAGTTATTGAAAACTTTATCACTGCCCGCCTCTACCGCGATGCGCCAATTAATGCCATTTGGGAGGGATCCGGGAATATACAAGCCCTGGATGTACTACGGGCTATCACAAAAACACCCAGTGTGGTAAATCACTGGTTAGATGAAATGGCAACAAGCATTGGTATTGATACCCGGTTTGACAAAGCAATAGATTCTCTAAAGAAAGAACTTGCCGACTTAGATCAATTTGAATACCGGGCACGGGGTATCGTTGATCAAATGGCAATTACAATGCAAACCCATCTACTATTACAAGCTGGTAATCAGTCTGTCAGTGATGCTTTTATTCGTTCAAGATTAGAAACTAGAGGAGCTCATAGTAGTGGAAGTTTACCAAAAGGTATAGACCTCAAAACACTAATCAACCGTGGTGACCCACTTTCAATAGAGAGTTAAGCGAACTCGAAAAAACAACTCGACAATAGGCGAGTTGTTTTTTCGATAAAGTAATACGTTCGACTAGAAAAAACTGTAGCGGAATCCCAGTTGTCCACGAACCCCGTAGTACTCTACTTGTTTAGGTCTATCTTTATCACCAATATAGTAAGTTAGTGGTTCATTGGTAAGGTTTAAGGCTTCAGCAAAGACAATCAGATTATCACTCAGCGTATAGTTTGCACTCATATCCAAGCTAGTATATGCCCCGTAGTATTGATCTTCTTTTTTATTGGCACCATGCTCCTCAATATACTCGCCCTTATGATTTTGAGCCAAACGAATAGAAAGAGCACCATCGTCATAATAGATAGAGAGGTTATGCAATAAATCTGCTTGACGAGAAATTGGTACAGACTCCTCACGGCCCGGAATATGCATTTCTGAATCCATCACGGTAATATTTGCAGAAACTCCAATGTTCGATAGAAATCCTGGCATAAAGTCTAGCTTGTGAACCAGGTTAAATTCCAAGCCCCTTAGCGAGGCATTATCGCCATTATCCGGGCTATAAATATCAACCCCAGAAATGCCATTGTACTCTCCCACTTTCACATCTGTAAAAATTGGATCAGCAATATCTTTATAGAAAAGACCAGCAGATAATATACCTGAATTGTTGTAATAATATTCGTACATCATATCAAAATTCCAGGAGTAAGTCGGCTCAAGATTTGGATTGCCACCTTTGAACTCATTATCATGCTCGGCATAGTAGCCACCTGGATTTAGATCACCAAAATCTGGTCTCGCAAAGGTTCTGGTTAGTGCAAACCTAATATTACTATCTTCTGTAAGTGCATAGTTAAGATGTGCCGATGGCAGGATGGATAAATAATCCTTATCCCCGAAAAATGGGATAAGATATCCGCCAGTAGATTCACCGGCAACAAATACCTGGCTATCCACTTCGGTTCGTGTCTGAGTGAGCCGCAATCCTGCCACTAAAGTGACCCTATCTGAGAGTTCATAAGTTCCCATACCATAAGCGGATAAGTGTCTCTCAGTAAGATTAAAGTTGCGTCCAAGTGCCCCTCCATTATCAACTAAAGCTGACTCTTCAGTAACCAATGAAAATTTATTACTATTTTCATTCCAAAATTTCTCCAATTGGGACAATGAAGCAACCTGGGAGAAATGTGACTCGTAATCGATATCCAATTCAGACAAATATTCACTTCTGCCAGGCTGATCAGATAAAGAAAAATCAGAAAGAACTGGGGCAGGACCAAAGTTATCTTCATTCCAAGCGTAAAATTCATCAGAAAATTCAGAGATCCTTTCTTTATCCCTATATTTCATTCCGAATTTTAATTCCAATTCGCTGGTAAGCTCAGAAATAAAGTCGAAAGAAGCTACTATTTTATCTTTTTCATTGACATATACTTTATAGAGCTCAACCCAAGACAACCTGGACTGAGATGGGTCCATTGCAAAGTCATCGGAAAGGTGTGTAGGTATATTTTCTGCTGGATCGGTGCCACCATCGATCCGGTTATAGGCCAAACCATCTTCACTCAAGCCAATATAACCAACATCCGTTTGATCAAAACGCATCACAAAATATGAACGATCACCTCTATTCGGTGTGTTCCCGTAACGGAATTCATTATCATAGCTGGCTAAACTCCAGTTTAGCTGGTTATCCTCTCCAAAGTAGTGCTCTCCACCAATCTCAAAGCCTTGCATACGCGTAATCAGCGTGTTGTGAATATGCTGAAGCTCCATTCTATCCTTATCGAATCTTAGCCTGTGTTTATAATGGGTCTCCTCATCCTCCAAAGTCCCATACAGGCTGCGAGTAAATAACTTACCCCCATGATTTAACCGATACTCGGTAGCCAGGTTTAATCCCAGAGTATCCCTAGTCCCCGTGTAGTCCCGTAACTCCAGCCGATAAATACCTTCCCCTTTACGGCGAGGCTCATAATTATCGGTTGCCCAATCTCTATTCCATCCGGTTACATTGGCAAGAAAACCCCACTTACCATCTTCACTTCTATCCCCATAAAGAATACTCATGGATTTAATATCGCCATCCGCTTTATCGGCATAGCCACCAGACACAGAAATATCCAGAATGCGCTCTTCAGGAGCAGTACGGGTAACAAAGTTAACATTGCCTCCAATGGAGTCCCCTTCTTGATCAGCCGTAATGGCTTTGGAAACTTCAATACGCTCAATCAGTTCTGATGGGAAGAAATCAAAAGCCGTAGCCCTACTGGTAGTTTCTTCTTCAGCAGATGGCAAGCGATGACCATTAAGGCTGGAAGAACTCCACTGGGATGGAAGACCGCGTACAGCTACGAAGCGCCCTTCCCCTTGGTCACGTTCGATAGAAACTCCGGACACTCTCTGCACGGCTTCTGCAGCATTACGATCCGGCAACTTGCCGATACCATCTGCCGATACCACACTGACAATACGATTGGATTCTCGCTGAAGTTCCAGGGAACGCAACTCCGTATCAAACATACGCCCGAGTACGACTACTTCTTCTATGCTGCTACCATCCTGGGTGTTCGTAGCACTATTTTCCTGTGCATACACATAATTAGTCTGCCCAGCCAGCAAAGCGATTGCTGCAGGCCATAATTTGTTATTTTTCATTCTCTATCCCCCTGTATAAATCAAAATACGGCTGGCAGATTTTTTTCGAAACGGTGTTAATCTGTTCGATCCTAACTTCATATCTGGACTAGACCAGAATCCTAGTTCACAGGTATGACGTTTATATAACAGGAGTATGAATATTCCCCTTCCTCAAAAACTGACTATATCTTGAGCAATCTTTTCCGACACATTAGAAAAATGATCTGACTTCACCAGGCGCGTCATAAAAGTGACATCACGAATCACTAAAATCTGGTCTAGACCAATAAATAACGTTGGCTAGTATGGAAAATATCAGTAATAGACGGGCCTCTATTTACAGCAAAGCTTATAGCTGCGAGCTATTCATATTGCTTTTTTCAGGGATCGCTGCCTTTTTCACTTATTTCTGCATGTATGCTTTTCGCAAACCCTTTGTCGCGGCATCCTATTCCCACATTTCCGGGTGGGAATTTGTTCTCGACTACAAAAGTGCGTTGATTATTTCTCAAGTACTGGGATATGCGTTTTCAAAATTTATTGGGATTAAGATTGTCTCAGAACTACGCCCTGTACAGCGAGGCAGGTTACTCATACTCCTTATCCTTGCCAGCCACTCAGCCTTGATAATCTTTGCGTTGGTCCCTGCGCCTTATAATGTAGCCATGCTTTTTTTAAATGGTCTCCCTCTGGGAATGGTGTGGGGGCTAGTGTTTAGCTATCTTGAGGGGCGTCGTCTCACTGAGGCATTAGGCGCTATTTTGTGTGTTAGCTTAATCGTCTCTTCAGGAGCTGTAAAAGCGATTGCTGCATATATAATGCTCGAATGGGAAGTACCAGAACTCTGGATGCCTGCCACGGTAGGATTTTTATTTTTACCCGGCCTGGTTCTTTCAACATTCGCACTTAGTAGGACCCCTCAACCCAACCAAGCAGACATCCGCGCACGCAAACAACGAGTTCCGATGACCCCTGAAATGCGCTGGAGTTTTGTTAAAGAAACCAACTTAGGGTTGGCAGCCTTAATAGTAACTTATGTATTCCTAACAGCGTTTCGTGATTTTACCGATAATTTTGCTGCAGAACTTTGGCAAGCTTTGGGATACGGTGAAGTACCGCAGATTTTCCTGACCAGTAGTTTGCCTGTGGCACTGGTAGTATTAGGTTTCCTAGCACTGCTTATTTTTATACGCAACAACTACCGTGCATTACAGCTCAATCAGTTGTTAATAGCGACTGGAGGCGCGACCTGTATTATCGCAACTCTCGCATTTGAGTCCAATGTTATTGCCGGGGCTACCTGGATGATCGTAATTAACATCGGCCTTTATATCGGCTATGTTCCGTTTAACTGCCTGTTATTTGAACGTCTGGTCGCTTGTACTAAAAGCCTGGGTAATGCAGGTTTTGTCATTTATCTGGCAGATAGCTCGGGTTATATGGGTAGTATTGGCGTTATGTTGTATAAAACATTCACGCAACAAAATCTAAACTGGCTAGAATTTACCCAGAAATTTTCTTATATCACTGGTTTTGCATGCATTCTATTGATGCTGTTCTCACTTCTTTTCTTTCGCCGCTTGAGCCGCAACTATTCTTCACGGTCTGAGCTTATTACTTCTCCAGTGTAAAAAGGTATTAGTGAAGTTATGAAATTTGATATCGCCATTGTTGGTGCCGGAGTATTAGGAAGCTTCGCCGCTTACCATGCACTAAAAGCCGGAAGAAAGGTATTATTAATCGATTCCAGCATTCAATCCTG
This sequence comes from Microbulbifer variabilis, assembly GCF_020524905.1. GTDB lineage: Bacteria > Pseudomonadota > Gammaproteobacteria > Pseudomonadales > Cellvibrionaceae > Microbulbifer > Microbulbifer variabilis_A. Next base: position 663,095 of record NZ_JAIVKI010000001.1, on the reverse strand, counting down.
TGGAGCAACCGTCCGAAATTTTGGGCAAATAGTGCCATCTGGTATGAATCTGGATGTATGGCGTAACCTGGGGCGGCGCTCACTAGAAATATATGGCGAATTAGCATCATTAATGCCAGATACACTCTGGCAACAAGGATCTCTTTATGTCGCTTCCTCAGCAGAAGAAGCGAGTCTTCTTGAAGAGATGCATGAGATTAATACTGAGACGAATTACGTTTCCAAACTTCTTACTCCAGCACAATGCCGCGAGCGTATTGCCTCTCTAGAGCAAGGTTACTGCCAAGGTGGCCTCCTCTACCCACAAGAAATGAGTGCAGAAAGTGCACTATTGATGAAAAATTTCTGGAAACTACTTGAAAATGAAGTAGACCTCCACTTCAAAAAATCTTCTCCAGTTTCGACTATAGAGGAAGTCAACAAAGACATAGTGGTTCGCTGCTCAACAGGAGAAATCTTTTCCGCAGAACGAGCGCTAATTTGTTGTGGACATCAGCTTAGCTACTTGTTTCCAGAATTTTTACAAACAGAGAAAATGCAGCTCAGTAAATTGCAGATGTTACGTACCCAACCCATCAAAGGCGTGAAGATTCCAGGAAATTTGCTTACTGGTCTGACTATACGCCGTTACGAGGCATTCAAAAGCTGTCCCAACTATAAAAATTTACCTGCATCTCAGATAGATCCGGATTATGGAAAATTTGGGATTCACCTGCTTTTTCGGCAATCTGCCGATGGCAGCATCATCATCGGTGACTCCCATGAGTACTTCTCTGCGCAGGAATCCGATTCTTTAGATTACGAGATTCGTCAGGAAATCAACACACTGATGGTCACGGAAGCCAGACGTATCCTCAAACTTCCCCATTACGAGATAGACAGAGTCTGGAATGGCTATTACAGCCAAGAAAATAGTCAAGGGGTATTCCTCAAATCTGCAGCTGAAAATATTCATTTAGTGACAGGTATTGGCGGAAAAGGTATGACAACGGGGCCCGCACTAATGGAGCGGGTGGTGAAGAATATTTTTGAGGAAAATGCTCTGGAGGAATGCCTCATCGATGTGTAATAAAACGATAGATGAAATTCGCCAACTATTTTCACAAAATGGCAATATAAAACTTGGAGAAAATTGCACGCAATTACAGCATGCCTCTCAGTGTGCTGCCTTGGCACAGCAAGCCGGTAATACCGTTGAATTGATTGTTGCTGCATTTCTGCATGATATCGGCCATCTCTATGCGATAAAAGAAGAAGTTATTGGCATCGATTCTGAGGGTCATCGCGAACATGACCGTATAGGCGCAGAATTGTTAGATGGATGGGGATTTCCCTCTTCGGTGACCATGCCTATCGCCCTCCACGTTCAAGCCAAGAGATACCTTACGAGCATGGATAATCATTACGAAGCAAGGCTATCCCGAGCTAGCCAAAAAACGCTACTGCAGCAGGGTAAGAGCATGAGCAATCAAGAGCAATGTATCTTTCTACAGACCCCCTTTGCCAAGGATGCCCTGCTCCTGCGCGAGTGGGATGACTCGGGAAAAACACCCGATTTAGAGATAGCCCCTTTAGATCACTGGCTACGGCTTTGTGCGAAGGTACTCGGTCAACAAGTAACCAGCTGCTCAACTCCCAACCTCACCAACTGAAGGAGATATTCCATGGAATCCTCACAATTGAAAGCTGTCATCCTGGACTGGGCCGGAACACTTGTGGATTTCGGCTCCCGGGCTCCGTTACGAGCCTTTATGCAAGTATTTGCCAATGCGGGCATTATTGTCAGCGAAGAACAAACCCGCATTCCAATGGGGACGGAGAAGAAAGAGCATATTCGTCGCATGTTACAGCAGGAATCCATTCTTACTGCCTGGCAAAAAGTACACGGGCGTTTGCCGCAGGAATCCGATGTAGAGGAACTGTATCGACAACTGGCCCCGATACAGATTATTGAAATCGACAAACACAGCCAAATGGTACCTGGGGCTGATAAACTGTTTATTCGCCTACGTGAGCGTAATTTACGTATCGGTAGCACCACTGGCTACAGCCGTATAATGATTGAGGGAATGCTGGCAAAGGCTCTCCAACAAGGCCTGGAACCCGATTGCGTTGTTACTGCAGATGAGGCTATAGGCGCGAGACCCGGGCCTGCCGCCGCATTGAAAAACATCATTGCCATGGGAATCCCATCCGTCAGCCAATGTGTCAAAGTAGATGACACCGCTGCTGGCATTCATGAGGGGCGAAATGCCGGCATGTGGACAGTTGCAGTGGTACTTTCCGGGAACGCCTCGGGATTGTCGTTAGATAGCTGGCAAGCACTTTCAGAGACGGATAAAAACAATCACAGCCTTTGTGCCTATCAAAAACTAGAGGGCTGTGGCGCTCATTACTTAATTGATGATATCCGTAAACTTGAACCCATATTGGTTGATATCAATCGCCGTCTGGCCCTTGGAGAACGCCCCTGATAGGCTATCAACTTTGAACAATAACCGCTCGGTAGCCCAGGCTAAAGATTGAGCTTAAGATCACATCCAAGAGAAGTATTGTGTCCTCCAGTTTCGACGATATCAAAGCCCATATACAACTGTTGATCGGCAATGATCGCCTGGGTGCTAACCACAAGCTGCCCGCCGAACGAGAGCTGGCGGAACAGCTGCGGATCACCCGTATTACCTTGCGCGATGGATTAAACCGCCTAGAAGGGGAAGGTCTGGTCTACCGCCAGAATCGCCGTGGCTGGTTTGTTGCCCCGAATCGGTTTGTGATGAACCCCGCGAAGAAGGTTAACTTTAACTCTATGGCCCGAGAGCAGTCCTTCCTCCCCACAACTAAGGTGCTGGGCTTTCGCAAACTGAGCGTGCGCCGCGATATTTATTCAGCTTTTGCGGTAACCAAAAGCACCAAATTTTTTGAAATGCGAAGAGTACGCTATTTAGACCAGCGGGCGGTTATGGTGGAGGAAAGTTATCTACCAGCAGAGCGCTTCTCCGGATTATCGGATTTCGATTTATCGGAATCTGTGACAGAAATATTGCGGCATAACTATGCAGTGAATATTAACCGGGAACACTGCAATATCCAGGTTGCGAATCTGGAATTACTATGTGCCGAACCACTAGGTATTCCGGCCGGTGCTCCAAGCCTGAAAATTACCCGACTGCGTTATGACTCCAGTGGGTATTTGATTGATTACAATATCGAATACTGGCTACCCCACGCTATAGAAATGGAAGTCGCCACCCAGTAATCCCCTATTCCTTGTTAAAAAGCCACTCTACTCCTTATTTAGGGGCTTCAGGTGTTTTTTAATTGTAGGTTTTTAAATAGCTGTCATTTCTTGGCAGCATCACGGTAAAAATCTCTTCACTAGCATTTAACAACCGTCGTCTATCCTAATGCTCCTGGTCTAGTCCAGATAACCATTATAATTACAGGATATTCGATATGAAGATACTCATCTCCTGCCTGTTGTTGATTACGCTAGTTTCGAGCACCCAATCCGTTTTTGCATTAAATAATAAGAAAGTTCTTCTTATCGGCATTGATGGATTACAGTACGAGAAGCTAAAAGACGTTGCCACTCCCAATTATGATCGATTAATTCTACACAAAGCCTACACCGGAGGTATTCAAGGCACCCCAAGCCAACAAGACACTAAAAGTGGGCCTGGCTGGTCCACTATACTCACAGGTGTCTGGGCAAACAAACACAGGGTTACCTCCAATGACTCTGGCCTGGCTAACGAAGAATTTCCAAGTTTATTCAAACGAATTAAAGAAGCGGACAATAACCACTGGGTAGGCAGCATATCCAATTGGAGCCCCATTAATAGCAACTTCTTCACCACAGATCTGGAGAAGGCAGACTTGGTTTTAAGTGGTCTTTCCGATGCAGATGTTACCGCACGCGCTATACAGGAAATCTCTTCCGGACATGTGGATTTTCTATTCCTGCATCTGGATGATCCCGATGGTGCCGGTCACAGTTCCTGTTTTGGCGATCGCTATAACGAAAGTATTCGCACGAGTGATACACAACTTGGTGAGCTGTTAAATGCAGTAGATTCGCGCATTGCTAACGGAGAAGAATGGCTGGTGCTGGTAACCACAGACCATGGTCGCGATACCCGGGGTTGTGGTCATGGATCACAGACGGTCAATGAGAAAACTATTTTTATTGGTAGTAACCTACCATTAAATGCCGAGCACAACGATTACGTTGAGGATATCCAAAATAAGGACTTCGGTGGTATTTATGGCTATTCGGCACAAACGTCGATAGCCCCTACAATACTGCGTTTTATGGATATCGATCTGCAGACAACCTGGAAACTGGATGGAAATCCATTGATTGGCAGCCCAGGCACACGTAAGTTGATGTCAGCCAGTAATACGTCAATCAATTGGTATTCCACAGATAGTGGTCCAGTTGAAGTCTATCAGAACGATCAACTTATTGATGTAGTAGACGCTAGCACACGGAGTTGGACTGATTACACGGGCGTTCAGGGCATTCTAGATTATGTACTCGTCTATAACGACACCCCGGTCGCCCTGCGTAAGTCCGCCCTGGAAATTATCGCCGGTCTCGACTGGAACGGTTCGCGTGCATACTACTTTCGTGGAGACAATCAATATGTACGCTATAACAAAATTCTAGATAAAACGGCAAATGACTATCCACGCACAACAGATAACAGTAGTTGGCCAGGTTTAGGGGATTATGCCAACCAGATTGTCGCTGCCTTTAAAGCCAATAGTGATAAAGGTTATTTCTTCTTAAGCGATGGGCGTTACCTGCGATACGACCTTAATGATGATCAGGTGGACTCCGGCTACCCCAAACTCGTGGATAACAATAGTTGGCCAGGTATGGCTTCCTACGCATCAAAAATTCGTGCAGCCTTGAAGTGGCCGAATAGCAAAGTCTATTTTTTTCTGGAGGACGGAAATTATTTGCGCTATGACTTGGAAGATGATCAGCTTGACAGTGGCTACCCAAAACCTATCAATGACAATACCTGGCCGGGGCTCGGCGCCTATGCCACTGAGATTACTGCGGCCCACCAGTGGAACATGTTTCGCGCTTATTTCTTTCTAAAAAATCAACGCTATATACGCTATTCCATCACTACTGATCAGGCCAACAGCGGATATCCGCGAATAACAGACGATAACACCTGGCCAGGCTTGATGAACCCCTGATTACCTACCAGGGTAAGCGACTACCATCCCAAAAAAACAGGTTGCCGCTATCGGCAGGGGCGAGTTGTTGCAGTACATCTACAATACGCCCGGCACTCAATGCCGGGCTGTATAATTTGCCCGGTGCAAGGTTACTTTGGAATGGTTTCGAAAGTGCCGTATCCGTAGTTCCCGGATGGATTGCCACCACACAACTCTGTTCCAGGCGGCGCCCCCATTCAATAGATAGGTTTTTTACCAGCATATTGAGCGATGCTTTGCTGATACGGTAGCTATACCAACCCCCTAGAACATTGTCACCAATACTCCCCACTTTGGCTGAAAGGGATGCCCACAGCAGCGGCTGTTTTCGCTGTAACTTCCTGTCCAGGGCCTGGGCCAGGTGCAAGTGAGTCAGCAGGTTGATTCGCATGGACTGTATCAACCAATCATCCTCACATTGAGCCAGGGATTTTTCCGGGCCATGGAATGCATCGTGTAACAGCCCACAGCAATGAATCACCCAGTCGGGCGGAGAGGAAAACTCAGAGAGAAAGGTCTCAACAGATTTAACAGAGTGCTCATCAGCGAGGGAAACCGCCAGGTGCCGACGCTCCCCGGCATGCCCCGGCACCCGATCCACGGCGGCGCGACTCAAAGTTACCAGTGTAATATCGGGATAGCGCCGAACTATTTCGGCACCTATTGCACGAGCCAAACCGCCCGAAGCACCAGCAAGCAATACCGTCCTTGGTTGGTCAAACATACCGGCCTCCATGCCGGATAGCTCATATCGTTTTATTTCGTCTTTTTAGCGCCGGACTTCTTGTCTTTGGCTTCTTCAATGCCTGGCACATCCTTAACCACGCGCAGCATAGGTTCATCGGAGCGGAAAATCAGACCGTGAATCTCCGTGGTATTTTGACCCTGTAATAACTGCTGTAGGAACTGCACGATCTGTGCAGAAATTTCCTGTCCGGGAACCAGTACTGGAATACCCGGCGGGTATGGCACTATCTCATCAGCGCTGGTGCGGCCAACCAGATTCTGCGTAGCGTTAACCCCGTTATCCATCAACGGCAGCTCTTCTGTCTCGGCAAAGTAAGCATCCGCCGGCAGACAGGTAAAGCGGGTGAATTCAGGCAAACGACGCGGCGTGCCCACATGGATACGCTTATGGGTATTTCCCGCCAACTGCTTGAGCGCGTGAATCAGACGCAGCAATTTACTCTCGGTGCTCCCCAGAGTTACCAATACCGTGATGGTATTGTAGGTGGTCTTTTCCACCTGAATACCATACTGGTCAAACAGCTTGATCTGCATTTCATTGCCCGAGTAGCCACTGCGGGAAATATCGATGGTTACCTTGGTGGGGTCCAGGCGGATGTTATCGCCAGCCAAGGGCTCGGCAATCAGGTCGTCGCGAGTCAGCGCGCGGAATACACCTGTTTCGTTCACTGCGCGACGCAAGGTTTCCACCATCTGCAGGCACTGCTTGAGGCGCCCGTAGCCTTCCATCGCCATCTGCTTGCGGGCCACATCGAGGCTGGCAATCATGGCGTATTGCGGACTGGTGGAAGCGTGCATATTCAGGTTCTCGCGGAAGCGGAACTCGTCAAAGTCCGGGTCCTGCACATGAATCATGCTGGCCTGGGAGAAGGCCGACAACATCTTATGGGTGCTCTGGGTCACGTAGTCAGCGCCACACTCAAGCGCTGTCGGACGCAGCTCCGGGTGGAAGAATCCGTGGGCAAACCAAGCCTCATCGACCAGCACCTTAACCCCGCGCTCATGGGCATAATCGATGATGGGTTTCAGGTCATAACGCAGCCCATCGTAGGTGCAGGAGGTAATAACCAACAGGCGTGCATCACTGTGCTCATCCAGGGCCGCCTCAATGTCGGAGCGCTTTACCGGACCATAAATGCCAAATTCAGGGTGTAACACCGACTTTAGATAGACCGGCTTACAGCGGTTCATCACTATCGCATGGTGGACCGATTTGTGGCAGGCCTGGTCGACAATAATCTTACCGCCCCCACCGAGGATCTGTTGGATCACTACTTTGTTAGCGGTGGAGGTACCATTGGTCAGGAAAAAGGTGTGACGCGAACCAAATGCCTGGGCCGCCAGATCCTGTGCCTCCTGGATTACCGAATGCGGTTCCAGCAGGCTATCCAATATCTGCACCGAAACAGACAAGTCTGTATTGAAGACATGCTCACCCATAAAACGGTAGAAATCCCCCACCCAGGGGCTATTGCGCAGGCTGTCGCCACCGGAATGGCCGGGGGTATGCCAGGCGTCACGTGCAGAGAACACATACTCTTTCAAGGTATCGGCAAAGGGAGTGGAGGCACGGCGGGCAATAAACGCCTGTACCAGGCGAAACATATGGTTGAAGTTGCCTTCCCGGCGGTCGAACAACTCGTCAAAACGCCTGCGTAGATTGGTCAGTGATTTAACGCCACTCTTACCCGCCAAAGGTGTACCGCCGGCAATATCACTCTGAGCCACCAGAAAAATATTGAGCTGGGAGCGAAGTGCATGTATCTGGTCAGCGAGCATATCCGCGGCTTCGAGCCCCTGAGCATCGGTGCCACCATCCACAATTATCGCTTGCAGGCGCCCTTCCTCCAGAGCCAGATGTTCGACATCTGCAGGGACCACCGCTTCAAATACCAGTCCGAAGGGATTCTCATGCAGAGCTGCGGTGTTGTTGAGAGCGCTAACCCAGTCTCCCGCTAATTTGCTGTCTGCGCTCACCAGCGCTACGTGGCATTCCAGCTTCTGTGCGCTGTGCTTCAGGTTGCCCAATTCAGGCATCTTCATGTCCAAACCCATATTCTTATCCACCAGCATAGCCCGCAACTTCTCGAGGGCCGCTGCTTTAATTATTCAACTGTTTGATTTTATTAACTTTTATTAAGTCCCCCGGCAATAGCGGAGAATCTGGAGTTCTTGGGTAAAAAACCAGGGGGCAAATACTAATAGAGAGGACTTGGGAATTCCGCGATGACAGTGCTTTTGGCGGAATTCGCCAAAAGCAAGCTGACCGACCAGATCTATTGCCAAGGAAGAGGTTAAAGTTAGAACTTTGCGCTGCGGACAACGCCGTCGAACTCGAGGCAATCCCTGACTCTGTGCCGCTGAACCTCGGACAGGCGCTCCAGAGGAAAATACGCCACCTCTGAGTGCTCGCTGGACAAGGTGATATGCCTTCTGTCGGTAAAACGAGCACGAAAAATAAATACGTGGGAGTTGTAGACCTTGTGGTAATAGACTCCACTGAGGTATTCGATACCCACCTCTCGTCCCAATTCCTCGCGACACTCCCGCCGCAAGGCCTCGTGGATAGTCTCTCCCGGGTCCAGGGCTCCACCGGGAAGCCCCCAGCTGCGGTTGGCATAAGTTGCCAGCAGTTGTAAGACTTCCCCAGCATCATTAGTAATCACCGCATGCGCGCTGAGCCGGTAACTGTCCTCAAATCCCATAGGTTCCTTCCCTGACCCGCTACTGACTCATCCTTTTTATAGAGGGCTAGAAACCCTGAGCCAGGGTAAAACCGAAGCCGAGAGTCTGTACTGACTCATCGTAGTCGATCAGGCTTTCTCCGTAACCGTTAAAGTAGCGAACGTAGCCATCCACCCGGTCCCCCAGGGGAAAGCCCCAGGTTAGCTCAAACGCGCCATGATTGTCTGAGCGCAAATTATTGCGCAACATAACGGCTATAGTGTGATCACCATCGCGGTAGCGCCCACTCAGCTCAAAGTGCCCCAGATAATGTTCTATATCCGGGTTGTCGTCATCATCGCGGTCCTCCGGTAGGCGATACCAAGGCTTAACGCCAAGGGAGAAGTTATCCCGCTCAAAGAGGAAGTTGGCATATACCCGGTTCCAACTGCGGGAATAGGGCTCATTACGGCCATTGGACTGATGATTGAAGGCGACCTGGTTGGCCACATTTTGCCAGCCAAACAGGCTCCAATCATTAAGCCAGGTCAGGATCAACTCCGGTTCGTGGTTAGTTTCACGAAAGGGTGATGAGTTATCAGAGTTATAAGCCTGCCAAAAACTGCGGTTGGTGTAGGCCACACTCATAAATGAAGCACTACCGAGAAAGCCCCGCCATACGGGTACCTGTACCGACAACTGAAATTGCACCTCGATATTATCCAGGTCTTTGCCTTCACCCTTATAGTCTGACAAGCCACCCTTTTCAGGTGACGGGTTATAGGTAAACGGCAATATATAGTTGGTTTTATGGGAGGCAAGAGTAAAGGGGTTACTGGCAGCATCGCGAATGGCTTGGGCCCGGCCACCTAGCAGAACCTTATCGGTGGGCAGATCCTCTGAGTACTCTTCCACCACCGGATCGACCTCAAAAAAATCTTCCTCCAGCCCCAACTGAGCTCTAACCCGGTCAGCACAGAGCAGGCGAATCTCCCTCAATGTGGTATCGGCGGAGGAAATCAACAGCTGCTCTTGTAAACATTGCTCCTGCTGTTGTTTCGGTGTTTCATCCAGTTCCTTGAGCTCTACCTCTGTCTCTTCATCAATACTGGCTAGAGCAACATTAAACGGCAACTGGGAAGTCACAAATAAAGCGACTGCCAATGGCATTCCCCAGCGGGAATTGGATTTGATAAAAGGCAAAATGGCTCCCCCATTAGCACAATAGTGACGCAAGCTTACACTGCGGTTCTGAAAAAATCCCGCCGTATAATTTTTCCGGCACCCGCTCAGTGACCTGTTAGCGGCGGTTGACTAGGATGCCTACCGGATACCAAAAGTTCAAAATAGCGGGGAAGAAGGGCATTTTGGGATTATTTTCACGAAGTAGAAAAACCTGGCGGTCTTATAAAGATGAATCAAGTGCCAATTATAATGGTTATTCATTGGACTGATAATTGAGTTGTGTTCACAAGATTGAAACTCGGTGAACACAACCAAGAAAGGGCATTTTAAAAAAGCAGGCTAGTAAGACTGGGGGACCATTCCAGATCTCTGAGTCGAACCTGCCACAGGCGACCGGTACTGGAAGGCCAATCATAACCCACCAAAAGACTGCGGTTATCGACATAGCAGTGCGCATCCCGCTCCGCCTCATCGCCCTGATAAATGTAACCGCTAATATCTGACCCCAGATCCTGGGTGCGCTGGCTAGCCTGGTCGCCCGCCATAATCCGTGCGGTGCGATGGCTCACTCTGGGAGCCAGTAGCTTGCCTCGCTGGGAGGGGTCCACAATATCGGGGGAAACAACTTCCAGTCCAGCCGGGTGCTTTATCAGTGTTTTCAAGAGTGGCCCCATAAAAACTCGCATCAGGGGAAACAGCAGGCGGTTATTACCACCCACCCGCAATTCTTGAGGGCCATTGGGTCCACTCCAGGTCGCCTCTATTTCATCACCCAAGCGGGGAGAATGCCCTTCAGGGGAGCACAAATGATACTGGGCAGTGACTTCATCAACCTCATCGCGCCAATTCACTTGGCACTCGCTCACCAAACCATTACTTAACAGCGCAAAGACCTCTATGCCGAAGCCCTTATCGCCCACCAGTCTTTGACTGACTAAAGAGCGGCGGCCCAGGGCGTCAAAGCCCAACTGCCAGCTGTCTTGCACGGGCATCTCGCGTCCGTCGCAGCTGTAGTGATAGCGCCCTTGTGCAAGGGTTGAGTTCAAACGCATTACAGATTTCCTCCCTGCTCACTGCATGCACTAGACCAATGGTTCAGTACCAAAAAAGTATTGCACAAGAGTTTTGAACAAACCGGTTTTGGCACATTATTCAGCAATATATTTGTGAGTTAATTGGCAGGTTATGATCACAAATAATGGGATGTAAAATGGATATATCCCAACGCTATCAAAAAGGAGAATTTGAGGATTTACAGGTACTAATTAGTACTCACATAGACTATTTTTTTGGGAAGCACAGAAATATTTAATGAAAAAATTCAAGACCTGAAATAATTCAACAGCAAAGTTCAGGTTTATTGCCAGTTTGATAGCAGGATCAATTATCAGTGAGACCAAATTATATTTTCGCCTATAAATTAAACTTCGATTTTAAATAAAAGAGTTAAGGCTACTTCTTACAACCAGGTTACAACCAAGGTGGGAAAGCGATTTTTCAGACGCCATAAATTCCTTGAACACCAGCCAAACATCCTTAGCAAAAATAGTATCGCGCCACTATTAAGCGATGAATTCCTTTACTTACAAGACCATACCCATAAAGAAATCTGGCTTTTCTTATTAAGAAACGGTATTAAACAAAAAACTTGATTCGTCGATTCAATAAAAATGAGTAGCCGACATGCCAACTTTTGCCTACCAATCCATCAATTCAAATGCCAGTACCAATCGTGGCGTAAGCGCTTCCAATAGCCAGCACTTCACTCGTGTTACCCATAATCACCAAGCTACTCATCAAGACCCCTGGTTTTTGGTAATGCCAACGGCCGAGAGCCTTGAACCCCACATTCCGATCCATGGCCCGGCCCAGCTGGTTGCTCAAGCACCACAAGGCTATATGGCCAAAGGCCAACATAGTAACGGCCAGTTCCTTAGTATGATTGAAGGTAAGGCGCGGCAAACCCATCAACACCTGTATCGCTCATTTAGAAAACCATGTGATCTGCTGGTTTATGGCGAAATGGATGGCGCTCACAGCGAATGGGATTCCATGCAGCAGCACGCTGGGGGTTTGGTGGGATCAAGCTCTACTGGAAAGGCCTGTAATAGCTTTAGTGTACATGCTGCCAATACCACTCAACACCAAATTCTGGGTTCGGGCATGGGCTGGATCGCGGTAAAGACAGGTAATGTGAATGCTGTATTTGTGCATGTCCCTAACAGCATTGCCAAGAGTGAAGGCCAGGCAACATTGTTCTACCAAAATATTAATAAACATTTATTACAACAGGGACACGGTGCTATCGATCTCGTAATGGGGGATACCAATCAGGGCACTAACAGCTTTACCCCCTCAGTGATCAGTCGCGCAACGAGCAATATATTCCGTGACGCTCATCCCGCTAACGAGATGACACCCTCAGACTCTTACCAACGCAGCTTTTCCGGCACTAATAGTACCGCCAGCCAAAAATATGATGTGGCCGTCTACAATACTGCAACAATCAAAATTGTTAATGTGGACTATATATCACAAAGCACAGTGGTCAATATTAATGGAGCCAATAAGGCCGCTGCGATCACTGATCATATGGGTATTTTTATTGACGTTACCAAGTAATCCTTGGAACGAGGATGGCCAGAGAAAGGGTTGTAGAAATACTTTATCCGTGACCGACCTCTCTGATAGGCATCAGGAGGTCAATCACGGTTAACCCTACAAAATTAAGCTACAGCAGCTTGCTGAGTTTGAGGGGTAATCCACTTCATAAAGTTACTCGTTTGCTGGTTGTCATACACCCCACTACCAAGCAAATCATTCACCACCTGCGCGGCACGCCAGGCCGACAGACTCAGCTGTGGCTCCGCAATTCCATGACTGGTACGACCTGTGCCAAGGAAATACAAGCGGCGGCCACTCTCGTCGCCGTTGAGTTTTGCTGCAAAAGCATCATCCAATAACAAGCGACCGTCTGTATCACGCGCAATATGTTCCTGCAGAGGCGCCAGACAGGGGGGTAAAGCCTCGCAAAGGCCCGTGCACAATATTACGATATCCGCATTAATCCATTCGGTTCCATCCGCCTCTCCCAACAGGTGGTTTTCCAGCTGTAACTGGTAGTCACCACGATGAGACATATCCATTAGCTCACGATTGGGCATTAATGCCACTCGCTCAGCATCTTTTTCCAGGTGCACAAGGCGATAGAACAACTGATAGAGCTCCTTGAGGGTATCCGGGGATATACCATCAGAAGCCAGTTTTTGCTCCGCGACAACTTCCTCACGGCGCTGTGGGCTCAACTGACGAAAAACATCGACATATTCCGGAGTAAACCAGTCATTGGTAAACGGTGTTTCATCCAACGGCAGGTAGTTGCTGCGGCGGGATACCCAAGTGACCTGTTGTGGACGACCCCAGTGTTTGCTCAGAAGATTAATAACCACTTCTGCACCTGTCTGGCCGCCACCGACCACGGCAACACGTTTACCACTGACATCTGGATTACGCAGGGCGATTTCCAGTGCATGGAAGCAATTGTCTGACAGGAATGGGCGACTGCACTCTGGAATATTCGGTTTTTTACCTGCAGCAACACATAAATTTTTGGCAAGCACTTGCTCGCGGCCATTGGGGCCATGCACATCCAGCTCAAAGAATTCACCATTATCCACCACGCTTTGGACACGGCTACTCATTTGAATGGAATCCAGGCGGCGCGCTGCCCAGGCCAGATAATCAGCAAACTCACGGCGAGTTACAGTGCGCTGCTCCGCATGCAGGAAGTCATAGAAGCGCTTATTTTCCACCAGGTACGCCAGAAAGCTACATGGATTGGTGGGATCGACCGGTGTTACAAGGTCCTTCAAGTAAGAGGTCTGCATCATAGCGCCCGGCAACATTAAACCCGGGTGCCAGGAGAATTCCGCTTTAGCATCAAAAAAGCGATGACTCAAAGATTTGTTCCGCAGTAGAGCGGCAACGGCCAAATTAAAAGGACCGGCTCCGATACCGGCGAGATCTAGGAAATTACTCATGATTAAGCCTCTAAAGCGGAAGCGGTTTCAGGTTGGTGTTGTTGTGACTCTTGTTCAGCGAGCCAAAGGGGATTGGTCAGGTCTCCACCGACAATGGGAACAGGGCGCTCGGCACTGTCGTCATAGCCCTGGCGCAGACGCACGCGATTAATACAGACACGTTCAATATGCGGACGGAATAAATTAAACTGCTGGAAACGCTCTGCCATATCAGCGTTATCTAGTTGCGCAGATTCTTGATAGCGGCGCAAAACCTTGGCCAAAACGCCATAGAATTCCAGCTCTCCTAGACCGATCTCAGTCATCAATTGGGCAGATAAATAGCGCAGCACTGTGACAAAGTGGCCTGTGAACAGGTCGTGAATAATGTAATTGGGTGGCAGCTGATCGAGAACCTGTGCCGCTGACTCTGGCAGGTCTGCACGATCCGGGAATTCACCCTGGGCGAGTCGCAGGTCCCCCTGGAAATCTTTTAAGAGAACGCGCACCACTTTGTGATCGCGCAATACCAGTGTCAGATTTTGAGAGTGTGCCACCAGACCTATGCCATAGCGGCTAAGCAGGTGATAAAGCGGCACCACCGTAGCGTCAAACAGGTTCGTAAGCCAGGCTTCTACAGGGAGACCGGAAGCCTCTATCAAAGCGGCGGCTACAGATTTACCACTCGCATCTTTTTGCAGTAGCGCAGCCATTAAAAGGTGGCGCTCACCTTCTGCACACAAGCCCGCCGGACTCTGCCGCCAAGTGACTCCCAGTAATTCCCGGTAACGATATGGCGTGCCCTCAATCGACTCTTGATGCGAGTGCGGCACATGTAGTCCGGCTACTTCCTGTAAAACACCCGTACCGCGCGACTGCAGTTGCTCATCACGATCACAGAGTGACTGCATCCACTCAGATAATGCCGGTCCGCAGCGCATAAACTTACCTGGAATGCCACGATAGCAAGAGGTGTTTAATACCGTTAACGGCAACTTCACATGCAAAGCGCGCGGGCGCTCAAGGTTTGACAGAGTGCGCAGTGATACCTGAGGCAGGTAGCTATCGCCAAATTCACCGAGCAGGACCAGATCGCCGCGGAAAATTTGTTGTGCATAATGCTGGCGAATATGATGCTGCCACTGCCATGGATGTACAGGCAATGGCAAAAACTCCTGCCAACTAACCCCTTTTTCACGGCAAGCACGATCCAGCTGCTGCAATTGTGCCTCATCCAAGCTCTCGGCTAATAGCTGTGGCCAATCCCATTGCTCGCTATTGCCACTCACGGCCAAATCTCGGCGAACGGCTAACCATAAAAGCCGAACCCCCTGAGCCGCCTCTGTGCCGTAAGCATTAAATTCCTGTGCTCCCCAACCGATACGCCCTTTATTCACCATGGCCTTGGGGTGCCCATCCAAGAGGCATTGCAATTGTTCATCTGGTAATGTGGACAGGGTTTGCGCATTGAGAGGAGCACGCTTTTGCAGCAGAGTGACGTCGGCAACCAGGGTATTAGCGAGTTCATGCAATAAATTGCCCAGAGTGCTGGAAGAAGCTTCCAAATCCTGAAAGGCATCGATAAAAAACTGCGCTGCGTCATCCGCTGCCATTAACCGTCCATCGACTTCACGCTCAATACTTTGCGCATCGATCAACAGCCAATCCCAAACGGTTAATTGAGCCTTGAAATGGTAAATAACACCGGAGGCCAGAGAGACAGAATAACAGCCATCCGCTTCAGCCTTTGCCGTCAGCGCCTGCTCATAACAGAGTTCCGCCAGCGACTTTACTAGAAGGGTTCTATTTGCCTGTTGCCAATATTTTTCGCCGCTCATATTCCCCCCATATTTCGCAGAAATTCATCACGTTTGCATATGACCAGGGCGGCACGTTTATGTGGAAAATCAAACTCTTTAATTTTTTTCCAACCAATAGTGCCGTCAATATATTTGAGGAGTGCGCGGTTATCTGCACGCGGTTCCCCAACTAAAGTTTCGGTGCGCGAGTCGTCCAGAAACATAAAATGGCTAACACCATTAAACCAAGCCTGGGCAAAGCGCCCCCCTAAGAAGCGCTGATTACCCACTAACATGTGCGCGCCGCGATCAAATGGCTGGCAGTCGTAGTAGGGTGCAATACGATCTTCGAGAGCCCAATAAATTTCAAAGTAGGCAAAGGGCTCATCGTCAAAGCAGGCTATTAACGGGTGCTTGTGGGGGTCCTGCATCACAGAGTCGATAAACTGTCTCTGTTTCTCTGCATCGCCCTCTTCCTCCCAAAAAAGCGCAACGCGTTCCTGATTCATCCAGTCAATAAAACGCTCTAAATCTTCTTGGGGGTCCAGATGACGCAAACTAAAATCCATTCCCAGGGAGTGGAAGTGGCGGCGGTAAACCTCTCCTTTTGGCGGTTCTGCACGGAGAGGGTGACGAACCCCCTGCTCATTCTCAACCCACTGCAATGGAAATTTGCCACCATTGTTGCCGCAATACCAAAGCTCTGTCCGTTGATAAAAACCACTGCGGGATACACGGCTTACAACAGTACTTTCTTCAGCGATAGCAATAGTTTGTAGTACCGCATTCAGCGAAAAAAGCCAGTCGAACCAAAGATCCAACTCTGTCAGTTGATTTTCACCAGTTAGCAGAATAAAACGCGCAGCTTCTTGTCCGGGGGTATATTCAATCTGAAAATAATTTTCGCCATTTGACTGGCAACGATATCCGCCCGCAATAACTTGCCAAGAGCGCCCATCGGGAAGCTGACCATGTTCCTCTGGGGACATTTCTAGCGCAGCTGTTGAGCTGGTCATAATTCTTTCCTTTCAATTTTCATCGACACAGGTATCAGGCTTCAGAAATTTCAGTTTCTACTGCCACTTGCAATGGGTTCGCCATGGTGTGATAGATGGAAAGCGGATCATCGGTGGTCGTTTCATTCATGCCGATCACCGCACATTGAAAATTGCCCTTAGCCCAAATTTCATCGGCGGTGAGCAAATACTCCAGACAGCTGCGGTCACGTCTCTGCCCCTCATAAAGCAATTGCAGACGTTCACGCAACTGACGCAATAGCACATGCTCAGGTAATAATCCCGCAGCGGAAAGCGCACAGATCAAACCAAAACAGCTATTAACAATCAGGTAATAAACAAACAGACGATTGGCCATCTCTTCATCAATGACATTCTCACTGTCCTGGGCCAAATCAGGCAGGTAAGGTTTGAGCAGTTCCTCGCCCAGACGGCTATAGCCACTGCCCTGGCAGTCTCTGAAATAACCTGCCACCGGCAGAGCACCATCGAATGACAAAATCAGGTTTTGCTGGTGAGCACCAAATAAAATGCCAAAATCGGCCTGGGCGATCAGCAGAGGTTCGATCACTGCATCGAGAAAAGCGTTAAACCAACGCTTGGTAGCGGCTTCTGTGGAAATTTTTTCTTCTTCAGCAAGACGCTGCACCAACTGTGCAGCCCGACAGGAATCACCATCGGGATGATCCTGGGTCAGAGTGGCCAGCAGGCAAGTATTTTCTGCAGAGGATTCCAGGAATGGGTTTTCCCTGAACATTACCAGGCTTTCTATAATCTGCTCGCCACTACTATCGGCAAGCATCAGGTAAGCAGGCTCCGCCAATACCTGAAAGCGCGGGTAGCGGCTGGCAAACTCCTGTCCCAATGGCGTATTGCGAACTTTTAAAACTTCGAGACCTCGCACCATTTCTTTTGGCTGCAAGGTGCGCACCGAATTTGTCAGTCGCAAGCTGAGGGAAAACTTCAGCATATAAGGGCTTTTGCCACTATAAATAGCGCGTAATGAGGAGGTCGCCCGCCATGGCTCACACCCTTCGCCAAGCTCAATAATTTTTCCGCTCGCAACTAACTCAGCAACGCGTGGATCTTCACCGAGTTGACGCCACTGCCAGGGATGCGCCGGAACAGCTACAAACCCTTCCGGGGCCGCCGGAGCAGCATCTGTTGCACGCACCAGTTCGGCAAACTGCGCTTCACTAATTTCCGCCCCACTGGCTCCGCGTAAATATTCTGGGTTCACCCCCAGCCACACCAGGGCAAAACTATTACCAAATTCTGGTGCGAAATGTTCGGCATCCTCATCGGTAAATGGGTCACGGCTTTTAGGGGTCGGGTGAATAGAGTGGCCACACAAAAGTGCCTGCTCCGCCTCAGCAAAAGTCAGCGGCTGGGTAAATAGCTTTTCAGTATCGGCACTTCGCGCTGCCAGCGCCTGCGCCATGTTTTTTACGCTGGCCGAGACCCGGCGGATAAACTGTACTCTCGACTCTGTCGTAGCGCCGGAGAAAAACGCGGGCTCCTGTGCAACCAGCTGCGCCGCCTCGGCTAGCTCAATAGCTTTACTGGCGCCATCCGCAGTTCTCCATACCATAGGCAAGGTAAACTGATGCCTGCCACACTCACTGCGGTAAGAGACATTCAACCAAAGTTCGTCACCACGGGCGGGCAGAGGAATACTCACCGCCGGCACACTGATGCCTTCAGGGAGTTGTCCGCCGGTCCGCTCATGCCAGACAGCACTATCCGTTTCTCGGATAAGCGCATTGAAGAAACAGTTGGCTGACATTCTTTCCGCAGCCATATTGACCTGCGTAACTCCGGCGGTCATAACTGGGTCTTGAGCAAAAGCATCGCCATCAATGCAGCTGGCATTAGCCGCATCGGATTGAGGATTATTCATGGTGGTGATTCTTTTTTGAGCTAAATCTAAGTGAGAATGGTTTGCATTAGCCTTATGATGCAGGTAAATTTCTCGCACTTCAAGCCCGCCGCTAGAGAAATTATCTGGCTGTGAACTCATGCACAGGAAAGGGTCGCCCTTTCTTGGGCATTCTTATTTATTTGTTGTGGAGCCCCGGATGCGGAAATCCCAGAACCGCTCAAAGAATCACCAGCGCAAAATCAATATGGTGGTGGCCAGCCAGGGAGCCGCTCAGGTTGTGCTTCTGACTCAAATCCCACTCATAGTTGAACGCTGCGGCCTAAGTCTGGCCAGTATTGGGGGGCTGGTGGCCCTGGGTACTTTCTGCCTGATGATTGCCGGACCACTCTGGGGTGAAATGGGTGACAGAATTGGCCGCAAGCCAGTATTACTTGCAGGGCTAATCGGTGCCCTACTGGCCCAGTGCCTCTTTGTTGCACTGTTAGTAGCCATGTCCCAGGGATACCTCGAGGAAAGCAACGCTCTTATCGCCCTGGCGATCAGCCGCATTATTTATGGATTAAATGCCGCCGCCATCTATCCCTGCTGCCAGGCCTGGGCCATCGACTTGGGAGAGGAGGATAAGCGCTTATCTATTCTTTCAGGCTTGAGTGCGGCAGCCAATCTGGGACGAGGTCTCGGCCCCCTGCTTGCCCTGCCGGCACTTCTGGCTGGTGCACTATGGCCGTTGGCCTGGCTGATCCTGTTACCGTTAAGTGCCCTGCTGCTAACTGCCGGATTGCCCAAGGGAGAGAGTCATGTGCCGGAAGTACAATCCCCTGATAACTCTTCTTTTCCCCCAGGCGCTATTGCGCTTTTTGCCACCGCTCTACTGGGTACCGTTAGTGTCGGTCAGCTACAGGTGGTTATGGGCCCTGCTCTTCAGGATCTCTATGGTCTCAGCGCTCTGGGGGCTTCGTCGACCACCGCCGTATTATTGGCTGCGGTGGCGATTTGCGGATTTCTGGTTCAAGTGGGCTTGGTGCGAAAGCTCAAAGCGCCACAAATGAGTTTTATGCTGGGAGTGACTTCCCTGTGCACGGGCACCATATTGCTTTCTAGCACCCTAGGTAGCCTGTTCGCCGCTGCCGGGCTACTGGTCTTTGTCGTGGGGGTTGCTTTTTTGGTACCGGGCTACAGCGCGCTATTAAGCCAATTGCAACAGCGTGGAGGCAGGCTGTTTGGGCTGCTGTCACTGATGCATACCGGAGGTTACACCATTGGCTTTGCTGTCGGTGGTTGGCTGTATGAGAAAGAACCACAACAACCCTTATTTGGATTGCTAATCAGTGTCTCCCTAATCGCGCTTTTTGCCGTAGTCGCCAGCTTGATCGGCAAGAGGAAAAAAATGCGGCAGGCCCAATACGACTGTTAGGCCTGAGACTGATAGATCGAAAGGAGGGGTGGCTAAATGCCACCCTCAAAATTCAGAGATATCGTTGCCAAAATTCTGCCAGGCCAAATTCTTCATCTAAGGTGTAAGGTTTGAATCCCACCCTGCGGTAGGCATTCTTTGCCGCAAGATTTTTTTCCAACACCTCCATCGTCAGCTTGCAACAGCCCCTTTTTTTTGCCTCTAGCGCCACAAAATCCATCATCGCAGCACAGACACCCTGCCCCCGTGCGCGCTCGCTGACGATAACATCGTGAATATTAACCAAGGGCATACATGCAAAAGTGGAAAAGCCGGTAAAACAATTTACCAGGCCTAAGACTCCGTCATCGTTATAGGCCAGTATACTGAAAGCACCGGGAAATTCCGCCAGTTTAGGTACCAACTCATTGCGACACTTCTCCGGTAATGGGCCCCCACCGCCAAAGGGATGACGGGAGTATTCTTCCATTAAAGTGATGATATCTTCAGCCTGACGGTGGTCTGAATAATTCGCCAGAACCACGCGAACTGCGGTGGAAGTCTTCTGGGTAACCAAGGTCATTATTATTTCTCCGAATTTTTCCGCTGGAAAGGCACACAACTGCTATTTAGTCTCTATGTAAACAAATTTTTGATAACTTGGCGATTAATACCAAAAATAAATTTTGTAGATTTTTTGCACTCATTTCTTTCTATTCTAAAACCAACAGAGAAGGGAAAATTAGATCAAGGGCTCCCTTTCCAATTCTCGGTCAAATGGAATATCCACTTCACCTCCAGACACAATAACGTCTGCTTCTTCAGCGTTAGAGAGGTAGCCACGCAAGCGTGTTCGCCGAGCCTGTAGCTGACGCATACGCAAACGGTGCCGATCGATAAATCCAGAACGTACGGATGTACGTTGTCGCCTGCTAGAGCCCGAGTGATTTCTCCTTGCCATTATTTTTCCTTTTTTAAGACCCAAAGCTAAAAAATAGTCATCCTTGAGGTTAGCTCAATCCCCCTTGGCCCGCAGGAATAAAGTCGCTATCCTGCCAACATAATGTCCAACTGGTCATATCAGGATACAACGCCATTGCACCCGCTAGATCATCTATTAAAAAATAACCACCACTGGTCCGAGGCCACCCGTAAGGAAAACCCGGACTTTTTCCTCAAGCTGTCTAAGCAGCAGTCACCAGAATATCTTTGGATAGGCTGTGCAGATAGCCGCGTGCCGGCTAATGAAATTGTCGGTCTGCTGCCCGGCGAGCTGTTTGTGCACCGCAACGTCGCCAATGTAGTAGTGCATACAGACCTCAACTGCTTATCTGTTTTGCAGTACGCTGTGGAAATTTTGAAGGTAAAGCACATTATCGTTTGCGGACATTACGGCTGCGGCGGTGTACAGGCGGCCTTACACAACCAACAACTCGGTTTAATCGACAATTGGTTGCGCCATATCCAGGATGTGCGCGACAAGCACCACACTCTGGTCGACCTATTCCAGGAACAGCAGCGTACAGACCTACTGTGCGAGCTGAATGTCTTAGAGCAAGTGATCCATATTTGCCAGACCACAATCGTGCGCGACGCTTGGCGCTCGGGGCAGTCACTCTCTGTCAACGGCTGGGTCTATGGATTGAAAGACGGTTTGGTTCACGACCTGGGGATTTCCATTCGCCACCCCGGAGAGATCGCGGATGTCTATCAGAATGCGCTAGCCACTATTTCCCAAGGCAATAACGCATAGCAGCGCACTCCTACAGTCTCCCTTATATTTGCCCTAGGGTCTGTTAACAAAAAGTATCCAACCCCGGTTGCCTTAGCTGCCGGAGACTGTCAGTTAACACGGGGGCGCCATGCCTGAATATCGCCAGTGGGAATGCCAAAACTGTGGCTGGATCTACGATGAAGCCAAAGGCTGGCCGGAAGATGGTATCGCTCCAGGTACCCGCTGGGAGGATATCCCTGAGGGCTGGTGCTGCCCACAATGCGGTGCCAGTAAGCGGGATTTTTCAATGCGCGAGCTGGGTACACCGGAGGGTGGCGCAGTTTCTCCTGAAACAAGTCTTAGCTCTCCATCTCCATCATCATCCCATAAAAACGCCATCACTTTTCGCATTTGGGAGTGCATGGTTTGCGGCTGGATCTACGACGAGGCCCATGGCTGCCCGGAAGAGGGCATAGCGCCCGGCACTCGCTGGGAGGATATCCCGGAAGACTGGTGCTGCCCACAATGCGGCGTGGGCAAGGAAGACTTCGATATGGTGCTGGTGTCCCCGGCACCAGAACAAATAAAAAACGAAAAAGAGCCGGGCCGCCACAAAGCCCCCACGGCTCCCATGGAAAACCGGGCCCCGCTGGTGATTATCGGCACCGGCCTGGCCGGATATAACCTGGCGCTGGAATTCCGCAAACACGACCGCACCAGTCCCTTAATGCTGATCTCCAGCGACGATGGCACCTTTTACTCCAAGCCCCTATTGTCCGCCTCTCTTTCCCATGGCAAAACAGCCCAGCAATTATGCCAAGCCAGTGCCGAGGAAATGGCCCGTAGGTTGAATGCAGAAATTCTGGTGCATACCCACGTCATTTCAATATCACCCCATTCCAGAGCGCTGACACTGCGACAGGAAACCGGGAGCCACACTGCGGACATTCATTACGACCGATTGGTGTTGGCTACTGGGGCCCGCTGCCGCAAGCTGCCAGCTATCGCTGGTGATGCACATGCGCGGCTATTTCGAATCAATAACCTGACTGACTACCACCGCTTTCGTACCGCACTTGTCGGGTGTAAACGAGTGCTATTGATAGGCGCAGGTCTCATAGGCTGTGAATTTGCCAACGATTTAGTGCAAGCCGGCTTTGACGTAGCGGTAGTAGACCCACAGGACTGGCCCCTGGCCTCTCTACTGCCAGAAGCCGCTGGTCGAGATCTTCAAGGTGTACTGAGTGATAATGGGGTGCGTTTTAACCTGGGCAGATCCATACGTTTACTGAGTCACGGTTCAAACGGCATTGAGGCCCAGCTCGATAACGGTAAGATATTAGAAGCCGATATCGCCCTGGCGGCATTGGGCCTGGAAGCCAATACCACTCTGGCAGAAACTGCCGGGCTCAGAATTCAACGGGGAATTACCGTCGACCGAAATTTACAGAGCAGTGATCCGAATATTTTTGCTATTGGCGATTGTGCAGAATTAGAGGGCCACCAGCTCTTTTATGTTGCCCCTCTAATGACTTGTGCCCGCGCACTGGCGCTTACTTTAAGCGGCGAACCCAGCCCTGTACATTATGGCGTTATCCCCGTTGCGGTTAAAACGACACTGCGTCCCACTACCTTGTGCCCACCCCAGCCAGGTGCCGAGGGCAGTTGGCAAATTTCTTCTCGCAATGAAGGCGTCTGTGCCGAATTTCGCAATGGCCGGGGTGAGTTATTGGGTTTCGCCCTGACTGGTGCCGCAATCGCAGAAAGAGAGCGGCTCACCAATGAATGTACACCACTCATGAACAGTGAGTCATTTAAATAGCAGTATTCGAGCATCTTCCACTAGCTTGCGAGGCAAGACGCGCAATCAGTACGCTTTTGCCGTAAAATGGTCGGCTAGCACAGTTTTTGTACAAGCAACCATCGTATGTCGACAGAAAGAAGCCCTATTATTACGCCCTCCCCCCAACAAAGCCGCCTGTTGCGCGATACTCTGGGGCAATTCGCCACCGGGGTCACGGTGATTACCACCCGGGATTCAGAGGGCCAACCTGCCGGGATGACCGCCAACAGCTTTAATTCTGTATCCCTGGACCCGGCACTGGTGTTATGGAGTATCGACAGACAGTCTCTGGGTTATGAGGCCTTCACTACCCGTGAACATTTCGCCGTACATGTACTGCGCGCCGACCAGCAGCATGTTTCCAACCTGTTTGCCGGCCGTGGGGCCGATAAATTTGGACAGATTCAATGGAAAGAGGGCCCCGATGGCATACCCCGCCTGGAAGAGTGCGCCGCCTATTTCCACTGCCGCCGTGCCCAATGTATTGAGGGTGGTGATCACACCATCCTACTGGGAGAAGTACTGGAGTTTTGCGCTTACGGCGGCGAACCCCTGGTTTTTCACCGAGGGCGCTACCGGGCCTTGGCTGGGGAATAAGAGCCTAGAGAGAGGTTTTACAAGCAATTTATTCAAAGAGGGCCATGGGCCCTCTTCCTTTATCCTGTTTCTATTCATTAAGATCATTAAGACTGCACAAAATATTTTTAACCCTGCGAAGTTAGCAGCCGATAAACTTTGGTAACCTAATCATCCCTTCATCATAATTCCATAACAGACTCAAAAAATTCATCCGGAGAGTTTAGCGACAGTGAATTCAGGTACTCTTTTCTGTTTCGCCCACCGCGGATACCAACTGCAGGCCAGTGAAAATACTCTACAGGCCATAAACCAGGCTCTGGAATTAGCTGTCGGCGGTATTGAAATTGATGTCTGGAATATCGGTGGGCAACTGCTGGTCACACACGATAGGCGCCTGGGAAGACTGCTTTCCGGCAACGAATTGATAACCGATCTTCACCCAGATAGTCTACTTGAGCGTACCTTACCCTGCGGCAATAGAATTCCGACCCTACACGAAGTACTGGAATTAGTCGGCAGCAATGCCCAACTTAATATAGAGATCAAGGGCCCCAACTCAGCAGCGTTGGTGGCGAAAGAAATCCAAATGTTCGTCAGCGACAAAGGAACGAGCTTCGAACAATATATTGTTTCCTCTTTTGATCACCGCCAGCTACACGAATGTCTGCATCTGATACCAGAAGTGCGCCGTGGTGTTTTATTCAGCGGTGTACCCCTGGATCTAGCCGCGAGTACAGTGCCTCTAAAAGCTTACTCATTACACACCTGCCTGGATTTTATCGAGGCCGATTTGATCGCCGATGCGAAACGGAGAGGTTTAAAAAACTATGTATTTACCGTTAACAATCCAGACGACCTAGTATTGCTAGCCGCGCAGGGTGTGGATGGTGTCTTTACCGATAAGCCACAGATGGTACTAGATTTCAATGAACGGATTCTGGGAATTGGAAAGTCCGGCTGAGGATTCCTCTCTAAATGGGAGTGACTAATCCACAACAAAAAACTCGGCATCCGCCGGGTTTTTTGTTGCTCATAATAAGAAGCTCTAGAAAAGTTAGATTGGCAGCGATCTTCAATCAAAGAAAATTTGGAAAATTTCGCCAACTAAAACTCTCTACCTCATCAAAATTCTGCACTCGCACGCAGATACCAGAAGCCTCCATTAAAGCCAAACGGTGAAGTCAGGGCGTGACGTACTCCTAAATACTGCAAAGTACCATCTTGCTCATCATCAGGCTGTACATCGAAGATATTTTCACCACCTATGGCTATTTTATAATTCTCATAGAGGGTAAAAGTTGCCTCTAAATCCACCAAAATTTCACTACCATAGCTGTAAGTATCCGAAGCATCACCTGGCCCAAACAAACCACCAGTAGACTCCCAATCGCTATAACGGTTCAGGCGCAAATAGCCACTAAAAATAGCACCAGTATCAATATCAAAAGTCAGTGTAGAGCGATCACTGGGAACCTGATTTTCCAGATCGAAGACTCTGGACGCATTAATGGTATTGGCTGCTACATTACTCACTTCCTGCTTATTGTGATTGTGGCGTAAATCCACAACCAGTAAATTACCTGCCACCTCAAAATCACTGGTAATGGCTAGATCTATACCGGAAACTTTAGAATCGTATGCATTGACAAAGTAATTGGCATTACTGCCATTCAAAAGCTCTGCATTTTCAATTCCTGCACCAAGTAATAAATCAATCTCAGCAGTACCTATAGCGTTACTTCGCAAAGCCAACCGATCCTCGATATCGATATTGTAATAATCAATAGTGATATTGGTATTGTTAAACGGCGTAAACACGGCCCCCAGAGTAAAACTGGTAGACTCTTCTGGGCTTAACTCCTTCGCCCCCAGGGCCATAGCTATCGGGTGGTTCACAGGATAGGTACCATTAGGAATTAAATTACCACTAGAGTCTGCCGTAGTGGTGACATTCAAAGTGTTCACCTGCCCAGGTGTTGGGGCACGGAAGCCGGTATTCACAGTGCCACGTATGGCGAAGTTTTCATTGATGTCGTATCGAGCTGAAAGCTTCCAGTCTGAAGTAGAGCCAAACTCATCAAACTCTTCAATACGTACTGCTGCACCGAGTGTCAGTGCATCCGTTATATCAGCTTCAAGGTCGATATATGCGGCAATACTCTCACTGCTATAACTACCTACCGCTTCTGAGGGGAACCCCTGGAACCCATCCGAGCCCACTCCAAAATACATCGCAGTGGGGCCTACTTCTGTGGATGCGCCATCGCCGGCACCAATTGAATAAGTTTCTTCTCGCCATTCAGCACCAAAGGCGATATTTAACGGAGATGCTAAAGCAGCGATATCAATGGGTTTTACAAAGTCCACATTAAAGCTGGACTCTTCCTGGGTGAGAGTGCCTGGTTTAAAACTAGTAGGCGACAATAACCCAAGACTGGGGTTAATAGAGTCTTTTAATACATATTCTACTTCGTTCTCTGCAACCCTAGCGCGCAGATCCCAGGTTAAACCATTCAGGAATTCTCCACGCGCACCCACAACAGCGGAGACATCGTGAATTTCCGCTCCAAATTGCGGGTTGTAGCCACCAGGAAATTGGGTATAAATTGGGTTACGTAATACATAGCCGCTGGGACTGGAGTCATCAGCCACCAAATAATCAGACGGATTTAAGCCTTGACCGACAATATAATCAATCAGTGACTGTGGTGCCGGGTCTGGAATATAGTCGATACTATCTGGATTACTGGGATCATTGGGCATATCAACCTGTAAAGTACCCCGAGCGGTGAACTCGTATTCAGGATCTAATACAGGACCACGATAGAAGAAGTCAGAAATGGTTTCATTCGTGGAATAACCAAAGTTTCCGTACAGTTCCACATCGTCATTGATATCCAGTCCACTGTTGACAAAGAATTTTAAAGCCTCCACATCTGGGTCACCCCAGCGTTGGCCAAGGCCGTCTAATGGCACCAAATTTTCACCAACTACAGATCCCACAAACTCCGCATCTGGACGGGCAACACTTCGCCAGGTTTTATCAGCCTTTGAATATTCCACCGTAGCATTGACAAAACCCTGATCAAAAAGATTAAAACCGGCATTGGCGGCAAAAGAATTTCGGGTCCCATCCCCCTCAAAATATTCACCGGTTTGAGCGGAGAGCCCAAAACCCTCCGCATCATCCTTTAGGATGATATTGACCACACCAGCAATAGCATCAGAGCCATACTGGGCCGAGGCACCATCGCGTAGAACTTCCACCCGCTCGATAGCCATGGATGGCAGAGTGGAAAAATCCACCGCCTGGGCCCCCTGATTTACGGTACCCAGAGGAGCAAGCTGCAAATTCACCAGAGCAGATCGATGCCGCCGAGTGCCATTAACTAATACCAAGGTTTGGTCTGGGGATAAATTGCGCAGAGTCACCGGACGAATAAAGGCGGTGCCATCGGCGATAGGAAAACGCTGGGTATTAAAGGAAGGGGCAATTTTTGCCAGGGATTCGGTGAGATCGAAGCCTGCTTGATCTGCCAGCTCCTCCCCTCCCACAACATCGACCGGGGAAAGCGTTTCTGTTGGGGAAACACCTTCCTTACGAGTACCGGTAGTTATCACCTCTTCCATAGTACGATCATCAGCTGTCGAGGGTTCTTCACCCTGTTCCTGAGCAAAGGTACCTGGAGCCGCTAGTGCAACAGCGATTGCCAACGATAGTGGTTTCAGAAAATAGATTTGCATATTGCCCGTCCTCTCTTCTCATTATTAATTTGGACAGCACACCACCGGACACCCCTGAGTAGTGATGTACAGTAATTTTCTTGCGCAAGTAAAATAATCGTGCGCTCTTTACTTATGAGGGAATATGCCAGCTCGTCGCAATAGTTAATATTTTGGCGTCAGCGCTAAAAGCTTCTCATCGGTTGGCAGTTTCCCTTAGCTGATTAGACAACAGTTAGTCACAAAACTAAAATCCATGGCGTTTAAATTTATTAAAAACAATAGCTGACACACCCGGCTAGTAGTCATTACTGCCAGGAATGCCATTTCTCAAACTAAAAGTAAAAATCAAAGATGGGGCTCAGGCCCCCAGGGAGAATTTCTCCCTGGGGTCTCATTATTATTGTGGGATATAGGTGACATCCAACTCAAAACTGGAAGTCTGGCGACTGTATCCACGGACCATAATATAAGCCTCGTTATCACCAGTTGGAACTTGTAGCGTACAATTTTCGTCAGAACCGCTCTCATAAGGCCGACAATCATAGTAACGCCAAGTTGGAGCAGCCCCAAACTGCACATATAAATCAGCGTCATTCGTACCGGTCATATCGGCCACAAAGCTGGTGCCCGGCGTTACACTAAACGGCCCGTAATGCTCTTCACTCCCTCTCGATACACTGCCAGAGAAACTTTCGGTTTGCTCCTGACCTGGATCGGGATCGGGATCGGGATCTGGGTCTGGATCAGGGCCGGGATCATCACCAATCGCTCCCTTGGCCAACTCTGCCACATAAGCTGCCGCCAGTTTGCCAAACTTCACGGCATGATTGGCATCACCGCCGCTGTTGGCCAGGGTGTCGTTGATAGTGTGGATATAGGGGTTGGAACCATTAAAGGTGGCCTCAAAAGGGAAGGAGGCCGCAAAGCCCTGGTCATGCCATGAGGCATGATCGGAACATGCATAGCCACAGGTAGTCGTGCCAACACTAAGGTTGCCCTGGTAAGTCTGTACAAGATCTTTCAGGAATGCATTCTGTGAGCTGTTTGTATAATCACCAATAATATAGATATCACTATTGGAGCCATAATAGTTGGTCATATCTAACTGCATAACACCGACCACATTTTTATTTTGGCTCTTATAGTCTGCAGCAATATCATCGGAACCACGTAGGCCAACTTCTTCAGCCGCATACCCCATAAATGCAAGTGTTTTTGCCGGTTTATAACCAGTTGCCACAATGGCATTCACCACATCCGTCAGAGTCGCGATGCCCGAAGCGTCATCATCAGCACCCGGCGCTCTGGTGCCCTCTCCTGTACTCCAGCCAACGGTAGAATCCAGGTGTGCTCCCAACACCACAATTTCATCGGGGTTTGTTTGCCCCTGGATCGTGAGAATAACCGAGGGTTGCGCCCAGCTATGGCTATAGAGCTGCACCGAAGCATCGCTGCGAGAATTCGTCAAGGCCTGCCACTTGTCCCGAATCCACTCGGCCCCATCAACACCAGTAGAAGTGGTGTAATAGCGATTGGTAAAATTGGAAAGGCTGGTAATTGTTGAACGAATATTTGCCTCAGAGATTTCTGCCTGTAGGGCGTTCACAACATCCGCATTATCGATGGTATAGCTGGCAATACTCGATACAGTATTAGCCAGTGGTGAAAGCTGTGCATTTTGTGCCTCAGCGAAAGAATCATGCACCATAAAACCACCACAACGATTGTGGCTGTTATGCATTATCGCAGAAATATCGGATAGATTATCCTCATTTACCTTCAATATGGTTATACCGTTGCGCTCTCCTTGTGCAGCCAGAGGCTCTTTAGCCATTAATGCACTATTTTTTTTCAGAGTTTGATAACCATCACTGCCGATCGTTATCCACAACTCCTCCGCCAAAGTTGTACCGGGTACAGCCAACAACCCTAGTAGCGATGTACAAATCATTTTTTTCATTATCTTCTCCACATTGATTGATTCTCCCTGCGCAAGCCGGTAATTCCCCAAGAAAAACAGGAAGACACCAAAGACTCATGCAAAATCCTTGCACAAACTGCAAGATCAAATACCGGCAATATTAAAAAAACCCATAAAAACCGACCTTAAAGACGCAACCTGACTCAAGAAGATATGCTGCAAGACATATGGATTTATTTTTATTATTTAAATTTTGAAAAGCGCAGTGATTAACGAGCATGAAAATTCAAAAAAAATCAAAAAAATCAGCACCAACCAGCGAATGGTACTTGAACAATTTAGCACCATTCTCAAAAAAACAAATAATAATTTTTAAGACTTAAGAGAAGTTAAAAATCACTGGATAGACAACTATTGCGACTGGAAATGCACAAAGACACAACCTAAGAGAAATAAACTCCAATAAGTAAGTATCAGAGAAGACTCTAGCCCAACAACCATAATAAACACAATTGGAATAGGTGAACTTTACTTACCCCACGGAGCACCCTAGATTCTCCCTCCACATTCATACCTATGTAATCTAGGTACCCGACGGCTACTAAATTGTTTTCTGGCATTAGTTGATACAGATTGGTCTCTTATCGGCTTTCTTCAGCTTGCAGTCAGGTTGATTCCTGTAAACTACTCTTTTTCCCGATCACAGGAAGTAGCAGTGAAGCTAAGATTTGGAACCCTCTCTCTGATCACCCTTATCCTCTTGAGCGCCGGGTGCGCCACCATGAGTGAAGATGAGTGTCATATGGCTGACTGGCAGGCACTGGGTTATGAAGACGGGGCCGAGGGAAGAGAGCTGAGTTACATGGGTAAGCGGCGTGAATCTTGCGCAAAGTATGGTGTTCAGCTCAATGCCAGCACCTATCGTATTGGGCGGGATGAGGGCCTGGAACTATTTTGCACGGAGCTACGCGGCTTCTCTGAAGGGCGCTCAGGGGAAAACTACGCCGGCGTCTGCCCAGCAGGCCTGGAAGGGCTCTTCTTGAAGGGCTATGGAACTGGCAGGGATCTTTTTGTTGCCAAAAGTGCAGTGGAAGAAATAGAGGCGGCTATTCATGATCGGGAACTTGAGCGCGAGCATCTATTAGATGATATGACTGAATTAGGTGCCCTGCTGGTGGGCGATGAAGCAACTCGTGATGAGCGAGTTACAATGCTGGCCGACATTGCACGTTTTAAAGTACGCCACACCGAATTAGAGTTAGAGATTGACGACCTGAGGTTCGAGCTGACGCAAAGGCGTATGGAGTACCAACATTTGCTGGCTAGCTCCCCCTATCCTTAATAAAAAACTGTATACAAGTGGGTGGAAGCAACGAGTATCTAGTCTCCAAGCACTCTGTGAATATTTCCCGGCTCACCTGAAACGGGGGCCAAGTATCACAGAGTTTTGAGTACACTATCTACCCTTCTTTCCCTCATCATATAAATAATCGATGTACAGCCGTATATGAGTGATTTATCAATTCACAATGCTTGCGAAAGCGCTTTTTCACATCACAAATTGATACCGACTCCCTGATACAAATTTTCTTCCGATTTAGTCCCTCACCTTTCCTCGCATGGCCTTTACTAGCGAACGACGATTTTTACTTTGCAACCGCCGCTCCTTTGATCCACGGCTGGGCTTTGTCGCTATACGCGGCTTATGCACTCTAGACACCTGTTCAATCAACTGTTGCAAGCGCTCCAAGGCATCCGTTCGATTCTTCTCTTGAGTGCGGAAACGCTGCGCTTTAATAATCACAATGCCATCGGTAGAAACTCTCTGGTCCCGCAATTGGAGCAGTCGGGATTTTATTTCCTCGGGAAGTGAAGAGTTTTTGATATCAAAGCGCAAGTGAATCGCACTGGAGACTTTATTTACATTCTGGCCACCCGCCCCCTGAGCTCTGACAGCACTAATCTGCACATCAGCCGGATCGACCTTTAACCGGGCATTTAACATATTTTCAGATCCAAGATTCAGTCAATAACTACCAAGGAGAATACCCATATTTTACCGAAACTCTCGATTCGCTGGAGGGGAATACCTTGCGGTACTCGGGTACCTGTCACTCAAGTAAAAACACTTGCCCTCCCTCGAAATAAGTCGCACCATGCAGCGAGCAATTAAAGAGCAGTAGCGCATTTACCTAAAAACCATCATTCAGTACTATTGCGCCACTTTGTAGCGTGCCTCAAGGCCATCTCAACACAGAGGTGACCAAGCAGCCAGCCACTTTACCCGTGACTTATTTTATTGTTCGGGTCAATCCGCTAGTATTGCCGAGTTTCCTTGAGGTACAGGAACAAAAACAATAAAAGATGCACGCCCAGTTGTTTCCTCTGGATTCCTCCCGATGTCTCCGCGGGTGTGCGATTACCGCGACTAGGAGAAAACCATGCCCAACGCCAAACGCAGCCTTGCGGCGGCTATTGCACTTGCATCCCTCACCAGCGTTTCTGCAATTGCAGAAGAATCGGCCTTCAGCCAGGTTATTGCTTTTGGTGACAGCCTCACCGACGTAGGCAACTACGATGTATTCACTAATGGTGGCGATGCAAACGATATCGCTATTAATATCCTGTCTCAAAATTTGGGACTGGGTTCTTTAACAGCATCCTGTGCTGGTATGCAATCTTCTCTTTGCCTTCCCAGTATTAATCCAGAACTGATGACTGACCCCGCTAAGCTTGAAGCAGATGTTTCACTGCAGGTTATGGACGGAGTCAACAAAGCAGGGTCCGTTTGGGCTGTTGGTGGCCACAAAGCTGCTGACGTACTGATGAATATTATTGGTACCGAAAGCTACATGGCTTTTCTTCAAGCTAATGGCTTAGATGCTGATGTCAACCGACATAACCTTCTTAACGCTTTTATGCCAAAAGTAGGTGCCGATGGAAAACCGGCCTACCCAGACATGCAATTGGCTAACCTACTAAAACAGAAGTTAACAGAAGCTGGGACCTACGCTGCTATGGCAAAAGCAGCGGCTGCACAAGGTGATTTCGCCACCGCTGCAGGATATCAACAACAAGCATTAGATGCCAAAGTTGAAGCTGATCAAGCTCTGGAAGATTTAGGCACCTATGGCAACCCACACCCTCTGGGTAGAGGTTACTTGGAAACCACTTTTGGAGCCGCCGATGCTAACGCCCTTTACTGGGTAAATGGTGGCGGCAACGATCTGCTCACAGGCTTCAAGAAAGTCTCTTCTGGCGATATGACCATGGAAGAGGCCACCACAGAAATTGGCATCGCCACAGCAATGATGGCAACGGCAGCTGGCGCACTCTCTGGTGCCGGTGCCAACTATATATTGGTATCTAATGTTCCCGATATCAGCAAAACCCCTGCTGTTTATGCAGCCGTTTATAAGGAAGTTTTCACTGAGCTGACCCAAGCAGTTGCTGCGGGCCAGATGACCCAGGAGCAAGCCGATGCAGCTTTGCCTGCCGCTATCGATGAAGTACTAATAGAGGCCAGCAAAGCCTCTGAAGCCTTTAACGCCAGCCTGCTAGCCCAAGCTAAAGATATCGACGGCGTGCTGATGGTGGATCAAGCTGGCCTGCTGAAAGTCGCTCTGAATAATGCCGGCCAATTGGGCCTGTCTGCCGAATTTGATCAAAGCCAATTCTGCTATGACGGCAGTGGCGGTGAATGCATCGAGCATCCTGTCTACGGCATTAGCCAGGACACTGCAGACGCTTCCAAGCTCATCTTCAACGATACCGTACACCCCACCCAGGTTGGCCAGCAGGTTCTTGCCGACTACTACACCGCTATTGTGAATGCCGCCCAAGTGGCCGGCCAGCTTCCGGACATTGGCGCCCAAGCTGCCCGCACTCATATCAACACGTTGGATGAAAATCTGGTTGGTGTTCGCTACAGCCAGGCTCAAACTGCGGTGTTCGCTGGCAGCGTTTTCGGTGATATCGACTACGACAACAGCTTTGCTGCGGATATGAGCGGCGATAGTAACGCCAACCTGATCGGTATGACCTACGCTCTGCGTGACAACCTGGAACTGGGCTTCGCGGTTAGCCGCTCCGACATCGATGTGGACAATGCCCGTTCCGATATCGAGTCCACCTCCACCAACTACAGCCTGTTTGGCCGCTTCCATCACGATGTTTTCTTCGTGGAAGGTAGCATGACTCTGACCGATGTAGACTACGACCAGGTAAACCGCGCTCTGACCCTTGGCAACAGTTTTGCTTCCGAGCTGGAAGGTGATACCTCCGGTGAAAACACCACTCTGAGTCTGACTGTAGGTGCCAATCTGTTCAGCGAATCCAGCTACCAGCTTGGTCCCTTCATCGGTGTAACCCGAGCTACCATGGAAGTTGACGGCTATACCGAGAAGGCTATCGAAGGCTTCACATATACCGATACCCAAGGCAATGAGTTTGACCCTCTGGGTATGAACTATGGCGACCAGGAGCGCGACTACAACACACTGCGCTTTGGGGCCTTCGCCAACAAGAGCTGGAACACCGTCAATGCTTACGCCCAGGTTTGGTATGAAGATACCAACGGAACTGACGACGACACCCTTGAGGTCGGCGTTAAGTCCATGGCTGGCAACTTGAATGCTATGCCTAGCTACTCCAGCGTCGATCAGGGCCTCTTTGATGACGGCATGGGTCTCATTGCCGGTATTCGCTGGCAGGCGGCTGATTCCCTCGCTTTGAGTGCTAATGTGACCTCACGCCCATCGGCTGAGCAAGCATCCGTCAATGTGACCTACCGTTTCTAATCCGGCTAGTGCTTCACAGCGTGCCCCCGAAAGGGGGCACAACTTCCCAGATACTTTTCCCTGTACCCTCCCGATACCCTAGCCAAACATAGCTCTCATAGGCAAAATAAACGCCTCCAGATCTCTCTGCATGACAAAATTCATGTTCCAACTAAATACGCCTAATTTAATACTACGTGAACTCTGCGAAGACGATGCTGAATTTATCCTTCAGCTTCTGAATGATGCCGATTTTTTGCGAAACATTGGCGATCGAAGAGTGCGCAACCTGAAGCAAGCACGCCAATATATCCAAAGTGGCCCCATGGCGATGTACCGAGAGCATCAATTCGGCCTTTATAAAGTCTCACTTCCAGACGGTACCAGCGTTGGCACCTGTGGATTGATCAAACGGGTAGGACTCGAAGATGTGGATATTGGCTTTGCTTTCCTGCCAGAGTATCGGGGAAGAGGGTATGCACAGGAAGCCGCGCGAGCGATTATGGTTTATGCCCGCGAGCAACTGGCACTGAAACGCATCGTTGCTATAGCGCGCCCTGATAATACCGCCTCGGTAAAACTTCTGGAAAAAATAGGCTTAAAAGCGGAGGGAAGAATTACCCTGCCGGGAGAAACCATTGAGTTGTTATTAATGGCCTGGGAAGCCTGAGATATCAGTAACTAGTAAAACCTATAAAAAAACTTATTTATAGTTTCAAAGGTAATTTAACCCATCCACCACACTAACAACAGTAAGAGCTAGTATTTTTTATCACCATACTGGCTTATACCAATACAAAATACCTTATAAAATCTATGGTTTCTCATTGACAGAGGGTGGGGCTGAACTAGTCTCCAACTTACTAACCAGGAGAAGACAGCCATGATTATCGCGACAGATATGCCTGAAGTGAGCAGATGTGCCGCAACTCAATGCGCATACAATGCCAACGACGCCTGCCATGCAAGAGCTATTACCATTGGTGAAGGCGCGGACCCAGATTGCGACACTTTCTTCACTAATTCCAAACACACCCGCAGTTCCCGCACCGCCGGTGTCGGAGCCTGTAAAATGGAAGACTGCAAGTTTAATGATGACTTCGAGTGCTCGGCAGACCGCATAGAGGTCGGACGTAATGGCAACTCAACAAATTGCCTGAGCTATACCCACTGAGCAGACTTAAATAGTAAACCTCAATAAAAAAGCCCGATAGTAGCTTACTATTGGGCTTTTTAACTTTAGAAATTAAGCCGTCTTAATCGACTGCCTGCAGATCTGGCTGAATTTTTTGCGAAGCTTGAACATCTCGAGACTCCCAAACCACTCCCTTGGTATCAGCATATTGCTTAAACAATGGTTGATAATGGGATTCCAGCACTTTTCGCTTAATTTTAAGGGTCGGAGTCAGGAATTCATTGAGTGGGGTCCACTCCTCTTTACAGATAAAGATTGCCCGAATGCGCTCATGGTGTGGCAGGCGTTCATTAACTGATTCGAGCACACGCCGAAGCTGTTCATTGACGTCAGCTCTCGGCAGCTTTTCTGCAGACTCTGATAAAGTTGCCAGCATCACCGGCTGATCCATACCGTGCCCCAGCACACAAAGTTGTGCCAGAAGGGTCTCATTACCGAAATGTCCTTCCAACAAGCTGGGCTGGATAAACTTACCTTTACTGGTTTTAAAGGTTTCTGAGATACGGCCGGTAATATGTAGCAGACCCTTCTCATCGATAAAACCTGAATCCCCTGTGTGGTAATAACCATCACGAATGGCTTCAGCGGTTTTCTCCGGCTCTAAATAGTAGCCTTTCATCAGAGAGCCACTCTTGAAGAGAATTTCGCCCTCATCAGAAATTTTTACCTCGCAGCCATGATAAGGCTTGCCTACAGTGCCTGGTACCGGGTCCTCGCCTGGCATAACAAAGCAGCCATAAATAAAGTTTTCCGTCATCCCATAGCCATCGGCTATCTGCATGCCCATACGCTCATACCAGCGCAGCAACTCAATGGAAATAGGCGAGGCCCCACTTACTAGCATTCGTGCCTGATCCAATCCGAGCCCGGCACGCACCTTATTTTTCAACCAGCTATTCAGACCAGGGATACGCAGCAGTACATTTTGCAGTGCAGGTGGAATCTTCTCATCGATCCCCTCCTTAAACTTGGTCCACAGCCTGGGAACCGAGAAAAACATAGTCGGTTTGGTACGCTGCAAGTCTTCCAGGAATGTATCCAAGGATTCAGGGAAATGTACCGGCGTACCCGAGTAGAGGCAGTGGAATTCCACTAGGATTCGCTCTGCGGCATGGGCCAACGGTAAATAAGAGAACACACGGTCGCTCTCATTAAAGCCATAACCACGGATCATATTAGGCACAACAAACACCACCGACGACCAAGTGTGCATCACACCCTTGGGGTTACCGGTAGTGCCAGAGGTGTACATAATGGTGAAGAGGTCATCTTCAGAAAAAACAGGACTCTCTTCATAACGCTCGCTGGAGGCGATAACGGCTTCCAACTCTTCATTACAATGAATTTCACAGCGCTGTATCGCTACAGAAGGTAGGGTGTCCGCGACCTCCTGCAGGGCCACATTGTTATCAGTCGCTCCACAAAATAGCAGTTTCGACTCGGAGTGTTGCAAAACATAAGACATGGAAGAGGCGGATTGCCCCGGGTACAAAGGTACGCTGACCATACCGGCGAGCATGATACCCACATCGACAATAATCCAGTCAGCACAGTTCTTACCGTGAATTGCAATACGGTCACCTGGCTCGAAACGGCTACGCAGGTAACCAGCGATACGCCTGGCCCTGTCCATTACTTCACGCCAGGTATAGTCCTGCCACTGCCGACACTGCATCTGGCGAAGGAATACTGTTTCCGGCTCTTCGGACTCTCTCTTATAGAGAAGCTCCAATGGCTGCAGGCCCTTCACCTTCTCGTATCGCTCTTCCGGGGTCATCGCTTTCTCTCTCATTATTGTGTTTATTGTGGTCTTATGCTGAACAGCGCTGAAAGGACCTGCACCCAGGTACTAGCAACGGCTGAATTCCAGCTAGCCGGCTCATTAAAACGAAAAACCAAATCATCATTTTAGGGCGCTCTGATCAGCTTCTATATTCAAGATAGAGTCGATACGGAAATAAAGGTTTGCATCGGCTTATCGTAATTATTCGGCCTAAAGTTACTGAATATGCCCCTCCAGTGCAATTCCAAAACTACAGCACAACAAATACTAGCCACGTAGAAGTGTAGACTACCTAGTCTATTGACAAGATAAGTTATATTAATCCGTCATTTCAATAAAAAAGGGGAAAAACTATCTACCGAATCCTGATTGAAAGGTATAAGCAGAATCTGGGTGAATTTAAGGTATAGCTAACTACCAATGTTTTGAAAAATGAAGACTGTTTTTATCCAAAAACATTCACGTTCATTAGAAACCTCCTCAATACCACCTAATTATTTCACCAAGCCTCTCTGTAAAATCCTTCAAATTACGAAAAATCTCCTTTTCAGCCTAAAGATTTAGACATACCTCCAAAAAGACAAAGGGAAAACATAGTTTTTCTTAAGATTGATTAAGATAGGGATATCTGCTCAAGAACATAGAGGCATGCCTTTACCTCACAACCTTCACAGAGAGCCTCTTTATTTTTTTACCCAAAAAAAACAAGTAGAAAATTATGGGTAGATAAACCAAAAAATAATTTGAAAAATTTCTCAGACATTCTCAAAAGCAAAAAAGTTTTTACTTGAAGCAAAGATAATTATAAAAACCTTCAATAGGAAAAAACTGTAGGCAATGGAATTAGGAAAGATAATACGGAGGAGACAATTAGATAAACATATGAGAATTCATAAAAAAAGGGGAAAGCGCGATGCCCTCCCCTTTAATTTAACTCTTAACTTACCTTCTCTCCATGAGCCTGCTTATCCGCATGGTAAGAGGAACGCACCAGCGGGCCGCAAGCGGCGTGCTTGAATCCGATTTGCTCGGCGTATCGACGGTATTCTTCAAATTCATCGGGATGGACATAGCGCTGCACTGGTAAATGTTCTTTACTCGGCTGTAGATACTGGCCAATGGTGAGCATGTCGATATCGTGCTCGCGCATATCGTCCATTACCTGGAAAATTTCTTCCTTCTCCTCACCCAGGCCTACCATCAAACCAGACTTAGTCAGCACATCCGGGCGGCGTTTTTTGTATTCCTGCAACAGCTTAAGGGACCAGTTGTAATTGGCACCGGGGCGGGACTCGCGGTACAAGCGCGGCACGGTTTCCAAATTATGGTTGAAAACATCCGGTGCCTGCTGCTCGAGGATATCCAGAGCTATGTCCATACGTCCGCGGAAATCCGGAGTCAGGATTTCCACTTGTAGGTTCGGGGAAAGCTGGCGTGCTTCGCGAATACATTCGGCAAAATGCTGGGCACCACCATCGCGCAGGTCATCTCGGTCCACCGAAGTAATAACCACGTAACGCAAGCTCATAGCGGCAATGGCCTCAGCCAGGTTCTTGGGCTCTTCCGGGTCCAGAGGGTTCGGCTTACCGTGGCCAACATCACAGAAGGGGCAGCGGCGTGTACAGATTTCCCCCATGATCATAAAGGTGGCAGTACCACCACTAAAGCATTCACCCAGATTCGGACAGCTGGCTTCTTCACATACGGTAGAGAGCTTTTGTGAGCGCAAAATACTCTTGATACGATCCACTTCTTTTGAGGCAGGCACCTTTACCCGAATCCAATCTGGTTTGCGCAATACAGTGTCACTGGCAATCACCTTGACCGGAATACGCTCTACTTTTTCGCCATCACGCAGTTTCTCTCCCTGCTGTAGGCGGCGGGTGCGCTTTACCGGCACCAGATCGGGTTTATCAGCCATTACTCAATTCCTGCTGTTCCGCGCTCAGTTGCGCCAATACGTTTTCTTCTAACGGCTGCCACTCCGCCGGGGACAGCTCCAAAGTGAGCAGTAACTCACGCACAAAATTTTCCGCTACCTGTTGCCAAGTGGGAGCCTGTGGCAACAACTCGGCCATCTGCACCATTTGCATGCCGGCATAACCGCAGGGGTTAATTCGGAGGAAGGGGGCCAGGTCCATATCGATATTGATGGCAATACCGTGAAAACTACAGCCTCGACGTACGCGCAGACCAATGGAGGCAATTTTGTTGCCACTGCGAGGCCCCTCTAACAAGTAAACCCCTGGCGCATCGGCGCGGGGAGCAGCTGCGATGCCAAAGGCTGACAACATCGCTACGGTGGCCTTTTCCAGGGCAGTCACCAGATCGCGCACGCCAATTTTGGCGCGGCGTAAATCCAATAGCGGGTAGACAACCAGCTGGCCGGGGCCGTGATAGGTTACCTGACCACCGCGGTCCACCTGTACCACTGGAATATCGCCGGTATTCAGCAGATGCTCCGCCTTGCCGGCCTGCCCCTGGGTAAATACCGGTTGATGCTCTACACACCAAACTTCATCCGCACTGTTTTCATCGCGAAGATCGGTGTATCGAGACATAGCGCGCCAGACGGTCTCGTAATCCCGCCGGGCAAGATTGCGAACAATGGTCATTAAAGCACCATATGCACCGCGGGATGTACTTTCAGTTCCTCAAAGAGAGCTTTGAGCTGATCCTCACCGGTTGCGAGGATAAAGAAAGTCACAGAAGTAAATTTGCCGGTACTGCTTTCACGCAGGGTAATGCGCTCTTCATCCAGGCCAGGGGCGTGGCGGCGCATGACTTCCAGCACGAACTGGTGCGCTTCATCATTAGCGTCACGCACCACTTTGACCATATAGTCTTCACAAGGGAATTCTATCTTCGGGGGTTTCTGGTTGGGATCTTGACTCATACCACTCTCCGGGACCGGCCTATAGACATTGAGAAAAGCTTAGGTGCAGCAGCCAGGCGGCGATTATACAGCGAGCGCAGAGCAGTGGACAGGGAATGGCGGAGGAACTGGTCAGAGATGTGGGCGAGCCGGCCAAGGGGGCACTATTGCCGCCCCTAGCTAGTCAACATTGAGCAAATTTAATTGAAAAAGCCCATAACAAAACGCTTGATGGAATCCCACATGCGCTTAAAGAAGCCTGCGCGTTCAACCTCTTCTGCAGCGACGGCTTTCACATCAGCGACTGTCTCGCCATCAAGAGTCACTACAACCTTACCAACTGGCTGGCCTTTCTCGACCGGGGCTTCCAACTCGCCATCTACGATTAGATCCGCCTTGATATCCTCTTCACCGCCACGAGGAATAGTGACAAAAATATCTTTCTCAACCGCGATGCCTACGCTGGGCTCCTTACCGCCCCAGACACGCTCATTCTGCAGTACTTCACCCTGGCCATATACTTTGTGAGTCTGGTAGTAGCGGAAACCGTAGGCCAGGAGCTTCTGGGTTTCTGAGGCGCGCTTTTCATCACTGTCAGTACCCACCACAATGGCAATCAGGCGCATGCCGCGCTTCATTGCAGAAGCTACCAGGCAGTAACCGGCCTCTTCAGTATGTCCTGTTTTGATACCATCCACGGCGGAATCACGCCACAGTAGACGATTGCGGTTGGGCTGGTTAATACCTGAGTAACTGAAATATTTCTCCGAGTAGATATCGTAGTGCTCGGGGTGGTTGGCGATCAGGGCGCGCGCCAGGATGCCTAAATCACGAGCGGTAGTCAGGTGACCCTCCGCCGGCCAACCGGTGGCATTGACGAAATGAGTATTCTCCATACCCAGAAGCTCAGCCTGCTGGTTCATCACCTCGGCGAAAACTTCTTCACTACCAGAGACGTGCTCAGCCAAGGCAATACTGGCATCGTTGCCAGACTGGATGATAACGCCGCGCATCAGGTCCATCACCGGCACCTGATCTCCGACCTTAACGAACATCTTCGAGCCGCCCTTGCGCCAGGCCTTCTCGGAGATACGTACCTTGTCATCTTCTTTGATGCTGCCTTTGAGCATTTCTTCGGAGACAACATAGGCCGTCATCATTTTAGTTAGGCTGGCGGGGGGTACCTCTTTATCGGCCTCCTGTTCCACCAACACCTGACCGGTATTGGCATCCACAAGCAGGTATGAGGTGGCTGCCAGCTGGGGCGGAGCCGGAATGAGTGATTGCGCCTGGGCCAGGCCCGCACAAAGCAACAAAAAAGAGCAGGCGATAATCCGTGTGATCATGATGAGAGTCTCGTTAATCCTCGTGTTCGTTGGCTGGCTGTTAACCCATTACTTATTTTAAGCGATTAATTCACGGCAAAGGTTTGTCACCAAATACCGCGAGCCAGTAATACATACAAAATACAAGAAAATTCGCGCCAGTGCGCAGTATTTTGTGAACGACCATTTCTATGACCGTTGAGTCCAGCAGCAGTCATTTGCTTCCGGGTAAAGGCCTTGTACCCCATCTAGAATTAAAGACTGGCTATCCAAAACCCTTCAATATCCTGCGAAAACAGCACAGATGTAGAAATTACAGCTGACTATGGATGACAGTAATGCTTCTCCAAAAACTTAAATATTCGCCACTCATTCCGCTCAGTTTTCGAAGCATGGCCTTATTCATACACTACTTGGGGGTCTCCCAGTTGATTCTTTTGCACAGCTTCCCGCGCATTAGCCAGGGCCCGCTGCTGGGAAATCGGCCCTATGCGCACCCGGTAAAACTGCTTGCCACTACGCTCAACCGGACTGACAGAAACAGGATAGTCAATTGCTGCCGCCAAGCGAGCCCGGACTTTCTCAGCCTGGGCTGGATCGCTGTAAGCCCCAACCTGCAGGAAAGTATTTTCCGGTAGGCGGATACTGGCATCCTGTGGCAGGCCGCCACGGACATCACCGGCCAAAAGAGTTTCAGTGACAGGTGGCAGAGTATTGGGGTCCAGCGCTTCCACCTCGACACGGGCAACGCCTTTATTCACATAGCCCAGTTTCTGTGCGGCGGTATAGCTCAGGTCGATAATTCGGCCCTGGACAAAAGGACCGCGGTCATTGATGCGCACAATTATGCTGCGTCCATTATCCAGATTCGTCACCTTGGCATAACTGGGCAAGGGTAGGGTTTTGTGGGCCGCAGACATGGCATACATATTATAAACTTCACCATTGGCAGTGCGCCGCCCGTGAAACTTGGTGCCATACCAGGACGCCTTGCCCCGCTCTTTGTAGCCTTTGACGGCGGTGCGTACGTGATAAGTAACACCGTTGACCCTATAGGGGGTTTTATTGCCGGCTGGTCCAATTGGCTCCCGCACAGGTGTAGGTTCCGGCGCGGCGAGCATATTCACGGGTGCAGCTGGACCGCTATCCTTAACGCTATCGAAATCTCGCTCGTCCTGTTTAGCCGGCTTGATTTGCGGGCCGCCACAAGCGACCAAAAACAAAGCGGCGAGTAGAAAGACTCGCCGTATATTGCGTTGAAACATACCCCCCCAGCGTGCGGCAACTTCAGGCTACCGTCTCCAAGCTGTTGTTATCTATTACTGCTCAGTGAAACAGAAAAATTTTGATTACGTCTATTGCCATTAGTTCCCCAATGCTGGCAAATTTTCTCAAGGATTATTCGTATAATACTCAGCTTTTTCCGCCGCGCGCTTTGACAACTTCCTGAGCCAACTCATTCACCGCCATAGCGTACAGGCGGCTGCGATTATAGGTAGTAATGGTGGAGAAGTTGTTGAGCCCCAGCCAATATTGTTTGCCCTGTTCAGTCTGCAGAGAGAAAACAATCGCGGGCATCTCCGGCGCAACCTGACTGGTCGCATTGAAACCCTTTTCAGCCAACTCGCCTACAGTCAACTCGGGCTGCAAGGTATCGTTGACAATCGTCATATCCGCATTGGGACGCGGACTGGCCAACACGGTAACCGGTTCACCAGGCTTCCAACCATGCCTGGCCAGGTAATTGGCAACACTGCCAATCGCATCCGAGGTGTCCTCCCAGATATCCACCTTGCCATCGCCACTGAAATCTACTGCATAGGCTCGATAGCTTGAGGGCATAAATTGGCCATAGCCCATGGCGCCCGCATAGGAGCCTTTCAGGGCAAGGGGGTCCATACCCTGGTCACGAGTTAGGAGCAGGTAGTTTTCCAGCTCCTTGGTAAAAAATTCCGAGCGGCGAGGGTAATTGAAGGCCAGGGTGGAGAGCGCATCGAGCACCCGATAGCCGCCCATATTGCCACCATAACGGGTCTCAATACCGATAATTGCGACGATAACCTCAGCCGGCACACCGTACTT
The DNA here is from genome assembly GCF_020524905.1 of Microbulbifer variabilis. Classification (GTDB taxonomy): domain Bacteria; phylum Pseudomonadota; class Gammaproteobacteria; order Pseudomonadales; family Cellvibrionaceae; genus Microbulbifer; species Microbulbifer variabilis_A. Next base: position 619,334 of record NZ_JAIVKI010000001.1, on the reverse strand, counting down.
TTTCTCGGCCTCCGCCAGGGCTTCGGCATTCTTATCCCAAAAATCCACACCGCCGGCAATGCTCTGTGGTGTCAGGAAAAGCTTCTTATATTCATACCAAGGCTTGGCCTTTTCCGCGGGGCGTTTGATTGCCTTGAGGATGGAGTCTTTACGCTTGGCATTGCGCATCAGCTCCTGCATCTCTTTGCGGTCAAACTGATGCTCTTGCACCATATATTCGACAAACTTTTGCGCTTCGGCATTATCGCCGTGGCCGGGCTCCTGTGCACAGGCTGCCAGCACCAGCCCCACCCCAATCAAAAGTCCCGAGGTCCACTTCAAAACCACCGCTCCTATCTTCATCTCGCGTCTCTACATCCAGTTTTTTACTTGCGCCGCAGTTCCATCAAAAATGCACCCTGCGCCGCTCGGTCCCTACGGCCATGAGAATACCGAATCCCGCCATCAAGGTAATCAGTGAGGTTCCACCATAACTGATGACTGGCAAGGGTACCCCCACCACTGGCAACAATCCCGTAACCATACCAATGTTTACAAACACATAGACAAAAAAAGTGAGCGTTATACTCCCCGCCAGTAAGCGCCCAAACAGATGTTGCGCCATAAAACTAATATAGATACCGCGGGCAATCACCAATACATAGAGCAAAAGCAATAACAGAGCGCCACGCATCCCCCACTCTTCCGCCAGCACCGCGATAATAAAGTCGGTATGGCTCTCCGGCAGGAAGTCCAACTGCGACTGAGTACCCTGTAAATAACCTTTGCCGTAGATACCCCCTGAACCAATAGCCGCTTTGGAATTGAAAATATTCCATCCGGCACCGAAACGATCGTCGTTGGGATTCAGCAACGTCAGAATACGCTGGCGCTGGTAGTCCCTGAGTCCCCATTGCCAGATTGGCCAGGCGGATACCAACACTCCCATGGCCGCTGCTCCAATCAATTTCCAGCTCAACCCGGCCAAATAAAGCGCGAACAGGCCGGAGGCAGCAATCAGGATAGAGGTTCCCAAGTCTGGCTGGCGCACGATCAAGGCGGCCGGCACCGCCACAATGGCCAGAGCCCCTGCGACAGTCATTAGAGATGGGGGTTGAGCGCGCTGGTGTAGGAAGGCGGCCACCATCATTGGCACCCCCAGTTTCATTACCTCCGAGGGCTGGAAGCGGAAACCGGCAACCTCCAACCATCGTTGAGCACCCTTAGCACCGGTGCCAAAGAGCAGCACCCCCACTAACAGGGCGCAGCCCCCCAGGTAAGCCCAGGGAGACCAGCGCCGGTAAAAATCCAGTGGGATCTGCGCGACAATAAACATGCCGGTAAACGCCAGGCACATAAAAATAGACTGGCGCCGTACGTAATTCATATCGCCGCCGGAGGCACTGTAGAGCACCCCCAGCCCTACGGAGGCCAATACCAGTAACAAAACCAGCAGCGGCACATCGATGTGCAGGCGCCGCGCCAAGCTCACCGGCTTTCGGAGGCTGCCGTGGGCATCGGACAGCCGGTGGGAAAAATCTCGGCTAGCCATTATCCGCCCCCTCAATCAATCTAGTTTCCTGTGCCGTTTTCTCCTGGGTATCCGGGCGCGGCACCCATTCGGCAAATACTTCACGAGCCACCGGCGCCGCCACTTTGCCACCGCCCTCGCCGTTTTCCACCAGAACAGCTACTGCAATTCGAGGCTTATCTACAGGCGCAAAAGCTACAAATAGGGCGTGATCCCGATGGCGCTCTGCCAGGGCTTCGGAGTCATAGCGCTCTCCCTGGGCAATACCCACCACCTGGGCGGTACCGGACTTACCGGCAACACGGAAATTCAGCCCCTTACCAGCGCGCTTACCGGTGCCATGGCTGCGGTTCACTACCGCTTCCATCCCCTCAAAGACCAGGTTCCAATTTTCCGGACGGGCCTCCAGGTTGTGTAAAACTTCCGGTGGCTGCTCCACACCGTTGATGCTTTTTACCATCTGCGGACGGTAGTGGGTGCCGCGATTGGCGATAGTGGCAGTCATCACCGCCAGCTGTAATGGCGTCGCCAATACAAAACCCTGCCCCAGTACCGCATTCAGGCTGTCACCGGGGAACCAAGGCATACCTCGAGCGCCACGCTTCCAGTCCCTTGAAGGAAACAGGCCGGCGCGCTCCATAGGCAGATCAATACCAGTCTTGGCACCCAAACCAAAGTGGGTAGCCATATCGTGCATGCCATCAATATCCCAGCGGTGCGCCATATCCCAGAAATAGACATCACAGCTCTGCGCCAAAGCCTGTATCAGATCCACTTTATTACCGTGGCCCCAGCGCAGATGGTCACGATAAATACGCTGGTCGTTGGGCAATTTGTAGAAACCCGGATCCTTGATCTTGGTTTCACGGGAAATTACCCCAGCCTCAAGCCCCCCAAGGCTCATCAGCGGCTTCAGGGTGGAACCTGGTGGGTATTGGCCTTGCACGGCGCGATTAAAAAGGGGCACATCGAGGGAATCGCTGAGGGCGCGATAATCGGCAAAACTGATCCCGGTCACAAATAGGTTGGGATCGAAGGAGGGTTTGCTAACGAAGGCCAGCACACCCCCGGTATTTACATCGATAGCGACAACCGCACCGCGTTGGTCACCCAGGGCATCGGAGGCCACCTGCTGCAAATGGGCATCCAGGTGTAGGGTCAGGTCCGCACCGGGCTTGGGATCCTGGCGTTCCAGCACCCGTAACACTCGGCCGCGTGCATTGATCTCCACATTTTCATAACCCACTTCACCCAGCAGGGTTTTCTCATAGGAGCGTTCCAATCCCACCTTGCCGATGCTGCGGGTACCGCGGTAGAGGCGTACGTCCTCTTTAGTGAAATTACTTAGGTCTCGATCACTAATACGCCCCACATAGCCGACACTGTGGGCAAACAGATCCCCCAAGGCGTAGTAGCGCACCGACTCGGCTTCTACAGAAACCCCCGGCATTCGGAACTGGTTGACACTAACACGCGCAATTTCCTCTTCACTCAGGCGAAATCTCAGGGGTATTGGCTCAAACGGGCGGCGGCGACCCAGGCGCTTGCGAAACTTGACCACGTCACTGTCGTCGAGGCGAATCAGATTACCGATCAATTCAAGGGTCGCATCCAGGTCCTTTACCCGTTCGCGCACAATAGAGAGGTTATAACTGGCGCGGTTATCGGCCAGGAGAATTCCGTTGCGATCATAAATCAGCCCGCGAGTCGGAGCGACAGGGCGCACCTGGATACGGTTCTCATCGGACTGGGTGCGGTAGTTATCGTAATTAACCACTTGCAGGTTATAAAAACGCGCAATTAATACTCCCAGCAGTGCAATTACACCCAGAATGGCCACCAACATACGGTTGCGAAACAGTCGCTGTTCCGTGTGTGGGTCCTTGAGGTGATGTTCGTGAGGCATTGGCGTTTTTTAAACGATTATGACTGGCGCGGGAAAAGTCTAATTCGGACTACATTACCACAGCGAGCGCACGGAGAGAGAATCCCAGTTGGCAAATCTCTCCGCACTTGGTCGCAAATGTCCTATTTGTGATAGGGGTGGCCGGCAAGCAGTGTCCAGGCACGGTAAACTTGCTCAGCCAAAACCACACGCACCAGCGGGTGCGGCAGGGTCAAAGGCGACAGGGACCAGCGCTGGTGTGCCCTGCTCAAGCAGTCTGGAGAGAGCCCATCCGGGCCGCCAATCAGCAGACTGACATTTTCCCCCAGCAGCTGCCAATCGCGCAGCTGATCGGACAGTTGCTCTGTACTCCAGGGCTTGCCCATGACGTCCAGCGCCACCACATGATCTCGCGGACCGAGGGCGGCAAGCATTGCCTCGCCCTCTTTCTTCCGCGCTTTTTCAATCAGCGCCGCGGAGCTTTTCTGCCCACGCTGCCCCAGGGGGATCTCCACCATTTCCAGGGCAATTTCACGGGGTAGACGCTTAGCGTATTCGGCATAACCCTCTTGTACCCAAGTGGGCATTTTGCCTCCGGCTGCCAGGATGCGAACCTTCACCCTATTCAGCCCTGGTGGGGATCGCTGCCATCCGCCTCGTCGCGGGTATTCGGGGTCATAGACCAGAGTTTTTCCAGATCGTAGAAATTCCGTACGTCTGCCAGCATTACGTGCACCACCAGGTCACCGTAATCCACTAATACCCACTCGCCCTGTTCTTTGCCCTCAACACCAATCGGGCGCACGCCCTCTTTTTTGAGTTCCTCTACCACATTATCTGCCAGCGATTTCACTTGGCGGCTGGAAGTACCGGTGCAGATCACCAGGTTGTCCATCACATCGGAGAATTCAGAAACATCCAGAGCAACAATGTCTTTGCCCTTGAGATCTTCCAGAGCGTTCAGCGCGATATCTTTAATATTTGTCATAACACCTTGATTCATTACTGGTCACCAGTGGTAACCGATTCTGTATAGAGTTGATGGTCTTCAATATATTGCAACACAGTTGCTGGCAGCAAAAAACGCGGCGACTGGCCGCTGCCCAGCAGCTGGCGAATCTGTGTAGCGGAAATTGGCAACAGGGTCTGCTCGCGCAAAACCAAGTGGCCGTAAGCGTATTTGTGTAAATCGGCCACAGTGCCGGAATGCTGATGTAGTAATTTCGCCAATTCAGCATTGCCACCCGGTTCACCCACTTCCGGCAAATGCCAACCGGGTCTGGTCACCACGACCAAGTGTGCCAACTCCAACAGCCGATGCCAGCGATGCCAGCGATGCAGAGTCAACAGGGAGTCGGTGCCCATACAAAAACTGATGGACACCTGGGGCCCCAATTCTTCACGCAGAGCCTCGAGAGTATCCACCGTGTAAGTATCACCCCCGCGCTGCAGTTCCCGCTCATCCAACTGCAATTCATCGCAACCATCCAACGCCAGTGCCAGCATTTCACTGCGCTGACGCGAGGAAACCCCGGGACTCTGACGGTGTCGCGGCTGGTGGCTGGGTAGCAGACGCATTTCATCGAAATCCAGGGCCTGGCGCAGCTCCAGCGCCATGCGCAGGTGGCCGAAGTGCACCGGATCGAAAGTGCCGCCGAATAAGGCGATGGTCTGCCGCTTAGTTGCCAAAATTACCTCTTTGTTGGCTGCCGGGCCCGAAAAACTACCGGCGGATATGCCCGTCGCCGAGCACAATCCATTTCTGCGAGGTGAGCCCCTCGAGCCCCACCGGTCCGCGGGCGTGGATTTTATCAGTACTGATACCGATTTCCGCCCCCAGACCGTATTCAAATCCATCCGCAAAGCGCGTGGAGGCATTGACGATCACCGAACTGGCGTCCACTTCGGCGAGAAAGCGGCGGCTGCGGCTGTAGTCTTGGGTCACAATGGCCTCGGTATGACCGGAGCCATAGCAGGCAATATGGTCCATTGCGCCATCCATATCTGCCACGACACGGATGGCGAGAATAGGCGCCAAGTATTCCTCACTCCAGTCGCCGTCACTGGCCGCGTTGATCTGCGGCAGTATCTCGCGAGTGCGCTCACATCCGCGCAGTTCCACCCCCTTTAGCGTATAGGCCTCTGCCAATCGTGGCAGCATTCTCTCGGCAATGGCTTCGGCCACCAGCAGGGTTTCCATGGCGTTGCAAACGCCATAGCGGTGGGTTTTGGCATTTAGAGCGATCTCAAAGGCCTTCTGCTCGTCGGCCAAGTCATCGATATAAACGTGGCAAACGCCGTGCAGGTGTTTGATCACTGGTACCGTGGCCTCTCGGCTGACCCTTTCGATCAAGCCGGTTCCACCACGCGGCACAATGACATCCACAAAATCGGGCATGGTGATCAGGGCGCCCACCGCAGCGCGATCATTGGTATCCACCACCTGTACTGCCGTTTGCGGCAAGCCCGCCTCGCGCAGCCCCGCACTGATGCAGGCGGCAATAGCCCGGTTGGACTGCAACGCCTCACTACCGCCGCGTAAAATGGTCGCGTTGCCAGATTTCAAGCAGAGACTGGCCGCATCAATAGTCACATTGGGGCGAGACTCATAAATGATCCCCACGACACCGAGGGGTACACGCATCTTACCCACCTGAATTCCGCTGGGGCGATAGCATAAATCCTCAATTTCCCCTACAGGGTCCGGCAGATCGGCCACCTGTAACAGGCCTTCGATCATACCGTCGATACGTTCATCATTGAGTTCCAGTCGGTCGAGCAACGCCGCATCCAGACCGCGCTCGCGTCCTGCCTTCATATCAGTCGCATTGGCCTCGGCTAACTGAATGCGCTGGGCCTCAAGCTCAGCGGCAATAGCCTTGAGAGCACGATTCTTGGTCTCGGTATCGGCGCGCGCCATCATACGAGAGGCCTCGCGGGCGGCTCGACCCATTTGTTCGAGCTTGTCGCGGGTGGATTGCTGATCAGAGGTAGCAGTCGTGGTCACTTGGCTCTCCATGCGAAATCCGGTCGGCCGCGCAGTATACCCCAGCGGCCGGGGGTTTAAACGGCATAAATATGGAGCTGTGGCGGGATTGTTACAACCTGGTCACTCCCGACTCCAACGATCCAGGTTCTCGGCGATATTAGCGAGGCGCGCTAGAGGATCTTCAAGGCCCAGCAGATCCACCCTCGCCTTATCTTCAAGGGGTAATAGCTGGGCCAGTTGCCAGGACAACGCATCGGCGGAATCGACATTATCGAACTTGAGTGAAAGATCCTTAGCGCGTTCCTTTAACTCCTCCAGCACTGCCAACAGGCCATCGCAGTCGGCAGGTATCGGTCGGGGTGTGTTGTCCGGCAACCACTCCACATCGCCGAGTAACAGGCCATCCTCAGCCCTCTCGGTGTGACTTATGCGAAAACGCCGCCGCCCCACCACCTGCACATGCAGCAGGCCCTCTTCACCCTGACTCCAATCGACAATATGCACATAGACTCCCAGTGGCCACACTGAGGCATTACCCACCTCACCGCCAGAGCGAATCAACACAACACCAAAACCGCTTTCATTTTTCAGGGACTCGCTGATCAGATGAAGATAGCGCTGCTCAAAGATGCGCAGTGGTAGGGCAACCCCTGGGTATAGGGGCACACTCAGGGGAAAAAGGGGAATCTGTTGCAAAACGCGCTCTCGTCCGCTGTGTTTGAACACTAAAGATACCATTGCCGATAGGTTCACCGAGATGACTGGTGAGGCCTTTTAACGCCAATCCGGCAAACTGAGACCTAAATTCGCCTGAGTCCCGGCAATTGTCGGTGGCAAGAGCGGCTTGCAGCTATTAAGCTGCAGCGGTTTATTAACGAATGGAGATTATTCATGCCCAAAGCAACAGCCCGCCATATCTTGGTTCAGACTGAAGACAAGTGCCTGGAATTGAAAGATCAAATCGAGAATGGCGCCGATTTCGGCAAAATCGCTGAGCAGTTCTCCCAGTGCCCCTCCGGCCGTTCCGGTGGTGACCTGGGCGAATTCAGCAAGGGTATGATGGTACCGGAGTTCGACAAGGTCGTTTTCTCTGAGGAACTGCACAAGGTACACGGCCCGGTGAAAACCCAGTTCGGCTACCACCTGCTGGAAATCACCAGCCGCCAGGATTGATTCCCCGCGAGTTAATCTGCCAATAAAAAAGCCGGGCTGTTGCCCGGCTTTTTTATTGTTAGTTTTGTAGAGAATTCCCTTAGGCCTTGGCCGCACTCTCTGGAATTTCCATCTCACCACTCTCTACAGAACCGGCTCCCAGCGGCTTAAATATCACCAGTAGCAGTGGCAACAAAGTCAGTGAACCCAGCAGTGCCGCAGACATGGCCGAAGCGGTAAGCAGGCCAAAATAGATTGACGGCACAAACTTGGACAACGCCAGTATCGAGAAGCCGGCAATGATCGTGATTGCCGTGTAGAACATGGCACGGCCAATTGTGGCGTGGCTGCGATGCATAGTGGCCAGGTAATCGCCATCTTTCGCAAACTCGGCACGGAAGCGATACAGGTAATGAATCGCGTGGTCCACACCAATTCCCACAGTAATCGCGGCGATGGTGATCGTCATCATATCCAGCGGAATACCTGCGAGACCCATGCCGCCGAGCACTACACAGGCCGCCAACATATTTGGCACCAGCGCAATGATGGCAATCGATAGAGAGCGGAACAACACCAGGAACATCAGCAAGATGCCTACAAACACCGCTCCCAGAGTCAGAATTTGGGATTTGAACAGGCTCTGCAGCATATTGTTATAGAGCACTAGCAGTCCTGTTTGGTGGATATTTTCCGGCGCTATGCCCATTTCGTTATGCGCGTAATCGTAAATGCGCTCGATCAATTCACCACGGCGCAGGTTTGGATCCGTCTCCATCACCCGAAGAGTAATGCGTGCCTGGTTGTGCTCAACCGAGAGATAGGGATCTACCAATACGCCGCGAATTTCCGGCGGCAGGCTGGTATTGGCCACCGCCAGTTCGAAATCATTGAGCTGACCACCTTTGAGGTCCCGCGCCACCTTGTACAAAGTTGCCAAGGACTGCACTTTGCCGATCTCGGGCTGCTCTTCCAGGTAGTCGTGCAGCTGCTCCAATGTGCTGAGCCCGGCCACGGTAAACCAATAACTCTGCTGCGGGGCCGCCTCCTCACCGCCAAAGGGGTCTTCTTCGGAAGCGGCGAAGGGGTCCTCTTCTACCGCAAGCGGGTCTTCTTCCGCCTCCACGGCAAAGGGATCTTCCTCACCCTCGAAGGCCGCCGCCTCTTCTTCGGGTTTATCGAGAATGATATCCAGGGTCACGGTGCCGCCCAGTCGGCGGTCGATCACCAGCATACCCTGATAAATTTCGGTGGAATCATCGAAATAATCAATAAAGCGGTTTTCCACTTTGAGCTGCGACATGCCCACCACACTGACCAGCGCAGCAACCAGGGAGACCCCCAGCACCACAAACTTATGACGCTCGGCAAAGCTGGAGAAGCGCAGGGTAAAGGCATGGGAATTATCCTCGCTGACCTTGCCTTGACGCTTGGGCAGGATCATCAGGAAGCATGGGATAATCAGGAAGGACAACAGCAGGGCCAGGGTGACGCCCATCGTCATCATCCAGCCAAAGTCGATCACCGGGCGAATACCGCTCACCACCAGCGACACAAACGCAACAATGGTGGTCAGGGCCGTATACAGGCAGGGCTTGGCCATAAAGCGCACTGTCTGCAGTACCAGAGTCTCACGGCTCCAATCGGGGTTTTGCACAATATATTCGCGGTAGCGCACCGCCAGGTGGATAGTGATGGCCAGAGTGATAATCAACAGCAGCGCGACGAAGTTTGCGGAGATCACGGTCATGCGCCAGTCGAGCCAGCTGAGCAGGCCCAGGATCATCACCGCGGTGGTGACACAGGTCAGCAGAGGTAACAGCACCCAACGCGGCTGACGGAAGATCAGCAAAAGGGTAAGAATAATGAAGATGAGGATGCCCACACCGAATACCACCAGATCACTCTTGATAAAAGTGATCATGTCCGAGGTAATCATGGTGACACCGCCGAGGAACAGTTCCGCCTCACCTTTATAACCGGCGAGAATCCCGCGTACCTCGTCGACCCGGGCCCGCGCTTCCAACTCCTGAGCTGTGCGATGCTCCAAATAAATAGCACTCACCTCTTCCAGGCGCGCGGCCTCTTCCGGGCTCAGGCCTTCGTCTTTGCGCTTGCGGCGCAGGGCATCGCGCTCACGCACCAGTTCAATACCGCGGCTGTCCAGCGCCAGGTTGGCGAGCAGTGCTGTCGTCTGGCCGTCCGGGCTCAGGATCAATTCGCGATAGATAGGGCTGGAGAGAAACTCCTGGCGAGCCAGGTCCCGATCGGTATCGGACTGGGACAGGGTGCGAATCTCATCGGTAATATCGGTTAGGGACAGTTTTGGGCTGTACAACAGCGGTACATCCAGAATGGACTGCACACTGGAAACGCCATCTACTCCGGCCAACTCATCACGCAGCTTGCCCAGAGTTTGCAGGGACTCATCGCTGAACAGGTCGCCATCTTTATGGCGGTAAGTCACTACCAGGAAATCACCGCTGGCATAGCGCTCGGCGATCTCGCGGAAATAATCCAGCGATTTGTCTGCTTCCAGGGTAAGGGAGTCTGCCGAGGCATCGATTTTGAAGCGGGGCAGACCCATCGCTGCCAGCAGGGTGAGTAGGCCGATAACCACCAACACAGCCAATGGCCGTTTGGTTACCAGGAATTCATAAGAGTTCTTCAGAGCTGACAGCATAGGTTTCCGCTTGTATCCAATAAATCAGTGGGCCGCAGTACGGCGCATATTTTGATCGCCTCGGCAGTGCTGGTGCAAATACAAAATTTGCGTTTACCCGGCACTATTGGAAATATTTTCAGGGAGTATCGATATGTCCCAGATCGCGCTCGGGAAACAACAGGTCCCGCACGCGCCGCTTGAGTTCCTTTGCTCCGGGAAAGCCGCCATCGCGCTTGCGCTCCCAGATCAAATTTTCACCAATTCGGATTTCGAATACTCCTCCAGTTCCGGGTTGTAATGCAACCTGTTGAAGGTCATCCGCAAAAGTGTAAAGCAACTCTTGGGCCATCCAGGTAGCCCGCAACATCCAGTTGCACTGCGAACAGTAGTGAATAGTTATGCTCGGTTTCACTATTTTTTATCTCCCGTGACCTACTCACCCCAGGCCGGCAACAACTTTTGTACCACGCCCAGCTGGTCGAGTAGTCTCGCCACCACAAAGTCGACAATGTCCTCGACCGTGCGCGGCTTCTGATAAAAACCGGGGCTGGCCGGCAGAATCATCGCTCCCATACGGGTGAGTTTGAGCATATTTTCCAGGTGAATCTCCGAGTAAGGTGCTTCTCTCGGAACCAAAATCAGCTGGCGGCGCTCCTTCAGCGCCACATCCGCAGCACGCTCAATCAGATTGTTAGAGGCTCCACAGGCAACCGCCGATAAGGTGCCGCCGCTGGCCGGGCAGATCACCATACTGGCCGGTGCACCAGTGCCGGATGCCACCGGCGAAAACCAGTCGCGCTTGCCAAACAACTGCAACTGGCCCTCTTGAGCGCCGAACCGATCGGCGAGAAAGGCCTGCAGTGTGTCGTCGTCCCCCTCCGGCAGTTGCAGGTCGGTCTCGGTATTAATCACCACCTGAGCCGCCTCGGACATCAACAGCCAGACGCGCACGCCGGAGGCGAGCAGGCACTGCATTAAACGCAGGCCATATTGAGCCCCGGAGGCCCCAGTCATGGCCAGGGTGACGGTTTTATCAAATGTGGGTTGCTGCAAGATTATTCCCCGATTACCCGTCCACAACCCAGAGGCTGTAGCCGTTGACGCTTTTAGGTCGAGCGGTTGTATTTTTGTTCCAGGGCGCCGATCAGGCGCTGGTGTATGCCACCGAAACCACCATTACTCATCACCACGATATGGGAGCCCTTGCCCGCGAGCTGCAGCGCCGACGCCACTCCATCCTCTATGGTGTCAAAAACCTTGGCTGGCACCGGGGAGTGATGAGTCACATCATCCAAAGACCAATTCATACCCTGGGGCTGATACCACAAGACCATATCCGCGCCGCTACAGGCATTGGCCAACTGGCCCTGGTGCACGCCCATACGCATGGTGTTGGAGCGGGGTTCAATCAAGGCGATGATCTTGTCCTTACCCACCTTGGCCCTGAGACCACTGAGGGTGGATTCGATTGCCGTCGGGTGATGAGCGAAATCGTCATAAACACGAATACCGGCCACTTCACCTAGGCATTCCATACGACGCTTCACGCCTTCAAATCGACCCAAGGCGGCGGCACTCAACTGGGGCACCACACCCACATGGCGGGCTGCGGCCATGGCGGCGAGGCCGTTGCGCACATTGTGCATACCGGTGAGATCCCACTCCACACGCGCCACTTCGGCACCCTCGAATAGCACGGTAAAGCTGCTGCCATCCGTAGCAATATCCACCGCACGCCAATCGCCTGCACTAATCCCCGGCTGGTCTTCACTGGCAAAGCGCTGTACTTCACTCCAACATCCCTGCTCCAGCACCTGCTCTACATTATCTTCCGCGGCGGCGACGATCAGGCCATTGCCGGGCACCGTGCGCACCAAGTGGTGGAATTGGCGCTGGATCGCTACCAAATCGTCGAAGATATCCGCGTGATCGAATTCCAGATTGTTGATAATCACTGTGCGTGGGCGGTAGTGCACAAATTTGGAGCGTTTGTCGAAGAAAGCCGTATCGTATTCGTCCGCCTCCACCACAAAGAAAGGGGATTCCCCCAAGCGCGCCGATACCCCAAAGTTGCCCGGCACACCGCCGATCAGGAAGCCCGGCTGCATATCCGCCGCTTCCAGAATCCAGGCCAACATGCTGGCGGTTGTCGTCTTGCCGTGAGTGCCCGCTACTGCCAGCACCCAGCGCCCACCGAGGAAATGATCGCAGAGCCATTGGGCACCGGAGGTATAGGGCAAACCTTGTTCAAGTACCGCTTCCACGGCTGGATTACCGCGGGACATGGCATTACCGATGATCACCAGGTCCGGGGCCGGTTCCAGCTGGGACGGGTCGTAACCCTCGGTAATCTGGATTCCCGCCTGCTGCAGTTGAGTGCTCATGGGGGGATAGACATTGGCATCACTGCCGGTTACCCGGTGGCCCTCGGCCACCGCCAATTGGGCCAGACTGCCCATAAAGGTGCCGCAAATACCGAGAATGTGGATATGCATGGCGAAAATCTGTACTCCTGAGGGTTGCGGCGCAAGCTTAACACGGCCAAACAGACCAGTAATTGCCAAATACCTTGTTTGCCATGCAATTTACTCGCTATTCCATTAAACTCCGCCCCCGCACAAATCGGCCTCACCCCCGGTAGGGTGGTAGGAGTTTTCCAGCTAAGGCCGACACCCGATACGAGCTCCCGGAGTTCCCCAATGGCGCCGCCAAAGAGCGCCCAACAGACAACCGGATCGGGTCACTTCCCAAGATCGCTATGAAATACAGGATAACCATGTCGAAGAAGAATGCCTTTTACGCGCAGTCCGGTGGTGTGACTGCCGTAATCAATGCCTCCGCCTGCGGCGTAATAGAAGCCGCCCGTGAAAACCAGGACAAAATTGGCAAAGTCTACGCGGGGCTGAACGGCATCCTCGGCGCACTGCGCGAGGAGCTGATCGACGTGAGCCAGGAAAGTGTGGAAGATATCGCCGCACTGCGTCACACCCCCTCCGGCGCCTTCGGCTCCTGCCGCTACAAGCTGAAGAGCCTGGAAGAGAATCGCGCCGAGTACGAGCGACTGATCGAAGTGTTCAAGGCCCACGATATCGGCTACTTCTTCTATAACGGCGGCGGCGACTCCGCTGACACCTGCCTGAAAGTCTCCCAGCTGTCTGAGACCATGGGTTACCCAATCCAGGCCATCCACATTCCCAAAACGGTGGACAACGACCTGCCCCTGACCGACAACTGCCCCGGCTTCGGTTCCGTAGCCAAATATGTTGCGGTTTCCACCAAGGAAGCGGCCATGGACGTCGCCTCCATGTGCGCCACCTCCACCAAGGTCTTTATCCTCGAAGTGATGGGTCGCCACGCGGGCTGGATTGCCGCCGCCGGTGCCCTGGCCCAGGAAGAGGAAGGCGATGCACCGCATATTATCCTGTTCCCGGAAGTGGCCTTCGATAAAGAGAAGTTCCTGGCCAAGGTGCAAAAGACCGTGGACGAGAAAGGCTACTGTGTGATTGTCGCCTCCGAGGGCGCCCAGTACGAAGACGGCACCTTCCTCGCCGACGCTGGCACCACCGATGCCTTCGGTCACAAGCAATTAGGCGGTGTGGCACCGACCCTCGCCAATATGATCAAAAGTGAGCTGGGCCTGAAATACCACTGGGCACTGGCCGACTACCTGCAACGCGCCGCCCGCCATATCGCCTCTGCCACCGATGTGGAGCAGGCCTACGCCGTCGGTCGCGCCGCCGTGGAAATGGCGGCAGCCGGCAAGAACGCCATTATGCCGGCGATTATTCGTGCGGAAGGTGAAGAGTACAGCTGGTCTATCGCCGAAGCTCCGCTGTCTGAAGTGGCCAACATCGAAAAATTTATGCCGACAGAATATATCAGTGAAGACGGCTTCGGAATTACCAAAGCGGGACGTGAGTACCTGTTACCGTTAATTCAGGGTGAAGACTACCCCCCCTACAGAAACGGCGTACCCCAGTATGCCAAGCTGAAAAAACAGCTGGTGGAAAAGAAGCTGGACACTAAGTTTAAAGCATAAGCGAAGAACTTATCGACCAGAATAAAAAAGCCCCCAACTAACAACGGGGGCTTTTTTATTGAGTCCAGTTTACAAACTTACTTTTACTATTCCATATCCGACCAAACCGCGAATTCATTACCACTAGGCTCGGTAAAATGAAAACGACGGCCGCCGGGAAAAGAAAAAATTGGCTTCACCACGGTACCGCCGCAGCGCTCAACTTTTTGTAAGGTATCTTCTAGGTCAGAGCTATACAAAACTACCAGCGCTGCACCGTTTGCGGTTTTACTCTGCTGCTCGGCGAAAAAAAATCCACCATCAAGTCCCGCATTAGAGAATGCTGTATATTCCGGGCCGTAATCGGTAAAACCCCAGGCAAAAGCCTCGGCAAAAAAATCCTTGGTTTTCTGTAAATCTTTGGATGGAAATTCTACATAATTAATTTTTTCATGAGCGTGCATCTTAGCTTCCCTTCCATTTATTGTGTGAGTTGTGGGATTTAGGTGGCCGGTTTAGCTGGAGTCTCCACCACCCGAAAACTGCCATTAGCTATTGCCAGTGGCCTGTCATTATGCACTATGACTGCGCGATCCAACATCAGGTCAAAATCCAACATCGCATACAGTACAACACCACGCCGCCCCTGGTAGACCTCAGGCCAGTAGATCAGTGTCGCCATACGCACCCCCATGGGTTCGTAACAATAACGCGCCGCTCCTACCAGCTTTCCCAAAGCAGTGATAGAACAGCTGGAATCTGTGTCATAACTGACGATATGGGTGGACAGTTCGGGGAAATCACCCTGCTTGGAATAATGCGTGCCAGTCCACTCCAGGCTCAGCCCGGCAAGACTTTCGAAGGTGCGCGACATAAAGGCTGCTGCCCTGCATTTCTATGTCTCATCATTATGGCTTCTCTGCCCAACTACAGAGGAGTGGGGAAGCTTTTTTTCGGGCAACCAATAGACTGTGTCGAAAAAATAAAAAAGACCGCACCACCAGGGTGCGGCCATTCGCTTCTAGGGAAAAGCTATCAACTCAAAGAATCCTGGTGAAGCGACGACAGGGAATGCAAAACCCTAACGCCAGGGCAACCAGAATATTTATTATTAATCAAAAATTGACATATATCAGCGTGGCCAGGAAATTTTTACTAATTGGGAGGCGCTGTCTTCAGCACCCTCGCGATCGCTTACTGTGAGAGTAATTTCGTAATTGCCTGTTTGTGCGTAGCGGTGTAACGCCCAGCGACCGTAACCCTGCTCTCCATCCCCAAAACTCCAGTGGTATTGCAGTTTATTATCGCCACTGTATTGGCTGCGGTCTTCCACCCATACCCAACGGAAAAAGCGATGTAGTTTAAAGTCGGCTTGCAGTGAAACGGCATCAACTTTCACTTCAACGATCTGCTCCTGGGTGGAAACCGCACCTCGATCGTCTTCCACTTGCAGGCGCACTAAATAATCACCCGGAGTATTAAAGTTGTGGCTGGGGTTTTGCTCAGTGCTGGTTACACCGTCACCGAATTCCCAGAACCAGCTCAGCAGTTCACCATCCGCATCGCTGCTGCTGTCGATAAAGTCAACCAACAGCCCTTCAGATTCCCAGCTGAATTCTGCCGTGGGTGCCAGGTTATCCGCACCCAGATCCAGCTCGACGATTAACGGATCGTGATCAGATGCGCGGAATGGTCCCGTCGAATACAGATTTTCCTGCTGTTCTGCGCTCTTGTTCTCGGTGTTGTAATCCAGCACACGGGGTTCGTCCGCATTGATATGCCAATCCACCGCGGCGGTCACCAGGGGGGCCAAGGATGGGCTGGCGAGCGCGTGGTCCAAATAGCCAGACTGGCCGTCGTAGACATAGGAATAGGCCTCACCCGCGCCATACCATTCCAGCAGGTCGGTATAACCCGTCCCCTTGAAAGTGGTAATGGGGTTTTCCATGGCGTAACTGTTGAGGTCACCCAGCACCAGCACGCGATCAATTCCGGTTCCGGTGGGATCATTGTTGACCCAGCTCACCAGAGCATCTGCAGCTTGAGTCCGCAAGGCATTCCAACAGCCTTGGCCATCGCCCTGATCGCTATTCAGGCTGCCATCATTTGGGCAGCTACCCTTGGATTTAAAGTGGTTCACCACCACGGCGAGCTCCTCGCCGGAGGAGAGTTCGGCAAAAGCCTGCAACAGCGGTTGACGATTGCCATCGTCAAAGGGGTAGTCCTGCAAGGTAATGGCGCTGCCAATAGGCGCAACGCGATCACTGCGGTAGATCATTCCCACGGCGATTTCATCACTGCCCAGCTGCGTGAGGTCCGGCTGCACAAACTGGTAGCTCTGCCCTGATGCGGCAGCGTTGAGCCCATTAACCAGATCCTGGATAGCGCTATCGGCACCATAGCCGTCATTTTCCAGTTCCATCAGGCCGACGATATCGGCTTCCATACGCAGGATTGCAGAAATAATTTTCTCTCTCTGGCGCCCAAACTCTTCCAGAGTATCTGCACCGCGCGAAGTGGGGAATCCGCCCCCGTTGCCGTCACCATTGAAATAATTCAGCACATTGAAGCTGGCAACGCGCAGGCTGCCATCGCCCGGTAGAATCGGCGCTTCATCGCGGAAATTAACTGGGTTAAATTGAGGCACTTCCACTGGGTGTACACGGTAAGCACCAAAGCCAAAACCCATCACGCCAGTGAGCCCTTCTAAGGTATCGCCACTGCGCAGGGTGTTAGAAGCGCTGAGTCCGGAGGCCGGATAGGGCATTTCCTCAGGATTTTGCACGGTGGAACCATCGTCCAGAATAATCTGGTTAAGCCTGTTGGCTTCCACCTGAGCCGCTGCCGCTGCGCCGGGCATATTGTTATGGGTGGGGATATACAGGCGACCGTTGGACAGGATTACTTCACCATAACGACCTAGGTTGTAATGGCCATTGACGGTGAGGCTCTGCGGGAATTCAACCAACATCCCTTCGAGTTGCTCCTGCTCTGCTACTGAGCTAAATGGCATCAGCACATTAGCGGGCGTTACCTGATAGCCGCTTCCACAAATGCTGACATCGTCGATTTGGTTCAACTCAGTGAAATCAAAGAACTCATCGACGATACCGCCGACACGCACTAAGTCGCCAACCTGTACGTTCACACCAAAGGCATTATCGTGCACAAACAGCCCTTCGGAGGTCGCATCCACACCATCCTGATCGCTGTCCTCTTCCTGCAGGAAGAAGCCGGCCAGGCCGGTATTGGGGTCTTGGAAGTTGCCGACGACCACCGCCTCAATTTCGTGGCGCTCACCTTTGAGTGCACTTGCAGCACCATCACCCTGTATCTGGCTGATTAAGGTCGCAGCATCGCCACAGGCTCCCAGCTCAACGCCTCCATTGCCATTTCCATCGCTATCTCCATTGTCATTGCCACCATCGGCACCATGCCAACCGAGATGATCGAAACTATTCAGGCCGGCGCTGGACCACTCCAGGGAGGGATCGAAGGCACTGCTGCCATCGGTGCGGCCGGTCTGTATATCCAGGTTACGGATCAGTGTCTGATTCTGTGTTCCAAGGCTGCTATTGCCCCACTGGCTACCGGGATCTGTGCCAATTTGGCCGATCACATCGACAAAACCATTGGGGCCTACCAGCGCTACAGCATCATCGCCATTAAACAGGCTGCTGGTATAAATCTGGTCGGCCTGATCCAGCAAGGCTGCATCGGCACTGCCGTGGGCCAGAACAAATACTGCACCGCTCTGCAAGGTGCCACTCAAAGCGATATTTGTTGAGGCGCTATCAGAGCCGTTGAAAAAAAGCTGGATTGAGTAATCGCTCAGATCAATCGCAGTTTCGCTGCCGTTAAAAATTTCCAGCGCTTTATTGTTACCACTGCCCTCAATGTACTCCGAGATAATGAGGTCGCTGGCTTGGACCTCTGCAGCCATCAGTGGAAGACCCAGGGCTGCCAGAGCAGCCAAGCCAAATTGTTTCATCGTTGTTATTCCCAATTACCTGATACGGATTAGCGGCGCACAGAGTGGCGGGGAATTCCTAAATTTCGATGAAACAAATGTTAAATTTCGGTTTCAATTTTGTGTTATTTGAAGTGCTTGGCATTTGCTGACAGCGTAAAATTGTGAGATCCAAATCGAATAAAAAGTTAACGGGTTCACAGGATTCGTGGAGAATTCCACAATTCAGCCAGGCCCTATCTCACACCCTATCTATGGCGCTGTCTGCAATGACCAGTGCGCCTGAGACTATGCCGCTTTGCCAAAACTCCGGAAATTTTGCCATGCTAATCACAGTGAAAATACGAACATTAACCGGTGACAAACATTTCTATTTTGAAGCCGGTAAGCCCTAAAGGAGATTCCATCAACTGGCTAGCAAAGTGGCATACCAAGGCCACCGAGAACAACAATGGAGTAAAGAAAATAGAGTGAATGCCCAGCAATTGAGCAGGTCAAGCATTATCGGTAGTGCCTGCACCGGTGAATCCCATATGATCGATGCACCTCAGTCTCTGCCATTTAGCTTGGAAATTGGAATACCCTCTAGTCTAGTCGCCCAGTTTCCACTTTATCTAAAGGCTCAGTTAACAGGGAGGACCAAGGGGTGAGACCGGAAATTGAAACCAGTGAAGAAGAGATTTTACAGGTAGCATGAAAAATTTTAAAAAAATAAAATGAGCTATAAAGCACACTCAAATATCAAAGTAATGGAATTACAGAAACAAACAATGCCCCTTTCCTTACAGCCAATAGCCAAAAATAACTATGAGGCGGTCTGCGACCTCGATGTTGCCAAAGAGCAGGAGGAATACGTCGCCTGTAATATGTGGTCACTGGTGGAGGCACAGTTCAATTCTGGATATGAAACTCGTGCGATTTATACGGAAGAAAATCCCGTTGGTTTTCTTATGTGGGTGAGGGAGAGCCATGAAAAAATTTCTATTTGGAGATTTATGGTTGACCAGAAGCACCAGGGGAAAGGGATAGGTAGGGCTGCGCTTCAGCTAGCCCTGCAAGAAATCCGGCAAACGCCCGATATCGAGCAAATTGAAATCTGCTACAACCCCAAAAATCCTGTGGCTAAAGACTTTTACTCCAGTTTTGGTTTTACTGAAGTGGGCATAGATAAGGACAACGAAGATATGCTTGCCATCATCAATCTCACCAATAAAAATCCTAAAGAAACTGATACTATTTAAACGGGCAGGCGGGCTTAGTACCACTCCAAACCGGTAGATCTAGATCTTCTTTATTGTCTGATGGTGCCCCTGTGCGACTCTTAAAAGAACCTTCCTCTATGGTCAGGCGCATCAGGGCCGTACCCTTGCGCTCCTGTGGATTTGGAGAGCGTACCTGATTCCAGCGATCGGGTTCGATATCTTCGATGATGGATTTGAAAACTTCGTCAAACTCCTGAGAGTCCTGCACTCGTTCACCACGACAAAATAGAACTGACGAGCGATAATTTGCGCTGTGGTGATAAGCGGATTTAGCCAGTACCCATTCATCATAGCGGGCAAAGGAGATACAAACCTGCTGCCCCGAATCCAGTAATTTCTGCAGACGGCTTTTATTGGCCACATGAAAATACAAAAAGTCCCCATGGCGCCATACCGTCATGGGAATAACAATCGCCTCCCCATTCTGGATAAAACCGATATGCCCCAGCTTCAGTTCATCGACCAAACGATAAATATCCTCGCGGCGATAACTGGCCCTCTTAGCGGCACGGCGCACCCGGCTCTTTTGAGTAACAGACAATTCACTCTTTGCGGAACCTGAAATTGCCATTCTAAAAAACTCCCACAACGACTTATCAACAACGGATATCGCCAATATAGGAAGTTACTGGTACTCTGGTTAGCTCCAGTTTTATCCAGTTGATGGTGCCAGTTTGAGCAGCCCCGATTTAGCCGACTTAACCCTGGACCCCAGGCAACCGTTACAGGCCCAGCTATACCGCTGCCTGGTGGAGTGGATTTGCAACGGCCGGCTGACTGCTGGCTGCAAGCTACCCTCCTCGCGCAGACTATCCTCCACTTTGAATATCAGCCGCAATACGGTCACACTGGTTTTGGAGCAACTGAAGGCCGAGGGTTTTCTTACCAGTCGCGCTGGACAGGGCGTTTTTGTAACCAACGCCCTACCCGCCTACGTGAATAAACCGAAGCATCTGGCGTGGCGTGCCCAGGACCCTGCGAGCGCATCTCCCATGCCAAGGCTCTCAGCCCTCGGCCAACGGTTGCAGGCTTCCACAGCATTTAAAGCCGATAGCGGAGACTCTTTTCCTTTTTCACCAGGCATACCGGATCTCAAAGCTTTTCCCTTAGCCATTTGGTCCAGACTTTACCGGCGCCATAAAGATAGGACTTCCCTGCTTGGTTATGGGCACAGCCAGGGCCACCCATCCTTACGCCAAGCACTGGCAGAGTACCTGCGCAACTGCCGCGGAGTACTCTGTGATGAAGACCAGATCATCATTACCAATGGCGCCCAGGAAGCCTTGAGCCTGTGCGCGCAAGTGCTACTGGAGCCCGGAGATACCGCCATCATAGAAAATCCAGGCTACCGCCGCGCCCGCGGGGCATTTCAAACCTGCGGCGCCAAATTAGCATTGGCCGAATTGAAAAATGGCTATTTAGATGTGGATGCACTGATCAAAAGCCAACTGCACGGCAAAGTTCTCTACACCACACCAACCCATCAGTACCCTATGGGCGGAGTCATGCCGGCCAGCGAACGGTTAAAGCTGCTGGACTGGGCCACCAAGACGCAATGCTGGCTTTTGGAAGATGATTACGACAGTGAATTTTCCTTTGAACACAAACCCGTCGCAGCCCTTCAGGGAATGGCAGAGCATACCCCTGTTCTCTATATGGGCAGTTTCAGTAAAAGCCTGCAGCCCGGCCTGCGGTTAGGCTACCTGGTAGTCCCTAAACCCATCGTACAGGCATTTGCTCGCGCCAAGGAAATGCTCTCTGGTCACTCCCCACTACTTACCCAGGCGGTAGTTGCCGACTTTATTGAGGAGGGACATTTCGTACGACACCTGCGCAAAATGCGCCTTAACTATCGAGAAAAATGGTTGCATTTTTGTGATTTGATACGGGAAAAACTGGAACCACAGGCACAACTCATTGCAAGGAGTGCCGGAATGCATATCGTACTCTCAACTCCAAACAGGGATGACATTGACCTATCGAGAAAACTGGCCAAACATAACTTCGGCAGCACACCGCTCTCGTTTTTCTATCCCGACAATCCATCGAATATGGGCTTGGTCCTGGGGTTTGCCAATACCAGCAAACAACAGCGAGAAGATTGTATTGATCTTCTAAAAGATTACTTAATAAGCTGACGCAACCAACTCATTACTTTCACCTTACTTGTCTTTGGCAATAGCTTTGACAATAAATGAAGGCGATAACAACGATAGATAAACTGCGCTTGCCATCTTATCCAAGTTTCCTAGGCAATTTCTTCCTTTTCCCGTCGAGTCAATCCTAACCTTGACTAATCCAAATCTTTAGCTGTTGGCCATAAGGTATAAGCTGCTCTAATACAACTAATCTACAAATTTTTTGGCATACGTTTTGAGATGTAGTTGTCTGATTCAACTAGGCTAGGGTTTATGCACAATTCCAGCCAAACTTTAGATACAGGCCAAACAAAAACGGAAACCTCGCCAACTGCATGGCTAGGCATGATAAGCCTGTTTTTAGGCGCCGCCTGTATTCAGCTGGTCATCATGCGCTATTTTAATGGCGAGATGGCACCGCAGTCTTTTGCTGCCGGACTGGAGCAGCTTATACAAACTGAAGAAGCCCCCAGCGCCATTAAATCGTTAGCCAGATTTTTTATCTCTCACATCACCAGCTTGACGTACTTACTACATCTGGCAGTTTTTCTTGCCGGAGTGCTCTTACTATTACGCGTATTTATTACTGCTGGCGCCCTACTTATGTTTATCAGCTTCATATTATTGTGGAGCTTCACTTATATGGCAGAAAATAGCTGGTTTTTTGAGTTCTTATCACCTGCGCTATTTGCACTAGTCTTGTCTGTAAGCACCTGTAGTTTCGCCACAAATACCCAGTTACCCTATCACCAGCGTCTATTGGGCAGTATTCTGGCACCGGATATAAGCCTTTTGTCTTGGAGCCTCTGGGTGATTGTGGCATCTATCCTGTTCTTTACGATATTTTTGATGTCGCGCAATGGCGGCAATCACATACTACTAACCAGCCTTTTATCCAGCATCACCATTGCTGCCTTAGCAATATTTTCAAAATTTTTAGACCGACATCGCATGGTCGTACAGACAGAACAATCCAATCTACTGGTAGGGCGCTGGATTAACCTGTTCACCATCACCATTGGTGTTATGTTGATTTTCCAAATTTTTGAAGACAACTTACTGAACTGGTTTACCGTGGAGGGCTACAGGGGGCTGGTAAACTCCTATGTAGAATACGGAAACACACCATTGTGGTTTCGCAATTCGTTAGCCTGGGCTGCAGAACATGCAGATATTTTTATGCCAATTCAAAGGGTATTCGAAGTCTCTGCTGCAATCTGTATGGTCACAATGGTTTTGCGCTTTCCCATCGTTCTATTGGCCACGGGGCTGTTCGCCATTCTCTCCTTTACCGAGTTCGGCGTGACCAATGTTTGGCCTCCTGCGCCAAGCAAACCCCCGGCTTGGGTATTCGAGCTATTACTCACGACCTTAGTGAGCCTGACTTGTGGCCTTTATTATCTTTTCGACGCATTAAAGTATAAATCCTGGCGTTATTGGCTACTAGGGCCCAAGGTGTTCAACACTATATCCAGCCTGGATAAACGTTTATTATTTATCCTATTCGTTATTCTAGAAATAATTGTATTTTCAGTGAGCCCCACCAGTAAAGAAAACGATATACTAGCATTGCATTTTTCAGCGCTAGCACTTATCCCTTTGTTTTACATTTTGATACTTTTAGATGACATCAGGGAATCCAGACCAAATAAACTTTAAAAATTACCTCCAACAGCCTTAAAGCAATATCAGCAATTCGTCACAACATTTGATCAATTCAACTACTCCTTAGAACCAAGATCCACCATTAAGATTAAGCTCTATAACATTAGGAAAAATTAGTTAAAGCGACATCCTGAGAAAAATACGAAATTTGAAATAGAAGATTTTAACCAGGAAAATAAACCTCTAAAAATCACTAACAGGCATATCACATCTTTAAATTAGTACTCTAAAAATCACTTGCCACAAAAAAATAAATTTCACATTTCAACCGCAACCAAACCAAGAACTCTCTCTTGCAGCATAAGAACTTTCTCAACAGTTGCGCGCGCTCCTACATTCCCGACAAAAAAGAATTGATTTACATTCACCATCGCTGAAAAATAATTACCTGAAGACCGGACAAATAACTGCAAACTTTCCCATTGGGAAGATTTAGGATCTTCCGACCCCTCCTTTCTCACCAACATCCTTATTAAGGCTCGATCACGAATAAACACCCAATTGGAATTATTGAGCAGTATATTCTCGGCGTCACATATTGAGCTTCCATGAACAACCTCAGGAAAAGGATAATCTTCATAATTATCAATGGAAAAGGAGATAGCAAAGAAGGGGTGGCCTTAACGATGTACCCAATAACTGATAAAATCTTCTTCCCTGACCTCTGGACAGCCATAAAAGATACGTACCAAGTGAGAATTACCCGGCACAAATACCATTAGAGGTTTCGATTTATCTGCAGCAATATAACGATAAAGAGCAGGGAACCCAGCTGCAATGCTCATTACCTCCCCTTCAAGCAATCTGCCAGATTCGGTTTTTTCCCATGCTATAACCACATCTTAATTACCAGAGTCAGAACACTCTTTAGCGCTAAATAAATCTCTACTTCGGTAATCAACAGAACACTATTCAACGAATTAGCTCTTGGCCTTACCCCAAACTTCCTCAAGCCGCTGATCCCGTCCACAGCGGAAACGGTAATATTTATAGCGTAGAGGATTACGTTGATAATAATCCTGATGGTATGCCTCTGCCGGATAAAAAGGAGCGGCAGGTTTTATCTGGGTGACAACTTTCTTACCCAACTCAGCCTCTACTTTCTTCTTACTCTCCTCAGCCAGCTTCTTCTCTTCGTCATTACCATAAAAAATCTCAGCACGGTACTGGTCGCCCCGATCACAAAACTGGCCACCGGCATCAAAGGGGTCCACGTTATGCCAGAAAATATTGAGTAACTCGGAATAACTCACTTTGTTTGCATCATATTTAACTTGCACCACCTCGGCATGGCCAGTACCACCAGCAGAAACCTGATCATAGGAGGGGTTCTTTACATGGCCACCGCTGTAACCCGAAGTGGTTTCCAGCACACCTTTGACCTTGTCAAACGGTGGCTCCATACACCAGAAACAACCACCGGCAAAAATAGCGGTGCGGATAATAGGCGAATCCTGGGCATATCCGAGAGAGGCTGCAAAAAAAATAAACAGAGCTAAGATGCCGCGCATAACCAATTCCTGTGAAAAATTCTATTGATAGGCTTTCTTCTGTCGGTCCTTAGATGGAATTTCTTACAGTGCAATATTGCCCCGGCAGGCACGTAGGAAAATATCGCGATATTCCAGGGCATTGAAAGAAATAGGGTTGCTACTTGCGGAGGGGTCTTCCGCGGCCATACAACCGATCTTATCGGCATCATCGGTACTAATGCCGATTTCCATTAAGGTATTTGGGATACTCAATTGCTGACGCAGACCAATTATCCAATTCAGCACCGCGTCAAAACCACTTTCGAACCTGTCTTTGCCTGTTAATTGCAGTGAGAGCGCCAACTGCCCCATAGGAATCTCTATAGCGGGCCGGTTGGCTACGAGCACATAGGGCATCAATATGGCGTTGAGTAAACCGTGGTGCTTGTCATAGAGGGCACCAAGCGGATGTGCCAGAGCATGAATGGCTCCCAAACCACGCTGAAATGCGGTGGCCCCCATACAGGAGGCCACCAGCATCTGTTGGCGGGATTTCAACTCAGTGCCAATCATGTAAGCACGGGGTAAATAGTTTTTAATCAGACGCATCCCCTGCAATGCAATGCCCTCAGCCATGGGGTGGTAAATGGGGGAATAATAAGCTTCCAGGTTATGCGAGAGTGCATCCATGCCAGTGGCCGCAGTAATCTGGGGTGGTAGCCCCAGAGTCAGCTCTGCATCCAATATGACGATATCCGGCAATAGTTTGGGGTGAAAAATCAGGCGTTTCAGCTTCGCCTGCTCATCGGTTATTACCGCCACCCGCCCTACTTCCGAGCCGGTGCCTGCGGTAGTAGGCACGGCAATTACCGGGACCATGCCGTCGGAGTCCACCCGTTTATAGTTATCGCCAATATCTTCAAAATCCCAAATGGGACGACGTTGCCCGGCCATTAAAGCGATCGCCTTGCCAGCATCCAAGGCTGAACCACCACCGAAAGCGATTACACCATCACATTTTTTTTCTCGTAATAGCTCGACTCCACAATCAATATTCTCACCGTTGGGGTTGCCCTTGATTGAGGAGAAAATCTCTACCTCCAAGCCATATTCCTTACAAGGCTCTAATGCGCGTTGAAGCAATGGCATGCCTGCAATATCGGGATCGGTTACCAGTAAGGGGTGCTGCATATTGAGATCAGAGCAGGCTTTGGCAATATCTGATACCCGGCCGGGACCAACCCAAATATTGGTAGGGAAATTCCAGTTTACCCGGTATTTATCCACATTAGCCTCCCAGCCTTTACCATTTAAACATTTAAAATTTCTAGTTATCCACAGACTTTATGTATTTTGCCGATCGGATAAGGTTAAAAAAACTGTCTGTTCATAACCTCACTGCTATCTACCTCTCTAACCTGTAAAAGCTCGGCGCTATTATCCATAGGCCAAACTCCAGCTGAAGAAAGCACGATTTTCATTTTAGTAATTGGACCTATAAAATCAGCAGAAGCATCATTAATCGACTACACCCTCAACAGGCTCGATAGATTCAATCACCTTAATCACTGGTGTGAAATCTGCCGAATTACAGTTACCTTGAAAATGCGCAATTAGCAGATCATGCCCATCCCCCAAAAACCAATTTGCCAAACACTTTCCTTCCGATGAAAAAGTGACAAAGTAGCCTGAATATTTGCCAACCTGGATCGAGGAAACTGGATGTTCCACCGGATGGGTTTTTAAAAATGCGCTGGGATCACCTCCACTACTCAATATTCCTTTTCTGAGAATGAAGGCCATCAGGTTACCCGTGTGCTCCTGATGAAAACCAACCCCTACATCATTATTGTAAGGATCTTTGTATTTTGACCAGCCATCAGGGATATCTAAAGTAACATTTTCATAAAGGTAAGGTTCCGCGCTTGATGCCAGAGGATAAATTAAAAACAATCCATAAATACAACAAGTAATCCACCTCACAAACTTTCCCTCTTTACTGGTTTGCTAACCCCTAATTTTAAAGTGAAATGATTTGGGCCTGGTTAGCTGCTCAAATCCAATCCTGGACAAGGTACATCCCCTGCCAGACTGTTTGACTCCGGTCCAGGCCAACTCCGGGTCTAGGTAGTCGCAGCGATTGAGGAAAACGGTGCCCACTCGCAAGTGATCTCCAATTGCCAGGGCAGTTTCTTCATCTCGTGAAAATATGGCTGCGGTAAGGCCAAAGCGGCTGTTATTCATCAATTCTAGAGCCTCACCATCGTCATGGACTTTTTGCACCCCCAAAACCGGGCCAAAAGACTCCTCGCGCATTAGCCGCATTTTGTGGCGCACACCGGTAAGTAATTGCGGTGCCATATACTGAGTGCCGCGTTTGTCCATGGAAAATTTATTACTCTGAAGATGGGGCTGGGCGCCTTGTGCCAGCGCTTCGTCAATTTGAGCACGCACTTTGTCGGCAGCCTCCGCATTGACCAACGGACCCAGAGTTGTTTGAGGATCATCGGGCCGCCCCAACTTAAAATCACCCACTAATGTAGCGGCACGCTCAACAAATTCATCAAACAGATTTTCATGCACATAGGCGCGCTCAATACCACAGCAGGACTGACCGGAATTAAAAAAGGCTCCATCCACAACTGCTTCCACCGCCTGTTCAAGGTCTGCATCTTCCCGCACAAAAGCGGGGTCCTTGCCGCCCAATTCCAGCCCAAGCTGGATAAATCGGCCGGCGATAGTGCGTTCTATATTGGCCCCGGCATCCACAGAACCAGTAAAAGCGATATGTTGAATTTCATCAGCACAGGCTAATCGTTGTGTGTTTGAATGATTGAGATGTAGAAACTGAAAAACTCCGTAAGGCAGGCCCGCCTCCCTAAAAGCCTCCACCATACGCTCCGCACATATAGGCGTTTGAGCAGAGTGTTTTAATATAACCGCATTGCCTGCCAGCAAGGATGGCACCACCGCATTAACCGCAGTTAAATAGGGGTAGTTCCAGGGGGCGATCACCAGGGAAGTCCCCAGCGGCTCTCGGCGTATAAAACGGGAAAACCCCGGCTTGATTGGCAAATGGATATCTTCTAGGGCCTCTTCCGCCAAGTTCGCCATGGCTGTGGCACGCTCAGCAAATCCATCTATTTCTCCCGGCGCATAGCGAATGGGCCTGCCCATCATCCAGCAGATTTCCTCTGCCAATCGATGCTTTCGCTCAGTAAAAAATTCCACCGCACGATGGACTATGGCGATACGCTCTAACATAGGGGTCAAGCGCCAGGCCCTTTGCGAAGACGCCGACCTATCCAGGGCTACACGAATTTCAGCCTCGCCAGCCAAGGCTCGCTCTAGATACACACTGTTATCAACAGGGGAAATACAGCGCAGGTGGTGCATTTTAACTATCCGTTATCGCCGGCATAACCGGCATTGATTTCCCTTCAATGTAAAAAACCACTGAAGCGCACGTTTAGAATGCCATTCAAATAATTTCGAAATACCTGTCTAATTCCCAATCGGTGACATGGCGGCGATACTCGCGCTCCTCCCACTCGCGGCTGGCGGCGAAGTGCTCAATAAATTCACTACCGAATAATTCGTGGGCGGTCTCGGAATTTTTTAGACGCTGGGTTGCATCCCACAAAGTGGTAGGTAACTCCTGCTGTGCTTCTTGTGCCAGGGCATAGGCATTACCTTCAATTGGCGCACTGGGTTGCCACTGTTGCATTATCCCGTAAAGGCCGGAGCCCAGGGCCGCGGCCAGCGCCAGGTAGGGATTGGCGTCGGCAGCTCCCAAGCGGTATTCCACCCGCTGTGATTTTTCACTGCCGGGAATAGCGCGCAGCGCCGTGGTACGATTTTCCACGCCCCAGTTTGCACCAGTGGGCGCCCAGAAGCCGGGTACCAGACGGCGATAACTATTGACAGTAGGGGCAAACAGCGCCAGAAATTCCGGCATCAGGCGTTGCTGGCCGGCAATAAAATGGCGCATAATTTCACTTATCCCCTGGGGCTGGGAGCCATCAAAGAAAGCGGCATCCCCACTATCCAGATCTCGTAGCGATAAATGAATATGGCCACTCTGTCCCGGGTAATCACTGGACCAACGCGACATAAAGGTGGCCATCAGGCCCATACGCTGCGCCAGTACCTTCATAAAAGTTTTAAACAGTGCGGCTTTGTCCCCTGCAGCTTCAGCGTTATCCACGGCAATGGCCGCTTCGAGAACACCGGGGCCGGTTTCGGTATGAAGTCCCTCTAGAGGGAAGTCCATGCACTCACTCATATCGAGAATTTCACGGTAGAGTTCGGCATGGACCGAATTGCGCAGCATTGAGTAACCAAACCAGTCCGGCGTGAAGGGCTTCAGGTTGCGAAAACCCTTTTCCCGCACGGACTCGGGTGTTTCATCAAATAAAAAGAACTCATATTCCAGAGCCGCAAAGGGCTCGAATCCAATGGCCCGACAGCGGTCTACCACCCTTTGTAGAGCCGCGCGCGGACAGACTACCTGGGCCCGCTGATCAAACTCCGCCAGAAACAGCAGCATATTGTCTTCAAAGGGAATATCGCGGCAACTGTGCGGCAAAATGCGTACCGGCGCATCCGGGTAACCAGTGTGCCAGCCGGTATAGCGGGCGTTATCGTAGAGCTGGTCTTTGACATCCCAACCCAGCACCACATCGCAAAACGAAAATCCCTGCTCCAGGGAAGAGAAGAATTTTTCACGGCTCATATATTTGCCGCGCATGACCCCATCCAAATCAAACAGGCCCACTTTGACATGACTGAGGCCACGCCCTTCAACGATGGCACGAGCCTCCTGAACGGTTTTTACCTCCCGCGCTTTGATCATGGCCGTCCCTGCCCCATTGTTGTTATCAATGACCTACAGGATAGACCCGCCAGCCGAGCCTTGACGCCCCATATCCCCTTTAAGGGCGTGACTTTCAGCCATGCCGAACTGCATATATAATCCGCGCTCCAAATTTTTCGTTTTACCCAGTTCAGGAACAGCAATGAGCTTCGACAAGATCCCCGCAGGTAAAGACCTGCCCAGCGATATCAACGTAATCATCGAGATCCCTGCCAACTCCGACCCCATCAAGTACGAGGTGGACAAGGACTCAGACGCCGTATTCGTGGATCGCTTCGTTGCCACTCCCATGTTCTACCCGGCCAACTACGGCTATGTACCCCAGACTCTGTCCGAAGACGGCGACCCCCTGGACGTACTGGTAGTAGCGCCTTACCCGGTAATGATTGGCTCCGTGATCCGTTCCCGTGTGATCGGCGTGCTGAAAATGACCGACGAATCCGGTGTTGATGCCAAGTTGCTGGCCGTACCCCACACCAAATTGACCAAGCTGTACGATCACGTTCAGGAAATCGGCGACCTGCCCGAGCTGCTGATCAAGCAGATCGAACACTACTTCGAAAACTACAAGGCTCTGGAAGCCGGCAAGTGGGTGAAAGTGGAAGGCTGGGCCGACGCTGAAGAAGCGCGCAAAGAAGTACTGGCTTCCCGTGAGCGCTACCTGAAAGAAGAAGGCTAATCGCCACTTCTTTAAAGCCAGGCCCTACTTTGTAGTTTCCAGGCTGACAGACATAAAAAAACCGGCTATCTGCCGGTTTTTTTATGTCTGGAGGTTCCCAACAACCGAACTGCAGGCAATCTAATTGAGATCCCACTGGGGAATACTGACCGGTACAGCGGCTGGCTCGGCCCGCTCGCTCTCATCCAGTAACAACCCCTCCGCCGCACGCAGACTGATATGTTCAGTGGACACCTGCACTTCTGCCACCTCCCTGCGCTCATGGTCTTTCACCAGGTTGCCCTCCATAGGCGCGAGCGTCCAGTTGGGAACACGAAGCCCTTCTGATTGGGGTGCCTGCGTTGGTTCAGCAGTCTTGGATTCAGGCGCCTGCTTGGCGATATCAGAACCGCCCTCATTCTTAAGGGCCGCCTGAGCGCCAACCTTGGCCAGGGTGGCTTGAAATTGCTCCGCCTGGGCGCGGCTAAGTCCCTTGCGAAGTACTAAAGGCCGACCACAAAACAGTTTTTCCACTGCCTGGGGGCTGCTCTTAAACAAACGCGCCAAATTGGCCTTCACATCACCGGCGGTAAAGCCGGCAATCAGGTCGCCGCGAAAAATCAGGCTATAGCTGGCTTGGGTCATCACTCAATCCCTATGTGTAATGCTGGTTAGTTAATACTTGCGACCACAGCTTTATTCTTCAGAATCCAGGGTCTGGTCCATGGTAAAGGCGGGCGCCTTCTCTATCCGGCCACCAACCTGACGCGCGGGGACACCGGCCACCGTGGTGTGGTCGGGCACATCCTGCAGAACCAGGCTACCCGCAGCAATCTTCACATCCTCACCCACCCGCACAGGCCCCAATATCTTGGCTCCGGCGCCAATCATCACGCCGTGTCCAATTTTCGGGTGGCGATCCCCTGAACCGCGACCGCTGCCGCCCAAAGTCACCGAATGCAAAATGGAAACATTGTCGCCCACCACCGAGGTCTCCCCCACTACCAAACCCGTGGCGTGGTCAATCATAATACCGCTGCCAAACTTGGCCGCAGGGTGGATATCCACAGCGAACTGCTCCGACACGCGGCTCTGGAAATACAGTGCCAGGGTAGTGCGGCCCTGATTCCACAGCCAATGGGCGATACGGTGCGACTGCAAAGCGTGAAATCCCTTGAAGTAGAGAAAGGGAGTGAGGTACTGGTCGCAGGCGGGATCCCGGTCGTACCAGGCACAGATATCCGCCAGCATACTGCGGGATATACTTTCATCTCCTTGAAGGGCGGAGGCGATCACTTCCTGCAAGGCGGTGGAAGTGAGCGCATTGTGATCGAGGACCGAGGCTAACTGGTCGGCAATCGCGTGCTCAGGCGACTTGTGGCGCAGCACGGTATTGTGGAAATAACTCGCCAGAATCGGCTCATCCCTGGCGGCTGCGGCAGCCTCTGCGCGCATAGCACTCCACACATCTCTGGGCTCAGTTTGGCTGTCGATAATCTGTTCCTCACCGTTCTTACTCATATTCCCAGCGCTTTCCTTCCCATCGCTTTCCTATTGTATCTAATCTGCTTGAATCCAATCCGAGCCCCTGAGCTCGCGCAGCTTCGCAGGAATATTAGGGGCTTTCAAGCGCCACCCACCGCGGGAAACCACTGCAGAATCCGGTGGCACAGATCTTCCTCAGAGCGGCATTTCTGCCGGATAACAGTGATCTGGAATCCACACAAAGCGCGTATAGATGTGCTCCAGTTGATTGCAAATCGTGTCGCACAGCGCCAGGTCACTAGAGCGCAACTGCGCTTCCAGGCGCTCGAGCGTCAACAGATGCTGTAGCTCCAGGGCTCGCGGTGCATAACTCAAGTGCCAGCGTTCCGGCGCCACGCCACCGCGGTCCTCGGCATAGGGGCGAAACAGGCCGTAACTCTGCCCCGCAGCTATGCGCTGGTCCAGCCACTGGTGAAAGGCACCGAAAACCCCATCATCAGCCACTTCCTGTGGGGTTAGCTGTACTTGGTAATCCTCTGCTACAGCAGCGGCATCGATAATATCGAAATCGGTACCCCAATGATGGCGCGAGGCACCGGGTAAGGCCGACCAACGGAGTATGGCCAGCACCAGCTCCTCCTGCGGCAGCCCGGAGATTTCAAGCGCTTCGCCCTCGTTGTTAAGCACCGGGCGCTGCCCCTGGGCTTTGCCATTCCAGATGGTGCGCTGGCGCTCAAAACTGCGAAAGCCAGAGACAACCTTGGGGTCAAAGCCGGCATCGCGCGCATCGCGCCGCAGGCGTTGAAAAGCAACCAGGGCCTCGGGGTGCAGCAACTGCCCAGAGGGAGGATCGAGAATAACGTGATAATCGGTGAGCCCGAAGAGCATGCTCTTTAGCGGTGTGGATAACATTTGACTCCTATCGGCAGGCGATTCTTGTAGGGCGGGCTAAAGTGAGTAAACACCCGGCTATTACTCTACCAAAGAGCGTAGAGGAATAAGTAAGGCCGCCGAAATTTGCTAGAAAAAGTAATAGGCGCTGTCTTAAAGCCCGCGGCGGTAATCTTTGTTGGCAGTTTGTTAATTTATGTTAAGTTCAGTCCCGCGATCGAGGATTGATCGCAGCCACCGGACGGAAAACCTTGCAGGGAAAACTGAATGCACCCAAGTCAATCAGAACTACTCAAGCTGAAAAATTTGGGGCTCGCCTCCGTCAATATCCTTCACTCCATTGGTATTCGCACCTACGAAGATCTCCACCGCATCGGCCCCGTTGAAGCCTTTATCAGTATTCGCAACCGCGGCATCAACGCCTCGCGTGTCATGCTCTATGCACTTCAAGGTGCCCTCCTAGACGTCCACTGGAACGACCTGGACCCGGATCTCAAGCAGCAGCTGGTCACTGAAGCCGATCGCCTGTTAGCCACACAGAATTCTGATTAAGACCTGCCACTAAAAGACAGGGGGAATACACCGCTTACCGGGCTGTAGGAAGCTTGCGGTATGAGTACCCATTAAGCGCTCAAAGGGAACTGTTCCCGGCGTATCGCCTTAACAAGACACTCTTTAGTTTCGACCCGGCAGTAACACTAAATTTTGTCACACAAACCACCACACCCTATCTAAACTTGTCTAAGGGCAAAGAGACGGAGAGAGCCGATGTTGCGCATTGGGCTATTCCTGCTGACTAACCTGGCAGTATTGGTTTTAGTCGGCATTATTTTCAATATTTTTGGCATTGGCGGCATCCTCCAGGCCAATGGTGTCGACCTGAATCTGGGCGCATTGCTGCTCCTTTGCGCTTTATTTGGTTTTGGCGGTTCTTTTATCTCCCTATTTCTCTCCAAGACCATCGCCCGAATGAGCACCCGCACCCAGGTTATCACCGAGCCGCGCAGTGCCGATGAGCAGTGGTTGGTAGAAACGGTGCGAGAGCTATCACGCAAGGCCAATATCGGCATGCCAGATGTGGGTATTTTCCCCATGCCCCAGGCCAATGCTTTCGCCACCGGCTGGAATCGCAACAATGCCCTGGTTTCTGTGAGCGCTGGGCTATTGCAGCGCTTCAGCCGCGAAGAGGCACGCGCGGTCATCGGCCACGAGATTGGACACGTGGCCAACGGAGATATGGTGACCCTGGCTCTGATCCAGGGAGTGGTAAACACCTTTGTGATGTTCTTCGCTCGGCTGGTCGGCTTCTTTGTCGACCGGGTGATACTGCGCAATGAACAGGGCCTGGGTATCGGCTATTACATTACTTCTATCGTGATGGATATCGTCTTTGGCTTCTTTGCCATGTTTATCGTCGCCTGGTTTAGCCGCCGCCGGGAATACCGTGCGGATCATGCCGGCGCCACCCTGGCCAGCCCCAATTCTATGATCGCCGCATTGCAACGGCTCAAGGTGGAGTCCGAACGGGGCCACGAAGAGCCCCTGCCGGGCAACATGAAAGCCTTCGGTATATTCGGCAATATGGGGGCTCTGTTGGCCACCCATCCGCCCTTGGATGATCGCATCCTCGCCCTGCAAAATTTCCGCAAATAAATCCCGGATTGCTGTTAACCCTTTTCTGGGGCGGGTTTTAATTCATTGCCGCGCCCCCATCTTCACTCCCTCACAACAAGCACAGTAAACTTTCCAGTACAGTGATAAAGCGAAGACGGCAACCCATGACACCGTTTAAAACTCTGCCCATTATTCTGTCCGCCCTTTTGTTCTTGTTCACGGCTCCCCTGTACGCACAGGTTCCTGAATTCGCCACAGATGACGAGCGCAACACCATGCAGGTGTTTAATTTTGCCAGTCCATCTGTGGTGTATGTCATCAATGAAACTCTGGTTCGCGATAGTAGAACCCTACGCCTGCACGCAGTCCCCAAAGGCGCCGGTAGTGGATTCATCTGGGATGAGCAGGGACACATAGTCACCAATTTCCATGTTATTGAAGGCGCGCGCCAAGTCACCATTACCCTGCAGGACCGCAGCGAATGGCCCGCCACTCTGGTGGGTTCGGCACCGGAAAAAGATCTGGCCGTTTTGAAAATCGAGGCGCCGAAAGAATCACTCAAACCCTTGGTAGCAGGTACTTCAAGCAATCTGTCAGTGGGGCGCAAGGTACTCGCCATCGGCAACCCTTTTGGCCTAGATACCACCCTGACCACCGGGGTGGTCAGCGCATTGGGACGAGAAATCGAGGCCGCTAACAATCGCACCATCCGCAATGTGATTCAAACCGACGCCGCTATTAACCCAGGAAATTCCGGCGGCCCTCTGCTGGATTCCCTCGGCCGCTTGATCGGAGTAAATACAGCCATCTATAGCCCCAGCGGCGCCAGTGTGGGTATCGGCTTTGCCATACCTG
Organism: Microbulbifer variabilis; assembly: GCF_020524905.1. Taxonomy (GTDB): domain Bacteria; phylum Pseudomonadota; class Gammaproteobacteria; order Pseudomonadales; family Cellvibrionaceae; genus Microbulbifer; species Microbulbifer variabilis_A. The sequence goes on along the minus strand of NZ_JAIVKI010000001.1, from coordinate 584,229 downwards.
TGGATACGGTAAAGAAAATAGTGCCGCAGCTCATCAGCTACGGCCGCCTGGTTCGGCCAATTCTCGGTATTGAATCCGCGCCGGACCAGTGGAGTAGCCGCTACGGATTTGAAGGCGTTGCGGTGCTACGCACAGCACCAGGCCTGCCGGCGGAAAAAGCCGGACTACAGGGCATCTACCGCACACGCCAGGGAGGCTGGCAGTTGGGGGACGTTATCGTGGAAATTGAGCAACAGCCCGTTCGCAGCTACGACGACCTGCTCAATGCACTGGAGAAGTACCGCGCCGGGGACCAGATTACCTTGGGGATAATGCGCGACGGGACAATCCGCTACACCTCTATTACACTCGCCGCTCCCCAATAAGCAGGGGCAGAATTCAGCGCGTTTCTCCCCAAATCAACATATCTGGGAGGGCGCGCCTTATTAACCAATAAATAATTGCGCCTAAGGCCGACCAGTTATGCAGAAATACTTCCTGTGTCGTTACGATGAGTTAACGGAAGGACAATCTAAAGGCTTTGCCCTCGGCGATACCGCCGCCGGCACCGACAATGTGTTTGCGGTAATGAAAGGGGGCGAGGTATTCGCCTATAAAAACACCTGCCCCCATCGCGGTATCAATCTCGACTGGCAGGAAGACCAGTTTCTCGATCCCGATGGCGCATTGATCCAATGTGCATCCCACGGAGCGCTGTTCACCATCGAAACCGGCGAATGTATTGCCGGTCCCTGCACCGGGGATTCTCTCACGCCTGTGCCAGTGGAATACGCTCAAGACGGTCTTTATGCCCTACTGCCGGAATAAAATTTATTGGCTGGGAGAATTCCGCCCAGCCAATAAAATTAACTTCTCTCAGCGAAATGGCAAAGCCTCACTGAGCACGATTTCAGCGGCGCTCATCTGTGCTTTGTAAGCAAGCACCTGCACACCGGCAGATAAAGCACTATCAAGTGCATCTGCATAAGCCCGGTCAATTTCTCTGGCCGCCTCCACGCTCTCAATGCCGCTGTGCTGCACACAGTAAAAAAGCACCGCGCGCACGCCACATTCAGCCAGCTTCTGCAACTCGCGCAGGTGCTTAGCACCGCGGGAGCTCACCGCATCGGGAAAATAACCGCGCGCTCCATCTGCCAAAGTGACATTCTTGACCTCCACATAGCAGTCGCCAGCATCACCGGACAATAGAAAATCGATACGGCTGTTTTCGTCGCCGTAACGCACTTCACGGCGCAGAGATTCATACCCTTGCAGTTCACTGACCACACCGGAGTGGATCGCCTCTTCTACTAGGGCATTGGCACGCCCGGTATTGACCCCGGCCAGAGCACCATCTGGAGTTGTGCAGATTTCCAGCGTGTGGCGGTACTTGCGCTTGGGATTACCCGAGTCCGAGTACCAGCAGGCGCCCCCTTCAACCCAACAGTTTTTCATAGAGCCGGTATTTGGGCAGTGAATGGTAAACATCTCGCCATCCACCGTCTCCACATCGGCAAGGAAACGCTTGTATCGGCGCAGCAGGGTGGCCTTTTGTAGCTGTGGGGAAAACTTCACTGGCTGGCACTCTTGTACATTTTGGCGCCACAAAATAGCAGACAACTATTTGTGGCGCGAATCGCGCAGATTTGATAGCTTCCTCGCTCTCGGTCGCCGGGGGTCTCGGTAACCGAGGCAAGGATTAGCCTGTCACCGCAACTGCTTTAATAGGTGAAAAAAACATCACCCAAAAAGATTACGGTCTAGGCTAGATTGAATTTGGTGGTATCGCCCCCATTATCGGGGGTCCGTAAAGAAAGAGAGGCAACGACTATGCCCAAAACTGCTGCGAGCACCGATTCTCTGCACGGCTTTGAGCCCTACAAGGAGACTAAGGGCGAAGAGTACATGAATGAGAAGCAGCAGGAGCATTTCCGCAACTTGCTGTTGGCCTGGAAGGCCGAACTAATGGCGGAAGTGGACCGCACCGTTTCCCATATGAAAGACGAGGCCGCAAATTTTCCCGATCCCGCCGATCGCGCGAGTCAGGAAGAGGAGTTCAGTCTTGAATTGCGCACCCGCGACCGCGAGCGCAAGCTGATTAAGAAAATCGACGCCACCCTGGAACTGATTGACCAGGATGACTACGGTTTCTGTGAAGCTTGTGGGGTTGATATTGGTATCCGCCGCCTTGAAGCGCGCCCCACTGCAACCCTGTGCGTGGACTGCAAAACCCTGGCTGAGATCAAGGAAAAACAGCTTTCCGGCTGATTTTTTCCCTTTGCATTGCGGCGATCACCCCAGATCGCCCAGCTGGACAGGGCGGTCGACGGGACCGCCTCTACCACCTTGAATAGTAAAACTCCCTATACCGGTCGCTTCGCTCCCTCGCCGAGCGGTCCCCTGCATTTCGGCTCGCTGGTGTGCGCACTCGGCAGCTATCTGGACGCCCTCGCTCACGGTGGACATTGGCTCGTGCGTATGGAGGACTTAGACCCCCCTCGCGAGGAACCCGGCGCAGCCGCTCGCATCCTGAAAACCCTGGAATCTCATGGGTTGCACTGGCACGGCGCGGTTGAATGGCAGAGCAAACGCCACGCACACTACGAAGAAATCCTCTCTCAATTGCGCCAGCGAGAACTCTTGTACGCCTGCTACTGTTCACGTAGCCAGATCCGCCAAAACGGTGGTCACAATAACTTGGTTTGCCGCACTAGGGATGCAGAGGATAAAAACGATGGGGCCTGCGCGCTTCGCCTGAACTGCGCAGGTGGAGAGGAACGCTTCGAGGATATCTGGCGCGGAACAAAAATCCAGTCAGTACACGAAGACACCATCCTCAAGCGCCGCGATGGCCTCTATGCCTATCAATTGGCCGTAGTGGTCGATGATATTGCCCAGGGCATCACCCATATCGTGCGCGGTGCCGACCTACTCGACACCACCGCCGCTCAAATCCGCCTCTTTCACCTACTCGGCAGCGAAGCGCCGATCTTTGGCCACCTGCCATTGGTCATGGGGCCGGGGGGGATGCAAAAACTCAGCAAACAAAATCATGCACCGGCAATTGACGACAGCAAAGCCGCCAGCAACCTTTGCACCGCATTGGATTTTCTCGGCTTCCATATTGCGGATGGCCTGGAGCAAGAGGCACCGGAACATATTCTCAAGTGGGCTGCAGCGCGCTGGCAGCGCCATCAGGTCGATAAACGCGACCGACAATTGCACTGATCGTTGGTGGCAATTAACATTTTTGCGCCAGCCGGCACTCGGCCAGCCATTTATTTTTTCACCCTCCACGCGGATTTACATAACAAACTATGAGCAACCGCACCCTGCTAATTCTGCTCGTGCTGGTGGGCTATGTGTTCTCCCCCACCATATTTACCTGGATGATCAATCCCATTGGCGCCTGGTATCGGCCCTTTATTCTCTGGTTCGTTCTGATCCTGCTGGCGGTTTTTATCCAGTGGAGGCGCAAATCGAATGAGCTTTGAGATAGCCCATATCGCCCTGATCGGGGTCGCCTATATTGCCACCCTGTTCTTTGTCGCTTTCGCCACTTCCAAGGGGTGGCTGCCCTCGCGCTGGGTGCGCCATCCGCTGGTGTATGTACTCTCGCTAGGGGTCTCCCTGTCTGCCTGGACCTTCTACGGCATTGTCGACCTCGCCTGGCAATACGGTTACGGAGTGCTCGCCTACTACCTGGGCACCGGTGCCATGTTCCTGTTCGCGCCGGTGGCGCTGGAACCCCTGGCTCGCCTGGCCCAACGCTACCAGCTTTACTCCCCCGCTGATCTCTTGGTATTTCGCTATCACAGCCGCCAGGTGGGCACCCTGGCCACCCTGTTTATGCTGCTGGCACTATTGCCGCTGGTGGCTCTGCAGATCCAAGCGGTGTCGGAGACCCTGGCACTGTTGTCGCGGGACAGTGTCGCCGCCCTGGGCCTACCGGATAGCGGTGTCTCCAGCAAAAACCTGATCGCCTTCTTCTACTGCGTATTGTTGGCAGTTTTTACCAGTATGTATGGCGCCACCCGCGAGCGCGGTGAGGGCCTGGCCAGCGCCATGGCACTGGAATCCCTGGTTAAGCTGGTGGCGCTGACCGCGGTAGGAGGCTATGCGGTTTACGGTGTATTCGGTGGCTTTTCGGGGCTCGACCAGTGGTTGCTGGAAAACAACGATATGCAACAGCTGCTCTACACCCCCATTGAGCAGGGCTCCTCGCATACGCTACTGCTGGTCTTTATCGCCACCGCCGTGGCCATGCCACACATCTTTTATTTGAGTATTGCCGAGCGGCCCACCGGCCAGGCCCTGCGCACCGCCAGCTGGGGATTTCCGCTATTTCTGTTGCTGATGGCGCTGCCGATCTTTCCAATTATGTGGGCGGGTTTCGCCCTGGATGTAGCCGAGCCTGTGCAGTACTTCTCGCTGGCAGTGCCGCGAGCCAGCGGTTCGGCACTGTTGACCACCCTCGCCTTTATCGGCGGTCTCTCCGCCGCCACCGGCGCACTGATAATGATGACCCTGGCACTGTCCACCATGGTCATGAACCACTGGCTGCTGCCGGGCACCCGCTGGCACTCAGAGGACAATATGTACCGCCAGCTGGTATGGCTGCGCCGCGCATTAATAGCCGCGCTGTTTATCGCCGGCTTTGCCTTTTACCTGCTGCTGGACAATCGTTTACCCCTCTCGGACCTGGCCTTGCTGGCCTTTATCGGCTCCCTGCAATTCCTGCCGGGTATCTTCGCCGTTATTCACTGGCCAAGGGGCAATCGACGCGGCCTGATTGGTGGGCTTCTAGCGGGGATGCTGATCTGGGGTTGTGGTCTACTGCTGCCATCGGTATTTGAGATTACCGGCATCACCCTGCCGGGTACTTCTCTTCAAATCCCTTTGGGAATGTCCATCTGGACCCAGATCACCACCCTGTCGCTCGGCGTCAACATACTGCTGTTCGTCAGTCTGTCGCTGTTCACCTCGACGAGCAGCCTGGAACAATACGCTGCTGACCTGTGCAGTGACGACACCATCGCCCAGGCCCTGCGTCTGGGTCTCGATGTGCAGTCCGCAGCAGACTTTCGCCTGCGCCTGGCGGAGAGCCTGGGAGCGGCCACTGCCAACACCGAGGTGAAGCGCGCCCTCAGCCAGCTCAACCTGCCCGATGACGAACGCCGTCCCTACGCCTTGCGCCAACTGCGTAACCGTATCGAATCCAACCTGTCGGGACTGCTGGGGCGGGTGCTGGCCGGCCAGATTATCGATCGCCACTTTCCCTTCCAGAACAGCGATCAGCCGGCCAATAAGGATATTCACCTCATCGAGACCCGCCTTGGACGTTACAAACACCAGCTCACCGGGCTCGCCGCAGAGTTGAACAACCTGCGCCTATACCATCGGCAAATGCTCGAGGAGCTGCCCATGGCCGCTTGCTCCCTGGGACGCGATGGCGAGATACTGCTGTGGAATTACGCCATGCAGGATCTCACCGGCATTGCCGCTGTAGAGGTGATCGGCTCCAAACTGGAATATCTGGCTGAGCCCTGGCGCAGTCTGCTGGCGGAGTTCGCCGAGTCTACCGATGCCAGCCGCTTCAAGCAGCAGGTCAGTCTCGATGGCAACAGTCACTGGCTCAACCTGCACAAAACCCGACAGAAACGCAGCCGTAGCGGCCGGACCCGCAACCAGCGCGGCGATGGACAGATGTTGCTGCTTGAGGACATCACCGAGACCCAGATACTGGAACAGGAGCTGATTCATAGCGAACGCCTGGCCTCGGTGGGACGCCTCGCCGCCGGTGTCGCCCACGAAGTAGGCAACCCGGTGACCGGCATCGCCTGCCTGGCACAGAACCTCCAGTTTGATTGCGACAACCCGGAAGTACTGGAAACCGCCGACCAGATTCTCAGCCAGACCCAGCGCATCAGCCGCATAGTGCACTCGCTGGTGAATTTCTCCCACAGTGGCAGCCAGGAAAGTGAACGTGCGCCCGTGGACCTCTATGCCTGCGTGCAGGAAGCCGTACATCTATTGTCCCTGCAGCGGGATAAAACCGAAGTGCGTTTCGAAAATGCGGTGCCCGCAGATCTGATCGCCCCCGGCGACAACCAGCGCCTGATTCAAGTATTTATCAACCTGCTCAGTAATGCCCGTGACGCCAGTCCCGATGGCGGCCTCATCCTCATCGAAGGCCGCGAAGCCAGGGGGTGCGCCTGCGTTTCTGTCACCGATGACGGCCCAGGCATCTCAGCCCAACACCGCGAGCGCATCCTGGAACCCTTCTTCACCACCAAGGAACCCGGAGAGGGTACAGGCCTTGGCCTGGCCATGGTGTACAGCATTGTCGAGGAGCACGGCGGGCAGCTGGAACTGGAGAGCCCGGCCAACCCCGAGACCGGCCGCGGCGCTAGATTTACTGTGCAGCTGCCCCTTGCAGGTTGAGAATCCAGCCGGCAAACCGGCCGGGAACTGGGCAAAAATAACCCGATTCTCCGTTTTTGAGTTGCATAGAAACGGCGACCGGGTAAAACTAGGCGTTTATTGAGCATTTTGTAACCAGGCGTAACATATGAGCCACATCCTGATCGTCGAAGATGAAGCCATTATTCGAACGGCGCTGCGCAAACTGTTAGAGCGGCACCGATACAAGGTCAGTGAAGCAGGCTCAGTTCGGGAGGCCCTCAGTAAGTACCGAATCAACGAGGTCGACTTGGTAATCTCAGATCTGCGCCTTCCCGGTGCGCCCGGCACCGACTTGCTCAAACACGCCGGTGAAGTGCCGGTATTGATCATGACCAGCTACGCCAGCCTGCGCTCCGCGGTGGACTCCATGCGCATGGGCGCTGCGGACTATATCGCCAAGCCGTTCGATCACGATGAGATGCTCGCCACCGTTCGCCGTGTCATCGGCAAGGCCGAGCAGAGCCGTGCTCTGGCTCCTGTGGATAAAGGTAACCCGGGCACCATCGCCGGGATGATCGGCGACAGCCAGGTTATGCGCGAACTCTACAGGCGCATCCACAAGGTGGCCCCCACAGATGCCACCGTGCTGGTACACGGTGAGACGGGCACCGGTAAAGAACTGGTGGCCAAGGCTATCCACGAGGAGAGCCGCCGCGCCGGCAAGCCACTCATCTCCGTCAACTGTGCCGCCATTCCAGAGACACTGATCGAATCTGAACTGTTTGGCTATGAAAAAGGCGCCTTTACCGGCGCCCAGAGTGCCCGTGAGGGGCTGGTTGCCGCCGCTGATGGCGGTACACTTTTTCTGGATGAAATCGGTGAACTCCCCCTGGAAGCCCAAGCCCGCCTACTTCGTGTGATACAAGAGGGTGAAGTGCGCCCGATCGGCTCTATTGAGTCCCGCAAGGTGGATGTGCGCCTGGTTACCGCCACCCACCGCAACCTGCGCCAACTCGCTGCTGAACGCAAATTTCGTGAGGACCTTTACTACCGTATCAACGTGGTTCAAATGACCCTGGCCCCACTGCGCGAACGCGGCCGCGATGTCCTTGCACTAGCAGAGCACCTTCTGGAAAAATTCTGCACCAAAATTGAGCGTCCCCTGCTGCGTCTCTCCCCTGAAGCCGTACAGGCTGTCACCACCTACACTTGGCCCGGTAATGTGCGTGAGCTGGAGAACGCCATACAGCGTGCGGTAATCCTCACCGACCGTGACAGCCGGGAAATCGATCATAGAACCCTGGATATTGACCTGGATCTGGTCCCCGTGGAGGAAGCCATCGGCGAACCCCGCCCACGCAGCCTGCACACCGATCCCCGCGAGGACCTTTCTCTAGAGGATTACTTCGCACGCTTCGTGATCGAACACCAGGACAGCATGAGCGAGACAGAACTGGCAAAAAAGCTAGGGGTTAGCCGTAAATGTCTATGGGAACGACGTCAAAAACTGGGGATTCCCCGCAAGAAGGCCCGCCGCAGCGCCGTTGCCGAAGTCTGATCACCTCATTGTGGGATTGTGGGGGCTGAGCCCCCTATCTCCGGCCGCGTTAACCCACTGCGGCACCAAGATTCAAAAATTTACTTCCCTAACGGTATGTTCAGCATGCCGGCTATCCATGCTCTTCTTGTTACACCTCCAGTAACAAGGGGAAGTGTTACCCCAGACCTACCTCAAGTAACAGTTGCCGCACCTTACGTAACGCATTGGCGCTCAGAAAAGTTCCATCAATTTTCGTAAAGTTTGTAACCTACTGATTTATAAAGATTTTTTAAAGTTGGCACGCTAAGTGCTTTACTCTTAGTACAAAAATTAAAAACGGCCAACAATAAAAATAAATGACCGTTAAAAGCCCTATAACTACTCAAAATAAGTGGGCGAAACATAATAAAAATAATGGGGCGGCCGATAACAAAAGCAATGAGTGGCCAAAACCGCAAGAACAACAATAAACAATAACAATAAATTCGAAAGAAGAATAAAAATAACAACAAGCGCGTTGCAAACTGACTGATTTATACCTGGGAGAGGGTGTTTGCTTGATAGCAAATTAAGAGCGCAAGGAAGCCGCTGCCTTCATACCTGTAATAATAATTCCCAAACTTTTCCCAAACTTCTCGGCACCCGCAGATTGCGGGCGCATTGCTTTGCGTGTGTTAGAATCGCGCCAGCGAGTCCTACATACTGACAGCAGATGCCATTGCCGCCCTCTGTTTTGGACTTCGCCCCTGGGCCCGCCCAGATTCAGAAGCCCCAGTAGTGCAACAACCATACCCCAGCTCATGTGGGGGAAGGAAAGCGCGGGTGTAAAGCCTGCCGCCACCGAAGATGTGGCCTCAGCACCAACAGGGCATTTTCGGTCACAAACAGATGGCAGCAGTCAAGACAGACAGCCGTATGCTCAATAATTTGATTAGTAGTATCAAACGCTGGCGCAAGCCGGCCAAGAAAGGCCCCAGGATTATCGCCCGCAGCGATCACAATATCTCCCGCCGGGACATCAGCCGCGCGGCCCTAACGGTCATGAAGCGCCTACAGGACGCGGGTTACCAAGCGTACATTGTCGGTGGCGGTGTACGGGATCTAATGCTCGGCGGCCACCCCAAAGACTTCGATGTTGCCACTGACGCTACCCCAGAACAGGCCAAAGTACTGTTTCGTGGCGCACGTATCGTGGGACGACGCTTTCGGATCCTCCACGCGCGTATCGGCCGTGAGGTCATTGAGGTCACCACTTTCCGCGGTCACCACAGCGATGGCGAAGAACATGAAGCCAAGCAGTCTGAACACGGTATGCTACTGCGCGACAATGTCTACGGCGATCTGGAAAGTGACGCCGTGCGCCGGGACTTCACGGTTAATGCGCTCTACTACACCACCGATGGCTTCGCCATTCACGATTACACCGGCGGTGTGGAGGATATAGAAAAGCGTCTTATCCGCATGATTGGCGCTCCGGCCACACGCTATAAAGAAGACCCTGTGCGGATGCTACGCGCGGTGCGCTTTGCCGCCAAACTGGATTTTGCTATTGAAGCCGGTACCGAAGCCCCTTTGCAGGAGCTGGCCCCCCTACTGCGCAATATTGCCCCCGCACGCCTGTTCGACGAGATCCTCAAGCTGCTGATGAGCGGCCAGGGCGAGCGTACTTTCGAATTACTGCACCGCTACCACTTGTGGAAACACCTGTTCCCCGATAACGCCGCCCAGATTGAAAAGAACCCTTCGGCACTGGAACTGACCCGACGCGCACTGCGCAATACCGATCAGCGTATCCAGGCCGACATGCGTGTCACACCCGCCTTTTTATATGCGGCTTTGTTGTGGCCAGCCGTGAATGAGGAGCAGAAAAAACTCATAGAAAGGGGGATCCCACCAGCGCCGGCATTGGCCCAAGCAGCACAAAAAATCACCAGCAATCAGCTGGCCCATACCGCAATTCCCAAGCGTTTCTCTATCCCCATGCGCGAAATCTGGGACCTGCAGCACCGCCTACCACAACGCGGTGGCAGTCGCGCCCAACGCCAAATGGAACACCCTCGCTTCCGCGCCGCTTACGACTTCCTGCTCTTACGCGAAGAGTGTGGTGAGCTTGAGCCCGGCTTGGGCAACTGGTGGACCGAATTCCAGCAGGCCGACGATGAGCAACGCCAACAAATGGTGCGCAAGCTCCAGCGCAATGGCGGCGGTAATCATCGCGGCCGCAATTCCCGCGGCGGACGTCGACGCAGGCCAAAGGCTGCCGAATAATGGAAAGGGTTTTTATCGGGCTCGGCAGTAATCTGGCTGAGCCCCTGAAACAGCTGCGCAGTGCCCTGGCAGCCATCGAAGAAATTCCCCGCAGTCGACTTTTAGGCTGCTCCAGCTTTTATCACAGCGCCCCTATTGGCCCCGGTGAGCAGCCTGATTATGTCAACGCTGTGGCAGAACTGGAGAGCGCGCTGCAGCCCATTGAGCTGCTCAACCAGCTGCAATCGATTGAGCAGGCCCACGGACGCGAGCGCTCAGTGCGCTGGGGAGCACGCACCCTCGACCTGGACATTCTGCTGTTCGGCGAGTTCCGGTTAGACGAAGCTCGCCTGCAGGTGCCGCACCCGCGCATGGCAGAGCGCAACTTCGTGCTGCTGCCCCTGGCCGAGCTGGCCCCCCAGCTGCAACTGCCAACTGGAGAATCATTGCAACAACTGCTGCAAAATTGTCCGCAAAACCGCCTGAAGAAAATCTAACCAGCCCTTAATGCAGCGCTAAAAGTGCTCGACTGGTCGCCCCGCTTGATAGTATTTTGGCGCCTGTAGCCCATCAGGGAAGACGCCCAAACCAGAGGAGTCAAACACGTGGTTATCGACAACAGCGAAACCAATCCGTGTGAATTTGGCCAACCGGAGAGAACCCCGCCGAAATTCATTGCTGTTGAAGGCAATATCGGTGTGGGCAAAACCACGCTGGCCAAGAAACTGGCCACCACTTTCAATTACGACACCCTGTTGGAGCTGCCCGAGGAAAACCCCTTCCTCGAGCGCTTCTATCGCGACCCCAAGAACGCCGCACTTCCAACCCAATTACATTTTTTGCTGCAGCGCTCTCAACAGATCCAGGCCCTGCGCCAGGATGATCTGTTTGAACCTGTGCGGGTGGCGGACTTCCTTATCGAGAAGGATCAACTATTTGCCCAAGTCACCTTGGATGTGGATGAACTCGCACTCTACCAACAGGTGTTCCAGCATCTCACCTTAGAGGCGCCCAAACCCGACTTGGTGATTTATCTGCAGGCGCCATTGGAAGTCCTGCAGACCCGCATTCGCAATCGAGGCATCCCCGCTGAACGCGCTATCAGTACTGAATACCTGGCCACACTCAACGATGCCTACACCCAATTTTTCCATTTCTACGACAGCTCACCGCTGCTGATTGTCAACAGCGAAGACATCGATATTGTCGATAGCCCAAAGGATTACCAGCAACTGGTAGAGTACATGCTCACAGTGACCAAGGGCCGTCATTACTACAACCCGGGAAGTTAACCGCTATGTATGCACCCTCAGAATTAGAAAAGCTCGTTACCGTGCAAACTCTGCGCAAAATGAAAGCGAACGGCGAGAAATTTATTACCGTCGCTCTCTACGATGCGCCCATGGCGGCTATGGCCCAGAAAACCGGTGTAGAAACCGTATTAGTGGGTGACTCCCTGGGTATGACCGTGCTGGGCTACGACAGCACAGTGCCGGTTACTATGGAGCAAATGATCTACCACGTGGAAGCGGTGGCGCGAGGTAATAAAAAATCCCTGATCATGGGCGATATGCCATTCATGACGTACGCCACGCCGGAGCAAGCGATCACAAATGCCACCCGTATCATGCAGGCCGGTGCCCATATGGTGAAGATCGAGGGTGGTGCCTGGCTTGCCGATACAGTCAAAATGCTCACAGATCGCGGTATCCCTGTCTGTGCCCACCTTGGGCTCACTCCCCAGTCCGTTCACAAGCTCGGTGGCTACCGGGTTCAGGGTCGAGATGAAAAACACGCCGAGCAAATGCTGGAGGATGCGATTCTGCTGGATCAGGCCGGTGCCGATCTATTAGTGCTGGAATGTGTGCCCAGCGCCCTGGCCAGGCGCATTACCGAGTCCGTGTCCATGCCGACTATCGGCATCGGCGCTGGGCGCGATACCGATGCCCAGGTTCTGGTCATCAACGATATCCTCGGCCTCACGGAGCAGCCACCGAAGTTTTCCAAGAACTTCCTGGTGGAAGCCGGCGATATCCCCGGCGCCCTGCGCAAGTACGCAGCGGACGTCAAAATCGGCGTATTCCCCGAAGACAGCCACACGTTCAATTAGTCTTCTATTTGGGGCCACTTAACACCAGCTTAAATGGCACCGACATCTCCTCGGCGGACTGCACAAAGTCCGCCTGTCCAGCGGTAACTCTATGACCTTTGATGAACTTCTCCTTGAGTGGCGTAATAAACAGGGCGCAAATACAGTCCCCACAGGCTGGAGCCAGGGTCGAGCCACCTTTGGCGGCCTGGTTGCGGCCATGCTCTACGAAAAAATGGCGACGGAGGTTACTGAGGTAGCAACAAGGGAAAGCAGCCTGCGCTCGCTCACCTTCTCTTTTGTCGGTCCGGTTAGCGCGGAAGCGGTACACATTGATGCGCAGGTATTGCGCGCTGGTCGCTCAGTAACCCAAGCACAGGGCCAGCTGCTGCAGAACGACGCGGTTATGCTCGCGGCGCTTGCCAGTTTCGGCAGCGGCAGGGACTCCTCCGTAAAAGTCGACACCCCTGCCGCCCCCGAATTTCTCTGCCCGGAAAAATGTGTCGCCCTGCCGTATATCGAGGGTGTCGTACCGGAGTTCACGCAAAAATATGACTACCGTATTGCCTGTGGCCAAATGCCTTTCAGTGGTACCTCAGAACGGCAACTGGGCGGTTGGGTACGTTTTAAGGACGGTAGTGCAAAAACTGTAGGTATCAGCCACTTGCTCGCACTGATCGACGCCTGGCCACCGGCGACTTTGCCCATGCTTAAAGCACCAGCACCGGCCAGCTCTCTCACCTGGACCCTGGAATTTATGGAGCCCCTACCTGGGTGCAAGGCGTCGGATTGGTGGCAATACTTAGCAGAAGTGGAGCAAGCGGAAGATGGCTATGCCGTGATTCAGGCGCGCCTTTGGGATCGCAGTGGCAGACTCGCTGCTTTATCCCGGCAGATGGTTACTATTTTTGCTTGAGTAGAATAACTGCAGCTTTCATCTTCAAAGCATCCGCTATAAATCCACAGCACTAATCCTCCCCTATCCCCCCGCAGAGTACATATCCATGTAATACAGAAAATATTGCTCTGCCTTTGCGCCTACTTCAACAGGTCGTCAAAAGTGAAACAGAGAAATAACCTGAGATGCATTCAGCGACTGTTACCGGCTTAAAGACAGGATATGCTCAACTGACTGGCAGAAAAATACTCATCCTTTGATTAAAGACTTACGCTTCCACCCAAACACACAAGCCCGCGCCATTCACTGAAAAAATAAAATAAAAAAAATCTTTCTTACTCCAATTTGTAATCTACGCTATCCATCATCCCACCCTCAAAAATAAAAAGTCCAAACATAAGAGGCTTTCCATTTCTGACCCTGCACCCCCCAGCGATAAAACTATGGAGAATAAAAAATGTTAAAAAGAATCTGTATTTCCCTTGCCCTACTAATCAGCTATCCAGCCAGCGCTGCAGATTTCGAAGATGTTTGGGACGCTATCACCTCGTGTAACTGGTTCGAATTTATCGATGATGTGGATGAAACTGGATCAAAAGATCTGGATGGGTATGAGTATGGTGACACCAGCTTTGAAGATGCCAATTCAGGCAGCTTTGACATGATGGTGTACAACATGGATGGTTTTTTACAATGCATCGGCGGCAATAGTAAGTCAGACTTCAAACAGATTATTCGCACTTTCAATGAAGACCCCAAGGATCTCTGGCTGATGCAGGAGGTTTGGAATAAAACCAAGGCGAATTACCTGGATGATGATGACAAACTCAGCAACGATACTGTGCCCTATCGCTCAAAACACTGGAAGGGAGGCGGTACCTCATTTGGCAACGGGCTACTCACTTTTTCCAAATTTCCTTTTGACCGGGAAAATCGCGATGATGACGATTACTCCTTTGCTACGTATGAAGAGGAAACCTTCAACAAATGCTCAGGTAATGATTGTGATACGGAGAAAGGTTTTACCGTGGCAAAAGTTGAGGTCACTGAAAATTATCATGTACATATCTATAACACCCATATGGATGCGGGCCACCAGGATGCGGATCTGATCGCTAAGGCAAAGCAACTTGATCAGATCGCCGATATGATTGTCTCCCATTCAAGCAATGCCACCGTTATATTAGCGGGAGACTTCAATATGGCATTTGATGAAAATGATGACGACTGGCGCGGCGTTAATTACCAGACCTGGAAAGCCTTTTTCGAAAAAACCGGTGGCAAGCACGCCTGCCAATATATGCTCACTGGTAGCGATACCAGCTTAGAGGCCTGTGCCGATGAGCTGCAGGATGACACAGACCATGTAGTGGTGATTAACAACAATCCCAACTACACATTGGAGGTCACCAATTATTTTATCGGTTCTCCAGCCTATTCTGGATTAAGCGACCACGATCCAGTTTTTGTGGATTTTTCCTGGTTTAGGCGATAAGAAAAGGATTCCGCCTCTTCCACAAGAAATTGGAAGGGGCGGAATCTACCTCCTGACCAATAAAAGAACGCCACCGAACCGAAAATATAACCCAGCTACAATTCTATTGATTGAGAGAGAGTTTAAAACGGGCACGAAACAAGTGCTTGGCGGGAAGAACCTTAGTGAATAGGATTAAGAATCTAGTTATCGGAAGTGGTCCTGCGAGTATCGCAACAGTTAAAGCATTACAAGATATCGGGCAAGCCGTTGAAGTCATCGACGTCGCATACGATCTTGAAGAAGATATCAAACACCAAGTCAATGTCCTATCCGAAAGTAAATCTGATGCATGGACACAGAAAGAGAAAGATAAGCTATTTCCACCACCAATAGCCTCTCATAAAGGTCTGGAAAGGAGGTATCTATTCGGATCTGACTTTCCTTACAGAATACCCAAACAACTCACCATTACAACAGAAAACTGTAAAGCAGAGTTCTCCCATGGCTTTGGCGGACTGGGAAACGTTTGGGGAGCAGCGATTCTGCCCTATAGTGAGCGCCAGCTGCGAAAATGGCCTATATCCTTAAATGAGCTGGCACCATCCTACCAAAATGTACTCCGCTATATGCCAATAAGTGCAGAAATAGATAATCTCCACGTTAAGTACCCACTATTTACTAACAACCCTACTGCTATCAAGAGAAATGCACTGACAGGTTTTTTACTTCAAAAAATGACAGCCATTGAAAATACTCTTAGGCGGAAAGGTATTGAATTTGGCAGGTCTAGGCTAGCGGTAGATGCGAGTACGGGAGAGCATGGATGCAAGTATTGCGGACACTGTTTTGATGGGTGCCCATACAAATCAATTTTCAACCCTAAATATTTATTTGAGGAGCTACAGAGAAGTGGTTTGGCAATACATCAAGGTTTCTTTGTGCAGGAAGTCCATGAAACAAAGGAAGGCGTTGAGGTGATTGCAGTTGATATAAATAACGGCCAAATCAATAGATTTACTGCGCGGAGAGTATTCCTTGCCGCGGGCCAGTTTGCAACTACCACTATACTCGCTAGATCTCTCAACTTATTAAACACGCCTTTAAAAATACAAAACAGTCAACACTTTTTCTTCCCCATATTTCTCTACAAAGGGTGTCACTATGAAGTCGATTTCACATTAACAGAAATTTTTATGGAAATTGAAAACCCAAGTATCAGCCCAGAACAAATACACCTTCAATTTTATGGTCGCAGCCAAATTATTGATGAGCAATTAACATCTCTACTTCCTTCCTTTCTCCCCAAACAAATCGCCTTGGATCACTTATGCATAATCCAGGGCTTCATATCCTCTGAAGATTCTGATGCACTGGAACTCACCTTAGCAAGCAAACATCCAGATAGTTCCAGAGTAGAAATAAGAGGAATTAAAAATACCAGGACCCGAAAAATCGCCCAAGAAACTCAGTCACTGATAAGACGTTCACTGATAAAGCTTGGTGTAGTGCCACCCCATTTCTTAACCGTACAGCCACCTGGCAAAAGCTTCCATCAGGGAGGCAGCTTTCCGATGGGGGGAAGTCACAATATATTCCATTCAGACCTTTTAGGAAGACCAACGCACTTTAAGAAAGTTCATATCGTAGATTCCGCCAATTTCCCAAATATTCCAGGTTCAACCATCACCTATACCATTATGGCAAATGCCGATCGAATCGTAAGATCTATAAAATTTCACAGCCAATAAACTACCCCTCCAATTGATACAAGCTATTCTGTTAGTGTACTTGAAAATATCTACAACCACTTTTTCCAAAAGAAAAATGCAATTTGCCCAGCAAGCGCAATAATCAGTAAAGCGCAAAATGTGAGAAAACCCGCTTGAGACTGGGCCCAGGGCATACCACCAACATTGATGCCAAATAAGCCGGTCAAAAAACTGAGTGGTAAAAATACTGCGGCTACCACCGACAGCATGTACATACGGCTATTCATCTGCTCGGAGTTATAACTCAATAACTCCTCTTGGGTGACTGAAGCGCGCTCGCGCACCACATCAATATCTTCAATATGCCGTTGCAGACGATCGCTAACTTCGCGCAAATGCAACAAATTGGTTTCGTGAAACCAGGGCATTTCCGCAGCCATAACGCCAGACAGAGCTTCCCGTTGCGGGGATAAATAGCGGCGCAAGGTAATGGCCTGCTTGCGCAAATGCGCAAGTTCCGAGCGCAGCTCACCTCCGGCGGAATCCAGAGCGAGGCTCTCCAGTTCATCGATTTTCTCCTCGAGCTGATCTACAGTGTCACTCATACGACGCACCAGCAAATCCGCCAGGGAGACAATAAAGTTTGAGGGGCCGCTGGGGCCACGGCCAGCGCGCAGGCGTCCGAGTAGATCCTCTACCGATAACAGGCGGCGCTTTCGGGTACTGATAATACGATCTGCCTCTATCCACAGGCGAATCGAAACCATATCTTCAGGCTGCGAGGCCGGGTTTAGATTCACACCACGCAGAGCAATCAATAAACTATCGCCTATCGGCGTCGCGCGCGGGCGCGACTCCTCTGACAGAAGAGCCTCCACCACCAAGCGATCCAAACCGCTCTCTGTACGCAACCATTGGGCGGCGGTCTCGTCGGTATAATCCATATGTAACCACAGCACGCCCTGCCCGGGTTGCCAGCCAGACACTTCTGCCCAGCTCAGCTCCCTGCCACCACCACGGTGATCGAGAAGATAGGCGTGAATCAGCCCAGATTGCATTTTCCCACTCCCTCGCCGGCTGCGGATAAAGC
This sequence comes from Microbulbifer variabilis, assembly GCF_020524905.1. Classification (GTDB taxonomy): domain Bacteria; phylum Pseudomonadota; class Gammaproteobacteria; order Pseudomonadales; family Cellvibrionaceae; genus Microbulbifer; species Microbulbifer variabilis_A. The sequence goes on along the minus strand of NZ_JAIVKI010000001.1, from coordinate 566,795 downwards.
ACCAAAGGCCCGGCTTTCAAAAAACTGAAAAAAGACTGGCGCAGATACGCGAGTCTATAGATATCCCACCTACTCCTTCTTTGGAGTCTCATCAGCCATTAAATGGCAGATTGGGCAGGGATTGTTACTTTGCGCTGCTTAGGTGTGCCAAGCCTGCAGCATTCTGCTCCCAATTCTGTCCGTCAAACGGCTCAACCTCTAACTCCTGTGGAACGCTGTCGAGGCAACGCACATTAAGGCTGTAACCATCGGGATTGGAGCGTGGTATATAAAATGGCTTAACGCCGCAATGACGACAAAAATAGTGTTTCGCCACACCACTATTAAAAGTGTAAACGCTGAGATCCCCCTCGCCCTGCTCCAGCTGGAAGTTTGCCGCCGGTATAATCAGGTGCACATAGCCAACCTTCTCACACATAGAGCAATTACAGGCGTGTGCCACCAAAGGCTCATCATTATGACGTTGATGTACCGCGCTAAAGCGCACGGCACCGCAATGGCAACCACCCTGCAATTTGGTAATTATTTTATTCATTGGTGAATCGATCCAGGCTGAAAAGTGGGCGTGCCCACAACAGGGAAAAGACAGAAAGTGCGAGCAGTAAGTGGAACCAATTTGTACGGGCCAAGCCCAACAGGTGCGAGGCACCCGTGCCAATAAATAGCCCATTGATCAGCACCAACAAAGCACCCGCGCCAATTAACAAAGCTTGATTTCGCTTGAGACGCCTCGGTGCTAGTAATTCCAGTAACGCCACCAGCAACCATAAAAACAACCCCACTGTGGAGTAGAGGTCGACTACCGCTTGGCTCGACATCCAGGTACTCTGCGCGAGGCCAATGGCTCCCGCCAATAACAACACAATGACCAGGTAGGCCGGTGCACGATTATCCCGCCCCCAAGGTAGCTCCAGCCGCGCCCAGACAAGGCCTATACCAATCAGCAAGAAAGAGACAAAACCGGAAATCTGTGCAAGTGCCCGGTGTAGCTCAGTCACCCTGGGATCTATACCATAGCGGTAGGCACCCACCAGGGCGGCCAGGGCCATGCCGATAAGAGCGGCCACGATTATTAGAGTTGCCGATTGAAAACGCGCGCGGGTGAGATACCAGTACTGGTTGGCAACCAACAGACAGGTTAGCCCGAGGAGCGTATCGAGAAGCCAGTAATTGTGCAAAATTTTCCCTCTTTTCGCAGGAGTTTAACCGAAAAGCCACCGGCGAAAATGCCTTTGTCATTTTTACTACAGCCGGTATGAGCCATAAAAAAACCCGGCACCATGGCCGGGTTTCTTCAGGCTAGATCGGCTCCAGAGGTTTAGGCCTCTTCGGAACCTTGCTTGGCCTCTTCGGAAGCGGCTTGGTCAGCCTTGGCTTCCTTAATGGACAGTTTGATGCGTCCGCGTTGGTCAACGTCGAGCACCTTAACCTTCACCTTCTCACCTTCGCTCAGGTAATCGGTCACAGCATTTACGCGCTCTTCCGCGATCTGGGAGATATGCACCAGGCCGTCTTTGCCCGGCAGGAAGTTTACGAACGCACCGAAGTCCACGATACGCACCACAGTGCCCTCGTAGATAGCGCCGATCTCAGCTTCTGCAGTGATTTCCTCGATACGGGTAACCGCCGCTTCGAGGCTCTCACCGTCTTCACCGAAGACTTTGATCGTGCCGTCATCTTCGATATCGATGGAAGCACCGGTCTCTTCAGTGATGGAGCGGATAGTCGCACCACCCTTACCGATCACATCGCGGATCTTGTCCGGATGGATCTTCAGGGTCGCGTAGCGCGGAGCATTCTCGTTCACAGTGGTGCGCGAGGAATCGATCACCTTGTTCATTTCCGCAAGGATGTGCAGACGCGCGTGCAGGGCCTGCTCCAGAGCGGTTTCCATGATCTCTTCGGTAATACCTTCGATCTTGATGTCCATCTGCAGTGCGGTCACACCAGAAGCGGTACCGGCCACTTTGAAGTCCATATCACCGAGGTGGTCTTCGTCACCGAGGATATCGGTCAGAACCGCGTAGCCTTCGTCTTCCTTCACCAGACCCATAGCGATACCGGCAACCGGTGACTTCAACGGAACACCCGCATCCATCAGCGCCAGGCTGGAACCACATACGGAAGCCATAGAGCTGGAACCGTTGGACTCAGTGATCTCTGAAACCACACGTACGGTGTAGGGGAAGCTATCAGAGCTCGGCAGAACTGCAGCAATACCGCGGCGCGCCAGGCGGCCGTGGCCGATTTCGCGACGGCCGGTAGCACCTACACGACCCGCTTCACCTACAGAGTAAGGAGGGAAGTTGTAATGCAGCATAAAGTAGTCTTTACGCTCGCCTTCCAGCGCGTCAATGATCTGTGCATCGCCGGTGGAACCGAGAGTAGCCACTACCAATGCCTGGGTCTCTCCACGGGTGAACAACGCGGAACCGTGGGATTTAGGCAGAGTGCCAACTTCTACGCTGATCGGGCGTACAGTTTTGTTGTCGCGGCCGTCGATACGGGGCTCACCGCGTACAACAGATCCGCGCACAAGCTTCTTCTCCAGCTTGCCGAAGTAACCCTTAACTTCATCAGCGCTGATTTCTTCAGTGGAGAGCGCTTCGGCAGCTTCGCTGCGCAGTTCCGCCAGACGGGTGCTGCGCTCTTGCTTGTTGGTGATACGGTAGGCTTCGGCAACCTTCTCACCAAACTGACCTTCCAGAGCCGTTTTCAACTCGGTATTTACCGCCGGTGCCTGCCAGTCCCACTGGGGCTTGCCAGCTTCGGCTTTCAACTCTTCACATACCTTGATGATGGCCTGCATCTCTTGGTGTGCGTACAGCACAGCACCAAGCATGATGTCTTCCGGCAGCTCCTGAGCTTCGGACTCAACCATCAACACGGCATCTTTAGTACCGGCTACAACCATGTCCAGCTCGGAGCCTTTCAGAGCTTGATAGCCTGGGTTCAGCAGGTAGCCATCTTGCTGGGTGTAACCCACGCGCGCGGCGCCGATTGGGCCTGCGAAGGGAATACCGGAAACAGACAGCGCTGCAGAAGTACCAATCATGGCAGCGATATCCGGGTCCATGTCCTTCTCGGCAGAAAGTACGGTACACATGACCTGTACTTCGTTCATAAAGCCGTTGGGGAACAGAGGACGGATCGGGCGATCGATCAGACGGGAAGTCAGAGTTTCTTTTTCAGACGGGCGGCCTTCGCGCTTGAAGAAGCCACCGGGAATTTTGCCAGCCGCGTAGGCTTTTTCCTGGTAGTGCACGGACAGCGGGAAGAAACCTTGATCGGGCTTGGCTTCTTTGGCACCGACAACGGTACACAGAACAACAGTCTCACCCATAGTAACCAGGGCAGAGCCCGTCGCCTGGCGCGCGATGCGGCCAGTTTCGATGGTGACCTGGTGTTGTCCGTACTGGAAAGTTTTGCTTACTGGATTCACTAGTTTTTTTTCCTATTTCCTTACGGTTACTGGCCCATTCCAGTAACCCCTACATAATTGCCCGGGCGAGAATTCCAAAAACCTCACCTGAGGCGGCACGGGGATGTGCCGCCACCGACCAGAGGTGGCCGGTGCAAACACTGCACATCCAGGACGGGTTCTCTACCGCTGGCCTGTGTAGTGCGACTTCTGAAAAATGACAGCAAGGCCACTTTTCAGCAAGCATTAAAAAAGAATGCCCGCCAGAGGCGGGCATTCCAGGGTCTTAGCGACGCAGGCCGAGCTTAGCGATCAGCTGTGCGTAACGGTTCAGATCCTTGCGCTTGAGGTAGTCCAGCAGCTTGCGACGCTGGTTTACCATGCGGATCAGACCACGACGGGAGTGGTGATCCTGCTTGTGCGCAGAGAAGTGACCCTGCAGTTTGTTGATGTTGGCGGTCAGCAGGGCTACCTGGACTTCCGGAGAACCGGTATCGCCTTCAGTTTGGCCGTGCTCTTTCAGGATGGCTGCTTTTTCAACTGCAGTCAGTGCCATAACGAATTACCTCGTCGTAATATGCTTTAAAAGATTCGGCTGGCCCGTGCATATTTACAGACCAGCTAATCGTGAATGCGGCTGTGCCGCGCGGGCACTTTCCAGTTCACCTTTATTGGCTTTCACCAGAATAACGGCTTCTCTTAAGTGCCACTTACCAGACGCCGCGGTGCTACGCACCCCTCGTCGGTAATTTCTCCTACGCCCAGAAAATCACCATTTTCCAGGAAGAGGCGCACCATATCACCTTCTGCACCGATACGATAGACCTGTAAATCCATTACCGACTGCCCCTGACGCACATAGTAACCAGAGTCATCCGGCAGGACGAGCTTGGGCAAAGACGACGCCGGAGAGTCCATCGGTAGCAAGTGGTGATCGAGCACTTCTGCCCTATCTTCACCACGCTCTTCGGTCAGTTCATCCAGAGTCACCGAGTCCGCCTCATCGAAGGGGCCGGCAGCACTGCGATGCAGAACTTCCACATAGGCGCCCACACCTAGAGCTTGACCCAAGTCTTCGGCGATACTGCGAATATAGGTGCCCTTGGAGCAGTGCACCTCAACCTCCGCGCGGGGCTGTGGGCCCGGCGTAAAGCTCAGCAGCTCAAATTCAAAGATTTCCACCTCGCGCGCTTCGCGTTCCACTTCCAGGCCCTGACGCGCCAGCTTATAGAGTGGCTGGCCCTTGTGCTTGAGGGCGGAGTACATGGAGGGCACCTGCTTGATATGGCCGCGGAAGGCTTCCATCGCTTTGAGTACCGCTTTTTCAGTCAAACCGGAAGCGTCTTTGGTTTCCAGTACATCACCGTCGGCATCACCACTGGCGGTAGTCATACCGAAGACAAAAGTGCTGCGGTAGCGCTTGTCGGCATCGAGCAGGTACTGGGAAAACTTGGTAGCCTCACCGAAACAGATCGGCAGAACACCGGTCGCCAGCGGGTCCAAGGCACCGGTGTGTCCTGCGCGATTGGCAAAAAAGAGTCGTTTGGCTTTTTGCAGGGCGTCGTTGGCGGTAATGCCGGCGGGCTTGTTCAATAACAGCACGCCGTGAACCGGCCGGCCCCATTTTGGTCTGCGGCCCATAGATCAATCTTCGTCAGAGTCGCTGTCGTCCTGGTGCTTGCGATCCGCGCGCACCGCCTTGTCGATCAGAGCGGAGAGCTCCTGCCCGCGCACCGAAGTCTCGTCGTAGCGGAAATGCAAACGCGGGATGGTGCGTATCTGGATAGCGCGCGCCAACTGGCTGCGCAGAAAACCCGCGGCCTTGTTCAGCACTTCCATCGAGATATTGATCTTATTGCGGTCGTCCTCACCCACAAAGGTGACAAACACTTTTGCCGTGGTCAGATCTCGGCTGACTTCAACATCGTTGATATTGACCATGCCCAGGCGCGGGTCGCGCACTTCCTGCTGAATCAGCTGGGCCAGTTCGCGGCGCATGGCGTCGGCAACGCGGTCGGCGCGGTGGAATTCTCTTGCCATTGTTTACCTATTGAGAATGGCGGTTTAAAGACAGGAAAACCCGCACGGCCAAGCCGCGCGGGTTTCTTCTTCACCCGATCTGGAACGCTTTACAGTTCGCGGGCAACTTTGACGATATCGTAAACTTCAATCTGGTCACCGGGCTTCACATCGTTGTAGTCCTTCACCCCGATACCACACTCCATACCGTTGCGCACTTCTTGCACATCGTCTTTGAAGCGACGCAGGGATTCCAGTTCACCCTGATAGATTACAACGTTGTCGCGCAGTACGCGGATCGGCTTGTTGCGGTGTACGGTACCCTCGGTAACCATACAGCCGGCAATGGCGCCAAACTTCGGCGAGCGGAATACATCGCGTACCTCGGCGATACCCACGATATCTTCGCGAACTTCCGGGTCCAACATGCCGGACAAAGCCTGTTTCACTTCATCGAGCAGGTTGTAGATCACGCTGTAGTAACGAACCTCAACCCCTTCAGTCTCGGCAGTTTTACGGGCCGCAGCATCGGCACGGGTATTAAAGCCCAATACGATTGCACCAGAGGTCAGAGCCAGGTTGATGTCGTTTTCGGCGATACCACCCACACCACTGGATACCACGTTGACGGAAACTTCTTCGTTGCCGATATCCGCCAGCGCACCCAGGATAGCTTCCAAAGAGCCGCGCACGTCGGCCTTGATAACAACCGGCAGCACTTTGCGCTCGCCAGCTTCCATATCCGCAAACATGTTTTCCAGTTTGGCGGCCTGCTGACGCTGCATACGCTCGCGACGCTCACTATCCGCACGCTGCTCGGCAACTTCACGAGCCTTACGCTCATCGGCAACCACCATGAACTCGTCACCGGCATTCGGTGTGGAATCCAGACCCAGCAGCTCTACTGGAGTAGACGGGCCGGCTTCCTTAACCTGCTGGCCGTGTTCGTTGGTCATGGCACGCACGCGACCGTAGCTCTGGCCAGCCAGAACAATATCGCCACGCTTCAATTCGCCATTCTGCACCAACAGGGTCGCAACGACACCGCGGCCTTTTTCCAGGCGGGACTCAATCACAACACCGGTGGCCGGTACATTGATCTTGGCCTTCAGCTCCAGCATTTCCGCTTGCAGGGAAACCGCTTCCAGCAGGTCATCAATGCCCTGCCCAGTGTGCGCAGATACGTTGATGAACTGAGTATCACCACCCCAATCTTCCGGGATCACATCTTTGGCAGCCAGCTCATTCTTCACGCGATCGGGATCAGCGGCTTCTTTGTCGCACTTGTTAACGGCGACAACCAGCGGTACACCGGCGGCGCGAGCGTGATTCACTGCTTCTTCAGTCTGCGGCATCACGCCATCATCGGCAGCCACTACCAGAATAACTACGTCGGTAGCCTGGGCACCGCGGGCACGCATGGCGGTAAAGGCAGCGTGTCCCGGAGTATCCAGGAAAGCGATCTCGCCCTGGCTGGTTTTCACACGGTAGGCACCGATATGCTGGGTAATACCGCCAGCCTCGCCAGAGGCCACTTTGGTCTTGCGAATATAGTCGAGCAGAGAGGTTTTACCGTGGTCAACGTGACCCATAACGGTTACAACCGGTGCGCGGGAAACCTCGGTGCCCTCTTGAGCCTTGGATTGCGCTACCAGGCTATCTTCCAGCTCGGTCTCGGAACGCAGTACCACCTTGTGACCCATTTCCTCGATGATCAACTGGGCAGTCTCACGATCCAGGCTCTGATTGATGGTGGCCATCTCACCCATCTTCATCAGACGCTTGATCAGTTCACCAGACTTCACATTCATCTGCTTGGCCAGCTCTGCAACGGTGATGGTTTCCCCCAACTGTACTTCGTACACCTGTTTCTCCGTAGGCCGTTTAAATACGTGCGTCGGCTTCACCTTCACATTCGGACGAGACAGGGAGCGCGTGCTGCGCTTACTGGCTTCATCTTCTTCAAAAACTTCTAACGCCTGCTCATATAGAGCTGTTTTGCTGGATTTCTTCGGGCCGGATTTGGAGCGGCGCCCGCGACGTTTGCGCGGCTCATCGTCATTGCGATCATCACTCGAGGTTGTTTCCAGCTTGCGACGCAGAGAAGGTTTAACCTCTTCGGTTTTCTCTGCAGTCTTAGCGGGCTTGGCAGGCTTCGCCTTGGCTGTCTGAGCAGCCTGGGCAGCTTTCTCTTTTTTCTCCTGAGCGGCGCGTCGGTCGGCTTCTAGCTTGGCCTTCTTCTCTTCTAGCTCACGCTCTTCCAGTTCTGCCTGCTGCTTGCGACGTTCCATCGCGGCGATACGCATCGCTTCAATATCATCTACATACGTTGAGCGGATGGGTGCGGCGGGTTTCGCCTTTTTCGCTACATTTTCTACGGGTTTACCCTCTGCCTTTTTATCGGCTTTCTCTACTTTAGCGGCTTCTGCTGCGGCAGCTTCCGCACGAGCCTTTTCTTCCGCTTCGGCAGCGGCTTTCGCCTCTGCTTCAGCCTTTAATAGCGCTTTCTCTTCTTCAGCGGCACGACGGGCAGCCTCTGCTTCAGCTGCGGCCTTGGCCTCAGCTGCCGCTTTGACTTCAGCTTCTGCTATGGCGGCAGCGTCCACACCTGTGCGCACTTCTTCCGCTTCGGCAGCGCTTTCGGTACCTGCTCCTGCTTCAAGCTCAGCCTGGGGACGCTTCACATAAGTGCGTTTTTTGCGCACTTCCACGTTTACAGTTTTGCGGCCGGTGCCAGAGCCGGTTTTCAGCGTGGTTGTGGTCTTGCGCTTCAAGGTGATCTTGCGCGGGCTCGCGCCCTGCTCCCCGTGACTGCTTTTCAGGAAACTGAGCAGGACCTGCTTTTCCTCATCTGACACCACCGCGGTCGCAGAGGTGTGAGGCAAACCCGCTTCTTTCATCTGCTTGAGCAGACGGTCTTCGGTGGCACCAACCGATTTGGCGAGTTCGCTAACTGTTACTTCGGCCATTCTCTCTCCTAAAAGTCACTTGGTCGGAGGGGGTTACTTATACGTAATACTTGTTGCTGTGTGTTTAAGCCTGTTCGCCGCTATCATCGGCAAACCAAGGCTCACGCGCCTTCATAATCAGCGCTGCGGCGCGTTCCTGATCGAGACCCTCGATATCGAGCAGGTCATCCACCGCTTGTTCCGCCAGGTCCTCCATAGTGGCAATACCGCGGCTGGCCAATTGGAAGGCCAGGTGGCGCTCCATACCATCCATATTCAGCAGGTCTTCCTGGGGCTCTGAGGCATCTAGTTCCTCTTCAGACGCCAACGCCTGGGTGAGCAGGGAGTCCTTAGCACGGGCGCGCAGCTCTTCAGCGATATCCTCGTCGAAACCCTCTATCGAAAGCATTTCTTCGATGGGCACGTAAGCCACTTCCTCCAAGGAGGTAAAGCCCTCGTCCACCAGAACGCCGGCCACATCCTCGTCGATATCCAGGCGATCGATAAACACCTGCATAATGGAGCTGGATTCGGCTTCCTGTTTGTTCTGCCATTCATCAGAGCTCATGACATTGATCTGCCATTGGGTCAGCTCTGACGCGAGGCGAACATTCTGGCCACTGCGGCCAATGGCCATAGCGAGATTCTCCTCGGCTACCGCCACATCCATTGAGTCGGCGTCTTCATCCACAACAATGGACTCGATTTCCGCCGGTGCCATAGCATTAATCACAAACTGGGCCGGGTTTTCATCCCACAGCACGATATCCACACGCTCGCCGGACAGTTCGTTCGACACTGCCTGCACACGCGCACCGCGCATACCCACACAAGCTCCGACAGGGTCTATACGACCGTCGTTGGTGTTTACAGCGATCTTGGCGCGCAAGCCCGGATCTCGGGCAGCGCCCTTGATTTCGATAACCTGCTCAGAGATTTCCGGCACCTCAATGCGGAACAACTCGATAATCATTTCCGGGCAGGAACGGCTCAACATCAACTGAGGACCGCGGGCTTCCGGCTGAATTTCCAGCAGGATGGCACGTACGCGGTCACCAAGACGGAAAATCTCCCGGCCTACCAATTGATCGCGGGGCAGGCGTGCCTCAGCGTTGTTGCCCAGATCCACGGCGATGAAGTCGCGGGTAACCTTTTTAACCGTGCCGCTCACCATCTCGCCAACGCGGTCGCGATACTCATCTACAACCTTGGCACGCTCGGCTTCACGCACTTTTTGTACGATTACCTGCTTAGCGGTCTGTGCAGCGATACGGCCGAATTCTACATTCTCCACCTGCTCGCGGTAGATATCACCGGCTTTCAGCTCACTATCTTTCTCGTGGGCTTCTTCCAGGGTGAACTGGGTACCCAGCTCCGCCAGGGTATCATCATCCACCACTTCCCAGCTGCGGAAAGTCTCGTAGTCGCCACTGCGTCGATCGATGATAACCTCAATGGTTGAATCTTCGTCGTAGCGTTTCTTCGTGGCCGTTGCCAATGCCGCTTCGATGGCCTGGAAAATAATCTCCTGGTCAACGCCCTTCTCGTTGGATACCGCCTCGGCTACCAGCAAGATCTCTTTGTTCATGCAACTGTGCCTCAAAATCGCCTGAGTTCAGGCGCCTACAGGTTACTTGGTAAATTGGGGAATAATATTTGCTTTCTCGATGCTGTCGATCGGCAGCAGGTATTCATTTTCGCTATCCACGCGCAGAACGACCTCATCCCCTTCCACGCCGGCCAGTAAGCCACGCCATTTGCGCTGACCATCGAGCGGCATACGCAGGCGCACTTCTATTTGGGCGCCGACAAAACGCTCGTATTGTTCCAGCTTATACAGGGGGCGATCGAGACCTGGTGAGGAGACCTCTAGGGTATATCTGCCGCTGATAGGGTCTTCTACATCCAGTACGGCGCTGGCTTGGCGACTGACTTTTTCGCAGTCCTCCACGCCGATGCCATTCTCAGAATCGATATAGATGCGCAGCAGCGCGTTGCGTCCGTGGGTCTGATAATCGATGCCCCACAGTTCACACCCCAGCGATGCCACCACCGGCGCCAGAAGTTCTTCCAGCAATTCGCGTTTGCTCGCCATTTACGTCACCACATACAAAAAATGGGCCTGCGGCCCACTTCGAAAAATATCTGCAACTTTTTTTGCAGATACGAAAAAGCCCCTGACGGGGCTTTGACCGCACACTCATGCAGTCAGTATGCATGAGTGCAAATTTGGTAGCGAAAGTAGATAGTAATCTGAGACTTTCGCTCGGCAATGCCGTCCAGAGATGAAAAGGGAGCCCAAATATCGGACATCGACCTAAACACCACTGGCACCTGAATTTGGTAGCGGGGGCAGGATTTGAACCTACGACCTTCGGGTTATGAGCCCGACGAGCTACCAGGCTGCTCCACCCCGCAACAACACATGCACATCAAAGCTTTTATATAAAAGCAAAATTGGTAGCGGGGGCAGGATTTGAACCTACGACCTTCGGGTTATGAGCCCGACGAGCTACCAGGCTGCTCCACCCCGCAACAACGAATGCGCATCAAAGTTTTTGCATAAAAGCAAAATTGGTAGCGGGGGCAGGATTTGAACCTACGACCTTCGGGTTATGAGCCCGACGAGCTACCAGGCTGCTCCACCCCGCAACAACTCCAGAAAACAAAGCCTGGTTGATCTTTGTTTCCCTGCGGTGGGACCAGCCCAACCACTCAAGAGGCTGCGCATTCTATGGTTAGCGTCCCCATGAGTCAACCCACAATTGGCATTTGTTTTCCCTTACAGTGGGAAACAGCCCTGAATACATCTCGCTGATCAGTATAGGAAAGGAAGAAAATCCCGCAAATATGACTCGCCGCATGTGTAGTTTTTTAACTCGACCCACCTATTTCTATTGAGTCATATTTCCCTGCCCCAGGCCGCAGCTTAACGGGAAAGCTGATGCACTATGGCGCGACGCACCGGCGGAAAGTGCTCACCGATGCGCAAAATAACCTTGCGCATCAATTTCGCCGGCAGTTCATCATCAGTAAAAAGGTCCACTACCCGATTGGTGCCTGTATATATTGGGTGCGACTCCAGGCGGCGCTGAACCTGATAGCGAGATAGGGCGAGGGAGAGCCCCGCAGACCGATATAAGCGCGATACATTATGCAGCTGGCTGGCCAGGCTATTCGCGCCGGCCAGCCCCAGGTTGAACCCGTGAGCTGTGACCGGATGCATCCCCACCGCCGCATCCCCCACCAGGGCAAAGCGTTCCGCAAAAAATCGATGGGCATAGACAGCCACCAGCGGGTAGCAGTAGCGCCGGCCGAATGCCTCAACAGCCCCCAACGCCCCGGTACTCTCCGTCTGCACGTGGGCCGCAAATGCCTCATCGTCGTAGCCCATTATTTCCTCGGCGCAACTTGCGGATATCGTTACCACCGCCGAACAAGTATAAGGATCCGGCATAGGCAGCAAAGCCAGGGTGGAGCCGTAGCGGAAGCACTCACGCGCTATGCCACCGTGTTCCCGCTCCGTACGCACCGGACCCAGCACCGCGACCCTACCAAAATCACGCATATCTGCACCGATCCCCGCCATGCGGCGCACCTCGGAAAAACGACTGTCCGCCGCCACCAATAGTGCTGCGGCAATATCCTGCCCACTTTCCAGCTGCACCAGTCGTCGGGTTGCCTCGCAGCGTGTACCAATGACTGCGCTATTAGTCTGCAGCTGAATATTGCCGTTCTCACATACCGCCTCATAGAGCACCCGCCGGATTGCGTTATTGGGCACAATAAACCCCAACGGGCCCCGACCTCGAGTATTGAAATCCAGGTAAGAGGGAGAATTGCCATCCACCACAAGCGCAGAATTCAGCGGGCTCTGCTCGCCGGACTTGAGCCTCTGCCAGGCTCCTAAGGACTGCAACAGTCTTACGGACTTATAGGTGAGTGCGATTTCCCTTCCATCGTCAAGTGGATTCGACAACTTTTCTTCACCCTGACGCTCCAGCAAGATTACCCTGCAATCCCGAATAGCCAGCATAAGCGCCAGAGCCATACCGGCGGGGCCCGCCCCCACAATCGCGACATCTGTGTGCAGCATCCCAGTCCCTCTAAAACCAACCCACACCATTTACAACATGCGATGAAAAACTATCGTTATCCACCGCTTGGCATGCACTGTATGCTGGAACAGTCGTAGCTCGACTGATACAAATCAGGAAAGTACGAGGCCGAAATAAAAAGAGAATAAGCACAGACAAAGGATCGTATATGCAAGTCGAAATCAATATCGTCGATGCCTTCACTGACGTCCAGTTTGGTGGCAACTCCGCAGCAGTAATCATTATTGAAGAGTGGCTCAGCAAACCCTTGATGCAATCCATCGCCGCGCAAAACAATCTCTCGGAAACCGCATTTTTACGCAGGTGCAGCGACAGCGAATATCAAGTCCGCTGGTTTTCTCCATTAACGGAAATCGATTTTTGTGGCCATGCCACCCTGGCCTCCGCTTTTGTCGTGTTTCGCAGACACCCACACTTGAAAGGGCTGGATTTCTTCGCCGAGGCAGTAGGTGACATGCACATCAGCCGCAACGGGGACGGCCTGATCGCCATGGACTTTCCCTCCCGCCCCCCACAACCACTGACAAGCATTCCCAGTGACCTGCTCGAAGGGCTGTCCATCACGCCCACAGAGGTTCTGCGCAACAATCAAGCTTACTTTGCCGTTTACACCGCAGAAGAAGATATTTTGCGGTTACAGCAGGATGCTACCAAGCTGGCCAGGCTCGCCCCCTATGATGTAGTGGTTACCGCACAATCAAAGAAGTACGACTTTATTTCCAGATATTTCTGGCCCGCCAATGGTGGCGCCGAGGACCCGGTAACCGGATCTATCCACACAGGTTTGGCGCCCTATTGGGGAGAAAAACTGAGCAAGTCCAATTTGATCGCCTACCAAGCTTCCAAGCGTGGCGGCCTACTACATTGCCAGCTTGAGGGAGAACGGGTGATCATCTCCGGCAACGCGGTACCATATCTTAACGGCGTTATCGATATAGCCGAGAACAGTCAATAGTTTTTATAACTCCACTTGCCTGTGCCCCCAGCGCAACCAGAGGTAGCAATCGCGGATAACGCAAATAACCCTGAATAAAAAAGGGATTAAAAATGAATCACAAAGGTTCATGTCTCTGTGGCGAAGTGCACTTTGAGGTAGAGGGGGAGTTTGAAAGCTTCTTTCTTTGCCATTGCGACCACTGCCGCAAAGACACCGGCTCCGCTCACGCCGCAAACCTGTTTTCTTCCTCAGCAAAACTGCAGTGGTTACGCGGGAAAGAGTACATCAGAGTGTTTAGGCTCCCCTCGACACGGCACATAAAAAGCTTTTGTGGACAGTGTGGCTCCACACTGCCCTACGCCGATAAGGAAACAGGGCTAGTGACGGTGCCCGCAGGCAGCCTCAATAGCTCTATCACCATCAAGCCTACCGCTCATATCTTTATGGCCAGCAAAGCGGATTGGGACAAGGACCTGGACAAAGCACCAAAATTCGGCAGCTTTACCAAGGAGGATAACGTCGATATTTCCTGAAAGAGACACGGTGCCGCTCACCAATAAGCAAAGCGGCACCATAAGTTTCTTTTAGATTTAGCCGGGATGTCCATCCACTCTGGGCTGAAATAATACCGGGGTGTAGTAAATCAGAAACAGGGAGTAGCCAAGCACCCAGGCAATAATCGCGGCGAGAAAACCGCTGGGGGCCGGAGCCCAAAAAATACGGGCCAAAGCGGACAGGGCCAGCGCGGCAAACGCCAGCGGCATCAAACGCGGCGCCTGTAGAATACGACCTGTATGCCCCAAACTCACGCGGCTGGTCATGGCCAAAATCAAGCCACCAATGCCACCCACTGCAAAAGCATGTAGCGCGGGACTTTGCCAAGCCGGAGCGATTCCACTCCAGGACAGAGCGGCGAGAAAACACCCCAAAATCACCAGCCAATAACTCAGGTGCAGGGACCAGACCATAGGCTCAGCCCAAATTTTACTCGGGTGCCAACGCAACACTCTTATTAGCTGCAAGACACCTAGAGACAAAGCAAGCAGTGCCCAAACTATTCTGGGAAAATCCAGGGCAACACTGAATAGCAGTAGTACTACCGCGATATGTGTACCCCATTCAACCAGAGGTAATTTTTCCCGGGGGCTCAAGTGGAAACGTCGCGCCGTAAAGAAAGGAATCACCCTGCCACCAATCACCAGAATAATCGCCGTCACCAAAAGCAGAGCCATCAGCGCTACTCGGCTCTGTGCACCGGGCAATAGCCAATGACAGGCCGACAGCCCGGCAAAAGTGAGCATAGCCGGTAGCACAAACAAATTGCGCCACTGCTTTGTACGCAGTACACGTGCTCCCAACAGAAATGCGGCCAACAGAAAGAAAGATACCTCGGCTACTACCGGCATCCACAGGGGCACTGCCGCAACCAAGTACCCCAGACGCGCTAGCAGCCACAAGCCCACCAGGCTCATTAACTGGGGCCCTTTGGGCGAGGGGATTCCGGTCCAGGTTTGCATTGCAGTGCCTAGAAAGCCCACCACCACCGCTGCCGCAAAGCCGAATAGCATTTCATGAGAATGCCAGACGATCCCCACTCGCAGTGCGGGCAATTGCCAGCCGGACAGAGAGGCCTGCCAGATTAACAAAGCAACCATGCTCCACAGGGCACCACCCCAGAAGAAAGGCCGAAAAGGCATGCGCCAAAATGGAGCGATGGATTCCGCACTCGCGCGGTCGACAATGGGTATCACAATCTGATCTCCTTATAAAAAGGGAGGTTAATTCTCCCGGGACAATCGCCAGCCTTTATAATGATTCTCTCCGCAGTTGTTACTCACTGCACAATGTCGATATCACTTTCTCAACATCAGCAATAAAACGAGCGAAGAGTCACAGAAACAGCACCAATAAGTCCCGTTTCTACTCAATACACGGCGTAAAGCCAACCCGATGATTCACCACAACGCGAATTAACGCCTGAGAGTCCATTCCAAGGATTGAGCAGGTCGCTTATTTTCCCCTAATCCATCCCATTAGTTAATAGGAAAAGCTCATAGTTTTTTAAATTTATAACCCTATCTAAAGGTAGGATATTCCGCACCCTATTAACTTAAAGCTGAACTTTAGGTTAAATTAAATTGAGCCGTAAAAAATTGAGCCGCAAGCTTTTCTTATTGGAAAAACAAACATCAATTATCGAGAAAACAAATAAGCATTGAAATTTAGTCAAAGGAAAACACCCAGAACAGAGAGTTTCATCTCTAACCGATGCGCGCTCCGCGCACAAACAAGATGCACACCAGCAGCGCCAACAACGCTAGATAACCATTTACTATAAACGCACGATCAATGCCCGCAGATAAGCTCGAAGCCAGGGCTACAATGGTCGTATTCATCGCGAGACCAATCGCCCCACCAATAATCTGAAACATAAAAACCAACGCTGCGGCAAGGCTGGCCCTGTCAGGGCCAACCGTGGTAACGGCAGCTGTTGTGATTGTAGGAAAAAATAGTCCCAGTCCAATCCCAAGCGATATCAGACCCGGCACCAAGTGAATATAGTGTGTATGTTCCAGCAAGCTCGAAAGCAAGAACATCCCACCCCCAAGAAAGATGGCCGCAGCAGACAAGATCACTTTTGCCCCCAGCAGGGCATAGAGCCTACCGGCAATATAGGAAACAATTCCATAAGTAATCATAACCGGTAGTAACCCGGCACCAGACCAGACAGCGGAAAACATTAACTCTTTTATCAAAAACTGAGGTACATAGAGCAACATTGAGACAAAAATAACGGATAGTAAAAGCGTTACAAAGCCCACGGTAAGAAAGTGCCAATTAGTTGCCACATCCGCGGGAATAAGTGGGTTACGCTCAGTATGAGCCTCTGCCCAGGCGAATAGGCAAAACCCAAGCACAGAAATGATAAGAAGCCCAACAATCAAAGAACTCCCCAACCCCATTTCCACGACAAGATCCAGTGCTAACAATAGTGCCAGCAAGCAAATAGACAGGAAAATTATTCCTACATAATCCACCTGATCGTCGGCATTCTCAGGACTGTCATCATCAATCACTCGCCAGCTTATCAGCATTGCCAACAGCGCAATGGGAAAATTGATAAAAAATATCCAGCGCCAACTTAGAAAATCGGTCAGAAAACCTCCCAACAATGGCCCCACCGAATTAGCAAACCCGCACACGGTCATTATCAAACCTCCAGCTTGCCCAGCCCTATTCTCCGGCATTATCTGGTAAGTCATTCCAAGAATTGCCGGCCACATTAAGGCCCCACCCACCCCCATCAATGCTCGGCTGCCCAGCAACATCCAGTTATTGACCGCAAAGCCCCCCAATAGGGAAAAAAAAATAAAAATACTGGTACCAATAAAAAAGAGTCGACGGCGCCCAAACATATCCGCCAGGCGACCACCGGTTACAATCAGTACCCCAAAGACTAAGGCATAGCCATTGATCACCCACTGCATCGTGGAGATATCTGTATGAAAGTGCTTCTGCATAGCCGGTATTGCCACAGAAAAGGCGGTAAAGTCATTGGCAATCAGAAATATTGCGAAGGTCAATGCGGTTAATGCAACGACCTGCTTTCGGGAAAGGGCATCTTTTGCCACAGCCATAAATACTCCAACCTGTCGATACCTGGATGCAACACCTGGATGCAACACCTGGATGCAACGGCCCCCTTTATTCACAATTTTAGGAGTCAATCATTCTTGGTTACGGATAATAAATGCAATTGGTAATGGTGGGCTCTGAGTGAAAAATGAGAGTTTAGTCCTATATTGCCAGGAAAGATTTCCCATAAGCCAGGTTGCCTATCAACAACTCAGAAGATCAGTAAACTTTACTCCTAGGATTTCCGCACTTCTCTCTCATACCGGCCTCTCAATTTATCGTCAACACTTATCAATGTAAACGAAGTGAAACAGGCAAATGTTACCTAACACAAATAGGCTTATCCTCACAGAGTAACGAGTATAGGACTATAGAAAAGCAGTAAATTTACCCAAAATCATTTAAGTGCAGACACTCAAAAATACTAGATTTACAGTCATTAACGTAGTGAATATTAATTATACAAGATGGGAAGGGTAAAATTCACTTCGTTGTAAAAATCCGCCAGCGACCGGCAACCAGGTAGAGACAAGTAGTAATGCCATTAACAATGGCTTGGAAAGGGTTCTATGTGCAGTTTGGAAACTTATCCTCCATTCAGAGCCGATCCAATGCAGTAAACCGACTTCGGCGCCAGGCATAGGCGGAAAGTAGTAGCCAGCGCTTGAAGTCGGACTTTTTATTAAGAAGCCATTGGTAAACAGCGTTTTTTTACCAATACAAGTTAAGAAAAAATACACTCGCAGCCAGACCCAACAGTTCAAATAAAACCAAGCACAGTACACCTTCCCTGCCAACTCCTAAATTCCTCATGAAAATAATGGCGGAGACGCAACCATCCCCCATAAAGCAAGATCTAAGATTTACTGAATGCCCCATCAATCTTGGGGCATTTAATAGCTGATTTTCTTCCGGGATTTAGCATTACCCAGAGATCTTTGCAGTAAAGGAGCATCTCATGAAAATCTCCCCTCTTATCACCACTTCACTGGTTATCGCTATCAGTGGGGGGGCTCTCGCAGACAATAACTTTGTTATCCTCAATCAATTTGGTTTTGGAAATAATGCCACCGCTAATAATGGCGACTCCGATGTCAGCAACAGTTTGATTATACAGACTCAGATTGGGATAAATAACACCGTAGATGCCCTGCAAATTGATGGCACCAACGAAAGTGTTATCAGCCAAACGCAAATAGGCGTGGCCAACAACAGCGAGGCCGCCCAGGAAAACACCACCACTAGCAGCATCAGCACCCTACAAACTGGAGACAATAATCAGGTTAATGCCGGCCAGGGAACGACAACTGAAAGCAGCAATTCAGTGCTTCAGTTGGGAGCAGCTAATAATGCCAATGCGCAGCAAGTCATTGTCGCTATCAGTAGCCAGCAGATACAGCAGATAGGTGAGCAGAATACGGCGGGATTCCTACAGGAAAATACCAGTGACAGCAGCGGCATCCTCCGTCAGTTTGGTAGTTCCAACAGCGCCAATATCCTGCAATTCTTAAGTTTAGAGAGCGGTGCCGATATTTTGCAGGTAGGCTCGGAGAACAGCAGCCGGGTGGACCAGTTGGATAGCACTTTCGTGGTGGGCTCGATCACCCAACTTGGCAGTAACAACTTCGCAAAAATTTCCCAACTTGATGCAAACATAGATACCTCCAGAATAGTACAGACAGGCTCGCAAAATTCTGCAGAAACCAGCCAAAGAGTGAGCAGATCCAACTCGGTTACTATCAGCCAGTTTGGAATACTTAACTCGGCCACCAGCAACCAAAATTTCTCCAGGGGTGGCAGCATTGATATTAACCAAGTCGGGGCCGATAACAGCACAATGACAAACCAGAACGTCCTGGTAGGTAGTGCCTTTATCGGTCAAGCCGGCAGCCAAAATGAGATCACTTCCAATCAGCTGGGTATTGATGTGCGTTTTTCCGCTTTCCAGGCGGGAGAGGGTAATAGCTTTACACTGCAACAAAATGGCAGCCTACTTACCACTACCTCCGTACAGGTCGGCAGCTTGAATACTGCAGAGATCACCCAAAGTGGGTTGCGCAACAATCTGGTGTTACTGCAAATCGGCAGCGCCAATTTTAATCAAGCCACACAGGCAGGAACTGATGTTAACTCTTTTATAACTCAAATCGGCAATGGCAATACTCTGCATATTTTACAGTAAGTGAATCAATGTAATTTTGACAGCATTGACTCTATGAGTTATCCACAGGCGGAAAAACGGAAGAGCACGAGAAAAGTGTATAAAAAGGTGACCCGGCGCTAGGGATGGTGCCGGGTCACTCTGCATGTGGGTAAGGCTTTGACAGGGGCGTTAACACACCCCCTTGGTTTTAATTTTGATAGTCGATTGTCATATCAAAGTTGCCTTCCACACACTTGGCATAGTCGCCTTCATTCAGTGCTGAGTAGGCCGTTTGGTAGTTCACCAGCTGACAGGCGAAACTCTCATTATTGGGGTTATCGGCAGACCAGCCCCAATCTTTATCCCAGTAGATATTCAAGGAGGCAGCACCGCCGGTCTCGAACTGGCCCATATTGGCACACCCCAACTCTTCATCTGCGGGAATATCCACCCCCAGATACTCGGTGAAGCTCTGGTAGTAATCTATACGATTCTGAGAGCGGGAGTCCTCCGAACCCTTACTACACTCAATAGCACCGTTCACAATATTGGTGGTCACACCAAAACCGGAGGTCAGGTTATTGGCCTGGTCAACACTATTGGGTTCCCAGGTGCCATCAACCACATGCAGCATGCTCGGTTTGGGAGGCTGTGGATATACGAAGAAGAAGATGGCACTGGCTAAGTTCAACCAGGTATCCGCAACCAACTCCGGGTTCTCCAACAGGGTGTAAATATCACCATACATGGCCTGAGAAAAAGGACCGTAATTATAGTTCCAGCTCAACTGCTTAGCGCCGCGACCAAAGTAACTCTTGTAGCCACCATCGGCATTGATGGCGCAGGGCCATACATCTGCCGCCCAGCTACTGCTGGA
This sequence comes from Microbulbifer variabilis, assembly GCF_020524905.1. GTDB lineage: Bacteria > Pseudomonadota > Gammaproteobacteria > Pseudomonadales > Cellvibrionaceae > Microbulbifer > Microbulbifer variabilis_A. The sequence continues at coordinate 546,696 of NZ_JAIVKI010000001.1, read as the reverse complement.
TTCACAGGCACCATAGCCACCAGAGGTCTCCTCGGTCCAGCCGATTTCGCGAATCCAATAAAGACCCTGGCGCCATTCCGGCTCATCCCAGGCCGCTGCATGAGCACCGGTTTCCTGGCCGAAGTGGGCAAACATCACCGCCAGCGCCTTGCGGCAGATAGCATCGGAATCACGGCCATCGGTGTACTCACCACAGAAGGCTGGAAACTTGGCCACCGCGCGCAGGAAATTGGTGTAGGTATATTCATCGGCCCGCAGCGGGAACAGATAGTTCCAAGTGTCCTCGGAAATAATGCTTTCAACACGCTGCACGTTTTCCGGGTTGGCATTGCGGCCGGGCTGAACCGCTTCCACAAGGGTATTATCACGGGTCTCAACGGTCTGCTTAACCTCTTGCAAAAGCGAATCGGTGGTGCGGGCACTCTCCTCCCCCTCCAGTTCACTCAGACCCATTACATGGCCACTGGCCGAGGCACAACCGGTTTGGTTAATGCTCACTTCCGCAACATCACTGGCCGCTGAGGAATCGGTAGCCGTCAACTGGAAGGTGTAAGTCACATTGCTGTACACCTCAGGCAGGACCGCCTGGGTGGAACTACCCACGTAGTTGGAGAGCTTGATGGAGGGGCCACCGGTCTGGCTCCAGATATAGCTCATGCCACTGCCGCCGGTCGATTCTGAACCATCCAGGGTGATACTGCCGGAACAACCCACACTATTGGCGGAAGCAGAGATCGCCGCATTTACTGCGCCACCGGAGTTGTCGTTATCGGTGGAATCGTCATCATCGCCAATATCAACAGCAAAATTCTGCACAGTAATCTGTGCCTCTTCAGTGGTATCGCCATCACTCACAATCAGGCTGAAGACATAGCTCACATCATAGGTTGTAGCCGGTAGAGTCACAGAAGTGGAGGCGCTGGTAACAGAGTCAATACTCGCTACCGGGGAGCTCGGGGAGAGCTGTGCCCAGCTGTAGCTTAGTGTGTTATCGCCACCCGATGCACTCGCACTAAGCTGAACCGTGCCGCCACCAGTCAGCTGCGATTGCGAGGTAGATACGCTTAGAGAGATCGGCGTGGTGCCTGAATCTCCGTCATTGTTGTCGTCTGTATCATCATCGTCGTCGTTGTCATTGTTTCCGCCATCGGCACAACCATCGGCCTCTTTGAGGATCCAAGGGGAGTCCCACGTATTTTGTGCGATCAATGCATCAGAGGGTAAGTCGTTCCCGTTCGCCCACCACTGAGCAAGGAAAACATCACCGGCATAGCAAACTTCACTGCCCTTGCGGTAGCTTTGTCCGGATTGATATGTGGCAACATCACTGGAGCCGGTGCTACCAGAGCCACCCGTACTACCGGAATTGCCAGAGTCTGAGCCAGAACTATCGCTATCGTTGTTATTACCGGAATCACCGTTGTCGGCATTATCGTCGGAATCGCCAGTGTTACTACTATCACCCGAGTCCCCGCCGGAGCCATCACAAACCCCCATTTCCTCCAAAACCCAAGGGGAATCCCAGGTGTTTTGCACAGTCAGCGCCTCCGCTGGACGCTGTTCAGCAGTAGCCCACCACTGGGCTTTAAAAAGATCACCGCCGTAACAGACCTGGCTGCCCCCCCGGTAGTGTTGGCCTTCCACATAGTCTTCAGCAGGCTGATCGGCAGCTGCTCCCTGGGCACCAATCATCAGTGCCGAAGCAATGGCAGTGCGAATAAAAAGGTGGTTCATAGAATCTCCGCTATTCGTTTTTAGGCTTCTATTAAAAACGTTGATATACGTGATGAGGTGGCAACCGGCTGGTGTTAGTACAGGAACAATGAATTAAGAATTCTCTGATAAAATCTACAACGGGTTATCAATAAAGATGTGACCCTAGCGTCTAATTATTTCAATCGATCTTTATTTACTGACAGGAATAATATCCCCACCTCTGTGCTCACTCTTATTTAGAGACGAACAGCTGAGACAGATAATATTTTTCAACAAATACTTAAAATTGTTCTGTGCCCTTAGCCAATGCCCCATACAAGCACTGCAGATTCGATTGAGCCACAATGGAATGGTTCCCAAATTTAAAAACACTTCTTTACAGAACGGAACGCTAAAAAAAACAAAAGTACCCCATAAGACTCCAGTTAAAGAAATTTAATACCATTAAAAAGCAATAAAACCCGATCCGCCTACAAGCTTTTTCAATAAAAATAGAAATTTAATTTAAAAAAATAAATTGAGGGCCAAGAAAGCCGGTGATCCCAATAGAGAAAATCTCTTAAATTGGATCGAGTGCAACACCTCTTCCATATTTCTTCCATATTTATGGTTTAACAGCTGGCGCCAAAAGCCAGTTTGCGGCGTGTAAGACAAAGAACCGTGCAAGCTCTATCCAAGAACAATTCCGAACATTCTCATTCAGCTCATCGAGCGAGCACATCGAGGGAAGAACCAACAAAAGGGACTTTATGACTGGAAAAGAAAAAAGGTCCTCAGTATTAGCCTACATCAATGATGCTGTATTTCAGCAAAACAAACACTCAGATATATATCTCTTATTAAAGCTCGCTAAATGTAAAAGATCTGAAAAACTCCAATTACAAACGCCAAAGAAAACCTGCTTTGATTCAACAAAGTTTAACTCAACAGAAAGAAGTGAAAATTAATTAACAATCAAGTAGATAAATCAATATCAATCAGCCTCTAATACTCATTGAGAAACCTGATTTAGAGGAAGTAAAAATAGGAGTGTACGATAGAAAAATTGTTCATCCCTCAGGCCAATCCCGGCAGGTGCTTGGAGAAAATCTATTGATAATTCCCATATCCCCATCCTTGGATATCTCCATACCTAGTAAATATTAATAATTTTCAAAAAATGGATATGACTTTAACAACAATACGTTTCCACGACTAAAAATATTTTTAATGCAGGCTTTAGCTTTTTACTGATTGGTCATTAACCTACCTGAGATACTAGGGCAAAGGAAAGTGTCTTCACCGTCACTTCACAAATCATTCTCTATATTTCCATCCGATAAGACATCGCATTAAAGACTTGCCAGGGAGAGCAGCGAAAACTAGGATACGACTTCTAGTTTACTTTAGGTTGTTACAGATGAGTGATACACCGGAAATAGATATTCGCCAAGTGTCGAAGCTTAGCGGGCTTCCCTCTTCTACCCTTAGATATTATGAAGAGAAGGGCCTGATTCAGTCCATCAGCAGACGAGGCATCGCCAGAGTTTTTCACACCAGTGTACTTGAGCAGCTCTCATTGATCGCCCTAGCACGCAATGCTGGCTTCTCTCTTGACGAAATTGCCTGCATGTTCACTTATAGCGACAAACCCAATATCGACCGGGACCAGTTACTCCAAAAGGTCGATGCTTTGGATAAAAATATCCAGCGCCTAGAAGCCATGCGCGATGGCTTTAGACATATAGCCAATTGCCCAGAAGTCAACCAGTTGGAGTGCTCTAACCTCCAAAATCTTGTGAAGAGAGCAATGACACTGCAATATGAAGAAGAGCATACGGGGAAGTCTGCAGCTGAGTAAAAAAGACGGGGACAAAATACAACCCTACAATATCCATCGCTGTATCTTTAATCAACTTCACCCCTTAACCTATTTACTGTATTGCTAGAGAATCGGAAAAAAGAGCAAAACTCTGATACTGAGGTTTTATTCGATTGTGTCCCCTCAGGGTATTCCCCTTCTAAGATCCCCCCTGATTGGGTATTTACAGTCACAAAATATTGATATAGGCATTCATTAGAGCCCATCAATAGAAATTCCGCTCCATTTCAACGCCAATTGACCGAAAAAATTATTTTAGTCAATTTATTGTTGATTTTATGAATACAGCCCAGTCAATCGCAAGAATAGATTAAGCTACAGTTACCACTCTTAATTGCTGTACTATTGTTGTAAGTAAGAGAGAAACCATCTGGTTTATATGAAGGTACTAATTGTCGGTGCAGGACCTACCGGTCTTACTCTTGCCGTGGAATTAGCGCGCCGGAAAATATTCGCCAAGATTATAGATAAACGCGATAGCGCTTCGACGTTTAGCAGGGCTGTTGGTATTACCTCTAAAAGTTTGGAATTACTATCCCCCTCAGGAGTATCCAAAAAATTGATTGAAGAGGGCGTGCCCATTCAAAAAGCTTGCATCTACCGAGGTAGTCACCTTGCCTTGACAGTGCCGCTATATTCTGGCTCCTCTTATTTCCCTACTATCTTGGGGCTACCTCAAGACCGTACCGAAACTATCCTAGCTGATTCACTGGCTTCAATGGGTGTGCAGGTCGATTATGAACTCGCACTCAATACCTTCCGTGAAGAAACGCAATCCGTTGTAGCTCAGTTTTCTGATAACGAGGAGGAGAACTTCGATCTTATTATCGGCGCCGATGGCGTTCATAGCACAGTTCGACAAAATGCCAATATCCCCTACCCCGGATTCGACTTAAAGGAACTCTGGTCTATAGCCGATGTAGAGGTAGATGATTGGCCTCATCCACAAACATTTACACTAGCGCAGATTAAGTCCGGTATTGTGGTGGTTTCAGTGCCTATCGGCAAAAACCGTTACCGCTTTGTAGCTAGCTGTGAAAAAGCATTAGAGGCATTTCCCCTTCCTCTTAAAATCCACAAGATACGACGAGAGGGGGTTTTCAAAATCTCTATCCGACAGGCAAGGAGCTACTCCAAGGGAAGAATACATCTTGCAGGCGATGCAGCACACTGCCACTCTCCTGTTGGGGGCCGAGGAATGAACCTGGGGATTGCGGATTCGGCCGAGTTAGCCAAGTGTATCTCTGAAGGTAATCTGGATAGATATTCGGTACTTCGTCACCGGGAGGATAGGAAGGTCATCGATATCACTGAACGTGGAAGAAAAATAGTCACCGGTCAATCATTTCTCGAAAAAATTGAATTTAGTGCTCTATTGGCCGCGGCCAATCATCTGCCTTTTATCAAAAGAAAGCTGAGCAGGTTTATGGTAGAGTTTTAATAAGAGGATATTCCCAAGTTATTTCAACTCATGTCACACTGAATTCTGTCATCATGCCAGAATCTTCATGCTCGAGAACATGACAGTGCACCATGTAGGGCATATCTGGCATTGCCTCTAAAGGAAAACGAACATAAATTTCCGCACTACCAGCATTGGATATGGGGACCGTATCTTTCCAGCCACGCATATACGGAGGCGGTGTGGCATCATTAAACTTGATTAAGCGAAACTGGCATCCATGAATATGTACAGGGTGCAGCATTGTGTCGCTGCCTTCAGAAATACGCCAGCGTAAATCCTTGTTGATCGGGGCCTTAAAGCCCGGCTCAGTAAAAGAGAAAGAAACCCCACTGACTGCATTGGCTGTCAGTTGGGCTTTCAGAGGCAACGCCGGTGCCTCAGTTATTAATTTCAGAACCTTAGCTACCACCACTGGATCAGTTTTTCCTGAGTCAACCATTTTCTCCAGGCCTGTAGCATCAATCAGCTTATCGGAGATCTTCCGACGGTTCATCTGCATAACCAACTGCTGACTGACCGGCGGCAATGTTGCAGGTATTTCTGGCATTGATACCAACTGCTCAGGCAGGGTTCCCTGCCCCTCCGAATTACCAGGCAAGACACTGAGAAACACCACTGGTCCATCGAATGGAGGCAGGCGCATAACCTGTTGTGGCACCGGCAAGGTTAAAAAATCGAAGGGCTGGCCATTACGGGCATCCACCATCACCTCATAGCGCTCCCCAGCAGCAATTGGTAACTCTTTCACCTCTACCGGCTCCGGTAAAAAACCGCCATCTGTGGCAATCACATATAAGGGCCGCCGATCACTAGTGGTAAGCCGGTAGTTTCGACCATTTGAGCCATCCAGGATTCTGAAACGCAGCCACCCTTTAGGAGGTTTAACGACTGGATTGATCACGCCATTAGTGAGTAGTTGGTCACCGCAATAACCGGCGGCAACAGTAATTTCATTAAAGCGATGAAAGAAGCTGCCATCTTTATTGAAGCGTCGATCCTGGATAATCACCGGGATATCATCCACTCCCCAGCGCTTAGGTAGTGGCAACGCATCACTATTTTCATCATCGATAATAATAAGCCCTGCCAACCCCTTGAGTACAAGCTCAGCAGTAGTGGGATAGAGGTGGGGATGAAACCAAAGTGTCGCCGCCTGCTGGATAATAGGCAGTTTTGCAGTCCAAGTCTGACCTGGCTTGATGGGCATATAGGGACCACCATCGGCATGGCCAGGGACAATCAGACCATGCCAGTGGGCCGTCACATTCTGAGTCAGTAGATTATGTACACTAGCGATCACCGTTTCACCCTTATGGAAGCGCAAAGCCGGTCCCAAAAAGGGCCCATTAAATCCATAGGTTGGCGTTGTCATTCCCTTCAGGAAATTCTGTGTGGCCGACTTGGCCACTAGATCGATTTTACCCGACGAATCTGCTCTCAATTCAGGGGGAATTGGCAGCATGGGCCTTGTAGAAGAGTTTGCGGTGCTGGTGGATTGGGCTTTCGTATGGGCACCAGTCAATAGAGAAGCCGCCAAGGTTCCTAAACAGAAATCCCGACGCGATAAACGAGACACGAATAACCCCTCCTTGTAACTGCAGCATTGGCTGTTCGAACTTTTGTAGCGCTACCTGAACCATCTAATTACAGTACCTGCACCACGCCCTAAGGCAGCATAGACCTTAAAAGTCGACCGGTGGAATGAAAAATGAAATCAAAGCGCCAGATACTGTAAATGGCAAATGAACAGGGAGCACTACATACGTGACTTTAAAAGGGGCAGCTAATCAAGGAAAGAGTAAAAGGTTAGATGGTGAACGATATATACGCCAAAGAGTAATTCCCTAAAGAGTTTAAATCCGGAAAAACTGAACAAGCTGAATATACGGTGCCTATACAAATATAGGAGTTACATCTCACCAAGAGACGCATAAACAGAATATCATTATGGCTATTTCCTGAACTTTAGATTACTGTGTCATAGATTTAATTATGTATTATCAGGGCTTATTTATCAGCGTAGATACCGTTTTTATCTAGCTAAGCCCAATTGAACTTTTGGAGTAAAGCTATGATTCTTGCTATCGATGTGGACTACCGAGGAAAAGAAGCCATTGCTTCTGCTATTAGCTTTAACCACTGGCATGATCAGCACCCCACCGCAGTTTATCATAGCAAAATTGCAGAAATTGCTGAGTATGAGCCTGGTGCATTTTATAAGCGAGAACTGCCTTGTATTCTAACCCTGATCCAGGAGCACCAACTGAAACCAAATATCATTATCATCGATGGATTTGTCTCTCTTGGAGAAGAGTGTAGGCCCGGCCTGGGTATGTATTTATTTGAGGTTTTAAACAAGAAGATACCAATTATTGGTGTAGCAAAAAAACCATTTCTAGGAACTCCCAAGGAATCAGAAATTCTTCGCGGCAACAGTCTTACACCGCTATACATCTCCAGTGTCGCAATAACGCGCGAAGCTGCGCAATCTAATATTATCAGCATGCATGGCAAATATCGTATCCCCACACTGCTAAAGTTTGTAGATAGTGCCTGCCGACAAGCGGACCTCTAATTAATGGAGGTAACTTTAATCCAGCTTTGTTGTTTGCTACTCAATCCAGATAGTCTAACTCAGATTTATCAATCTCCTTTACTTATTATCGCAATAAACATCAGGCACTGCTAAAAGCTTAATTTCCCTCACAGCTCAAACGAGGGAAATAAATACCCATAAATATGCATTGTAATTAGGTTCTCTGAACTAGAGATTAATACTACAAACAAATGCCTTGATACCTGTTACATATTCTGCTCTTTACCAGATGAAATAACCACATAACCTAGTGGATTATGCAAAATCCATTTTTAGATATCATGTGGGTTTTCTTCGAGCCGAAACATCTAGTTACTTAGCTAATCAGATAGCCCCATATCGATACAATCTAGCTTTAATAAATGGGAAATTCTTCCCACATATCAAACTATATATGCTATCAGCACTGATAGAAAAAACTTCGATCACAAATTAAGAAAAGTTAACAAGTCTCACATTAAGAAGCATCTAGCAATCCAGAGTGTGACACATAAAAAAACCTAAAGAAGGATTCAACTGCCAATCAACAATCCCTTAGAGTTTTTTGACATTCCATTATTCAAATTAAAGAAACCGGAGTCATTGGGTGGCTTCGTAAAAATGGATGACAGCACAACACTTTCTTCTCATATATTTAGTACTTCTTTCTTATGGCGTAACATCTGACCTTTACTGATACTTTATGAGAAGTTTTACCCATAGGTATGAAGTGGACTCAAAGTGAAGAATCTATTCACACGATATTCAGTTATTCAGTAGGAACATGTAGTCATTCAGCAAATAGCCTCTATCGCTTTTATTTTTATAATCTGCTAACTAAGGTCAATCATTCGCGAAAGCCAATCTAGGGCACTGTCGATTTCTTAGATTTACGTAGTAAAGGAGTCACTAATGAATCCCTACATCAATCTTATTGCAGGGGTGATTATTTCCCTCAGTGCCACAGCACTTGCGGATGACATTTCTATTCCCCAGACTCAATTAGAATTGAACAACAATCTAAATGGCAAGCAATTAGAGTTGAGGATCAACAATGCTATCGAGAATATCCAGATAGGCCAAAATAATAGAGCCAATATCAAGCAAAATTCTGAAACCATAGATAGCAGCATTCAATCGACCCAAATTGGCCTGAAAAACCAGTCTAAAATTTCCCAGACTGGCGCAACATCATCATCTATTTTAAATCAGCAGTTTGGTAGTGCTAACAAAGTATTTTCAAGCCAGAACATCAGTCTCACTAGCACAATAACTATATTACAGATGGGCAACAAAAACTCTTCTAAAGTTATTCAAAATTCAGGGAAAGATAATATCATTGAGAACATTCAGGAAGGAGGTGACAATGTATTTATCGCCAAACAAGAATCTAGTATTTCTAGTACTATAACTGCGCACCAATATGGTAACCAACATAAGATTACTGTACGAGAAGCTGAAACAACTTCTTCTAGTGCCACATATATACTTCAATATAATAAAGAAAATTTTTCCTCTATAAATTTGGCTGATGTTAATAATAGCAGGATTGAAATCCTTCAGGATGGCAGTAAGAATCTTACAAAGATATCACAATCTCTGTCCGCTAATAGTAGAACAAAAATCCAGCAGTTTGAAATATCCAACTACGCACAGATCAATCAGGACAAAAGCTTTTTTAGCAGTATTACGCTGTTACAAAGAGGAGAGGCAAACCGAGCCTCAGTTGTACAGGCTGGAACTTACAATGCCATTGAGCTGTATCAGGGAGGAAAAGATAGCTATGCCTTTCTAGAGCAGGATTCCGATCAAAGCACTATGGATATTCAACAATTCAGGTCAGGTAATCAGATTACCGCCAGCCAACTCACCACGGAGCTAAGTACACTAGAATCTAGCCAATTTGGCTCCAACAATATATTCACAGTGAATCAGAGAGGCCTCTATATCAATATCTCCAACGAACAGATAGGCAAGAAAAATATTACAGAAATTGAACAGACTGGAGAATATCTTAGTATTTTCACTCACCAAGCAGGCTCAGACAATATTGCCAATTTTGTTCAGACAGGGGAAGACCTGAGCATCTCTGCTAGTCAGATTGGTGACCGAAATGATCTCTCTATTATCCAGAAAGGGATTTCAAATTATATAGAAAGCATACAAATCGGAAATAAAAATAGGCAAGAAATAGTGCAATCCAGCCAAAATAATTACATCGCGGTTACTCAGGTTGGCCAAGGCAATACCAGTGTTATATGGCAATGACTTATCTTCATAAGGCTACAGAATGCTTTAACACCCCGCTTCAATATAAATAAAAACATATATCAAAAATCAACACACACCTTTAATCAACTCCAATATTTTATGGTAGAAATTTCCTTCGATCAACTGATTAGGATTCATCAAAAAAAGCCAATGCAGATTTTTAAATTACCAATACATCTTCCAACTTGCCAATTTAACTTGTTGCTATATTTTTATTATTCACATTCAACAAAAATGAAACAATCACTTTGCTACCGGACTAAATATATATAATATACTCTCGATAGTTATACCAATATAAATTAGCTTTACTTTTATAGATTTCAAGAGACTTACTAAACCGAATGAATTAATCACCCCAAACTTGACAAGGTCTTTTCTTAATCTGTCATGAACTGGTTTGATTCAAATATAATACAAAATTTATCAACCTTAGATGGTAGTCAAAAATGTCACTTAGAATTTTCATCCTATGCTTCCTTCTCGCAACAAGCAGATTACTTATCGCCTCTCCCTTACTACCTGGCGAACGTTTAACAATCGAGTCAAAAATTCTTTCAGAAAACAGAGAACTCCAAGTTTTATTGCCTGAAAAATATCTTGAAAATCCCGACTTTAGCTATCCGGTTATTTATCTATTAGATGGTGATTATAATTTCCGCAGCGTCTCTGGAATATTAGAGTTCCTAGGCAATAAGGGTGAAATGATTCCCGATGTTATTTTGGTTGGTATTGCAGATCGTGGAACAGCGAGCTACAGACATTATATGACCCCCAGTGAACTACCTTCCATAAGCATGGAGGGGCAAAATGGTAATGCCGATGATTTTAGGAGTTTTATAGAAAAAGAAGTCAAACCCCTAATTCATAAACGCTACCGAGCATCAACAAATTCCATCTTGGTTGGACAATCCGTAGGAGGCTTATTTGTCTTGGATTACTATCTGGAAGCCCCCAATGCCTTCGATCATTATATAGCAATCAGCCCAGCTGTTTGGTATAGCGAAAATGGCATCATTAAAAAAGCAAAAGAAAAATTGAAAAATGATCGCATGAATAGTCGACTTTCTCTATCGGTTGCTGATGAAATGCAAATGGGGCAATACGGTTTCATACACCAACTAGATATGTTACCACCAGGATCAGCGGACTGGAGCTTCAGGCACTACCCTGAAGAAAGTCACAACTCCATTGGGCCCATCAGTTTACGCAATTCGCTTAAAGAGATCTTTGCGGGCTGGTACCTACCAGAAAATTCCAGCTCAAGCTTACAAGATCCAGAATCACTGGTTAAGTATTACCAGAGTAAGATGGAAGAATTTTCACTACGGCAATCCATTCCCAGCGCTAGCGTAAAAGCGGCAATTCGTTTTTTTTATCGACAAGAACAGACTGATAAAATTGATGAATTTATGGATAAAATTCGTGATCAACTACCTCAATCCGAGAAGGCATTTCTGCTTATGTGGGTTGATTACACAGCGCACTTCGATACTGCAGAAAACGGTATAAAGTTATTAAAGAAGTATGAGGGAAAATATCGGCATTCACTTGACTTCAACAAAACACTCGCCGATCTCTATGAAAAGCATGGAAATAAATCTATGGCTCGTAAATATTACCAAGAAGCCAGATCAATTGCCCAATCCCAAGATGCTGAGCAGTGGCAAATCAATATTTTGGAAAGTAAACTTCTGTAAAAACTTAGTGCAGAAACCATATAATTGACTATAAGTAAGTACGATAGAAAAGTTCCGGAGCATCTTTGATACGTTATTTCTGAGAGCGAAAGCTCTCAGAAATAATAAATAGGCACAGAAACTTATTAAGGAACCTCTGAATAATTCCCAGTCAATTTGGTAGTATTTGGCTATCCGTCAAGGATAGGATAGATCATGCACCAAGTCACCTTTGCCGAAGCAGAATACAACCTCAAGCGTCGTATAACTCGCCGAGAGAAGTTTCTTTCTCAGATGAATGCCCTCACCCCTGGCAGCGACTAGAAGCTCAAAATGAAGATGCATATCGGTACAGATGACACCCTCGCACTCATACATAGTCTCGACACAACAGCCGCTAACCAACACGACATTACTGCAACAGGCAAATTGCTGCATGGTAAAGAGAAGCGAGTTTGGGGGGATTCTGGCTACATGGGTGCAGAAAAGCGAGAAGAGCTTAAATCTAAAGATGTGGAGTGACATATTGTAGAGAAGCATAGTCGCCTGAAGCATCGCCCGTGCCAAACTGAGTTACGAAAGGTAGAAAAAATAAAGGCGCAGGTTAGGGCAAAAGTAGATTACCCATTCCGATATATAAAATATCTTCGAGAATGGCAAAGTACGCTATCGAGGTTTAGAAAAAAACACTCAGCGCTTATTTCTGCTGGCTGGCTTTACCAACTTACTAATTGGGAAAAAGTATCTGCTGACCTAGGGTTAGTGTGTCTTAAATTCGCCAAATGCGGATCTAAGGCAGAAAGAATGGCGATAACTATGTATAGAAAGTAGGGTTTCGCGTAAAAAATAGGCACTTTTAGCTATAGGAAGCCTGATGCAAGGCTAAAGGCTGATTTTTCAGAGCATCCTTAGCAGTGAATTTGCTGTGATACATTACATCTGAGGACGCAAGGCCTCAGAAAACGATAGATATTAATTCTTAGCAAATAACTAAAATCTATTCTGCATAATTGAGTATTAGCAGTTAGGATATATCAAGAAATTTCCCCGCTTAAGCGGGGAACACAGAGAATATCGAGAGATACTTTCTATCGCTACAAGGAAGCTGTTTCAAGTGTCGGCGTGGACGCCCTCTTTGAAAAGAGTTGACGGGTACCCAACCATTGGCATGATCCTCTGTCGAAGCTCCTTTCTGGTGGTACCACCAATCTTCAGCAACAGCAGCAAAACTCCTGTCAATATTGACTCTGACTTACTGATTCTCAATTCGCCTTTGTGCTGAGGGGTCGGGGCCCACCTCTAGCAGCTGCTTTGCTTCAGCTACTTTTTACCTCGCCTGCTTAAGACTTACAGAGGGGTAAACCCCGAGGCCAACTTCTTTTGCTTTCCTTTGAATCGATATTTAAGCCGCCAATACTTGGAGCCAGTAGGTTTGATCAACAGGAGCAGTTCCTGTCCCTCCGTAAGTCACCGATCTTTGTCGCTTGGTTTGGCCTATTTGATTTGAGAATCTGTCAGAGCCATGGTGGTGCTACCAGTTTCTAAATTGAACTAGGTAGCACCAAATGTGGCGCCAAATAGCACCGGATGACAACGAATGAGAGCGGAGGGCTGTATACCCTCCAGATAGCAAAAAGCCCGGCTTTACCGGGCTTTCTGGATGATTCCGAACTTCTTCGGATCTTGATGTGGTGCCCAGGGCGGGACTTGAACCCGCACGAGCATAGCTCACTACCCCCTCAAGATAGCGTGTCTACCAATTCCACCACCTGGGCTAAAACTTTACTGTTGTTCCTCTGAGTCACTATTCTGACCAGCGGCTGGATCTTGAGATTCGCCGCTTTCTGCTGGAGCCTGAGGAACATCACCGGCTTCCAAATCTTCTTCAAGTTGCGGTATATCGCTTTCGGCTTCTGGCAACTCATTGGCTGGGCCAACTTGCTCTTCTGCAGCAGGTACTTGCGGCAGGTTTGCGTCGATGTTGGTATCTGAGTTTTGGTGAGCCAGGAAGGCCAACCCCAAACTGGTGACGAAGAATACCGTAGCAAAAATTGCTGTCAAGCGGGAAAAGAAATTTCCGCCACCCTGACTGCCAAAAACTGTCTGAGATGCACCCGCACCAAAGGAGGCACCAGCCTCGGCACCCTTACCTTGCTGTATCAAAATCAGGCCGATGATTATCAGAGCGACCACAACGTGTACAATTAAAACAACATTTTCCATTTTCTGGAAACTCTCTGCCGGGGTTATACTAACCCGTTTTCAGTATTCCCTAATCCGCTTGCTGAATACTATCCAACAGCGCGGCAAATTGCGGCGAACTCATTCGCATCAAGCGAAGCGCCACCCACAAGGGCGCCGTCAATATCAGCCTGCGCAAATAGTGCGTCGGCATTAGCGGATTTTACACTACCGCCATATAAAATCTGTACTTTATTGCCCACATCTCCGAGTTCACCTCGGATAAACTGGTGGACGTCTTGAGCCTCTTCGGGAGTCGCAGTCTTGCCGGTACCTATAGCCCAAACAGGCTCATAGGCCACAACAGAGCCCTCCCAGGCATCACTTTCTGTGATATCGCCAACCGCTTTGAGCTGGCTTGCGACTACCTCGAGAGTACGTCCCTGCTCACGCTCTTGTAGCGTTTCCCCCACACACAAGATCGGGATCAAGCCAGCCTTTTGGGCAGCCACAAATTTCCTGGCTACCAGCTCGCTTGTCTCCCCATAGAGACTGCGACGTTCGGAATGCCCGACAATAACATAGCGAACATTCCAGTCGAGTAACATTTCAGCGGATACCTCACCGGTATATGCACCACTAGACTCCTGACTGAGGTTTTGCGCACCAACGCTTAAGCGCTCCTTATTTTCCGCAACCTGGGCAACCAGAGGGATATAAGGAAACGGTGGACACACAACGACCTGAGCGGCAATAGCCTGCAGGTCAAAGTCAGAAAAAAAACGTTCGGCAAATGCTTTATTGCCGTTCATCTTCCAGTTAGCTGCTACCAGCGGTATTCGCATGTGTGCTCCTTCAAGGGGCGCAAATCTTAGCGATATTGCCGCCAACATACAACCAAAAATATACGAGTTTGTTTAACTCTCTGGTGGCGCCCATTAGAACACTTCAAGAGTAACCCTGCTTAGAGCTCAGCCGCCCCCAACCCGTTGAACTACAACCGAGATTTGCTGCGCCAATTGCTCAACCTGAGCACTATCACGACCTTCCACCATTACGCGGATCAGGGGCTCCGTGCCAGAGGGACGCAACAGAACACGACCACTGTCAGCAAGCTGAAGCTCCGCATCGCTGACTGCGGCCATTACCTCGGGATGGTCGAGAATACCATCACGATGTCCAAGTCGCACATTAATCATGTGCTGAGGGAGCATCTGCATACGTGCTTTGAGCTGATGCAGAGGTTGATCAAATTCTGAAAGGGCACGAAGCACCTGGAGAGCAGCAACTATACCATCACCGGTTGTGGAAGCATCGGCACAGATAATATGACCTGAAGACTCGCCACCCAGCATCCAGCCATTTGCCTTCATTTTTTCAAGGACATAGCGATCGCCAACTTTAGCCCGTTCAAACGGGATATTGCGCTCGCGCAGAGCCAGCTCAAAGCCGTAGTTACTCATCAGGGTGCCGACAATGCCTTTACAGCCACCAAGATGTTCCTGTTGATACAAACCGATAATAAAGAGGAGTTGGTCACCATCGACAAGCTCGCCATTGCGGTCAACAAACAAAACCCTGTCGCCATCACCGTCAAAGGCAATCCCCAGGTCTGCACCCTGCTCTACTACCGCATGCTGTAGCTGCTTGGGTTTGGTGGAACCGCACTCCAGGTTGATATTCAACCCGTCGGGGCTTGCGCTCAAGGCGGTAACTTCCGCCCCCAACTCGCGAAAAACTTTTGGCGCTATGTGATAAGTGGCTCCATTTGCACAATCAAGAACGATTTTGAGCCCATCAAGAGAAAAGTTCCAAGGTGTGGATGCTTTGCTGAATTCAATATAGCGTGAAGCAGCATCATCAACTCGATAAGCCTTACCAAGGTTATCAGCCGCCTCCATCGGGAGCTCTAGAGCGGCTTCGATCTCGCGCTCTACCTCGTCTGGCAGTTTATAACCTTCGGCACAAAAGAACTTGATACCATTATCATGGAAAGGGTTATGGGAAGCGCTGATAACTATTCCCGCTCGAGCATGAAAAGTGCGGGTGAGATAGGCAATAGCCGGGGTAGGCATGGGGCCAAGCAAACCCACATCGACTCCAGAATAGATTAAACCCGCCTCTAGGGCGGCCTCAAACATATAACCGGAAACCCGGGTATCTTTCCCAATTAAAATGTAGGGGCGATTGGATCGCTTTCCCGCAGACATTTTCCCCAGTACCTTACCAGTGGCGTATCCCAAGCGCAGCATAAAGTCCGGGGTGATTGCACCCTCTCCCACATGTCCACGAATTCCATCAGTGCCAAAGTACTTTCTTTCCATAACGTTTCTCTAATAGCAGCTAAATTGCACCGCATTTAATTTGTGAAAATATTTAACAAGTTGCCCCAACAACTTAGGATCGCTAAAAGTTGTAGAAATTAGGCTTTATAATCACCGACAATTTTCTGTAAGTGCAAAACATCTACCGTCTCTGCAACATCGTGCACCCGTAAAATCTTTGCCCCTCGCTGGGCTGCCAGCATAGCAAGTGCCAGACTGCCGGGGAGTCGATCCTCGACCTCTCTCTGCAAAAGACGCCCGATCATCGACTTGCGTGATAAACCAGCCATTATAGGAATTTCCGCTGGTCCCAGTTGGGACAAAGCACTTAATAGTGCCAAATTATGGGCGTCGGTCTTTCCAAAACCAAAACCTGGGTCCAAGAGGAGGCGCTCACGGATAATACCCCTGGCCTCACAGGCTTCAATACGCCCAGCCAGGTAGTTTGCAACTTCTGCAACTACTTCTTCATAAGTGGGAGCGCTTTGCATGGTATTGGGCTGCCCCTGCATATGCATCAGGCATACAGGCAGGCCAGTTTGTGCAGCGGTCTCAAGAGCTCCTTCTCGCTCTAATGCGCGAACATCATTGATAAGTCCGGCACCCACTGCAGCGGCTTCACGCATGACTGCTGGTGTACTGGTATCTACCGAGACGACAATATCCAGCCTAGCGCAAATAGCATCGACTACGGGCAGTACCCTATCGAGCTCCTCCTGCTCAGAAACTGGATCGGCTCCAGGCCGAGTGGACTCACCACCTACATCAAGAATTGCGGCTCCCTCAGACAGCATTTGCTCGGCCCGACGCAAGACAAGGGATAGATCTAGCATTCCGGCCTGATAGTAACTTCCGCCATCGGAAAAGGAGTCTGGGGTGGTATTTAGAATCCCCATCACCACAGGTGAGGAGAGATCCAGGATGTGTTGTCCACAGGTAATTTTCATAGCAGAGATAAAAAAACGGAATGTCGAATCGGGCTGGACTAATGCCATCCCGACCTACATTCCGTCTATGTCCTTGAACTTTTACTGAGAATCAGTGCTCGTTTAACGGGCCACCTACCGGGTTACTCTTTTCAGCCTCGGTGGAAGCTTCAGAACTATCGGTTTTATCCTTTTCATCGGTTGAGCTGTTGCCACCGGAGCCGAAGTTGTTGTCTTCCCAGTCTTTAGGCGGGCGCACCTTGCGGCGAGCCATCAGGTCGTCCACCTGTTCCGCATCCAGGGTTTCGTATTCCATCAAGGCATCTTTCATTGCCTCCAGAATATCTCGATTTTCCTCAAGCAACTTGCTAGCGCGCTCGTAACAGCTATCGATGATACGACGAACTTCCTCATCGATATCATTAGAGGTCTTGCCGGAAACAGGGTTACCCTGTCCTGGCTGACCACTCTCGTCGTCTCCGTAGTGCAAGGGGCCGAGTTTTTCGGAGAGTCCCCATTTGGTCACCATATTGCGAGCCAAGTCGGTGGCCCGCTCAATATCGTTGGATGCACCGGTTGTCACGCCGTCAATACCCAGGGTCATCTCTTCAGCAATACGACCACCAAACAGGGAGCATAACTGGGATTCAATCGCACGCTTGGAGAGACTGTACTTATCTTCCTCCGGCAAGAACTGGGTGACTCCCAGAGCGCGGCCACGAGGGATAATGGTGACCTTGTGTACCGGGTCATGCTCAGGCACCAAGCGTCCAATAATCGCGTGGCCAGCCTCATGATAAGCGGTATTCACTTTCTCTTTCTCATTCATCACCATGGACTTGCGCTCGGCACCCATCATGATCTTGTCACGAGCGCGCTCAAACTCTTCCATGGTCACTGTACGCTTATTGGCACGGGCAGCAAACAATGCCGCTTCATTTACCAGATTGGCCAAATCGGCACCGGAAAAACCTGGTGTGCCCCGAGCGATGGTCTGGGCATTAACCTTGTCATCCAGCGGTACCTTGCGCATATGTACGGTCAGAATCTGCTCGCGACCGCGAATATCGGGCAGGCCAACAAACACCTGGCGGTCGAAACGACCTGGGCGCAGTAGAGCGTGATCGAGTACATCCGGACGGTTGGTGGCGGCGATCACGATCACCCCTTCACTGCCTTCAAAACCATCCATCTCCACCAGCAGCTGGTTGAGGGTCTGCTCGCGCTCGTCATGACCACCACCAACACCGGCGCCGCGATGACGGCCTACGGCATCAATCTCATCAATGAAGATAATACAGGGAGCCTGCTTCTTGGCCTGATCAAACATATCCCGTACGCGGGAAGCACCTACGCCGACAAACATCTCTACGAAGTCGGAACCTGAAATAGAAAAGAAGGGCACCTTTGCCTCACCGGCGATGGCCTTAGCCAGCAGGGTCTTACCGGTTCCGGGAGGACCACACATCAGAACACCACGAGGGATATTGCCCCCCAGGCGCTGGAACTTGGTGGGATCACGCAGGAACTCCACCAGCTCCTGCACCTCTTCCTTCGCTTCATCCACACCCGCAACATCGGCGAAAGTGGTTTTAATCTGGTCTTCGCCCAGCAGACGCGCCTTACTCTTGCCAAAGGCCATAGGGCCAGAGCGGCCACCAGCACCGCCCTGCATCTGGCGCATAAAGAACATAAAGACGGCAATAATGATGAGAATCGGGAAGCTCGCTACCAGTAATTGCTGCCAGATACTGGGGGACTCGGGTTCACGACCGACAAACTGGGTATTACTACGCACCAGCTCATTAGTGAGCTCATCGTCAATAATTTGTGGCTGAATAGTCTTGAAACGGCTGCCATCGGCTTTTTCGCCAGTGATCACCAGGCCGTCCACAACGACACTCTTCACCTGCCCCGACTGCACATCCTGAACAAAGTCGGAATAGCTGAGAGCCTCATCCCGTGTCTGTGGCTTGAAATTCTGAAACACCATCAGCAGCACCGCCGCGATGATCAACCACAGTACCAGGTTCTTTGCCATATCATTCAAAGGGATAGCCCTCTCGCTTTCGCACTCAAAATCCGTTCATTTTGCTGTGCCGACCCTATCTATACCCATCAAATCAGTATAGGTGTAGGTGACAACAGCCCTGCCGCCCTGAAGGAATAACGCTTATACCATATCGAGCGGACAGACTAGAAATACGCCGCAGCGCCTAACCGCCTTTAAAGCCCCTGGCCACCAGGTAGACTTCGCGAGAGCGAGGTCTGGATGCGCCCGGCTTACGAGTCACGACACTGTTGTAACTCGCACGCAAGTCGCGCATCAACTCATCGAACCCTTCACCCTGGAAGACTTTGGCAACAAAGGCACCGCCGGGTTTTAAAACCTGCCGGGCCATATCTACCGCTAGCTCCACCAAATACATGGAGGCGGGCTGATCCACATCGCGTATCCCACTCATATTGGGGGCCATATCGGAAATCACAAGGTCTGCCATTTCATCGCCAAGATGTTGCAGCAGCTCGTTGAGCACAGACTCCTCGGTAAAGTCACCCTGCACAAAGTCCACACCAGCCAGGGGGTCCATCGGCAATATATCAGACGCCAAAACCCGGCCTTTGTGCCCCACCAGCTCCATCGCCACCTGGGACCAGCCTCCCGGTGCCGCACCCAGGTCGACAACAGTCATGCCCGGTTTGAAAAGGCGGTCCTTATCCTGCAACTCCCGCAGCTTGTAGCTGGCACGGGAGCGGTAGCCCTCTTTCTGGGACTGTTTGACGTACTGGTCATTAAAATGTTCACGCAGCCAGCGGTGGCTGCTCTTAGATCGGCCCATCGGGTACAATGCCTACAATCACTACAACTTAATTGTAAGAGCGGCCTTAGGCCGCGATCTGGTTCGCCTAACAACGACTGGCGTCGATCGCAGCTTAAGGCCGCTCCCATATCGATATCCACAAAGTGGTAATGGAGTATTGTATGCCTTTAACCGCCGACCGCAAAAAAGCACTTCGCTCACTCGGTCACAATCTCAAACCTGTCGTGACCGTAGCGGGCAATGGGCTCAGCGAGGGCGTGATGGAAGAACTGGAACGTGCACTGGAAGATCATGAGCTGATCAAGGTGAAACTGATGATCGCCGACCGTGAAGTCCGCCACCAGGTTGTGGGGGAACTCTGTGAGAAATCCTCCGCGGAGCTGATCCAGGAGATCGGCAAGATTGCCTTGATTTATCGGGCAGCACAGAAGCCGGATGTACGCAAGTCCAACTTGCTACGTTGAGGCCTTAACAAGAAGCGGCTAAAGCCGCTTCTTGTTAACTCCGTCAGCCGTCTATATCAGCAGCAAACTTACAAGACACAGGTAGTTCCCAAGACTCACCACTAGACAATCTAGTGAGCCAACACCTCTTCCCATCAGTAAGCAGCTGGAACTTGATTGGCTTCGCCATATTTCGCCCAATTAATGCCATATGCTGCCGATCACTTTCTACTACCAAAAGACTCTCTTCCAAAAATACATCAGGGCCTAGAGTAATTTTAATTCCACCCATAGCTTTTGATACCAAGGCTTGAATCTTCTCTCTAACTTCTGGACTAGTATCTTCTAGCAGCGCCGGCTGGGCACTTTGAATATTTGACTGAGAGGCGCAGCCCAGACATATCAATGCAAGACAGCAGTAACCTTTCAGGGCTGCAATTTTCATTCTATCTCACCATTATCCGATTGCTGCGAGAAATTTCCTTTGGTACTAGAGCATCTGATACCGGAATACGTGTATTGATACCAGACTCAGAAAATGCATCCACATCTACATCACCACAATCCCCACTTTCAATATAGTTAAGGGCTGCAGCAAAACGGGCCTCGCTGGTATCACCCAAAAGATGATAAAAATCATCGCCGATGTGGCAACCCGGCAAATCAGCATCTGTATGCTTGGTGCCATTTGGGACAAATCCATCAGAATAATCGCCAAACCCTTTGGCATTTACACCAGAAAACTGAATTGTGAAATAAGTAGTACCGCAATTATCCAGTGGATAAAAACCATAGGGTTTACCACAAGTTGTTTCACCAATTTGAATAACCTCTACATCTATTCCGCGTAAACCATTAATAATGGCTTCACTGGCCGAGCAAGTATTTTCACTCGTCAAAACAAATACGCGTCGAAGATTCAGTGTAGGTAGAGAGACCCCTTTCAAAGTCTCATCTATAAGCCCTAGAGCTTTAGTATGGAACGGAGTTGAGCCAATTGGCTCACCCGTGATTGGATTTGTTTCTGGATGCTTATCATTGAACTCGGCTCGTTCGAAGGGCTGGCCAATTGAAGTAACACCAGCAATCATATAGGCCAACTCTGCAGCGATATCCAAATAGCCACCGCCGTTGTAGCGTAAATCCAGTACCAAATCTTCAACTGCAGCAGATTCCAGCTGGGTAACGGCATTAATCAATTCCGCTTCGGCTGTTGCGATATGGTCATTGAAAAGCATATAGCCTACTTTACGACCAGAATCTGTCACCTCAGTTTTTACATACTGAACAGGGTCAGACTTCACTGCCGAGGCAACAAGAGTAACCTTTTCAATGGTAGATGAGCCCAAAGGCCTAATTTCAAAAGTGTGAGATTCACCTTCATTCTCGGGCCACATGCCATAATTTAAAGTGTCTACATCTTCGCCATTGGCCAAGTCGACACCATCAATACTGATTACCTCAGCACCTCGAGTAATGATACCCGGCAGATGACCATCGTCTTCTTCATCCAAGTAGGCAACTACCGCTTTGCGTGGTGGTTTACTCGACAGAAGTGCCCATTGCAGGCCATAGCCGACATAAACACCAGACTCAGTTTGCGACAGCCACTCATTAGTGGGGACTGTGTAGTGAAAACGGTCCTTTTCCTGGCCGGAAGGAGTTTTTGCAAAGGTTTTTAGCTCATCAAAGTAAGCCAACGAGTTATCAAAGCTTGCCGGATCCTTATCTGTAATTTCATCGTACCAAAGGTAGATTTCATTACTCATTGAGCGAAGCCAGTTGTTCTCGTCTTCACGTGTCCCTAGCTGATCGATATATTTATAGCCGGTTGCTGGATCAGTACCAGTTCTTGGCGAGACGCATCTGCCCACAAAAGTTGAAGATGGTAGGAAATTATTTTCAACCCATGTGCCTCCTACTGGAGAAGGCTTCTCAGTTGCCCCCGAACCGTTACTGCTACCGCCGCTACCGCCGCTACCGCCGCTACCGCCGCTACCGCCGCTACCGCAGGCAACCAAGCTAAGCACACCAAACGCAACCAATCCTTGTAGGGCAAGCTTACGTAAACGGACCCCCATCCCCCAACTCCTTTAATTTTTTGTTAAAAACCGTAAAGGCCGGGAGATTATCACTACTGACAAAAGCGAGCGATAGTCAATTAGGCTTGATAAGAGTTATGCACACAAAAAAAACAAACGGGCCTGAGGCGTTTAATGCCAATCTGGCACCAACGCCCCAAGCCCGAATAAAGCTACCTGACAATTCGTCGTCAGGTATTATTTAATCAGTCGCAAACTTTCCCAAGTACACCTTGCAGACTATCTTTAGCATCGCCAAATAGCATGCGCGCGTTTTCTTTGTAGAACAGGGGATTTGCCACACCCGCGTAGCCAGAAGCCATGGAGCGTTTAAGCACTACTACTCTGCGCGCTTTCCAAACCTCCAATACTGGCATTCCGGCAATTGGCGAGCCCGGCTTTTCTACGGCATCAGGGTTAACCGTGTCATTGGCTCCTATCACCAGTACCAAGTCTGTACTGGGAAAGTCGGAATTAATTTCATCCATCTCCAACACAATGTCGTAAGGCACATTGGCCTCGGCTAACAGGACATTCATATGGCCAGGTAGCCGCCCCGCAACAGGATGGATACCAAAGCGCACCGTTTTACCCATACCACGTAGGCGATCGGTCAAGTCACTGACTGCTTGTTGGGCATGAGCAACGGCCATTCCGAAGCCAGGCACAATGATGATGCTATCTGCAGCCTTGAGATCATCGGCCAATTCCTGCTGGTCAATAGCAATGGCTTCACCATCAACCTCCTCATCGGAGACTTCCCCACCGTCAGAGCCGAAACCACCGAGAATCACGCTAATAAATGAACGATTCATGCCACGACACATGATGTAGCTGAGAATCGCACCAGAAGAACCGACCAGTGCGCCCACTACAATAAGCAGATCGTTACCCAGCATAAACCCAGTTGCCGCCGCGGCCCATCCAGAGTAGCTATTCAGCATAGAGATAACCACCGGCATATCGGCACCGCCGATCGCGGCTACCAGGTGAATGCCGAGCAGTAACGCAATTGCCGTCATCACTAACAGATTGAGAGTCGTGGCCGCATTTACTTGCGCAGGCACAAAGAGCACACCCAATACAATACAAGCCAGGATAGCAATTAGGTTGAGCCAGTGGCGGGCAGGTAACATCAGCGGCCTACCAGAGACCAGTCCCTGCAACTTACAGAAAGCGACTAAGGAACCCGTTAAAGTAATGGCCCCAATAAAAACGCCGAGATAAATTTCGGTGCTGTGCACAACATGCGCTGAGCCATGTAGATTCACTCGAGGGTCTAGGAAACCACCCCAGCCAATGAGAACTGCAGCCAAGCCGACAAAGCTATGCAACAGTGCCACCATTTGAGGCATCTGGGTCATAGCCACGCGTTTCGCCAGGGATAGGCCTATCGCAGCACCAACCACCATGGCAATAATGACCATCCAATAAGCCCCGGAAGTAATACCAGCAATGGTAGCAATTATGGCAACTGCCATACCGACCATACCGTAGATATTTCCTCGTCGCGCAGTCTCATGGCTGGACAAACCGCCCAGACTCAAAATAAACATTACTGCGGAAAAAAGATAAGCCATTGCAATCATACCGTTCATCACTTATCTCCTTCCTTACCGGCGAAACATTTTCAGCATTCGGTAGGTGACGAAAAAACCACCGAATATATTAATACTGGCCACAAGGACTCCTACGAAGGCAAGCAAGGTAACAAGCCCGGAGCCGGTAGCACCCAACTGTAACAAGGCCCCAACGACCACAATCCCGGAAATTGCATTCGTAACACTCATTAAGGGTGTATGCAGGGCATGGGTGACATTCCAAATCACCTGCCAACCAATGAAAATGGCCAATATGAAAACCGTAAAGTGAGAAACAAATTCTGGCGGAGCCACTCGACCAAGCCATAAGAGTAAGACTGCTGCGATTGCCCAGAAAACAAAAATTGACAGCGGCGACTTGCGCTTCTCTTTCTTTTCCTCAGCCGTAACTTTGGCTTCTTCAGCCACTTTAGGTGGTTTTTTTGGCTGAGCAGAAACTTGGGGGGCGGGGGGCGGCCAGGTAATCTCTCCAGACTTCACCACAGTTGCCCCACGAATAACTTCATCGCCAAAGTTCAGGTCTATTTCACCGTCCTTTGCTGGAGTGAGCTCGCTGAGCAGGTGAGCAAGATTGGTAGAGTACAATCTGGAAGACTGTGTGGCTGCACGGCTGGGTAAATTGGTATAGCCAATGATTGTCACATCACTGTGTACAGTTTTCTGGTGGGGCACGGTGTAATCACAATTACCCCCCATTTCTGCTGCCAAGTCTACCACCACCGAGCCTGGTGCCATGCTATCGACCATATCGGCAAGCCATAGTTTTGGCGCAGGCTTACCGGGTATTAGGGCCGTGGTAATAACAATATCTACTTCCTTGGCCTGCTCACGGAACAGAGCCATTTCCGCATCAATAAATTCCTGGGACATTTCCTTGGCGTAACCGCCAGAACCGGAACCCTCTTCCTCCACCTCTATAGTGAGGAACTCAGCTCCCATGGATTCAACCTGTTCACGCACCTCTGCACGGGTATCGAATGCCCGCACAATGGCACCCATGCTTTTGGCCGTACCTATCGCCGAGAGTCCAGCAACACCGGCTCCGATAACGAGTACTTTGGCTGGTGGAATCTTTCCCGCCGCGGTGATCTGGCCAGTAAAAAATCGGCCAAAATTATGTGCGGCTTCGATAACGGCGCGATAGCCAGCGATATTAGCCATGGAGCTGAGCGCATCCATTTTCTGGGCTCGGGAAATCCTGGGGATCGATTCGACTGCAAGCGCGTTAATATTGTTATCGGCAAGCTTTTGCAGGAGCTCGGCATTTTGTGCCGGTTTTAAGAAGGCGATCAGCGTTGCCCCTTTAGGAATCAATGCCAACTCGTCATCAGTGGGTGACTGTACTTTTAGAACAACATCGGCCCCCTTAAAGCAAGTTGCCATGTCTTCACGAATCTCGGCCCCAGCTTGCCGATAAGATTCATCGTTAAAACTGGCCTTGTCACCAGCACCTGCCTGCACAACAACAGAAAAACCCAAATCAAGTAAACGTTTAACGCTATCTGGAGTTGCCGCAACACGCGCCTCTCCCTCTGCGGTCTCTCTAGGTATGGCTATTATCACCGCCGTGCCCCTCATAGTTAATATTATGAATTTACAACTACATCTACCTCAAAAAGGTCTGGGTTGCCCAATTTATAAACAGGCCGAGTGTAAACGCCGAAAAGAGGGATTGAAAGGGAAGACACCTAATAGCCACAATTGGTGAAATTTATAAGGCTATCAACCTGTTTCAGGTGCAACCAAAATCTAAATACGTCGAAAGGTTACAGCTGTAACAGGAAGTCGCTAAAAAGACAAAGGGACTCTTTAATAATCACGGATTATTGGCGGGCTCAATCTCAAAGCTCTGAAAATGAATAATTTTTAGCATTGGAAATTCCCACTCTCACTCCCCTTGATTTTTCTAAACTGTCTTTTCAGTAGGTTTTCTATAACGCATTATGACCTAAAAATAGGATCAACCAACCCTAACACTCAACAATTAATGTGAAACATTTTTTCATAAGACCCCCATAAAAATTTACCTAAGTAGTATTTTTACAGT
The DNA here is from genome assembly GCF_020524905.1 of Microbulbifer variabilis. Classification (GTDB taxonomy): domain Bacteria; phylum Pseudomonadota; class Gammaproteobacteria; order Pseudomonadales; family Cellvibrionaceae; genus Microbulbifer; species Microbulbifer variabilis_A. Next base: position 520,704 of record NZ_JAIVKI010000001.1, on the reverse strand, counting down.
GTCCCCTAGCAATCGATGACCAAAATACCTACAACTCTCGCCCTTGTACTAAAGAGCCAATAGTCGCAAAATGACACAGCAAGAAACAAATTGGAACTCCCGCCGCACTTCATGGAACTAGAAGAATTTATTTTAATTGACCTCTTTAGCGCTCTTGGCACAAGTTTTGATTAACTCTTGATAAATAGCATCAAGCCCTGGAACGAGTGCCACATCAAGCCGTGTCAAATATTAGCCCCGCAATCATGTTGGTTGACGACAACCACGAGCGTGCTCATTCGGTCTGTGAGCGTTTACAAGCTGCCGGATACACGATTGTCGCGCAAATAAGTAGCGCTGAAGGGCTCCTTTTCCAAGTGGAAAAGTATCGACCTGACGTTGTACTAATCGACATTGAATCCCCCGATAGAGATATTTTAGAAAGCCTCGCCATAGTGAATCGCGAGGCTCCCACGCCGGTGGCCATGTTCTCCAGTCACAATAGTGCGGACTTTATCGGTCGCGCGGTCGAGTCTGGAGTGAGTGCTTATATGGCCGAAGGGATTACACCTGAACGGGTTGCCCCAGCGATAGAAATTGCCATGGCTCAATTCAAGAGCTTTCAGCAGCTGCGCCAATCTCTCGAGAGAACCCAACAGCAACTCAGCGATAGAAAAACTATTGAGCGGGCCAAGGGGTTATTAATGGCGAAGAAAAATCTCTCGGAGAAAGATGCGCATAAGATTCTGCGCAATCTTGCTATGAGTAGTAATGCAACCATGCGTGCGGTAGCCGAACAGCTTATTCACTATTTTCAGAGCGAGCATTGAATCACCGATGTCTTCCTTACTGTGCCCGGAAAAAAAATTGATCAAACTGTTATTTCTACGGCTTACTGACAGTGCCCCTCTAATAGTTGCTCAGGAGAAAGGATACTTTCACCAATTTGGCCTGGAAGTGCAGCTGCAAAGGGAAACTTCCTGGGCAACCCTACGTGACAAATTGATTGGGCGTAGGGCCGATGCCGCAGCCATGCTAGCCCCAATGCCATTAACTTTGTCCCAAGCCTTACCAGGCTGTAAAGAGCGACTCATCAGTGGTTTGATTCTCAGCAGCAATGGCAACGCTATAACTCTTTCGGAAGATCTCTATCAACGCCTGCAGCACTATACGACCCAAGAAACGCGAACCGATATTGCCTCAGCGTTAAAAAATTACCTAAAAAAAAATAGGGGCACCTCACCGATTAGGCTCGCTACAGTCTATCCATTCTCCAGTCACACCTTACAATTGCGCCATTGGTTACAGACTGCAGATATCAACCCCGATCAGGATTTGCAACTAATTGTGCTACCTCCCGAACAAATGCTGGAGAATCTCCACAGAGGGGTTATTGATGGTTATTGTGTTGGTGAGCCATGGAATAGTCTCGCCGCCTACAAAGGAACCGGTGTAATAGCCTCCGCCTGTAATACCCTATTACCAGCAATGCCGGAAAAGGTATTGGCCGTAACCCAAAGCTGGCATGAAGCCAACCCAGCCAGCCATCTGGCCCTCCGCGCCGCATTGCTACAGGCTTGTTCATGGTTATCCGCCCGGGAAAATCGCTATGAAGCAGCTGGATTACTATCACAAAAGCATTATCTGGATTTACCACAATCATTGTTACAAGGTTCCCTGAACGATCAGATCCTTTACCGCCGGAACACTGACATCATAGCTAATCCTGGCTGGCACTTGTTCGCTCATATCGATAATGACAACGGTCGCCCCTGTGAGGCAAAAGCCCAGCAATTAATAGAAATGTGCAGCGATTTTAGCGAAATCGCCTTAGCGGACAGCCAGAACTTTAGGTCGGATCTCTATCGCCAGACCGTGGATTATCTCTGCACTAAAAAATAGTGGCACATTAATTGAATGGAAATATTTCGATGGTGCAATGTCCTGCCGCTAGGCACATACGCACAGTCAATCCCTATTTCACCAAAGATACCGGGCAATGAAGTCCATTGACTGCGACCAAAAGAAGGGCGCGGCGGTGGGCTTTTTTTGTGCCTGCGGAGTTTGCAATCAAAGGAAATGCGCATGTCCAGTGAATCCCTCAATCTTTTTTCTTTTCGAGGAAAGATAAAAATCCTACACCTAACTTGGGTGGCTTTCTTCATTACGTTTTTTGCCTGGTTTAACCATGCCCCATTATTGATGGCAATCTCGAAGAGTCTGTCACTCACACCCGATCAGGTAAAAACACTGCTTATTTTAAATGTTGCCCTGACCATTCCCGCACGTATTGTGATCGGAATGCTCACTGACAAGTACGGCCCCAGGCTTACCTACTCCTTACTACTTGCTATCGGCAGTGTGCCCTGCTTTATCTTTGCCTTAGCAGATAACTTCATGCAGGCAGCAATAGGACGCTTTCTGCTCGGTTTCATTGGCGCGGGCTTTGTAGTCGGCATTCGCATGGTTTCGGAGTGGTTCCCCGCCCGCCAGTTAGGCACCGCTGAAGGTATTTATGGGGGCTGGGGTAATTTCGGATCGGCTGCTGCCGCTATGAGCCTGCCCACCATCGCACTGTTTTTTGGTGGCGATAATGGCTGGCGCTATGCGATTGGCATCACGGGCGTCATTGCACTGGTATACAGTGTGGTTTACTACTTCTCCGTGACTGATACACCCAAGGGTTCCACTTATTTCAAGCCGAAAAAAATTGGGGCCATGGAAGTCACCAGTCCAGGAGACTTCATACTGTTACTGACTATGAAGGTACCAATGTATGGAGCCCTGGCATTGTTAACCTGGAAACTTTCAAATGGTGTCGGTTTAGTCTCCAACCTCGCTGCCACCTTGATTTATTGTGGGCTCGGCTTACTTTACCTGCTGGATGCGCGCAAGACATTTAGTATCAACCGCGAAGTTTTCACTAATCCACCAGCTCCCGTACATCGCTATAAATTCAAGCAAGTAGCCGTACTCAATGTACTCTATTTCGCCACTTTTGGCTCGGAACTGGCCGTGGTATCTATGTTGCCACTATTTTTCTCTGAGACTTTTACCCTCGACCCAGTAAAAGCGGGCTTGCTTGCCTCAGCCTATGCGTTTATGAATCTGATGTCCCGTCCAGCGGGTGGCTTGATTAGTGATCGCTGGGGGCGAAAGTCCACTCTGCTGGTACTGACTGCGGGCTTGGCACTGGGTTACTTCACGATGAGCTTGATCAATGCCGAATGGCCGCTCTACCTGGCAGTTGCCGCGGCTATGGCATGCTCTTTTTTTGTGCAGGCCGGTGAAGGGGCCGTATTTGCTGTAGTTCCTCTAATCAAGCGCCGTCTTACCGGGCAGATCGCTGGTATGACTGGTGCTTACGGCAATGTCGGTGCAGTTTTTTATCTCACTGTGTTGAGCCTGGTTTCCTACCAAATATTTTTTATGGTTATCGGCATCACCGCACTTTTAGGCCTTGCCGCACTGTTATTATTGGAGGAACCCGAGGGGCAAATGGCCGAGGTACATCCCGATGGCAGTGTATCAATGATTGATGTCGCTTAATAAAGAGCTGTATGTAAAAACTCCAGGAGAGGTACAAAGCCTCTCAGGAGTATCTGAAAAGTTGCAGAATAAAAAAATGGATGCCTTGCAAATTTTCAGCGCCACCTGTGCCGGTCATCGCCGGCACAACGACGATGCCTGTGCTGTGCGGCTACCAAAGGGGGTAGAGTTCAGGCGCTATGGTGCACTCGCCGCAGTTGCAGATGGTGTCGCCAGTGCCGAGGCTGGCGGCGAGGCCGCTCGCGCAGCCATCAACGGCTTTTTCTCAGATTATTACAGCACTCCGGAAACCTGGTCTACCCGCCACGCAGTTGCGCGGGTTTTCCATTCCCTCAATAGCTGGCTATACCGGCAAAGTGGAGGCAGTGTAGAAATTCAGCGGGGTTGGCTCACCACTTTCTCAGCTATTATTTTTAAAGGTACCAGCGCCCACTTGGTGCATGTTGGGGATACACGCATCTATCGTCTTCGCGCCGGTAAGCTTGAGTGTCTCAGCCGCGATCATAGCCACCAACTGTCTCCTGGGCGCACTTTTCTCAGCCGGGCACTGGGTATGGATATCCACATCGATGTGGACTATCGCTGTGAAGCGCTGCTACCCGACGATATTTATTTGCTAAGTAGCGATGGGATACACGAATTCTTGTCCGAAACCGCTATCCAGGAAAGACTCGCTGATTTTGACGAGACCACACCGCAGCAGCTAGTTGATGCGGCCCTGAAGGCTGGATCAAACGATAATCTGAGTGCAGTCGTCGCCAGGGTTAATTGCCTAGACTTTCCTCAGTGCGACGAATTGGCAATGCATAACCGAAAGCTGCCCTTCGCCCCCGACCTAAATCCCGGCCAAAAACTCGATGGCTTTCTTATTCTGCAAGAATTGTACGCCAGCACGCGCAGTCACCTGTACTTAGTCCAAGATCTTGAATCCGGTGGATTTCGCGCGCTCAAAACCCCGTCAGTAAATTACTGCGATGATCCGCATTATATCGAGCGCTTTATCGCCGAAGAGTGGACCGGCCGGCGAATAAACCACCCAGGAATTATCAAGCTGTATCCCCCAAGAGCAGAGCGTGCCTGCCTTTACCATATTCTCGAATATGTCGAAGGGCAGACCTTACGACAGTGGATGCAGCTTAATTCCCAGCCACAAATATCCCAGGTACGGGAATTGCTGGCTCAGCTCGTAAGTGCCTTGCGCAGCCTACAACGCTTAGAAGTTGTGCATGGCGATCTGAAGCCCGAGAACATCATGATGCGCAGCCATGGGCGCTTGGTAATTATTGATCTGGGAGGGGTTGATGGGCCAGGACTCAGGGAACAATTACATTTCTCTGATGCTGGTACCCCAGGCAGTAAGAATTATGCGGCACCCGAGTTCTTTTTTGGCGATAGTGCCAGTCACCGTTCAGATATCTTTTCCCTTGGAGTCATCGCCTATGAATTACTTACGGGAAAATACCCCTATCCCGAGCGCCTGGGCAACCTGCACTATCGGCTCAAGAGTTATCAACAAATGCGTTATACGAAAGCGTATACGCACCGTAAGGATATTCCCCATTGGGTGGATGGCGCCCTGCAAAAAGCCTGCGCTGCCGATCCCAAACAACGCTACAACAGTCTGTCCGAATTCATTCAGGATCTACAGCATCCCAATCCGGCTTTCAAACCACCCAATAGCCGCCCACTATTGGAAAGGCACCCTGTTTTGTTCTGGCAATTGATTGCGCTCATCCTGCTGCTTTCTCACCTTCTACATTTTTTCTAATACCCCATCATCCGATCCCGCTTTTGCCTGTCTGCAGTCCACAAATAAATCCCCTTACATCTAATATTCCACAGAATTTTATTAAGCACTAATTCAGAGCATAATTTTTATTTTTCGCACCAACATATCGCAAAAATTGTGGACAATAGGGACAGATTGGCGCCATTCCAAGGCTAAATATTGGCACGGAGATTGAATACATTAAATGACCAACAAAATTCTCCCCCAATTCGAGGCAACGGCGCCTGTACTCTTCGACAGAAGAGGAGGTGCCCTTGCCACATCAAGCGCTTCCTTTCCTGTCGAAAAAATTGACTTCAGATGGCAGGAATAGCAATGAAGGAAAAGACAGAAAAACAAAAGCTGGTTGTGATTGGTAACGGCATGGTTGGCCACCACTTTCTTGAACAGCTGGCAGAAAAAAATGGAAGCATCGATTTTGAAGTCACCGTCTTTTGTGCGGAACCCAGGCCCGCTTATGACCGCGTACATTTGTCCGAATACTTTGCCGGGCGTAGCGCGGAAGATCTGGCCATGGGCCATATTGAGCAATACCGGAAATGGGACTTTGAGCTGGAGCTCAACAACCCGGCTATCGCCATTGACCGCGATAAGCGAACCGTTACCGCCAAGAGCGGACGCTTATACACATACGATCAACTAGTTCTCGCCACAGGGTCCTATCCTTTTGTGCCCCCCATCCCAGGGCACCAGCACGAGCGCTGCTTTGTCTACCGCACCCTTGAAGATCTGGATGCAATCCGCACAGCTGCATCTACAGCGCATAGTGGTGTTGTTGTCGGTGGTGGCCTACTCGGCCTGGAAGCGGCAAATGCCTTAAAGGCCCTTGGACTCGAAGCCCATGTAGTGGAGTTCGCTCCGGGACTTATGACCACTCAGCTCGACGAGGGCGGCTCCGATTTGCTGCGCAAAAAAATCGAAGCCCTCGGTGTAAAGGTACACACCAGCAGGGCCACAGAACTTATTGCAGAAGCGGATGACCGTTTGCGCATGCAGTTCAAAGGAGGAGATGAGCTCCTTACCGATATGATTGTCTTCTCCGCGGGAATTCGCCCTCACGATGAACTGGCAAAATCTTCGGGACTACAAGTCGGCGAGCGTGGGGGGATAGTCATCGACAGCCGCTGTCGCACATCCGACCCCAGGATTTTTGCCATTGGTGAGTGCGCTCTCTATGAAGGGCGGATCTTTGGCCTGGTGGCCCCGGGTTACAGCATGGCACGCACCGCCGTCGCACAACTTACCGGTTCAGAGACATTTTTTAATGGTGCCGATATGAGCACCAAATTAAAGCTACTCGGTGTTCAGGTCGGTTCTATTGGCGATGCCCACGGGCGCAGTGAGGGCGCGGCCGCGATTACTTTTATGGATGAACAGGGCGGCGTCTACAAACGCATGATAACCGATGCCAAAGGCCAGAAACTGCTCGGAGCGGTGCTGGTTGGCGATACCGGGGATTACGATACCCTGTTGCAATATCACCTTAATGATATTGAGCTGCCCGAGCACCCTGAGCAGCTTATTCTTCCCTCAGTTGATGGTGCGGGATCCCCCCTCGGGGCCTCGGCTTTACCTGCCAGTGCCACCGTGTGCTCCTGTTATAACGTGAGTAAAGGGCAGATTATCGATGTCGTACACGGCGGCTGCCATACCCTGGCGGAAGTCAAGGATGTTACCAAAGCCTCCACCGGCTGTGGCGGTTGTGCGGCACTGCTAAAAAATATTGTCGATTCTGAATTAGCGGCACTGGGTATGGAGATAAGCAATCACCTCTGTGCGCATTTCCCCTATAGCCGCCAAGAGCTCTTCCATATTATCCAGGTCGGAGAAATTAAAACCTTCGATGACCTCCTCGATAAACATGGCAGCGGCCAGGGCTGTGAGGTGTGCAAACCCACTGCAGCTTCCATCTTCGCCTCTCTGTGGAATGAACATATTCTGGCACAGGCCCACGTTGGCCTGCAGGATACCAATGACACTTTTATGGCGAATATGCAGAAAAATGGCAGTTACTCTGTAGTACCGCGTATTCCCGGTGGTGAAATCACCCCAGAAAAACTTATTGTGATTGGCGATGTTGCCAAACGCTATGACCTCTATACCAAAATTACCGGAGGCCAGCGTATCGATCTTTTTGGTGCTCGCCTGGAACAGCTGCCAGAGATTTGGCGGGAGTTGGTTGATGCGGGATTCGAAACCGGCCATGCCTATGGAAAGTCTCTGCGCACTGTTAAATCTTGTGTAGGCAGTACCTGGTGCCGCTTCGGGGTGCAGGACAGTGTTTCCATGGCTCTGCGTGTAGAAAACCGCTACAAAGGGTTGCGCTCCCCCCACAAAATCAAAATGGCCGTATCCGGCTGTACCCGCGAGTGTGCCGAAGCGCAGAGCAAGGATGTGGGGGTTATCGCCACCGAAAAAGGCTGGAACCTATTTGTCGCCGGTAACGGCGGCATGCGTCCACGGCACGCGGACCTCTTCGCCACTGACCTGGATGACGAAACCCTTATTCGATATATCGATCGCTTCCTGATGTTCTATGTGCGCACCGCCGATAAATTGCAGCGCACCTCGGTATGGCTGGAAAGTCTTGATGGTGGGCTCGACTATCTACGTGAAGTCATTATCGATGACAAATTGGGAATCTGTGCCGAACTTGAAGCACAAATGTCACGCGTGGTTGATAGCTATCAGTGCGAATGGAAGTCCGCCATCAACGATCCGGAAAAACTCAAACGTTTTCGTCAGTTCGTCAACAGCACTGAGAGTGATGACAAAATTGTTTTTGTTAAGGAGCGCGGTCAACCCCGCCCGGCTACCACCGAGGAAATATTGGAAGCTGCGGAGTCTGCTTAGTGGCACATTCCAGAAATACTTTCATTTGAATGAATAAGATTTAATTTCAATTTCTGATTTTTTTCACAATCCTGTAAGGAAATTGTTATGTCTCAAGCCAGCGCCAGACAAGACACTATTAACTCTATTGCCATAACCCACCCCCAATGGCTGCCAATCTGTCGACGCTCAGATCTGGTCAGTAACTCCGGGGTGTGTGCCCTTTGGGGCGATACCTCCTCAGAAAATGCAGATAACACGGTTAAATCTGAGAAAAAAAAAGGTATCGCCCTGTTTTTTTTACCAGGGCAGGATCGACAGCTTTACGCCGTTGACAACTGGGACCCGATCGCACAAGCTGGGGTTATTTCGCGGGGAATAATCGCGGAGCTGGAGGGTGAATTAACCATTGCTTCACCACTTTATAAACACCATTTTCGCCTTGAGGATGGTGTTTGCATTGAAGACGCTAATATCCAGCTCACCACTTACCCTTTGGCATTCAATGGAAATACCGTTTATATCGGTTGCAATAAGTAAGAATAATGGCAGTAAAGGAATACCTGAGCACACAGCGCTCCTGCACCACCTGCCCCTATTGCGGGGTGGGTTGTGGAGTAACTATTAACAAGGAAGAGCGGCAAAATACCTCTGTGATTTCCGTCACAGGTGATAAACAGCATCCCTCTAATTTTGGCCGACTGTGTGTTAAAGGCTCTGCCCTCGGGGAAACGCTCGGTGATCATGGGCGGCTCTTGCGCCCTCACCTGCATGGCGAAGCCTGTGACTGGGATACCGCCATGTCTTATGTCGCCAGCGAATTCGCTCGCAATATCCGCGAATACGGCTCGGACTCGGTGGCTTTTTACCTTTCTGGGCAGTTGCTTACCGAAGATTATTATGTTGCCAATAAATTAATGAAGGGTTTTATTGGTAGCGCAAATATTGATACCAACTCGCGCCTTTGCATGTCCTCAGCCGTAGCGGGGTATAAGCGCGCCTTAGGTGCGGATGCCGTGCCCTGCTGCTATGGAGATCTGGAAGAAGCCGACCTCATCGTTTTAATTGGCTCCAATGCCGCCTGGACTCACCCGATTCTGTTCCAGCGCATGCAGGCGGGCAAGGCCAAGCTGGTGGTGGTTGATCCGCGGGCAAGTGCTACCAGCGAGATGGCCGATCTGCACCTGGCGATAACTCCCGGCAGCGATGCCGCACTGTTTAATGGGCTGCTTAATTTCCTCGCACAGCACAACCGCCTCAATCATCACTATATCCAACAACATACTCAGGGCTTTGAGCAGGCACTGGAAACCGCCCAGCACTGGTCACTACAGCAAACCGCACTAAGTTGTGGAGTGCCCGCGGAAAAGTTACTGGCTTTCTTTCGTCTGTTTGCCGAAACAGAAAAAACCATCAGCTTCTACTCCCAAGGGGTTAACCAATCCAGTAGCGGCACAGACAAAAACAACGCAATCATCAACTGTCACTTGGCAACCGGGCGTATTGGTAAAGTTGGGGCTGGTCCCTTCTCTATAACCGGCCAGCCGAACGCGATGGGCGGGCGCGAAGTGGGTGGCCTGGCTAATATGCTCGCCGCCCATATGGAATTTAAAGATAGTGATATAGATAGGGTGCAGCGCTTCTGGGACGCACCCAATATGGCACTGACCCCGGGACTAAAAGCGGTGGATATGTTCCGCGCAGTGGAAAGTGGGCAGATCAAAGCAATCTGGATTATGGCCACCAATCCCGCCGTGAGCATGCCGGAAGCGGAACGTGTGACCGAAGCTCTGCGTAAGTGTCCGCTGGTGATTGTTTCCGACTGTATCGCCGATACCGACACAGCCCGCTGCGCCGATGTATTACTACCCGCCACTGGCTGGGGAGAGAAAAATGGTACCGTCACCAATGCTGAGCGGCGTATCTCCCGACAGCGTTCCTTTCTCGAGCCCACCGGAGATGCCCGACACGACTGGCAGGCAATCTGCGATTTAGCCAACCGCCTGGGGTTTGGCGAGCACTTTAATTTTGCCCACCCCGCAGAAATATTCCGTGAACATGCGCAATTGTCAGGATTCGAGAACAACAACAGCCGCGCCTTTGATATCTCCTATTTTAGTGATATCAGTCACAACGAATACGATACGTTAAAGCCGGTGCAGTGGCCGGTTAACTGTGAAAATCCCCAGGGCAGCGCACGACTATTTGGCGACGGGAAATTTTTCACCGAAACTGGCCGAGCCAATTTCATTGCGGTCAAGCCGCGCACGCCCCAGCAACAAATCGGTAACAGTTATCCCCTTTGGCTAAACAGCGGTCGTATGCGCGACCAGTGGCACACCATGACCCGTACCGGCCGTGCGCGCAAATTGCTAGACCACAGTGAAATTGCAGAGATTCAAATAAACCCAGGGGATGCACGCAAATACGGCATAGATGAGGGTACGCTGGTGGAATTACACAGTGCCCAAGGCCGTATGTGTGGACGCGCAGTACTCAATAGTGGGCAAAAGCCCGGTGAACTGTTTGCTCCCATCCACTGGAGCCAGACCCTCGCTCAGGAATCGAAGGTCAGCGCCCTTGCCAAAGCAGAGGTAGACCCAATTTCCGGCCAGCCGGAATTCAAACAGGTGCCGGTACAACTGCAAGCCCTCCCTTGTAAGAGCTTCGCCACCCTTATTTGCCCGGAGCCACTTGCACAAAACCTTTGGCGCTGGCTGCAAACCCATCGGGAAAAAAACCTACTGCACTGGTACCGTGTACCCTGCCAAAATGGATATCGCTTTGAGCTGGCACTGAGCGCGCCATTGAATGGTCGCCAACTGGGCGCACAATTGTTACAGGAAAATTCAGGTGTTTACTGGCAACAAATTGAAACATTAAACAGTCAACGTTGGCTGGCTTATAGCGAACAAATAGAACTGCTTATTTTTGCCAGTAACGACTGGCAGATTCTTCCTGACCGGCGCACCCTGGAACGCTACCTACAACTGGACATTCCAGAAAATCCCGCCCAGTTTCTCCAGGCAATCCCTCCTGGTGAGCGCATAGTATGCACCTGTATGCAGGTTTCCCGCCCCCAGATTGAAAAAGCAATCAGCCAGGGAGTTAATTCGGTTGAGGCATTAGGTGAGGCTCTGGGCTGCGGCACCCGCTGTGGTTCTTGTAAACCGGAAATCTCCCAGCTTCTGCGTATTAAACTACAACAAAGCGTACAGAAGCAGGAAGTTGCAGCGATGCTGGAAACGGAGGTCGTCAGGTCTGCAAAAGACCTGCATCAACAAAAGGATTTAGACAAGGCTTATAGTGCTTAAGCCTAATATTGCTCATTGATTCCGAATTCAATCAAACGCGGAGTGCGGTTTTCTCAACCGACACTTCGCGTGAAGATACCACTAGATGCCTTAGACGCCCACTTAGCCCTTCAAGCCCCCCTACACTTATAGCCGGTCTAACATTGACGCAAATCCCTAAATCAGCACTTATTGCTGTGGCTTCCAACGATCTATAAAACAGTGGCGGTTTTTCCTATAAGGTAATTTATTCGCCAGGTTAATAATCACTAAAAATTTTCAGGAATTTCTGTGTTTAAGATTCAACTCATTGATCACGTGGTACTGAGGGTAAAATCCCTGGCTGCCATGCGTCATTTTTATGAGGGAGTGCTCGGCTGCACTATGGAGCGAGAGAATCAGGAGTTGGGTCTCTATCAGTTCCGCGCCGGGCACTCGTTGATCGACTTGGTTCCAGTGGATCAAAGCATTGGCCGTGAGGGCGGTGCCGCCCCAGGCATCGAGGGGCGTAACTTACATCATTTCTGTTTGCGCATAGACCCTTTCGAACCCGATAAAATCCTTGCCTATCTGAAGGAAAAAAATATCGAGCCCTCGGCGCCACAACAGCGTTACGGTGCCGAGGGCATGGGCCCATCAATTTACATTTCCGATCCCGAACAAAATCTGGTGGAACTCAAAGGCCCACCAAACAAGTCTAAATAAGAGCATCAATTATTTATTCGCCAAAGAGACATGCAACAATGAAAACCGAAGTGATCGATTACGCGGTAGATGGCAAGTCCTACAGCGGTTACCTCGCCTGGGATGACAGTACTCAAGCAAAGCGCCCCGGTGTCATGCTGGTTCACGAATGGTGGGGACACAATGCCTTTGTGCGCGAGCAGGCTGAAAAGCTCGCCATGCAGGGTTACTGTGCCTTTGCGGTGGATATGTTTGGTAGTGGTAAACAAACGGACGATCCCGCTGAAGCACAACAGTTTCGCGATGAGGCGCTTGAGAACCCTGTTTCTCTGGAAGCCTGCTTCCGCACCGCACTTACCTTGCTGCAGCAACACAGCGCAGTCGAGGAAAACCAAGTTGCCGCACAGGGCTATTGCTTTGGCGGTGGCGTTGCCCTGACCATGGCACGCCTCGGTGTGGAATTGCGTGGAGTGGTCAGCTATCACGGAGCCCTGGCCAGCGAGGTCCGCGCGAAGAAAGGGAAATTCCAGGCGGAATTGCAGGTTTACACCGGCGGTGCCGATAGCATGATTCCACCGCAACAGGTTGGAGCTTTTGTTGAGGAAATGCAGGAAGCCGGCGCCAAATTCACCCTGGTGAGCTATCCCGGTGTACTGCACGGCTTTACCAATCCCGTCGCCACCGAACGCGGTCAGAAATTTGGCCTGCCACTGGCCTATAACCAGGAAGCAGCGCAAGACGCATGGCAGGGCACTCTGGATTTTTACCAGAAACTTTTCCAGTGACTTCAAGCAATAAAAGATCGTGAGAACTTCATCATTTTCTCAAGCAAGAAGCTCACCATTTTCTTCCCATTAGCTCCCCAAGTCAGCTCCCCACATCCAGGTAACGAGCCCCAGCCCCCAGCTCCGCGGCTTGATCTCCTGGGTTGCGGAGCGGACAGCTCTGCATAGACAGGCAACCACAACCAATACAGCCTTCCAAACGATCGCGCAATTGGGTCAACTGGAGAATGCGTTGGTCCAGCTCCTCGCGCCAGCCGGCAGAGAGTTTGGCCCAGTCTTTGGCAGTAGGTGTGCGTCCATCGGGTAGAGTCGCCAGGGCTTCGCGAATTTCGGCAAGGGGAATGCCGGTACTCTGCGCCACCTTGATAATAGCCACACGCCGCAAAACATCCCGAGAGTAACGCCGCTGGTTACCGCTGGTGCGCCAACTGCTGATCAGGCCTTTACTCTCATAAAAGTGCAATGCACTCACTGCCACATCACTGCGCTCTGCCACCTCACCCACAGTCATCTCGCGGCGGCATTTTTTGTCGCCACAAGAGGACGCTTTCTTTTCACTGGTACCAGGCATCAAATCTCTCCGGCCGTTATTGACCTCAATATTACTTGAGGTTTTACACTGCGCCGCATTCCATTGCAAGCTCAGGGAGACTTCGAATGATCAAGAACAGTAAACAAACCTATCCAATGACAGAAACTCGCTCTACCAACACCACTTCTCTTTTGGTGGCCGCACAAAGCCAAAGTATCAGCCTGGCCGTGCAAGAGGGTCTGTGCCTATCGGTAGCCCCTTCTTTAACAAGGGTGAGCAAAGGTAAAAAAGGTATCCGTCGATGATCCCTGTCCATACAACATTGCCTCCCCACATAACAAAACCAGCTGTCCCGCTACCGATGCGGTTGACGCTGCTTTGCCTAGCGGCACTCACAATAATGTCTGGCGCCACAGTGGCGCCATCCCTGCCAGCACTGGAAGCACACTTTGCCCAACATGAAGATATTGCGCTGCTGAGCCGACTTATTTTGAGCCTACCGGCATTAATGATTGCTCTATTCGCACCTCTCGCTGGGTTCATATCCGACCGCTATGGACGCAGGCGACTGCTGATACTGGCGGTCACTGTTTATGCCCTGGCCGGCATCTCGGCATTGTTGCAGGATAACCTGACTGGATTATTGGCCAGCCGAATCTTGCTGGGTATTGCGGTGGCGGGCACTATGACTTCAGTCACCGCCCTGGTGGGCGACTATTTCAATCCCGTTCCAAGGCGGGCCTATATGAGCCAACAAGGCGCTTTTATCAGTCTCGGTGGGGTTATCTTCCTTGTGGCTGGTGGGCTGTTGGCAGATATACATTGGCGTGCACCTTTTGCGATTTACGCGACGGCATTACTACTGATTCCGGCAGTGCTGCGTTTTCTGCCCGAGCCTAAACGCACTAAAATTGAGCAATCATCTAACCACCTCAGTGATGAAAAACCCGACTGGATGGCCTTTGCATTATTACTCGGTGCAGCCCTGTCAAACAGCCTGGTCTTTTTTCTGATCCCCACCCAGCTCCCCTTCCTTCTAAAAGAAATTGGAGTCGACACTCCCAGCCTCGCGGGTATTGCTATCGCCGCCAGCAATTTAATGGGCGCCCTGGCCTCACTGGTGTTCTATCCACTGGCGCGCAATCACCTGGGGAAAAGTGGCGTTTTTATTCTGGGTTTTGCTGTTATGGCCTGCGGTATGGGGCTAATCGCCGAGGCTAATTCATTTAACGCGATTATGATTGCCACTGCGATTTATGGCTGCGGGATGGGTACCCTGATCCCCCATATCTTTGCCACCGGATTGGAATCCGCCACCCCAAACATTCGTGGGCGGATATCTGGAGCTCTAACTGCCAGTGTTTTTATCGGGCAGTTTCTTTCGCCACTTGTCAGCCAACCCTGGATCGAACGTTTTGGTCTCGCCAGTGGCTTTTCCGTAGCGAGCGGTGTACTGCTATTTTTAGCCACCCTGGCGCTGCTCCTGCATTGGTTTAAAGCAAAACCATCCAGCGAAATCATTTTGCAGTAGGATATGAGCACGCCCAAAAGTATTTAGGCCGGCTCGTTTAGGATTCTTACAAGGAGAAGAAGTGGAACCGATTATTTCCGTTAGGAGTCTCGATAAGACTTATAGTGGTGGATTTAACGCCTTAAAAAGTATCGACTTGGATATTCAGCGCGGTGAGATCTTCGCACTGCTCGGCCCCAATGGTGCCGGCAAAACCACACTGATCAGTATTATCTGTGGCATCGTAAATCCAGGTCAGGGCAGCGTTATTGTTAACGGTTACGATATCCAGCGAGATTATCGCCGTGCCCGACGCGAAATTGGTCTGGTCCCCCAGGAAATTGCCACTGATTCCTTTGAGAGCGTGTTGGGCGCAATTAAATTCAGCCGCGGCTTATTTGGCAAACCGCCCAACCCCTCTTACTTGGAGAAAATCCTGCGGCAGCTTTCCTTGTGGGAAAAAAGAAACAACAAGATTGTCACCCTATCTGGTGGTATGAAGCGACGCCTGATGATTGCCAAGGCCCTATCCCACGAACCCAGCGTGCTCTTTCTGGATGAACCCACCGCCGGTGTCGATGTGGAATTGCGCCAGGATATGTGGGAAATGGTACGTGAACTGCGCGAATCCGGGGTAACCGTCATTCTCACCACTCACTATATTGAGGAGGCGGAGGAAATGGCCGACCGGGTCGGGGTAATCAATCGCGGTGAGTTGGTGTTAGTTGAAGATAAAAAAACTCTAATGCAGAAAATGGGAGAAAAAGAGCTCAGCCTGCAACTCCCCATGCCTTTGGAAAGGATTCCCGACAGCCTTTCCGATTTGCCACTACGTCTCAATGGCGATGGCAGCGAGCTGATTTACCGTTTTGATATTAAGAGTGAAAACACTGGCATTCCGGAATTCCTGCGCCGTCTCAGTTCGGCAAATATTGAATTTCGCGATTTATATACCCGGGAAAGTTCTTTGGAAGAAATTTTTGTCAACCTGGTGCACTCCGCGCGTCACGAGGGTGAAGAGCAATTCAGCGGGGAGGCTCAGCCATGAACTGGTACGGTATAGCGGCTATCTACAAGTTTGAAATGTCGCGCACCTGGCGCACGCTGATACAAAGTGTCGCCTCACCGGTGCTCTCCACATCCCTGTACTTTATTGTATTTGGTGCTGCTATCGGCTCGCGCATGGGGGATATTGAAGGTGTGAGCTATGGAGCCTTTATTATCCCCGGGCTGATAATGTTGGCACTCTTGGGGGAAAGTATTTCCAATGCTGCCTTTGGTATCTTTTTTCCAAAATTTTCCGGCACCATTTATGAAGTCCTATCGGCACCAGTATCGCCCTTTGAAATTGTTGCTGGCTATGTGGGCGCTGCAGCTACCAAGTCGATCTTGCTCGGGCTATTAATCCTCGCCACCGCGCGCTTCTTTGTCGACTATGACATTCTTCATCCATTCTGGATGATCACATTTCTAGTACTGACCGCCGTGAGTTTTAGTTTGTTCGGTTTTATTATCGGCATCTGGGCCGACGACTTCCAAAAACTGCAAATCATTCCTCTGATGATCATCACCCCACTGACGTTTCTTGGCGGGGCCTTCTATTCCATCAGTATGCTGCCGGAATTCTGGCAAAAAGTGACCCTATTTAATCCAGTGGTTTACCTGATCAGCGGTTTCCGCTGGGCTTTCTATGGCGTGGCCGATGTCAACATGGGCCTCAGCGTGGGAATGACACTGCTCTTCCTATTTCTCTGCCTGACAACGGTCTGGTGGATTTTTCGCACCGGTTATCGCATAAAAACCTGATCATTGAGGATAGGGGGATGGCGGCAATTCACGAAGGTGGCTGTGTTTGTGGTGCCGTGCGATTTCGCGCCATTGGCCCACCACGCCGAGTGAGCCTCTGCTCCTGCAGCTGGTGCCGGAAGCGCTCCGGTAGTTTGATAGGAGTATCAGTGTATTTCGACAAAAAACATATCCAGTTCATCAACGCGGAACTAAAAGCCCACCGGCTTCTATCCGACGCAGGCCGCTGGATTGAGTGTCAGTTCTGTGAGCACTGCGGCAGCGCCCTCACCTGGACGCTGGAATTTTTACCGGAATATCGCGGTATTGCCGGGGGCGCCTTCGACGACCCGACATTTATTCAACCCGAGCGTTATGTCTATTACCAAAACAAACCAAACTGGCTGGAAATAAGTGGAGATATCAGCCGCTGCCCCTTAATGCCGAACAGCCCGAGCCAATAACCAATCAGCGGTAGCCCCGCATAAATAGCGCCACGGCCTTGCGTACCCGCTCTCGCCGCTCCTCCTCAGCCTGTACCTCACAACAACCGATCAAGACACGCATATGCCGGCAACCCAGCAATATGCCCATAAAGTCCTCGGCGGCCTCTGCCGGATTGACCACCTGCAGCTTGCCCATCTCTTTAGCGCGGCGTAACAATTGCTCAATGTCCCGAAGGATTCGCTGGGGGCCTGCATCAAAGAACAACTGGGCCAGTTTTGATTCCTGCGACTCCTGCGAGGCCAGAGCGCACAAAAGCCGTAACAGGCGAATACTATCCTTACTATCCACCATGCTAAGGAAAGCCTGACCGATGCGCTCCAGTACCTCAGCCACTGAATCGCCCTCTTTCAGATCGAAAATAGGCAGCGGCATCATCATCTCGCAACGGGAAGTGATCGCCGCGCTGAACAGCGTCTCTTTATCGGAGAAATGACTGTACACCGTCAGTTTCGATACCCCCGCAGCAGAGGCCACCGCATCCACGCTGGTGGCAGCAAAACCATTGGTCAGAAACAACTCCTTAGCTGCATCGAGAATGGCCTGGCGTTTAGCCAGGTCCTTGGGTCGCCCGCGCTGGGCGGCCGTCTGAGACTGTTCAGACATAGCACTCCATATACTGGACTCACCAGTTTAATAAATTTACTATACTCGCCAGTATAACATTACCGGCCGCCCGGCCATGACTTGTCCACTTCCGGACTTACCTTGTCGCCTCGCCGCCAAGGAAGGGAGCCCCTATGTACCGATCGCTACTCTTCGCCGCACTTTCGTTCAGCCTACTGTTGTCCGCCTGTGCGCCATCAGAGTCCACCGAACAACAAGAAAAACCCCGCCCAGCGGTGATGGTCCAACCGCAGGTGGCCAGCGCCCAACAGGATTTTTATCCCGGCGAGGTACGTGCCCGCTTCGAACCCGCCCTGGCCTTTCGCATCAGTGGCAAGCTGCAGCGGCGCCTGGTCAATGTGGGCGACCGCGTTGAACAGGGCCAGCCGCTGGCTGAACTGGACACCGAAGACCTGCTCCTGCAGCTGGATTCCGCCCGCGCACGCCTTACTTCTGCCGAGGCCGACCAGCGCCTGGCGAGCAGTGAGCTTGAGCGCCACCGCAAACTATTGCAACGCCAGTTGGTCAGCCAATCACAGTTCGATGCGGTGGAAACCCGCTTCGAAGCCAGCGATGCTCGACTGCAACAGGCCAAAGCGCAACTAGATGTGGCGCGTAATCAGGCTGCTTACGCGGAACTGAAAGCCCCGGAGAGCGGTGTTATCGCCCGTCGCATGGCCGAGGCCGGCCAGGTTGTTGCCGCCGGCCAGGGGATTTTCGAGCTTGCAGCCGACGGCGAACGCGAGGTGCGTATCGACTTGCCGGAGCAGGCGATTGGCCATTTCCGCGTCGGCCAGCCCCTGACCGTTGAACTCTGGTCGCAGCCGGGTAAATCCTTTCCCGCGCAGGTGCGCGAACTCTCCCCCGCTGCGGACCCTATCTCCCGCACCTTTGAAGCGCGCGTGGCTTTTACCAATAAAACCACCGGCATTGAAATAGGCCAGAGTGCCAGAGTCTTTGTACCTAAAGCGACAACCACCGATGTTTTACAAGTGCCCATGTCGGCAGTGAGCGCCGACAAAGGCAAAGCCTTTGTCTGGGTCCTGAATCGCGAACAGCAAACCCTACATAAAACCGAAGTCACTGTGGGCCCCTATGGCCAGGAGTTTGTACCCATTTTCTCCGGCCTAAGCGCCGATGATTGGGTCGTTGCCGCCGGTACCCACCTGTTAGCGGAAGGACAACGGGTGCGCCCGGTCGACCGCATGAATCGCCCGATCGATCCAGACCGCGCCCTAGCCCATCAGGACTAACTAGCGGCCACCCCAAAAAAAAGAATCTGACCGAGCGCAAAAAAAACGCTCCTACGAAATTGCCGAAGCGCGACCAGTTAAATCGGTCTGGGCTTCAATACAGAGAAATTGCCATGGGTTTTAACCTATCCGAATGGGCGCTGAAAAACCGCCCGCTGGTGCTCTACGCCATGATCGTGCTGGGGCTGCTGGGCGCGGCCTCCTACACCCAACTGGGGCAGAGTGAAGATCCACCCTTCACTTTCAAAGTAATGGTGATAAATACCCTTTGGCCCGGCGCCAGTGCCGAGGAAGTGTCACGCCAGATTACCGAAAGGGTGGAAAAGAAACTGCTGGAGACCGGTGACTACCAGCGCATCTCCTCTTTTTCCCGTCCGGGCCAATCGCAGGTACTGTTTGTCGCTCGCGACAATATGCATTCAAGAGATATTCCCGATCTCTGGTACCAGGTGCGTAAAAAGATCAGCGATATTCGCCATACCCTGCCACCCGATATCCACGGCCCGTTTTATAACGACGAATTCGGCACGACTTTCGGCAATATCTATGCACTGACCGGCAGTGGCTTCGATTACGCCCTAATGAAAGACTATGCCGAGCGCCTGCAGCTGGCGTTACAGCGCGTTAAAAATGTGGGCAAGGTGGAATTGCTGGGCCTGCAGGATGAAAAAATTTGGGTGGAGATTTCCAACACCAAACTCGCCTCTATGGGTATTCCCCTTAGTGCGGTGCAAAGCGCGTTGCAATCGCAAAACCAGGTTGCCGATGCAGGTTTTATTGAGACGGTAAGTGACCGCGTGCGTATTCGCGTTAGCGGCCAGTTTCACTCGGTCGATGAAATTCGCCGTTTCCCCATCACCGCCGGCGGGCGCACCCAGAGGCTCGGGGACATTGCCGAAGTACACCGCGGCTTCAGTGATCCAGCACAACCCCGTATGCGCTTTATGGGTGAGGACGCCATCGGCCTGGCAGTGTCTATGAAAGAAGGTGGCGATATTCTCAAGCTAGGCAAACAGTTGGACACTACTTTTGCCGAGCTACAGGGAGACCTGCCCCTCGGCATGCAGTTACGCAAAGTTTCCGACCAGCCCGCGGCGGTAAAACGCGGCGTGGGTGAGTTCCTGCAGGTGTTGGCGGAGGCGCTGGGCATTGTTCTGCTGGTGAGCTTTTTCTCTCTCGGCACCCGCCCCGGCTTGATCGTAGCGCTATCGATACCATTGGTGCTGGCCATGACCTTCGCACTGATGAATTACTTCAACATTGGCTTGCACAAAATTTCCCTGGGCGCCCTGGTGCTCGCTCTCGGACTGATGGTGGACGACGCCATTATCGCCGTTGAAATGATGGCCATTAAAATGGAGCAGGGGCTCAGCCGCTTGAAAGCGGCCGGCTTCGCCTGGACCAGTACCGCCTTCCCCATGCTGACCGGTACCCTGATTACCGCGGCCGGTTTCCTGCCAATTGCTACGGCCCAATCCGGCACCGGGGAGTACACCCGCTCGATCTTCCAGGTGGTCACGCTTTCGCTAATCGTCTCCTGGATTGCCGCTGTAGTTTTCGTGCCCTACCTGGGACATTACTTACTACCCAATCTGGCGCGCCACGATCACAGCGGTGAGGTTCGAGACCCCTACCAGAAACCCTTCTACCAGCGCTTCCGCCGCCTGATCACCTGGTGCTTGCGTCACCGTAAAACCGTCATAGTAGCTACCTTGGCAATCTTTATCGGTTCCCTGGCCTTGTTCCGCCTGGTACCCCAGCAGTTCTTCCCCTCTTCCGGGCGCTTGGAACTGTTGGTGGATCTCAAGCTGGCCGAGGGCGCATCACTGAAATCCACCGAGTTTCAGGCTAAGCGCCTAGAGGCACTGCTGGATAAAAATGAGCAGGTAGAAAACTACGTGGTCTATGTGGGCACCGGCTCGCCCCGCTTCTACCTACCATTGAACCAGCAACTGCCTGCGGCCAGCTTCGCCCAGTTTGTGGTGATGACCCGCAGTGTTGAGGAGCGCGAACAGGTACGCAGCTGGTTAATCGAAACCATGCAGGAGGAGTTCCCCACCCTACGCAGCCGCGTCTCCAGGCTGGAAAACGGGCCCCCGGTTGGCTATCCGGTGCAGTTTCGCATCTCTGGCGAGCATATTGGTGAGGTGCGCAGCCTGGCCCGCCAGGTAGCCGAGCGCATTCGTGAAAATTCAAAAGTGACCAACGTGCACCTGGACTGGGAGGAGCCCAGCAAAACGGTCAACCTGAATATCGACCAGGACCGTGCTCGCACCATGGGCGTGAGTAGTGCCTCGCTCTCCCGCGCCCTGCAAAGTTCCCTCACCGGAATCACCGTGAGTCAGTACCGCGAGGACAATGAGCTGATTGACGTGCGCGTGCGTGGTGATGAACAGGAGCGTTATGCCCTCGGCCAGCTGGGTAGCCTGGCGGTACAAACCAGTAGCGGCCGCAGTGTCCCCCTGAACCAGATCGCCACCCTGGAGTATGGATTCGAGGAAGGCATTATCTGGCACCGCGATCGCCTGCCCACAGTTACCGTGCGTGCCGATATCTACGGTGAGGAGCTGCCCGCAACGATAGTGAAAGAAGTCTGGCCGCGCCTGCAGAGCATTCGCGATCAGCTGCCACCCGGCTACCTGCTGGAAGTAGGCGGCACTGTGGAGGAATCCGAACGGGGGCAGAAATCGGTTAACGCCGGGATGCCGCTGTTTGTGTTGGTGGTGTTCACTCTGCTGATGTTGCAACTGCGCAGCATGTCCCTATCCGCCATGGTGTTCCTCACCGCACCTTTGGGACTGATCGGAGTTACCTTGTTCCTGTTACTGTTCGGCAAGCCATTCGGCTTTGTCGCCATGCTCGGCACCATCGCCCTGGCCGGCATGATTATGCGTAACTCGGTGATTCTGGTAGACCAGATACAGCAGGACATCAGTCAGGGCCTGAGTGCTTGGGAAGCGATCGTTGAGTCCACCGTAAGGCGTTTCCGCCCCATCGTATTAACCGCCCTCACGGCAGTACTGGCGATGATTCCGCTGTCACGCAGTGACTTCTTCGGCCCCATGGCAGTTGCCATTATGGGCGGGCTGATTGTGGCTACCGGCTTGACCCTGATCTTCCTGCCAGCACTGTATGCAGCCTGGTTCCGGGTGCGTGAGGTTAAAACGGAGACAGCGTTAGAAACTCCATCGGACTTAAATAGTGCTGAGCCCCAGGCATCCTAATAAACACTGAAGGCTTAATAAGCAAACACCAAAGCAAAAAGGCCCGGATTTTTCACTCCGGGCCTTTTTTATGTCGCTTGTTTTTTCTGGCTTTTAATAGTCAGTTTCAAACTTTGGTCAGGACTTCTTGGATTTTGCAGCCAGGGAGTCATAAACAATGCCAGTCCAAATATCTGGAGTCATAAAGCCCTTGCCATATTGCTCATCAAAATCCTTGGTCGGCTTAGCCGCAAGCACTTGATCGCGGCTTTTGCCGCTATCGATCAGTTTCTGGATGCGATCACGCAGTGTTTCCAACATGTCCCGTTGCACTTTTAACTCGGCAGTATTACTCAGAGGTCCGTGCCCGGGAATAATTTTGGTATTTTCTCCAGATAACGCCAATGCAGTATCCATAGCTTCAATCACGCCATCCACCGAGCCACCGGAGGACAAATCGATAAATGGATAAGTGCCATTGAAATAGATATCGCCCATATGAATCACATCGGCTTTGGTGAAATGCACAATGGAGTCACCATCGGTATGGGCCGGACCGACATGCTGCACTTTAACCTCATCGCCATTCCAGTGAAAAGTAGTGGCATCGGTAAAGGTGATTACCGGCAGTGCTACCGGCGGTGAGGGCTCAACCTTACGCTTAAAAGCTTCGATAAACTGCTCGGTGCCCACACGCTTGCGCACATTCTCATGGGCGACGATCACCGCACCGCTTTTACCCAGGTTTTCATTGCCACCCGTGTGATCACCATGCCAGTGGGTATTGATCACAAAGCGCAGCGGCTGGTCTGCCAGACCCGCCACCGCTTTCTGTATTTTCGCAGTAAGTGGCGCATACTGGTCATCTACCATAAAGGTGCCATCCTCTCCGACCAACACTGCGATATTGCCGCCAGCCCCCTGGAGCATATAAACATTACCTGCCACTGGCTCACTGCTGATTTCGACCGTGGTAAAGCGATCTTCTGCCAATACTGGCGCGCTTATTAGGGACGCTATCAGCGCCGCGATAGCTGCTATCTGCTTCATAAAGATTTCACTATTAATGTTGTTGTATTGTTATTTTGATATCGCCCAATTCAGGAGGCCTGCTCGAGTAACTTAGGCCTTTTTTTTGATCCCCGACCGGGTAACATGGCCATTAATAAATCCGGGCGGTCAGTAACGATGCCATCCACACCCAGAGCGATATAGCGTTGAAGATCCGCCCGCCCGTTTACTGTCCACACAGATAGATGCAGGTTGAGCTTATGCGCTGCCCGCAGAGTACCCCTGGTGACGACATCCAACCCCCAGAAATACATGGATAGTTGCATGGTCTGGTACCGAGGTGCCAGCAGCCTCTCCGCTCGTAGCAGCTGGGCAAAAAATAAAAGGCCGGCCTCCCAACTTGTAGAACCAGTCGCGGTATCTGGGCTCAAGCGCCGAAATTCTTGAATAACCCTCTGGTTAAAAGAGGAAACAATAACCTGACTTTTCTTACCACTGTGCTCCAAAACATCATTCAATATATGGGCAGCCCGTAGCTGCTCACTTTTTATGTCCAAAATTAACGGGGTCGAACCTGCTAGCTGTAAAGCTTCTTCCAGGGTGACTATTCTTAAGGGCTTATCTCGGTAGGGATAAGTCTCACCATCCCGACTCCACAGATAGGCAGCATTTAAATTGCGTAACTGTGCCAGAGTGCAGTCTTCAATAAAACCACTGCCATCCGTTGAATCCTCCAGGTTCGGATCGTGTCGCAAAACCAAATGCCCATCGGCAGTGAGCCAGAGATCTATTTCAATGGCATCTACTTCCTGTTCCACCATATACTGCAAGTATGCCTGGGTATTTCCTGGAAAGAGTCCATTGCCGCAGTCATTGCCATGGGCAATGACCAGAGGTCCTTTGCGAGCGGGAAGTTTTAGTGCAGATTCTGGCGCGACACCAGAGCGAGCATAAAAGAACAGAACAAGCAACAAAACACAGAATAAAAGAAGCATCCACATCTATTTCAGTCACCCAATCTTAATAAAACGAAACGACCGTAAACCCATTTTTTCAGTCGTCAATCTAGACTCATCCCATATAGCATTCAGGCACCAGCAGTTTGTCCAGCGGATACCTCATTCTCATCTGCCTTCTCACGGATAGATCCATTTATTCGCATATCTTTTGGCGCCTTCACCGTATCTGGCCTTGGTGTACTACGAGCTCGCCAATAGGCTCGCTGAAGCCAAAGAGGCAAGAATATGATGAGATCATAGATACGGTTGAACAGAACACCACAATGCAATGAGGTGGCCGCTAAAAGACGTAAGACTGTCGCTAATAAGTTCAGGAGAAACACTAATAAGCTCCCAAACACTGTACGTGCAGAATTTGCGAATTGCTCCAGTGGTATAGCTGTAAAGGCAAGGACCAAAGACAGAATAAATCCCAGCAGCATTTGTACCAGTCCGAGTGACCGATAGCT
Organism: Microbulbifer variabilis; assembly: GCF_020524905.1. GTDB lineage: Bacteria > Pseudomonadota > Gammaproteobacteria > Pseudomonadales > Cellvibrionaceae > Microbulbifer > Microbulbifer variabilis_A. The sequence continues at coordinate 495,921 of NZ_JAIVKI010000001.1, read as the reverse complement.
CTTAGACTCCACAATGGCAGGCCAGTCCATATCAGGTATACCTACGATTAATTGATCGCCCTGCAATAAAAGGCCTCTTGAGAACGACAACCCCGCCTCAGCACAGGAAAAGCACAGTAACAGAAATAACGCGAACCATAGCAAGCGCTTACGCATAGAATCTGCCAGTGAAGCAATAGAAGGAAACAAACGCGTAATCCGCAAAGACTCCATAATTACAATACCAACAACCGTTTGCAAAAAAACCAGAATTAAGGCGGCTATATCAGCTGTCGCGTACCCCCCCAGAAAACCTGCATCACCCACAATCTCCACCACTGATCGAGCGATTAACTGATGATTTAGCCAAAATCCTGCCACAACCACGAGCATCACTAGTGAGGAAATCAAGAAGCAATTGAATGAAGAGGTGGATAGAAGACGAAGACTGCGATCACTCTCCTGCAAGATTGCCTCGTAACGCAGCATATGCCCATCTAACTCTTTGCTCCGCTGAATTACAGATCCGACACTCTTGTTAATTCGCCCCAGAGTTTTCAACATTGTGCGCCAACCGGGCATCATCCGCTTCAATAGCTGATGGCGCTCCCTTATAGACTCCCGATAAGCTTCCAGGGCTTTACTTTCAGCCTTACGCATTGACTGATTAATGGTCTCCAATACATCCGCCACAACCGTATCATCTGGAGTGGGAATTTCCGTTACGGAACGAATCGCTCTGGTCCAATTTGATGGTTCTGGAGGAATTTCTGCACTGCGCACATAGTCATCATCTACAAGCTTCATCTGCTCACAGAGATGGCGATGTAATGTAGGATATTGCGCCAAATCTCGCTTTAAGGTGCCCTCTATTCGCTCGAATTCCCGCTCAATCTGCCGCTCGGTCATTTCGCGGCCCGTTGCAAGTAGTACTTCCCGATTACGCTCACGCAACCCTTGCCCCGCATGCCCCACTGAATGAGCAGCAAACAATAAAGAGCGGTGAAATAACCTTGCGAGCGAGTAAATGGTTCGGTGTGTAGGCCTTCTAACAAAGAATAATGCAACAACCGCCAAACCTATCCACAACCACAACGGCAGAACCTCTAAAGGGTAATTCATGACATTACGTTCCCTGATGGACCGAGCGATACGCCATCCTAACAGCTGAGTCGCCGACAATCGCCCAAAATGTCATACTTTATGTTGTTTTATTACGACACCCTTCTATGGAATTGAAGTGTAAGTAAAGATAATTTTCCAAGAGAAATTTCGAAGCATCCCCAGCTTCAATATTGGCATCAACACAGACCAACCTCAAAATAATAAATATTCTGATGACTTTACCAGCTTCACGGTGTCACCCAACTACCCTTTTCAACCCATCCCTCACATTTTCTGACAGAAATCCTTTTTGAAAACAGATTAAAACTGAGAGACAAAATATCGTCACAAAGTTAGCCTCTGAAAAAACGCGCAAGCTAGAAGTTAGACGTACTAGCCACTAAAAATACTCCGCCATCCCCAGTCAACCCAACGCCCAAAACTACAGCAGTGATAAAAATGGCAGGCAGCAATTTGCACACCAAACGATTAAATAATTTTAATCTCAGCTGATTCAACAAAAAAAACAGCTAGACGACACCACCCTAAAATGTACATTTTTAAAATAAAATAAGGCACTTTTTTTCCCAGACATACTCACACCCACAACTACACTCCAAACTAAATTCTCAGCAAGTGAGTCATTTCCCCTAAAACAAAGAGGTACTTTGCGTTAGCAGCGATAGCTTATAGCGATCATGAAGATCAACCAGAAAACTTTTGCGACAGGAGTCGATAACGGATTCAACTCTCAGCAATGAAAGTGATCCATCTGTTTCAAGGAGAGGTACGAGGTATATGCCGGTTCTTTTTTTTAGCAATTCCGGCCTTCAGGGCGATCTTTTATTTTCACTGTTTTCTCAGTCCATTCCCCTGCCATGGGAAAAAGCCTGTATAGGAAAACAGAGACACTATCTACAACACTATGAGGCAATCATTATCGACTGCTGGCAGATTGGCATCAACAGCTGCTCCAAGGATTTTATCTCCGACTTAAAGAAAATTAGACACCCCAAAGCTATTCTCATTAATTTTCCCGCAGACTTACCAAACCATATCTCAGAAAATCTCCGCCAAAATGGTTTCTACCTGTTGTGTGACAGCAACATCAGCCAGGAAAAGCTGATACAGCGACTCAATATTGCTATTCACAGCTGTGAAAGCAGCCACTCAGATAGCATGCAAAACTACTTACCCCTCACTCGAAGAGAACAGGAAATCCTTGGACAGCTAACCACAGGAGAACCCAACAGCGTAATCGCAACCAAACTACATTTGAGCGAACACACCGTTAAAAATCACATGTATAACATTTTTCGGAAAATCGGCGTAAAGAATCGCTTGCAAGCCAGTAACTGGGCAAAACTCAATCTCCAGGAAGAGCGAATATGAGATTAACCCCGCTGGTTTTCGCCTTCTTTGCATTAGTAGGAGTTGCTCAGGATGACACCACAGTCCCTGAAGCAGATACCGATTCAGGAAGACTGGAAGACGAAATCAGCGGGTTTAACATCGATCGAACAATTACCCGAACAGGTCATGATTTTGCCAGATATCTCAGTGAATACAGAAATCTAAATTATCCTGATGCCACTTATAACTTAACTGTTTACGAACGCCCCTCAGCTCGCTGGGGAAATCTGATATGGGTTACCTATAACGACAAAATTGTTTTTAGACGCTTTATCAGCCCAAGCACCAATAACATTCACCGCTTGGCCGATGAGGCCGCTCAATACATTAATGAGGCGGTTTTACAAGATCGCGTGAGCAGTGCCTTTATAGATAATTTTGATTTGGGAAAGGACGAATTCTAATGAACAAGAAGTGTCTCATTTATCCAGCCATCCTGGCGAGCAGCGTATTTTCCTGCAGCACTGTAATTGCAACCGAATTAATTTACGAACCAATCAATCCAAACTTTGGTGGCAATCCTTTAAACGGCACCTACTTACTACAAAATGCACAGTCGCAGGATGATCATGATGATCCAGACAAGCACGACAGCTTTTACGAACAACCAAGTGCCCTGGATCGTTTTACCGACTCCTTGGAGACACGACTACTCAACCAACTCTTAACAGATGTCGGTGATGGCAACAGTGGTGAATTAATTACCGACGATTTCATCGTACAGATTGTCGACAATGACGGTGTTCTCACCGTGTTGATTACAGACAGAAATACTGGAGATAAAAGTGAGATCGTTGTTAGTGGACTAAACCCCACGAACTAGATAAGAATCAACTCTGAAGGAAAACTGGCAATGCGTAATGCAATAAAAAAAGCCATAGCCTTGCCCGCACTGGCGTTCACACTCACTTTAAGCGGGTGTTCTGCAATTAAAAGTGTTGGTGATGCCCTCTTCGGCCCCGGGCGTACCGATGCCATGCTGACCCCACGTATGAACACTTATCGGGACTTGGTAAATCTACCGGAGCCGAAAGGTAAAATCCTGGCTGCTGTGTACAGCTTTCGCGATCAAACAGGGCAATACAAGCCAGCGCCTAACAGCAGTTTCTCCACCGCAGTTACCCAGGGTGGTGCAGCCATGTTGATGGATGTACTCAACGAGTCTGGCTGGTTTATTGCTCTAGAGCGTGAGGGTTTACAGAACCTGTTAACAGAGCGAAAGATTATCCGCGCAGGGCTCAGCAAACCGGATGCGCCAGCCAATAATAGTATTCCACTGCCAACCCTGATTGCAGCCAACGTACTCCTTGAGGGTGGCATTGTTGCCTATGACCAAAACATACAGACCGGTGGTGCCGGGGCGAGATACTTTGGTATCGGTGCGGATGAACAGTATCGTGTCGATCAGGTAACCGTTAACCTGCGTGCCATAGATATACGCTCAGGAAGAATATTACACTCGGTCTTGACATCAAAAACCGTCTACTCCAAAGCAATTAGTGCCGATGTATTTCGTTATGTAAAATTCAGGCGCCTATTAGAAATGGAAGCCGGGGTAACCTATAACGAGCCCGCTCAGCTTGCTATGCTTTCAGCCATGGAATCTGCGGTGATTCACCTGATCAGTGAAGGCATTGTGCACAACTCCTGGGCATTGGCGAATCCCGATGATATCAACAACCCCATACTGCAATACTATTTAAACGACAGCACGGTCATTATGTAGCCTTCGTAATTGGTATCAGTAGTTAACAGCGATAGAGGGAACTATGCCAAGCAGTCATAAATATCCTATTTTACTCGCAACCGTTTTCTTCAGTTTATGCACGGAGGTTTGTACTGCCACTGATCTCGATGCCAACAGCGAGTTGGCCCTAAGTAGCGAATTGAGTTCGGCAAATTTACTGTCCGTTTCCAATCTCTCGGTAATCAACCAAGAAGGTGGCGTGAACAATGTTAATGTACGCCAGTCAGGGAGAACCAATTACACATCTGCACACCAAGATGGCAATAGGAATAATCTCTCGGTGACACAGGCAGGAGAAAACAACGTCGTACTTTCACGTCAAGTAGGCGAACAAAATCTTAGTGGATTAATCCAGGTAGGTTATGAAAACTTGATAGATATCGATCAATATGGTGTGGGTAATTCCGCCGGTATTTCCCAGTTTGGCATGCAGAACAGCGCCCATGTGGAGGAAATAGGAATGTTACACAAAGTGAATATCTACCAGAGTGGCCATGGATTACATACCTCAGTAACCGTAATGGGTACAGCGACTACAACCTATATTCGCCAATTCGATTAAATATACGTATCTTTCAAAGCCACACGGTCCCAAAGATTTTTCTGGTATCTCCACAAAAAACGTCCCGCAAAGTTGCCAGGAGTAACAGCCTGGCTTCTTCTGACAAACCTCATCACAATGTTTTCCCTTTCCCCATATAAGAGTTCTTCTCTATTTTTATCATGAAAAGCTTCTAGGATGTGATCCAAAAGAACTGTGCTTCGTAAAAACTTAAGAATCTCCTTTTTACTCCCGCTTTTCTAGAACAAACAACATTCAAAAGACTCAAACTAAAACTCAACCTACCTATTAAAGAGTCAGTAAAAATAAAAGAACTATATTCCTACTTTTTAGTGACTTATGTCCTATAGCGAACAGCTCTATTTGAGACAAAACTCAATACATATCTGATCGAATGTTGTTTTACACCTCTTGGACATTTTGTCATGCAGACTTTAGGTTGTTTAGAGATCAAACTCTCAAAGCCAAACTGGCCCTCTCTAAAGAGTGGTCTCCAATGCAGTATCTGGGAGACACCTAACCTCCCCAATCGGCATGGTAGCATGAAAGCCGTTATTGTGAAATTTGTCCAGCATTAAGGAAGTGAAATTTGCTGGCAGCAGTATTCACTCGTTAGTTTACAGTGAATTAAATCCCTTCAAGGGAAGCATGTAGCTAATCTGGCTCTAGTACAAGAAAATGTTCTAGTGTCAATCAACACAGGATAGTGTTGATTACTTTAACGTCTGCAGTAAAGGAGTACTATATTATGACGTTATTCCCTCCCCTAATTGTCTTTGCATCTATCTGTACACAGAAGCAGTAATCAGAAGCTCTGGCAGTAAAAAATACCATTCAAATTTGGTTTAAAGAATCCCTAGTTACCTTTCGGGTCGGTATTGGTAACTTCGGTATATCGCACCAGTAGAACTACCGATCACCTTTTTACAATGGATGTCATTTACACGTAATAGGAAGTTAGAGGTTTACGATGAAAAAGTTAGCTCCAATCGCCGCTGCAATCGCTCTTACTGCTACTGCAGGAGCCCTCGCAGATAACAACACGGCAGTTCAGACCCAGGCAGGTGTTACAAACGTGGCAACTGCGGTACAAGTCGGTCCCCTTGTTAACAACAACAGCATTTTTCAGACCCAAGCTGGATTATTAAATGTTTCGACCGCAGTGCAATCTGTAGGCGCCAGTTTCAACAATATCGCTCATACACAGACCGGCGCCTTCAATGCGGCGACATCTTTCCAAGCAGGCTCAACCGCCACATCTGCAGCTATCACTCAAGGGGGGATAGGTAACTTTGGCCTAACCACTCAGACAGCCCCAGCTTTAGGAAGCTCTGCAAGTATTAACCAAGCTGGCGGTTTCAACTTTGCAAGTACATTGCAGGTTATAAGCACGTTTGATACAGCCACTATCAATCAAAACGGGCTACTTAATCTAGCTGCGGTTATTCAACCACTAGGTGCAGGCAATTTTGCCACAGTAAATCAAACTGGTGTTCTAAACGCTGCCTTCCACACACAAGTAGGAATTGTTAACCTCTCTTCTTCAACTCAGACCGGTGCACTGAACAGCGCTACAGCCGTTCAAGCCGGCTCTTTTAACGGATCATTCATAGAGCAGGATGGCGCATTGAACCTTGCTTTTCATGGTCAGACAGGTTCTCTTAATGCCGCTCTTACTAGTCAAAATGGTATCTTAAATGCTGCAACCACTGTCCAAGCAGGTATAGGTAACGATTCATTTACCTCCCAGACTGGATTGCTCAACCTCCACACAACAACTCAACTTGGTCTTAATGAAACTGCAATCGCAAACCAAGTAGGCATAGGTAATGTCGGCGTGATTTTACAGTAGATCTTACTGTAGCTTCTTAGAGAGAGAATATCTTGAGGCGGTCATTATTTGACCGCCTTTTTTATGGAAAGTTTATCCTGTAAGTAAGAAGAGATTTTGCGACCTTATTTAAGCCAGCGGTCCAACAAGACGGTAACCCAGCAGTTATTTTCGCTAAATACATTTCCCTATAACTCACGGCTATTTAAGAAAAAACCCTGTGGCACTCGAATATCTATGCGGATGAAAAACACACTTTCTTCCTAGGTGATCGAAACTTATCTCCTATGGCTGTTTCTTATCATTCCCACAAGACTCTACTCAGCATCAAGCTGAATTCTACGAGGTACCTATGTTTTTTCCTAGAACTCAATATGGGCCTAGCGTCCATTTGAAACTCCTGGAAAAAAACCTCAACGATTTTTCCCCACACCAGGAAAATAAATTTTCACGCAAGCTTCCGATGCTGTTTTGATAATCTCTCTAGCAAATAAGCTTTCAAGCTAAATCTGATATCTCTAAGGAGTAACCGATGAAAAAGTATACCCCGATTGCTGCTGGTATTTTCCTGGCAATTGCCGCCAGTGGAACTCTGGCCCAGACAATTATCGTCAATCAGGCTGGTATGGGAAATGCCGTAGCCCCTACTGTTGACGCCACTGTGACCAATAGTGCTATTGTCGTTACGCAGAATGGCGACGTCAACGTCTCTGTTCCCCAGCAAACAGGCCTCACTAGTTTTGGTTTGATTGGCCATACTCAGACCGGCGACGCGAACATTGCAAATTCCGTGCAGAATACTGTTTTTCTTTCCTCTGCCTTAGTTACCCAGGTGGGCGACATGAACTTGGCCGGTACCAGCCAGACGGCTGCCATCGGATCATCGGCTTCAATTGCTCAAAATGGCACTCTTCAGTCTGCACAAATTAACCAATTTGTTGTCCTTGGAAACTCAGCCACAGTAAACCAGGAGATGGTTGCCGGGCCAAACTTTGCGGAGGTAAATCAATCTTTTGGAGTAGGAAATTCTACTGTTGTTAGTCAAAAATCAGGAGGTTCTGGCCTCAATTCAGCTACGACTACACAGATTGGTGGCTTTTTCAATTCCATTGACGTCTACCAACAGGGTAGAGGTCAACTTGCAACTGTCTCGCAAATAGGCGGATCAGGAAATACCTCTAATTCTTTCCAGAAAATTGGCCCCAACACGCTTAGTGTCGCTCAATCAGGTAATGGAAACACCAGTGACATCGAGCAGTATTGGGAATTCAACTTAGCTGTAGTTAACCAGTCGGGAAATAATAACGAGTCTTTTATTGAACAATTAACCAAAAGTAACGTTGCTCAAGTAGCCCAGTCTGGCAATACGAACTCATCCACCGTAAGTCAGTTTGGAGGCGATGCTAATATGACCTTCATTACTCAGAATACAGATAATGCCACAATGGAAGCCATTCAAAATGGCAATATGAATGTAATCAATGTAACACAAAATTTCGCTAGCAATATATCCGTCACTCAGAATGGTGATGGCCATATGTTTATGTTTCCGTAGAATTATTGCTTGAGTTCATATAAGAGCTGACCCTAACCGGGTCAGCTCCCCTCCCAAAACGCATTCCAATCTATCCCTCACAAACTTGATTACTAAAATCATGAGGGCATACCACACACGAACGACGGAAAATAGAAATTAACTCTTAACTCCCGCAATCGAAAATCATTATTTGACACACCAATAAAAAAATAACGTCAATCATTCAACCCACAGAAAAAACTTAAACATTAAACGACTTTCAAAAGCTTTTAATGTCAAAAATAATGTTTACTGAATTGACTCAACTAAAGTTAAATCAGAAAAATGATTTATTAAAAATCACAGGGCACCAATAAACTAGCGAGTTTACAAGGATACCCCCAGAAAGAAATATACGCAGCAGTATACAGGAGTTAAACGTGAAAAAGATTACAGCTCTGTCGCTGTCAATTATGGCGTCTGCTAGCGGGCTCACATATGCGGCAGGAAACACAACAACGTTAGAGCAAAATGGCAACATCAATAACGCTTTTGTTGATCAAACTGACAACAGTACTATCGACAGTTCAATAGAAATCTTACAGAGTGGCAATCTCAATAGTGCTGAAGCCGCTCAGAAAAATGAAACTGATAGCCTCATTTACCAGGTTCAAGAAGATAAACTAAACGAAGTCTACAGCCTGCAAATGGGAGGTATTGGAAATGAAGCCCTGATTTTTCAGATGGGTATGGATAACCACGCCAATACCTATCAGGTTTCTACACAAAATAGCCAAGCTAAAATACATCAGAATGGCATCGGTAATGAGGCGGAAATTCAACAGCATCTAGGTAGTGACAATATCTCAATTATCGAACAAAAAGGCCATATTCATGGCGCATTAGTTGGTCAGTATGCCAGCTTTAATTCAGAGGCACATATTTTCCAAGACGGCTCCTACCACGAAGCAATGATTAGCCAGAAAGGGACTGGCCACTATGCACATATCTCCCAAACAGGATTTTCACATTCTGCCGAAATTTCCCAGTCCGACATGTATAACGAAGCGGATATCCTGCAAAAAGGCGAAAGTAACCACAGCACAATTGTTCAAGTTTCTTGGTACAACAGTGCCTTTGTCACTCAGGATGGCTATCTGAACCAAGCTACGATTATGCAGTCAGGCAATGGTGGTTTGGGTGGTGGACACATGGTAGTTGTTAATCAATCTGGCGGCATGAATACAGCTACAGTGATACAAAGCGGTTTTTCTGAATCGACAAATATTACCCAAACCGGCTACGGCAACACTGCCATAGTGAACCAATAAATATCTCCTATCCCAGTAGAAGTCAAAGATTAAAGTTAATTTTTGGCTTCTATACCTATTTATCCCACCGCAAGTACAGCCCTTTTGTGCTCCCCTTTTAGCACTTACCTTTAAACACCTACCATATTTTAAATACTTACCTATAGAGCCCTTTACTGAGAATTAAGTCCCAGAAACCACCCACAATTCTCTCATGGTGACACTTATTTTTTGTAGCAAGAATTAATAGGTAACCAAGCCTCCCATTTATGCAGTTGTGGAGAAACCTATGACGCACTTTAGCAAGCTGCTTTTCGCTGCCACCATACTAACCAGCTACTCTCTTTCAGCTCAAGCTGATGACCAAACTGTCCTCCAAGTTCAAATTGGTATTGGAAACAATGCAACCGCTAATCAGCAATCTCCCCTCAACCAAAGTAACTTAATTATCCAGGAGCAGATTGGCTTTTATAACGACGCAATAGCAAATCAGATAGTAGAAGTCGGTAGTACCGTCGCACAATATCAAACGGGACAACAACATTCATCTGAGGTCAGCCAGGCTTTCGGGAGTGGCAATGCCGGACAGAGCGTGCAGATTGGTACCAATAGCAAATCGATAACCTTTCAGATCAACCAGGTTCAAGGCTTCTCTTTACACACCCAGGATGGACAAAGTCACTTTGCTTTAACCATTCAAAGACTGGGGTTCAATAACAGTATTCAAATTCAGCAAAATGATCGCCTGAATATAGCAACGGCCAGCCAGGTAACAAACTTTAATGGTGATATCAATATTATGCAGACGGGTCTATTAAATAGAGTTGACAGTCACCAGCAAGGATTTTCTCATGAAGCCTCTTTAGTTCAGAGCGGGGGATTCAATAACACCAGTACTATTCAGCAAGGCAACTATCAATGTGCGACAACGATGCAAACCGGAGTGGATAACCTGATTGATCTTGCTCAAACAGGTGACAGCAATATTGGATCGGTCACTCAATTGGGCTTTAGCAATGGGGCTTTTTTGGTTCAATCTGGCAGCAACCTTAAGGCGAATGCCGGACAATTTGGCGGTTTTAATCATGTATCTCTTTGGCAATCCGGAACAAATCAAAGTATTGATATTCTTCAGATAGGAGTTAACAATCAAAGCCATATTATTCAATAAGATCTTACCATGACTGTTTTAATTTAATGCCAGTTGCTGCTGGCATTTTTTCAAATTACTTTTACCTTCGATTTAGTCTTTGCTAAAACTTCTCTCTCAGCCAAATAGCACTTCTCTCCTATGGCTTTTCTTTGACACTGAAGCAACACTAAAAGGGACGGAACGAAATTATGGACTCCTAAGCAGTATCAGGGATGTCAACTAAAATGTGCCAGATTTATCCCCTCTTCGACTTTCTATCGATTCAACCTTTTTACTCAGACACTTTACGTCCGAGCTTGCCTAGACAAATTACAGTGGTGCCGCCAGAAAAATTTTAGCGCCTCACTGTAACAGCTCTCGCTAACTACACAGTACGCCAGATCAGCAAGTTTACGCTGTCCCCTATCGTGATGCTCTTTTTTAAGTAGTAATGGAGATACTCATGAAAATTTTTACCCCAATTCCTGCCGCTATGGTCTTAATCCTTAGTGGCAACGCTTTTTCCGACAGCAATACTGCTTATCAGGATCAAAACGGTATTGGCAACAACGCTTATGTTGACCAAGCGGGCCCCGGTAGCCATCACAACCTGGTTCATCAGGAGCAACATCAGGGGTTCAATACCGCCGTTAGTATCCAGGTCTATGAACACCACAGTACGGTTCTTCAATACCAGGATGGGACTAGTAACTACGCGAATGCTTTTCAGAAAGGTGGATCTGACAATACCGCAATGAGTGAGCAATCTGGCATCGACAATAACTCCTTAACCTTCCAATTTGGTGAGCACAGTAGCTTCTCCATCCACACTCAGGAAGGTATCGGTAATACCGCTTGGACCTACCAACAATCGGGTAGTAGCAACCAGGCAACTATCTTGCAAAACAGTGATTTCAGTAACGCTACTGTAACTCAGGTAGGTAGCCATGGCAGTGAGGCCATGCTCTCGCAAGGTGGTGAAATGAATCGGGGTGATATTTTACAAATTGGAGAGTTTCACAAGGCCCACTTAATCCAGGGGGATGGCGGTAAAAACGACGCCGATATTCGCCAACTGGGCCACAGTCATGAAGCCAAAATGTATCAGGATGGCTGGTATAACGAGGCAGATATTTCCCAGGCCGGTAGCAACCATTTTGGTAAAACCATGCAGTATGGCTACGGCAATGATGTGTACCTGGGCCAAATCGGTGAAAATCATCACGCCGAAGCCATTCAAAACGGTTGGAATAATAACAGCCTCGTTGCCCAGTTTGGCTACAATGAGACCGCCAAAGTTCACCAGCACGGTGAAAACAACCAAAGTTTCGTTTCCCAGTAAAGCTGCTCCTGCCCCCAAGAAAAAAGGCGGCCCCTGGCCGCCCTTTTTCTTTCTTAGAGACCTTGTTACAGGTGCTCTACGGTATCGATTTCATATTCCACCGTACCGGAAGGTGTGTGGACTACAACCACCTCACCAACCTCTTTGCCAATCAGGGCACGGGCAATGGGGGAATTCACCGAGATTTTGTGCTTCTTCACATCGGCTTCGTCGTCACCAACAATTTTATAAGTGACTTCTGCATCGTCATCCAGGTGGATGATGGTTACCGTAGTGCCAAAGATCACTTTGTCACTGGGCTCAATCGATTTCACATCGATCACTTGGGCGTGGGACAGCTTAGCTTCAATCTCTTGAATACGGCCTTCAATAAAGCCCTGCTTCTCCCGCGCCGCATGGTATTCGGCATTTTCCTTTAAATCACCGTGTTCGCGTGCCTCGGCAATGGCTTCCACCACCGCTGGGCGTTCGACTTTTTTCAGATTTTCCAATTCTGAACGCAGCGCTTCAGCGCCTTCGACGGTCATTGGTACCCGGTTCAATGTGGGACCTCCATTATAGTTACTACGCAACCGGGCCCTGTGTCACCACAAGGCCCGGTCGGAACTGACGAATTATTGTAGATGCTTAGGACAGCTTAACCACACGCTGGTGCAGGTCCTGCAGGCGACGTACCTGCAGCGGCTGCTCCTGGCGCATGGCCATCGCCATTGCCTGAGCAGCCGCCAAGGTGGTGGTGTAACACACCTGGTGGTTCTCAGCACTGCGGCGGATATCCGCGGAATCGCGAATCGCCTGGCGACCCTCGGTGGTGTTTACCACCAATGCGATCTCGTCGTTCTTGATCATATCGACGATATGCGGGCGCCCCTCACTCATCTTGTTGACGGTTGTAACGGGAATATCGTTATCTTGCAAGACCTTGGCGGTGCCTCGGCTGGCTATGACCTCGAAGCCCAGCTCCACCAGATCGCGGGCCACACCCACAGCATCAGCCTTGTCGAAATCGCGTACCGAGATAAATACTCGGCCGGACTCCGGCAGGCGATCGCCAGCGGCAACCAAGCCTTTGTCGAAAGCTTCTGCGAAGGTCGCGCCCACGCCCATCACTTCGCCGGTGGACTTCATCTCTGGGCCGAGAATCGGGTCCACTTTCGGGAACTTGTTGAAGGGGAATACAGACTCTTTGACGGAGTAGTAATCCGGAACGATCTCTTCGGTAAAACCCTGCTCTTGCAGGCTGATACCCGCCTGACAGCGCGCAGCCACTTTCGCCAGGGAGGTACCGATGCACTTGGACACGAACGGTACAGTACGGGAAGCGCGCGGGTTCACCTCGATCACGTAGATCTCGCCGTCCTGATAGGCCAGCTGGGTGTTCATCAGGCCAACCACGCCCAGTTCACGGGCCATGGCTTTCACTTCTTCGCGCATACGGTCCTGCACATCTGCCGGCAAGCTGTAGGGCGGCAGGGAGCAGGCGGAGTCACCGGAGTGAACGCCACACTGTTCGATGTGCTGCATGATGGCGCCGATTACAACGTCCTTGCCATCGGATACCGCGTCGATATCCACCTCAATAGCGGCGTTGAGGAAGTGGTCCAGCAGAACCGGTGCTTCGTCGGAAACCTGCACCGCTTCTTTCATGTAAGTGAGCAGCTCGTCTTCCTTGTAGACGATCTCCATGGCGCGGCCACCCAGTACGTAAGACGGGCGCACCACCAGCGGGTAGCCCACCTCTTTTGCAGCCTGAATAGCTTCAGAGACAGAGCGCACGATGGCGTTCTTCGGCTGCTTGAGGCCGAGACGCATAATCATCTGCTGGAAGCGTTCGCGGTCTTCGGCGCGGTCGATCTGCTCTGGGGTGGTACCGATAATCGGCACACCTTCGTTGGCGAGGTAGCGCGCCAGATTCAGCGGAGTCTGGCCACCAAACTGTACAATCACGCCTTCCGGCTTCTCTTTTGCAACGATTTCCAGAACGTCTTCCAGGGTTACCGGCTCGAAGTAGAGGCGGTCGGAAGTGTCATAGTCCGTGGAAACGGTCTCCGGATTACAGTTGACCATGATGGTCTCGTAACCGTCTTCGCGCATCGCCAGGGCGGCGTGTACACAACAGTAGTCGAACTCGATGCCCTGACCGATACGGTTGGGGCCACCGCCGAGCACCATGATTTTCTTCTTGTTAGACGGCTCCGCTTCGCACTCCTCATCGTAGGTGGAGTACATGTAAGCCGTGGAGGTGCTGAACTCAGCGGCACAGGTGTCCACACGCTTGTAAGATGGGAAGACGCCCAGCTTGTGGCGGAACTCGCGCACGGTCTTCTGGCTCACCCCCAGCAGATCTGCCAGGCGGCGATCGGAGAAGCCTTTGCGTTTGAGGAAGCGCATATACTCGGCTGTCAGCGCCGAGGTGGGTAGGGACTTGAGCGGCTCTTCGATTTTGATCAGCTCTTCGATCTGCACCAGGAACCAAGGATCGATACCGGACAAGTCGTAAATTTCGCCGACACTCATGCCCAGGCGGAAGGCATCGCCCACATACCAAATGCGCTCGGCGCCCGGAACGGAGAGTTCTCGGCGCACACGGTTCTCGGCACCGTCTTTTTTCGGGTTGACCTTGCTTTCCAGGCCAAAACTGCCCACTTCCAGGCCGCGCAGAGCTTTCTGCAGGGACTCCTGGAAAGTTCGGCCAATCGCCATCACTTCACCCACCGATTTCATTTGGGTGGTCAGGCGCGCATCGGCTTCACCGAATTTCTCGAAAGTAAAGCGCGGAATCTTGGTGACAACGTAGTCGATAGATGGCTCGAAGGACGCCGGGGTAGCGCCGCCGGTGATATCGTTTTGCAACTCATCCAGGGTGTAGCCCACCGCCAGCTTGGCCGCGACCTTGGCAATCGGGAAGCCGGTAGCCTTGGAGGCCAGTGCGGAGGAGCGGGATACCCGCGGGTTCATCTCGATCACAACCATGCGGCCAGTCTTCGGGCAGACGCCGAACTGAACGTTGGAGCCACCGGTCTCAACGCCGATCTCGCGCAGTACCGCGATGGAGGCGTTTCGCATCAGCTGATATTCCTTATCGGTCAGCGTCTGCGCCGGGGCAACGGTGATGGAGTCGCCGGTGTGAACGCCCATCGGGTCGAAGTTCTCGATGGAACATACGATGATGCAGTTGTCGTTCTTATCGCGAACCACTTCCATCTCGTACTCTTTCCAGCCCAGCAGGGATTCGTCGATCAGCAGTTCGTTGGTGGGGGAAAGGTCGAGACCGCGCTTACAGATCTCTTCAAACTCCGGCCAGTTGTAGGCCACACCACCACCGGAACCGCCCATGGTGAAGGACGGGCGGATAATGACCGGGAAGCCAAACTCCTCCGGTACCGCCTTTGCCTCTTCCATGGAGTGGACGATCTTGGCGCGCGGGGTTTCCAGGCCAATGGCCTTCATAGCCTTGTCGAAGAGGTCGCGGTCTTCGGCTTTCTCGATGGCGTCTTTGTCCGCACCGATCAGCTCGACATTGAACTTCTCCAGGACACCGTGCTTGTCCAGGTCCAGGGCACAGTTCAGCGCCGTCTGGCCGCCCATGGTGGGCAGGATGGCATCGGGACGCTCCTGCTCAATAATCTTGGCGACAGTCCGCCACTCGACCGGCTCAATGTAGGTGGCGTCAGCCATGGCCGGGTCGGTCATGATGGTGGCCGGATTGGAGTTCACCAGGATAACCCGATAACCCTCTTCGCGCAGCGCCTTACAGGCCTGGGCACCGGAGTAGTCAAATTCGCACGCCTGGCCGATCACGATGGGGCCTGCGCCGATAATCAGAATGCTTTGGATATCTGTGCGTTTTGGCATCTTTCTTCCGTTCTACTACCGGCTCGGGCCGGCTGCGCTAATTTCATTCGTGTCTTGTTAAAACCGCCGCAAAAGCGGCGGTTAATTGCCCTACCCTGGGCAGCTGCGCCCTCAGGCGCGCTCTTTCATCAGATCAATAAAGTGGTCGAAAAGCGGCGCCACATCGTGTGGGCCCGGGCTCGCTTCCGGGTGCCCCTGGAAGCTGAAAGCCGGCTTGTCTGTCAAACGAATGCCCTGCAAGGTGCCGTCGAACAGGGACTTGTGGGTAACCTCCACATTGTCCGGCAGGCTGTCGGCATCCACTTCGAAACCATGGTTCTGCGCGGTGATCATCACCTTGGTGCTGTTCAGGTCTTGTACCGGGTGGTTACCACCGTGGTGACCGAACTTCATCTTGGCCGTCTTGCCGCCTACCGCAAGGCCCAGCAACTGATGGCCCAGGCAGATGCCGTAAGTGGGGATGCCGGCATCGAGGATTTCACGGATAGCGGTAATCGCGTATTCGCAAGGCTCGGGGTCACCGGGACCATTGGACAAGAAGACGCCGTTGGGATTCATCGCCAGCACTTCAGAGGCCGGGGTTTCCGCTGGTACCACGGTGATGTCACAACCGCGATCCACCAGCATACGCAGGATATTGCGCTTCACACCGAAATCATAAGCGATCACTTTGAAGGGTTGCTCCGGCGCGGCCTTGTGACCTTCCCCGAGAGTCCAGGAGCCCTCGCTAAAGGGATAGGCTTCCTTGGTACTGACCACCTTGGCCAGATCCATCCCTTTCAGGCCGGCAAATGCCTTGGCCTTGGCCAGGGCTTCTTCGCGGTCGATATTGTCGCCGGCGACGATGCAACCGCTCTGTGCGCCCTTGTCACGCAGCAGGCGAGTCAGGCGGCGAGTGTCGATATCGGCGATACCGACGATATTGCGATCGCGCAGGTAGTCTTCCAGGGACTGCTCGTTGCGGAAGCTGCTGGCCAGCAGCGGCAAGTCGCGGATTACCAGGCCCGCGGCCCAGATATCGGCGCATTCTTCGTCTTCCTGGTTGGTGCCAGTATTGCCGATGTGTGGATAAGTCAGAGTCACAATCTGGCGGGCATAGGAGGGATCGGTAAGGATCTCCTGGTAGCCGGTCATTGAGGTGTTGAACACCACCTCGCCAACAGAACTGCCGTGGGCGCCGATCGCGCGTCCTTCAAAGACGCTACCATCTGCGAGCACCAGCAGGGCGGGAGTTGTACTCTGCATAAAGTTGTGGGGCATGAAGGCCTCCGACGTAGGGACAGCTTTAGTCAAATTGAACTCCAATCTTCAGAACTGCTTCCGGGCGGGGTTTGCGGGCTTTGGAGCATACAGGCTCCCGGCTGGCGCGCGCATAAAAAAGCGAGATGAAACATCGCAGCTTCATCTCGCTTTAAAAATCTATTCACGCGCGGCTCTCACAAATTGGCCGATGCTTGCCACCGGCTTTTAGCGGACTCGCGCGTGCAATTTAGCTACGCGACACCAGCCCAAATTCGGGCGCAGATTCTACGCGAAATCCCCTCTGGACGCTAGTGCAAAAATACGCCAAACGCGGCCAAGGGATCTTCCTCAGTCTGGTTTTTGTCCAAGACGAAATAAGCTGTTGCCCATTTTTAACTCCGCCTTCTCCAGCATGGTTTTATTCATGCGCAAAGCCACTTCACCGCCGGAATCGGCAAACTCGATCATTCCGCCGGTTGCAGCAAAGCGATCGGCATCGCTCACCGTAAGGACCGGGAAGAATTCTACAGTAACCAGCGCTTTAAGCAGATTGGCGCGATCCATAGAACCGAGAATCACAATCTGACACTTGCGCGCACGCAGTATATCCTTGAGCTCAATTTTCTCCAGCGCTACCTTGCGCCCGTCAATACGCTGGTTTCGGAAACGCTCCGCCAGAGTCTCTCCCAGGGAATCCCCACCCATCAGGCACACCTTGAATGGGGCAGTGTAGTTATCAAAAGCGTTGACCGGCCACTGCAGGTTGTAGGCGAAATGAACGATGTAATCCACCATCACACGCCGCCCCAAGGGGGTATCGGAAAGATGCACTGCGGCCAGGGTAAATGGCGCAATCAGCAAGCTCAACAACAGGGAGAAAATCAGGGATAGTCGGGAAACGGGTGGTCTGAGGCAGTGTGTCTTCACGGTCAGTTTAACCCTGCGGTTTACACCAGCTGCCGGCGACAGAGGCGGTCCCGGCAGAGAGTGTCTATCGGCGGATACCAGGGCAAACTATTTGCCGAGGCTTGATGAGCGCGCCAGCGAAAAGCCCGGCTACCTCTGAAGGTTAGCCCACTGGACTTAGAGCCGCCGGCGCCCCAATCACCATCGACTATTCAGACGTACTCTTCTCTAGGTCGATACTGCTTTCTGCCATTTTTGTCGCCGGACGCCACTTAAGGGCCTTCTCAATCGACATGATCATGGCCCCAGCAATATCTTTACGGGTGGCGCTCTCGATACCTTCCAGACCGGGAGAGGAGTTCACCTCAAGCAGCAGCGGCCCCTTGCGCGAGCGAATAATATCTACACCCGCCACCTTCAAACCCAGCGCTTTTGCCGCCTTAATCGCTATGCGCTTTTCATCTGCCGTGACCTTGACCACTGAAGCGGTTCCGCCCTGGTGAATATTGGCTCGGAACTCACCCGGTGCCGCCTCCCGCTGGATTGATGCCACCACCCGTCCATCGATCACGAACAGGCGCAAATCCTTGCCTTGAGCTTCGCGGATAAACTCCTGCACCAACAGGTTGGCCTTTAGGGATTTAAACGCGTTAATGACCGACTCCGCCGCTTTACGTGTTTCCGCCAGCACAACGCCGCGCCCTTGTGTTCCCTCCAGCAGTTTCACGATCAGCGGCGCACCGCCGACCATCTCGATCAACTCATTGGTATCCACCGGCGAGTTAGCGAAGCCAGAGGTAGGGATACTCAAGCCGCTCTGCTGCAGAAGCTGCAGGGAAAACAACTTGTCCCGCGACTGACTGATCGCCGCAGAACCATTCAGGGCAAACACCTCCAGACTCTCGAAGTGGCGAGTCAGGGCACAGCCGTAAAAGGTCTGGCTGGGACGAATCCGCGGGATAATGGCATCCAGATTATTGAGGATTCTGCCATCGCGGTAATGCACCTCGGGCTCATCCGCATCCAGTTTCATATAACACTGACGAACGTCCAGGAAGGTCATGCGGTGACCGCGCTCGGCACCGGCTTCCATAATGCGACGGTTGCTGTAAAGGTCTGGGTTGGAAGCCAGCAAGCCAATACGCAGGCCTGTGCCGGCGATATGGTGTTCGTCTCGATAAAATTCATCCAGCTGGCTTTTTGGCAAATCACCCAGGCAGAACCCCTCCGAAGGGTCCACCATCATACGCCCAAGCATTGCTTCACGTCCGAGCAACATGCGGTAACCCATACTGTCGCGATTGGTCAGGGTCAGTTCGATATCCCAAACGCTACCGCCAATGGATAGTGCCGTGCGAATGACTGGACGCCGCTCCGCTTCACCGGAAGAACTGCGCACCAAGCGCTTATCCAGAAGACGGGCCTCACAGCGCACGGTTGGACGGCGTTGGTGCTGTAATGGGTGCGCTTCAAAACTTACCCAGGGCTCACCGTCGCGCTTGAACGTCTGAATATTGTAAGCGTGCAGGCAAGACGTCTTAGCTCCAGAGTCCACCCGGGCCTTAATTGCGGGAATACCCAAGCCAGGAAATGCACACCACTCTTCACTGCCGACAATCAATTTTTTTTCCAAACGAAAAAATCCTCTATTTTTTAAACTTTCGAGCAAATAAACAGCCCGAACTATTTTTAACTTGTGCGAAACAATCGCTCGCCAACCCACTTAGAGTCTTTTTAGCCACTCCTGCTGCCAACTCACACCAGCAGCACTTCTCCTGGATAGAACTGACTGGGTGAGGCGGGGCTACCCCACTAAAAAAACCATTGCAGTGGGTAAATTAATTTAATCCCAGCACATCGCGCATATCGTAGTGACCTGGGGCGCGCTGGGACTGCTCATCTCCCATTAGCCACAGCGCGGCACGCACTGCGCCGCGGGCAAAAGAGAGGCGACTACTGGCGCGGTGGCTGATCTCAACCCGTTCACCTTCGGCGAGAAACATCACCGTATGCTCACCAACCACATCCCCTCCACGTACCGTGGCAAAGCCGATGGTGTCCCGTGAGCGTTCGCCTGTTTGCCCCTCTCGCCCATAGGTCGCCACCTTATCGAGATCGCGCCCCAAAGTCTCGGCCACCACTTCCCCCATACTGAGGGCTGTGCCCGAGGGAGCATCCACTTTGTGGCGGTGATGGGCCTCAACAATTTCTATATCTGCGTCTTCACCCATCACCCGCGCGGCAGTCTCCAGCAATTTAAAACACAGGTTTACACCGGTAGAAAAGTTACTCGCCAGGCACAGCGGCACTTGTTCAGTGTGACTGAGTACTTCGCTCTTTTGCTCTGCAGTAAATCCTGTTGTACCAATCACTATGGGGCGACCGTGAGTGGCACAATATGCAGTATTCGACACAGTGGCGAGAGGTGCGGAAAAGTCGATCAACACATCAAACTCGGCTTTTTCCAGGCTATCCACGATGGCTACGCCATTGGAACCCAGGCCGGCAACTTCACCGGCATCGGCACCCACCAGGCTGGAGCCGGGCCTGACAACAGCGGCGCTGAGTTTCGCTTCCCTGGTGAGCATCAGAGCCTCCGCCAGAGCCCGCCCCATACGCCCACCAAACCCGCTGATCGCTATCTTTACTGCCACAACAACACTCCTGTCTACGCCCATGAGGTTGCGAATCTTACCCCGCCCTGCCAGAAGGCAGCCACAAAAACAGCCTCTTTAAAAGTGATCACTTTTGCATGGTCATAATTCAGGCCACGAGATTTCTGCAATAGAGGAAATAACGAAGCACAAGCTTATTACCAACTAACTGCAACTAAGTGAAAGCAATGCCAAATGGCGATGCTAGTCTTATCCCAGAGGGCTAAATGGAGCGCCAACATGCGACTAATGATTCGATCTAACCATCTGCCACATTTACTGGCAGTGGTCATTTTCCTGACCCTGGCCTTTGGCAGTGCGCCCGCGTCTGCCCAGCAACAGAGCGCCAGTCCAGATTTCTGGGAGAAATATGACGACATAACAGATTGGGTGACGCTGCGTCTGCAGCTCACCCCTGGCCAGGAAAAAGCTGTACTGCCCATCATGCAAAAGAGCCTTGCAGAAAAAAAGGCGGTATTGGAACGCTATGGCGTATTAAACAACCCGAAAGTCCGCTTGACTCCCAAGCAGCGCGGGGAAATAGGTGCGCAATTGGCCACAATCAGTGCCCAATCGAACAAAGAGTTGGAGGGAATATTGAATCAACAACAGATGGCAGCACTGGGTAAGATCCAGCACGAATTTTTGATGGAGTTAGCTGCTCGACTGAGGGCCCGATCTACCCAAGAGGACTAACCCGGCGGCGACCAGGGCCGGTACTCACTACTTTTTCTACCTCTAAAGACTCTCCGAAAGCTGTCCTACAAGTCAACTTAAGAAGCAGCCCCAGAAGTTGAGGCTGCCAAAAGTCGAAAAACCTATAGAGCTCGCCCAAAAGGGCTTACAGCTTCATATCTCCAAAGAAGCTCTTCACTCCCTCAAACCAGCCGGTTTGACGAGGCGCATTTTTCTTTTCACTAAGGGTATTGGCAAATTCCTGCAGCAGCTCTTTTTGCTTGCTGGAGAGGTTCACCGGTGTTTCCACCACAACCCGACACAACAGGTCGCCAGTAGCACCACCGCGCACAGGGGTTACCCCTTTGCCGCGCAGCCGGAACAACTTGCCGGTCTGACTCTCCGCGGGAATCTTCAGTTTTACCTTGCCATCAAGCGTCGGCACTTCCAGTTCTCCGCCAAGCGCAGCGGAAGAGAAGCTGATTGGCACTTCGCAGTAGAGGTTCTTGCCATCGCGCTGGAACAGGTCGTGTTCCTTTACCACGACCTGCACATACAGATCGCCAGCGGGACCGCCATCAGGGCCGGCTTCACCCTCACCGGACAGGCGAATACGGTCGCCAGTATCCACACCGGGGGGCACTTTCACCGACAGAGTCTTAGTCTCCTCTACCCGACCGCGACCGTGGCAGCTGCCACAGGGATCGGAAATAATAGAGCCGCGCCCACGACAGTTGGGGCAGGTCTGCTGAACAGAGAAGAAACCCTGCTGCATACGCACTTGGCCAGCACCGCCACAAGTGCCGCAGGTCTGCGGTGAAGAACCGGGCTTGGCACCGGAGCCATGGCAGGTATCACACGAGGCCAAAGTCGGTACGCGAATTTTGACCGTAGTGCCACGCACTGCGTCTTCCAGGTCCAGCTCCAGGTCATAGCGCAAGTCGGAACCGCGCGCAGGGCCACCGCGACGACCACCGCCCCCACCAAAAATATCGCCGAACACATCGCCGAAGATATCGGAGAAACCACCGAAACCGCCGGCACCACCACCGCCCATCTGGCCTTCTACACCGGCGTGGCCAAACTGGTCGTAAGCCGCACGTTTCTGTGAGTCGGACAGTATTTCGTAGGCCTCATTGGCCTCTTTGAATTTGTTTTCGGCTTCCGCATCATCGGGGTTACGGTCCGGGTGAAACTTCATTGCCACCCGGCGGTAGGCTTTCTTCAGCTCTGCATCCGAAGCGCCGCGCTCGACGCCGAGGACTTCGTAATAATCGCGTTTCGACATAAAACTATGTTCTCTGGTCCGGCATCAAGAACGGCCAAACTCTTTCTAGTTCTCGGTTTCTAACTAAACTCCGCATGCGGAGCGCCGCCAAATTGCACAATCACTGTAAATTTTGACGGATACCTGAAACAACACAGGGCGCGGGCCTCTGAAAGTAAGGCGCCGCGCCCCTGAAGTTTTCCGGCGGATACTGTAAAAGTTACCGCCGGAAATGCAAGCGAACGCTTACTTACCTTCTTTTTTGTCTTCCTTTACTTCTTCGAACTCGGCGTCAACCGCATCGTCGCCTGCGGAGGACTGCTGTTCACCTTGAGCGCCTGCACCAGCGGCACCTTCAGCGCCAGCGGCCTGGGCCTGTTCGGCGTACATTTTCTGCGCAACCGGGCCGGAAGCTTCGGTCAGTTTGGTCGTTGCGGCTTCCATGGCAGCCTTATCGTTGCCTTTTACCGCCTCTTCCGCTTCGCTGATCGCCGCTTCGATCGCGGACTTCTCTTCAGCGGTGGCTTTGTCACCGGCTTCTTCCAAGGTCTTCTTGGTGGCAGAGATCAGACCGTCGAGGGTGTTGCGGGTCTGTACCAGTTCCTCGAACTGCTTGTCCGCTTCGGCATTCGCCTCGGCGTCCTGAACCATCTTATCGATCTCTTCCTCGGACAAACCGGAGGAAGCCTTGATCACGATGGACTGCTCTTTACCTGTCGCCTTGTCCTTCGCGTGTACGTGCAGGATGCCGTTGGCATCGATATCGAAAGTTACTTCGATCTGAGGTACACCGCGGGGGGACGGCGGGATATCAGCCAGGTCAAAACGACCCAGAGATTTGTTCTGGGAAGCCTGTTTGCGCTCACCCTGTACCACGTGAATGGTCACCGCGGTCTGGTTATCTTCTGCAGTAGAGAACACCTGGGATTTTTTGGTCGGGATTGTGGTGTTCTTGTCGATCAGCGGAGTCGCAACACCGCCCATGGTTTCGATACCCAGAGTCAGCGGGGTAACGTCCAGCAGCAGTACGTCTTTAACATCACCGGACAGTACCGCGCCCTGGATAGCAGCGCCCACGGCAACGGCTTCGTCGGGGTTAACATCTTTGCGCGGCTCTTTGCCGAAGAACTCGGTTACTTTTTGCTGAACAAGCGGCATACGAGTCTGACCACCAACCAGGATCACTTCGTCTACGCCAGAGGCGGACAAGTCAGCATCCTGCAGAGCAATTTTTACCGGCTCCAGGGAGCGGATTACCAGCTCTTCAACCAGGCTTTCCAGCTTGGCGCGAGTCAGTTTAACCACCAAGTGCTTTGGACCAGTGGCGTCTGCAGTAATGTACGGCAGATTCACCTCGGTCTGCTGACTGGAGGACAGCTCGATCTTGGCTTTTTCTGCAGCTTCTTTCAGACGCTGCATCGCCAGGGGGTCGCCTTTCAGGTCGATGCCCTGATCTTTCTTGAACTCTGCCGCCAAGTAGTCGATCAGGCGCAGGTCGAAGTCTTCACCACCGAGGAAGGTGTCGCCGTTGGTGGACAGTACTTCAAACTGCTTCTCGCCATCCACGTCTGCAATTTCGATGATGGAGATATCGAAAGTACCACCACCCAGATCGTATACCGCTACGGTGCGGTCGCCACCCTGCTTGTCCAGGCCGTAGGCCAGTGCAGCGGCAGTCGGCTCGTTGATAATGCGCTTAACGTCCAGGCCAGCAATACGGCCGGCGTCTTTGGTGGCCTGACGCTGGGAGTCATTAAAGTAAGCCGGTACGGTAATTACCGCAGCATCTACTTTTTCACCGAGGAAATCTTCCGCGGTTTTTTTCATTTTCTTCAAGACTTCAGCAGAGATCTGAGGCGGAGCTTTTTTATCGCCTTTCACTTCTACCCAAGCATCGCCGTTGTCGGCTTCGGTGATGGTGTAAGGCACCATCTTGATATCTTTCTGTACAACTTCATCTTTGAATTTACGGCCGATCAAACGCTTAACCGCAAACAGAGTATTCTGGGGATTGGTCACCGCCTGACGCTTGGCGGACTGGCCCACCAGGATTTCGTTGTCGTCAGTGAAGGCAACAATAGAAGGCGTAGTACGATCGCCTTCGGCGTTTTCGATTACGCGCGCTTTGTCACCATCCAGCACTGCCACACAGCTGTTGGTAGTACCCAGGTCGATGCCGATAATTTTTCCCATTTGTAAAATCCTCGATTGATGCGCGCCGCCAGATTTATTCTGTCTACAACGCGCGAATAATTCTTCTGTTGTCAGCTATATTGGTGCCGGCCGATAAAATTCAAGGCCGTTTTCCACACCTGCTGTTACGGCGCTTTGCTGACCACCACCATAGCCGGGCGCACCAGGCGACCGTTAAGGCGATACCCTTTTTGAAATACCTCCATCACCGTATTGGGCTCCAGCTCCCCGTTGGGCACCTGGGTCATGGCTTGGTGCAATTCCGGGTCGAAGGGCTCGCCGGCCGGATCGACAACTTCCACCGAATTTTTCGTCAAGGTATCAACGAAAGATTTGTGGGTTAGCTCGATACCTTCCACCAACGCTTTGTTGGTTTCATCCTTGGTATCGATGGTGGCGAGGGCACGCTCCAGGTTATCCACAACCGGCAGTAAATCCTGCAGCAATTTTTCCACCGCAAATTTGCGTGCGCGCTCCACATCCTGCTGGGCACGGCGGCGGGCATTCTGCTCCTCGGCCTGGGCACGCAAGGCCAGATCCTTCTGCACGGCTAACTGCTCTTGCAGTTTGATAATTTCATCGTGCAGCGCATCGGCACTTTCGGCTTCTTCGTGCAAGGCTTCTTCAGCCTGCTGCCGCTCGGTTGCGGAGGGGTCTTCAATCTCCGCGGAAACCGCCTCGTCTGTCTCTGTCAGGTGCTCATCAGCCAGGGCTTCCGGCTGCACCCCCTCTGTAATCTGATCTTCTTCGCTGCGCTCTCTGGCCACTGCTTTCTCCGTCGCGTCGACTCTGTCAGGAATGAGTTGGGCCCGTCCCGCGGGCTCTGGGGGCTATATGGGGCCATCCCCGCACAGTTCAAGTGGTTTTTAGCGTCCGCGCACTCCGGCAGGGTAATGTGCCCCAGTCCCTATAGCTAACCGAATGGGGATACTGTATAAATAACCACTACACAGTGGGGCGCGAGCCTAACAATAAAACAAGGACATAAAAGCGATACCTATGTTGCTGCACCTGTCTATCAGCCAATTCACCCTGGTGGACCAACTGGAGTTGGAGTTCGGCCCCGGAACCAGCACCCTCACCGGCGAAACCGGCGCGGGAAAATCCATCACATTAGACGCCTTGGGGCTCGCCCTGGGCGGCCGCGGCAGCGCCGAACTGGTGCGTACCGGTGCCCGGCGCGCCGATGTCTGTGCCACTTTCGATATCTCCGGCTACCCCAGTGCCAGCGATTGGCTCAAATCCCAGGAGCTGGATAGCGGGCAAGAAGTCATACTGCGGCGCACTCTCGGTGCCGATGGCCGCTCACGGGCATACATTAACGGCCAGCCGGTAACCCTTCTGCAGTTGCGCGCCCTGGGAGAGCAACTGATTGATATCCACAGTCAGCACGAGCATCAATCTCTGCTTAAAAAGGAGACTCACCGTCGTCTACTGGACGAGTTCGCCCAGGCTCAAGAGCTGGCCGCCGAAACCCGCAGCCGCTACAAGACTTGGCAGGACCAGTATCGCCGCTACCGCAATCTGGCCGACAGTGCTGAGGAAGCTGAGGCCCGACGCAACCTGCTGCAGTACCAACTGCGCGAACTCGAGCAGCTGAATCTGAGTGAAGGCGAGATCGAAGCGCTGGAGAGTGAGCAAAGACAACTGGCCAATGCCGGCGACATCCTTAATGGCAGCTATCAACTCGCCGCGCTCTTATCCGGTGGTGAGGGGGATATTGCCGAACAACTGCACCGTGCCCTGCAATTGCTTTCCGCCATGCCCGAACAGGCACCGGCTTTAGTTGAGGTGGCGCAGATGCTCGATAGTGCGCGCATCCAGATCGACGAAGCGGCCGGCACCCTGTCTCGACATATCGATCGTTTCGAGATGGACCCTGAACGACTCGCCGAAGTTGAGGAGCGCCTCAGTGCAATTTATCAATCTGCGCGCAAGCACCGCGTGCAACCCAGTGAACTGCCCGCTCTACAGCGACAATTGCAAGATGAACTGGACGATATCGACACCGAAGACACTCTAGAGCGCCTCGCCGACACCTGCGGCAAGTTAGAAAAAGAATTTCGCACCGTCGCCACAAAGCTGAGTAAGCTGCGGCAGCAGGCGGCGATAAAGCTCGCCGAGTCGGTAAACCGACAGTTAATGGATCTGGCCATGCCCCATGCCAGGGTTGAACTTGCCTTACAGGTTCTGGATATGCCCTGCAGCCACGGCCTGGAAGAGGTGGAAATCCTAATTTCCACCAACCCCGGCCAGCCACCGCGCCCTCTGGGTAAAATTGCCTCCGGTGGTGAGCTGTCTCGGGTAAGTCTCGCCATTCAGGTGGTGACGGCACAGACCTCGCGCACCCCCACTCTGGTATTCGATGAGGTGGATGTGGGGATCGGCGGGGCCACCGGCGATGTGGTGGGCCGCCTGCTGCGCCAGCTTGGCGAGACCCGTAATGGCTGCAGCGGCCAGGTGATTTGCGTTACCCACCTGGCTCAGGTGGCCGCACGGGCCCATCGCCAATATCTGGTGGAGAAGCACAGCGATGGAGAACAGGCGTTTGTCGCCCTCCGCGAGCTAAAAAATGATGAACGCCGCGAGGAGATCGCGCGCATGCTGGGCGGACAACCCAGCCCCCAGTCACTGGCCCACGCGGAAGAAATGCTGACCAGAACGCCTTGAGCTGTCCCGCAACGCCCAATTCAACCCACCTCGACGCATTTTTGAACTGACCAGCAAGACAGCCCAACCTCTCCCGGTGGGGAGGTGGGCAATCATATCTCGTAGATCAATAAATAACCGTCAACAATCCGGCAAAATAGCCGGCCTGCCGGTGATAAATGCCGTTTTAGGACAAATAGACCAAATATGACTGGGTGTGGCAGCAAAAGTCACCATATACTGGGCCGCTTGTTTAACTTTGTTTGAGTAGTATCGGCCGAGTTTATGCAGAGAACGATTTTTAACACCCCGATTGTCACTCCGCTGCTACGCCAGATTGCCAAGCTGTTGCTAAAGTTGCACGGCTGGCGCGTAAATGGCGACCAGCAATCCTTGAAGCTTAAGAAGTATGTATTGATCGGGGCTCCCCACACCACCAACTGGGACGGCTACTACTTTATTCTCGCCGCGCTCAAACTGAAGATGACCCCACAGTGGATGGGCAAAGACAAACTCTTCAAGTTCCCCCTAGGAGGCCCCATGCGCTGGTTTGGCGGCATCGCCGTAGACCGCAGCAAGGCCAACAATCTGGTAGACGCCACCGTACGCCAGTTCAAGTTGCGCAAGGAACTGATCATTGCCATTCCACCCGAGGGCACTCGCGGTTTGAGTGAGCGCTGGAAATCCGGCTTTTACCATATTGCGCGCAGCGCCAAGGTGCCGCTGGTATTGGGCTTTATCAATTTCTCGAAGAAGGAAGTGGGCATTGGCCCTATCGCACAACTGGGTGAAAACCTGGAAGCGGAATTAAACAAATTGAGGGAATTTTACGCGGATAAAATTGGGAAATTCCCAGAGCTCTATACTCCGCCCTGCCAGCCTCAGCAGTAAGCGGGCATAAAATGGGTGCGGCGGCCGCCGCACCCGATAGAATTACTTATCTTTCGCCTTCACATACAGCACTAAGCTGTGACCTGTCAGCTCATAACCATGTTCTTCCGCGATCTGGCGCTGCAATTCTTCGATTTTTTCATTGTGAAACTCGATGACCTTACCGGTATCGGTGCACACCATATGGTCGTGATGATCTCCGCGATCCAGCTCAAATACGGAGTGGCCACCATCGAAGTTGTGACGAACAACCAGGCCTGCGCTTTCAAACTGGGTAAGCACCCGGTAGACAGTAGCCAGTCCGACATCCTCCCCCGCTTCCAGCAGTAGCTTATACACATCCTCAGCACTCAGGTGCTGCTCACTGGTGCTTTCTAGCAACTGCAGAATCTTAACCCGCGGCAGAGTGACCTTCAGACCGGCCTTGCGCAATTCCTGGTTTTCGTTCGACATGAATAGATATTTCCCGACAGGATTTATGAATTGTCTTTACTTGCATCAGCCCACTGAAGAGGTCTATACCCGAATAAGACCACAGATTCCCGCCTGTCAGCGAGCCGACTCTTCGGTTATTATCCCATGCTGAACGGAGTCAGCGGAACCCCAGCTACCCAGACAGGGGTAAATCGCAGCGGGAGGGAACTTTCCCTGCGCGCAGGGGCCTATTCCGGGTAGCCGCTAAATATCGGTGCCAGAGATGCCGTATGAAAGAACATAATGGAGCAATGAATGCCGCCTAGCCTGAAATTTATCGCCATCGCCAGTCTGTGCGCCCTTCTTGGAGCTTGCTCACTGGTTAAGTTTCCCGGTGTGCACCGCATTGAGGTACAGCAGGGCAATATCATTACCCAGGAGATGGTCGACCAGCTGAAGCCCGGTATGACCCGCCGCCAAGTACAGTTTGTTCTCGGCACGCCGTTGCTGGAAGATACTTATAACCCCAACCGCTGGGACTATATCAACCGCGTCCGCGACAAGAAGGGCAAAATCACTCAGCAGCGCTTTAGCGTTTATTTTGAGGAGGATTCCCTGGTGGCCACCAGTGGCGACTGGCAGCCGGCAGGCTGGCCCTAAGTCGAAGAGCCCTCAGCACCTTTCTTTTTCTCGGCCAGTCGCTTGGCCTTCTCGGCGCGCTGCTTGCGCGCCTCTTTCGGGTCGGCGATCAGCGGGCGATACACCTCAACACGGTCGCCCGGTTGCAGCTCATAGCTTTCCGCCGGCGGCAAGCCCTTACTACCCAACACCTGACCAAAAATACCCATTTTGGCAGTGTCCGGGTCCACTTCCGGATACTCTTTGGGAATGCCCGAGCGAATCAAGGCTTCCCTTGCAGTAGTGCCTTCTTTTACCAGCAAACGCATCAAGCGTTGCTCGTGAGGTAGTGCGTACACCACCTCCACCGAGATCGTTTTCTCTTCCGTCATTGGGGCTTCCCGTATATTTCCTCTGCGCGCGTGCACATTACTGCAACCATTTGATTGGCCAGATCGCTAAACAATTTACCCGCCGCAGCGGCAATTAAACGGCTTTTCATAGCGAAAGAGAGAGAGAAAGTCACCTTGCAAGCGCTCTCGGCCAAAGGGGTAAATGTCCAGTGACCGGTGAAATTCTCGAAAGGCCCATCCACCAGGGTCAGGGTCATATTGGTTGGGCGCACTAATTGATTGCGCGTGGTAAAGCTCTGACGAATACCCGCGCGCGATAAATCCAGACGCGCCTCCAGGGTTTCTTCATCCCGATACAGAATCTCGGCACCGCGACACCCCGGTAAAAACTGCGGATAACTGGCCACATCATTGACCAGATCAAACATTTGTTCCGCGCTGTACATCACCAGCGCGCTTCGCTCTATTTCAGTCATTCCTACTGTCTAATCCAGTCCGCCAGGCAAAATCGCCTGGGATTGTCGTTCGGCCGCTAATTTTGCCAGTCGGCGCTACTCAAGCAAGACAATTCCTGTAACAATCGCATTTTTTGCCGGCGGGGCAAACCCGGCCCTGTCGGAATAACAAAAATGACAAGCTGTATCTGATAAAAAATAATAGCGAGAGTACTATGACCGCAGTGAGAGAGCATTTTGGGTCAAGGTTGGGCTTTATCCTAGCCGCAGCTGGTTCCGCAGTTGGTATTGGTAATCTGGTGGCGTTCCCGGTAGCAGCCACCAAGAGCGGAGGCGGTGCTTTCCTGCTGGTCTATGCTCTCTTCGTTTTCCTGATCTGCCTGCCGGTAATGATGGCCGAGTTAGCACTGGGGCGCCGCTCTGATAAAGACCCGGTTGGCGCCTACCGCCAGCTCTCCAACGGCTCATTTCTGTGGCGAATTCCCGGCTGGCTGGCCCTGATCACGCCTTTTATGATCGCTGTTTTTTACTTGGTGGTTACCGTATGGGTACTCGGGTACCTGGCTGAAACCATAACCGGCAACCTCAACCTGCTCGCCACCCCGGATTTCTTTATCCACTTTATCAATACCCCCAAGGTATTTATTTACCTGGTGGTATTAATGCTGATCATTAACGCCATTCTCGCTATGGGCGTAAAAGACGGTATCGAACGCGCAGCTAAAACCCTGATGCCGATGCTGTTCGTTATGCTGCTCGGCCTAGTCATTTTTGTTCTGACTCTGGACAACGCCTTCCTGGGAGTGAAGTACTATCTGGTGCCAGATTTCAGCAAGATCGACGGTAATGTAGTGAGCAAGGCTATGGCCCAGGCCTTCTTCTCATTGTCTCTGGGTATGGGCATTATGATCACCTACGGCTCTTACATGAAGAGACGGGACTCCATCTCCGGCTCCTCCCGCGCCGTTGCCATCACCGATACCCTGGTCGCATTTACCGCAGGCCTGCTGATTCTGCCGAGTATTTTCCACTTCAACCCGCAGATTGATCCCTCCGAACTGAGCGAGTCCTCCGCAGGTATGATCTTCTTGTTCCTACCGAAGATCTTCCTCGCTCTGCAGGACAGCATCGGTTATATCGGCGCGAGCGTAGTGGCCGCCATCTTTTTCTTCCTGGTGCTGGTGGCCGCGATTACCTCACTGGTTTCTATTATCGAAGTACCCATCGCCACCCTTCGCGATGAGCGCAATATGGAGCGCAAAAAAGCGATTTACCTTGTCGCCGGAGTACAGTTTGTCCTGGCCATCGCTTGCGCAGCTTCGTTTGGCATGGTCAACTGGTTCACTGAATTTGTACAGTTGGCCGGCGTCAACAAGTCCTTCTTCGACCTGGTGGAGATCATCTTCTACGATACTATCTTGCCGCTAAACGGCCTGCTGGTATGTCTGTTTGTGATCTACAAGTGGAAGAAAGCCAACTTTGACAAGGAGCTACAGGAAGGCGACCCCGCCTTTGCCGGCTCTTTCTCACAAAAATACGTAAACTTCTCCCTGGGCACCTTTATCCCATTGATACTGCTGTTGATCTTTATCAACACCGTAGCCCTGAAGTTTTTTGGACACAGTTTTATCTAGTCATTAGAAGTTTTCATGGCCAAGAAAAAGAAAGCGCAAACATCCAATACCATCGCCCTCAACAAGAAGGCCCGTCACGACTACTTCATTGAGGAGAAGTTTGAGGCGGGCGTTGAGATGCAGGGCTGGGAAGTGAAAAGCTGTCGCGAGGGCAAAGCCCAACTCACCGACAGCTATGTCATTTTTAAAAATGGCGAAGCCTGGCTGCTGGGTTCCAATATCCAGCCGCTCGCCAGTGCCTCCACCCACTATGTGACAGAGCCCGACCGCACCCGCCGTCTGCTACTCACCAAACGTGAGCTTTCCAAGCTGATCGCCGCGGTGGAGCAGAAGGGGCACACCGTTGTTGCCACCGCGCTGTATTGGAAAGGCCATTTGGTGAAGTGCGAAATCTGCCTGGCCAAAGGTAAGGCCATGCACGATAAACGGGAAACCGAGAAGAAGCGCGATTGGAACCGCGAAAAGCAGCGCCTGATGCGCGTTACGCACAAGTAGTGCACAGAAAACCATTAGAAGAATAATTACGGGATTTAGTATGAGTGCACCCCGAGGACAATTCAGCTCGAATATTGGCTTTTTGATGGCCGCCGCCGGGTCCGCCGTAGGCCTCGGCAATATCTGGGGTTTTCCCACCAAAGCCGCCAGCAATGGCGGCGCCGCCTTCGTAGTGGCCTATCTATTTTTGGCTTTCGCCCTCGCCTACCCGGCATTGATGGCTGAACTTACCATCGGCCGCTATGCACGGCGTAATATGGTGCAGGCACTGCGCACCATCTCCATTGGCCCTATCAGCCGCTTCTTCGGCGGCCTGGCCGGCTTTGGCGGTATCCTGGTGGCATCCCTGATTCTGAGTTTTTACGCCATTGTGGCCGGCTGGATGGTGGCCCATTTGGCCGAGCCTTTCGCCGCCTTGTTTGGCGCACAGGAAACGGCACAGTGGATGACGGGAAACAGCACCCAACGCAACCTGCTCTTCACCGCAATCTTCAGTGGCCTCACCATGTTGATTATTGCCAGCGGAGTAGAGAAAGGTATCGAGCGCTGGTCCACGCTGTTGATGCCTTCTCTGATCATCCTGCTGCTGCTTTTGATTGCCTATGTTCTCACCCAGCCCGGTGCCTTTACCGGCCTGGAGGTGTACCTGATGCCAGACTTCAGTCACTTCACACCGAAGCTACTGATCTCCGCCATGGGGCAGGCCTTCTTCTCGCTGTCTCTAGGTGTTGGCACCATGCTGATCTACGGCTCCTACCTGAGCCAGCAAGAGAGCCTGCCGCGCCTAGGCGCCCTGGTGACCCTGATCGACGTGGGCATCGCCTTCACCGCCGGCCTGCTGATCCTGCCCGCTATGTATGTAGCGCAGGAATCCGGTACCCAGATCTTCTCTGCTGACGGCGCCCTGATCGCCGGGCCCAACCTGATCCTGCAGGTACTGCCAGCACTGTTCGACACCATGGGCGAAGCCGGCGTATTCGTTGCCATTGCCTTCTTTGCCTTGATGGTTATCGCCTCCCTCACCTCCTCCATTTCCATGCTGGAAGTACCGGTGGCTTTCTCTATTGAGAACCTAGGCATTCCACGCCGTATCGCCACCCCTGTGGTGGGCCTGGTGATCTTCGGCATCAGCAGCGCCATCATTTATAACTTCGATGCTTTATTTGGACTGATAGTCAGTATCAGCACCGAATATGGACAACCCATACTCGGCATCGCCCTATGCATCTTTGCCGGCTGGATCTGGCGCCGTGACCAGCTGCTGGGCGAGCTAAAGAAAGGCCATGAGGATATTGAGCACACCCTGTTCTGGAAAATCTGGCCCTGGTATGTGCGTATCGTCTGCCCATTATTGATCCTGGCAGCCTTCGCCCAGTCAGTGATGTAACTCCACTTTCTAAGCACCCCGGCGGCGATAGCCGTCGGGACTCCCCAATTTCAATTGCTCTTTCCAAACATCTCAAAAAATCCCTGGCACATAAAAATTTATTGCAATGCCCAAGTTTGGGGTATACTTAGATGACACACGAGAGTGTTTCTTATCGGGGATGACTTGGATTCGACGCCGGTGACGAAACCTTGGGTGCATGCCGTGATGGCAGCGAATCACGTAAATCCAAAGCTGTACTTTATTAGTTGCCAACGACGACAACTACGGTGCCCAACTCGCTGCGTAAGCAGCTTGTGAAGCACTAACTAAGGGTTCGTCCCTTAGCAGTCTTCAGCAAGGTTCCAGTATCGCGCTGTAGACTGTTATACAGAACTGGATCGCCGCAAGCCATGTCCGTGGGTAAGCGGTTAAACAACTTACGGGATCGCCCTATACGTCCTGACCGCCGGGCTGTAATGGGTTAAATCAATTGACGGAGCTAAGCATGTAGAGCCTCTGGCAGAGTGCTGACGGACGCGGGTTCGACTCCCGCCATCTCCACCAAATCGCTGTCTCAGACAGCCCTCAAAAGCCCCGCAAACCTAGTGTTTCCGGGGCTTTTGCTTATCTGGACCATCCCAGTTAATCTAAGCTAACCCGTCCAAATCCAGCCTCAAGTGGACGGGTTATTGGACGGGTTGATAGTAGTGCCACCGTCCAACCCGTCCAAAACCCATGGAAGGTGAGCTATGCCGCTGTCTGACACTAAGGTCCGCGCCCTCAAGCCCCGCGAGAAGAAGTACATCGAGTCCGATGAGAAAGGGCTGGCAATCGAAGTGACCCCGACCGGGGCCAAGCGTTGGGTATTCCGTTTCCGCCTGCATGGCAAACGCCCAGAAATGGCAATTGGGCTCTACCCCGATGTAAGCCTGAAGCGCGCCCGCGAACTCCGTGATGAAGCCCGCCAGCATGTTGCCGAAGGTATCGACCCTCGCGATATAAAACGCGCCCGCAAAGAGTCCGCCCTGGAAGCCAACCGCAACAGCTTCGCCGCCGTCAGTGATGAGTGGTTCGCAGCCAAGATGGCCCACCTATCCAGCTCATCCAAGGACCGCGCCACCCTCGCTTTAGAGCGTGACCTAAAGCCCTATTTGGGTAAGCGTCCTATCTCCGAAATAAGCCCGCCGGAAGTGCTGCGGTGCCTGCGCCGTATTGAGAGCCGGGGAACCCTGGAGACTGCCCACCGGGTAAAGCGAGTAGCCAGCCAGGTATTCCGCTTTGCCGTGGCCACCGGAAGGGCCGACCGCGACCCCACCACAGACCTGACCGGCGCACTCACCCCCACCAAGAAGAAACATCTGGCAGCTATTACTGACCCCACTGAAGTTGGGCGCCTGCTAACCGCCATAGAGGAATACCAAGGCACCCCAGTAGTGAGAGCCGCCCTCAAACTGTCCCCTCTCCTATTCTGCCGCCCTGGAGAACTGCGCAAACTGGAGTGGGCCGAAATTAACTGGGAGGCCAAGCAAATAGAGCTGCCCAGCGAAAAAATGAAAATGGGCCAGCCGCACATTATCCCTCTTGCAGAGCAGTCGCTGGTACTAATGCGGGAACTGGAGCCACTAACAGGCCGAGGCAAATATGTTTTCCCCTCAGCCCGAGGCCAGAGCCGTCCACTGTCTGACAACGGCGTGAGAACTGCACTCAGGTCACTGGGCTATGACAACGAAACCATGACTGCCCACGGCTTCCGGGCAATGGCTCGCACCCTGCTGGATGAAGTTCTTGGCTTCCGCGTGGACTACATAGAGCACCAGCTAGCCCATGAAGTGAAAGACACGTTGGGACGCGCCTATAACCGCACAAAACACCTAGAGCAGCGGGCAGCAATGATGCAGAAGTGGGCGGATTACTTGGATAGCCTTAAAGCTAGCGAAAAAGCAGGGAATGTAATCGCGGCGAACTTTAGCAATCGATAACGGACAATCGAATTTCAGCGCCTAGGGTAGCTCCCGAAAAGCCGCACCCCTTAGTGGCCTGGCGCTGAATCTAATCGAAAGGGAATCTCTCAAAGGGGGAGAATATGGAAGACTGGCAGTCTCTTATATTGATTCGAGACATAGAAAAGAAATATAAGAACCTAGATTTCAAGCTTCTATTGGAGTCCATAATGAAGCTTGAAACACCAATATACTATCTTCTGCCACCAGGCCACTTTGTTGACCACTATTCGCATTATCGCAGCAATCATATTCCGGTAACAGTTCACGTTCGCGACCCTGTTGATAATGAACTCTATACTGGGAAACTAATAATTTGGGGTGGTGGCGACGACATAGAGGAAGGTGCGGCTGCCTTCGCATTGAACGAAGAAAATGCCTGCCTTTTTGCTGAGTCCGCTCTTTATAATTTTGTTACACAAAGCAGAGACTCTGCCTACTCCTCTAAGAGAAACTGCTGGGAATTAACACTATTGGACGACTATGGAAAACCTCTAATCATTGGACATGAACCGACTTCCCCCGAAGGAAAAATCATATGGGAGGAGATTTTTCAAGCAGTATCAAAGCAGCACCCTAAAGTAAACCCCAATCAAACTTGGCTTCAGCAGCCCGCTGAGGAAGTATCTTTCGGTCAACTTGCAGTGCTCCCCAATGACTTAATTCAGTTTCAACCGTTAAAAAATAAGGCACAAAAAGCTCTCCCCCAAGAGGGAGCAATTGAAGTTTTAGGCCCAACTGAACGAAGAAGCTTGATAAACATCATCTGGGCATTGAAAGAACTATCCATCACAAAGAGCCGCAACGCCAATCAGTCCACCATTATCACCGAACTGGTAGATAAATATGGCGGCCTCAGGGGTATTTCAAAAGCAAAATTAGGCGAAGTCCTGGGTGAAGCTAACAAACAAAATAAACACCGGGTTTCGGCAGAGGAGGCAAGCTAGCCTCCCCAAAATCTAGGTAGATTTTTCTCATATCTAGCTAGACAAGCCCACTATTCAATAACCCGTAATTGCCCAATATCTTACGTATCAGCCTCAACAAACCCATAGGAGAGCTGATACGTGCAGACCAACCTATACAACCAACAATCAATAAACCCTTCCGCGATGTACCGGGCCCGAGATTGTGCCCGGTTCTACTCCATTGGTTTATCCACCTGGTGGAACTGGACCAAAACAGGCAAAGCCAAACGCGGCACAAAGTTAGGACCAAAAACCACCGTATGGGAGGGAGCCTACCTGCTTGAGCTGAAGCAAAAACTAATCACTGAAGCTGAAAGCTGCTAAGGGGGAGATGACTATGGAAATAATCAGAACCGCCCCGGCACAGAGCGGTCTCGACACACAACATAAGCCCGGCAATATTAACAACAACACCCAAACCACAGAACACTCAGCCAGTAAGATTTGGCGCCCCCTATCACCCCGCCAGGTGCGAGCACTGGAAACATTGCTCACTGGCCCATGCAGCCGGGAAAAACTCGACAGAGTGACAGGGGCCAGCAATGGCCCGAATGTAATCTTGCAGCTCAGAAAGCGGGGAATAACCATTCAATGCCGGATGGAGAGGCACATAGACCGCGATGGCATTGCAGGGCGCCATGGCGTTTACTGGCTGCCTGATAGCGAGCGCCAGCGTATTGGCTCCCTTAAGTTGCTGGGGGGCTAATGGCTGAATCTGCTAGAGAGCTTCTGCAACGGCTTCTAGCGCGCGGTGATGGTATAGCGGTCGATGGTGGCCGCCTTACCTTAGCCCCAGCCAGTGGCCACCCTGTGCCCGCTGAGTGGCTTTCCGAACATGAGCGGCCCCTTATCACCGAAGCAGCCCGTTTAGCTGGTGTGGAGCCCCTGGAATATGTCAGCTATTCAGTGGGGAACTATGGCCCCAGCAAGCGCGGTGGTGTATCCCTGCAATTTCGCAACCTGACTGATGGCAGCGAGCGCTATTCCGTATTCAACGTCGAGACACGGCGCAACAGGACCACCAAGCACGGTAAGAAAGGCTCCCCCCTGCCCGCCGGACAATTCCGGATAACTACTCGCTTCAAGTTCTACGGGTTCTGGTTATCCACGGGTTTACCTGTGCCGCGGCGTCTAAGTGCCTTTCACGATTACATGGGCAAACTTGCTGGCTTGGTTTTCACCGGTACGGCGGCAGATGGTGAGCGCCTGAGTGATGTCCGCCCACTCTCACTATGCAACGCCGATTTACTGGAGCTAATGGGGGTGAATCTGCCGGACAACTCCCGGACAAGTGCCGGACAACTTCCGGACAACTCCCGGACAAAACTTCCGGACAAGGAAATCCAGCAAACCCAGCAACCACGGGGAATACAGCCAATTCAAACTACGGGTGAAAAAAAGCACGGTAATACGGTAATAAGGGAACGCGGGTATAAGGGAACACCTATTCCCCCCCAGGAACAGACCAATGAGGAATGGTTAGCCTGTTATGAGCGCGCGGGGTGATTTAATAACTTGGTGCGCCCTATCCAAATTCAGGCAGCAAAACAGCACAGTAAAATATTGGCAGAGCATTCGACGTCCAGCATTGAAAGGCTTTACACTGGGCAAGCATACTGGAGGCGTTGCGGCAAAATCCGTAACCGGGATTGGAACCCCGAAACTACAAGGCGACCCGATGCCGCCTACCCCTGTATGCGGTTTTTTTGTGCCCGGACCTCACCTATTCTCACCCTTTTTATGGTGGGCTGTTTGGGGGGCCTTGTGCCCGCCGTTCCCTTGTAGCGGTAGTTCCAACCCATTCAGCCCGCCGCCCAATTGAGATTGGAACCTCACGGGCAGCGGCTCACTTATACAAGGAGCCCAAGCCATGGCAAACCAAGCCCCAGCTGTATCTATCTCTCAAGCCGACAACCTCATTGGTCGTTCAATCGATATCGCAAACCTCAGCCTGGAATCACTAAACAAGCTACGCACCCTCTTCCAAAGCATTAGCCTGATATCCGAGAGCAATACCACCAGCCAAGAGCTGGCAGTTATCGGCGCACACCTTGCCGATGAGTGGGCCAACCTAATCGACTGTGAGCGTGAAGACCTTGAGCGCCTGGAGGGCAAGCAGTAAGGGCGGGACTACCCATGCCCAAAGCTTTAAGAAATATTAAGGTGATATTTAGAGTGGGCAGCCTCAACGGGGGTACAGAAAAGTTGAGGTGCCTGCCTGGCTGCATAGAATTACTGAGAAATACTGAGGTGCTCCCCAAGCGTCGGTGAGGCAGGCCAACGGCTCAGGGGGCCGCAGAGGTCCTTTCTGACCCAAGGAAGCCCAGAATATTGAAGTTAAGTTCGTTACCCCGTTAAGGGTTGGACTAGCTTCACAAGAAGCTGAACATTAATCAAATTTCAGCGATTAGGGATGCAGCTGCCAGCTCTAAGTCACTAATGAACGCCTAGAAATATAAACCGTAAGTGAGGCGGCATTAGCTATTGCCCTCAAAATAAGCAAGCAAAGGGTTAATAACAACTTCTGGAAACTTCTTAATTGCTAAGTCTATTGCACCTGTAGTCACCTTTTGCATTATCTTACCAATCCAGGCATTAACCCCCTCACCATGAACATTTCCATCCGCCTCAATACGATTTTCTAAATCTGAAATATCCTCATCCGGAATACCATGCTTTTCTAGGTGAGACTTGAGTGCCGAAAAATCTCCTTTAGATATATTTATACTCAGGTTTTGTTCTAAAGAGCTATCACTGACACTACCCAAAACACCCTGAAAATTATCAATATTTTTAATTTTAATAAACACTTGTGCGCTCTCTTTTTCCTCTGAAGTAAACGGATGTTCTCCTGACTTTTTAGCTTTATGCACGCCCCCTATTAATGCCTCAACCTCAGCCTCTCGGACTGCCTTTCTAGCAACAAGAAAACTTCTTCTCATGTTGTCAAAAGCATCTTTATGGCTTCCAATTTTATATGTTGTGCTCGCGTTAGTTACCAACCGCTTAAACTCTCCCTTAGTTACGTGATTAAATATCAATAACGGTTCAACATTATAAGCCCAACTTTCATAGTTATTCAGTGAGAGATATATGCTCTCATCGTCCTTTGTTAGCTGCCTGAGTTCTTCAAGTACATCCATGTAATTTCAGCCGCCATTTGTGATTAGATAAACGTAAACTATATGCATAGAAAATCCTAGTGATTTTCTGGGTGCACCCAATCACAAAGCCCCTTAGGGGTTTTGCGACCAGTACGCGCGGGAGAGCAGCTAAAGCGATTATGAAGTAGAGCAAGCAAGATAAGCTCCCTTATCAGCCAAGGCAGGTTGCTGTTTCTGGCCGAAACACCATGGTTAACTGCAATTCTGACTAGAATGAAGGTTTTTCGGAAGTCATCTATGGGGGTGGTTGCACTTATCGACCGCTTCCAAGGCATGGGGGTCATGTCTGATATGCCATTGATATTTATTGTAAATCACAAGATGAAGCCAAAGAGTTTCGAGGGATGGCTCTAGCCTAGCTACCGGCAACAACTAGACATCCTCAGAAGTGAGGTCCTATTTGGAATGCTGTTGATATGGGTGCAGCTAGAATCTGAAAGGAACCAATAAAGCCATGAAAAAGGTCTACATCTTCTTGGCCATAGCCGCATCAACGCCCTTTATTGTTTACGGGTTGATGTTCTACAAGCCGCTGAAATATGAAAAGGCGCAAGGCCTGTCAGAGGAAGATTTCAAGTGCGGCCGTGGCTTTGCCCATGTTGTACATGACAATCCTATCGAAAGGATTCCCCTGTATAAGGTCGTAGTAGAGAGAAAAGAAGACACAGGCTTGATGGCTACCTCATACTTTTTCTGGGGTGGGGTTTACCGAGAGATATACATTGAGGAAGATTGCAGTGGTACGAGAGAAAAGCCAATCTATACCAGCACCCTGCGCGAGCAGTAACCTATGAGGTTTCGGCAGATGTTGGCCATTCAACACAAGTATCAAGCAATAATGCTGGCACCCCATCGCCCCCATGGTCTGAGTTAGGCTTCACATCTTGGTTTCAACTACCTAGAGCCTAGCAGTGGTGAAAATACCAAATTCCCAGTAGCTATTGTTTAACCACTCAGCGCTATAGCAATTTCGTACGTCCGCTCCAGTCAACTTATTGGCGTCATTTTCTACCGAACTTATCCTCTACTGGCCCTACAATCCCGCGATAGGACAAGAATAAAATTCTGATAACCCATGCATGGGATTTTCTAGTTAGCAGCAAGGAGGACAAATGCTAGCGACTCATAGAGATGCAGAGTCACGATACGAATCATATCGTCAAGTGGTCCGGGAGCACGTCAAAGAAGCCCTTCCCTATGGGGATGCAAGCCAAATACACCTTTCAGGGTTAGATTTCAGAGCAATCAGCCAAGCAAAGCTATGGAGCAGCATTCAAGAGCGTAGAGCTGACTTCAATTGGGAGGCGAACACCAGGACGTATAGAAAGATATACCCTAAGCGTTTTGAACTAGCTATTTGGTATCAAAACCGCCTCGAATCCCTCTCTCTTGGGCGCCCTTCCTTCAATGGAACAAGAGTGCGTCTTGAATTAATCGAGCGGGTTGCCGGATATAGTATGCTCAAGGGCAGAAGCTTCGCTATTACCGAGTTAGCCTTGATTGCGTACGCCAACCTACTAGGTGCTGATGAGATTCGTATAATGCAGCCCATAAATGCGGCCGTGAGAGACTTTTACGTACAGAAGGGCTATAGCTATATACCATCAACAGGTGCCCGCCATTTCCCTGACTACTGCGTGAAAAAGATATGAAGAAGTCCAAAGATTTCAATGAAAGAATGAAGAAGATGAAGTCTTCCATCAAGGAGAATAAGCATATCCTTGAGGATGACACCCTTGATGATGTCACCATCATTGGAAACCCAGACTTCATTAAAGACCCTAAAATTTTGGATGAACAGGATGCCGAGGAGGACAAGACATGTCAGAAAAAAAAGAAGTGAAATCACTTCAAGAGGCTAAAGAGAGACTGAAGGACTTGGTCACTCCTGAAAAGTTGGCAATACGCCCCAAGTCAGTTGATTCCGCCATCAAACAAAGACCGCGGGATGCGTGATTAAGATAAGCAGCCTCGGCCATGAGCAACAAGAAGCAAAGGCAGCCTTTAACTCCATCAACCTAAAAGCAACACATCCAAGAGAACCCGACTTGCCTAGGGCCCTAGCCTGAGAATACCTGAGATACCCCACCGGCCGGACCCGAAATCTCAGCCCTTTTTAGGACTAAAAAAACTAACTACCGCTCTTATTGAGGGGTAGCGCAGAGAAGCTCATCAATAATATTGGCTGTTAAGGTGGGAACGGCACCAGACTGTGACTGCGAAACTATCCAGCTAGATAGTATGGCGCGCTTTTTATGCCCTAACCCTAGCCCAGATGGATTCGTGTACTCACCTATCCTATCCAGCCCGTCCGAGGTTACTTTGAATTCACCACAATTGGGGCAATTTTGATGAATAAATTGGTCCGTGGTGAATACTGTATTGGTGTTCTCAGCTGTGCAAACAATGCAGGGGTCGCCTAGGTCCATAATTTTCTCCTTCTGAACAAAGCACCAGGTCTTAGCAGCTCTCACAAATCCCTCTTGCCTAGCCTGAATGAGGGCAACACAGCAAGAAAACAAGCCCCTCTATAGTGAGAAGGTTTTTCCACAATCCAGGGAGCCTCTCACCTGTTGACAATTGTTGACACCGATAAAGGTTTTTTTCGCATCAGTATGGGGTCTAGAACAACTCGCTGGAGCACCAGTCAACCTTCACCTTGCGCAATACGTGCCTGTTTGAAAAATAGCCACCAGGCCCGGTAGTTCACCCTAATGGACGGGTTTTTTGACGGGTTATCAAAATTTACGAAAATTTAATCTAAATATATCAATAGTTTATGTGTGTTTTTCGACTCCCGCCATCCCACCAAATCGAAAAAGGCCAACCGCAAGGTTGGCCTTTTTTATTGCCTGTACAAAATCATTCCTCCTTTGCCAGCCAGGAATCTTTATCAACTCTCTTAAAAAACTTCTTAAATCTAATCTCAAAAAAAGTTTTCCATTAATCTTGAGCCTACCCAGGCATTTCAATGTATTGAGTAAAATAAGTAATCCTGGTCGTGAGCACCGAGAAGTAAAAGCCTCCTTCTACCCGAGAGAGCCCTAAATTTCAGCCCTTTCTCTGATCAAAAAAACCAGCCGCAAACGGAGCCTCCGCGCCCAAGGATAACTCTCTTAAGCGCGCTAGGCTGAAGGGTTAGTTTGCTAAGTAGTGAGGCTATTTGTGAGGCTTTAAAATACAGACAATCTAAAAATAATTATGTGCGAGGACTTAGGCCAATTTTCGACTCCCGCCATACCATCCCAGGGACTTGGACCGCTAACCGCTCTCAAACTCATCGCGCTGATCAATCAGGAAATCAATTAACACCCGAATCTTAGCGGGCATCTGCGCTCTAGAGGGAACATACAGAAAGAAGCCAGGAAATGGCTTGCACCAGCTTTGCAACACCCGAACTAACGACTTGTCGGCAAGATGCTGTTGTACACAT
This sequence comes from Microbulbifer variabilis, assembly GCF_020524905.1. Taxonomy (GTDB): domain Bacteria; phylum Pseudomonadota; class Gammaproteobacteria; order Pseudomonadales; family Cellvibrionaceae; genus Microbulbifer; species Microbulbifer variabilis_A. Next base: position 452,750 of record NZ_JAIVKI010000001.1, on the reverse strand, counting down.
AAATCTAGATGCTTTACGAGGCCAACACCGTGAAGCGCGGCGCGCAGCATACTTTCATCATCATTAAACACCCCATTACCCTTCGGCTCGAAAACCAGAGTGCGCTTGTCAACATCGGGCGAAGTAAAGGACCAGCGGTCGATGACCCCACTAGAAGTAAAACGGTAGGCGAGGCAATTGTGTTTCAGCAAATCATCGGGCGTTTCCGGGGTGCCGTGTTTGGCGAAATATTCTGGAGAACCAACGACCGCCATAGACATCAGTGGTGTTACTGGTACAGCCACCATATGCTCATCGACACTTTCGCCCAAGCGAATACCGACATCCATGCCACTGGAAATGATATTGGAAAAGCCATCGTTCATGACCAATTCCAATTTTAATTTGGGATAGCGAGCCAGCAACACTTCCATCTTCGGCTCGAGTAAAAGCCTGGCTGCCACTCGGGAGGTATCGATACGTATCACCCCGGAAGGCTCTGCCTGAGCCTCCCCCGCTTCGCCAACTGCTCGATCAATCGACTCAATGGCCGGGGCAAGTACATTAAATAGCCGCTGCCCCTCTTCTGTTAACGACATACTGCGCGTGCTGCGATTCAGCAACCGCACATTCAGCTGTTGTTCCAGTGATTTCAAGTGCTGTGACAAGGCTGCGCGGGATACCTCACCCTCTGTCGCGGCCTTGGTGATGCTGCTGTGCTGCGCTATGCGAACGAACCACACTAGAGAAGGATACAGCGAGGGATCGAGAGCCATATTGTTAACCTGTACTTAACACTGATGCTGTCTTTAGCACGTTTTTCTAAAGAGGGCCCATCGTTAGTATTCCCTGTGTCTGAGCACAACCGCTCAACAACACTTAGACCGGAGCTGCCAGTATGAAAAGCATCAGTATCAAGAACCTCAACGGCCAGGGCGTCACTATCGCCGCCAACGTGTACTTCCCTGCCGACTTTGATGAAAGCCAGCGGTATGCCGCAATCGTGGTATCCCATCCCGGTGGAGGTGTTAAGGAGCAGACAGCGGGCCTCTATGCCAAGCGACTGGCAGAGAGTGGCATCGTCACTATTGCTTACGACGCGTCTTACCAGGGGGAAAGCACTGGTACGCCGCGTCAGCTGGAAAACCCCTACATCCGCACTGAGGATGTCAGTGCCGTGATCGACTACCTGACCACTCTAGCGTACATCGACAACAGCCGTATCGGCGCCATGGGAGTCTGTGCTGGCGGCGGCTATTCCGCCAATGCCGCGATTACTGATCGCCGTATCAAATCCCTGGCAACCGTCAGTGCTGTGAATATCGGGCAGATGTTCCGCAACGGCTGGGAGAACAACGTCAGGGATGCCGACGCGCTGCCCTATGTTGTAGCGGGCTCCGACGCACGCACGAGCGATGCCAGCAGCGATGAACTTGGCACCCTACCCTTAGCCCCAATGCGGGAGGAGGATGCTCCCAATGAAGAGTTGCGCCAAGCGTGGGAGTACTACCACACCGATCGTTGCCAGCATCCGAATGCGCCGGGTTTCATGACCGCTCGCAGCCTAAATCAGATCATTACTTACGACGCCTACAACCTGGCGGAAGCCTTCCTGACTCAACCGGTACTTGCGATTGCCGGCGACCAGGCGGGGAGCAAATGGATGAGTGATGATCTTATCGCCCGCGCAGCTAGCAGCGACAAGACCATGCATGTTGTGAAAGGCGCAAATCACATGTCTCTGTACGACGTGCCCGAGTATGTGGACGAAGCGGTATCGGTACTGACCCCGTTCTTCGCTCGCACACTTAAGTAAGTTAATTCGGAGTAATTTATGAAAGGGCATATTTTGCGTGTGCCCCGGATTCAAATTCGAGGTGATGAAAATGAGCAACATAAGCATCCAACACGTGAACTATCAGAACCTGGGTTGGCAGTCAGCTGCTGACCTCTATCTGCCGCCCGGTTTTGATGAAGCGAAGCAATACCCGGCTATCGTCAGCACGCATCCAATCGGAAGCTGCAAAGAACAAACCTCCGGCAATATCTATGCGAAGTCACTTGCGGAAGCCGGATTTGTCGCCCTCGCTTTTGATGCCAGCTTTCAAGGCGAAAGTGGTGGTTCCCCAAGGTTTATCGAGGACCCGTCGATTCGCACCTCCGATATCCGCTTTGCTATTGATTACCTGGTAACACTGCCCTATGTAGATCAGGACCGTATCGGGGCAATTGGAGTTTGCGGAGGTGGCGGATACACCATTCACGCAGCGATTACTGATCACCGCATCAAGGCGCTGGCCTCCATTACCGGCGTGAATTTTGGGCGCCTAATTCGAGAAGGGTTTAGTGAATTCGACCCTGTTTCTGCCCTAAAAGCCATGGGCAAGCAACGCACAGCCGAAGCGCAAGGTGCCGAGCGCCACGTCATTGACTACCTGCCAGATTCGGTGGAAGAAGGTCGAGCCAATAGCATCACCGATAGGGATGTGCTGGAAGCAACGGACTACTACAAGACTACGCGCGGCCAACAACCGAACGGTGCAACCAGTGGCCTGTTTTCATTTAACAGCGCCGCTATGGGCTGGGATGCATTCCTTAATGCAGAGAGCCTGCTGACTCAGCCGCTACTAGTAATCATCGGCGATAAGCCTGGGGCTTTCGGAGCCTATCGAGATGGCTGGGAAATCTACGGTCGCGCCACATCGAAAGACAAGGAGATCTTCGTGGCCGAAGGCTACTCCCATTACGACCTCTATGACCAACCTGAACCTGTATCGCTGACTATGGCTAAATTGATTCCTTTCTATAAGGAAAACCTGTAACCGTAAAATATGAGCGTTGTTTCTCCGCGCCTTGTTCAATATCCACTTCGAAGGCCGGTGAGTGAGCTAGTGAGCTCATTTTGGAAAACTGCAACATAGGAAGCGTTCTAGGTAACAGTCAAATATTCCGACACCGAATTTGAGCTTTTCCTTTTAAAAAAAGCAGTCTGAGTTGTGCACTACCTGAACTAAATACCAACGCCCCGCTGCTGGGCAGATACGTGCTCGATACAAGTAGTTCTTTCTAATGGCGGGGTTAACACAACACCTATGACCTCGAACAGGAATTTTTCAGGACTTACAGTAAAGTTTACGACTCCCGCAGCCCCACTAAAAAGCTGCCTCAGAAAGCCCACGAAAGCCCCTCAAATCTAAAATTTTGGAGGCTTTTGTTTATGTGGTGCTTCTAAGCCTATATCAGCAAACTTATCCAGCCTTTTACATAGTTAACTTAATCATCTTGCAGTTCTATCTATCATGTTTATTCGCGACAAACACCTTAGGTATCATTAAATCGATCAGTACTTACTAATCATACTAGAGACATTGCGACAAAATCCGTAATCGAGATTGCCCCTCCCCAAAACTACAATTTGACCCGAAGCCGCCTACCCCTGTATGCCGATTTTTCTGTGCCCAGACCTCAATACTCTTCCCCAGTTATGGTGGGCTTTTGGGGGCCTTGTGCCCGCCGTTCCTCATAGAGATAGTGTCAACCCCGTCAGCCCGCCGCCCTAATGAGATTGACACCTCATGGGCAGCGGCTCACCCAATATCAGGAGCCCAAACCATGGCAAATCAATCCCCAGCCGTATCTATCCCTCAAACCGACAACCTCATTGGTCGTTAAATCAATATCGCATACCTCAGCCTGGAATCGCTAAACAAGCTGCGCACCCTCTTCCAGAGCATCAGCCAGATATCCGAGGACAAAACCACCAGCCAGGAACTGGCAGTTATTGGGGCTCACCTTGCCGATGAATGGGCAAACCTAATCGACTGTGAGCGGGAAGACCTGGAGCGCGTGGAGAGAAAGCAGTATGTACGGGAGTACATAGACCCCAAAATATTAAGCAATTTTAGATGAAATCGGGAGCCGGTAGACTGAACAAGAATGTAGAAAAGTTGGTCCACCTCAACGAGGTAACTACATTTATATACAGCTAAGTATGACTTAATAAGAGTGGCAATTAGGGATTGTTAAAACGATCGTACAAAAAAATTCAATTTTCCGGCACTTCCATGTGACTGATATCTCAATTTAATGATAGATTTTTAATGTATCAAAAATATTCGTCGATTAGAATAATGCTTAGCAAGTACTCAAAGGATTTATTCCAAAATGCTAGAGCGTCTGTTTGCTTCCCGCCGACACCCCTATATACCACATCGCAATGAACGGGAGAAGATTTCCATTGATCTCTCAGGAAACCGCGTGGAATTTTTTCTCCCTCCTCACACTTGTCACGATAGCTTTGCAGAATTCAAATTGAACTATCCTGAAAAAATCAATATTTTTGACGGTAGTGATTATAATGATGATAGTGATTGCGAAGACATGGAGCGTGAAGGTGTTGCCAGGCAGTGCTTAATGGAACGAAGCTGGGAAATTTTTGGACCTATCTGGCGCAGCCGTCCCATTGGAACTATTGATTTTAAACTAATCTTAAATCGTCACGACACCCTACCCTACAGTATGAGCTGCTTAAATCCTAAGCACTTTGAACAGGTTGTTATGCGCTGTCTATATTACTGGGGCCCTGGCAACCCTAACGATCATGTACAAAAAGCTCCTGTTAATTGGAAACTCTATAAATTAGGTGAGGCTACAGCAATCTTTCTTGAGAGGCATCGCCTTAACCCTCCAGAAGTTCTAAAAAACAACCGCCATCATGAAACCTACTTTACCAGTAGTTTCTTTATTCCCCTGGATAGAGCCCACTATCTGACGCTCAATTTTAGGTATCTAGGCTATGCCCCAGTTAAACACTGCTTAGTTGCTATGAATAGTATTCGCGATGCAGTTTGTAATAGCGTTAGCTTACAGCTTGGTATAGACATAAAAAAACAACTTGCTGAAGTACAACGACACCGACCCAACGACAAAGCTAGTACTAAACGTGAACTTGAGCCCTGGGTTTATCCAGAGTGGCACAGAGGTGGTGAGTTTGATGAAGATATAATTATTACCAAGCCCGGTAGCCCACCGCCAGCTTGGTTGGATTAATTTTTACATTAAGCAAGGACAAGCTATGAAAAACAATACACTTCGTTGGATTGCCGTTGTCAACAGCGGTGAAAGTCCTAATATTAACCGCAATGTATTCGTATCTTCACAATTGTACGACACTTGGATGACAATTAAGAATGAGTATATTGGCAACTACTATAAAACCAATTTAATAAGAGCTATCTATAGTTTAGCAACGACCCCCGGAGGTAGAAGTCTAAGCACTAAAAACTTAGAGATAGACGGAGCAAAAATTAATTACCTGATTACTCCGCAAGGTGATGTTCGCATTCACTTCCTTGCTGTCACCAGCGACAATACCTTAGATAACACAGATCAAAGCTCGGGACTTTACCGGGTGAGAATAGATAGAATAACGCAAGAATGGACAACTGACTCTAGGCGATTACGATTGATGGATTACAATCACCGTTGGAATAATGCCCATTACGCTGCAGTTAGTGGTTCGTTTGAAGATAAGGAAGAGGCAGGCCGATTACTTATTAAACATATAGTGCCTGCCTACAAAGCCGCCCTAAACCCCAAGGATCTAAATATAGGGAATAAACACTACTCTCTATTTTGGCAAAACCGTGATCATTCGACCAAATCCAATAGTAGAAAACTTGCTGCACTTATCCAACAGGCACAGGCAAATAATGCCACCATCAACTGGCTAGTACACGGCGAAGGCGCTGGCACATTTGCTCAAGCTCTACAACACCTGATTGAGCAGCCAAGCGTTTCTAGATTGGTTGCTATGCAAAATACCCTGGAGAATCAAAGCGTTTTCTTTTCTAATCCCCGGGGAAAAAACACAAAAGAAGAAAAACTCAAAGAGCTATGTGAAACTGCGGGTATACGCTGGTTAGGATCAAAACATAATAGAATGGATTTAAAAAATCCCGATGCAAGACAAGCTGCAATAGATGGAGCTATGGTAGTTGGGTCTAAATTTACTGTTGGCGGTGGTATAACAGGTGGCCTCCTTGCAGCTACCGGATTCGATAAGGTGGAGAAAGCGATAGCCTCTGTACACAAAACTGTTGATCTTCTTTCACCAAACTTAGCAGCGAACATAGCAATTATTAGTGGATTTGGTCTTTTGGGCTATATAGTGGGGACGGACGCCAAAAAGCATACCAGCTCCTATATCCGAAATGTGTTCGGTGTTAAAGAAAACACCTGGGGCAATGGGCATAAACACTGGGCTGGATAAACTTTCTTGCCTTCGGATAATAAGTTCAATTGGAAAGGGAGAGCTTAGCTGGCAAATTCGGCATCTCTCCCAACCAAGCGATGGGCCTTAACATACTACTACCAACTAAGTGAAAATGAACGAAACCTGATTTACAACCTGAGAAGGCTGATCACTGCTAGAGGCAATTGCGGGGCTGCCAAAGGAACTCCCATCGGCAAAAAATAGGGAACTGTATATTATAATAGATAACAAGAGTCTCGCCTTGAGCAAGCTTACAAAACTAAGTATCGGCAAGCATAATGAACGCGTAAACTAAGCGATATTCTAAGTTAATAAATATATGTTTTTCCCCGGATAGAATTAGGCCAAATTATTAGTTATAGCTGAGTGTAAACGAGATAGAACATATAAAGATAAAAATCAAACGTCCATAAACAATCAGTATCTGTGAGCGCTTCTATAAAACCATTTTTTAAGAATTCTACTAACCTTCATTGCACCGCAAGATCTATAGATGATCCTCAAAAGAGGATGGATAAATGGCTCACATAGTACAACAATGATTACACTCATCAGGGCAAAAAAATATCAAAGGAAAATATTACAAACTAAACTTAACCTGACAGAGCACCTTATAAAAAAACGGTAACTATCGAATCAAGTCTGAACCACTACATTTAAATGTAAAATAGGTTCGTTTTCCTATTGCCCCCTCTTTATATTTCACTCATGTTAGGGAGTTATAAACCAGCCTCTGACTAAGCCATATGAAAAGAAAACTCTCTAAGATTCCAAACAGTCAACACTGCAATAACAGCTTGAATCTGAAATATTTTTGGAAAGGTACATTGAAAGCAAATGCTCTCAATGTATTTATCCATCATAGAAATAGGCCTACTGAAAGCCACTCCATACAAATTAATTACTTAGCAATTTCTCTAATCCAACAATTCGATAAATCTCTTCTTTCCCTCCTTGTTCGGCTCCATATATAAAAGTGATAAATATATATTTTAACATATCTTTGTTCACCTCAAATTCAGAAATATAATAACTTCCATCAGGCTGAGAAACATATCCTTTTATAGGAACTTTTAATTTTTCACCCGTGCTATTTTCAAACAATATATAGACGCCATTTAATTTTCCACTACCTTCTTTCTCAGTTGGCAATCTTGACTGAACCCAAATTCGATTAGTATGTAATGAGGCTGGAATAACTTCAAAAATACATCCTATATGGGCACACTCAGAAAGCGATAAGACTATTTCAGGTTCTCTCATAAAAGAATCTTCAGCCAAACCCTCGAAAGAAAACACAATACAAAAAAGGAATAACATCAGTTTATTCATGGGCAACACCATTCAGAATATCCCCTAAACTTTCTTTGTTACTAAAATGATTAAATTTTTGATAATTATTGCTGTTTACCTCAAAAATATTGAATACGGGCTTAATCTGATATGGAGATATACGAACGTCTTTTTGCCCATAAAGAATTAAGGATGGTGTAACACCTCCTCTTTCTTTTTGCCAGTGAGTAACCCTAGCCTTAATTGATAGGTATTCAGTATCTCCAGAACATGTTGTGACTTTACAAGAAAAAACTCCAATTTTGGTGTTCTCTCCATCAATGAGAGAACCTATATCCCCTTGATTATCAATATGTACAGAGTTTACTAAAGCCAATGCTTTACATTCGGCAGTCCAAGTACAGGCTTTAACTGCTTCCTGAGAGTTTGCAAGCTGTAATGCAATTTCTTCATCCGTTGAAGCCAACATAAATACAGTTTCATCTATAGCGGTTTCTGGATTAGAGTTATCAGTGACGGGGGTTTTATTTTGATTCTTAAAATCCATTACCAAAGCCATAGCCGCAGTCATAGCCCCATTTGCAAACTTTCCTCCCGTCGCTTTCGAAACGGTACCGGCAATAGTAATCCGTGCAACTGCCTTTCCTACATTTGCCCAACCCCCGCCTGCTTTCAGCTTTAATCCAGGTGCAACAGCTGCACCAATACCCGCACTAACAAAGCCATGCCCAAATTTGCCTCCTTGAAGCACACTTGTTATCCCTCCAACAACCCCTGAGGCGAGTACTTGTACCCCAGCACTCTCAATACCAGGGATAACCCCTTGTCCAATAGCTGCAAATGCAGCGGCAGATACTCCCTGAATAAATCCGGCTTTAAGGGCATCCTTAAAGCTGGCCCCCTGCATCATGGCATCCAAGAAGCCAGCGGCCCCCATGATTAATCCGACTGTATACCATTGAATACTTTGTGCCAGAGCAACGTATAGCATTGCCCCCAGAGTAAATACAAAATAGCCACTGGGGTCAGTTGCATTTAAGGGATTATTTCGAACGTAGCTATAGCGGTTAAACATTTGTGAATCAGTTGCCGCTTGTATAAATGGATCTGCCTGTAAAAACCGGCCAAGTTTCGGATCATAAATCCGTCCATTCATATGAATCAGTCCGACTTGATCCAACATTTCATGACCGGTATAGCCCCGGGTGGTAATACCGGTATTGAAGCCACTCAACTCCTGCTCTAATAACACACTCCAATCAAGACCGTTTCTTCGCTGACCCCAAGCATCAAAGCTGTACAGGTGTTGGTTACCAACAGAGGACCCGGAGATTTCACCCTGGGAATTGGTAATTACATCTAAAGACCCTAGGTGATCCTTATGAAGGTACTGTGTATCTCGACTGGTACTCCCTCCAGAGGATTCCACACTCATAGTAACCAGCGCGCCACCAGGTAAGTAGCGTTTGATTTCCCTGTCGCCATTGGGCTTTGTTATTTTTTCTACACTACCGATATACCGTGTTTCTGTCACACCACCACTATTGTCAGTATCTATACGTAGATAGCGACTGCGGTTGGGACCATATTTGAATTCAATACTGTGGCCATCTTTGGCAATATATTTAGGTTTATCGAACGTGGTGTAGCGAATGGTTCTGCCATCACCAGTTTGCATATTTCCATTGGCATCATAAGTATAATTGGTTTGAATTCCGTCTCGGCTGGTCTGGCATAGTGCGTGCGGACCAGCGGCCTGTGCACAACGGGAATCATCACCATAATAGTAGTTACCCACGTCAGACTTGTAGGTGATATTTCCGAGGATATCGTACTGTACTGTTTGCGCAGTGCGGCCGGTAACCTGAGCACTTTTTAATCGGTTGAGGTCATCGTAATCGAAGTCCTCAAACAAATCTTTGCTCCCTGACTGATCATGGCGGAAATCTAAGTTCCCCAGGCTATCCCAGGAGTAGGTTTGATTCTGGATCTCGAATACACCACCCGATAAAGCACCTTGATGCAGAAGCCGCCCTGTTGCTGGATCATAGGTGCGTAAGGTTTCCACTCCATTGCCATTTTGGTACCTAGTAATGTTGCCCCGCTCATCCATTTCCTGCACTGAGTAGAATTTCTGTGCAGATGCCAGGTTGATATTTTCACCATCGACAACTTCTTTCAGGTAACCGAAGTCGTTATAACGATTTTCGATAGCACTGGAGCGCCAGGTTCCATCACCACCAGCATCAAATTGCTGAAAGGGCCGGCCATAGGCATCGTAGGTGACTTTTTCATAATGATCATCCCCGGTATTAAGGATATCAAAAGTCGTCACCTGATCGCTGGGGCGGCCATATTGATCATACCCATAGATTTTTGCATAGCCGGAAATACTGTCTATCACATACTCAAGAGCACCTGGGGGAACATTACTCCAGCCAGAACTATTATTATAGGTCCAGGTTGTTTCCCCCTCTATGCAAGAAACATCATTGCAGGAATCATTGAGGTAATCTTTACGACTAGTTTGGCGGCCCAGGAGATCGTATGTATTAACTGTCAACTGGCCTTTAGCATCCTTTTGCCAAATCAGCTCGCCAAACCCGTTATAACCATATTGCCAGTAACCCTTATCTGGATCTCGCATCTCAGTCTTGCGGCCCAACAAGTCATACTTAATTTCAGCAATCAGATTATGGGGATCAGACGGAGACCCCAACTTGTGTACATAACGCAGGTTCCCCTGGGCATCATACTGATACTCCAATCGCCCACCCAGATTATCCACTACTGTGGTCAGTTCACCGATAGCATTTTTGGTTTCAGTTTTGCTTTGCCCCTCTGGATTAAGGGATACGGTAGTAAAGCCCTGGTAGTCAATATAAAGGTCGTAACTGGTTCCATTGTTACTGTTGATACCTGGAAGATCTGTACCGACTAACCGACCAATCAAATCGTAAGTCATCTTGGTCCAGTATTTTGTGCCACTTCCAGCTTTGTATGGCTCTGATTTGCGTTCCACTAAACCACGGGCATTATATTCCGTGTCACTATAAACCCATTGCCCATCAAAGCCGACGGTTCCACTACGCGTTTCCCGCGCTAACTTATCGAAGCAAATAATCGAGCTGGCTCCACCCCCCTTGGTAACATTCTGTTGGTACATACTACCGGTTGGACAATGTTGTGAGGCTGCCGATAGGAGGGTAATGGTATTCGCACCTGTGGGACTATAGTCGAGGTATTGTCGACCAAAAGGATCGTATTCCATAATATTCGTATGGTCACTACCAATCAGAGCCATTCCCTGTACTTCAGTCGGTAGACCCAATTGATTTCGGGCAAGTACTTTAGAAGCAATTTGGCCTAAGCTGTTTTCTTCACGATCAAGGTAACGACCACGATTATCGCGATAATAAAAGCGAGTGCTGCGTATAGGTTCATCGACAACATTCTGCTCAACAGAAATTTTATTTCCAAAATTGTCATAGTCATAGTGGGTGGCTATCTCAAAAACTTGATCACCAGGCTCTATGATTTCATCTTTAAGCAGACCTGTTCGATGGTCCGAAGACTCGTAGTAGTTAAAACTGCTAATACGTGTTTCAGCATCCAGCCCTATTCCGGCTATAGATCTTGAGTGCTCCACCGTGGTTTTGGTTAAGCGACCCAACTCAGCAAAGCCATTCAAAATACGGTTAGAATTTGGAAAGCTAAATGTCCCAGGACCATACTCATTAGTGGTAGCGGTGGCGAAGCGATCTCCATTAGCTGCCTCAGTGGTCACATTGATTTGTAATGGGTTGCCATAATCATCATAGCTATTATTCGTAGTAACGGTTTTAAGTAGTGCTCCCTGGCTATTACCCTCATTCTCTATCTCATAGGATTTTTCCACACTTGTCGCAAGGATAGGCTGTAATGGTCCTAATTCAGCTGTACCATTTTCGCGTGCAAAATCTCCCCAGCTATCTTGCCAATTTTTAAGCTGCCAGCTGTTATAGGACTCACTAATAAGAATACCGTTGCCACCATTCGGTACTTTAACTTCAGTACGTTTTGGATATCCGGTGAAGGGAAAATCCTGCTCGTAATAGGTGGTAGTTTCTACACCTGTTTGCTCATCCACGGTTCGCAATTGAGCAAAGCCAAGCAGACCACGCCCCCCAGCCTGCATTTTGGCCTGTGCATAGTAATAACTAATACTACTCTGAGCATTAATGTTATTACCTGTAGGAGCATCACTATCAACACGGGTGACCACAAACATGGGTCCCATTAATTCAAGAGTCGGTGAGAGCTTGCCCAGACGCTGATCACCCTGCCATTGATCGTTCAGAGCAGCATAGAAGCTTGCGGTATCTGCCACTGTAAACTGTCCACACCATTTCAAATCAACTTCTGTTTCATAAAAGCAGCGATCCTCAACAGTAGATCCCACGGCTAAACGAGCATAGTGGCCACTATTACTTAATGATCCATAATTAATATCAGTTTCTGCACCCAGGCCATTGGTTATCTTTTCAATAACATTGACCGGCACTCGGAAGTTGATCGCTGAATAAAGATAAGCAAAATCCTCTTCAATACGCAGATAATCGGTAACACCATCACCATTCATATCTACAAACATGTGTGCGGCATTGGCACTACCCGTGGTCTGTAAAAAATAATTCGGGGTACTAAATTGCTGATCAATACTACGCCAACGACGTACATACATCCTGGCTATATCTTTATCATGCCATACTAAGTCAAGTGCACCGTCATTATCGTAATCAAACCATTGTAGTTGCGCCTTTGCTGGCATTTTACCAAGCTGTACCTCTTCTGTAAGGCCCTGGCCAGTGCTCAAGCTATAACTATATTCTGAAACTTCATCATCAATATTACCTAATCTACCCTCCAGTAATACATCAGCTAAACCATCTCCATTGATGTCGGCTATATGAAGCTTTTGTAGTAAATCATTGTGGCGGTCTAGAGCGGTAGCATCACCTCCGCGGTTTTTAGATTTAAAATCACTATCTTCTTGCTGGTAATCCAGTACCTTGCCTTGATTAACTAGTGAGTATCCAGAATCATCATCTCCATCAAGGGTTACTTTATATGCACGGCTATACTGCTTTAACAGGACAGAGCCAAATCCACTACGCACTACCTTTGTATGCCATAGAATTAGATCCACGCGACCATCGTTATCAAAATCTCCAGCAGCATTGGGGTCTAAATAAAATTCAACACTTCCTGAAGTTTGGTCATCCCAGCTTTCTAGTCCCTTAAAAGTAAAAGATTGAAAAGAGCCAAAGTGATAATAGTTATTAGATGAAGGAGATTTATCTGGATCGTGTTTTAGTGGATAAAAACCATTGGACGATACTGCATCCGTAAGACCATCACTATCAATATCAAGAAAACGCAGATCTTCATCGGTTAAACCTTGTAGATCTATAGCTGCACCGCTCAGATTCCAATTGCCATTCGCATCCGGTGCAGCCAGCACAATACGCCACTGATCAACATTGCTCGCATAGTAAGCCAAGTCCGCACGGCCATCTAAGTTAAAGTCCAATATTTCCCAACGGAAGGGATTACGTACATCTGCATTATTTTGTAATATTATTTTTTCTTCCCCAAACCCATCTTCGCTAGCAAGCACATACTTGAAGATTTGATAATCAATTTTTCCATCTTCATCCCAGTCTGGTTCCAACCAAATAATATCCTTGCGCCCATCTCCATTGATATCGGCAGGTCTTGCTCCTACGGCTGTGCGATCTGATTGAGAGCTGAGTGTTACTAAATCCGTCGGGTTGCTTGCAATACTGCCAGGCACTGGCAATCGCCAATCAAACTTGGTGTAAGGCTGGCAAACACTGTAACTACAAAGTCGAACTTTTTCCAAGCGGCTGGCCAGGTCCCTGGGGTCATCCAGGTAATCAAGTTCGTAACTGTGTACTTCCTGTAAATTGCTATCTATACGGTTGTAGACATTAATGCGAGTCATTAACTGGGTATTTTCAAGTAAATATCCAGCCAGATATCCACTTATAGTGTCCGTGCGGTTTATGTACTCGAACTCTACCTTGGCACCAGCGCTACTGCCAGAGCCGGTATAGCCGTAAGAAATTTCGCGAATGCGGTGTCCACCTCCTAGTTCGTAGGCAAATTCTATATGGTTACCTGCACTATCTTCCCTACGGCTGATATTCCAGGAGAGGGTATTCGAACCAAGTTGCTGTTGCGATTTATTGCCATGCCCGTAATAACTAATAGATCCATCCTTACGCTCCACTGTGAAGTAGGCCGGATGTCCAAGAGAGCCACCACGCGCAACCACCCTAACAAAACTGTCTATTTCGGTTTGATAGACGCTTTCTGGAGCACCATAGCTACCCGATACCACCAGTAGTCTCTGGCCATCCAGACAGAAACGGTCCTGATTACTCCAAGTAATAGGTTTTGCCTGGCCATCTTGAGCCAATGTTTGGCGGCAGCGGCTAATGGCGGAGAGCCCCGTAAGAGTCCAGCCATGGCCAAGCAGCCCATTACCATTCTGGCTTGAGTAATTGAGTGATAATTCAGGAGAAACTCCCGCAGTACCTGGCGGCAAGCTCAGTGGAATTTGATACGTAGCTGCGCCAGACTCATTTACACGGAACTGCCCAGGAAGACTGCCAACTTCTCCGGAGTTAACGATGTCACTAGTAGGCACCGTGGGTTTGCCCGCAGGTTCAGGGGGAGTGTTAGTAACCCCGTAGTAGCAAAGATTAGCGCAGGGATCGATATTGGCATTGAAAGCCTGCTGATTGGTAATACCATCACCATCAGCATCTGTATCTCCGCTCTCAGTCGTGATATCACCGAAAAAGAGAATTTCCCAGTAATCCGGTAAACCATCTTGATCACAGTCTGTAGTCTCAGGCGTTCCTTCTGGATCATCACATGCGAAAACTGCCCAGGAATAATCCTGGGTATAAAAGTAATCAAAGGAATTTCGCAATACCGAGTAAGTAGCCTGTACATAAGCTTCGGACTGAGCAAATGCTGTAGCCACCTGAGCTGCGGTCATACCCCCATTCATAGCATCGAGTAAACTGCCGCGAGTATAAGTAGTTCCGTTATATACGAATGCAGGCTGATCCATGCCCGGAAATGCACGGCCATACAGTGCATCCACAAAGGCTTCATTGGATATAAGTGGAGGAAAGTTGGATTTTCCAGTATCGGATTCCAGGAAGGCACTGGCCACTTCCTGTGGACTGGCTCCATTCAATAAGGCGTAAGTCCAAAAAGTGAGTACATCCCGAGACAATGACAGTGGTGGTTGTAACAGTAACCGGTACAGTCTCGCGGTAATCAAATATTCTGGTTCGTTGATATCTGCCGGCTGCCAGTTGAGATCTTCAATAGTATCCTTGAGTAAGGAATTATCCATACTTTCCCAACTCAGCTGATCGACCCCCAGTATGCCGCGTCCCAGAGCATAAACTTGATCACTACCAACAGTAGTGTAATAAAGGATACCGTTGCCCGCCAACACAGGCGTTTCTGCGATACCTGCACCGGCATTATAGGTCCAGCGAATAGCACCGTTTTCGGCTTGCACGGAGTAAATGAAGCCATCCATGCTACCGAGATAAATATTCCGATCCTCATCTTGTACCACAGAGGCATATATGTCTCCACCAGTTGCTAAGCGCCACTTTTGCAGACCAGAGGAACTCAATGCATAGAGGCTGTCATCAAGTGAACCCACATAAATGTGGCCACTAATAGCATCTACGGCTGGAGTTGCTTTAACCAAGTCTTCGGTAGCAAAAGGCCAGCCGGGTACCGTCGAGCCATCTTCTGGATTGATGGCAAATACTTTGTTACCCGAACCAACATAAATAATGCCATTGGGACCCACAGTTGGCCCCGACTCGATTCTGCTTAATCGCTCTACTTTATCATTAGCAAAAACATCAACGCCCGCGCGCGCGCTATTTGCATTCTCGGCGGACACACGGATGCCCTGGTCTGAAAGAGCCATCTCCAACGAGTCGCTGAGAACAATAGTGGCGTATGTTGCTGGATCCTGATCAGTGGGGGGGTGCCAAGTAATTTGCGAACTGCCGGCTGGATAGACTTGTTGATTTCCGTTTTTACGATCAGTCAGAGTAATTATCGTATCGGGGTCAATACCACTACCTTGTAATTTTATAGTGTTACCATTAGGTATACCTTTATACAGTACCGGCGATAACACATCTACACTGACATATTCTCCGTTACTACAGCTGTGCTCGGCATTACAAGCTTGTACCTGATAACTATAAGTACCCGGATCAAGGTTTTGTAACGAAAATTCAGGTTCAAATCCAGAGTCTTCAGAATGCGTGATTCGCCCTAGCTCAGTCCATGGACTAGAAGATTCAATGCCTCCAGCCTTACCAAATACCCGGTAATCCTGTGGTTTGTAGCCTGTGACTACCGGATCCCATTTCAGCGTATGACTGCCAGTGAAATCAAAGCCGGCCAGCTTTGGAGTAATTGAAAAATTCTCTGGAGTTAAAGGTGAATACTGTACCCACTGGATTGTAAATACTGGACTCCAGTTATTATCATCACCACTGCATCCAACTTCATGTCTACAGGCACCTACTCTATATTGATAGGAACCATGAGATAATGGAGGAATCAAAACTGAGAGAGATTCAGGGGGGTTGTGCCAGGTTGAGTCAGTAAACCTACCATTCACGCCTTCTTGTAATACGTAATAATCGGCATCCGCGACCGGGCTCCAAGTGATGCTAAAGCTGGCACCAGTGATGGCATCTCCATTATTGACAGGGAAGGAGTCTCCTTCCAGAGTCATACCTGTGACAGATAAGCTTATAGGTGGCTCGGGGGGATTTAAGTGAGTAACGGATTTCGGTTGGAGATAACTTTCAGCCTCACCACCTTCATTATCCTTGGCACGGACACCAAAAATAATTGAATCTCCCGACGGTATCGGAACATTCCAAGGCTGTGGGCGCTCCCAAACCTGTAACTGGCCTTGATCGCCAACATAAACGCCATTACCAACTTCTGCGCCATCAATCAGAAAGGTTACTTCAGTAACATCCTCGTTACCGTCTGGATCTTGCACCAAAGCACGTAGAGTTAATGGGTTACCCTCAATGATTTCAGAGGGAAGTGCCACTTCATCGATCAGTACAATCGGATCAGAATTTTCAGCAACAGTTAGGCTGTGACCAGTAATCTCCGAGACATAACCATAAATGTCCCTAACCTTTAATTTCAGCGTTCCTGACCCTACTGCATTAAATGACGGGTTTAAATAAAAACAAGAGGAATCTCCAGAACAATCCCCTGCACCAGCATCGGCCTGACCGAGATCGGTAGTGCCATAGTAAAAATTTGCCGAACTAATACCGTTAGGATCTGTAGCTGTAGCCCGCAGCGTTCTAATCGTACCAGGCCTAATTGTTATAGCTTCTGTTGGATCTAGGAACTGCCCAGCAGCTGCAACATTTAGAGGTACATGAATGGTCTTTATATTACTCCAGCTAGTGCCGCACTCCAATTTATTACAGGCTATAACTCTATATTCGTAAGTAAATCCTTGAGCTCGTGTATCTCCATTAGTAGTAAATTGCCGTAACTCACCCGACACCTCTCCTTGCACCTGCAACCAATCTCTAGTAATCGATCCATCTTCATCTTTAATACGCTCTTCAACCCTATAGTAGGAAACATCACCAGAAGGAAGTCCCCACTGGACTAAATAAACACCATCAAGGTCAAAATTAGCCGATGGCTTATTGACTACGGGCGTGCCCGGTCTTACTAGAATATCAACAATAACAGAGGCTATTGTTGTTGTTGTTGTGCTCCCCTGAACTTGCCAAGGCGGTGGATTATTTCCGAATGGTACAGCATAAACACGCCTTGAAATCTCGGCCCGATAACTATATGAACCATCATTTCTTTGAATATCAAAAGTTGCAACCGTACTACCATAGCTAGATTTGGTTCTAATAGCACTATCAATTGGTTGTTCTCCACTTCCATTTTTGCTCTCAAAGAGCTCTATTGTGTTCTCCCATCTGCAATTAAAGGCTTGAAGGCAAGGAGCTTGTGAAGGCATTGTTGGCGATGTAATTGTAACTGAATAACTTCCATCATTATTTTCTGCACCATCGTCAATCACTATAGAATCGGCGGCTAAACTATATACCGAAAACAAAATCAGAAAACTGGTAACAAAAAACTTTATGCAGACCACTAAAGAAATTTTCTTTTTCATAACCATTACTCAAGACGGTTAATTATTTATTAAGTAGTTTACCGCTTGAAAATTATTTCAACGCTTTATGCCAAAGCACCCTACTTCCCAAATCACTATTACCAAATGAAAAGGAAGGAGTCCCAGTTGACATTTCCAGCGCAAACAGAACCCCATCTGTCGTATATAGAATTAGTTTTTCATTAATAATAACTGGCTGAGACACTACTTCTGGCTTATTTGGCAAAGTCGCACTCCATAGAAGATCACCAGAATTAATATCTAGAGAATAAATTCCTCCAGCCAGAGTCGCCACATATACACAACTTTTATCATCACTTACCAAAGGTGGAGCAATCACCGCGCCAGAAGTCTCATGAGTCCACAGAATAGTACTATCCGAGGATAAAGCGTATATCATACCTTTACCACCACCCCTATTAGACCCAACAAGAATCTTGTTATTAAGGATGCTAGCCTTACCAATAACTACACCAATCTCTTTAATTTCCCAGATAACCTGACCGCTAGCGGAGATCTTATAAAACTTATTATCAAAGGCCCCAACATATGAGTTTCCATTATTATCCACAGATAGGGAGCTTATAATTTCATCCTGAATTGGCCTTACGTCACTCTCCCAAAGCACTGGTGGAGATTTTGTATCAATAGTTACATCCACTGATTTACTTTGCTCACCAGCAGGGCCACTGGCCGTTAATATGAATTGGGTATTCAAGGATAGGGAAAACTCTAAGCTGCCGCTTTCCGGTAAATTATCAATGGGTTCCACCCCCGTATTTGTTTTCAGTGAAATTGACTCAGCTCCTTGCACTTGCCAACGCAGTTCAATTTTCTGGCCTATTTCGTTTACACTGGACGGAGAGGCTTCAAATTGATTTATTACAATTTGAGGGTAGCTTGTATCATCATTTGGGTCGGTGCCAACTTTTAGCTCTTCACTATCGCTGACACCATCACTATCACTATCCAGTTGTGATAAAGCACAACCATTACTATTAGATTCTTCGTTAATGGGAGTATCACTACAAAGATCCAAATAGTCGGCAATACTGTCACCATCAGTATCCACGCTGACAGTAATAGCAACCTGCTGCTCATTTCCCGCCAGATCAAGTATTTTTGCCTGTATCGGTACTGCAGTGGAAGTTGGTAAAGGAGAAACCAAGTTACATAAGGCCGTTTCTCCGTCTAGCTCACAACCAGAAATACTAACTCCATTAACCAATACCTCCAGGCTGCTCTCATCTAACCCCAAATTATCACTTAGTAGAAGGCGGACTTGGGGGAGAACGTTAGTAAGCAGTGCATCACTACTAGGTGATACAAATGCTACTTCTGGTGCAGTCTGGTCGACATTGACAATATTGTTCCACTGAGTGGTATTACCAGCCTTATCTTCAATAACTACACTGATTACCTGGCCCTGTCCATCTGCTAAAACAGTTTCTTCCTCAGGACAGGATACCACTCCGCTTAGATTATCTTGACAGCTATAGGTAAAAGTAACAGGAGACCTATACCACCCAGCTTCATTTATTTGCGCTGAAGCTTGACTACTTATACTCGGAGGAGTTTTATCAATACTTAATATAGAGGTAGATACTGTTTCATTTCCGGCCTTATCCCGCGCTACAGCATTGTATATTTGACTATCTCCCTCACTCGTAACATGGATTTGCTCATTGCATTTATCTACCCCACTGAGCTGATCCGTGCAATCAAAACTTAAAGTTACATCGGTATTGTGCCAGCCCTTTGAATTTGCAGAAGGTATGATTGTTTTATCGATAGCGGGTACAGCGGTATCCAGATTAATAGTTACTTCAGTACTACTTGTATTTCCAACGTAATCCGCAGCAGTGCCTACTATTACCTGATTGTCTCCGTCTTCCGCTACGATTATTGATTCCGAGCAACTCTGCACCCCGATATCGTCAGCACAAGAAAATGAAACTGTAACTGGGGTATTGTTCCACCCATAATCATTGGCAATTGGGTTAACTGATGCTTCAATGGTTGGAGCTATAGAATCCACAAGCTCAAACTGTACGATGTACATCGCATTTTCATATGCTGATATACCTAGCTCTATTGTATTTTCTTTTAACAATGGAACCGTACCAATTTTTATCATATTCCTAGGGTCATCTTTCTCCCAGCTAAGCACCTCTACGTTATTAACTTCAATTGATCCGCTTGGAGACTGCCCTAGATGATGGGTAGCCCCATCACGATATACAGTAAGTTCATAGTTACCTGCAATGGGAACCTCAAAGGAATACTGTTCATTTTTCAGTTCTTGAGAGTCGGCGATTATCTGGTGTTCATATACACGTAATTCTTTAGCATGAACTTTTGAGAAGGAAGCGAATAAAAAAACAAAAAAAATAGAGAGACACCGCAAAATTTTACCCACCCCCAAAAGACTACGTACACTTAATAAAAGTAATTTCGTACCACTTATGCGAGCTCTCAGCATCATCAATCCCTAGAGTTATAATCCACAGAACCCTACAGCCCTGACTATTTATTTTTAAATTATTCACACGTCTGACATTTTAAGCAACATCAAAAATCAATTCATTGAATCTTTTTGGCGCATATATAAACATTAATAAAAAATATAGCAATTAAGCAGAACACAAATAAACACGGACAAAATATGAGGTTAATGAAGCATGGGGCACAATAATGGCACCATCGTTTATATTTAACTTGCCCAGAAAAAAAACACTTAGCAGAAAACCAAAATCTCTAGCATAACCTCCCCTACAGATCACTTGCGTAAAATATGACAATATTACTAACTGTAATCCTCTCTACCTTCTATAAGAATAGCGGCTTCGTATAACTCATATTTAACCCCTCCAGCTAATGAACTAACCTCAGGGTAGATTTACAGCACCTAAAATAGTCGGCAATTAATTATGCAAACTCATAAATATTTAAATCTAAAAATATTTCGCGACCAACTATCACTTCCAACAAAAAAATGCCAGTAAATTAAGGAAGCTCTGAATAATTCCAAGTCAATTTAGTAGTATTAAACTATTCGTCAAGACTACAATAGGTCATGCAACAAATCACCTTTGCTGAAGCAGAATACAGTCTAAAGCGCCGTTTAATTCGCCGAGAGAAGGTCCTTTCTCAGATAGATATCCTCAACACAACAGTCGCAAACCATTATGTCATAACTGCAACAGGAAAATTACTGCATGGAAAAGAGAAATAAGTTTGGGGAGATTCTAGCTACACGGGTGTGGAAAAGCATGAAGATCTTAAATCTAAAGATGTGGATTGGTACATTGTAGAGAAACGAAGTCGCTTGAAGTATCATCCGGGCCGTGCTCAGTTACGAAAGCTAGAAAAATAAAAGCACAGATTAGGGCAAAAGTAGAACACCTATTCCGATATATAAATAATATCTTCGGGTATGAAAAAGTACGCCATCAAGGTTTAGGAAAAATACTCAGCGCTCGTTTCTGCCGGCAGGCTTTACTAACTTGTTAGTTGGAAAAAATATCAGCTAATTTAGGTTCAGCGAGTCTGAAATCCGTGAGATGCGGGTTTCAAGTAACGAAAATGGAGATGATCTCGTATAGAAACTTGAGTTTCTACTGAAAAATAGGCCGCTTTTATCTGTACAGAGCGTGGTGTAGCGCTAGAGGCTCATTTTTCAGAGGATCCCTAGAACTTTACCTATACACCGCGAAGAAATTTATAGACGTATTCAAAAGACCAGAAGGTGTCTGGTGGAATTCCTTGAAATCTGGTTGCCTCTCGTAGGGATGGCTCGCAAGCCTCCCTATAGTACATCTAGTACATCAATAAGTTGGTACAAAAAGGGATAAACTTCCTCAGCCACCGGTTTAGTGCTAAGCCAAGAGACTGAGGAAGGATTGAAATTACGACTAAAATACCTCTCCTATAAAACTCCGATCCTGTAGTCTGCTTTAGCCATATACCGTTAAGTTGATAAAGCAAAGACAGGCAGAATACGTCTCTCTATTAAATCCAGGGTTTTGTCGTCATCACCGCGGCCGGTGATCGCAATCACCAAATCCAGATCTTCAATAGAGATCACATACTGGCCACCACCGCCCCAACCAAACTTCGCTATATATTTCTTGTCGCCAACCTTCAGAGGGGTTCGCCAGAAGAAATAGCCGTATGAAAAATTGGTATAGTCAAAATCATCATCTGTGGGTGTTGCCACCTTTCCAGTCGCCTTGGTGATAAACGCTTCGGGAATAAGCTGATGACCATTCCATTTGCCTTTATTGAGCACCAAGGTACCCCATTTGACCATACTGCGAGATGTCATCATGGCCCTTGACCCTGCCTGGGGCACGCCGCTGACAGCTTCCTTCCAGTGATAGATCTCGATCCCCATTTTCTCCAGCAGCTCTTTTTTAATGAAGTCGCTCGCGGAACCGGGGACGACAGCATCCAAGACCAACATTGCAATCATTGGGTCTGAACCTTGATATAAATAGGTCTGCGATTCAGGAGTTATCGGTTTGCTGTGGCTCAAATAGATTTGAGCTAGCTCTTGCCCTGTTAACTGCTCTTGGTTTTCTAATAAGACGCTAAGTTTTTCTTTATCAATACGGATACCTGACTGCATGCTCATGGCATGATTCAGTGTGACAAGGTCTACGCCCTTAACAAGCTGCTTCCTATCCAGCCCTTTTAGAAAGGAAGTAACAGGCTTGTCTAAGTCTTCCATGGTTAAAATAACCTAACTGTATCGCCCGACCAATTGCCAGGGCTGTATAGGCCTTTGTGGCAGATGCTTGTGGGTGAGGCAAGTTGACACGGCCAAGGGAATAGTAGGATTCAAATACCAGTTTGTTATTTTGAGCGATTAGTAGGCTGTCGTAAGGTGTATGTTGGTTATCCGCTATTTCCTGGGCCAGCTTTTGCAAGCTCTCTTTAATTGTCTCTATCTCACCGACTGGAATACCGTCTTTTCTATCCGCTGGGGCTGTATCAATAAACGCCTTTTTGAGCTTTGGAGTGGATCTCTCCAGGCTTAGGAGGTCACTACGATAGTCGGCCATATTTATTTCTGGTGCCTGTAAGTCTCCCGCGCCTACAGTAGCGCTTATGCCATACATTAGGCCGATTGTGATTAGCTTCTTGAAAATCATCATATATCCTCTATTTAAGTGTGAAATTTTAATTAATGTGACTCCATATACTATTGATTAATGTTTTATCTTATCGGCAAGTCAATAAATACTGCGCACTGAAGTCTTCGGGAACGCTGTAGTGTGATTAGCGGATTCAATAACCGCTGGCTCCACAGTTAAATTAGCCAATTTTTGGTTCTTTAACTCACCAACAAACTTTTCTACCGTAGAACCTAGTTCCATCTCTAATGCACCGTAAGCAATAAATACATTGATTTGTTTTCGTATATCCATCAATGGTTTGTTAGGCTCTGATTCAAGACGAGAATCCATATAAGTGCCTATCAATATTGATGGGCTACCGATAATATAGTTTTGAAAAGTATCCGGTTGGCTCATTAAGACATAAACACCAAAGAGCCCCCCTAATGAGTAACCGAAATAAGTGCGGTTACCTGAATTAGCGCGATAATTGCTTTCGATATACTTTACAACGTCATTTCTTATAAAGGTGAGATACTGATGGGCTTCTCCTTTGTATGATTTTTTATCCTTTTCATTAGAGAGAACTGCCGGTTTAAAGTCCCGATATCGACTCGACCATTCTTTTTCAGCACCGGCCATATCCTTCTGCCAACTAATACCCACCAAAATGGCATCTTCCAGTGCGTATTCAGTAGTGGCAGATAGCATTTCAACCGCCCATAAACCGTCTGTATAGTAAATAACCGGATGCTTTTTAGTATCACTTTCCGCATATTTCTCAGGGAGCTTAATAAACAGCTCATATTCCCTGTTATTACTAGAGTCTTGTATGGGTATCACTTGGATTTTGGATAATTCTAGGGCCCTATACTCATCGGCTTTAAGGGCCGATATAGGTAGCAACAAGAGCAAGGCGATTAGTAAACGCTTTTTCATATCAGTATTTATACCGTTACATGTGGTCGGAGAAGCACTCAATCTAATCAAGAGGTCAACGAAACACCTGAAGTGCTCCTGATTTTTGGATGATTTTATGCTGCCAGTATAAAATGCTTTTTTATCAATGAGTTACAAAGTGCGCTTTAGCTGTAATCAGGGTCTGTGCTAGTATCGATGGAAAAGGTTAAGCTCAAATTTTGCTCAGGTAGATACATTAATGGCTTTACAATATTGGGTGGATGACTTCTTTATTGATTTATCTAGAAACCAAATCACCCACAATGAGCAATCACAAACGCTTCCCCCAAAAGCCCTTGCAGTATTAACCTACCTGGCAAAACATCAGCGAAAAGTAGTAAGCCAGGATAGATTACTGGCTGAGGTATGGCCCAATACAGTAGTTACGCCCAATACGCTACAAAGAAGTATTGCACAACTCAGAAAAGCCTTTGGGGAAGATCGTAAGCAGCAGTCTTATATTAGGACCCATGCCAAACAAGGCTATAGCCTGGAATGTGATATTGTTTGGCAAGATGGTGATTCTATTCCACAGGATAAGACAGCACCGGAAGAAGACGCCCCCTCTCCTGCTCCCCCTGAGCCTGCAATAGATAAACAACCAAGTAATCAGAATCACCAAACCCAGGCAGTTAAACCAAATAGATTCCCAATATTTGCGCTTATCGGAATGGTATTATTGATATTTTTTGGATTTAATTACTCTTCACCCAAGCAAAATTCTCAGCTTATATTTGATCGATTGCAGGCAGTAACGGCTACGGATCACAAAGAGTTTGGTCCCTCATATTCGCCTGATGGTGAATATATACTATTTAATCGTTATTTGAATAAGCTCTGTGTGAATAAAATCTGGGCCAAAAATATAAATACCCAGCAGGAAACGGAATTAACTCCCGAATGGGGTACCTATGGTCGCCATACATTGTCACCGGACGGCAAAAAACTGGCATTTATTTCAGAAGAAGACTGTACTATACCGCTAACCCAAAATATCTGTTACAACCTGGTAAGCCTGAACTTCCAAGAGGCATTAGTAAGTCCGCAACAGCCAAGTGTATTAATGCGCTGTAAAAACTCGGCCATTAAGAATCCGGTATGGTTAAACAACAATGACCTCGCTATTTTACATAAATAGTCTGATCGTTGGCGGTTAATCAAATATTCAGTGAGTGATAACACTAGTCAGGTACTTTATGACCTGGAAGATGGAAACCTAGCCCACTTTGATTATTCAATCGATGACGATTTAATAGCCGTCACCAGCTATCATCAGGATGGCCAGTTTTATATTGACATGCTGGATTCGAAAGGGGCTCTTTTATCTAGCCATCCGATAAAGTATCCAGCTGAAATACCACAACATAGAACTATATCCCCTAACTTTTCACCACAAAAAAATAAGCTAATCTTTAGCACGGGGCGACAACTCTTCTCCCTCACTTTTGATGGTAAGGTCAGTAAGATTCATTTACCTCTGGACCAATCCGCCAGCTCACCAGACTTTCATCCAAGTGGACAGAGGGCACTGGTTATCAAGGGGCAATACGATAGTGATATTGCCTCGGTACCGCTAAAACTGCCTGGGGCTACCACCACACCTTCAAAAGAAGATGTCAGCACAATTTACCCAAGCGCCACACGGTCGATTTCCAGGGAGGATGACGGTATTTTCCAACCCAATGGCAACTTGATTGCATTTACTTCCAGACGCTCTGGTGAAGACCAAGTGTGGGTAACTAACGGTAGTGATTTACAGCAACTATCTCAGTTTCCAATGGATACCAATATCTACGGTATCAGCTGGTCTGTCGATGGCCAGAACATTCTGGTAAATGCCAATCAAGCACTCACTAAAATCTCTTTAGATACTAGTAGAGAGGAGTACTCACTCGCATTTCCAGTTGACCAGCTGTTCCAGTGGGATAGCGTAAATAACACCGCATTATTAACTTTGACAGTCAAAGGAATAGCAATGTTTGCGGAAGTAAACTTGGAGAACCTTGAAGTTAACGTCATCAACCAAGTGCAAGTTAACTGGGCGCAGAGAAGTGAGGATGGTCGGCTGATCTATATGGATCATATGAACCGATTCTGGCAACCAGGCCCTGCAGAGGATCAGCTTATCGAGGAACTGACTTATCAGGGAAGTGAGAAAAGATTTGTTATCAAAGAGAATGTGATTTACTCGATCAATCGTGATAATCAGTTTTGGTCATACAACCTTAAGACATATGAATTCAACTTGCTTGGAGAGATGCATAAAGACGTTGATTATCTAACAGACATCAATAACGAAAATCTACTTATCACCTATGTTGTTTCAGAAAAAAAAGAGGTAGCTGAGCTATTTTTAAAAGAATAGATAAGCTTGAGCAAGCTCAGGTCTAGGCTGCTCAAAATTAGTTACAAGGGGACAATTAAATTATTCACATGCCTACGAAGTAGACAAACGATTTATAACCCCTCTTAGATAGCGCTAGAGAAATTCCTCTAGCGCTGCTTCCATAGACAATTCACCATCCAAATAGGGCTTACAACACTGATCAAGAGCCACACTTTACTCCCAGCGATCAGTTTAGAGCCCGAGCATTTCCGTATCGAGATATCGGGCCCCTTTGAGTCGGGGCCCAGTAAATTATTATTTGGAAGCCAACGCGCGTTGACCGGAGCGCAAGTCGATAACTACGACTCCCTTAATACCAAACATTCCATTGTCATAAGCAAAGAGTCGACGGCCTTCGGCGTCAACAGCAAGGGAGTCTAGGCTCGCCACCGCAATACCGCCACCACGGCAATCGGTATCACAGTCCCTACCACTAGTCAGGATTGATTGTGAAAAGCTATCTAGATTAATGGCTACCAGATTTCCGCTTTCGGTCCCCACTAAAAGCTGATTGCCAATTCTATCCAAGGCAACATCAGTAGGGATCTGATTATTACTGCCACCATGAACTGACGAGGCAAAAGTTCTCCTGTTACCAGTAGTTAG
Organism: Microbulbifer variabilis; assembly: GCF_020524905.1. Classification (GTDB taxonomy): domain Bacteria; phylum Pseudomonadota; class Gammaproteobacteria; order Pseudomonadales; family Cellvibrionaceae; genus Microbulbifer; species Microbulbifer variabilis_A. Next base: position 425,835 of record NZ_JAIVKI010000001.1, on the reverse strand, counting down.
GTTCACTTGCCAGATGCCACCGGTACCAGAATCGCTGACGAACACACGATTATTGGCAAGGTCCAACGCTAAGCCATCAACAGAGTCAAAGTAAGGCGCGGAACCTGTGTGATTATCGAAGATAACTTCCCTGTCGCCATTTTCAAGGTTGACACTCATCAGCCCCGAGCGCTGTAACAAAACCATACGATTGTCGGTGGCATCCAGCTCCATAGCTTCTACGAGACCGAAGAACTCGGGGCCCTCACCAATATCGGCGGCAGAGATTACCTCGATTTCGCCACTTTCTAGATCAAGTTTGAGCAATCGATCGGAGTATTCATCGAACATATAGACGTGATCATCCGAATCACCGGGGACAATTGTGGACGCTACAACGCGCGGCGAATCTTTCAAATCAAAGTGAGACACTACTGCACGGTTGCCATTCTGCAAGTCAATTTCCGCAGCTACGCTACCACCTTCTCCCAGGGCTGAACCTCCGCCTTCGGATATCACCAATAACCGGTCTGTCGAACGGCTATAACTCATACTGTCCCATTTGTATCGGGGTCCCATACCGACATGGTTGGAGGAAATTTCTGTTCGATCACCGGTACTGATATCGACAGACATAATCATCGGATCGTTGAGACATCCAGATACCAGCAGATGATCACTATCGGCACCTCGGCTAATTGATCTGGAGTATTCAAGCTGCAATCCTTCTCCCTTAGTTTTGCTGGTTACAACTGATCGATTACCGGTTGCTATGTCCACTTGCAGGACATTGTCGACAGCAGCGACATAAATTTGACCGCTGTCAACATCGACGATCAAATCCGTTGGCGATGCGGGTTCGCCACTACCGATACAATTACCGCTTATTATTGTCCTATCGCCGTTAGCAATGTCTACCTTGAAAATAGAATCATAAGCTATATCACCCACGTAAAGCTGCCGGTTCGCCTCATCTAATGCGATGCCAAACGAAGATAGCATGTGAGGGCCAGCACCCACCGGGGATGTTGAACTGGAGCTGGATATCACGGAGTGATCACCGCTCAACAGATCAAATTTAATAATCTCACCATAAGTTTCATTACTCCCGAACTTTTCGACTGTTCTTGCTACGTAAGCTTCACCCCCAGAACTCGTCAGTGTCAGCCTTTTGAAGCCTGCGAAAATCTCAGGAATTGGCTGAGGCCAAGTGGTCAATTGCGTACGGTCACCGGTGCTGCGCTGGACGGAGTAGACACTCCCGTCCCTATTTAATACGACAAAGTAATCATCGGCAGAATTGCTGCGTACTTCTGGAAAGTTTTGTTCCATATCAATCAACCCCAGTGCTGGACCAGAGCCAACCGATGGTCCTGAAACCACCCGACGAGAACCGTCTGTGCCTACCTCAAATATCGTTTCCGTACCACTGTCAGCAAAATAACTGCTTCCAAGCAAGTTGTCGTAGGTCACACCCACTGGTCGCGCTATTAACTGCTCGTTCTTTAGTGAGAGTGAATCCTCAATTATTTCGCCAGTAACGAACTGGGTGGAGAGGGTGTAGGCATCGCTACCTTCGTTAATCGCACTATCGAGATACCAGACTGATGGGCTATTGGCGTCCTCAGTCGGTGATTGGCTACCGATAGTGATGCTGGCCAGTTGCCTGGAGGCACTTTCACCACTTTCCAAATCAAGGACTCGGGCAGAGAGTGCTATGCTGGAAAGCTTCCCACCCATATTGGCACCACCGGTCGGGAAAATGATGCGAGCCGAAGGTGTCGGTAGATTAGTTACAGTGACCTGCAACGAAAGCTAGTTCGCGAGCCCTTCGCTGTCGGTGGCACTAATTGACAGCTGATAAATGTTATCCCCATCACTATCCGTAGGTGACTCAAAATCTGGGGCAGCGTTAAAGCGAAGTTCTCCGCTAGCTGATTCAATAGAGAACAGTGCAGCATCGGTGCCGCCGCTTAAGGAATATGTGATCTCGTCTCTATCTGGGTCCTCGGCCGTAGCGGTATAAAAAATATCGCTCACACCTTCCTGGACCGTGATTTCAGTTGCGGAAGAAAACCCGGGAGCGCCATCGTTAACATCAACAACGGTTATTACAATTTCCTGGCTTGATTGACCGCCGTTGCCATCGCTGGCCTCGACCGTTACCCGGTAGTCATTGTCTCCATCTGCGTCCGCAGGATTCTCGAAATCCGGTGCAAAAACGAAGCGTAGCTGGTTACCATTATCAATTAAAAAGCGGGTCTGATCTTCGCCACCGCTAATACTGTAACTTATGCTGTCTCCATCGGCGTCACTAGCAGATAGTGTAAGTAGGGTGCCGGAACTATTTTCCTCGAAGGTGACTTCTGTTGTAGAGACGAACTCGGGCGCACTATTGGATGAACTATTGGATGAACTATCCGAATTGTCATCGTTTGAACCACCACCTCCGCCCCCTCCGCCCCCTCCGCTACAGGCGGAAATTACGATAATAGAACTAAGACAAAGAGCTCTCTTAAAACTGCTCATTAATTAGTGCCCCCAAGAATAGCTTTTAAAATTTTTTATGCGCGTAACGCCAGGGCGGCGACTTTAACAAACAATCTATAATTTTGAGAAATTTTTAGTTTTACTTCTTCACAATGTGTACTATTTTGATTGATTTATACTCAGGCACGATGAAATAGGATTCTGCAAGGTCATTTATTCTTGTCATAGAACAGCTGCTGAACTTATAAATACGCAGTCGCCTGTTAACATCTCTCTTGAGAAATTGCCACTCGGCATACTCAATTGCCCACTTGATTACTTCGTGTATCCCTATAAGATCCCGCGGGATATTTAGCGGAGCCACGATATCCTACGCCCCCGCAACAGTTGTTATTTCAAATAAATTCAGGTCGTTAAATGAAAAAAATTCTCACTATTCTCACCATTGCTCTTGCCACTACATCCTGCATGAAGCTCGAAGTGAAACCAGGCCGGGTTATTGGCGATACCGTGGATGCAGGCAAAGATGCCTACCAAAGTATTCAACGAAGCCGCCGTGGTGAGGAGGAGAGAGGCTTCTCCCACAGAACCAGTTATGATTCGGCCATCTCTAATGCGGCCAATATTGCTGGCTGTAAGGAAGAGCTGATGGAGGTGGTTAGTGTCTCAAACCTGGTTGTATCCCAGGTAATCTCTGAGTCTTCAGAGGTTCTAGTACAGGATGGAGATAAAACCATCCACTGTTCAATACAGGCGGTGGTGCGCCCTAAGGCTTAAGCACGGCTGTATACTGAGGAACCCCCTTTGATTTTTTGAGGGTGTGTCCAATGAAAAATGCGGTTCTCGACTGGTTCGGACCGGATTTCGGCAAGCTGAATCCGCTGTTGCAAAAGCTACATACACAGGGTGCTAGGCTCAATGACGAGGTGGATATTCACTTTGGTTACGGTGTTGTCGGCTGGATTAGCCGGCGCATGGTTCGCAAATTGGGGGCTCCCACAAGGGCTGGCAAGGTGCCTTTCTCTGTGGAAATCCACCATTCTTCCAAAGCATTGATCTGGTCTCGCACTTTCGCCTACACCCATACCGTTACCTCAGAATTTCACCCAGTAAAAACTTATCGTCAAGGTGGTTACTGGGTTGAGTCCACTGGCCCAATCAAAATACAGCTTGGTGTTTCCACTGAAGGTGGCAACTGGCAATGGCTGCAGCGTTCTGTGTCACTTTTTCGACTCCCAATTCCAACAATATTCTGGCCAAAGGTTTCTGCTGGAAAAGCAGTTGTGAATGGGCTCTACCAGTTTGAGGTGAAAATCTCCTTACCTGTGCTGGGTTTTATCTTTGGTTACTCAGGCACTTTGAATGAGGATGGTGAAAAAGTGATCGGGTAGACCCGTGCGGTTAACCATGCACTTGCCGTAGGAAAAGGCACAGGATAGTCTCGATCAAAACGACAAGAGCAAGTTATGGAAAGTGAACTGCTATCACTCCGAGCAGAGCTAGCCCTGCTGGAGAGGGACAATCGACGCCGACTGGAGACCTTCGAGCGACGGCTGTCGGCCCTCGAGACACAACTTCGGCAGTCCAATACAGAAAGAAAAGAAGCTCTAGCAGAGGGCACTGCTGAGTTAGAGGATGAGTTGGCTCTTCTGATAGGCATACATCCCGAACACCGCAAAGCCATAGAGCAGGCTCAGCCAGCTACCATAGTCTATACAACGGCAGAGCCCGAGCTTGAATCTCCCCCTCCAAGATCCGCTAAATCGTCAGCAGCCAGCCCATGGTTGCAGGAAGGATTGGCCCACCTAGTAGAACCAGCCCTGGAACCACTCAACCGCGTGTGGGAGCCCCTTTTGGGCTTTTATCGCCATTACCAGCGTCAGGGTAAGGCTCCGGTATTCTTTATGACCGCAGCCGGCATATTGGCTCTGGTGTTTGGTTTCGCTTATTTGCTGCAGTTCTCTTTTAACAACTATTTGGGTCCAGTTGGAAAGGTTACGCTGGGCTTTCTGGTCGCAGCTACAACAACCTTTGGCGGTGTGACTTTCAGCCGGCGTATGCCTCATATGGCCGACTACGGCTCCGGGCTAATAGCACTCGGGGTAATTCTTCTCTATCTGTGTGGGTACTTTGCTGGGCCCTATTACCAGTTGGTACCTATCCCCATAGGAGTCGGCCTGTTGGTAGTGACAACAGGCCTCTCCTACTTACTCGCCCTGTTATTTGAGACACGAGTGGTGTCTATGGTGACTCTGCTGGGCGGTGCCAGCATGCCTTTGGTGGCGAATCATTTTGATCCATCCGCACTGGTTTATCTCAGCTATTTATTGGCACTCGCCCTCGCCATGCTGCATTTATCCAGGCAGATACGCTGGCCACAGCTTGCGATGGTAACTATGGCACTGAGTGCCGGCATGTTTGAGTTTTCGATCTCAAACCTGGATAAGACTGCCTCAACCTGGGGGCCATTATTAATATTGCACGGTTTCTTTTATGGCTTTGCCCACTATGCCTTGCGAGGACTGCGCACCGAACTAATAGAAACCAAAGGGCTGGAGCGAAAGCGCCTGGTTATTATTGCCGCAAATCTGGTGCTATTTATCCACATCAGCTGGTCCCTGGCCCCCAATAATAATGCGCTGGGTATTGTATGGCTGCTTAACCTTCTCCCCTGGATGGGGCTGGGTATTTATGCACGCTGGCTGTTTGGCTACAGCGCCGCAAGTGTTTCCGCCCGCGTTGTACAGAATATGGCTCTACTACACGGTGGCTTGCTGGCGGGCTTGGCAATCCTGGCGTTGTGCAGCCCCGCTTTGCTGGGGATTGTCTGGTGCCTTGAAGGGTTGTTGCTGATTTTTCTCGGTGCGCGTTTTGGTTTTATCAGTGTAAGAAGCGAGGGCTACATCGCCCTTACTGCCGCAGGCCTTACCATGCTGTGGCAGGCTCTGGCCTGGGTAGTTCGCGGCGTTGTTCCCGCACCAATATTACTGTCATTGAGCGCAGATGCTGGCTGGGGGAACTGGCTGGCACTCTGTGCTGCCGCCTTCGCATTAACCCGGCTGTTGCGAAACTGTACCAACCGGATCACTCCTGCAGAGCACCGTTTAGCCACGATCGCAGATAACGCTTTCGCGGTGCTTTTATCCGCAAGCTTCCTACTATCAGTCGGAATCCTCTGGCCCCAAGGCATGTGGCTGCTTGCCCTTCTGCCGATGGGCTATTTGATCTGGCGCGGCCAGCGCACTGGCTCAGTATTTTGTGAATGGTTGGGACTCAGCCATTACTTACTGCTGTTTGTCCCACTACTGGCGAGTGCATCGATTGTAGGTAACTTACATTTCTACGATCAAATACCTTATGGAAAGATCGCTAGTGTAGAAGCCTTCCTCAGCTTGTGGATGATTGCAGCTCTGTATAAGCACCTGGATATGCAATCCACAGGCTTCTCCCTGGCACTCAATTTGCGCAAGCTGTTTTACGCTTTGTTGCCAATATTTTTCCTACCAACAGTGATTTATAAAGCCAGCGACTACTTCCCCATTGCCATTTGGTTATCTTGCGCTATCGCCCTGGGGCTTTATATATGCCTAAAGCTGGAAGTATTAAAACAGGAACTGCGAATCTTAATTGTAGGCGCAAGCTTTGTAGCAGTGAGCGGCTGTGCCCTGCGGGAATTTGCCAACTGGCAGGGCCTTGCTATGAGTGGGCTGCTGTCGGGGTTAGTATCACTGGCTGCGTTGTTGTGGATCGGTCAAGGGTTGCGGCGAAAGCCAGTTGGCCAGGATTGGCAGTTGACCCTGCACCGTGCACTCAAACCACTCTTTCCTTTGGCTTTTTACTATCTCGCAGCAACGCTGTTTATTATTAGCTATGCGCTGAGCCGGGACTTTACTCTGGCCCTCTTACTTTGCCAGCTATACTTCGCCGGCCTGTATGTTTTTAAACCAAAACTAGCCCCACTGCGCAATCAGTTGACTCCGCTTTATATGTTGAGTCTGCGTCTGTTTGAGTTTATTACCTTGCTACAAGTTGCAGCAGTAATCGTCAATTCCAATAAAGCGCCAATGATAGGGATTTATAATCTGGTGGCCTTCGGAGTTGCTTCGTTGCTGGTTTATCAGCGCTTCTTCGCCAATAGAGCTGTTTGGCCCAATCGTAGACTGTTTAACCTATGGATGCTGCACCTTACAGCAATTCCGCTTTATATCGCTCTGCTGGCACAGTTACTCGAAACCATGTGGCTGCCGGCAATATCTTTTGCCCTGGTGGTACATGCAACACTGCTACTATTCCAGACCCTGAAACCAGATACCCAGCGGTTACTCAAACTTTCACTTATTTTGTACGGCACAGCCGCACTTAAAATTGTGTTTTGGGATATGCAGGACTTTTCTCTGATACAGAAGATTGTGGTCTGTATGCTAGTAGGGCTATGTATGCTGGGTGCGGCATTCCAGTACCAGAAGTTCTTATCCCGATACAGGTTGCCCCAATAGTCAGCCTGTTAACCGGTCCTTATATCGGGAGTTTGGTATCTCCAAGCTTCCGATTGCTTACCTGCCCACTTAAAAGCAGGTACCATTTGCACAGACGACCCCATCAAACCCCGCTGACTAGCCGGCTAGTATTAGGCTGTTCCAAAGAAAATGAATATCCCTATAGACTTTAGAAGTATTTCCCAGCAACTCCCTAGTAATAGCTTAGTTAGAGGAAAAGATTACTTTCGAAATGGCAAAGTCCAGGAATTTAATGTTTCCTATGATGGCAGAACCATCACCGGGAGGGTAAGCGGTTCCTATGCCAGTTACTACAAACAACATATAGAGATAATCGAAGACCCTGTTTTGCGGAGGTTCGAAATTGATGGCGAATGTTCCTGCCCGGTGGGGTACAACTGCAAACATGTAGCCGCTGTACTCATGGCAGCTGTTAATGAAATCCAGAGAACATCCAAGCAGGTGTCAAATAGTACAACCTGGGAGAATTGGCAGAACAATATTACAGGAAAAAAGCGTGAACTCGTGCTGGATTCACCATCACTGCGAGACCTGCTGTACACCTTGGATTGGGATGATCGATATTCCCCTGCACATGCCAGGGTTAATGTCTATTCAGCCCGACCGCTCAAAAAAGGTGGTTATGGTAAGCCTCAGCGCGAGTATTTCCATATCAACAGCAGCCTTGCCACATCAAAAATTGACCAAAAAATTTTTGGCCTCCAGCAACTGTTGTCACAGTCTTTCTTCAGGAAAACCATATCAGGAGAGGAAGGTGGACTTCTGTTGAGAAACTTACTAACCAGTCGGCGTTTCTTCAGCGATATCGACTCTCTAACCCCGATTCATTGGGGGGAAGCGGTCAAACTGGAGCTCAACTGGGAAGAAAGTAAGAACAGCGCACAGTTGCAATTAGATGTGCCTGACCTTCCCGATGGCTGGAAACTAATACCCACCGAACCACCTTGCTATTTTTCACCACAAGAAAACATCATTGGTCCTATCATAAGCCCGGTGGGTGGAGAAGCTCTGAATGACTTAACAACTATGCCCGCCATTTCTAAAAAAGAAATGGGCGATGCTATTACCTTTCTTAATAACTATTATGGCAGTGAACATTTACCTACACCAAAATCACTGCCTATTATACAAGTGAATGATGCTTTGCGGCCGGGCTTAATCCTTAAATCAATCCCCATTCCGGGAGGAATTGGAAGTCTCCATACCGCCAGTTTTCATATTCAGTATGGCCCAGTTGTAATCTGCGCAGAGGAGATTCTTGCAGAGAATCACTCAGAAACTAATGTCTACTCCCAACAAGACAAGCTTTATAGAGTAGAGCGAGATTTCGATCACGAAGCCGCTGTACTGAAAGATCTTTTGGAGTGGCAGTGGAGTTTGGGTGCTAATGAAGCCGGTGAGCCCATTCTGTTTTTCGATGATGGTGAAACCGATCAAACGCCTATAGAGCGCTGGCACGACTTCCTCAATGAGGGTCTTCCAAGACTTGAAGAAGCGGGCTGGATAGTCAAATTCGAAGATGAATTTTCTCTAAAAGTACACGAGGTTGAAGATTGGGGATGGCAAACAGAAGAGTCTACCAATGACTGGTTTTCCCTTAGTGCAACTGTTGATATTGAAGGTCAGCCCATTCATCTGGGCCCACTACTATTACAATATTTGGAATGGGGGTATGAGGCTGACGATGAAGAAGATATTTTAGTACCTCTCGGCTCAGACCAGTATATCCGTCTACCCAATGCACTGTTCCGCAACTTATATGCCGTTTTAGAAGAGTGGTATGACAGCGAATCCCAAAGTTTTAAGGTACCCAAGTTCGCGGTACCGGAGCTGCCTAATGCCGATTCAGCCTGGCAGGGAAATAAAGATCTAAAAGTCCTGGCTAAAAACCTGCAAAAGGGCCCACAAAGTGTAAAGCCTCCCAGAGCCCTGAAGGCACAGTTGCGCCCTTACCAGCAAACGGGTTTTGAATGGCTACAACACCTGCGCAAACTCAATATGAATGGCATCTTGGCCGACGATATGGGCTTGGGCAAGACCTTGCAGGGTTTGGCCCATATACTCAAAGAGAAGGAAAGCCGCCGACTGACCAACCCTGCGCTGGTGGTTGTGCCCACCAGTTTAGTCGGCAACTGGCTCAACGAAGCACAACGCTTCGCCCCCACGTTAAAAACCCTGCTGCTACATGGCAGTGACAGACATGAGCAGTTTTCATTAATCCCTGAATCGGATCTGGTCATCACCACTTACCCGCTTATTGTGCGGGATAGCGAAATATTAAAGGAATATAACTTCCACCTACTGGTTCTCGATGAAGCTCAGGTCATTAAAAATCCCAAGTCCAAAGCGGCACAACTACTCCGCATGATCAATGCACAACACAAGGTTTGCCTAACCGGAACACCATTAGAGAATCACCTGGGCGAGCTGTGGGCATTATTTGACTACCTGATGCCCGGTTTTTTGCACAATCAGAAAAGATTTAACAATCTTTATAGAAACCCTATTGAGAAGCAGGCCAATGAGAGTAAACAGCAGGGTCTAAATCAGAGGATCACGCCATTTATTTTACGCCGCACCAAACAGCAAGTAGCCACAGAACTACCGCCAAAAACAGAGATTATTCAGCGCGTTACGCTTGATTCTGCCCAGGCCGCGCTCTACGAAACCGTGCGCTCCACAATGGAAAAGCGGGTTAGAGACCTAATGAAGAAAAAGGGGCTCAATCGTTCTCATATTGAGATGCTGGATGCCCTGCTGAAACTGCGACAAATTTGCTGTGATCCAGGGCTGGTTAAGCTGGAAAAAGCGAAAAATGTTAAGCAGTCGGCCAAGCTCGAAGCACTGATGGATATTCTCCCGGAAATGGTGGAGGAAGGCCGCAAAATTCTTTTATTCTCCCAATTTACCGAGATGCTGGGAAAAATCGAAACCGCCCTGGAAAAACACTCGATTAACTATGTAAAGCTGACAGGGAGAACCCGCAAACGCCAGGAGGTCATTGACGCTTTTCAGAATGGCGATGTGCCCGTATTTCTGATCAGCCTGAAAGCCGGCGGTGTGGGTTTAAATCTTACCGCCGCAGATACCGTCATACACTACGATCCCTGGTGGAATCCGGCGGTGGAAAACCAGGCAACCGACAGGGCATACCGAATAGGCCAGGACAAACCAGTCTTTGTGTATAAATTTATCTGCGAAAATACCGTGGAAGAAAAAATTATCGAGATGCAGGCACACAAACAGGCCCTGGCGGATGCCATCTATAGCAAAGATGGCAAGACTATCACCATGGATTCTGAACAGTGGCTGTCACTGTTTCAGGAGTAAATCACGTGTTCAGGGCTCCATGGGAGCCCTGATACATCCGAGACAAATCCCCTTCTGGATGGATTCAATCGGTTAATGCCGATAGCGCATCATAACAACCCTTTCTTCATCGATAGTTAAACAAGCCGCCAATTTCAGGTAGGATCACAGTCGTATAAAGGTAAAAACCAAACCGCATCAAAAGGTAAGCCCTTCCGGGACAATAGACAAGGAAGTTTTATGGCCCTAAATCTACGCGAAAGCGTTTTTACAATCCTGCGTGAATACCGCGAACAGAAATTGACCGCCCGCCAGATCGCGGAAAAAATACTGGAGTTTCACCCCAAGGCCTGCGCAGAAAAACTGGCTCGCAGCGACTCGCTGAATAATCAAAGCGAGCTGCTACAGCAGATCGCCGCCGAGATCGGCGCATCCCGCCCGCGCCTGCAAAAAATCCACCCACAAATAAAAACCCTGGAAACCCGGCCGCGCAAATTCTATTACAGCGAGGCCAGCGCCGGCGAGGAAATCGCCCGCGCGGAATCTGCCCCGGCAAGCGCCACTAGAAATACCCTCGCCCGCAAAAAGCACAGTGAGGCACAACTCTACCCGCTGCTCAGCGAATACCTCTATGCCGAATTAAATCTGTACAGCAAGCGTATCGACGAAAGGCGCAGCTCCAATAACAAGGGCCCCAATGGCAATCGCTGGCTCTATCCGGATATTGTCGCCCTGGAGGATCTCACCAACGGTTGGGATGCAGAGATCCTCGCCTGCGCCAGCCAATACGCGGATAAACGCACCCGTCTCTGGTCCTTCGAGGTCAAATGCCTACTCAACCGCGCCAACAGCCGCGAGTGCTTTTTCCAGGCCCTGTCCAACTCCTCCTGGGCCAATCTGGGATATCTGGTGGCCGCCGAAATTGAAGGCAGCGACACCCTAAAAGAACTGCGCCTGCTCTGCGCCGCCCACGGTATCGGCTTAATGCTGCTGGATGCCGAAAACCCAGCGGAAAGCCAAATCCTGATCCCCGCCCGCGAGCGCGCGGCCATCGACTGGGATATCGCCAACCGCCTCGCGGAAGAAAACAAGGACTTCCTCGCCTATATCAAAAATATCCGCCACTTCTACCAAACCGGCGACCTGCGCCGCTCGGATTGGCAAGCCACTGGCGACGAGTAAGCAGCACCTAAGGCCATGATTAATGCCTTTTAAGAAGTTAATGAATCAGACTTTTAACGAACTAATGAACTAATGGATTCAATACAGGAGAAGTTTGTAGAACCATGAGAAAATTTTCCATCTCGAAGCCTACAAGAGAACATATTGAAAAGATTCTCTTAAATGTTAGCTATCTATATTTAACTTTAGTTATCTACCAAGTGTACACCGAAGGCGATATTTTTGACCTTCAGTACCTATCCAACCTAGACATGCAAAATGCCAACACCATTTTCGCGACCAGCTTTCTTGCATTCTTATTTATTTCTTGTTCAGCCTGTATTATTTATCGCATACGATACCTACATACCGGCAAACCTTTCCTATCTGAACCGCAGAAAAAATACCTGTCCAAAATCAACTCAGATATTTGGTATAGCTATTTTTTCCTTTTTATTTTTCAACTATCTACTGAGGGTGATATTTTTGACTACCAGTATTTCTCCAGCTTGTTCAACCAAAGCGACGCCTTTATCCCAGCAGGTATTCTCATTGCACTCTGCATGATGATTTACCTCTTGGGGATCATTTACCATACCTGGCTTCTGCTAAAGCTATCCTTAATTCAGCACCAATCAAATTCAGTTGGTGAGCAGGGGTAAAGCTGCCTATTTTATTGGCGAACGAAAGACATTTGTGTTTGGCTTTATAAACCAATTGAATATTGGTTACATTTCAGAAGCGAGCAGTCAAAAATGAAAGAACAAAAAAATAAACGGTACTCATCTACCAAATTTCACAGAAACCATTCCCCACCAACAATTCTTGCCTTACAACCTGCTCACTTGTTGCACGGACACACCTAAAGTAGGAACTTTCTCACAATAAAAATGTGAAGCATCTGCGCAAAACCTTCCCCCCTCCGCTCAATTTCCTCTGAACGACAATCACATTCAACCTCCATAAAAATAGCTGTCAAAAAAAAGCGCTTTTTTTCACGGCTACACTGATTACGTACCCCCAAATTCGGCTGGATACACAGGGAAGTGAGAGATGAAAGGCTTCGGACTGGCAGCAACGCTTTTTGCCACCTTATTAACCAGTAACTCGACGCTAGCGGACTACCCAAAAGGGGAGTTTACCTTTGGCGCTGCTGCGGTCGCCCCCAATGACGACTCCGATACTCTATTTTTAAACGACAGTGCATTACGCCCAGTTTTTCAGCAAGTATTTCGACCATACGACCCAGAACTACTTTGAGACGGTACTTGAGGCTGAGTCACGGGCTAGATGAAAGCTGGGTTATTCCTGGGGGAGTTGGTATTAATGTTGCCTTTGGCAGGGACAGCCGCTGGCTGTTCAATGCTGCTATTTGGTACCTGGATATTGATACCGAAGCAGAGACCCACTTTCGATCCGGCGTTGATGTTAGATCCAGCATCCATCTGGATATAGACGTGGATGTGGATATTGATCCCTTTGTTTTCTCCCTAGGGGGTTGGATTGCACTTCTGAGACCCTAACAACCCAGGTTCATCCTCTTTCATTCTACCAAACCGAATGAATAGGTCTAAAAAGACTAATTTTCATTCTGTTAAATATAAATAAACTGCTCCATAACGACAGCGATAACCCACTTAGAGCACAGCTCTATCGGCCTTTCACAGTTTAAGGAGCATTAAAATGACCACTTCTACTTTATCCACAGCCCAGCCCAGTACTAACCACAAGCTATTCGCCGACATCGCAGATCTGAGTGGGCGTATCGGCCTGGCGGCGATATTCTTACTGGCTGGTGTGAACAAGATTCAGAACTATGAGGGCAGTGCCCAGTACTTAGCCATGGGCGGCCTACCGGAGTTTCTGTTGCCACTGGTGATTTTGTTTGAGATTGGTGGCGCCTTGGCGTTGATCATGGGTTTTCAGGTGCGCCTTACCGCACTAGCCTTTGCCGGCTTCAGTCTGCTGACCGCGGTTATGTTTCACAACAACCTGGCCGACCAGATGCAGTTTTTGATGTTCTTTAAGAACCTGGCTATGACCGGCGGCTTCCTGGTACTGGCCGCCCATGGTGCCGGACGCTTTAGCCTGGACAGACGCAAAAGTACCGTTTAGTAATTTGCCCAACTTAGTATTTGCCCTGGCTACCCAGGGCCGGTTACCAGCGATACTGATTCAGGAGAACAACATGGGACTTTTAGTAAACGGCCAATGGCAAAACCAGTGGTACGACACCAAAGATTCAGGCGGTGCCTTCAAGCGGGAGGCCGCCCAACTGCGCAATTGGATTACCAGTGATGGCAGCGCCGGACCCAGTGGTAAAGATGGCTTTAAGGCGGAATCCGGGCGCTACCATTTGTACGTTTCCCTGGCCTGCCCATGGGCCCATCGCACACTGATTTTCCGCAAGCTGAAAAAGCTGGAGGAACATATCAGTATTTCTGTGGTAAGCCCGGATATGCTCGAACAGGGCTGGAGTTTTAATACCGATGAAGGCAGCAGCGGCGATGCGCTGTTTGGCTATCAATTCTTACACCAGCTATATACCCGCAATAAGGCCGATTACAGCGGGCGCGTGACTGTACCGGTGCTCTGGGATAAACATCAGAGCTGTATTGTCAGCAATGAGTCCTCTGAAATCATTCGTATGTTTAACAGTGCCTTTAATGAAATAAGCGGGGATACTCAGGACTTTTTCCCAGAGGACAAACAAGAGGAAATTGAGAATATTAATCAACTGGTATACGAGAATATCAACAACGGCGTATACCGCAGTGGTTTTGCCACCACCCAGGAAGCCTATGAACAAGCCTACACTAATTTGTTTAATGCTCTGGATCAGGTGGAAAGCATTTTAGCCCAGCAACGCTACCTCGTTGGTGAGGAAATTACCGAAGCAGATTGGCGACTATTCACAACCCTAATTCGCTTTGATTCGGTCTATCACGGTCACTTTAAGTGCAATCGCCAGCGTCTGGAAGACTTCCCCAATCTGCGCAACTATGTGCGAGAGCTATACCAGTGGCCAGGTGTTGCCGATACCGTCGACTTTCACCATATCAAACGGCATTACTATTTTAGCCATACCATGATCAACCCAACCCAAGTGGTCCCAGTGGGGCCTGATCTCGACTATAGCAGCCCATTTAGCCGCACCAATGGTTAGCCTATTCTTTTAATGGTCACTCTCTTTTTGTTGATTGATGACAGCCTGGTAATTCACTAGCTTTGCTCAACAGCTGTTTGCACATTGCCTGCATATTTGATCAGTACACTGGTTTTGAGAATAAGCAGTCACAAATAAAGAGAAAAACATGCCAAAAGACTCTGGAGCCTCTCAATTCGGTGGCCAGCTGACATGGAAATTTAGTCAAGGTGATTACGGCAAAATCACTAAAAAGCATCCTCACACCAAGGGCGGAATCTGTGAGGCATTGTCGGTAAGTTGGATTAGTAAAGCGATGCAATCTGGTCTTCAGGATGCGCTATCCACCGGAGGAAGTATCGATAGCACAAAGATGGCCGTTGTGGCACAGCGCTTTGCCTCCATGTATCGATTCAAATTTATGAATGGTACCGAGGGCCGCCCCAGTAATGCCCATGAGATGATGCGGGAAACAACGCAATATTTAGTATCGCAGGGTTTTGAACATTTACGTCAAGTGGGTAATGGAATCGCAACAAAGAAAGTCAGCCCCTCTTTGGATGAGCAATTTACCACGGCGTTTGGCGGCTTTGAGGCCAAGGAATATTTCACCCAGCAATCTCAGACACTTTTTTGTGTGTTGAGAACGGCAGGTACCGGGTGGGGGCATGCCATGGCATTCCGTGTTACTCCAACCACCGATAAAATTACTTACTTTTTCGACCCCAATAAAGGCGAGTTCAAGTTTTTGCGTTATACCCAATTTCGAAAGTGGTATGAACAATATCATCGCCAATCCAGTATTTATCGAACCTCGCGTGCGATTGGATTTGACGTGTTTAAGCATAAGGATCGATAAAAAAAGGGCCAACCAGTATTTGCTAGCCTTCAATTGGGCTAATTCTCAGATTGATACGGCACAGGGACGTGCTGTTATCTTGCAGTTTCCCTCACCGCCTCTCCGTTGAGAAAAATTTCTCTTTATCAATTGCTTTCTTCTCTAAAGCAGAGATTTCTTAAGAGCATTCGAACATTTTCCCTCTAAAAACTTCACTATTATTCGATTTAGTCGAATATTAAGATATTCTTCAAGAGAACATCTATCAGCGAGAGAAAGGCCCATGCAAAAGACCACCTTGGAACAATGGAGAATGTTCAAGGCCGTTGTAGATGCCGGCGGCTTTAACCAGGCAGCCTCCGTGGTTCATAAGAGTCAATCCAGTATTCACCATGCGGTCACAAACCTGGAAAGTGCACTGGGTATCAAGCTGTTTGAGGTGACGGGACGTAAGGTAGTACTCACTGAGGCTGGCCGCCTGATGCTGCGCCGTGGCAAGTTCCTGCTGGAGGAGGTCTCCCGTATTGAGGCCATTGCGGACTCCCTCAGCGATGGAGTGGAGTCCGAGTTACGCATCGCCGTAGATGGAGCCTTTCCGCAGAAAGTGGTCTTTCAGGCTTTAGAGAAAGTGTCGGGAATCTACCCCCAGGTCAATATTGATATTATCGACACGGTTTTATCTGGTACTAACGAATTAATCCAGGAGGGCCTTGTCGATCTGGGCCTTTCGGCCTTTACCATGGACGATAGCCTCAATGATGAAATCTGCCGCATTGAATTTGTGGCAGTCGCTCACAAGGCGCACCCACTACTCAGGTTTGAGCGTGAACTGACATTTGAAGACCTTAAATCCTATCGGCAAATTATTGTGCGGGATTCGGCGATACAGACAAATCGGGATTCCGGCTGGCTAGGTGCTGAGCAACGCTGGAAAGTGGGCAGTTTGCGTGCCTCTCTGGATCTTATCGCACAGGGTATGGGATTTGCCTGGCTGCCTATGCCATTAGTGGCGGACTTACTGAATGACGGCACCCTGAGGCGACTGCCCCTGAAAAAAGGCGGGGCGCGTTCTACCAGTTTTTATTTAAATTTCAAAGACCAGGATAAGTTGGGGCCCGTAGCTCGGGAATTTATTGGAGAGCTCCGTCTACTCACCCTGGAAATGCCAACTTCTGAATAATATCGCCCATGCACTTTTCCCCGCCCCACTCTTCTCCTCTCCATTATTCTTTAATTCGCTCTCTCCTTTTAGTGGGAGAAAACGATGGGTAGTGGGAGAAAGCGATGAGGATAGGCTTCTCACTAAACGCTATTCATTCGAATAGAGCGAATTTTCAGTCCTTTTTTATCTGATATTTATTCTAGTCTCCCCTAGCTATCATAGCCCTAACACTATTTCTTACCTCACAGATGAGGATTAGGCTATGTACTACTTCAGACCTTCACAGGAACGTGGGCAAGCCCGTTTTGGCTGGTTAAACAGCAAACATACTTTTTCTTTTGGACACTATTACAACCCCAAACATATGGGCTTTTCCGCACTGCGCGTAATCAATGATGACACGGTTATGCCTGGAGCCGGATTTAATACTCACGGCCACCGGGATATGGAAATTATTTCCTATACCCTACAAGGTGCGATTGAACATAAGGACAGTGAAGGCAACCGTTTTGTGGTGCCAGCTGGTGAGATCCAGAGGATGAGCGCCGGTTCTGGCATTACCCACTCGGAATACAACCATTCAAAGTCAGAACAGCTGAAGTTCCTGCAAATATGGATTGAGCCAAATCGCCGAGGTGTAAAACCTAGCTACGAACAGAAGTCGATCACACAGCACGGTAAGCTGACCGCTCTGGTGACCCCCGATGGAAGAGATAACACGCTTTCCATACATCAGGATGCCAGTTTATACCGCCTACAATTAAAAACCGGGGAAACTATTACATTAGACACCCGTGAGCGCCCCGGCTACTTACATGTCATTGATGGTGAAGCCCGTGTAAATGATAAATCGATACTGGCATCGGGAGATGGTCTGGGTCTATTCAAAGAGCAAATACAACTTCAAGCTGTAAGGGATGGTATTACCGCGCTGTGGTTTGATCTGCCCGCCAACTGAGTTTGGCTCTAGATTCCAACAGTAAGCGCACTACAGATCGTTATTGATACCTCGTTGTTTAACTTTTAATAGACGAGGTATCTCTTTTTTTAATCGCCCTTTGTGTTTACCAATTTCATGTATTCCTTACCCCGCTGAGTTCCTAAAAAGTTATTTAATCGCATGAGCGATAAAACGCTTGACCTCATCAATAGGCTGCGGCTCCTTTATCGCCGGGCTGATAAATTGTGGTGCGCGCAGATAGCCTTTATCGATCAAACGAGAAATAAGAGGCAGACATTCTATTGAGACCTTTCCGGCCATAAGGTTATTGAAATCCTTGCGGGTTTCCAAGGCATTTAACATCTGGTGGAAACCTTGTAGGTAAAGGTAGTCCTTTGTGAAACCACCGCCTCGATAAACCCTGGTGGTAATCGTAAAGGCCAGGTTTTCTTCCACCTGATATTGCTCTTTGAGCAGAACAAAAGTGCGCTTGAAATCCCTATCCTGCAACATGGATTGCACCGCGACTACCCGCAGCGCCAATACCTTTAATCTCGGCAAGGTGAGATAGCCGGCCAAGTATTCACACAGGATCGCCAACCCTTCCTGGGAGGTTGTATTTACCGGACAGCCAAGTTCAAGAACTCTCAGCGGTTGACTGCGGGCGTTGAGCGTAGTCACCAAGTGAACACCTAATTCATGGTGCGCTAGAGCAGAAACCTCTGTTTCCGAGACATTGGCATGGGAGTTGATTTTAACCGTACTACCAGCGACCAAGGCATTGGCAATCATGCGATCATCAGTGCGAATATCGTAGGTGTAACCCTGCTTATTAGCGAAGTCACTGAGAAACTGCATCATCTCATCGGCATTGAAAAAACGATCATCACTGGGCTCCAGATCATCCGGCAAATGCAAAATAAAATCCGCATTGTTCACATCCTTATCCGTTGGCTCCCCAAAGTAACGCAGGGAATCATAGACGAAGTCGCCCGTGCCTACAGAGCGAAACTGATCCAGTTTGTCAACATATGACTCAACTATATCGCTATAAAGCTCGGTTAAATCCTCATCTGGCAGAGCCTCGATGGGAAGCGCATAGAGTGCCCGCTTACGTTGGAATATATCCACTTCGTGTTCTGCGTAAACAAACTGTGGATTCGTGGAGAAATTTGTGGAGAAAAAAGCCTGCTTTTGTTCCCGAAAATTTTTGGGTTCAATAGCCGCGAGAATTTCCACTCCGCGCACCAATTCAAATAATTTCTGATCAAGGGCTTTTAATTCTGGGTGTTCACTGGGAGATTGGTGCACGTTTATAGCCTTTACATTTGAATTTTAAGGTCGAAAATGGAGCCTTTGCCAACTATCAATACCCGTATTTCTGGCATCCTACCCTCTCATGTTTATATGGGCACTGTCCATCCGGCATAGCGAGGAGCCATGCCGATCTCAGGTTGTCTTAACTCGCCTTCCAGACTCAGACTTCCTCGGCAGTAATTAACACACAAATCATGCGTAGAGCATCACATCCGTTTTCATAGTAGCCCGGAAGCCGTGCTTTGAGTTCAAATCCGCTGTCCTTATAGAGTTTTTGCGCAGAGTGATTATTGGTATCCACTTCGAGTTGCCAGTATTTATAGTTATTACAGTTTAAGTAATCTTTAAATGCTTCGATCAATGCCCTGGCGAACCCCTTACCGCGGTACTCCTGCCGTACCGCAAGAGAATAAAGACGCGCCGGGCGAGGTAACTTGGGCGTCAGACAAATTCCGTAACCAACGATATCACCCTGAAATTCTATCAACAGGCAACAGGCTTTAGCCTTTATCAGCAGGTAGCGCATTTGCCTTCTATTTAATAGATCTGTAGTAAAGCTGTCATGCTCAATAGAGAGCAGATGATTTAGATCACCGATCTGTGCTGGTCGAATAGCGTATTGTTCCGTCGGCATCTACTGCGCCCCACGCAATTCCAAGCGACGAAGAAACTCCGACATAATCTGCATGTAAAGCTCTTCCCCCAAATATTTGTCTTCAATACCTTGATCAATATTGGGGTTGTCATTCACTTCGATCACGTAGGCGTGATTATCCTTCAATTTAATATCTATACCATACAGCCCTTTTCCTACCACGGCTGCGGCTTTCAGTGCAGCGTTCAACACACTACGAGGTGTTTCAAAGGTGGGCAGTGTGTCAAAGTTTCCACTCGTGTGCCGCTTGACCCCATGGTTGTAAATCTGCCAGTGATTACGTGCCATATAATATCGGCAGGCATAAAGCGCACGGCCATTTAATACACCGATACGCCAATCATAATCTGTATAAAGATATTCCTGCGCCAAAACAAGGGCCGAGTTTTTAAAGAGATCCTTCAATTTGTCGATAAGCGACTCACGATTATCGACCTTAAAAACCCCTCTGGAGAAAGATCCTTCAGGTAATTTTAAAACGATTGGATAACCCAGCTCACGCTCCAATTGATCCAAAGTACTGGGATCTGCTCGATTGACTACCAGAGTCTTCAGAGAAGGCACTTTTTGATAATGGAATGCATCGTGTAAAAAAACCTTGTTACAGCAGCGCAGGATGGAGTCTGGATCATCGAGCACTACAAGACCATTCTGTTCCGCTTCACAAGCCAGACGGTAGGTATGGTGATCGATCGCCGTGGTTTCTCGTATAAACAGAGCGTCATACTGGTTAATTTGGGAAATTTCACCCGCCGTAACCACATCCACCTGCATTCCAAGCCTTCTACCCGCCCGGATAAAACGCGAGACGGCGCCTTGGTTGCTCGGCCTGGAAGCCTCCTGTGGATTCACCAGCATCGCCAGATCCCAGCGGTATTTCTTCCGGCTGCTCTGCTTTCTCCAGCGAATACGTGCGTATTCCCCTAGGACTTGCCAGCAAAAATGGCGCTCCTCTGTGTTTAGCTGGGCCAAGCCAATACGCTGAACCAGGATCAGGACATTACCTTGGTCGGCACTCAAGGTAACTTCTAGCAAGGGCACTGGATACTGTTGGAATATTGTGGTGGCTAAGGTCTTCAGGCGGGGGTCTTCCACCTCTCCCATACAGATTAATGCGCGAACGGGTTTCTCATCGCGAAAAACCTCTTGATCAACGCGCTCAGCCTTGATCCAGATGCCCTGTTCATCGCCATTGCGCAGGGTGTTGATTACCCGCACAGAGGGGAGAACATCATGTCGGCGCGCCTCCGCCAAGAGAGAGCAGTAGTAGCCCTGACTCAAGTAACGGCGGGTATCGCACAAGTTGATAATACGTATCCGATTCTCATGCAGTTTGGGGTAATCGCGGAGGTAATCTTCAAACGACAGGGTATTGGCTGGCAGGTCGGCGACATCCAGATCGTCATCGACCACAAGCAGGGTAGTATACATAGTCAGAACTTATCAAAGCGATGCTTGAGCACATCAGGAACTGACGGGGTGGGCACCAGCGGAAACACTAGTAAAGGCCTTCGACCCTTGAAGCTTGGGTCGATTTGGGCGAAGAATACTCGCAGGTGCGCCCGAGCTCCAAGCATTTTTTAGCTTCCCTTTGATAACCCCCTGATAACCATCTGATAACCATCTTGTAACCGCCCCAGCTCCCCCGAGACGGTGGCCATTTGGCTTACCCTTTGCCTCAACGAAGCGTCATTTCCGGGCCTAACTCCCAACACTGACTGTTATTCTCAAATCCAATTTTGGGGTAATAATCCTGCGCTTGGGGAGCGGAAAGTAAAGTGAGCCAGCAGTGCGGCCCCAGCGCCTCTTGGGTATAGCGGATCAGACTCTTTCCGATCCCTTTCCCTTGGTAACTCTCATCCACCGCCAGGTCAGACAGGTAACAGGCAAAATGAAAGTCGGTGAGTGATCTCGCCACGCCGACCAGGAGGTTTCCCGCCCAGGCGCCAACCAACAAATT
Organism: Microbulbifer variabilis; assembly: GCF_020524905.1. Taxonomy (GTDB): domain Bacteria; phylum Pseudomonadota; class Gammaproteobacteria; order Pseudomonadales; family Cellvibrionaceae; genus Microbulbifer; species Microbulbifer variabilis_A. The sequence continues at coordinate 404,362 of NZ_JAIVKI010000001.1, read as the reverse complement.
GGCATTTTTTACCATAGCATCCATGCAATCGAGATCATGAATAGGACGGCGCTCGGCCAGGGTGGATCGTTTTAGCAGATCGATAAATTCTTCAGTACTTATCGGTGAGTTTATGCGGTAGTCGATCATCAATACTCTCTGGTGATACAGACATGCGGCTGTGGATTTGAATAACGTGTGGATAGCTGTTTATAAGCTAAACGCCCAGATCACTGTGCTCTAGACGTATTTAAAGCCTGTTTTGTTCGAGGATCTCGGCGCATCCAGCTATTGGCAGGAGTGCCGGGGTAATATACTGATTTTTCACACGCCTAGATATATTTCCATTTATGTCCACAGAATCCTACTCCATCCTCTATGTGGAAGATGACAAAAGCAGTTCTGAAATCTTTGTACTCTATTTACAAAAACAGGGTTATCGGGTGCTGCATTTCGATAACGCTCCTGTAGCCGCCAAGGCACTGAGCAATCTCAAAATAGACTTGGCTATTTTGGATGTGATGCTGCCGGGTGGTGATGGGAGGGACCTATTGCGCCAGGCGGTAGACAAGAATATTCCCTCGATTATGGTCACCGCCCGGGTCGACGAGGAGGACCGCCTGGAAGGTTTTGACCTCGGTGCCGATGACTATGTGTGTAAGCCCTACAGCCCCCGCGAACTGCTCTCCAGAGTCGCGGCCCTACTGAAGCGCAGCAAGCGCGGACAACAGAGCGACAGGCTGCGATTCGAGGGGCTTGAAATAGACCTGGCTGAGAGGCAGGTGTTTTGCGATGGGGCACAGATCAAACTCACTGCGGTGGAATTCGCCCTGCTCACCGCCCTCGCCGAAGCCTCCAACAGAGTACTTAACCGAGAGCAGTTGCTCGACAAGGTCTGGAACGCCCATGCGGAAATTACAGACCGCGCCATTGACACCCATATCACCAACCTGCGAAGGAAGCTGGGAGAAAATCGTCGCTCACCGCGATTTATTGCCACTCGCTATGCCCAGGGTTACCAGTTTATTGGGCGCAGGATATTATCGTGAAACTGACCAGTAAAATTGCGCTACTGGTAGCCAGTAGTACCCTGGCATTATTGGGAAGTTATTATTTGCTCTCACTGATCAGCACCAACAATGCGATTGTGGATTTCCAGAAACGCAGCGCCGTCGTCATAGGCGATGCCTTACTAGAGGATACGCAGGTACAGGCAGCAATACGCCAGCAATCTCAGCTCCACACAGTGGGAGAACTCCTCTCCTTCTTAAACAAGCAATACCCTGAGCAGCTTTTTGCCGTATTCGATGAGCAAAAACTGGTTGCCAACAATTTTGACCGCGCCGCGCTCACGCTGACCAGCACACCCCTGGAGAGCGGAGTCCAGCTCACATTAACCGACCGGGGTGGACACCAGAGTGTGGTGCTCTTTAAAAATCCCGGCTTCAAGATTGAACTGGGAGCCGTGCAATTGACTCTTTACTGGCTGCCGCAGGCCCTGGCCGAACAAGGGCGAGAACAAGGCCGGTTCAAGGAACAACTCAACAATAACTTCACCCTGACCTTGTTGGCGCTGTCTCTCCTGGCGATAGGTTTGTCTTGGCTTGGAGCCTGGTACTTTCTGCGCCCACTGAAAATCCTGCGTACTAATTTCCACCGCTTAGAACAGGGCCATCTGGAGACACGTATGGTGGTTGCCCGGCGCGATGAAGTGGGGGAAATTATCCATAGTTTCAACCATCTAGCTGCTTGGCTGCAGGAAATGAACCGACAATACAAGCAGATGAGCTCCGACCTCGCCCACGAATTACGTACACCACTTACCGGAATACAATCCCGTATTGAGGCGATGCAGGACGAAATAGTCCCGACAACCCACGAGCAACTAGAACATCTTCTTGTTGATCTGGCGGCAATCAAACGGATTGTGGAGGATCTCAACCTACTTTCCCTAACCGAGGCACGACAGCTAAAAATTCATCCCCAGGCGGTTGTACTGGCCGATGTAATCGCCGAGATCCACTGCAACTATCAGGAAAGAGCCCAAGCGGCTCACATGAAGATGCCTTTGGAAATAACCGACCGGCGCAAGGCTCTGGTCGATGTGAGCCGCTTGCGCCAGATTCTCACCAATTTGCTGGATAATGGCTTCAAATACGCTGCCGAGGAGGGTTACCTAGGTATCCGCGTGCTGTCTGAAAATGAGTGGATTGTTATTCAAGTGACAGATCGGGGGCCCGGCCTGAACTAAGAGCAACAAGATAATCTATTTGAACGCTTTTACCGCCAGGACCCGGCGCGTAGTGACAAGAAAAGCCTGGGACTGGGACTCGCCATCAGCCGGCAACTGGCCGAACTGATGTCCGGTAGCCTGACCGTATCCAGTGAAATTGGTCAGGGTTGTACCTTCACACTACGTTTCCATGCACAAATGCAGAATTCTTAATAATTCCCTGACATTTCCCCCAGATAGTGTTCTCGTAGATCAGTGAATAGCAGTACGAGGGGGAATACCTTATGAAAACCATCGTTTCTTCTTTGGCCATTGCGGCCATCATTGCCGGTTGCAGCACCATCCGGGCGCCGGTACAAGCCCCATTGACCAGTCTCCCCATGAAAATGACCTCTGCCGGCCACGCCTATGTTTACGGGGACATCGATCAGGTGCAGGACTACCCATTAATAATTGATACAGCCGCCAATTTTGGCGTACTGCCGGAGAGATTACAGGGAAAACTTCAATTAGCAGAAGAAGATCTGCACATAGAAGAGATTCAAGGAGCGACGGGTAAAAGAGAGATGATGCGTGGCACAGTGGGTCATACCTCCCTACGAGGAGAGACTGTGCCCAATATCGACTTTATTTTTCAGGATATGCAAAGCCTGACCCTGAGCAATGGCTTGATACCAGGAATTATCGGTCACAATTACCTGCGCCACTATTGTATTGAATTCGACTTTATCCACAGCCAATTCAATCTTGCCAAGGGCGGCTGCCCAACTGGCAAGGTAGAGAGTCTCAGAGCGCTACCCTTTCACATCGAAGACGAATTTATCAAACTGCAGGCCAGTTTTGCGGGTGAGAATATAGATGCAATCCTCGATACTGGTGCCCACCACAGCTTTATCAACAGTGCTCTATTACCCCTGCTACGAAATGTAGAGCATGGAAAACAAAGCACCAGCTCAGGTCTTGGCGGACATCAACAAAATAAAACAGAAATACAGCAGGTGAATTATAAGCTAGGAAATTATTCCATTCTGGAGCCCATTATGTTTGTTGCAGATCTCTCGGTTTTCGATGATCTAGGTTATAACAACAAACCCATTTTGCTATTGGGCCTGGATCTTTTCAGAAGCGGACGCTTGATTATCGACTACCAAAATAGAAACATCTATTTTTAATCTTCGGCCTGAGCCTACAGGCCATTGATACCAAAAAAAGCTTTCTTTTTACAATGGCGCCTCAATCCTATACCTGCCCTTCTGCCAATTCCCACCTAAAATAGGTCGAGGCAATTAGGGATGGAATGATGGGTGCAGTGAGCGACAGGGAAGGTCGCGTGAGTGAACAGGCCACACCGGGGAGATGGATATCATTAATCTCACCCATAGCTCCGGCTATTGTCACGATTATTTTGATGGCGCATATGCCAGACATCTCCGCCGGGAAGGAATTTTCCTTTGGTGTTACCTGGGTTGCAGCACTGGGCATTTCCCTGCGTTTTTATATCGATGGCCTGAGCTTCCTTTTTGCCTTGTTAATCAGTGGTATTGGTGTTTTTGTTGCTATCTATGCTGCCGCTTATATGCGCGGAGATCCCGACTTGCGCCGTTTTTACGGTTACCTATACCTATTTATGGTTGGGATGCTGGGACTGGTACTGGCGGGCGATTTAATCACCCTGTTTGTATTCTGGGAAATCACTACCATTTCCAGCTATCTGCTGATTAGCTATAACAACACTAGCGCCATTGCCCGCCGCTCCGCTCTACAGGCTTTACTGATCACCACACTGGGTGGGCTTTGCTTACTTGTGGGGTTGCTACTACTCGCTTCCGTGGCGGGTAGCTTCGATTTACTACAGATATTGGCTGCCGGCAAGACGGTGCGGGCAAACCCTTTGTATTTACCGATCCTGATTTTGATACTGATCGGCGCCTTCTGTAAGTCTGCACAGCTGCCCTTTCATTTCTGGCTGCCCAATGCCATGGCCGCCCCTACTCCGGTGAGCGCTTACCTACACTCCGCCACCATGGTAAAAGCCGGAATCTACTTACTTGCGCGTATGCACCCGGTGTTAGCACATACCGAGTATTGGGAGTGGATTTTAACTTGTACCGGCGCCGCCACGGCGGCGGTGGCAGCCTTGGCGGCATTGCGCCAAACCGATCTGAAGCTGGCCCTGGCGTACACTACCCTGATTGCGCTGGGTACCTTAACTATGTTCTTAGGCTCAGATGCTTCAGCCGCAGTAGCCGCCGCCATTACGTTTCTTATCGTACATTCCTTTTATAAAGCCGCTTTGTTTATGGTGGTGGGCATTATCGATAAACAGACCGGCACTCGTAGCCTCAATAAACTGGGTGGACTCGGCCACTCAATGCATATCACTGTGATAGCCGCCTCTGCAGCAGCGCTTTCCATGGGTGGCTTCCCGCCTTTTCTTGGCTTTATTGGCAAGGAATTAAAATATGAGGGTGCCCTGGCAGTAGCATCCGAGCCCGCCCTGGTTGCCACCGTAGCGGTTTTTGTCAATGCCGTTACTGTGACCGTTTCGGGAATGGTGGCGATAAAACCTTTCTGGAAAAAGAAGCCACAGCATTTACCCTCGGTCCAGGAGGCGCCAATAGGCCTGTGGATAAGCCCATTAATTTTGAGCGGCTTGGGGCTTACATTTGGCTTGGCTCCAGATCTTATTGGCGGCGGCCTGGTGGAACCGGCGTTGAGTGTGATTTTAGGCATTCCAGAGACCATCAAGCTTAAGTTGTGGCATGGTATTAATATCCCTCTGTTGATGAGTATTCTCACTTTTGTTTTGGGGGTCATTATGTATCTGGGGCTGCGCCACATGCGCGCGTGGCTGGCCTGGGATTTCAGACATGCACCGACCAACGCCGATGAGATATGGGATAAATGCCTGGATCTACTCAAAGCCTTTGCCGCGCTGCAGACCCGCATCCTGCAAAACGGCATCATGCGACGCTACCTGACGGTCATTTTTACTACCGTATCCCTAGTGCTCGCCTATGCCTTGATTCGCGGTGGGCAATTTCCCCTGGAGTATGCTTGGCCACGCCTGAATTTGAAGGAATGGGCGGCTTTGTTGTTGACGGTGGGGGGGGCCTATATGGCGGGTTCCGCACGCAAACCGCTGATCGCTATCTGTGCCCTCGGCGCCTTGGGTGTGGGCGTCGCCCTGATTTATTTATTCCTTGGCGCACCAGACGTAGCCATTACCCAACTTCTTGTGGAAACCCTGTACTTGGTGCTGGTGGCGGCAATCTTGCCGCGGCTACCGGTGTTTAATCCCGGCCGCAAGGTGATCTTCCGCCCACGGGATGCCACACTCGGGGCTATATTGGGCTTGCTGGTAACCTTTAGCCTTTTGGCGGTACTGCAAACGCCGCTCGATAGCCCAACAACTGAATTTTTTGAAAAAACCTCTGTGCCCGAGGCCCATGGCCGCAATATTGTCAATGTGATTTTGGTGGACTTTCGCGCACTGGATACCTTCGGCGAAATTATTGTTGTTTTTACTGCTGCCGTAGCGGCGGTCACTCTACTCGGTCATCAATTACGGCGAGGTAAACAGTGAACTCGCTGATACTGCAAACGGCAACCCGAGTGCTGGTAGCACTGATCCTGGTGTTCTCCATTTATATGTTACTGCGCGGGCATAATTATCCCGGTGGGGGATTTATTGCCGGCTTAATTGCCGCCTCGGCATTTGTTCTCTTTGCCATGGCTTGGGGCATGGAGGCGGCACAGAGTGCCCTAAAAATTCCGCCGAGTAACCTCGCCGCATTTGGCGTATTCATCGCAGCGATATCAGGAATGCTGGCTCTGTTCTCTGGCGAGGCGCCATTTTCAGGACAGTGGCTACAAGTAACCGGTGATAAAAATTCCGGTGGTCTCACTCTCAGCAATGTGCTGATTTTCGATATCGGCGTTTATTTGGCGGTACTCGGTGCTGTTTTGACCCTAATTTTTGCCCTGGAGGAGCCCGGTTAACATGGAAGGCCCACTCGCTCTTGTTGTCGGCATATTGATCGCCACCGGTGTTTATCTGATGTTGGCTAGGAATTTATTGCACTACCTGTTTGGGCTGATATTAATTAGTAATGCTGCCAACTTGGCGATTTTTGTCGCAGGGCGAGTCACTCGTGCTGCGCCACCATTAATCCCGCAGGGTATGGAGGTAGCCCCGGAACCGATCGCCAATCCCCTACCCCAGGCACTGATTCTCACCGCGATTGTGATTGGCTTTGGTTTGCTGGCTTTTGCTCTGGCTCTGATAACCCAGGCTTACAAGGTACTCGGTACCCTGGATGTAGATACCATGCGTATCGCCGAGCCGGTTCCGCCCAAGAGGGAACAATCCTCTTGAGCTGGTTACTCGCCCTGCCCTTTCTGATACCTATCCTCACCGCACTTGCCGCATTTCCGGCACGCGCAAGAAAACTTCTTTGTGGCTTTATTTCAGTTTTTGGTTGTGCACTTTTACTGACCACAACCATTGTCATTCTGGTCTTGGTGGAGACTGGAGGCACCCGTGCAGCACAAATGGGCGATTGGGCTGCACCGTTTGGCATCACTCTGGTGGCCGACCGACTAAGCGCCATTATGCTCGTGATCAGTGGCATCGTGGGCTTCTGTGTTTCCCTATTTTCTTTATCTGATATCAGAAAATACCGGGTTAAACTGGGTTTTCACAGTTTCTTTCAGCTATTACTGGCCGGAGTCTGCGGAAGCTTTATAACTGGGGATTTATTCAATCTATATGTCTGGTTTGAAGTGATGTTAATCGCTTCCTTCGCACTACTGGTGCTTGGTGGTGATCGTATCCAATTGGATGGTGGGATTAAATATGTCGCATTAAACCTGGTATCCACATTGCTGATGTTGACCTCTATCGGAATGACTTATGGGTTGACCGGCACCCTAAATATGGCCCAACTGCATATCTCCCTGGCCGCTGTGGATAATCCCACAGCAGTTTCTGCACTGGCGGTATTATTTATTTGCGCGTTTGGCATTAAGGCTGCGATTTTTCCCTTATTTTTTTGGTTGCCCGCCTCTTACCATACCCCTCCGGTAACGGTAACCGCGGTCTTTGCCGGCCTGCTGACGAAGGTAGGGGTTTATACTCTGATACGCACCTTCACCCTAATTTTCCCCAGTGAACTGCAATTCCCCCATACTATTTTGCTGGGTACCGCATTGCTTACCATGCTTACCGGCGTATTGGGTGCGGCGGCACATTACGAGTTTCGCAAGATCCTCGCCTTTCATATCATCAGCCAAATCGGCTTTTTAGTACTTGGCCTTGCGCTTAACTCCCCACTGGCACTGGCTGGGGCAGTCTTTTATATGATTCACAACATCGTTGCCAAGACTAACTTATTTCTTATTAGTGGCACTGCCAAGCGCCTTACCGGTAGTTTCGAATTAAGTGAAATCGGTGGTCTTTACCGGGCGAGCCCACTGCTTTCTTTCTTTTTCTTTATCGCCGCCTTCAGCCTGGCAGGGTTTCCACCGCTGTCAGGTTTTTGGGCCAAGTTATTGTTAGTGAAGGCGAGCCTGGACCAGGCCGCTTATTTCGTTGTTGCCGTGGCCCTGATCACCGGCATCCTTACTTTGTTCTCTATGAGCAAGATCTGGGCAGAGGCCTTTTTAAAGGACCACCCGAAAGATTATTGCCAGAGCCTGCAAGATATCCCACGGTATGAACGCTATGAGCGCCTGCTACCTGTAGCATTTTTGGCGTTGATTACCCTGGTACTCGGACTGATTCCTGGCCCCTTGATTGATTATTCACTGGCAGCTGCCGGGGAGCTGTTAAAGCCAGGAGAATATATTGAGGCAGTACTGGGGCTGGATATCCAGTATGTGGGAAACCGCTGATTATGCATGTATTTTTACTTAATCTAATCCTAGCCATTAGCTGGTCGGCATTGACCGGCAATGCGACGCTGGCAAATTTTTGTTTTGGTTTTTTCCTCGGTTACCTGGCATTGCGGGTTTCTCCCAAAATTCCTGATGGGACCAAGTATTTTCAACGCCTGCCACGTTTTATCCGTTTGGCCAGTTTTTTTCTACAGGAGTTGGTGGTTTCAAGTTTGCGCGCCGTCATTGAGGTAATCTCACCAAAACTGCAAAGCCGCCCTCTGGTGGTACGGATTCCTTTGGAAATCACCGATCAAACTCAGATTTTTATACTGGCCAACCTGATTTCACTGACACCGGGTACCGTAGTGCTGGAGATTACCCCGGATAACTCTGAATTATTGGTGCACACCATGTTCGTGGATGATCCAGATATTTTCCGCGAAGAAATCCACCAAGGTTTTGAAAAGCGAGTACGGGAGGCATTTTCCTGATGCACAGTACTATCGTTGATATCAACGCGCCGTTAATTGTAGCGGCCATTTATATCTCTTCGCTAATTCTACTACTGGCACTGGCCATGTGTTTTATGCGTATTTTTCTCGGGCCGACACTGGCGGACCGGGTTGTAGCCCTCGACGTACTCAATATTCTCGCGGTGGCTTATTGTGCACTTTTAGCTATTGCCTCTGGAGAGCCGGCCTATCTGAGTGCGGCTATTGCCCTGGCACTGGTGGCTTTCCTGGTGAGTGTGGCTTTCGCCCGCTTTATCGAAAAAAGTGGTAAAAAAACTGTTCTACATGAGGGAGGCGGCGGTGGTTTTCGATGAAATATTTATCGCCACCTTGTTGCTGGTGGGCAGCCTGTTCGGTTTTAGTGCAGCCTTGGGCTTGTTGAGGATGCCAGATTTCTACACCCGTATGAGTACCTCGGGCAAGGCCGCCACCCTGTGCTGCGGACTGTTGTTGGGAGGCGTGGCCGCAATGTTCCACGATACCCAGGTGACCGCGCGCGCGGTGGCGGCATTGCTGTTCCTACTTTTTACCGTGCCCATAGGGGTTCATATGATTGCGCGAGCCGCCTATCGCGTAGGCACCCCGATGTGGCGGGGCAGGACCGCCAGCCCCCGCTTCAAAAACCCGAAGAGGGACTTAAAGTAACTCCTGCCCTAGCCGGTCGGTTAGTGCCGGTAGAGATCGGCAATCACCGCCTCGCTACGCTGAGACAGCTGTGTGGCACAGTCATCCAGTAGGAGCACATGACCCATCTTACGCCCACGCCGGAGACTCTTTCCGTAGAGCCAAACCCCCTGGTTCTCACCGGGTGGCGCTCGATCCACGCCGAGCATATTGACCATAGCAGCGGGCCGCGGGCAATCCGTCTCGCCCAGGGGCATATCCAATATCGCACGTAGGTGATTGGCAAACTGGCTGGTGTCCGCTCCCGCTAAAGTCCAGTGCCCGCTGTTGTGCACCCGTGGAGCAATCTCATTCACCACCAGCCCTTCGCTGGTGACAAAGCACTCCAGTGAGAGCACGCCTACGTAGTCCCAGTCATCCATCAGCTTTTGCAAATAGGCACGGGCACTGGCCAGTAATTGCGCATTTTGAAAAGGCGCTTTGGAGAGCAACAACGTACCCTGGCGATGCAGGTTTTCTGTAAGCGGGTAGGTCTTCACTTCCCCGGAAACAGAGCGGGCGCCGATCAGGGAAACCTCACAGGAAAACTCTACCGAGGCCTCCACCACACAGGGCAGCTCTTGCGCCTCTTCGATAGCTTCCTGCAGCTGCGCCGCATCTTTCACCCGCCACTGGTTCTTGCCATCGTAGCCATTCTCACAGCTCTTGATAAAAGCCGGATAGCCGAGTTTGTCCAAGGCACTCTTTAACTCATCGCATCCCTGTGCCGGCACAAAAGGCGCAACCGGAAGACCACTCGCGGTAAGAGCCAACTTCTCCCTCAGGCGGTGCTGGGCTTTTTCAAACACATGGGGATCTGGGTAAACCGGGCAAAAGCGCTGTAACTCTCTCAGCAGCGTTGTATCCACCCTCTCGCGTTCGGCGGTGATCACCTCAGGGCAGCCAAGCGCCTGAAACAACTCCTCACCGTTACTCGCCTCATCCAGCCGAACCAAAGTGCCTAGGCCTTCAACGCAACCTGCGTCCTCCGCTTTCTCTGCCAGAAAACTGAATGTAATTCCGAGGGGCTTACCCTCCTGAGCCATCATCTGCGCCAGTTGCCCGCAGCCGACGATGGCAATATGTCTGGTTGCTTCGCTCACTGACTTCACTCCACCGTTAGCGGAACCAGGTCAGTTTGGCGCTCGCGCCAGGCGATCAGCCGCTGCTGCAATTCGCTATCGCCAAGAGAGAGCATCTGCGCCGCCATCAGCCCCGCGTTATAAGCGCCAGAGGCACCAACTGCTTGAGTGGCCACGGCTATGCCCTTGGGCATCTGCACAATAGAAAGAAGGCTATCCATTCCGGTCATAAAACGGCTTTCAACGGGCACAGCAATTACCGGCAGCGGGCTCATAGCGGCGATCATCCCCGGTAAATGGGCGGAGCCACCGGCGCCGGCAATAATCACCTGGGTACCGTTTTTGTGAGCTTCACTGGCGAACTCTACCAACCGTTGGGGTGTTCTGTGGGCGGATACCACCGCAGTGGCAAAAGGGACCTCCAGCTCACTCAATGGTTTGGTGGCATTAGCCATCGTGGGCCAGTCCGAGCGCGATCCCATAACGATGGTGACTTTTTCAAAGGGCAGAGATTTCACTTGCGGTTAACTCCAGTGTTGAACAAGCGCCAGGTAGACGGGGATCGCCACCAGGACATTGAAAGGAAAAGTAATCGCTAGAGACAGTGTGATGGACACACTGGCATTGGCTTGAGGCAGAGCCACAGACATGGCTGCAGGCACCGCGATATAGGAGGCGCTGCTACCGAGAACCGCCAGCAGAAAAATCCCCCCCGCCGACAGCCCCAGCAGTGCTCCCAGGGAACCTCCAGCGGCGCCACCCAGCAGGGGCATAAAAATACCAAAGCTCAGTAGGAAGACACCCTGCCCGCGCATATCGGCGAGCCGCGCCGCCGCAACCCGGCCCATTTCCAGCAGAAACAGTGCCAGCACGCCATGAAACAGCTGGCCAAAGAAAGGCATTACCGTCGCGGTACGCTCACCCGCCCAGGCGCCGATGGCAATCCCACCGAGCAGGAGGAGGACGCCCTGGTTACAGGTCAGCTCATGCACCAGGCGAGCCGTGTTGTTGGTGTTGTTGCTCTGCATCGCCCTCCGCGCAAGGAGAATTCCCACCACAATGGCTGGAACTTCCAGTAGGGCAACGAATAAGGGGAAATAAGCTTCATAATCGATGCCTTTCGCCTCCAAAAGCGCCACAGCGACGGCATAGGTCGCCACACTGACAGAGCCATAGTGGGCGGCAGTCGCCGCGGCATCCAGCCGGGTCCACTTGCCAATCCAGTAGAGCAGAGGGAAAGCCAGTAAAGGAAGCAATGCGCCAAAGGCCAATACTGCCATGGACTGAGGTACCAAGGTGGCGGCGGAATAGGTACTGAGCGCCGCCCCACCTTTGAGACCGATAGCCAACAATAGAAAGATCACACAGCTCTGGTAGAGGCCTGCAGGCAAACGCAAATCACTGCGCACCAGCTGTGCCAGAATCCCCAACATAAAGAAACCGACAACGATATCCAGCTGCATAATTAGTGCTTCCTGCGCTGGGTGTGACCATGTCGCTCAGAAAGTGGCTGCCGAATTTTCTCCGGAACCTGCCTCATTACCCCATAACCTATATTGGCAAGCAGCACCGCCAGCCCTACCGCCATCAATGCGGCGGCATTGATACCCGCCAGCGCCAGCACCCAGCCGGTGGTCATAACCAGTAGCCCAACCAGAGCACCAAAGTAAAGTTGTGACTTATGCATACAAGGGCTCCCCTCCTAAAGATTGAAGAGGGCGCATTATCGGCAGGAGTATTGATAGATAAAAATAGATAATTATTATGTTATCTATCAATATTTATCTATAGGTGTAAATAACATGCCATCCAGCAGAGCTCATGCCCGAATCGGCACCGCCAGGCAACTGGAGATTTTGCTCACGGTATACGAGCAGCGCAGCATCAGTGCCGCCGCCAAAGCACTGCACCTGACGCAGCCCAGTGTTTCCATGCAGCTGGCCAAACTGTCCAGCGCCGTGGGTCTGCCCCTCTACTATGCCGTGGGCAAGCAACTGCAATTTACCGAAGCTGGCCTGACCCTGGTGGACAGTGCCAGAGAAATACTCAAAAGCTATGAATACCTGGAACTGAAGCTGGCTAAACTGCGCGGCCTGGAAACTGGCCGTCTGCAGCTGGCAGTCGTCACTACCGCCAAATACTTTATTCCCCATCTAATCGGCGAGTTCTATGAGCAACATCCACAATTGGATATTCTCTTTCGCGTAGGCAACCGCCAGCAGATCATCGATTACACCAGCGAAGATGAGGATGATTTTTATGTGTTCAGCCATCCCCCAAAAAACCCAGACCTGGAACTGGTAGAATTCTTGCCCAACCGGTTGTTGGCTATAGCGCCGGAGAAGCATCCATTAGCGGGTAGAAAGCTGATACCTTTGGAAGAATTTGCCAACAGCCCTTTCTTGCGCCGGGAGGAGGGATCGGGTACCCGCCACGCGATTGAGCGTTTTCTGCAAAAGAGACATATCGATCTCAACATACGAATGACCATCGAGAGTAATGAGGCCATCAAGCACGCCGTAATGTCTGGATTGGGTGTGTCCATCCTCTCCGAACATACTCTCGCATTCGGCGGACATTCAGGACTCGCCATTTTAGAAGTGGAGTCTCTGCCGATTATTACCCACTGGTATCTAGCCAGGCGTAAATCCAGACCATTATCGCCGGCGGCCGCAGAATTCCTTGAGTATGCCCGCAATCTGGAGACTGTACCGGAAGAGAGCGGTATTAGCTGGCCGCTACCTCAGAATCAGTAAGCCAAATTAAATATTCACGCGGCGATGGCCAACTTCATCCCGAATAGATTCCTGATTTAATATTCGTCAAATTTTCGGTGCACCCGCCGAATCCTGCTACTTTTTGGATACCTATTGGAGAGTCAAAAAATCATCCATAGAGCTAAGCTGTATGTAACAAAAATGACGCCGTACGTCATCGATTTTCACAGAAGGGAATAATGATGAAAATTCAGGGAATAATTTTCAAATTTTTTATATTTCTTTTTGCGTCCAGTTCATTCAACGTCAATGCCCAGGAGGATTGGCGCAACATTGACTGGGGCGAATTTATGGTGCGCTTCGGTTTCAGTTATATTACCCCCAATGATGCCGGAACCTCCCTGAAATATCGGGTTCTACAACACTGGGATTTATATAATTCAACCTGGGAAATAGACACTGCCCAAACCTGGCAAATCTCCGGGGTATGGCGCCCCTCGGATCGCTGGGGGTTCGAATTAATGCACATCAATGGCGCTTCCTATGATGTAGTCTTAGATAACTTTACGGGCAATCCAGGCAGCAGCCAGATTAAACTCGGTGATTTTAAAACGTCAACAACTCTTGCCTTTGCAAACTGGTATTTTCTCGATCCCTCCTATATTACACGCCCCTATCTCGGTGCAGGTATTAATTATACGGATTACCATACAGTATCCATAAGCCGCCAATTTGATGAATATCTGATGGACTCTGATATGTCAGTAGCCCCCGGCTCATTCAATATGGGACACTCCTGGGACTGGGCCTTTCAGGGAGGCGTTGACTTCAATTTTGATTTCCGCCAATTTCGCTACCCTCTGTTAATTAATCTTGCGGCTCTTTACTACATGTCAGATACCGATCCCACGGTAAATTTCCCTACAGAACTGGGATCAGATCGCCTATATGCGCACTTCGATTACGATCCATGGATTATCAATATTGGGGTTGGCACTAAGTTTTAAGACACAGGATTTCATATATGAAACTATGCGCCGGGGTTACAGTGGGAAAAATAGACTTAAAAACCCGACTTATAGACATAGTTAATACTCGACCCCTGATAATAATGGCTGCAATAGGGATAATCTCGTTTTCTCCAGTAAAGGCAATGGCGCTATGTACACCAGACAACCTGGGCTCCGATGGACCGGATCAAATTATTTGCGACGAAGATAATGATGCAGAAGAAGCCGATGTCGATGGATTAGGCGGCAATGACACCTTGGAGTTAAATGGTGGCACTATCAATAGCGCATTTGGGGGAAGCGGTAACGATACCATTTATATTAAAGGGGCAATAGTCAACGACTCTGTATATGGAGGAGATGGTAACGATCTTATTGTGCTGGATGAGCGCCTTAGTGATGTAGGTGATTACATTAATGGCGGCGGTATTCATGGGGGAGCCGGCGACGACGACATCCAAATTCTAGACGGCCTCACATTCCATGTTTGGGGTGGCGAAGGTAATGACCAAATCACCCTCGATGGTGGTTTTATTTTTAACTATCTAGATGCGGGTGAAGGGGATGATTATATCCACTGGGATGAAGGCATAAGTAATGAAATACGCGGCGGCCCCGGTTCAGACAAACTGGTCATTGACTCTTATTCCTTCGAGGGAGATGCCATATTAGATGGCGGCGATGATCTCAGCGCAGAAGATGGGGACATCGATACATTGATATTCAAACTCGATTACCGTGTGGATGGTAATCAGCTAGTTAACTGGGAGCGGGTCGTTATTTGGGGTAGCTCAAAAATTATTTTGTCTGGAAGTTTGAATGTTGGTGGTGGCCTGGACGCTGACAATAATCCACTGGGGTTGCATATTAAATGGGGTGGCCAGGCATTTATTGATGCCGAGGAATATAGAATTACTGGCAATGTGGCTAATGAAGGCACTATCGACTTAGTCAATAAGGAATTTAATACTTTAATCATTCAAAAAGATAGTGACAATAATTACGGTCACTATATTGGCGGTAACGGACGCTTATGGATGGATGTGGTACTTAGTGACAGTACTGCTAACAGTGATCAGTTGAAGATCAGGGGAGATGCAAGTGGTTCTACTTACATTACTATTCACAACCTCAATGGTATTGGCGCGCGCACCCAAGATAACGGAATTAAGTTGATTTCTATTGAGGGTAACTCCACAGAAAATGCCTTTATTTTAAGCGGCGACTATGTAACCAAAGATGATCAGCCCGCGACAATTGGTGGAGCTTACGCCTATACTTTGCACCAAAATGATTTATCGGGAAATCATGATGGAGAATGGTACCTTCGCTCTACGATAAGTAATTCAAGCCAATTTCCTGAAGGCGGTATGATTCGCTGGCAGCCCGCTGCGGTACTGTATGAAACCCTTCCACAAGTTCTACGCTCCTTAAATATTCCCTCCACATTACGTAGCCGTGTAGGTAATCGTTACTGGGTTGGTAGTAGTTATCGGGATGTCAATAGCACCGATTATACCAATGCAATGGAAACCGCCATTGATCGCAAGGGACTATGGATACGTAATGGCGCGCGCTATATCAGCACAACACCCAAAGAGTCCACCACTTGGGCGAGCTGGGATCAAACATACTATCAGCTTCAAATGGGTGCCGATCTCCCCCTTAATCTATTGGTGCTTGGCACTACTCCAATCGCGAGTTTGGCACTGCATTATGGCGATTCAAGAAATTCCGTGGAGTCTTTTTTTGGTGACGGCACTATTAATGCCAAGACATACGGTTTCAGCAGCTATTTAACCTGGTATGGCTATCAAGGTTTGTATCTGGATGCACAGTTCAAGCTAAGTTGGTTTGACTTTGACTTCGATGCAAAGGATTTACGCACACTCCGTAACAGCAGTGAAGGTTACGGTTACGGCCTGTCTCTGGAAGGGGGGTGGAGCTTTAAGCTCTATGATTACTATTCTATTACCCCTCAGGCGCAACTGATTTACACTTCTGAGGAGGCTGAGAATTTTGAAGATACCTATGATGTTAAAGTAGGCGATATTAATAACAATGGCCTATTACTACGCCTAGGCGCCACTTTTGAAAAACGTAAAAGTCAACGCAAATCCAGTAGAAAAATGTATGGCTCCCTACCTCTGGAACGCTTTGGGTACTACATAACTCCGGGACTGACCTTGAATCTCGATCAAGAGACCGACCTCATTGTTTCTGGAACCAGGCTCTACCAAAAACCGGATATCTGGTATGCGGATTTGCGTATGGGGGCCAGCTATGAAGAGTGTGGTGATCATTGCTCTATCTACTCCGAATTATTTTTCAGCAGCGGCCTGGAAAATCTTGGAGATAGTTTTACAGGAGGGCTGGAGCTTGGGTTTCGATATAAGTGGTAAACTCAATCTCCACTAAGTCATTTAGGACTTTAAAAAGTGGTATAAATCATATTCAGAAAAAACTTTTTCAAGCTTAAAATCGTTTCCTTGACGATTCGTATGATTTTCCTTCATCAAAGCATGATCCTGGGAGCCCTGGATCATCAGAAACCTGTTCCTCCAACAGCGGGGGTCGGATATACGGGCCGCTAATGTTCCGTTCTTAATACTCATTGCCTTAAGCCAGATATCGTCTGCATTCGGGCACAAGGTCATGAATTTCTCTGGGTCAAAAGCATCTTTGTGCAAAGAATTAGGGGGATAAAGAACGCCTCCCATTCCAGTTGGGAATACCAAGTGAGAAGCCTCGGAATCCCTTATACTACTCTGCCAACTCCCATAAGGAAGCAATGTCCCTTTTTTATCCAGGCGCATTCTATGCGCCCTGTGGCAGTAGATTTTGGATGGATCTTTTTCATATGCCCGATACAGTAAATCAATCATATCCGGCGGATAAAGAACATCATCATCAACAGTAACAATCAAGCTGTCAGGGAACTTGTCGAAAGTATAAGTATATTTTTTGTAGGGCCCCAAATCTTCATCAACGAAAAAGACTTGTAAACCTCTCTGTTGCTGCCTTTTCAAGGACTCAGGCAAACTTCTATCAGGGAAGTTTTTGGTAGATAACCACAGGACAATTGTGTCAGCCTTTACTGACTGTTGAAATAGGCTTTCGATACACAAATATAAATCGTGGATACGCTTATCGTATGAAGTGAGAGATATTACAATATTATGTTTCTTAGAGTTACCTACCCCAGGCTCAGCACTATTTGAAGCGTGAAGACCAAGCAACTGACAGCGAACAAGTGCTTCCAGTTTCAAATTATTATTCAGGTCGTGCTTTTTTAAACGCTTCTTTAAAAAGTATTGGAACATTCAGGGCCATCCAGTAGACTCAACCTATTGTACCGAATAGCCGAACAACGAACCGTCCAGCTTAAGAGCACCATCAATATAAAGGGGTCAAATGTGGGTACAAACTTGGCGGATTATGCCAGACGCTCTCCAAATTAGCCACTTAAACACCTGGTTTCGAACAATAATCCAACTTCTACTCAATATTTAGATCAAACGCACCAAAAAGATCAAAAAATAACCAGAAAAAACTCCCACTATTCTCACTATATAGTAAGTTACCCATTCCACGATTAGCCCCTAACTGATGACCAAGGCAGGCTTCTTCTCACCTTGTAAGTAGTCAAGTAGCTGGTACTCAGAAAATACCCGTCTAATCTTACAGTCATTACCGCCAGTGCGTTTTAGGTTGACCTCTTTTAATTGCTGAACCTGAGACCCTTGAATAGTGAGAAAGCGCTCTCTCCAATAACGGTAGTCGGGCACCCTTGCAACGAATTTCCCCCGCAACAAACTCATTGCCTTGAGCCAAATATCATCGGCGGATGGGCATAACTCCATAAATTTTTTGCTATCAAAAGCATCCTCATGTAATGAGTCAGGTGGATATAGAACCCCAGCCATACCTGTAGCGAAAAGAAAAGGGGATGGCTCACTATTTAACCCATATGAACGCCATGACTCATAGGGTGTTAATTCTCCCCTTCGATCCAACTGTATCTTATGCGCCCGATGACAATGAATATGTGAAGGAGCCCTCAAATAAGACTGGTACAATAAATCGATAGTGTCTGAAGGGTAAAGCACATCATCATCCACCGTAACAATGAGGCTACTTGGAAATTTATCAAAGGCAAACATATATTTCATGTAAGGCCCATAATCATTTTCTACAAATTGAATTTGTAAGCCCCGAGCCTGCTGTTTCCGAAGTATCTCAGGTAATCTCTTATCGGGAAAATCACGTAAGGATAGCCATAGAATTATCGCATCTGCTTTCAGCGATTGCTGAAATAGGCTCTCTATACACAAATACACATCATGAATACGTTTATTATAAGAGGTTAGAGAAATGACTATATTATGCGACTTATTGTTGCCAACACCGAGAGATTCACAATTCAAAGCCTTTAAACCTAGGAGATGGCTTAAAATCAAAGACTCCACTTTTAAATTATTATTAGAATCGTGTTTTTTTAATCTTTTTTTCAGGAAGTACTGGAGCATATTTAATTACCGTTGATTAGCCCACGATAGCTCATAGGGATAAAAATCCCATATTACTCCATTTTGTTGAAAATGAGGCCCATAAGCTAGGCCCCAAGGGGTTCTTTTCTTAACACTGACACCTAAATCTTCATTGCCCCACTTAATTTATTCACTTCGTGATTAATTTCCTAAAAAGCAATTTTCTGAAAGAACTTTTTTTAGGGGATGTTGGGATTCATCTATTCAGCATACCCAGGATTATTTCTATCCAGTTTCCTTAACAATCCAGGCCAAGCCAAAAGCCCTCCCTGATTACCGGTAACCATATCACCTTCGCTAACAATCTTATCCACAATATTCTGAGGAACCGGGGTGAGCGGGGGATTGCCAGCAAGCGCTGTAACCTGAATCTCACAGGCGCGTTGCAAAATAAACATTGCCAAAAAAGTATCGGCAACGGTAGAGGCACAGGTGAGTAACCCATGATTGCGAAGGATCATATAGTTGGCTGAGCCCAGGTCAGCCACCAAGCGTGCCTTTTCATCCTCACGCACAGCAATCCCCTCATAGTCGTGATAAGCAATACTCGACAGAGGAAATAATGATTGCTGGGAAATGGGCAGTAGACCTTCAGCATGGGCAGAGACAGCTACACCAGCGGTAGTATGGGTGTGTATAACGCAGTGGGCATCTTGCCGCGCCTCATGGATAGCACTATGGATAGTAAATCCTGCCGGGTTCACTATAGCCGCACTTTCATCTACCTTTTCTCCCTGCAAATCGATTTTTACCAAGCTTGAAGCGGTAATCTCTTCAAAAAACATGCCAAAAGGGTTAATTAGAAAATGGGATTCCGGCCCAGGAATACGTACAGAGAGATGGGTGAAGATAGTATCATCCCAACCATAGTGGGCTATCAAACGGTAAGCTGCCGCCAAATCTACGCGTAATTGCCACTCTTCTTCGCTGACGCGCCCCTTCAGTGAGGGCGTAGTTTCCAGATACATGATGCACTCCTTGATGTTATTAGAATCCAAATTCTGGATCAGCCCCGCTGAAAACACTGTCAAATTGTTTACACTTGACGAATGAATAATAAGGTCTGCCTCGATAAATGCCCATTACTAGCCGGCTTACCCGGTACGGCTCGGGAGTTTCTAGCCCAGAAAGCACAATGCCAGCCCTTTACCCAAGGTGATACTATCTATCCCTCAGGTTCCAGTTTGGAACGCCTTTCCATTATTGCCAAGGGGCAGGTACGAATCTGCTCCAGTAATTTTGCTGGGCGTGAGGCAACCCTTGCAATCTTAGATAGTGGAACCTGGTTTGGTGATACGGTTTTTTGCCCAGGAACTCCGCGGGTATTTGGAGCCCGCGCCCATACTGATTGTGTAATTGTCGATATACCTGGCGATTTGCTGAGGGAAAAAATGAAGCAACATCCAGATGCCTATCCAATAGCACTGGAGCAAATCAGCCGCAGGCTTTGGACAGTGATGTCCATTATCCAGGACGATGTACTACGCAGCACTGAGGCTCGAATTGCTCGGCGCTTATTCTTTATGGCACAAATGCATAATAGTGAACACGAAAGTAGCCCAAGCAGTTTTCGGCTCACCAAAGAGCTACTCGCCAACACCATGGGTATGACCCGGCAAGGGGTACACCGGGTACTTAAAAATATTGAATCGCAGGGACTGATAGAGTGTTCCTACGGTCGTATCAGTGTGCCAGATCTCTCACGTCTGGGTGCCTATATTGAGAAATTGGATTAAAGCAATTGAACTGAAAGGATTTCATCCAGTCCCACCAACTTCAGCAGCACCCTCCTCTCCAGCTTCGCGCACCTTTTTACGGCCGAAATATGCGAGTAACATCCCAGATGGAAACATCAGCACCCCATATACCGCTGAAGGCACCGACATTTCACTGGAATGCATTAAAGTGAGAGTCACCATAAGGCCAATAGTACCGTTTTTAATACCTAGCTCAGTAGCTACGGCTAGGCTATCCCGCCGGGAAAGCCCACAGAAGTGACTGATAATTAATCCAGCCAGCACCCCCAATACATTCAATAGAATGGTAGAGGGGCCGGCCAACAACATAAGCTCCCCTATCCGGTCCCTCATACCCCACACCAGCCCTACTACCAAAATCACCAGTACCAGTGCCCCGAAAATACTCACAATGCCCTCGGCACGACTGGCTAAGTGGGGGTTCCAAGCACGAACTAACATACCAATCACCACAGGCAACAGGACTATGATCGATAACATAGTCACAGTCCTGGCAAAGGGCAGGACAATTTCCTGCTCTGCTCCAAAGTACTGTTGCAGGGCAAAGTTAGTGAAAAAAGGTAAAGTTAAAATCGTAATCAAACTTGCAGAAACTGTTAGTACAATGGAGAGCGCTACATTTCCGCGGGCGAGCAAAGTAAACAGGTTTGAAGTTGTCCCACCTGGGCAGGCTGCAATAATCACCAAACCCACGGCGATCGATGCGGGTAAACTGAGAGCCCAACACAGGGCGAAAGCCACAAGCGGCATTAATACAATCTGGGTAAGGGTACCCACCAATAGTCCGCTAGGTTGAACTGTCACCTGCTGGAAATCCTTGGCGGTTAGGGTCATTCCAATGCCCACCATAATGATAAACAGCGCTATCGGCAGACCGATCGAGATCATAGGGCTTGATTCCACACTCACCTCCTCTTTTTATTATTTTCTGGCTATTAGCCGCCCTTATTACAACATAGATTACGCTTTTACAGATGCCAGTAATCCACACCAGAAGTTATATAGGGATTGTCTGTTTTTATTATTTACTGTGCTACTCGAAGACGAACCCTATCACAGCCATCAGGCAAGTGCCGACTCTGATAGAATCTGGAAGTCTTTTGTGAAGCTGATAGGGTTTTTATGAGCGATAAGTGTCCCAACCCTATTGTGGATAACTGGTCCAACCTGCTCTGGTCACTGGGCAGCACTGATATCGCCAAAACAAATAATGCCATCCAACTGCCATGGCTGCCTATGGAGCGCCACAGCCAATTGCACAGTTATTTTTCCCGCGAAGAAGTTAAACAACAGCTGATCAATAAGCTTGAGACCCACCTTATAGATAGCGACCAACACAAACCTACCAGCCGCCTTGGCGTTTACTTTGAGCGCCTCTGGTCATTTGCTTTTCAGTTCCACCCCGACTACCAATTACTACATCAGAACCTGCCTTTACGTATCGAAGGTAGGACTCTCGGTGAATTGGATTTTGTGGTCCACCACTTACCCAATAACCGCTGTGAACACTGGGAGATTGCAATTAAGTTCTACCTCGCCCTTCCCGGCGGCTATTGGGTTGGCCCAGGTCTCAGGGACCGTCTGGATATCAAGTTAAAGCGCATGGCCGAACATCAATTGCCTATTATCCAGCAACTGGAAGTACAACCTCTCTTAGAGGCACTAGGGCTTCACATTGAACAGCAATGGACACTGATGCCCGGTCGCCTCTTCACCCCCCTGCAATTTCACGACCATCAGTTTTCCAATAAGAAGCACGCACACCAGCAAGATAAAAGTTGGTGGGCCAACCTGGAAACTTTCAAAAGTCATTTGCAGGAAAATGACATAGCAGATCAGCTCTGGCTCCACCTTCCCAAGAAAGCATGGCTAGCGCCGATGAAATGGGACGAAGCTCGTGGTATATCTTTCAAGCAACTCGCTGCAGAGTTGGAAAGTACTTCAATCGATAAGCCTCTATGTGCTGCCCTTGTGGGAAGGAAGGGAGAAATTAGTCGCGGCTTTATTGTCCCCAGTAACTGGCTGCAACGGGCACTGGAGACCCTCCCTTCCCAGGCTCCCTAGAGAAGCGAAAATGCCTCTATCAACGATATCGTCCCATTCGCTTCCCCCTATTAATCAATGACTCTTCTTCCGCCAACTACCCCAGAAGACCGCAATACAAAACTTTTCCAATTATTTATTGACTTAGGTCAATTTACATTTACAATTTTCAGAAATTTCTGAAAGTTAAGAATCTAATGAAACTTTCTAGTCAAGCCCAAGCCTTTGTGTTGCATTTTGGAGAAATGGGTAACCGGTGGGGTTTCAACCGCACCGTAGGTCAGATGTTTGCCCTACTTACCATCCACCCCTCCCCCCTGAACGCCGAGCAATTAGCCCAGGCACTGAAGATCAGCCGAGGCAATGTGAGTATGGGTCTCAAGGAACTTCAAGCCTGGCGCCTTATTGAGCTACAGCACCAGCCGGGTGACCGCAAAGACTATTTCACCGCTGCTGGTTCCATCTGGGAGCTCGCCCGCACCGTATTTGAGGAGCGACGCAAGCGCGAACTGGACCCGACTCTGAGCCTGTTGCGCCAGCTTCTACTCAATGAGCCCCAGGATGAGCAAGAGGTTCAAGCGCAGGAAAAAATTCAGGAGGTTTATAGCCTACTGGAGTTGCTGGAGGAGTTTGCCAATACCCTGAGTAAGCTGGATCACGATGATTTACTCCGGCTAATGAAACTGGGCTCCGGCATCGTCAAGTTACTGGAACTGAAAAGTAAAATGACAGGGGGAAAAACTTCCGAATAAGCATCTGCCTGAATTGCCCCTCAGGCAACAAACATCGGTGTTATAGGGATATACCGCCGCCGACCCCGCGTCGGCAGTCGCTCAAAAAATACTGCGGGTCCATACTCCTGCAATGGTGTTTGACGGGCACCCCCGGGCCGCTTAGGAAGAGTCGCCCGGTTATCTGGTTAATAAATTAGTCCGACCAGCAGAGGCTCCCATGCTAGATACTCTGATCCTCTCCCGAATACAGTTTGCCACGAATATCAGTTTTCATATTCTCTTTCCCACTATCACTATCGCCCTCGCCTGGATTATCGTTTTTTTCAAGCTTCGTTATGACCAAACCGACAACCCCGTCTGGATGCGTGCCTATCGCTTTTGGGTAAAGGTCTTCGCTCTAACCTTTGCTCTTGGGGTCGTAAGTGGCATCACCATGTCTTTCCAGTTTGGCACCAACTGGCCGGGCTTTATGGCGCGGGTTGGCAATATCGCCGGGCCTCTTCTGGGTTATGAAGTACTTACCGCCTTTTTCCTGGAGGCCACTTTCCTGGGTATCATGTTGTTTGGGATTAAACGCGTCCCCAGTAAAGTTCACACTTTCTCAGCCTTTGTAGTGGCTATTGGCACCACCCTCTCGGCTTTTTGGATACTCGCCCTCAACTCATGGATGCAAACCCCATCCGGATTCGAGCTGCGCGATGGTGTCGCCTATCCCGAGAGCTGGCTGGCTATTATTTTTAATGCCTCTTTTCCCTACCGTCTCACCCACATGCTACTGGCCTCAGGTCTCACCGCTTCGTTCTTTGTCGCGGGTATCTCTGCTTACCGGATACTCAAAGGCGACCCAAAGCGGGCACCGCGTCTGGCTCTGAAAACCGGGCTTACCCTGGCGGCCGTTTTTATTCCCATCCAGATTTTTGTCGGCGACCTGCATGGCCTCAATACCTTTAAATACCAACCACAGAAAGTGGCAGCTATGGAAGGGGTATGGGAGACAGAAAGGAGCGCACCACTGCTACTGTTTGCCATTCCCGATGGTGAAGAGAAAACCAATCATTACGAAATTGCTATCCCCAAAATGGCCAGCCTTATCCTGACCCATGAATTAAACGGGGAGATTAAGGGAATTGAAGAATTTCCCGAAGATCACCCTCCAGTAGCCCCGGTGTTTTTCGCCTTTCGGATTATGGTAGGTATGGGACTTTTGATGCTGGTTGTGTCCTGGGGCGGCTGCTACCTCCTTTGGCGGCGCAAAGAGCTACCCCGCTGGGCGCTCAAAACCCTTGTGGGGATGACGTTCGCTGGATGGGTAGCCACATTGGCAGGCTGGTATGTGACTGAAATTGGTCGGCAGCCCTGGTTGGTGACCGGAGTGCTGAGGACGGCAGATGCCGTAACGCCGATTCCCCCATCCCATGTGGGCTTTTCCCTCACACTCTATCTTGTTGTCTATGTCGTCCTACTCTATGCCTATATCAACACACTTAAAGTGATGGCACTCAAGTCTGTCAAAGTAGAGGAATTTGAAACCGAGGAACCTCTTGCCGGAGGCAGCCTAACCAACCTGCCAGAATCCACCCAAAAGCAATCTAAGGGGGAATCCCATGAGTGAGGCCGCATCTTCCGCAGCCTATTGGCTGCCCGTTATTTTTATCGGCCTGATGGGCCTCGCAGTTCTGGTTTATGCCATTTTGGATGGTTACGATCTGGGGGTAGGTATCCTCCTCCCCCTTGGTGAGGAGGATGAGGCCCAGCGAGATACCATGATCGCCTCAATCGGCCCTTTCTGGGATGCTAATGAAACCTGGCTGGTACTCGCTATCGGTCTGCTGCTTATCGCCTTTCCAATTGCCCACAACCTAATACTGATGCACCTCTATATCCCTGCGGCCATTATGTTGGTGGGTTTGATTTTACGTGGTGTTGCTTTTGACTTTCGTGCTAAAGCAGCCGTGGGGTACAAACTCACTTGGGACCGAACTTTCAAGGCCGGATCGATTATCACCACCCTGGCCCAAGGTTATATGCTGGGACAGTATGTGATGGGGTTCCAACCGGGCTGGCAGGCTCAGCTTTTTTCTGCCGTAAGCGCTCTGGGGGTCACCGCCGCATATAGCTATATGGGTTCCACTTGGCTTGTTTTGAAAACCGAGACCCAATTACAAGAGCGCGCTGTGCGCTGGGCGCGCCGGGCTGGACGGGCAACACTTCTCGGAGTGGTCGCAGTCTCCGCAATCAATCCACTGGTCAATCCAACCGTTTTTGATCGCTGGTTTAGTTATCCCTTAGTGATGTTTGTACTCCTGATACCCACCCTGTGTTTTCTAGCCTTTATTTTTAATGACCTTCTGCTGGCCAGGTTACCCAAGACCAATGACAGACACAGCGCACTGCCCTTTGCGCTGGTAGTAACCATTTTCCTGATGTGCTTTACCGGCCTGGCCTTTAGCTTCTATCCCGATATAGTGCCCGGGCAGTTGAATATCTGGCAGGCAGCCAGTGCCACCGTTTCCCTGAAATTCATTCTCGTGGGCGCACTGATCGTGATACCAGTCATTCTTATCTATACGGCCTTTTCCTACCGTGTATTTCGCGGCAAAGCCACCGAACTTCACTATCATTAACACAGCTTTTTCGAATTGTGTGGGATAGTAACACTTAATCAAATTCAATCTGTCAGCGCGGAACTATCCCACAATTCGAACAAAATCCCCTTGCTCCCCGAAATTGGTACGATAATAATCATCAATTCCAGAAGACAATTTTTTACAAGGAAGTAAAGCGCACTTCTGGCGCTTGCCAACTGCGCTTGTCTAAGGGGAGGGGAATTTGAACCAAATCGATCGACGGGCTATTAGCCGGCGCGACACTGCTAGTCCGCGCAAACCACAACGTAAAAACGGCCGCGAGAAGTATGAAAAGCTTCTTGATGCGCTGGAAACTCTTATTTCCGAGCAGGATTCCACGGATATCAGCCTCGCTAATCTCAGCCAGGTGGCAGGGGTTCCCGCTGCATCTGTGTATCACTTTTTCCCGAGTGTAGATGCAAGCCTGACCGCCCTGGCAGAACGCCATTACAAGTCGTTTGGCGATGTAGTACTGGGGCACTCTGACTTCTCACCGGCAGATAGCTGGCAGGATATGCTCTACCATCTGTGCGATTTAGTGCGTAGCTATTACGAGGATAATATCTCCGCGCTCAAGGTGCACTATGGTCCACAATCCAGCTGGGCTTTGCGTCAATTACAGATGGAAAACAACTGGCGCTTGGCAGATACCTTAATTAAGAATCTGTCTCGCGAGTTCGAGCTGCCCCCATCTCAGGACTGGCGTGATCGCTTTATGTGCGCCATCAATATCAATGATTCTTTCTGCTCCCAAGCCTACTCGCGCTTCGGCAGAATTACCGAGGAGGCCGCGGCTGAGGGTAAGCGAGCAGCTGCCGCTTACTTGAAGCTATACCTCGGGGAGCTATTGCAACGGCGTCAGCTACGCTTTGCTCCGCTGGAGGCCTCCGCCTAAAAATCTAAATTTTATTAATTAAAATTTAGATATCATTTCTACACTAAAGGCCTGGCAGATTTTCCTGCCAGGCCTTTTTATTTACAAAACGCATCAAGCGCTCCACTATTTAAAATTTTTCCATTTTCAATATAAAAATAACGGCTGCTGCAATACTTAAAACCGTTGTTTTTTTATCATCAATCCACTCCCAGAATAAGAAACTATCCGGTGATAGTGAAATTCAAAAACTTATAACGATGTTGCTTGAAAAAAACCGGTCATTCAAAAATTCTCTTTTGATAGACTATTTTATTATAAAAACTTCTACCTACCGTTACCCCTTCAAACAACGGACTATCTCACCCTCAAAAAACTGTCCAGCCGCCAGATAAAACTGCTTTTTGAACTAATCAGGCCACAACATTGCCAAACAACTAGCAGCCACAAGCTGCAATTGGTTCATGAAAGTTTGTGACCAATCACTCACAAACTAAAATTATGCTTGATGCTCTAACTGGATTGAGGGGAGATTATTTATGTCCATTGCCGCACATGAACTGGAGCTGGATTTTCCCGAGCATGCCGAAATCATCAAACAATTGATCAGGGACGACGTAGAATTCAAGCTGGATAATGACCTTTACCGAAAACTGGATAAACAGATAAGAGGACTCCAGGATAGTGGCATCGGTACGGATGACGATCACTATTCAAGCCTGAAAAAACAGAGAGCCTACCTCAAGCAACATCTCTACAACCGCATTACCGATGTCGTCCCTCATCATTAATGCTTGAGAGATAAGCCCATTAAAATTAGCGGTGCTACATCACAAACGTCTTCTAATTAAGGACTAGAGTGATCGAGTGCCGCCATAAGACTCTATCTCCCCACCCTTTGCCTGCACAGATCATATCTTGATATGCAGCTGGATGCTGGCCATCTCAGCACCACGAGCAACTGGGATCTAAAAAGATTGAACAGTATCTCCTTAAAACTGAGATGACGTTGGTTCACAGATAGATAGAAAAACCGCAGGAGCGGAAATACTCAGTTGGGATTTTGGTGGCAGTACTGCTCTAATACGACAAGCCCTTCCTTAGATTAATTGGAAGCCTAAGCCGGATAATTTCCTGATGTACTCAACCTGCTACATACCACCCTTGCTCAGGCTCAATCCTCCTAGACTTTCGTCATGAAGATCACGATTAGCTCAAAAACGAGTTCCCAAATAAGTATCCTTTCAGGGTCCCTCAAGGCCTTAGAAGGCCTCAAAGCATTTCTATTACAAGACCAATCTCTCTTTAACTAAAGGTTAAAACTGACGTCTCTACGACAGTTTATAGCTAATTCTTTATGAGGGGCGAAATCAAAGATGTGCAACCCCACGCCACTTCACCGCTAAATTTGTTTCTTTGGCGGGAGAATAACTTCTTACCATTTCTCAGCCATCCACAGGCTTCTCTAAACTGTCATATCCCGTCGATAGCCTGAGCGCTTTTTTAGGGCCTAGCCATGTCTGACAGATCAAAAAGTCCCGTGTGGATACTTCTTCACGCAGCACTAGTAATAGCGGTGACTTGCAGCCTGTTTAGTGGGCTGCGTATTGCCACATTGAGTAAACCTGCCATTGCCTCTATTGAAGAGCTGCTGCCCCAAGGTGAAGTCCACAGTGTGCACTTTCTCTCTGCAATTCTGCTTTCACTGGTTGCATTGGCCTATTTGTGTTCGAGAGTTTTACGTCGCTTTCGGGCCCGACAGCAATATGGGCACAAGCCATTAAATTACCACAGGGTAGTGACCTGGGGAGGCATTAGCCTGTTAGCAATTTCGC
Source organism: Microbulbifer variabilis (assembly GCF_020524905.1). Classification (GTDB taxonomy): domain Bacteria; phylum Pseudomonadota; class Gammaproteobacteria; order Pseudomonadales; family Cellvibrionaceae; genus Microbulbifer; species Microbulbifer variabilis_A. The sequence goes on along the minus strand of NZ_JAIVKI010000001.1, from coordinate 375,866 downwards.
TGGCCAGTGGCTGGCTGCTCTTTGCCGGAATTAGCAAACTGCCTCTGACCAGAACGCTACATTTTTGCGCTGCACTTGGACTTACGGCCTACATTTTCCTACATGCTGGAGTGTATTTGGTGCAGTTCGGGCAAAATGCCCTGAGATATATCCTCAAACCCGCCACAACAAGAAGAGCCCAGCTGATCCTATCATGCAGTTTTCTAATCATTTTCCTACTGGGCGGCTGGCTGCTTCTAAGCAGATTCACTTATTACCAACTACCGGTTTCCACAATTCCCGCCGACGCGATTATCGATATTGATGGCCATGCCAATGAGCCCCAGTGGGCGGATGCTGAAGTACTACAAATCAGCACTGATGGGGGAGCCAATTTTTATCAAGGCCGTACCGATATACGTCTCAAAGCTCTGCAAAATGGTGAGGAGATTTATTTCCACATCTCATGGCAAGACCCTACAGAAAGCCTGGCTCACCTACCTCTGATTAAAACTGATCAGGGTTGGGAAATACAGCAGCAGGGTTTTGAGAAGTTTGATGAAAGCCGCTACTACGAAGACAAATTTGCTCTATTACTTTCCAGTCACTGTGATTTTGCCGGTGCGGGCACCGCACATCTGGGGCGTTCACCACTGCCGGATAAGCCGGCAAATTGGCACGGCAAGGGCTACCACTATAGCCAATCGGGCCAACTGCACGATCTCTGGCATTGGAAGGCGGTACGCACCAATAAAATGTATCTTGCAGACGACAATTTTATCGGCGCGCCAGATATAGTGCGTGCGGGGATACGCCGCTATACCGCAGGTTACCAGCAGGATGGTAAGGAGTCTGGTGCCTATGTGATGAACTGGAAATGGTATTCCCCCAATAACATCACCCCCAAGCGCCTACCCAGCGATACAAAGGTTTTGGCCCCCTTCCAAAATTTGGATCAGAAGGGGAAACTGGATTGGACCATCTCCTGGTTTGATTACCAACCCTACTCAGCAGAAAGTGATCAGGTAGCACCGGGTACCCTAATGCCCTCGGTACTCTATACCTCCAACCGTTTTGAAGGCGACCGCGCAGATGTTCGAGCCAAGGGAGTTTGGCGTGATGGTTATTGGACGCTCGAATTAGTGCGTAAATTAAATACCGCCTCTCCCCTGGATATCCCTATCGAAGATGGCACCTGCCTATGGGTCTCCGCATTTGATCATGCACAAGTTGCCCACACCCGACACACCAGAGCCATTCAACTGAATCTGAGTAATGCGCTATGATCACACGGCTTTTTTTTATTTTTTTTCTACCCGCCTGCCTAATCGGCGCAGCAGTTATCCACACGCCGCAAGCTCCAAAGCCGTCGCAATACCATTTATCTAAAGTGACGGCCAAAGGAGAAGTAATCCATGCCTGGGGTGGTCCCTGGTCCTGTGTCTGCGATAGCCGTAGCGGCCTGCTGTGGGAGGTTAAATCAGATAGTGAAGACATTCACGATGGACGCTGGACTTATTCCCGACTTTTACAAAATCAGGGCGTTGCCAATAATGGAGATTGTTATTTTGAGGCTGAGCGCTGTGATACCGAAGATTTGATCCGCCACACCAATCAGGAACAACTCTGTGGCTCAAAACACTGGCGCCTACCCACAGCCAGCGAGCTGCATACCCTGGTGACAACAGAAGTAAAACCCGGAAGCCCCAGTATCGAAACTGGATATTTCCCCAAAACCCAGCGTGGTGATTACTGGACCAGTGATGGAAATCTGCCTCTAAAGGGCGTGTACTCTTATCTAAAATTCGGCGGAGCAGCGGTTAACTTTATAAATGGGCAAACCATCACAATTCCCTATCGCAATGCCGCTTTCACACGCTTGGTAACCAATCGTTCAAGCACCTGTCATATCGCTCCCCAATAATTCCCGCGCGCCATCAACTTGCAATTGCCCCTCCAGGCGGTGGCGCTCTCACAAGAAAAGTCCCAACTTAGCAGAGGAATTCCCACAATGAGACAACACATTGGTCGTGCTCTCACCATTTCGGCATTGTTGCTGGCAGTCGATGCCAGTGCTGCCACCAAACACTACCGCCTTGCCTGGGATGGCGATGCTTCCAATAGTGCCGTCATCGGTTTTTCCCCCGACGGTAGCAGCAGTAACCCCTATGTCAGCTATGGCTACTCTACCAATGAAAACAGCTGGAATAGCGCATTTGTCAGTAATAGCGAAACATTCGATGGCGGAATAACCAGCCACTTTGTGCGCCTACAAAACCTGAATGCCGACTCCCCCATTTATTTTCGGGTGTGCGACCAAAGCGGCTGTGGAGAGAGATTTTGGTTTAAAACGGCTCCTGCGCAAAATGCACCTTTTGTGGTCGTTGCCGGCGGCGATACCCGCACAGGTCATACCACGCGCCGCAAGGGCAATGAACTCCTGGCTAAAATACGTCCGCTCGCGGTGATGCACGGTGGTGACTTTACCAATGCCAATAGCGCTTCGGAAATGCGCGACTTCCTCGACGACTGGGAGCTAACCTACTCCAGCGATAATATCGATGGCTATAACTACAAGCGCATCTATCCGCTGATTCCCACCCACGGCAATCACGAGGATGACAATTACTCGACCATCTGCGAAGTCTTCGGGGTGGATTTCAATGGTGATGGCAACTGTACACCCAGTGACACTTATGGCGCTGTACAAATAACGCCGCTACTGCGTGTTTACACCTTGAACAGCCAGTTCCAAAACGGTGGCTGGTCATCTTACGCCAGCGCGATGAACAATTGGTTATCGAGTGATTTGTCCACCTATGGAAGCTCTGCCAACTGGCGTTTCGCCCAGTATCACAAACCCATGTTCCCCCACTACAGCGGCAAATCCGACAACCCCACGCTGTTTAACTGGTGGGCACAACCCTTCTACGACTACGCCATGAACCTGGTGGTGGAATCCGATACCCACCTCACCAAGATGACTGAAGCCGTGATACCCAGTGGTAGCAATTTTTCCACAACCACCAACGGTGGCACCGTTTACGTGGGTGAAGGTAGCTGGGGAGCGCCGGCTCGATCGGCCAACGATGCCAAATCCTGGACCATTGATATGGCCAGTATTCAGCAGTTCAAAGTCATCCAAGTGAGCGAGGAGGGGCTGGTGGTGCGCACTGCCCAATTCGATGGCACAGCCGAAACGCTGACTTGGGAGGAACGCGCCGCCGATCCATTGGTCCTGCCAGACAATGTAAACTGGTGGTCGGCCAACCGCCTGGGTGAAGCCATGAATCTGGTGGCCAATAGTGCGGGCCGCAGTGTGATAGAGGAGGACACGGACAACGGTGGCAGCTTTTCTCTACCGGTAAGCGATGATGTGTTTATTTCCTCTCGCCAATCATCCAGGAATTTTGATGGAGACTCCGATGGGTTACTTGCAGATGGCAGTGACTCCACCTATGGCACACTCTACACGCTGATCAAATTTGACCTATCCAATCTTTCCGGCTGCTCTTCCATCAGCTCTGCCACCCTGGAGCTGAATATTACTAATCGCTCAGGAAATACCTTCGGTATTTACCAGGCTGCCAATGACTGGAGTGAAGAGAGTGCTACCTGGAATTCTGTGGGTGGTTCATCGGTACGCGGCAACCTGGCAGAGAGCTTTGTGCCTTATTATACGGGAATAGAAACTATCGACCTGCTTTCTTCCGGGCTGATTGATAGTTGGCTGAGCGGTACAAATACTGGTCTTGTAATTGCCGCGCTCAGTGGCAGCAATGGAGTGGATTTCACCTCTAAGGAAACCGGTATGTCACCGGCACTAAAAATCGAGGCCAATTGCAACAGCTTGACCAAACTGGCCTTGCCAGCAACTGGCATTGATCAAAGAAAAGGCTTCATCCCCCGCAGACTGCCAGCGGTGTTGAAGCCATCGATTCTGATGCCAACCCTTCCCAACATCATGCAGTTAGGGGGTCACCAGGTTGAAGTTCCGGTCAAACTTATCGAAGAGTCTGCCAAACTGAATCAAAACCAGGGGGTTACCGCGCACCTTTAAGCGGCCTTCCTTAATCATGGTGGGCGCACCGACCAAACCGCTGAACATCAGCCGTAGGTCGGTGCTGCTCAAAGCCAGACTAGCCGAAGGGTCTTCGCTGTGGCGATCTGGATAACCATGTAAAACGCCATTTTTAACGACCACCAAGTATTTATTATTGTTGTCAGTCATCTCTATATTCAGGCGGATATCCGCATCCGCCGCTTTTTCCCCATTGAGCCGCACCGCCATGGCATCAAATAAAAGTTGTAAAGGCACTCTCGCCACAATTTCTTCCGGTGGTCGCATTTCTTCACGAAATTCAACTCCGTGACGCAGTTCCCTAGCGCCACTCAAATAAAAATTACGCCAGATACCCGATTCCGCCTGATATCCCAGTTGCTCGAAAGTATCTGCTAACAAATAACGGGCCTCTTGATTTTTCGGCTCGGCAAAAACCAAGTGTTTTAGGACCATAGCCACCCAACGGTAATTCCCCTGGGAATAATCCCGCCGCGCCCGCTTTATGATCTCTTCGCGCCCCCCCATATATTCCACATAGTGAAGCGCGGCCTCTTCCTGAGGCAGGGGGTGAAGGTTGGCGGGATTACCATCAAAATATCCCAGGTAGCGGTTGTACACCGCTTTTGCGCTCACATTGATGGTGCCGTAATAACCACGATTAGCCCAAGTGTGGGAGAGGGCTTCTGGCAATTGCAGTTGTTCGGCAATTTCAACCATATCGTGGCCATGGTTGGCCAGGCGCAAGGTCTGGTCGTGAATATATTTGTATAAATCACGCTGCTTGGACAGGTAATCCATCGCCTCGCTATTACCCCAGGTGGGCCAGTGATGGCTACTGAAAACCACCTGGGTACGCCCACCAAATTTTTCCATAGCACGCTCTAAATAATGACTCCATGCCAGTGCGTCGCGAGTCTTAGCGCCGCGCAAGGTATAGAGGTTATGCAGAGTGTGATTGGCGATCTCGCTCATGCACAGGGCGTCAAACTGGGGAAAGAAAAAAACCATCTCAGTAGGGGCTTCAGCCCCCGGGGTGCTCATAAAAACAATGTCCACCCCATCAATTTTCATTTCCGCCCCCTTTTCGGGGATCAAGCGGGTGGGTGTGGCTATACCATGTTCTCCATCGGAAACCCGATTGCCGAGCCCCGAGGACACAAATCCCTCCGGGCTTGAAGGCAATAAATCCCCAAACTGGTAGAGTGCCCGCCGCTGCATCACATTGCCAGAGCGTACATTCTCACTGATCGCCTCCTCGGAAAATCCCTCCGGCGCGATAATATCTACAGAACCGTCAGCCAGTTGTTGTAAGGAGACAACCCCGGCTACACCTGCAAAATGATCCGCGTGGCTGTGGGTAAAGATTACCGCGCTTACGGGCCTATCACCCAGTTCCCTATTTGCCAGAGCCAGACCTTCTGCAGCTGTTTCCTTGGATGTCAGGGGATCGACAATGATCCAACCTGTTTCCCCTTTGATCAGAGTCATATTGGCTAGGTCCAGCGAGCGAATCTGGTAAATGCCCTCAACCACTTCGAATAAACCATTATTCAAGGCATTTAGCTGAGCTTGCCTCCATAGGCTGGGGTTTACAGTATCCTGCGATACCCCATTTAGGAATTGCATCTGTGCCAGGCCATAAACTTCCCTTCCCATAGTATTTTTAATCTGTGCATCGGGTATCGTTGCAATAAATCCACGCTTAGCCAAATGAAAGTCCGAATTGTCAGTGAAGGGTAAATGCTTCGCCACAGCCTTATTGTGTGCTCTGGTCGCTTGGCTTGCAGGCTTGATATTGGTATTCAGCTCTTCTGGGGATAGGGCATTTTTCTGCCGGTTATCACCACAGGCGGTCAATAAAAGAAAAAACATCCCCCAAAATAAATAATTACGCAAAAGGATCTCCTTATATAGCGCCGCTATGGGCTTATCCTCATTACAAAGCGATAAGGCCATAGGCTGGCGAATTAGCAACGCAACAGCCAACCCCTGCGTTTTAAGTGATTTTTATTTTCAATAAACCAAAGGAAGCTACCGCTCAACCAGCGCAAATACCACCATTACGAGAGTTTATAAAGAAACTGGGCTTATTCTTTTCGTTTTATTCATCCTTCGTAACAGACGTAACAACTTAAAAAAATTAAAACTAGTCGAGATTATTTATATACAATCAACCCTGAAAAATAATTACCATAAAAATAGTCACTTATAAAACTCGCAATAATAAAGTCGCCAATATAGTCTATATAACCCTTTGACTTCGGCATAAAAAACCCAATTTAAAAGAGCCGTGGTCTGCATTTCTTATCGTATGGAGATGATTGCAATGCAATTAATGAGACCTATTCTCGGTTCCACTTTAATCATCACACTGTCTCTGCTGGCGTCAAATACATTTTCCGCTGACGAAGAGGTTGTGGCTGATCCGGTTACCCGCCAAGGACCTAAGGACTTCCAACCAAAGTCAAATCAATTCTGGTGGCCCAATCAACTGGATTTGCGCCCCCTACGGCAACACTCCCCCAGGTCTAACCCGATGGGAGAAAACTTTAATTATGCCGAGGAATTTAAAACCCTGAATCTCAAAGCGGTAAAAAGTGATATAGAGACTCTGCTAAAGACCTCCCAGGATTGGTGGCCAGCAGATTTTGGCCACTATGGTCCCTTTATGATCCGCATGGCCTGGCATAGCGCCGGTACTTACCGTATTAACGATGGCCGCGGGGGCGCAGGTGGCGGTCAGCAGCGTTTCGATCCGCTAAATAGCTGGCCGGATAATGCCAATCTGGATAAAGCCCGGCGCCTACTGTGGCCCATCAAACAAAAATACGGTGCCAAGCTATCTTGGGCTGACCTAATGGTGCTCACGGGCAATGTCGCCCTTGAATCCATGGGCTTCGAAACTTACGGCTTTGCCGGTGGCCGCATAGACGACTGGGAACCGGACCTGGTTTATTGGGGCCCAGAAACAAAGATGCTGGCCGATGAACGCTATACCGGCAATCGCCAATTGGAAAGGCCATTGGCAGCCGTGCAAATGGGACTGATTTATGTAAATCCTGAAGGTCCTAACGGCAATCCTGATCCCAAGGCTGCTGCCATCGATATCCGCGAAACCTTTGCACGTATGGCCATGAACGACGAGGAAACAGTTGCGTTAATTGCCGGTGGACACACTTTCGGTAAGGCCCATGGTGCGGTAAAAGCCGACTGCTTGGGTCCCGAGCCCGCCGGGGCCCCTATTGAACAACAGGGCCTGGGCTGGAAAAACAAGTGTGGTAAAGGTAATGCCGAGGACACCATGACCTCGGGGCTCGAAGGAGCTTGGTCTGCCGCCCCCATTACCTGGAGTCAGCAATACCTGGACAACCTGTTCAAATATAACTGGGTAAAAACCAAGAGCCCCGCTGGCGCTGTACAGTGGATTCCCGATGATCAGGCTGCTGCCAACCTAGTTCCCGATGCTTTCGATAAAAACAAGCGGCATGCGCCTATCATGTTTACTACAGATCTTTCCCTAAAATTTGACCCCAGCTACCGAGAAATAGCCAAACGCTTTCAGGAAAATCCGGAGGATTTTAAACGGGCTTTCGCCAAGGCATGGTACAAGCTGACTCACCGCGATATGGGTCCTCGAGCTCGCTACCTCGGTAAGGAAGTCCCTAATGAGGACCAAATCTGGCAAGACCCTGTGCCAAAAGTAGATCACCCCCTAATTAATGACAGTGATATCAGTCAGCTTAAGTCAAAAATTCTCTCATCAGGGCTCACCGTACCGGAGTTAGTGAGAACTGCCTGGGGCTCGGCATCAACTTTTCGCGGCTCGGACAATCGTGGCGGGGCTAATGGTGCACGAATACGCCTGGAACCACAGAAACAATGGCCTGTGAATGATCCCGAGGAACTGGCCAAGGTTCTGACGCAGCTAGAAAAAATCCAGCAGGAATTTAACAGTGCACAATCCGGCGGTAAGAAAGTATCCCTCGCCGACCTGATCGTTCTCAGTGGTTCTGCCGCGGTTGAAAAAGCGGCTGCAGACGGCGGACAAAAAATCAATGTGCCTTTCAAGCCCGGCCGCACAGACGCAACCCAGCAACAAACCGATGTTAATTCCATCAGCATGCTAGAACCTACTGCTGATGGTTTTCGCAATTACTTCAGCAGTAATAACAGCCGCACGCCCACCGAGATGCTGGTGGACCGCGCAAGTCTGTTAACACTCAGCGTACCGGAAATGACTGTTTTGGTTGGCGGTATGCGCGCACTTGACGCCAACACCGATGGCTCAAAAAATGGCGTATTCACTGATAAACCGGGAACGCTCACCAACGACTTCTTTATCAACCTTCTGGATATGTCCACGGTATGGAAAAAGTCCGATAAAGCCGAGGGTGTTTATGAAGGTAGCGATAGAATGACCGGCAAGGTGAAGTGGACGGCAACCCCGGTGGATCTGATCTTTGGCTCTAACTCTGAGCTTCGAGCAGTAGCTGAGGTCTATGCGTTTAATAACTCTCAACAAAAATTTGTCCAGGACTTTGTTAAGGCCTGGACCAAGGTAATGAACCTTGATCGTTTTGACAGTAGCGGTTCCTGACGTAGATTTAATCTCTCCAAATAAAGATCGGGCCTGTTGGCCCGATCTTTATTTCTCTCAGAGCTTTGTCAACTAGCTCAAAGGGTTTCAACCCTGCTCTTTTAGATGCCGATCAAAGAAATTTTTGATCATGCTGTACTGATGGATACGAGTTTGTTTACCGCGTAAGCTGTGCTTTTTACCAGGATAAGTCATCAATTCAAATTGCTGACCATTATCCTGTAATTGCTTAATAAGACGAGTAGTATTGGTAAACAACACGTTGTCATCCGCCATACCGTGATAAATCAAAAGAGATCCCTTGAGTCCCTTGCTGTAAGGAAAAACCGATGAGGCTTGATAGGCATCCGCATCGGCACTGGGATTACCCATATATCGCTCTGTATAATGGGTATCGTACAGAGCCCAATCAGTAACCGGCGCACCAGAGACTCCCGCCTTGAAGTAGTCGCCCGCTTTAAACATACTCATCAGGGCCATATAGCCCCCATAACTATGCCCATAGATTCCAATATTCTCGCTATCGACATAAGATAGAGAACGCAAAAATTCTACCCCAACAACCTGATCTTCAACTTCGGGATTACCCATATTTTTATAGATGGGATTTTCAAAAGCCGTTCCACGGTTAGCAGAACCGCGGTTATCCAGAGAAAAGACGACATATCCCTGCTGAGCCATAAACTGGTTGAAGGCCTTCTCCCAGCTATTGGTAACCACCTGGGCATGAGGACCACCATAAACATAAACCATCACCGGGTAACGCTTGGATGCGTCAAAATTGGCCGGCTTATAAAGGCGATAATTGAGTTGATGTCCCTGGGGTGCCGCAAGAGTACCAAACTCTGGAGTGATCCAGTCAGCTTTATAAGGATACAGGGGATGCCCTTTAGTTACTGCATTTTCCTCCAGCCAGGTCGTTAGGTCGCCATTCGCATTGTGTAAGCTCACCTGAGGTGGGGTATTTACATTGGAAAATTTATCGATATAACCCGAGGCATCTTGGGCGAACTCGATATCATGCAAACCCTTTTTGTTGGAAATACGCTGTATTTCTCCAATCCCATTAAATGGTGCTCGGTATAAATGACGCTCTATAGCGGTATCTTTACGCCCGGTAAAATACACCACCCCCTTATTTTCATCGATCGCTTCGACTTCATCTACGACCCAGTTACCCTGGGTTATCTGATTTAACAGCTTCCCATTGAGGTCATATAGATAGAGATGTTTAAAACCGTCCCTCTCCGAAGACCAGATAAATTGATCTTTGCCCTCAAGGAAATAAAGATCGTCACTCAAGTTGACCCAGGTATCACTGGATTCATTCAACAGGGTTTTGCCGGTTCCCTTCTTCAAATCGAAAGCACGCAGCTGCAGCTTTTTTTGATTGCGGGATTGCCACTGGTAAATTAATAAATTGTTCCGCGCCCATTGCACACGAGGAATATAAATATCTTCTTCATCACCAAGATTCACCCAGCGGGTTTTCCCCGATTCAACATTCAAAATGCCTAACCGAATTTTTACATTCGCTCTCCCCGCTGCAGGGTAGCGTTGCTGAATCAGGTCAATACGATCAGCATAGATTTCACTACGGGTTACCTCATCCACCGGAGACTCATCTACTTGAAGAAAGGCAATATGGCGATCATCCGGCGACCACCAGTATCCGCTCATGCGCCCCATCTCTTCCTGAGCAACGAATTCGGCCATTCCATTCTTGATAGTCCCCTGGCCATCTCGCGTTAATTGCCTTTCTTTCCCATTTTTCAAATCCACAAGATAAATATTTTGCTCACGGATAAAAGAGACATAACGCCCCTCTGGGGAGACCCGCACATCGGTTTCAAAAGCCTTTGTTTCCGTAAGCCTTTGTACCGCCTTTTTAGCCAAGTCGTAGTAATAAACATCCCCAGCCAGAGGGAATAGCAGAGATTTACCATCCTCAGACCAGCTGTACTCCATAATGCCACTGCCATAGATACGCTGGCGCTCCCGCCGGGCCTTCTCTTCATTCGAGAGGGTTTCATCGCCACTATGCAAACTATCTGAATTCACCAGGATACGGGATTGCCCATCGGCAATATGATATTCCCACAGGTCATAGCGGTTGTAGTCCTCATCACGCCCTTTCAGATAGGTTACCCGCCTGCCATCAGGGGAGTATTCCAGTGCCCGGGGAGTAGAACCACTCAGAGCTGGATCTGAGAATATTCTCTCAATAGTTAGAGGTTCTGCGTAGCATATTCCTACAAAAGCCCCGGCAAATAGGGCAAGTAGTGATTTTTTCATAGAGGGCCCTTAAGTTTCTTGCTCCCTGCCCAGCATTCAACATAGGAAGAACTGAGGTGGGAAAAGGTAATTTTTCTGTACGGACTGATTAACAAATACCGATTTTACAATGTAATTCTTCCCACACGTAATCTGTAGAAATAACACTTGGATTAACTTATTCAACAAATTATTCTTCTGTATAATCAAGGCTTTACAATTATTTACTCTGCTTTACCGACCTTTGTACCAAGATAAGGTCATACTGAGATAGCAATTCTCACAGGATAAAAACAGTGAAGTACCCCCTAATCATCCCCATTGCGGCATCTCTAATTGCTAGCAGCTGCAGCTCAACTCCGAAAATTCCCTCTACAGAATCATTTGTTACACATATCACCGAGTTCGGCCATAAGCGCTTTACTTACAAAGCAACTCTTGGTCCCGAGCGACCTACTGGTGAAAGGCCTCCCCGAGCACCCTCCGCAGGAGGGCCTGGTGGTGATAAGCCGAGAGGAGCGAAGCCCGGTGCTGGAAAACCCGGCGGAGGGAAAGGTAACTCCGGGGATATCAGAAAAATTGCTCTTGAACGAATGGAAATTTTATTGGATGAGAGCGGCTTCTGTAACAATGGATGGTTCCTGATTGAACAAACTCTCGATCAGCGACGCGCAGAAATTATCGGGGAATGTCGGGCAGTAGCACCCCAATAAATATGAAACTGCCCAATAGCAATCATAGGTGCTCATAACAGCTGCCGACTCGCAGAAGTTAAATCTCATTTTCCTGAAATTTTGGAAGAACGCACAGTATTGATGTCTAAGAATCATTTTAAGTAGAACCCAGACTACTGAGGATTTCTTTTCCCTAAGGTTAGGAAATAAGACTTAATTATGAGTAATAGATGGAACATTACTGTGTTGATGCAAGATATAAAGGTGCAGAATACGCCCTAATTAAAAGTATATAAGGCATGGATGCCATTCAAAACTTTGCTGGGTTGCACCTAAAGAAGCCCCTAAGAGAGAAAATTAATTTACTTCCATTCCCACTAAAAAATAATAGAGATAATTGAGATGCTGTAAGATTACAAAACTTAAATATTTATTTTACTCTCTTCACAGCATCTCTAGAAAAGGATGGGGGAAATCAGAGTTCTGAATGGTCTTGCCTCAGAAGGAAATCCCCGTGAAAACGCAAATGCTCCTCGATAAAAGAGGCAATAAAGAAATAACTGTGGTCATAGCCGCCATATTGTTCAAATCTTAATGGATAACCACAGGCTTCGGCAGCCATTTGTAAGGCCCCTGGGCGCAACTGCTGCTCCAAAAATTCATCCTCACCTCCCTGAGATACCAATATCGGTCGATGATTTATGGCGCGCCCCACCAATACAGATGCATCGTACTCCTCCCAGAGCGTGGTATCTGCGCCCAAATATGCGGCGAAAGCTTTCTCTCCCCAGGGGCAAGCAATCGGATTACAGATCGGACTAAACGCAGAGATCGAGGTATAACGCTCAGGGTTTCTCAAACCTATGACCAGGGCACCATGCCCCCCCATGGAATGGCCACTGATGGCACGACGCTGATTCACAGGAAAATGCTCTTCAACTAACGCAGGTAATTCATCCACAATGTAATCATACATGCGATAGTGTAGCTTCCAGGGGTCCTGGGAAGCATTCACATAAAACCCAGCTCCTTGGCCCAGGTCGTAGGAGGGATCGTCAGCAACCCCCTCTCCACGGGGGCTGGTATCCGGTATCACCAGTACAATACCCAGTTCCGCAGCCACACGCTGTGCACCCGCTTTCTGGCTAAAGTTTGCATCAGTGCAAGTTAGACCCGACAACCAATAAAGAACTGGATACCGATGCCCCTCTTCGCTATCTACATTCTGGGGCAGAAAGACCGAAAAATGCATCGTGCAATTCAATGCAGTGGATTGGTGTCGGTATTGTTGCTGTAGTCCATCAAAAGTTTTGGTACTGCTGGTAAGCTCAATAGACATAGACTATCCCGCTTAGACATTTCCATAGTGGATAACGCTACGAATACTCTTGCCCTTGTGCATCAATTCAAAGGCTTCATTAATTTTATCCAATGGCATCGTATGGGTAATAAAGTCATCCAACTTAAATTCCCCAGCCAGATAACGATTCACATAATCCGGCAGCTCAGAACGACCTTTCACGCCGCCAAATGCGGTACCGCGCCAGACCCTGCCGGTTACTAATTGAAATGGACGCGTGCTGATCTCCTGCCCGGCACCGGCAACTCCAATAATTACGGACTCCCCCCAGCCCTTGTGACAGCACTCCAGCGCCGATCGCATAGTATTTACGTTTCCTATGCACTCGAAGGAATAATCCACCCCGCCATCGGTAAGTTCGACAATGACATCTTGGATGGGTTGCTCATAATTCTTTGGATTAATACATTCTGTTGCGCCGAGTTTTTTTGCCAGCGCAAATTTATCTTCATTAATGTCGATACCAATAATACGCTCGGCACCAGCCATCTTGGCTCCAATAATCGCCGATAGGCCAATACCGCCCAATCCGAAGATAGCCACGGTCGAACCCGCCTCTACCTTAGCCGTATTCATTACCGCTCCCATACCCGTTGTCACACCACAGCCTAGGAGACAGACTTCCTCTAGCGGCGCCTCAGGATTAATCTTCGCCAGGGAAATTTCCGGTAAGACCGTATACTCGGAAAAGGTGGAGGTCCCCATATAGTGATAGATGGGCTTGCCATTGATTGAAAAACGCGTGGTGCCATCCGGCATCAGGCCCTTACCTTGGGTCGCTCGAATTTTCTGGCAGAGATTCGTTTTACCAGACAAACAAAATTTGCACTCTCCACATTCAGGGGTATAGAGCGGTATAACGTGGTCCCCAACCGCCAAACTGGTAACGCCCTCCCCCACAGACTCTACAACACCCGCCCCTTCATGGCCGAGGATCGCAGGGAATACGCCTTCTGGGTCCTCTCCCGATAATGTGAAAGCATCGGTATGGCAGACACCTGTTGCCATTAACTTGATACGTACCTCGCCTTTCTGCGGCGGCATCACCTCAACTTCCTCGATAGAAAGCGGCTCACCCGCTTTCCAGGCCACAGCAGCTTTACAGCGAATCGTCTCTGTACCCATGTTGTTGTTCCTTATCGATATTTACTCAACTCAACAGATGCCCAGCATAGCCTGCCAGTATTTACGTGGCAAAAAAACAAAAGTCAAAAACGGAAATGGAAGTAGGCAAGACGCTGCAGAGTAAATAATTTTTGAGAAGCGCTGAAGTAAAAATCAGTGTTGCTGTTTGCCCCACTGCAGAGGGGAGTAGCCATGCACTGCGCGGAAGGCCTTAGAGAAAGCACTGGTATCTGTATAGCCAAGACTCGCAGAAAGTAGCCCAATTTCGATATTGGATGAACGCAAATGCCATCTGGCTGTTTCCATACGCGCGTCCTGCAGAAGCTGCTTGAAAGAGGTTCCAGCGGTGCTTAAGTGCCGCTGCAAAGTACGTACGGGGATATTCATCAGCTGGGCAACCTGTGCCAGGTTACGCTGCTTAGCTCCCAGTGTCTGCAAAATCAGTGTTCACACCTGGCCGGCAATATCACTCCGTTGTCCCTGAATCAGAACCTGGGTGTATGCCTAAAAATATTTCACTAGACTGGCACTCGATGCATTCAAAGGCCTCAGCAATAGTTCGGCGTCAAATATAAGACAGTCACATTTCTGGCCCCAAAATACTTCGGCTTCAAAATACTCACGATAGCGCTGAGGCGGAGAGAGTGGAGCATGGCAAAAATGCACTTGGTGTGGGCGAATATCTCCCCCTGCCAATTCTTTAAATGATTGACAAGCGGCTCCAAAGGCCAAATCACTGTATTGTTCAGCACCTTTATGGCTATGGCGATAGTTGATGCGATAGGCAAACAGGTTGCCATCTCGCTCCTATAAACGCCAATGGTCGGCTTGGTATCGACCGCCATGACTTTGCGCATCAGCTAGAACGACAGAGTATGAGCGTATGACGCAGGGTAAATCCATTCAAGTAATTTAACCGGGGCTAGATTGTGACGGAGAGCTAAGCCTCCGCCGCTAACAATCCCAAACGATACTCTCAATAAAAGAACTTCAGCAATAAAAGAACTTCAGCCAATTTTCTTGACGAATTTAGTCAGGATTACGATTCGCTGCCCCTCTACACGCCCTTCGATATGCTCTGGATTATCTGTCAGGCTAATTCCACGAACTGCGGTACCGCGTTTAGCAACCAGACTGGAACCTTTAACATCCAGGTCCTTAATAATGGTCACATTATCACCTGCCTGGAGTTGAACACCATTGCTGTCGCGGTGAACCAGGATATCGCCCGCTTCGGGCAGGGCTCCGGCTTGAGCCCAGCTGAGCAGATCGTCATCCAAGTACAGCATGTCGAACAAGTCCTGCGCCCAGGTTTCCGAAGACAGCCGCTTGAGAAGACGCCAAGCCAGTACTTGTACCGCCGGCTCCGGATTCCACATACTGTCAGAGAGGCAGTGCCAATGGCCACTGTCGAGTTGAGTTGGATTATTCAATTGGTCCCGACAGGTCTGACACAGGAGCACCTGGGCCTCAGCCTGTGCCGAGGATTCCGGCAATTCATAAGCCTCCAGATTATTCTGTGATTTGCAAAGCTCACACTGACCACCACTGCGCTGAAGCAGCTGTTCCTGACTGACCGCCATGGTTTACCTCAAAAAGTGCGAAGTATACGCCCTCACCTGCTATTTCGCGTACCCCTCTGGGGACTGTTAATCACTATTAAAAGGCTGATCAGGGCGAGGACCCCATCAGGGAATATCCCTCACAGGGTCCACAAGGCAGTATGAGCCCCTATTATTGGGGCTGTGCAGGGTTAGTGGTGAGCCGAGATCGTTGAAGCGAAGTGGCCGCCCTGCTTGCTGGCAATGGCCGAAGTGATATCCCCGAGGCTGAGAATACCAACCATACGCTTCTCACTGTTCAGTACAGGCATACGCCGCAGCAGTTGCTGCTCCATTTTATGTACTGCGGAGAGGAGGTCATCTTCCTCCCAACACCACTCAATACCCTCGGTCATCACATCGCGAGCGGTCAGTGAAGAGAGGTTACCTCCCTGTACGACACCACGGCATACGATATCCCGGTCGGTTACCATTCCTACCAAGCGATCATTTTCACCGATGGGGACAGCACCAATATCCTCATCGCGCAGGATTTTAGCCAATTCCTGTAGTGAGGTATCTGGTGTACACCAGGTTGCCCCCTGGTGCATAGCTTGTTTTACTTTCATCGTGTTACCTCTACCAATTCTAAAAAGCTATATTTATAGCGACTAAAACTGCCGCTGGGAAAAAGAATTAATGCACTTCGATACGCTTTCTCTGTGGCGGATGCCCTTCATGCTTGGGAACGGTCAAGGTTAAAATGCCATCCTTGAAGTTTGCGTCGATTTCATCTTCACGAACATCTTCACCTAAATTGAAACTGCGTAAGAACTTGCCATAGCGGCGCTCCTGTCGCAGTATCCGACCGTCCTTCTCTTCCTTAATTTCACGGTGCACTTCCGCCTCTAGGGTTAAAACACCACTCTCCAAAGTGATACTGATATCATTTTTGCCGACACCAGGTAGCTCAGCACTAATTTCATATCTGTTTTTTTTCTCGCTCACATCGATTCGTGGCGAGAAAAAACCTTCCCTTTCATTACCAATAGCGCGACTGGGCGACAGCATCTGCTCAAACATATTATCTAGATCGAGCAGGGAACCTCTGGGTATCAGACTCATACTTACAATCTCCATCTACGGCTATGTCGCAAAAGGCGCAAGCTAGCCCCTAAGGTCCGGCTTACGCCTCTCACATCTTGACTTCATTCTAGGAAATTTCGTGCCAGTCGGTAGGATTAAGTGCCCGGTAAAACCATCTCAAAAGGCATAAAGAAAGCAGCGAGCATTTAAAATTTATCTAGGAAAAATATTCCAATGTAATCTAAGAGATCGTGACAGCTATCGATTTGAGTGGCGAACAATTCTCTGTATTTTTCCGCTATTCCACCCTTGTTCCCCGAAAATAAAGAACAAATTGACCACCTCTTTCCCGTCAACCAAGTTAGCTTACAGTTAGTCAGTGGCGCCAAATTTAACTAGGATAAAAAGGAAGTAAAAAAATGAGGATACGCTCATGGCTTTAGCATGGGTTCTTGTGGCCAACCAATCGCAAGCCAGAATTTTTGAAGCACAAAAGCGCGCCAGCAATCTCCACGAAATCCAAGGACTTCTCCATCCACAATCCCGATTATCCGGACGGGAAGTCGATAGTGATGCTCCTGGACGCAGCTTTGACAGCCATGGCCAGGGCAGCCATGCAATGGGAAACTTTGCAAATCTACATCGCCGAAGTGGCGAAGATTTTGCCAGAGAAATCGCTCACACACTGGAGCGAGGACGTCAGGAAGGCCGCTTTGAGAAGTTATACATTGTAGCGGAGCCCTATATGGTTGGTAGCTTGCGCGATGCACTCAAAACACCCACCCGAGCCACCGTTGCTGGAGAGACCGGCAAAAATTTGGTGGATAGCCAGCCAGATGAAATTCGTGCGCAACTGCCCATCTGGCTTTAATTGATTATTCTTGTGAAAGCCTGCAAGAATGGTGGGGCTGAAATATCAGCCCCCATCAGCGGCCTATTGGACGGCAATTCAAAATAAAACGTTTCTAGGCTTTTTTAGCTTCACTTAACAAGCTACCAATAAGCTGGTCTTTATCCTGCCACAGCTTGTATACCCAGCTATTAAACTCTGCACGAAATACCTGATCATTCATATAATCAGCCGTGAAAAATTTCTCCGGGATGCGAATCTGCTCTATTCGAACGATTACATGCTTCACCTTGCCCGCAAGGAAATCTGCAAAAGTAGGAATACCACCTGGGTAAGCAATCGTTACATTCAGCAAACGATTGAGTTGTTCTCCCATACTCTGTATAGCAAAGGCAATCCCACCAGACTTGGGTTTAAGCAGGTAGTTGAACGGTGAGCCCTGCCTGTCATGCTTCTCCTGGGTGAAGCGAGTACCTTCGAGAAAATTCATAATACTGGTAGGGATTAATTTAAAACGTTCACAAGCTTTTTTAGTCGCTTCCAGATCCTTACCGCGCATCTCCGGATGCTTTTCTAAATATGCCCTGCTGTAGCGTTTCATAAAGGGAAAATCCAGCGCCCACCAGCAGATGCCCATTACGGGAACTTTGATCAGCTCCTGTTTAATAAAAAACTTTAAAAAAGGAATTTTCCGATTAAGAATGGTTTGTAAAACAAAGATATCTACCCAGCTTTGATGGTTTGAGGTCACCAAATACCAGCCATCTTTTTTTAGTTCCCCCTCTATCTTTACATCCCACTTTGTCTTCTGGGTAAGCTTCATCCAACCTATATTCAGAATGATCCAGCCCTCAGCAATCGACATAAAAATAGTTGTATACGCTTTTCGCAGCACGGCAAATGGGAAAATCAATCGCAACACAACAAAAAACAAAATAGGAATAAAACAAATAATAGTACTGATAAACAACAGTACCGAAGTCAGCACCAATAACACTGTAGAGGGAAGAAAATTTAACATCTCGTATTTCTAAAGTAAGTGATTAAAAAGAGACTTTTGACAGGGCCCCGAACAATTAACAGCTACCTCGCTATATTCGGGAGCACACTATCCTACTTCTGTATAAAGTCTCCACAGCTCGCCAGACTAGAGGTTAGCTACCTCAATCATCATCGCGGTATACATTTTTAAATTCAGGCGAAACTGCTCAACCGTAATAAATTCATGCTCTGAGTGCCCAGTATAAGCAGCTCCCGGCATAGAAGGGCCAAAGCTCACGGCATTTGGCAGCAGCTTGGCATTAGTGGAACCTCCAATCGCTACAGGTTCAGCGTTTTCCTTACCGGTAAAGTGGCGAAAAACTTGTAAGAGTGGTTTTACATGGGGAGCATCGTCCACCCTGTAGGGATTCCCCAGGGTAACTTTTGTATCTACAAGAGCAATTCCCGTGCGTTCCTTCCAATCGGCTAGGGCTGCGTGGATCTCCTTTTCCAGTTGGGGGGCAGTCTTACCTGTTGGACGGCGCAGGTTGAGATAGCTGGTCAGGCCAGAATCTGTCTCCTTCACCATGGTAACCGCCGCCGTCATAGGCCCCATAAATGTATCGCTGTAAGCGATATCACCAAACTGCTCGGCCAGGATGCCAGTGCCAACCAAGTCATTCAAATAACGTACCGTCGAACCGGGACCATTGGTGGGCCACTCATACACATTGAGCACATCCGCTAAATAAGCAATCGCGTTAACCCCGTGCTCAGGTTCTGAGCTATGGGTAGCCACACCGCGGGCGATAATCTCTACACTGCCGTTACCGCCGATAAATTCAAAAGAAGTGGCCGTGTGTTGAGCGGCACGAGCACGAATAGCTGCCACTAACTCAGCACTGACATTTTGCAGTACCGCACGCGCCTCATCCGGCACCTGACTGCGAAAGTAACCCCCGGAGAAGCTTTTTACATAGGGTTTATCAAAGTTATTTGGCAGTGCACCAGCCGTGGTGACCTGTACCTCACTCCAACCCTTCTCTGCCGTTACTACCGGGTAGTTGGCATCAATGGTGATGTTGTAGGCGGGGGTGGGGTAAGTTTTCAGAAATTGCTTGAGGGGTTCCCAGTCCGACTCTTCCGCTAAATAGACCAGAAGCTCAACCCTGCGCTTCATGGGTACCCCTTGATCCTTGATCGCTTTCATTGCGTAGAGTGCTGTGGCGATGGGACCCTTATCGTCTTCACTACCACGGGCAATCAGCTTACCGGGCTCACTTTCGGCATCCAAAACAAACGGGCTCTTCTGCCATTTGGCCGGATTGGCTGGCTGGACATCCCCATGGGTAACAATACCCACTTTTTCTGGGCCCTCACCCAGGGCTATTACCACAACATGACCGAAATCCTGGTATTCCAGCCCTAGATCTCCGGCCTTCTCCTGCAGGACCTTTTTAAAGCCTGTAAATTCGGGGTTGCGATCCAATGGCAGGTCTTCCCGGGCTACGGTTTCAAAACGCACCAAGCTTGCCAGGGTCTCCGTCATGGCGCCCTCATATTTATCGACCGCATAGTCGGATGCATTCTGCGCCTGGGCCGATACCCCAGCCACAACAGGCATTGATAGGCTTGCAGAGAGAAACAGCGGTAAAAGAGCGTGTCGTAACTTCATAAGCCCCCCAGGCAAATAAAAGTGCCATTGTACACGCCAGCCGACAGCATCACTCACCATTATCCCCCAACTCTTAAGGTAATTATCGCCAGCTGAGCGCGCCTGAGAGTGCATGTGGAAATTCTCTATAATTAAACTTTGGCTTGTTATCGCTTTTCGCTGGACAATGAATGGCGGGCTTCATCCATTCGCCAATCACCCGCGTAATATTTACCTAGGTATAGGAATTTACAGGTACATGATGTGCTTGCTCCCTCCTCGGCCAACGGTAGGAGTAACAAGCATTTGCTCCTGCCTGATATGCGCTTGTTAAAAAATAAACAGCAATGATGACAGGCCAAACCAGCCTAAAGCCCTTAGGGCGCTAGCATTCCGAGGCTACTAAAATTCTGGGTGTGAAACGCGAGGCGTGAGTAGCAAATGGCGACGACCAATGGCAAACATTTCCACCGCAAGCAGTGGCTGAGCGTTCAACAGGCCGTCAGCCACCTGAGTGCACTGGCGGAAGAGCCCTTAACCAGCGCCCACCTGGCAGATTTAGCTGAGGAGAAGCTTCTTGATCTTTACTGGTATCGACCGGGACAAAAGCTGACTTTTCTCAACCGAAAGGGGCAGAGAGAGCTGGTCGAGCCCTTACGCCTTTGCACAGATAATCACAGCGACTGGCGCGCGGTTGTTGGAATACTTCGTCACAGTCCCGCCCTGCCCGCTTATGAACAAGACACGCCTTTATTGGAGGATGCCGAGGGAAATCGCCTGCGAATCACATTTGACTACCATCAACGTCCAGAACCATTTAGCGGCCGCTGGTACCCTAGCTTGGCGGAACTGGTGCTGAAACGCAGCGATTTGGAGCGACTTGAGCCGAGGCTGTTTTCCAGCCAGGAAGGCGAAGACAAGCTGGAGCGCCAGTTACTACTCGACGTGATCTGGCAGCTCGAGCAATTGGCCTTGGAGGGCGAGCGTCACTCCACCAGCTGGCTGGCGGAGCAGCTGGCACAGCGCTCCTCGGCACTGGATAGGGGGGCCTGCGAGCGAATTCTTCTCGCAGCAGAGCGCGAAGGTAGCCAAAACCGCCCCCATTAACCGGGCAATTACTGCGATTTTGCGGTGTTTCTCATCACCTAATCGTTATTGATCTCTCTCGCAAAGATTCCTGCCAACCATTGGTCACGAACAGCAAAAGCGATACCCTAGCGCCAAGTTTTAAACTGCTGATCGGACAAATGCAAAATTAGCCACTTTTGGCCTTTTTCATCCCAAAAGAACAAAGCAGTTACGGGATTCGAAGCCAGCCCGACTGGCATTTCGAAGTCTCATATATTCATCCAATCAGTCTACAAATTTGGAGATAGAGTTTGCAGGCTCGCAATAATCAACATCACTATGGCTGGATCGCTATTGCGCTGCATTGGCTGATGGCGCCAGCTGTCATAGGTGTCTTTGCGCTCGGCTGGTGGATGCGCCAGTTATCCTATTATGACCCCTGGTATCAGCAAGCACCCAGCATCCACAAAAGTCTTGGTATTTTGCTATTGATCGCTTTGATGATTCGTTTACTGTGGCGCTCAATCAATACCACGCCTAAAGCAGCCCCTGGAACACCGCGCTGGCAGGCACTCACAGCCCATGGTATTCACGGTCTGATCTACTTACTGCTACTCGCCATTTTACTGTCGGGTTACTTGATCTCTACTGCCGATGGACGCCCTATTGATGTATTCGGATGGTTTAGCGTAGGGGCTACCATCCAGGGCATCCCCAACCAGGAGGACATCGCAGGAAGCCTGCACGAGATTCTAGCCTGGACTCTGATCGTCCTTGTAAGTCTCCACGCCCTGGCAGCGCTGAAGCACCACTTTATCGATAGGGATGCAACACTGCGCAGGATGCTCGGGCTACCAAGTATGCCTAGCCGCCTGAATAAGCAAGAAACGGTTACAACCACAAAAAAGGAAACCTCTATATGAAGAAGCTCACCACCCTTCTTATTGTCGCCCTACTCGGCACTACGGCCCAGGCAGCGGAATACAAAATCGATACTAAAGGCGCTCATGCTTTTGTTCAGTTTCGCATCAAGCACCTTGGCTATAGCTGGCTTTATGGACGTTTTGACGATTTCAGCGGCTCATTCTTTTACGACGACAAAGCACCGGAAAAGTCCTCCATTAACGTCGATATCGATGTGACCAGCCTCAACAGTAATCACGCCGAACGAGACAAGCACCTGCGTGGATCCGATTTTCTCCACACAGACAAATTCCCCTCCGCAACATTTAAAAGTACCAGTTTTGAACCACTGGAAGACGGTAAGGCACTTTTAAAAGGTGAGCTAACCCTGCGTGGAGTGACCAAACCGGTAACCATAGACGTCACCAATATCGGCGGTGGCAAGGATCCTTGGGGCGGCTATCGTCAGGGATTCAGCGGCACCACAGAATTTGACCTGAAGGATTTCGGTATCGACTACAACCTGGGTCCAGCCTCCCAAAAGGTTGAAATGATCCTGGATATTGAAGGAGTTCGTATCTAAGCGATTTGGACACGCCTACTGCTTTAAGAGTCCGGCCCGCAACGGACCGGACTCCCTCTCTCTGCTCCCCATCGACACTTCCTGGCAGAAACTGCCGCATATTTGGCATTCTTTAGCGGCGATAGATCTATTAAATTAGTACTAATTTTAGCCAAAGTTGAATATTGCCATTCATCAACTAAAACCTGCCGCCCTTTCCTAACTTATGGCGATGAGGGCACCTAACGATGGCCGAGGTAACTGTAAAGAAACTAAAGAAAAGCAAAATTTTAACCAGTTCACACTAAGTGAGTACAAACTATTACGCTACTTTTGACGACACCGAAGCTTTTCAGTGAAAATAGCAATCATTAGTAGCAGCAGTGATTGCATTCACTCCACAGCTGGGTATAAAAAGAATCTCTGAATTTCGCTGTTTCCAGACTCCATGTAAGTGCCTACCCACCCCCATTGGAGAAAGGGAAGGTCAACCTAGTATTACTCTAAAAAAGTAGATTTCCGAGAGACAGGGGCGATAGTGTTTTGAGATCATTCTTTATTACTTCTGAGTGAGTAAATCTATCCGTAACAGTGAGCAGCCACCAGACTTGGTGAAAAGCTCCAACTAAGCCCCCGGCGTAACCCGGAGTAAAAGGACAAGACAATGGCTTGCTTACAGCATCCAGATAGGGATCAGCCCGTATACCTGATGGCTCACCACACCATCGGCCGCCGTCAGGGGGCCGTGGACACTCGCATCACCAGCGCCGAAATCTCCGGCATTCACGCGGCTATTCAGTGGACCGGTACTCATTGGAACATTCGCGATCTCAGTCGCAATGGAACCTGGCTAAATGGCCAACAATTGGTTCCAGCCAAGAGCTACCCACTGCAAACCGGCGATAAAGTCTGTTTCGGTCGGGTCAATAACCCAGCTTGGGTTGTCGAGAATCTCGATGCACCAGAGAATTTACTGATTGATTTAAAGACTGGGGAAGCCCAGCCTCTTGAGCAATACCACTTGCTGCCAGATGAAAATGAACCTCTCGCCAGCCTACATTTCAGCCCTGTTATTGCCCAATGGCAGTATGAGTTCACCGGCGATACCGGTGAGGACGGCAACAAGCGCCTGGTAAATCACGGAGATCGCATTGATTGCGGCCTGCAAAGCTGGCAACTGTTCCTCGCCGATAACCAAGGCGCCACCAAAGAGCTCTCATTACAGCAGCTGTCTATAACAGACTTCGGTCTACGCTTTTCCGTCAGTTCCCACGAGGAACATGTCCAATTACAACTGCAGCGGGAAGGCATGAAACAGTCCCTACCTGCGCGAATTCACAACTACCTCCTACTGTATCTAGCCCGGGCAAGGTTCCGCGATATGCAAAATGGTATGGATACAGACTCTCAGGGCTGGGTCTCCATTCAGGTAGCTACCCATGAGTTAGGAATCACCGTCAACCATCTGAATACGCAGATTTTTCGCGCACGTAAGCAGATCTCTGAGTCACTACCTGATGCGGTAGATACCTCAAACTTGGTGGAGCGACGCTCCTGGGAGATTCGCCTGGGTTGCCATCAGTTTGAAATCTATAAAGGCACTCAGCTGGAAGCAAAGACCGAGGTACAGGAAGCCTAATTTTTAGCCTCTGGCCTTTCTTCTTACCCCCAGTAGGCAAAAGATCGCTCTGTGCCTATTACTGCAATACCCTGACAGGCATGGAGCCCCGGCCTTATCTCATTTAAGCCTGGCTTACTCAATAGAAAGCCAGGCTTTTCTGTCATTTATGACTTTTGGTTAGAGCGGCCCCAGGCTTGTGATTACCGAGCGACAACTCACTTGCTCTGCTTCTTAAAGTAAAGACTTTAAAAACCTTAAATTGCCGTTTTCTGCAACCGATAGCAATCCAAAAGAAATGGAATAACGTGAACCATTTCCCCTGAAGAGAGGACAGATGGCTTCACGAAAATGTACTATCAGGTAGAATCCCCTATCCATCCGAAAAGAACTAAATACAATGGACGTAGTTGCGCTGGAGAAAACTGAAGTATATCAAGGCCGCTATAGGGTAGAGCGCACCCTTGGCGCCGGTGGTATGGGTGTTGTCTATCTGGCTGAGGACGTAAAGCTTGGGCGCAAGGTCGCTATCAAGCAACTGCGCTCAGATATGACAGGCAACTCCGCCGAGGCCCGCTTTCGCAGTGAAGCACAATTATTAGCCAGGCTGAATCACCCTAACATTGTACGATTGTACGATGTACTGGAAGAAGACCACAATATCGCCCTGGTCATGGAATTGGTTGAGGGGGTAACTCTCAAAGAGTGGATGCGCGAGCACAGCGCCACATTGGCTGAAAAACTCGATTTGCTGATGCAGATCTGCCAGGGGCTGGGTAAAGCCCATTGCCTGGGAATTATCCATCGGGATTTAAAACCCGAAAATATCCTCGTAACCTATGATGGTGTAGCCAAAATCACTGATTTTGGTATCGCCAAAGCCCTTGACTGCGACCAGCAGCTCACTAGAGAAGACCATATCGCCGGCAGCGTACAGGCAATGTCTCCTGAACAGTTGCAAGGCGCGCCACTTGATGCTCGTAGCGATTTGTTCAGCCTGGGTAGCATTGCCTATGAATTACTCTGCGGGCACAAACCGTTTGAGCGTGGCGATAAGAGTGCACTGGCCTTTGCCCAGCAAATTACCAGCAAGCCTCATATTCCACCGCAGCAAGCTTGGCCAGAGATCCCCAAGCCCCTCGCAGCATTATTAGATAGGTTACTTGCTAAGCGCCCAGAGCAACGCCCTGAGTCTGCAGAAAGGGTTTATGCGGCTTTGGAGCTGGTACGAAAGCATGGTATTGATTTAAATACTCAACAGTATTCAGAAACAGTTACTCAACTTCTTATTAAGCCGCGTAAAAAAAGTAGGCGTATTGCTACTGCGCTCTTCAGCTTAATACCAATCGGAGGACTGGTATTTTGGGGTTGGCAATATTTCATAAAACTCCCTCCCCAATATATCGCGGTACTTCCCGTAGAGTTTTCAGGTAATATTCGCGGGGAGGCTAATGACGTTAGCTTAGTCACAACAATGATACGCCAAGCGTTACTGAGAGCTCCGACCCACTTAAAGTCCAGCGCTCTTATAAGCTATCTGCCTGAAGAGGGTTTAACTCTCGAGCAACATTTGAAACACCTGAAAGAAAAGGGGGTTACGGATGCCCTCTTAGGACGCCTTAATTGTACTAAAAAACGCTGCAATGCCGAGCTACAAAGAATTGACCCATCAAATGGCAGAGTTAAGCGACGCAAAAACTTTGACTTCCTCTCATTAAATGAATCTCGATGGGATTCACAACTTTCAGCGCAAAAAAACGTTACAGAACTTTTCCCTGAAGCTTACAACCTAGGCTTCGATCAAGACTTCAAAATGGAACCTGAAGATTTTGATATTTATCTATCCATGGCTGAAATTTTAAATAAACCAAGCGAGCTAGTTAAAGACGAAGACCTTGAAAAAATTGAAGAACAAATAATTAAGTATCCAGATAATATTTACCTTTACTCTTTATTTACTGAAGCAAGTG
The DNA here is from genome assembly GCF_020524905.1 of Microbulbifer variabilis. Lineage (GTDB taxonomy): Bacteria > Pseudomonadota > Gammaproteobacteria > Pseudomonadales > Cellvibrionaceae > Microbulbifer > Microbulbifer variabilis_A. The sequence continues at coordinate 349,561 of NZ_JAIVKI010000001.1, read as the reverse complement.
TAAACAGATACAGGGTTACCGGCAATAACAAGCTATTAAGTAAAGCATTAACCATTCTTTCTAGCGCCGAAAGCACCCCAAGGAATCAGGCCGCTCTGTTACACAACAAGCTAGTGATCAAATCTCTTGGCAATGATAAAAAGGGTTTTGAATCCACCCTCAAACAACTTCAGAAACTGGGATATCCATCCGCAGAACTATTCCTCCAGCATGCCCGCTTTCTTTATATGCAGGGCGATCATAAAAATGGCTTAATCTACGCAGAAAAAGCATATGCATTAAATCCAAATGGGGAAACCCTCTATACAATAGCCGTCAATCAAGTATCTGGGGCAAATTACGTTGCCGCCAAGTCAACCCTTGAGAAAATGATCAAGATTTACCCAGAAAAATGGGTAGCATTCTCGCTACTAGGTGTAGTTGAACTTGAACTGGGAAACCTTGAGAAAGCCGAAAAAGCTATTACGACCATTCCAGAAGAAAATCGAACCTGGAGAACCAAGTCAAACTTAGCCACCAGCCTATTTTTGCAGGGAAAATACCACGAAGCGCTTAAGAATTATATGGAAATTCAACATTCAACACCTGACAACATACTAATCCTAAGTCAAATAGCCGAAGTCAGCTTAATGCTCTCTAACAAAACTCAATCCAATAAATACTTTATAAAGGTATTAGCACTTACCGACACGGAAAGTGACCGTGTATCTAAACGGTATAAGGCCCAAGCACTCGCTTACCTTGGTGAGACCGCTAAATCTATAAACCTTATAACAGATTTATTAAGAGAAACTCCTGACGATACTTTTATACAATATACTGCGGCACAAGTTTATGCGCTTGCTGGAGAGCTCCAATCAGCCAGCTATCACTTAGAGCGATTGCTGGCTCAAGGCATGGGAGCTGAGTGGTTCATTCTTCCTCCATTTCAGAGTCTCTGTAATGAACCACAGGCCTCAAACAGAGTTAAAGATGCTATTTGCTTTAACCGTGCCAATGAGGCCAGCTAGCGCTGGCGCACTTAAGTGGGTTTACCAGTCGTGGGGTCAATGCTGGTTTCTGGATCACCAGAAACAAAGTGCATCCCAGTATTAGGATCAACACACATCCATAGGAAATTAAACCGATCGGGGATAAGATCCTTATCCCTAATTTTAATTACCAACTTGGTGGAGTCTCCATCTACATCCCTGGCCCGAGCACGAAACTGGTGACGAAAGTCTGGAGTTAGCGCAATAATGCCATCCAGTTTATGGTCTTGCTTATAGCGCACAAACTCTAATTCGCGCCCTGGTACCTCAGATAAATCCAGAGTAATTCTCAAGGTAAGCACACCGCCCTTATGGGTTTTAAAGCGCATATTACCAAAATGCTCTTCCGGATTATCGGCATTAAACAGAGGCCAGTACTGCGGCTCACCATCTTTTTGCTCTCTAGGCCGTAAAACTAAATCCAGTTTCAAGCCTTCTTTAGGTACCTCGCACTCCAGTACGGGTAAGTCGGCACAAGTGCTCATCGTTCATCCCCTTGTAAGCATTTGTTATTTGGTGTCATTCTAAGACGTGTTTTCTTGTGTAAAATACGTCTGTGACTGCGTCATGATAACCAGTTCCGTTTCGAAAAAAAGCCGACAGTAGCAATCCTGCCGGCCCGAAATGATGGTCCCAACCATCGACGGTTACAACAACACTATCAAGAGCAAAATTTGGCATCCGTGCCTCGGGCAAGCTCATCCACAAGGTCCGACTAAGACTCTGCACCCGTCGGTTCCAGCCTGTCCGCTCAGCTTGCGCTGATTCTTCCCGCTTCTCGCACCTCCGACAGTGCGAGAATACAAAATCCATCCGAAATGTTGTGGGGGTTGCCAATCCGTGGCAGGGAACCGCTTTCACAATCTCCCGCACCCCCTCAACTGGTAGCTACTTTACGAATCCGGGGATTACAGGTCTATCACGGCCAATTACAAGGAATTACACGCCAGGTATTTTATCCTCACTCTTAGACTGTTAGAGTCACTAAATAACAAAAAGCATCACCTAGTGAGGATACGATGGAAGCGAATCTCGAAGATGTAAAAATTCTCTCACCCCGCCGCAACAGTACCGAAGCCGCTAATATTACGGAGCTTGCTCGGGAGCAATTACAGCATTTTTGTATTGACCGGGAATCGGAGCACGGGCGCTTACTGGAGCAAACTGCGGCGCTGTTATATCAGGCCCAGGGCAACTTGAATCAGCTGTGGCGCCAGGTAAACGAAACGCTGAATCGACTGGATCGGTCCGACAAAATTGCCTACTTCAATGCCAAACGCTTTATGAGTTTCCAGCTGGCAAAACTGTTAGACACCTTACAAAATCCCCTACGAGCCAGCTTTCAGAGCCTGCAAGGGGACGATTTCAATATCACCACCCGCGGTGGCTATCCACTGTTCGATAATATTCCAGCGATTTTTTCCGCTACGCCAGTAATCGCACGCACCGCCACTTATATCTATGCCTGTACCGAGTGGGTGGACGACGCCTTCCGCGGCCGTGAACCCAGTCACGATATCTACTCGCGCCTACTCAACCCCACTTCTATCTCCCTGGCCAACGCCATTGTGGATCTGGAGTGCGGACCAGCAGCCAATGAATATATGGCCTGGAACTTCAACTCTGGAATGGCCGCTATTGATGCGCTGCTTTCCAATCAGCTACGCCGCGACGATATTCTGATCGTCTCGCGTAATATTTATGGGGGGGTGCACCAGCTACTACAGGATTTTTATGCACGCCCCGATAAGCTGGCAATCCAGCTGGTTTGGTTTGACGGCACCAGCGGCGAAGACTTTGAAAAACTGATCGCCGACACCCAGCGCGATTATGCCGATGCCCTTCAGCAAGGCTCCAAACTTCATGTCTATATCGAGTCGCCCTGCAATCCCCACGGTATCATGTTGGATGTACCAGCCATCTGTAAGGCTGCGCACCGAGAAAATATTCTGGTCAGCTTGGATGCCACCCTGGCCACCCCTTTCCTCTATCAACCACTGCGGCGCAAAGATCGCGAGGAAAGACCGGACTTTGTAGTGCACTCCTACACCAAAGACATTGGCGGCACAGGCGCCGCAACCGCCGGGGTAGTGATTGGGGAGAACCATCGTATGTTTATTCCCAAGGGAGACAGTGCTAAGGGGCTGAACTGGGATCAGTGCATGTTCTGGGATGTGTATTACATCAAAGGCGCCTTCCTCGATGCAGACAAGGCCTGGGAAGTACACTGTGGTATGCGCACCCTGGAAATGCGTATGTTGACCAAGTGCATCAATACCCTTTGCCTCAGCCATTTCTTCGCCAGCCACAGTAAAATCCGGGTGAACAGCCATGCGGTGGAAAGCCACCCGAACTCAACGCTGCGTGAAACCCTGATGCGCTATCAGCTGCCGACGCCACTGTTCAGTATTGATATGGAAGCGGCACAAATTCCTACAGAAGCTTTCAAGAGCTTCTTCGATGCACTGGAGCCCGCTTTTGGACAGATGGTTAGCCTGGGACAGACCAATACCATGGTGCTCTGCCCTGCACTCACTTCTCACTCCGAGCTTTCTCCTCAAGCCATGGAGGCGGCAGGAATATTCTCAACCACAATCCGTATTTCCGTGGGAGATGAAAACATGGCCCAGCTGGCGGCTCATGTGATCAGTTGTGCGCGCCTACACCTGGATCCGGTCAGCCCGGGGTTTAGTGAAGGCTTTATGTCACCACAGGAGGCGGATGCAATTTTTACGCGCTTTTATCTGGAGTCGCATCAAAAAGTCGTAGAAGCACAGCCGAAAATCATCGACTACCTATAAAGGGATTGAAAAGTGGGGGACACGGCTAATATCCTCGGCCGTGCCCCGCTTGTTGCACTACTCTATATCCCGTAGTATCACCGCTTCTGTCCATAATTTAATCAAGCAAAAATGCCGAATTTTTCCGCCCAACTTCTGGCCTGGGTGCTCTTCTGTTTCTCAACTCTGGCTCTAGCACAGGGATATGAGCAGCTTTACAGCGATTACCGTGGCAGCCTTTATCAAATACGCCTGATGGAGAAATCCTCTAATTCCAAAGCCGGGCTCGGCTCAGGCTTCCAGATTTCCGCCGATGGCCTACTCGCCACTAATTACCATGTCGTTGCTCAAGCAGTCAGCGACCCGGATAAATACATACTGGAATATCTATCAACCGATGGCACCAAAGGCACTCTAAAGCTTCTGGATATTGATGTCGTCAACGACTTGGCGCTATTGCGCCAGGACAAGCCAGGTAAGGAATACCTGCAACTCGCCACTGAAACGCCAAAACAAGGCGAAACGATTATCTCCCTCGGCAACCCTCTGGATCTTGGAATGACCTTGATACCAGGCACCTACAACGGTATAGCCGGAGGCAGTTTTTACGATCGCATTCACTTCGCCGGCTCTATCAACCCCGGGATGAGTGGTGGCCCTGCGATTAATACCCGCGGCCAAGTAGTGGGCATCAATGTAGCGACTGCCGGAAATCAGGTGAGCTTTCTGGTACCGGTGGATAAACTGATCAGTCTGCTAAAGCACTTCCATCAGCGCGATATGGCATTTGACCTTCAAGAGGTCACCTACCAACAACTGCTCGACAATCAACAGCGTATTATTGATTCCATACTGGAGGCAGACTGGCAGCGGCGTTCTCTGGGTGAGGCCAAGGTCGTCGGAGAAATAGTGCCTGCCATTAAATGCTGGGGTAACAGCGAGGAAGACAGCGACAATCCCATCAAACGTATCGACAAAGGCTGCACCGGACAGGATGTGATATTTCTCTCCGATGAATTTAATACCGGCCGAGTGGAATACGAGTTTTTCTGGCTCGAAGCCGAAGGCCTTTTACCAGCGCGTTTTTATGCGGAATACGAACATCAGATGAGCACCTTCTACCCCGGCAACAGTGCTGGCGAGGAGGATGTCACCAACTTCCGCTGCCGCCAGGGATTTACCTCCCAGCCACGCAATGGGAATGGCAATGGTCCTCTATCCAAGCCCGAGCGAAGTAAAAAGCCCTTAATCAGCCGCACCAGCTATTGTGTCAGGCGCTACAAAAACTTCCCCGATCTTTACGATATCTTCTTCTTGAGCCTCAGCGTGGACCAAAAAAATCGCGCGCTGGTCAGCCACTTTACTCTATCCGGCTTTACCCGGGAGTCTGCCGACGCCTTTGCCGAGAAGTTCACGAGCGAAATCCAATGGCACTGATAATTGAAGAACTCAACCGCGCTCACCGGGTACAGATGCGCTACCGCATGGATGGCGACAAATTCACCCTGGGCCGCGCTTTCAGCAACGACGCTATTCTGGAAGATATTCATGCAGATGGGCGCCATGCGGAAATTCGCCGGGAAGAAGATGGCAATTACATTCTGCACGACCTAAATACGGTCAATGGCAGCCAGCTGTTGGGAAACCTGAAGGACCGATCGGTAAAACCAGGGGAAATTTCCTCTCATCAGATTTCCTCTGGAGACCTGATACAATGTGGCAAATCCCGCTTGCGGATATTCAATTGCGATGACAGCGTTGCCGAGGCCACGCCTCTGCACTCGCTGGAAAACCTGTTTGCCAGCCTGTCCCACCCCCTATACGCCATCCTCCTGGTGCTCGCCGTGGCTCTGTCCACCGCACTGCTCAGTTATCTCGGCTATGCGCGCACTTATCAGTGGACTATTGCTGTCAATATTTTGGCGAGTGCGGTGATAGGCCTGGTTATTTATGCAGGTGCTTGGGCTTTCGTAGGCCGGGTGGTGCGTCACGAGACACACTTTTTTGCCCACCTCTCCATCGCCTCCATTGGTGCACTCACCTATGCCGTCTGGGAGTGGTTCGGCAGTGTGCTGAATTACAACTTCGCCATCGGCAATACCATGGAAATCCTGGATTTCCTGGTGCTCGCCATCATATTGCCCGCCATGCTCTGGTGCGCTTGTTACCTGGCCACCAATCTTGGGCGCGCTTGGCGCTGGGCCGTGGCCCTGATACTGCCAATCGGATTTTTAGGCCTCAGCCTTGTGGAAACAATCGGCTCGATTGATGACTTCAGTGAAACACCTGAGATTTCTACCGAACTCAAATACGATAATATGTTGCTGCGTAAACCGGTGCCCATGCAGGAATTTATCACCGGTTCAGCGGCACAATTTGATATTCCCATCAAAAATGACGAGTCAGAGAAAGGAAGCAAAGACAGCTCTTCCACAGAAGACGATAGCGCAGAGGTAGAGTAGTGAATACATCGTTTTGGAGTCCCGGCTTAGAGCAGCTGGAGCCATACACCCCCGGTGAGCAGCCCAGCGGCACCACCCTGATTAAGCTAAACACCAACGAGAACCCTTATCCCGCCTCGCCCCAAGCACTGGCACTATTGGCACAGAGAAATTTTGCCGATGCTCTGCGGCGCTATCCAGACCCAGAGTCCTGTGCGCTGCGCGCAGCCATTGCTGAGCGTTACGGCCTAAATGACAAGCAAGTCTTCGTCGGCAATGGCTCCGACGAAGTACTGGCTCTGAGCTTTTACAGCTTTTTCCGCCGCAACGAACCCTTACTATTCCCAGATATCACCTACAGCTTCTACCCGGTGTACTGTCAGCTCTTTGGCATAGAGTCTCGTAGCATCCCCCTTTTAGAAGATTTCAGCCTCGATGTAGAGGGTTTCTCGGGTGCTGCTGGCGGAGTTATTATCCCCAATCCCAATGCGCCTACAGGCCGCCACCTATCGCTCGATAGGATTGAGGCACTGCTGCAGCTGCAGCCAGAGCGAGTGGTCATCATCGATGAGGCCTACATCGACTTTGGGGGCGAGAGCGCCACTCAGCTCATTGAGCAATACCCCAACCTACTGGTAATTCACACCCTGTCGAAGTCCTATGCACTGGCCGGTCTGCGCCTCGGCTTTGCCATGGGCCAGGAGCACTTGATTGAAGGGTTGCTACGCGCAAAGAACTCCTTCAACTCCTACCCTATCGACGCGATTGCCCAAGAAGTGGCCACTGCTGCCATTCGCGATAGAGCCTGGCACAAGGACAACTGTGACAAGGTGGTCGCTACACGCTCAAGAACAGAGGAGGCCCTGTTGGATTTGGGATTCGAAGTTGTTCCCTCCATGGCGAATTTTATCCTGGCCAAGCCACCAGCCCCTGGTGCCGAGCCCCTCTACTTGGCCCTGCGTGAGCGGGGTATTCTGGTTCGTTACTTCGATAAACCCCGCATCAGCGAGTACCTGCGCATTTCCATTGGCACCGATATAGAAATGGATCAACTCATAGGGAACTGCAAAGAGATACTTGCGTCACAGAGCTAGTACACTGTCTGTCTATACTCGTCGGGTCCGCGCCGCGCGCAACCCGACCACCAGACTTACCGGTAACTAGGGATTTATGTCTCTCTTATTCAAGCGCCCCAGACTGTTTAACTACGCCAAGTTATTTTCCTGCTCATTGGTTATCGCCTACGCCATCTTTGGCTCTCAGGCCCAGGCCAACCCCTGGGAGGAGAGCGAGAGCCCCAGTGCCCAGGACTCAGCCAGCATAGGCACCTACACCAATGGTTGCCTGGCCGGAGCGGAAACACTGCCTTTACGCGGTGAGGGCTACCAGCTGGTTCGCACCGGTCGCGATCGACATTTCGCGCACCCAGATACCGTCGCCTTCCTGAAAGACTTTTCCCAAAGCGTCGCGCAAAGTCATCTCGGCAGGATACAAATTGGCGATATGTCGATGGCGCGCGGCGGCCCCTTTGGCAGCGGGGGGCATAGCAGTCACCAGACCGGCTTGGATGTGGATATTTGGTATTCACAGGACAGACGCGCCGCACAGCGTGCGCTGACTGAATGGGAACGCGATAATATCTCCGCTATCCCCCTGGCAGATACCCGCCAGCATCGTTTGATTAAGGAGAACTGGGACGAGCGGGTACCAAAGATCCTGCGTATGGCCGCTGAAGACCAACGTGTTGAGCGGATATTTGTCCATCCCACTATCAAGCGCCAATTATGTGAAATTTCTGGCACAGACAATGAATGGCTGCGCAAGGTACGCCCCTGGTGGGGACATAATTATCACTTTCATGTTCGGCTGTCCTGCCCAGCCGGCAGCAGCCACTGCAAACCCCAGGCTCCCGTGCGCACCGCGCCTTGCGGCAATGATCTGGACTGGTGGTTTAGCGAGGAGTTCTACGCAATACTGAACGGCACTAAGACCCAACCGACAAAACCCAAACCCAAGAAGATGCCGCAACAGTGTCAGCAAGTTTTGCAGGCACCCCCGGCCGGCACCACGACGGAATAATTCTATGATCAACACCTTGCTTATCTGCGGCGGTGGCAGCAGCGAGCACGATGTGTCCCTGCGCACTGCAGACTTTATTGAAGAGCAACTGGCCGAATCCGAAGATATCGCCCTGATGCGAGTAGAAATGGACTCGAGCGGCTGCCTTACTGATAAAGAGGGCCGCGTCTATCATATCTTTTACGATGGTAAAATTCGCGATGAAGAGGGCAATGCCTGGGATGTGGATTATGTCATCCCCGCCATCCATGGATATCCTGGGGAGACCGGCGATCTACAATCCCAACTTGATATGTACGGCATTCCCTATTTCGGATCGGCACCGGAAGCAAGCAAAATTTGTTTTAATAAAATTAAAACAAAAATGTGGCTGAGTGCGTTGGGAATCGATAACACCCCCTATCTATTCCTACACAGCCTTGAGACAGAAGAACTGGGCAAGGCCCACGCGGCCTTGGAAGAGTGGGAAGCGGTCTTTGTTAAAGCTTCAAACCAGGGTTCCTCGGTGGGCTGCTTCAAAGTCAGTCGCAAGGAAGACCTGGAGAATGCGATAGCAGAGGCATTTACCCTCTCATCCTATGTGCTGATAGAGAAAGCGCTAAACGCCCGCGAACTGGAAGTTGCTGTTTACACTTTTGGCGAAGAGTTGATAGCCACCCATCCCGGTGAGGTCCGCGCCCCAGCGGATACTTTCTACACCTACAAGGAGAAATATGCCCCCGGTAGTCGCGCTGAGACTTTTATTAAAGCTGAGGGTCTCAATGAAGAACAACTGGCGTGGATTCAAGATGTCTCAAAACGCACTTTTAAGGCGCTCAAGCTGAAGGATCTATCCCGTATCGACTTTTTCCTAACGGAGGCAGGGGAACTCTACCTAAATGAAGTCAATACTTTCCCCGGTATGACCCCCAACTCCATGTTCCCCAAGATGATGCAAAACCATGGCCATGATTTTACGGAATATTTAACAGGCCTTATTCGCTCAGCCGTAGCTCAACGAACGTAATGAGCACGACTTAAACAAAAAGCGAAAAATTAAAAAAGGGGCCCTAGCCCCTTTTTTAAACTTCCTTAGCTTTCAAAAGTTAGTGCAATAACCAATCCTGCTGACGCCTGCGGGAAAATTGGCTGCGTAGAAATTCCATCTGATCCCCGCGAATCCGCTCACTATTAATCAAAGCCAGATACTCCGCAGCGTTGGGGCAAAAGGGCAGAGCCAGTAATTCCATTTCAATATCTTCTAGCAAATAATTGCCCTTGTGTTGATTACAGCGACGGCAGGCTGTAACTACATTTTCCCAGGAATCCATTCCTCCCTTCGACACTGGGATAACATGGTCTCTGGTCAACTCGAACGATTTGAAAATATTGCCGCAATAAAGACAAGTGTGTACATCCCGAAAAAAAAGTGCGCGGTTTGTGAGTGGCGGACGACTACGTGGACGCGCCATTCGGGCACCGCCACAGGCTATGATAGATGCCAGATCCAAGGTGGACCGCTCACCATTTCGATTAAACCCGCCCCGTACCCGCTGTACTATCCCTCCTAGAGACCAAGTAACCAAATCGCGTACATACAAGCAGGAAGCCTCCTGCCAGGTGAGCCAATCTAATGGTTGCCCCGCCAAATTCAGGCGTAAAATTCGCGCTTGCATGACCTCGCCTCCCCGCAATTAAACAGAAAAACCCGGCCCACTGCCGCCATAACCAGCAAAGTGGAAAATTTTAAAACGCCCAAATGCCTACTTTGAAAGGCTACTTGGAAAAAAGAGAGAAGAAGTTGAACCTGAACAGAAGTGTCCAGTTTCGATAGGACATTAAAAAGACTAGAGCGACTACCCGCTGATGATTTCACTGACAATTTGCCAGTAGTCCAGCAACGAGGGAATGCCAGGACATAAACGGGCACTACTAATGATTGATTGCTGAATGCGCCATCCTCCACCGGCCCGAGCAATAATGGCCGACCTCTCATCATTAAAGCGGATAAATATTACAAATTCCAGACATACGCGAAATTGGCTTGCAATAAAATAGCGACCACTAAGAATAAAATACTAGAGAAAGAGACAGGAGTGTGAGAAGTAACTACCAGGGGCAGGAGGAATTTGGGTAATAACAGGCAATTCTGAAGCATTTAAAACACCGCCCAGGCAATCCGGCCTGGGCGGTGCGTCTCACAGGATGGTGCCCATATCCATAGGGCGAGCGGCGCATTCCTTTTATCCTTTGCCGCAGAGTTGCAGTCCCTTGTGCGTCCCTGCCAGTTAATTATGGACATCGGGCGAGAAAAAAGTAGGGGCAATCTGCTGAATTTTGTGTAAGACATATCTCACAAGGTGAAATATTTCTTTCATAAAAGAAAGGGAGACCCGGTGGGAGCACTGTGCTAAAACAGGGCTCAGTACATGAGCGCGGCCACTATAAACACCTTTATTTCAAGATCAATCGATACAGGGAAAAAGACGTTGAAATATACGCTAATTTTTTTGCTTATCTTCAGCGCCGTTGTTTCAAGCGCCTACACGACCGTTTCTTCGGGGATTAGCGTGCCCTGGCGCCAGATGATTGGTGGCGCAAAAACTAACGAACAAGAAGTTATTCAAAAATTATCAGCCGCTTCTGGATATCAACTGCAACTATTCGCTGATAGTGTGCCCAATGCGCGCTGGTTGGCAATAACCCGTTCGGGGGATATCCTGGTTTCCCAGCCAAAGAAGGGACAAGTTTCCTTATTATCCCCCGACCGAGATGGTGATGGTCGCGCTGATAACCAGCGTATCTTGATTGGCGATCTAAACCGTCCACATGGGCTTCTACTACATGAGAATTGGCTTTACATCGCGGAAAGCGATGCTGTTGGCAGAGTGCCCTTCGATCACTCCGATGCCCGTTTGGCTGGACGATACCAAAGAATCGTCGAAGGCTTGGAAGACAGTGGCCACTGGACCAAAACCATCGAAAAGGGGCCGGATGGCTGGCTATATCTCAGTAGTGGCTCCAGCTGCAACGTTTGTGTCGAGAAGGACCGCCGCCGCGCCAGTATCATGCGCTTGCGTCCCGATGGCAGTGATTTAAAAATATTTGCCACTGGTTTACGCAATAGTGTGGGGTTTGACTGGTCACCCAAAGATGGCGGTATCTACGCCACCGATAATGGCCGGGATTGGCTGGGGGACAACCTGCCACCCGATGAACTCAACCTTATCGATCCCGACAAATTCTATGGCTGGCCCTATGCCTATGGCGACCGGGTGCCAGACCCTAACTTTATCAATGATGAAGACCCCACCATCAAAGAGATGATCGCCGCTTCCCTGCCGCCAGTGCACAAATTCGCCGCTCACAATGCTCCACTCGGTATCCGTTTCCTGCGCAGCCCGGAGCAATTGGCGGGTTATCGCGGAGCCGCTTTAGTAGCCTTGCACGGCTCCTGGAACAGAAGTGTCAAAGATGGTTACAAAGTGGTTTCCCTGCACTGGGATGATGGTGGAAAAATCTCCCAGCGAGATTTTCTCTGGGGCTTCCTCAGCGAAAACCGCAAGGAGGTCTCAGGCAGGCCTGTGGCAATTGCCGAGGATGCTAAAGGCAATATTTATATTTCCGACGATTATGCAGGAGCAATCTATCGTCTGTCCCCTACCGCTGCCCCCCAAAAGGCAAAGGTATCGTCCAAGAAAATTCCTGCTCCGGCCAGAGTACCGAGGAAGCCGCCACCAACCGATACTGCCGCCGCTCGCGAAGGACGAGCACTATATCTAACTCACAATTGCGCCCAGTGCCATCAGCAACAAGTGCCGTTAACCGGACTTAACAAAAAGTACACATTGCAAAGCCTAGCGGACTACTTTGATACGCCAACGCCCCCAATGCCCAGGTATGACCTTAACGGGGAGCAGAAAAAAGCCCTGGCCCATTACCTGCTATCGCGCGAGGCCCTGCAATAACCCTCTCCAACCCTTGCCGCATGCCAATTGACCCCTGCCGCGCCAGCGGCTAAGGTTGCCCCGCAATTACGAGGCGATGCTATGGCGGCAAAGAAGAAATCGGCAACTTTTGAACAGAGCCTGGAGGCCCTGGAAGAATTAGTGGAGCGCCTGGAGGCGGGTGATCTCCCTTTAGAAGAGGCCCTGGCCGACTTTGAACAGGGAGTCAAACTTACCCGAGAGTGCCAGAAAAAACTCGCCAGTGCCGAGCAGAAGGTCAAAATGCTTATGGAGGAGAACGACAGTATTCGCGAGCTGCCGTTCGAAGCCGACAACTCCACGGGCGACGATTAAATGAGCGCCCCAACCCCGCCCACCGAGCTGAGCGCTTTCCTCACGGGCTCCTCTCAGCGTGTCGAAACCCATATTCGCGACACTCTTGCTGAGACTGTCCCCGGGGCGAATAAGCTCTATGAGGCCATGCGCTATGCTGCCCTTGGCCCCGGCAAGCGCCTGCGCCCGGCACTCGTCTACGCCTGCGCCCAGATCTTTTATGGGGTGGATTTCGATCCGGCCAAATGCGATGCCAGCGCCGCTGCCCTGGAGTGCATGCACGCCTACTCGCTGGTGCACGACGACCTGCCGGCTATGGATGACGACGACCTGCGTCGAGGCCGTCCCACTTGCCATATCGCCTTTGACGAGGCCACGGCCATTCTCGCCGGTGATGCGCTGCAAACCCAAGCATTCGAACTGCTTTTGGCCGATAGCACCGAACCTACCGTGAAGTTACAGCTTATCGCTGAGCTCTCCAGGGCATCCGGCAGCCGGGGAATGGTGGCTGGCCAGGCCATAGACTTGGATTCTGTGGATAAAACCCTCTCCCTGGCACAATTGGAGAAAATGCACCGCCTGAAGACTGGTGCACTTATTCGAGCCAGTGCGCGTATGGGCGCCCTACTCGGCGGGGCCGACAGCAATCAACTGGAAGCGCTCACCCACTACGCTGAGGCCATTGGCCTGGCTTTCCAGGTTCAGGACGACATTCTCGATATCACTGCGGACACCGCGGTGCTGGGTAAAACCCAGGGCGCGGATGCCCTGCTCAACAAACCCACCTATGTCTCCCTACTGGGCATCGATGGCGCCAGAGAGAAGCTGCAGGGCTTGCACAGGGAGGCCCTGAATGCCCTCGAAGCCCTACCCGGCGATACACTATTGCTGAGGCAACTGGCAGATTATATCGTCCAGCGCGGCCACTAAGTCGGGGCGCCTGCCCCGCCATTGGGATGCAATATGCCCGTCACAGGCATACAATCCCCTCACTTAATACCATTTGTAGCAATTGAACCGTTTGATGCTCGAAGAAATTCCACGCACACGCCCGCATACGCCGCTGCTCGACGCCATCGACGAGCCGGCACAGCTGCGCGCTCTTGATGAACGCCAACTGCCCGAACTCGCCAGCCAGCTGCGCGAGTACCTGTTGTACTGTGTCGGCCAAACCGGCGGACACTTTGGCGCCGGCCTCGGTGTGGTAGAGCTGACCATCGCCCTGCACTATATCTACAACACACCCGAAGACCGTCTGGTCTGGGACGTGGGCCACCAGACTTACCCACACAAAATCCTTACTGGCCGCCGCGAGCAAATGCTCACCATGCGCCAGCAGGGTGGCTTGTCTGGCTTCCCCAAACGCAGCGAGAGCCCCTACGATACCTTCGGGGTGGGACACTCCAGTACCTCCATCGGCGCAGCCCTCGGAATGGCACTGGGGTCTCCCGACGAACGCAAAGTTGTGGCGGTGATCGGCGACGGCGCTATGACTGCGGGCATGGCTTTCGAGGCACTCAATCATGCGGCTCACACCGGCCGGGATATGTTGGTTGTCCTCAATGACAACAGCATGTCGATCTCCAAAAATGTCGGCGGGTTGGCCACCTATTTCGCCAAGATTCTCGCCAGCAAAACCTATCTCAATATGCGCGAGGGCAGTCGTAAGATACTGTCGGCTATTCCCAAGGCCTGGCAGCTGGCGCGCCGCACAGAAGAGCATGTTAAAGGCATGATCACCCCCGGCACCCTATTCGAAGAGCTGGGCTTCAATTACGTAGGGCCACTAGATGGGCACAATATGCACGATTTGGTGCATACCCTGCGCAACCTGCGCAGTCAGCCCGGGCCCCAGTTGCTGCATATCGCTACGACCAAAGGCAAGGGCTTCGGACCGGCAGAAGCCGACCCGGTGGGCTACCACGCATTGAACAAGCTTGAGCCTGAAAGCAAGGTTCAGGTGGCCGTGCCCGGCAAGAAGAAATTGCCTAAATACCAGGATATCTTTGGGCAGTGGCTATGCGACACCGCCGAAAAAGACGAACGCCTGATCGGCATTACTCCCGCCATGTGTGAAGGCTCTGGAATGGTGGAGTTCTCCAAGCGTTTTCCGCAGCGCTTCCACGACGTGGCTATCGCCGAGCAACATGCCGTAACACTCGCCGCCGGCCTCGCCTGCGAGGGACAGAAGCCGGTTGTGGCCATTTACTCCACCTTCCTGCAGCGTGGCTACGACCAGATGGTGCACGATGTGGCCATCCAAAACCTGGATGTCACCTTCGCTATCGACCGCGCCGGTCTAGTAGGCGAGGATGGCCCAACACACGCCGGCAGTTTCGACCTCACTTTTATGCGCTGTCTGCCCTACCTGGCTATCGCCGCACCCAGCGACGAGAATGAGTGCCGCCAGTTACTGTATACCGCCTATAAGCACGTGGGTCCCGCGGCAGTGCGCTATCCCCGCGGCACCGGCATGGGCACAGCGATCGAAGAAGAAATGCGCGAGCTACCTATTGGGAAGGGCCGCCTACTGAGCGAGGGCAGCGGCGTGGCCATTTTGAATTTTGGCACCCTGCTCGCCCCTGCCATGGCAGCGGCTGAGCGCCTCGGCGCTAGCCTCGCTGATATGCGTTGGGTTAAGCCATTGGACGAGGCACTGATCGATGAACTGGCCGATAGCCACCAGTTACTGGTCACCATCGAGGAGAACACCGTAGCCGGCGGTGCTGGCAGTGCCGTGATGGAGTACCTCAGCAGCTCTGCGCGAACTCTGCCCGTACTGCAACTGGGGCTACCCGACCGCATTATTGAGCACGGTAAGCATAATGACCTGCTCGCAGCTATTGGCCTTGATGCCGAAGGTATCGAGGAACAAATTCGCCAGCGCTTGCAGCTGCTGAACCGGCACAATTTTAACGACCGCGCCGCAGCCGCCAACTAACCATAGAGCCCGATAACCATCTGGGATATCGGGCTCCCTGGTTCACAATCCTGCCACGCACTATTGATTCGACAATAACGCGTGGCCCCAGCGCCTTTCTATCAATCGATTTCCGCACGCCTTGGGGGAAAGATGTCACTACTCAAGAAAGCCCTTATCGCATCCATCGGCATGTTTGCCAGCTTTAGCGTTACCGCCATGGATCAAAATGATTTCAAGAAAGCTTTTCGAGCCTTGCCCACAAAAAATGTGTCTGAGCGGCTGACCGCCCTGCAGGACCTACGCTATCGCTGGATTATGGAGAGCTTTCCCAGCCAGGCCACTTATGAAGGCTATCCCGGCCAGAATGATCGCTGGGTGGACAATTCAAGCAGGGCCATTCAACAGCGACAGGAGCAGACTCGTCAGCTATTAGGCGCTACCCGAAACCTAAATGTTGATGCACTGCCCGAACAACAACGGCTCGACTATCAGCTGCTCTACCAGGATCTCCTCGGCGAGGTAAAGGGCTTTCATTTTCCCGAGCACCTGCAACCCATCACCCATATGAGTGGTATTCAGCGCGATGTGCCAGATGTGCTTAACAGTATGCCGCGCAGTAAGGTTGCTGATTACGAAGATATTCTGGCGCGCCTGTCAAAGCTTCCAACTTTGGTGACACAGACACAAGCGCTGATGCAGCAGGGATTAAGCAAAGGGGTTACCCCACCGCAAATCACCCTGCGTGACTTACCCCGACAGATCCGCGCACTGATTCCCACAACTCCTGAGCAGAGTCCTCTGCTCAGTGCTTTCGCGGAAATGCCCAAAACGATTCCCAAAGCGAAACAAAAGAGCCTGCGCCAGCGGGCCCTAGCCATCTACAACAGCCAATTGCTACCGGCTTGGCGGGACATGGCGGAATTTATCGAGAGAGATTATATTCCGGGAGCGCAGAAAGACATCGCCCTCAGCAGCCGCCCCGATGGCCTGCGCTGGTATGCGCATAAAGTACATCAGAACACCACCACTGACTTAAGCCCGGAAGAAATTCACCGCATTGGCCTGGCCGAGGTGAAACGCATCCGCGGGGAAATGGACAGGATTATTCAGAAGGCCGGCTTTAAGGGTGACTTCAAAGCGTTTACCGAATTTTTACGTACCGATCCGCGCTTCTACCATACCAGCCGCGAGGGTTTACTGAGAGACTACCGGGATATCGCCAAGCGTATTGACGGCGAGCTACCCGCCCTGTTTGGCATCCTGCCACGGCTACCCTACGGGGTTAAACCCATTCCCAGCTACTCGGAGCAGTCACAGACCACGGCCTATTACCAGCCGGGCTCCAATGAGGCTGGGCGTGCGGGTATTTTCTATGCCAACACCTACAACCTGCCCAGCAGACCCAAATGGGAAATGGAGGCGCTGACGGTACACGAGGCAATGCCAGGCCACCATTTGCAGATTGCCCTAGCCCAGGAGCAAACCGATATCCATCCATTGCGGCGTATGGCACTTTACACAGCCTTTGTGGAGGGCTGGGGCCTCTACTCTGAGAGCCTCGGTTATGACCTGGGCCTATACAAAGACCCCTATAGTGAATTCGGCGCGCTGACCTACGATATGTGGCGTGCAGTGCGTTTGGTTGTAGACACAGGCATGCATCAACTGGGCTGGAGCCGGGAGCAGGCGATTGACTACTTTATGGAAAATAGCGCCAAACCTCTGCACGACGTCACCGTAGAGATTGACCGTTACCTGGTTTGGCCCGGACAGGCCCTGGCCTATAAATTAGGGCAGTTAAAAATTAAAGAGCTGCGTGTAAAAGCAGAAGAGGAGCTCGACAATAATTTTGATATCCGCAGCTTCCACGACGCCCTTTTAGGTGCAGGTGCACTGCCACTCAATGTTCTTGAGGAGCGTATGCAGGCCTGGATAGAAGATCAGGGCTCTGCTTCAGCCCAGGCAATTCTTCCTTCAGGCCTGCAGACCTCAGAGGGCTAGAAAAATTAAAAGGGCAGGAATTTCCTGCCCTTTTTAATTACCAAATAGCTACCATAAGAGCTCTATCCATTTATTCACCACTCAGAAGATGCTGACAGATAAATTGAACGGGGCTCTCCAGGAAAATATCTGTCACCAGTAAAACCACTGTAATCCGCCCGCTCCGCATAGGCTTTATTGGTAAGATTTAAAACCCTTGCAGATAAAGTCCAGCGATCAGTTTTCCACTGAGATCGAAAATTCAATAAATTGTGCCCAGAATATTCATGCTGATTCTGGGGATCTGTGTAATAACGCCCCTGGTGCAACCAATCTAGCTCGGTTGTGATCTCCTGCCGAGGTAGCCACTGCAAGCGATAGCTACCGAATGCTCTTGGAGCCGAGTCCACAAAATTGCCATTTAACAATACACCCTGCAGCTCTCGATTATCGCGATAGCGATGCTCGGCATAGCTGGTCGAAGTCTCAAGTCGCCAGTTCTGAGCAAATGCGTAGCCAAGTGCCAGCTCCACACCGCGGTGTGAAGTTTTTCCATTGGATTGGTTAAAGTACTCCGTATCCCGAAAAATCACATTCCGCTTGCGCATACCATAAGTGACGAATTCATAGGAAAGACGATTTTTATAGGCTCGCACCCCCAGTTCAACACTGCTGACCTCCTCGGAATTCAGCTCGGCAACTGTTTGCTCCCGCTGTAAACGATAGAGCTCTATTGCCTGGGGAGCCCGGTATCCCTGAGCAATATTGGCAAAAAACTGCAGGTCTGGTGCGAAGTCATAAGCGGCACCCAGTTTGGGGGACAGGTTATGGAAACTGTCTTTGCGATCCTCTGGCCGATTAAACCTGCAACCACCAAAGCCACACGGGAGGCCGTCTTCAGCAGTACGGCCAGACAACATTTTATTGTTATAGTCATACTGCAACGATTCGAAACGCACCCCACCGTAAAGTGTCCACGCATCGGTCATAGTCCAGGTGGCTAAGGTAAAAGGTGCAACACTGTATGCATTAACTTGATAGTCATAATGCTTCCCAACCGGAATCGTCTCCCGCAAAAAATCTGATCCTTCCGTCGGATTTTTCTGCAACTCACGTAAATAGCCACGGGTAAATTCAGCATCTAGACCAGCGATAACTTCGAGGTCATCACTCCAGCTAAAAAGGTAACTGCCTCGCAACCCGATACTCTCCTGACCATTTTCCTCCAGTGCCTGCCCGGGCAAGTAGTGCTGTAAAAAACGCATATCGGTTTTGCGCAGGTAGGGGGTCAATTGAAATTGGCCGCCCTCGCTTTGATCCATAAGTATTTGGGAGGAAAGCCTTAGGGAATAAGCATCGCGGAAAGCCTCGGGATTGCTATTTTCCCGACTGATTGCACGTTCCCGATATGCATACTCTCCATTGATATAGCCGGCAGTTTCCTGATTTAAATTTGATGCCGCCAGCCTAGTACGCACCTGAACCCCATCAAACAAAGCCTGGTGCTGTAGTGCGATTTTCTGTTGAGCAAAACCCGAAGCGTCCCGGTAACCCCCGTCCGTCGTCAGGGACAAATCAGCCCTTACACCCGAGCTATTTCTAAGCCCAGAATCCAATGTCACATGTGCCCGATAGTAATCATGAAGGCCCGCTTCGATGGCGACCCCACGAAAAGGCAACCCTTCCCGCTCTCCCACTTCCGGGCTGATCAGGTTTATCACACCGTGCATGGCATTAGAGCCATAGAGCGTACCTGCCGGCCCTCGAATCACTTCGATGCTGCGAGCCGATTCACTGTGCGAGTCAAATAATTCATTGATATTACAAAAGCCCTTGGCTCGCAGGGGGATACTATCTTCCAGGCTCAAAACACTACCACAGGCGCCGGCACCACTTAGTACCGGAGAGCGCAGCGAGGGCAGATACTCCTGACCATTTCCCCTCGCCAGATTGACACCGGGCACACTCTGCAATGCTTGCTGAATATGGTTGTGGGATGCCAGCTCCAGATGTTCGGCGCTGAGGATAGAAAGGCTCTCTGGATGATCCCCGAATTTTTTTTCAAAGGGGCTCGCTGTGACAATCATTGACTCAAGATGAGCCTCCAGTGAAAACACCGGCAAACTAGCCGACAACAGTGAAAGCCCAACAATCTTGGCTAACCTATCCCTGGTTTCCATTCTATCGACCACAACGCTTTCCTAAATTAACGCCAGGGATAACAGGTTCAAGCACAGAAGGTCAATAAAGATTTACTGACCTATGCAAATAAGCCACAGAAATAAATTATTTAATGCCAGCGTTTTAACCCCAATCCAACCTATCGTCCTTGGGTGCTAGTTACTAGCTAACCTTGGATATAACGACTAGATCTTTTAGTTGGCTAAACAAGACAGACGCCAAAAGAGGACTAATATGGCCTGGTTTTACCTTTTGCTGGCTGGGCTTTGTGAAATAGGCTGGGTAGTGGGATTGAAAATTTCCCAAGTGAGCACAACACGCTTGCTCGGCATTTTTATGGCGATACTTTTTATCGGCGTAAGCGGCTTTCTCCTCTGGCTTGCCCAGCGGGAAATTCCTATCGGTATTTCATATGCGGTATGGACCAGCATCGGCGCCGCTGGGGCATTTATTGTAGGAGTGATTTTCTTTGACGACTCCGCCAGTATCGGGCATTGCCTCGGGATAATCTTAATTATTATCGGTGTTGTGACATTAAAATTGTCCAGCTGAATAATCATTGTCTGGGGGACATAGCCCCCAAACAATGAAATTATTACTCTCCTGAGTACTTCCTTTTACGCGCCTGATCCTGCACCGATCGATAGAGCTGGGAGAGCGCTTTATCACCGGCGCGCTTTTGCGCCAACGTTTGGTGATTGATATGTAGCTCTCGGTGCAATTTTTCCCAGTTGCGCAAGCGACGCTCATCTAATGAGCCTCCCGCGAGAGAAGCAAGTACCGCACAACCTGGTTCAGAACGGTGCCGACAATCAGAAAAACGGCAGCGCTGTGCCAATGACTCTATATCGGCAAACGCCTGCGCCATCCCCTCTTCGACATGCACCAACCCCAACTCACGCATCCCTGGACTATCAAGCAACAATGCGCCACAACTTAGTGGGTAGAGCGTGCGACTGCGGGTAGTATGCCGCCCCTTACTATCGTCTTCACGAATAGTTCCCGTAAGCGCCAGATCGGCTCCACTTAAGGTATTGAGCAGAGTGGATTTCCCCACCCCCGATGAGCCCAGCAGGGCGATCGTTTCCCCAGGCAGGCACCATTCACGCAAGGGCGCCACGCTGTCGCTGTCCAGACTGTTGACTATCACCACGGGCAGCTCTTTGTAGGGACGTAGGGCCTCCAGATAACCACTCGGATCTGTACAGAGGTCGGCTTTACTCAATACCAAATAGGGGCGGCAGCCAGATTCCCGCACCAGTGCGAGATAGCGTTCAATTCGAGACAGGTTAAAGTCTTCGTTTAATGATGAAACGATAAAAACACTATCTACATTGGCGGCTATTAACTGTCGTTGCAGGGCTCCAGGCGCCATTCGCTGAAACAGGCTGTTGCGCTCCAGACACCGAACAAAGCGATTATCGTCCCGCCCCAGTAGCAACCAGTCTCCAATAGTTAAAGACTCCGCAGCCATTGATGGCGTTAGCGACAGGGTTAGCGCACCTTCTTCGCCAGCCAGTTCAAGTTGACTGCGATGCACTGCCATCACCCGCATAGGTACACAGCTATCCAGCTCATCGAGAGAGAGTTGCTGTTGGAAAAAAGACTTCCAGCCAAGTGCTCTCAGCGGTGAGGCCGTGTGCTTGCTTGAGACGCGCACAGAATTCCTACCGAAGCCAGTCTGAGGGCGACGGGGAAAGTATGATTTACTCAAAGTTGAAATCCTCTGGGCACAAAAATGTGCCTAGCAACCGTCATGTACGGTCAACAGAGCTTTCTTGTGAGAAAGCCCGACGTTAAGAATAAGATCGCCGGACTGAGCAGTTAGTTTACTGCTGGGGAGCCCGGCGGAGATTGGAAACAATCATCAAAAATCCTCCGCTGGTTAAGTGGAATTAGAAACTTAGCATCACTGCCTTTTATAGACAAGTATCTGGATAGAGGCAGGTTAAGAGTGTTGGCCGGGATAAAAACAATTAGACCTCCCAGCTACAAAAAGCAAAGCCGGCAAAAGCCGGCTTTCGAATCCGATTACAGCAGATGCATCACCTTTCTCGACCCACAGTAACCTGATCAATAGAGTATAGAACCGACTTTCCTTCTCGCCACTTCTTCTACTCGCGAAGCATCTTCTCTAGCCGGCATTGCCATAAGATGACGTTTTTATAAAGGTTTTATGACACCCAACCACCTCCCCAAAACCTCCACCTCCTGGGGGTGGGAGGCTGCCACTGCGTGACTGCGATTCAATACCAGCTGCGAGAACCGCAACAAGTAAAACAAGAAATGGGAAACGCTATGCCAATAACAATTTTCACAGGGCCCGGCTCAGCCGGCAAAAGGGCCGGGTTGATTCTGGGGGCAATCTTCTGCTTCATCCAATTGCCTGCCTGGGCGTCAGACACTCCAAATCCCACAGTGGTCAATATTCCCGGCAATCTGCAAAGCCAACTGGGCTGCGACAGCGACTGGCAACCGGACTGTGCCGTCTCCCTGCTCCGCTATGACAGCGAAGACGACAAATGGCAGGGCAGCTTTTGGATACCCGCCGGCAACTGGGAGTACAAAGCCGCTCTCAACAATAGCTGGGGCGAAAACTATGGCTGGGGTGGTCAACTCGACGGTGCCAATATTTCCCTCAGCCTGGGTGAAGCCCATGAGGTTAAATTTGTCTACGACCACGAGAGTCATTGGATCACAGACAACCACAATAGCCTGATCGCCACTGTGGCCGGCAACTTCCAATCCCTGCTGGGGTGCCCTGGAGACTGGCAACCCAGTTGCCTGCGCAGCTGGATGCAGGATGCCGATGGAGATGGCACCTATACCTTTATCACCTCTGCTCTGCCTACCGGTTCCTATGAATTCAAGGTAGCCCTGCACGAAGGCTGGGAGGAGAGCTACGGCAGCAATGGAGCCAATGTCTCCTTTACCGTGACCACCGACTACAACGAAATCTACTTTGCTTTTGATTCGAGTAGTAAAAAAGTCACCGTCAGCAGCGACGGCTTCGCCAAGGGTGACTTAAGTAGCGATAAGGCTCACTGGGTAGATGCCAGTAGCTTTGCCTGGGACATCCAGGTGCAGGAAGGTGAAAAGGTTAAGTTGCACTACAGCAACAGTGCCGAGCTAAAGCTGGAAGATGGTGATATCCGTTCCGATGGCACCATCGATCTCAATTCTCTCGCCGCCTTACCCGACAGCGCCCAACAGAAATTCCCGCACCTGGCCAGCTTCCGTGCCTGGCAATTGCCAGGGCAGGCTTCCATCAGTGACCTGGTGACCCAGCAGCTCGCCCTCGCCGCTTACGATGCAGAGGGCAAGTTACTGGATGCGACTGGTGTGCAGATGGCAGGCGCCCTCGATGATCGCTTCTACTACGCAGGTGAGCTCGGTGCCCGTGTCGGCGAGGACAGCATCCAACTCGATCTTTGGGCGCCCACCGCGCTCGCAGTAAAACTGCATCTGTTTGCAGACTCCAGCAGCGATAGCGCCGATCTCGTGGTATCCATGCAGCGCGATGAATCTACCGGCGTTTGGAATGTCAATATCGATAAGCAATGGGACCGCAGTTTTTATCTCTATGAGGTCGAGGTGTACTCCTACTTCAGCCGCCAGATTGAAACCAACCTGGTCACTGATCCCTACTCCCTGAGTCTCTCCATCAACAGCGGCAAGAGCCAGATCGTCCACCTGAATGACCGCGACCTGAAGCCTCGCGGCTGGGATCGACTGCGCAAGCCAAAGCTGGCCCAGCCGGAAGATATCAGCATCTACGAGCTGCATGTGCGCGATTTCAGTATTACTGACAAAACCGTTCCCGAGGCAGAGCGCGGAACTTTTATGGCTTTCACTCGGCATCACAGCAATGGTATGCGTCACCTGCGCAAACTGGCGCGCGCCGGCCTCACCCATATCCATCTGCTGCCGGCTTTCGACTTTGCCACGGTCAATGAGGATCGAACTCAACAACAGCAAACCCCGGACCTCTCCAACTATGCATCCGATAGCAGCGAACAACAGGCCCAGGTGGCTGCTGTGCGCGATACCGATGGCTTTAACTGGGGCTACGATCCATTGCACTACACGGTCCCCGAAGGCAGCTATAGCACCGCTCCCGATGGACCTGCGCGCATTCGCGAATTCCGTCAAATGGTGCAAGGGTTATCCCACTCCGGCCTGCGACTGGTGATGGACGTGGTGTACAACCACACCAGCGCCTATGGCCAATACGACAACTCCGTGCTCGATAAAATCGTCCCCGGCTATTACCACCGCCGCAATCTGGAGGGTGATGTGGAGATGAGCAGCTGCTGCGCCAATACCGCCAGTGAACACGCCATGATGGAAAAGCTGATGATCGATTCTCTTGTCACCTGGGCCAAAGCCTACAAGGTAGACGGCTTCCGCTTCGATCTGATGGGGCACCACAGCCTAAACAATATCCTTAAGGCCCAGACGGCACTGCAATCCTTGACGAATGAAATCGATGGTGTCGATGGCAGTACTATTTATCTGTACGGTGAAGGCTGGAATTTTGGCGAGGTGGCGAACGATGCCCGCTTTTTACAGGCACGCCAAGGCAATATAGCCGGCAGTGGTGTGGGTACCTTTAACGACCGCCTGCGCGATTCCGTGCGCGGTGGTAATCCCTTCGGCGGCTATGAAGAGCAGGGCTTTGCTACCGGTCTATTTACCGACAGTAACGGCAAGTTTGAAGGAGAAAATGAGCGCGCCACGCTGCTTACCCTGGCAGATAAAGTCCGCGTTTCCCTGGCCGGCAACTTGGCGGATTACCCTTTTGAAGATGCCAACGGCAATATCATTACCGGCAGTGAACTGATTTATAACGGCCAGCCCACCGGCTATACCGCCGACCCTCAGGAATCCATCAACTACATCGCCGCCCACGATAACGAAACGCTGTTCGACGCTATTCAAATCAAGGCCAGCCAAAGTGCCGACTTGGGTGAACGGGTGCGTATCCAGGCATTCAGTAACTCCCTGGTTCTGTTCGCCCAGGGAGTGCCGTTTATCCACGCTGGCCAGGATTTCCTGCGCTCAAAGTCGATGGATCGGGACAGTTACAACTCCGGTGACTGGTTTAATGCGCTGGACTTCAGCCTCGCCAGCGATAACTGGGGTGCGGGTTTGCCTATCGCGGATAAAAACGAAGGCAACTGGCCCCTGATGCAGCTTTTATTGGCAAACCCGGAGTTGGATCCCGTGCGCCACCACCGTTTGTGGAGTTCGGCACTATTCCGCGAACAGCTGGCGATCCGAAATAGCTCTCCCCTGTTCCGCCTGTCAGATGCGGGATTGGTGGAGACACATCTCAACTTTCTCAATACGGGCCCCGATCAGGTTCCGGGGCTAATTGTAATGGAGTTATCCGATTCCAATGGAGACGTCGATCCCCGTTACGAGCGTATTGTGGTGCTGTTTAATGGCGATGACGAAACGGTGGAATTTTCCAGTGAAAACCTGCGCGGCCAGCATTTATTGAAACACCCGCGTCAACGCCACTCGGTAGATCCACAACTGCACAGAGTAGAGTTTGAAAGAGAGAGGGGAAAATTTACACTGCCCGGTCGCACAACGGCGGTATTTGTGCAGCCGCGGCGGAGAAATTAATCTGTAAAAAATAAAAAAGGCCGGAATTTCCGGCCTTTTTTATTGGGCGTGTTTTAAGGAAAAATAATTATTTTTCCTCCCCCTCTTCATCATCCCCATTTTCAATCAAATGACCAAGCTTGCCTTTCTTGGTCGATAGATACTTGGCATTGTGTGGATTGCGCCCGGATTGGTGCGGCAAACGCTCGCTCACTTCAATGCCCAAGTCCTGTAAGGCTTTTACCTTGCGTGGGTTATTGGTCATCAGACGAATGGAGTGGATACCCAGGTGCTCAATCATCGCCTTGAGAATCGAGTAATCGCGCATATCGGCGCCAAAACCGAGCTGCTCATTGGCCTCCACTGTATCCGCGCCGCAATCCTGCAAATGGTAGGCACGGATCTTATTTAACAGGCCGATACCTCGGCCTTCCTGGCGTAAGTAGAAAATCGCACCGCGCCCCTCCATGGCAATACGGTGCATGGCATGTTGGAGCTGCGCACCACAATCGCAACGCAGGGAAAACAGGGCATCACCGGTCAGGCACTCCGAGTGAATGCGGGCCAGTAAAGGCTTGTCGGCATCAAAGTCCCCCATGGTGAGCACCACATGCTCCTTGCCGGTTTCGACTTCCTCAAAACCGTGCATCTCAAACATACCCCAGGAGGTGGGCAGTTTTGAGGATTCCACATAACGAATGGTCAACTTAAAACCTCTTCACGTCAGTTGCGGGCGCGCAGTATCAGCACACCACTCTGCTGTTCCATATCTAACCGGCCGAGAAAACTGTTTCCCAGAAGCACCACTTGGGGAAAGTTATCAGGATGCACGGTAGCTTCTACATTGTGCAATTTAATGCCACCGATAGTGACACTGCTTAGACTGATCAAATAAGCACTGGTGATACCACTGGCGGTCGACACCGGTATGCGTTTGGCACCATTAAGATTTAAGCGCAGACGCTGGGCAGTGGGGTAATTAATTGCCAGGGTAGTCGCCCCGGTATCCACCGTCACCGGTACCCGCATCCCATTGATCCAGGCATCGGTATTAAAGTGACCGCGACTATCTCCCATCAAACGCACTTCAGCGTGCTCAGCCTGGACATAGCTGGCAGCGATGGGCGCATCTAGCGTGAGTTTCTGCTCTCGCCCATTCACACGGATACGGGCGTATCTGGTGGTCGATTCAATGAGGTCAACCCCTTCCGGTGATTGTTGCCCCGCCTTAAGAATACGTTGACGACCATCGATTTCCAGCATGGCACTATCGCCAAACAGACCCTTCAGTTGTACCTGTTGGGCACAGACTGTGCTGGAAACCAGTAATCCCAGTAGAAGCCAAAATGCCTTGTGCATCGATAATCCCTATCCGCTATGCCTCAAAAAACTAAGCCCCTACAAACAACACGGTTATCTGTAATAATAAACCCGCATAAACCGCGGCCAGTATATCGTCGAGCATAATTCCGACGCCACCTTGAAGGCGCCGATCCGCCCAACCAATCGGCTGCGGCTTGGCAATATCGAACAGGCGAAAGAGTACAAAACCATAAAGCGCCCAAACCCAGCTAGCCGGGGCCATAAACATAGTGAGCCAGTAACCCACCATCTCATCCCAAACGATGCCGCCGTGGTCGTGCACACCGAGTTTCTTCGCCGCAGCCCCGCACAGGTAACATCCCACCAGGCCCGTCACCACAAGGATGCCCAAATACCAAGCAGCGGAAAGATCCTTCATCAGCCACCAAAAAGGTATGGCTACCAGGGTGCCGAAAGTACCCGGTGCCTTGGGCGCCAATCCCGAGCCAAAGCCAAATGCCAAAAGCAGGGTGGGGTCGCGCAAAAGCTCGGAAAAACTGGGGTTATGTATTCTCATAGTCTTATTTCCAAGGCCGCCACAGGCACTTCCCGGTTAAGGCTACCTAAAAGTGCTTATAACCTGTCGCAGGAGGCGACCAGGGCTTGCCATTATGCCAGCAGCGCACTTCCGCAACGCCCTCTCCGAGGGTGCCGATAGCAGTTACGTTCAAATCCAGTTGTTCCAGATCCCCAACCCGCTGCTGGGGTACGGTGAAACACAGTTGGTAATCATCGCCACCGCCTGTAGCCAGAGCCGTTGCTTTCTCTGCGGCAAGAGTCTGTGCCAAGGGAGAAACGGCCAATCGCTCCAGATGAATATCGGCACTGACACGGCTGGACTCACAAATATGTCCCAGATCTGCGAGCAGACCATCGGAGATATCCAGAGCCGCACTGGCCAACCCGGCAATCGCCGCAGCCACAGGGAATTGGGGTTCGGGATAATAGAAGGCGCGCTCGCATTGCAACTGCAGTTCGGGGGTCACCCGCTGCTCTCCCAGCACCACCGGCAGAGCGGCGGCAGCGGCACCTAGAGGGCCGCTGACATAAACGTGATCACCGGGGCGGGCACGGTCTCGGCGCAGTGGTGATTCCGTGTGTCCGATCACCTGAATGGTGATCGACAGTGGACCAGCAGTGGTATCGCCCCCGACCAGAGAAACACCAAACGTGGCAGCGGTCTGCAGTAGGCCATCGGCAAATTTGCGCAACCAAACTGCATCACTGTGAGGCAGGGTCAAGGCCAGGGTAAACCAGAGCGGGCGTGCATTCATTGCCGCCAAGTCGCTGAGGTTTACCCTGAGTGCTCGCGCGGCAATTGCAGCAGGATCGGCATCTGCGGGAAAGTGCCGGCCTGCCACCAGGGTATCCATAGAGGTGGCCAGCTGCCCCGAGGCCGGTGCCTGCAACAGAGCGCAGTCATCGCCTATTCCCAGAACAACCCCTTCGCCCACAGGAGCGCTGGCGAAATAATCGCGGATGATTTCAAACTCGCCCGGCGCAGTTTCCATAAGTGTGACTTCAGGACTTCTTGTCAGCAGCCACTTCCGCAGGGCGCAGGTCCGCGGCGGTTTTATCCAGGATACCGTTGATGAACTTGAAGGCATCGGTGGGGCCGAATTTTTTCGCCAGTGCCACCGCTTCGTTAATCACTACTTTGTAGGGAACATCGATGCGGTTTTTCAGTTCATAAGTGGCCATGCGCAGCAGGGCGCGGGACACCGGGTCCAGATCTTCCACTTTGCGATCCAGATGGGAGGAGTAAGCGCCTTCCACTTCGTCGAGGTTCTTGGCAACCCCGTGGAAGATATCGCGGAAATATTCCACGTCGGCTTTGCTCATATCGTTGTCGGTATGGAACTCGGCTTCAATCGCATTGAGGCTGGCGCCGGCCATTTGCCATTGGTAGAGCGCCTGCATGGCGTAGTGGCGCGCCTTGCGGCGGGCAGATGCAGTTACGGTCATTGTCTTTTCCGGTAGATACTTCTCAGAATGGGCAGCGCCGACGCAACTGGCCGGCGCTGTGGCAATTAGATTTTGCCGAGTAGGGAAACCATTTCCAGGGCGGTTTCGGCGGCTTCACAACCTTTGTTGCCAGCCTTGGTGCCGGAGCGCTCGATAGCCTGCTCAATGGAGTCCACAGTCAACACACCAAAGGTCACCGGGATACCGGCATTCAGGGATACCTGGGCCAGACCTTTGGTGCATTCACCAGCGACATATTCGAAGTGCGGAGTGCCGCCACGAATCACCGCGCCCAGTGCGATAATCGCATCAAACTTCTTGGTTTCCGCCAGCTTTTGCGCGGCCAGCGGGAATTCGAAGGCGCCGGGGGCGTAGTAGATGGTGATGTCCTCATCCTTGATGCCTTTGCGGCGCAGGGTATCGAGGGCGCCGCCTTTGAGGCTCTCAACCACAAAGCTGTTCCAACGGCTCACCAGCAGCGCGTACTTACCAGTGCTGCCGACAAAATCCCCTTCAATCACTTGAATGTTGCTCATAATGTCCAATCCGTATTTCTTTTCATACCCGTGCCATTTCAAATGTGCCGGGAAACATTCTGCTATTACTCTTCGACGTTCAGGTACTCTTCCACTTCCAGCTCAAAACCGGAAATAGCGCTGAACTTAAACGGCGCACTCATCAGGCGCATCTTGCGCACCTTGAGATCGCGCAGTATCTGCGAACCGGTACCCACCTGCTTGTACACCAGGTCCTGGCTGGGGCGCTGCTGCTTGCCACTGATCAGCCAATCGATGCTCTCCTCGATTTCCTCGGTGGTCTCGTTGTGGCAGATCAATACCACCACACCTTTGCCCTCTTTCTCGATACGCTGCATGGCGCGACGGAAAGTCCAGGGGACAAATTTTTCATCACCGCGCTGGATCGTGAGCACATCTCGCAGGGTGTTGCCCACATGTACGCGCACCAGGGTCGGCTCCTCTGGCGTAGGCTCGCCTTTGATAAAGGCGAAGTGACGCTCGCGGCGGGCCTTGTCGAGATAGGTGCGCAGTTTAAACTCGCCAAACTCGGTACGCACTTTGCGTTCGTTGACGCACTCCACGGTTTTTTCGTTGAGCGCGCGGTAGGTAATCAGGTCAGCAATGGTGCCAATTTTGAGGTTGTGCTCCTTGGCAAACTTCTCCAGATCCGGGCGGCGCGCCATGGTGCCATCGTCATTCATGATTTCAACGATTACCGCGGCCGCCTCGAAACCCGCCAGGCGGGAAAGATCACAGCCCGCCTCGGTGTGGCCGGCGCGGCTCAATACACCGCCGGGCTGGGCCATAATCGGGAAAATATGTCCGGGCTGCACGATATCGCTGGGTTTGGCATTTCTCCCCACGGCAGCGCGTACGGTGCGCGCACGGTCCGCAGCGGAAATACCGGTGGTCACCCCTTCGGCAGCTTCGATAGAGACGGTGAAGTTGGTGCTGAACTGGGCACCGTTATCCCGCGACATCAGCGGCAGGTCCAGCTGCTCACAGCGCTCTTTGGACATGGGCATGCAGATCAAGCCGCGGGCATGGGTAGCCATAAAGTTGATGTCTTCGGCGCGCACTTGCTCCGCCGCCATCACCAGGTCACCCTCGTTTTCGCGATCCTCATCGTCCATCAGGATCACCATTTTGCCCTGGCGGATATCGTCGATCAGTTCTTCAACCGTATTTAATTCCATTGCTAACTCTGGATAAATTAATCAATTACAAATTGAGCGGCTTTCCCTGCAGTTTCACTCACCCGCCCTCACTGGCGCGGCATGCCGGGATAAAGCCAGCTAGCGCTTGTAAAACCCGTTCTGGGCGAGAAATTCAAGTGTCATACCACCGTCGCTGGATTTGGCCGCCTCCTCGCCGAGAAGCAGGCGCTCCAGGTAACGCGCGATCAGGTCCACCTCAAGGTTGACCCGGGTGCCGGCTGTATAGCCCCGCATAATCGTTTCCTGCAAGGTATGCGGCACAATAGTGAGTTCAAATTCGGCGCCATCCACCGCGTTGACGGTTAGACTGGTGCCGTCGACAGTAATCGAGCCCTTGTGGGCAATATAGCGAGCCAGGTTATCCGGTGCGCGCAGACGAAAGCGCTCGGCGCGGGCCTCGGATTTGCGCCACACCACTTCGCCGATACCGTCCACATGGCCGCTGACAATATGGCCGCCAAGGCGGGTTTGTGGGGTCAATGCCTTCTCCAGGTTGACCCTATCCCCGCGCTTCCAGCTGCTGACACTGGTGACATCCAACGTCTCTGCGGAAACATCGGCCCAATAACCATCAGCGGGCAGTTCCACCACAGTCAGGCAGACGCCATTAGTGGCGATACTATCGCCAAGCTGCACATCGGCGAGGTCCAGCTTGCCGCTCCTGACGCGCACACGCAAATCCCCTCCGCGAGGCTGCAGGTCGGCAATCTCGCCGATGGCTTCAATTATCCCGGTAAACATCAGCGCTCGATATCCGTGGTTGCGGTGATGCGCCAGTCGTGGCCGACTGCGCGCATATCGGTAATCGTAATCGGCAGCACAGAGCCCATACGCTCGATGGGCAATTCAAACAGCGGCCGCGCCGTACTGCCGAGCAGCTTGGGTGCCAGATAGACAATCAACTCGTCTACATGCCCCCGGTAGAGAAATTCACCGGAAAGGGTCGCACCACTTTCAATTAATACCTCATTGCACTCGCGCCGGGCCAACTCTTTGAGCAGTGCGAGCAGATCCACTCGGCCGTCTTTGTCCTGGGGCAAAACGACAACCTCGGCACCGGCTTTTTCCAGGCGCTGACGGCGCTCTGGATCGGCGCGCTCAGTGGTGCACACCAGTGTGGGGGCGTCCCCTTGCAAAATAAAGGCCCTCGCCGGCGTGCGCAGCTGGCTGTCGACAATAACGCGCAGGGGCTGAACTTCCGCAGCCTGCTCCGCCTCGAGCAGCTCCAGAGCCATTTCGTCGGCGCGCACATTGAGGTTTGGGTTATCGAACCGAACTGTCTCAACGCCGGTTATAACGGCGCAGCTGCGCGCACGCAGACGCTGCACATCGGCGCGCGCAGCCGGACCAGTAACCCATTTGGATTCTCCACTGGCCATGGCGGTGCGACCATCGAGACTCATCGCAGACTTGCTGCGTACCAGGGGTAAACCCAGGGTCATACGCTTGATAAAGCCGGGGTTAAGTGCACGGCAGCGCTCTTCCAGCACTGGGCCCTCCACTTCAATACCCGCATCGCGCAATTTCTGCAAACCGCTTCCGGCAACCTTGGGATTTGGGTCTTCCATGCCGTACACCACCCGGGCGACGCCGGCCTGTACCAGCGCTTCGGCGCAGGGGCCAGTGCGGCCGCTATGACTGCAAGGTTCGAGTGTCACATACACAGTGGCGCCGCGGGCCCGCTCTCCTGCTTCACGCAGGGCTTCAATTTCAGCGTGGGGTTCGCCAGCGCGTTTGTGCCAGCCCTCAGCAATCATTTTGCCTTCATCATCGGTAACCACACAGCCCACGCGGGGATTCGGCATCGTTGTATAGAGACCGCGCTCCGCCAGCTGAATAGCGCGGCCCATCAGTGCCTGGGCACTCTCTACAGCTTTGGGACTCATTGCGTTTGGTTTTCCTTACTGGTCAGGCGCTCAATCTCTTCACTAAAGTCGCTGACATCTTCAAAGCGTCGATACACTGAGGCAAAACGCACATAAGCCACTTCATCCAACTCGCGCAACTGCTCCATCACCAGCTCACCGATGGCCCTTGCGGGCAGCTCGCGCTCACCGGTTGCGCGCAGTGCATGCTTGATCTGGGAAACTGCGGATTCCACTCGCTCAATGCTGACTGGGCGCTTTTCTACAGCGCGCTGAATACCCGCCAGCAGCTTTTCTTCATTGAAGGGTTCGCGCTGGCCGTTTTGCTTGATGACTCTGGGCAACATCAGCTCGGCAGTTTCAAAGGTGGTGAAACGCTCATGACATTCGAGGCACTCGCGCCGGCGGCGCACCTGATCGCCCTCGGCCACCAGGCGGGAATCGACTACTTTGGTTTCTTCTGCGCTGCAGAAAGGACAGTGCATGTGGGATCGTCCCCAGGGGAATGGAAAATGGGCCGCAGTTTACCACAGCCGATAACCTCTGTGACTGTACTGCGCACCGCAGCGGTGCAGTACACAGGGATACAAACATAAAAAAAGCGGCTCACCGAGCCGCTTTTTCCAGCAAAACTAAATCAGGCCTTCTTATACACAGGGAACTGCGCACAGATCTCCAGGACCTTTTGCTTCACATCGGCGATAGTTGCTTCTACATCGCCGCCTTCCAGCGCGTCCAGAATATCGCAGATCCAGTGAGTCAGCTGCTGGGTTTCCTTAACACCAAAACCGCGCGTGGTGATCGCGGGCGTACCGACACGTAAACCACTGGTGATAAAGGGCGAACGCGGGTCATTGGGCACCGCATTTTTATTCACCGTGATATTGGCATTGCCCAGGGCCTCATCGGCATCTTTACCGGTGTATTCCTTGCCGATCAAGTCCACCAGCATCAGGTGGTCATCGGTACCGCCGGAAACGATGTTGATACCACGATCGAGGAAGGTTTCCGCCATTGCGCGTGCATTCTCCACCACCTTCTTCTGATAAGCCTTGTACTCAGGGCTCATGGCCTCCTTAAAGGAAACCGCCTTGGCCGCGATGACATGCATCAGAGGGCCGCCCTGACCACCGGGGAATACTGCAGAGTTCAGTTTTTTCTCGATCTCTTCGTTGGCGCGAGCCAGGATAATGCCACCGCGCGGTCCGCGCAGGGTCTTGTGAGTGGTGGAGGTCACCACATCTGCATGGGGAATTGGCGATGGGTATTCACCGGCGGCAACCAGTCCAGCTACGTGAGCCATATCCACAAACAGGTAGGCACCCACTTTGTCGGCAATTTCACGGAAACGGGCCCAGTCCATCACTCGGCTGTAAGCGGAGAAGCCAGCCACGATCATCTTGGGCTTGTGCTCCAGAGCCAAGCGCTCCACCTCTTCGTAATCCACCTCGCCGGTTTCAGGGTTCAGACCGTACTGTACCGCATTGTAGATTTTGCCAGAGAAGTTGACGCGGGCACCGTGGGTCAGGTGGCCACCGTGGGCCAGGCTCATGCCCAACACGGTGTCACCGGGTGCGCA
This sequence comes from Microbulbifer variabilis, assembly GCF_020524905.1. Classification (GTDB taxonomy): domain Bacteria; phylum Pseudomonadota; class Gammaproteobacteria; order Pseudomonadales; family Cellvibrionaceae; genus Microbulbifer; species Microbulbifer variabilis_A. The sequence continues at coordinate 315,768 of NZ_JAIVKI010000001.1, read as the reverse complement.
CAGCGCCTGGTATACCGCAGAGTTGGCCTGGGAACCAGAGTGCGGCTGTACGTTGGCGTAGTCGGCACCAAACAGCTTCTTGGCGCGCTCAATCGCCAAGGTTTCCACTTTATCCACATACTCACAGCCACCGTAGTAGCGTTTACCCGGATAACCTTCTGCGTATTTATTGGTGAGGCTGCTGCCCTGGGCTTCCATGACTTGTGGGCTGGTGTAGTTCTCGGAGGCGATCAACTCAATATGATCTTCCTGGCGAGAATCCTCTTCGCGGATAGCTTCCCAGATTTCGGGATCGTAAGAAGCGAGCGTGACAGATGAATCAAACATGGTGTTCCCTCGGTAATGCGGGCTGAGTAGAGACTGGTGTAACTCGGTACCACTGTGCTCAGGCCTTGCAACTTGGCCTCAGGCGCCAATAGGCCGCACTGGCTACTCAAAGAATCCTGAGCATTTTAGAAAGGCGCGCATTGTACACCAAGGTCACAGGGATTGCGCGATAACGAAAACGCGGCCAAATAGCCGCGTTTTCGGAAAAATCAAACCGCACTAAAATCGGTAGATTAAAGAGCCAGACCAATAATCCACATCTGAGTCTAAAAAAGTGTACTCTGCTTCGAAATCCACGTTCTTAGCTAGCTTAAAACCTGCTCCAACACCTGCTGAGACTCCACTTTCCGATGGCCCCCCCAAATACTTAACATCCATCTCTTCATGCGAATAACCAAGGCGCCCCTTAAAATAGACATCTCCTTGAGTTCGATAGGTTACATATAAGGCTTGAGTTTCAAAAGAATAATCAAAGCGATCTCCATATGGCCTTGGAGACTGCTCGCCTTCAACTAGTGAGTCTGTCAACTCGGCTTCGATCCCAAAACCAGAGTTCCAGATATAACCAACTCTAACACCACCATTTAAAGGGTTATCCCCAGAAACGTTTATATCCACCAAGCCTGCAACACCACCAATATAGGCTTCCTCAGCTTGAGCAGCTACTGAACCCATCAGCGATAGAGCTATCACCAAGGTTTTAAAACTATGTTTCACTCGTATTTCCTTCCATCTAAAAATCAATAGTACGCTTTCAGTTTCATCGATTTAATAGATATAAGTACATACTAATGAGACAGATTGAATGTATAGTCATGTTAGACCGACCATGAAAACCTGCTGCAGTCACCAAAAGAAAATTCTTATTTCAACAAAACCCATTAAGTCTCAAACCATTTAGAATTTCGACTTAAAAAGCGGTAACTAAAAGACCCAGACCACAACCCCACATCCTTTTCAAGCAAGGTGTACTTCAGCTAGAGGCTACTGCTCGCTCTTAGAACGAAACCGATACCCGCTCCAGCCGATATCCCAAAATCATCACTGCTTTCACGGCCAACAGACACATGTTCGTAGAGAAGCCCTAGGCGCCCCTTGATATAGAAATTGCCTTGCAACCTATAAATCGCCTAGCCAGGGTGTGCAGATACACATCTACCGTTCCTCCATGAACCTCGGCTTCACCACCTTATAACGAGCCATTTACTGGCTGACTTTCGCCTCACAATGTTAAAGATCGAAATAACCGCCTGAAAAGCCCGATAAAATTAGATCGTGAATTTTGCAAAGGAACCTCACTTAGAGAGCAAAAGCAAAGGGCCTTAGTTGTCCCCCAGATTGGGGGTAGGCAAAGACCTTTAGCGATCAAACGAACAGACCCCGCCTTGGTACGATGGCATATAGAAGGCATCGGATATAGATAAATGCTGTTAGGGCAGTTTTATTCACATATAAAGACGGGTGATTGGTCCAAAACCAAATCTAAATTGCAAAATCACGACTTATTTGCCATCCGACATCAGACTTTCACATAGCTGATCTGGCCACTTGCTTCGAAGCTGACAACTAAGCCGTAAAATTCTTTGCTTACTGCGCCAAAAGCCTACTGCACTGAGGCTATTTTTTTGCTACTTGATCTACATCAATTCCCTCCAGTGCCAACCGGCAACAATAAGTCTTGAAACTGATCGCGGAGGTCTGGGATGAACAACATCTATCGACAGCTCTGTTTAGACCATAAAAACATGCAGCAAATGCTCAATGCCTTTGAGCATTTGCTAGAGGATCTTTTTGGAAGTAATGAGCGGGACCCCAATACCCTCTCACTGATTCTTGATGCATTGGATTATTTTTCCGTCTACCCAGACAAGTACCATCACCCGGTGGAGGACCTGATTCTTGCCAGGCTACTGACCAAACCTGTGCACGATCGAAATGCGATATATGAAGCTCAGATGCAGCACGAGCAAATTGCGGCAACTACCAAGCATATGTGCGCACTTTTCTATGCCGTAGCCAACGATGCCATGGTAGAGAGAAGAGTTTTACAAGGAGCCAGCTATACTTATTTGCAGTTGCAACGGAAACATATAGAACTTGAAAACTCGGCAATATTTCCCCAAATGGAGCAATACCTGGAAGTAGAAGACTGGAAACAAATACACAAACAGGTAAAACAGCTGAAAGATCCATTTTTCGACCAAAAAACCAAAAATGTTTACGAATCTTTGCGTGAGTATCTAACGCAGACCGAATTACCTATACAGGCTTTTGCCTAAGTGTGATCAAACCACGTTTAAATCAAATAAAAGGAGGAGATATGCAAATCAAACGCCATGGAATCTCCATTGGCATGGAAAGAATTGATAATGATTTCTTCCTGTATATTAAAGCTGTTGGGCAGCTAACTCACGAAGATTACGAGTACATAACGCCTTTGCTTGAATATGCCCTTGAAGGCGTCAAAAAACCCAAAGTAAAAATGCTGATTGATCTGCGGGATTTTGAGGGCTGGGGCCTGCATGCGATATGGGATGAATTTAAATTGACCCTCAAGCACGGCAACGAGTTCTGCCGTATTGCTGTGCTAGGAGATGAGGGCTGGCAGGAGCTGGCCACCAAAGTTGGAGGATGGTTTGTGAGTGGCGAAGTGCGCTACTTTGAAAAGCAGCACGAGGCCATGGACTGGCTATCAAAGGCACTGGAAAAAGAGGCGGAGAAAAAAGGTGCAGAAAAGGAATTAGCTTTCTCCACACACTCCTGATAAGTAGTGGATTAAGGGGGCGGTTACGCCCCCTTTTTTTTGCTTTAAATAATCACTTTAAGCTTCGCATAAAAACCCAGTCTTAGTGGGATACCCGTTGAAATTTACTATCCCAAGAGGGTGTCCCTATCAAAATATTATTGAGGCTCACCTCACTGCGACAGAATGAACAATAGATATTGTCATAGTGTAACTTATTCGCATGCAGTGCATTAATGATGTCTACCAAAGTTGGATCACCCTTTCCAACCCTGTGGCGGATAGTCAATAGATCCGCTTCCATAACGGGCTTTATATTTTCCAACATTTTTTGGTGGATAGGGTTATTTGGGTTGAGTGAAGAGTAATCTTGATTGTGCTTATGTGCGTTATCTACAGCATTTTGCACATCGGTATAAGACTCCCCCTTGATAAAAGGCCGAGTCACCCGCCCCAAAATTTGCCCAGTAGTGGTTCCATGGTATCCCTGATACTTGCTCAAGGTATAATTGTGGCAAACCTTTCCTTTCTTAATCCACTCGTGATACTTCGCATTCCCAGAAAGCACACTACCGATGCCTGGGTCACTTAGGGAATAACCATGGGGAGAGAAAAAGAAAATATTATCTCCGCCATGCCCATTGGTGTAGAAGTGCTGCTTGGTTGCAGCGCCATGCGCCGAAATAACCAGATTGGCAGCCTCACCTAAGCGCTTCCCACTTGCAGTAAATATCTTAAACCGTTCAAACTCTCTGACGGGCATAATCTCTCCCTAGGTCACCGACTTATTTTTTTCGAATCATATACCCACAATTTCTCAATAGCAAAAATTGCGCCATTAAGTTCAACGGAGGAACCATTAAGAAAGACCTACCCAAAATTAATCGGATATTAAAAAATGACCAACGCTAGAAGAATATTCACATTTACATGCAAGAATAGATCGATGACGGTCAATTGCTAGACCAAACAATGACTGGGGAATATTTGAGCACTAATCTAGCTACTCATCTCTTTCTTGAGACACTCGCCAGCAAAAATTGATTAGCTATTCTCTGCCTTCAATATCGTAGCTGCAATGAGTCCCAGCCACTTCACTGAGACCTAGCAAGTCCTGAATCTGCACAATCCTGCCACTCACCTTAATAAATCCCTGCTTCTGAAAACGGGAAAACAGCCGGCTGACCGTTTCCGCAGTCAAGCCTAGATAATTAGCTATATCTATGCGCGGCATAGATAAAATAAATTCACGGGAAGAATACCCGCGACTGGCGTATCGGCTGGAAATATTCATAAGCAATGCGGCCAAACGGGTATCTGCAGATCGCTTGCCAAGCAACATTAATATTTCATTTTCCTTGCGCAGTTCTTCAGAAAAAATACTGTATATCTGTTGCTGTAGAGCCGGAACCTGTTGCGCTAACACTTCCAGTTGAGAAAATGGCAACAAGCAAACACTACTGTCTTCGAGTGCCTCGGCATAGCTTGAATGAACCCGCATACTGTAAGCATCGAGTCCAAGCAATTCTCCCGGCAATGCAAAATGTGTTACCTGAGTGTCGCCATCTGCGGCAATTACGACATTTTTAAAGCTGCCAGAGCGAATTGCGTACAAGTTTTGAAACGGATCGCCAGCCCGATATAGAGATTCTCCGGCCTTGATCAGCTTCTTTTTTCCCGTGACTTGTTCAAGGCGGTCAATATCAGCCTGAGACAGGCCCGCTGGTAAGCATAGGCGTCTTACAGAGCAATTACTGCAACTTACCGCTACGGATGAATCAATCATATCCAACTGGACGGTTAACAATTTGCAAAATTGTAACGACATTATCGAAGAGCGTCTTCACTTCGAAATAAGCAGCAGAATATTGGGAAAATTTCACTGAAAACTGCCAGTTATATTTATCTCTGGCCTACTCTCTAATGCTTTTAAAAAACGCTAGTCTTTATTTATCTCAATAAAATTCTGACCGCCGGGTACTATCCATCATAAATGAGCAGTCAGAATTCTGGAGCTAAAAATAAAAACTGTCGGGAAATCAATGATTCGCGTGCAACATGGTGTCTATCACCATTTTTTGCTGCGCCTTGCCAGTAGGATCCGCATCCGTTTTGTAAGCACAAAACTCATTGGCCCAAGAAGAGGTGCGAACCCGTACCGGCGGATCATCACTTTCAATCACCTCCAAAATCACTTGTGCCACCTGCTCAGAAGTCTGATAAAGGCGAGCGGTCTGCTCGGGTGTACGCCGTTGGATACCACCCAAGTACTGTTCGAAAACGTCCCGATAGTCCCCTTCGGGCACGCCACCATCGGCTTGTAATTGGGAGAGAACACTATTGGCAAACTCGGAATAGATACCACCGGGCTCAACTGCAGTGAATTGAATATTAAAGCTGGGCTGGACGTAGCATGCCATGGCCTCGGTGTACCCCTCTACAGCAAACTTGGCGGCACAGTAAAGTTCATTAAACGGCTGCCCCACTAACCCACCCACGGAGGAGATATTAATAATCCGACCGCTGCGCATCTTACGCATATGGGGAAGTACCGCTTTGGTGCAACGCACAACGCCTTGGAAGTTTACATCCATGACCCACTGCATCTCTGCTTCAGAGGTCATCTCGGTGGTTTTCACAAATCCGGCGCCGGCATTATTAACCAATATATCGATGCGCCCCTGCTCTCGGATAATGGTATCCACAGCATTTTGAATAGTTACCGTATTTTGCACATCTAGCGGCAAAACCCTAATACTGTAATCACGATCGACAACCTCAAGTAGCGGAGCCGCTTTTGCTATATCTCTCATGGTGGCATAAACAACATACCCCAGTTCCGCCATTTTGGTGGCCAAACTTTGCCCCAGCCCGGTAGATGTTCCCGTAATCAATACAACCTTGCTCATAGCACCCTCCAACCCATAAAAGTAAACTGGTCAGTGTATATTACATCAACAAACAAAAAAGTAAACCTTGCGGTATACTTTCAGCAAGATACCAACTTGCCTATTGCGTTCTTTACAGGACCTACCCCAATAAATAGCCGGCTGGCTTTTCAGCCGGAGAGAAGAAGCTGGTAAGATGGCCTCCAGTTTTATCTGGCTGTTTGATCAATGTAGCTTTTGGCTCAGGTAGCAGCCCCAAACTTCTTTCCAACACAGTTATTACTATGAGCATCGCCGACCTGGATTTTATTAAGGCCCTGCCCAAGGCAGAGCTGCACCTGCACATTGAAGGCTCGCTGGAGCCAGAACTAATGTTCGAGCTTAGCCGACGCAATAAGATTGAAATCCCTTTTTCCAGCGTTGAAGAAATTAAGGCCGCCTATAAGTTTCACAATCTGCAGTCTTTCCTGGATATTTACTATCAGGGTGCCTCAGTCCTAATCCATGAACAGGATTTTTACGATCTGACCATGGCCTACCTACAGCGCTGCCGTGAAGATAACGTTGTACATACAGAAATTTTCTTCGACCCCCAAACCCATACTGAGAGAGGCATTGATATCGGTGTGGTTATTCGGGGCATCCACAGCGCACTGAAAGATGCCGAATCCGAGTGGGGAATTAGCAGCCACCTGATCCTCTGCTTCCTGCGCCACCTAAGTGAGGACGAGGCTATCTCTACCCTGGAAGCCGCCAAGCCCTACCTGGAATTTATCAAAGGCGTTGGTCTGGATTCCTCCGAATTAGGCCACCCGCCCAGCAAATTCCAGCAAGTCTTTGCTAAAGCCAAAGAATTGGGCCTGGAAAGGGTCGCCCATGCGGGAGAAGAAGGACCCGCTGAATATATTAAAGAAGCTCTGGATTTACTCGATGTAAGTCGGATAGATCACGGGGTGCGCTGTGTGGAAGATGAAACACTGATTGAGCGGCTTATAGATCAAGAGATTCCCCTCACTATCTGCCCACTCTCGAACACCTCACTCTGTGTTTACGAGGATATGAACCAGCATCCAATTTTGCAGCTACTGGAACGGGGACTCTGTGTCACAGTAAATGCCGATGACCCAGCCTATTTCGGCGGCTACGTGAATCGCAATTACCTAGCATTGAGTGAAAGTCTGGGTATGACCAGGGAACAGGCTAAACAGCTGGCTATCAACAGCTTCAAGGCTAGCTATATTTCAGAAGCCCAAAAACAAAAATGGGTTGAGGTGATTGCCTCTATCGAGACTGTTGCGGAAGTGTAAAAAAATCGTGAGAGGCCTGATCTTTTACTCAATAGCAGGCCCCTTAGGTTAATTAGGACTCCTCAAATTTTTGATGAGTCCCAATTAATCATCATCGTAACCGTAATGAGTACCCGCCAGCTCGCTGAGGCTGATCATATCCAATATTTCTACCGCCCGGCCACTTACTTTAATCAATTTTTCTTTTTGAAAGCGGGAAAATAATCGACTAACCGTTTCCGCAGTCAAACCCAGGTAATTGGCGATATCCGTGCGCGGCATAGAAAGCAAAAATTCGCTGTGGGAATAACCGCGGCGTGCATAGCGGCTGGAAATATTAATTAGCAATGCCGCTAAACGGGTATCCGCCGAGCGCTTGCCTAGCAGCATCAAAATATCATTTTCCTGGCGCAGTTCTTCGGAAAAAATACTATATATCTGCTTCTGCAACGCCGTAACCTGATTAGCCAGTAATTCCAACTGGGTAAATGGCAACAGGCAAACACTGCTGTCTTCCAGCGCTTCGGCGTAGCTGGGGTGCACGCGGCTACTATAAGCATCTAACCCCAACAATTCTCCAGGCAAAGCAAAGTGGGTAACCTGAGTATCACCATCAGCTGCGATCACTACAGTTTTAAAACTGCCTGAACGAATGGCATAAAGATTCGCAAAAGGGTCACCGGACCGATATAGGCTCTCGCCGGCTTTTACAATTTTTTTACGGCGCGTTACCTGCTCTAGTCGATCAATATCTGCTTGAGATAATCCCGCAGGCAGGCATAAACGTCTAACCGAGCAGTTGCTGCAGCTAACCGCTACTGAGGAGTCCATCATACTAAACCAGCCGGTAAACTAATTTGCGGCTATTGTACCTGCTGTGCAGGCAATCGTCTCCCACAGAGAATTAAAGAACACGAGAATATTGCGCATCAGTTTGCTGGCTGTGCAAATAAATATCAAATGCCGAGGCGACGTTGCGTACAAACCAGCGCCCCTGTTCCGTGACTACGATCTTTTTCTCATCCTGGTAAATAAGACCATCGTCAAACATAGGTTCTAGCCGCTCCAGCTCATGATAAAAATATGTATTAAAAGCTACCCCTGTACGACGCTCGGCCTCAACTTTATCCAGGCTTAGGCGACACATCAGTTCGGTGATAACCCACTGGCGCAGCTTATCTTCATCACTCATCAACCAGCCCCGGCATGAAGCATTGCCCCGCTCGGCAACAGCCTGGGTATATTCCTTCAGGCGGTGTAGGTTCTGCCAGAAACCATTGCGACTGTAGCTGATTGCTGAAGCCCCCAATCCGACAAGTGCATCGGCGGGCATTAAGGTATAACCCTGGAAGTTTCTTTGTAACATCCCCGCATGAGCGGCCTTGGCAAGCTCATCTCCCGGACGGGCAAAATGGTCCATACCGAGGAACTCATAACCGGCACTGCCTAGATGCTCTACCGCGGCCAGCTGCATCGCTACTTTTTCTGAGGTGGAGGGAATTAATGTTGTATCAATAAGGCGCTGAGCCTTAAAGCGATGGGGTAAATGCGCATAGTGGTAGAGGGCGATTCGGTCCGGCTGTAAATCCAGTACCTTATCCAGGGTACTGTGCAGACTGCTGAGGTTTTGCCTGGGCAAACCGTAAATCAAATCATAGGAAATAGATTCGAATCCCCGCTCACGCGCCGCAACCGTCAATTCGGTCACCTGATCGGCACTGCAAATTCGGTTGATGGATCTCTGCACTTCGATATCAAAATCCTGCACCCCCAGACTCAGGCGATTGAAGCCGAGCTCCCGCAGGGTATCCAAGGTCTCCAGCTCCAAAGTGCGCGGATCAGCCTCAATGCTATATTCCACTCCATCGCCGGGACGCAAATCGAAAATTTCACCCAGCCCCTCCATCAGGCGACGCATATCTCCATCACTGAGGAATGTGGGAGTACCACCGCCCAAGTGCAACTGGGTAACTGGCACCTGGGCTACTTTATCCCGATACCAGCGCGCCTCTTGTAAAAGGTTGTCCAGGTAGCTGGAAGCGAGACCATATTGAGAGGTTATTACCTTGTTGCAGGCGCAGAAATAACAGAGAGAGCGACAAAAGGGTATATGTACATACAGGGATAAGCTGCGAATGTCCTGAAGTGCATCCCAGGGTTTGATACTGCCATCCAGAGGCTTGAACCTGTCAGCTGTGGGATAAGAGGTATAGCGTGGGCAGGGGCCGCTATAGCGGGACAACAGCTCTTCCGACAGGCCACCCATAGTGCTTTTTGTCTCTTGCATCATATTTCCACAACCTCAATCAATTGTTTGCGACAGTCCCCCCGCACAAACTAAAAGGCAGCCGCCGAGTTCTCACCGGGAAAACCGCAGCGACTGCCACACCCCAAAACTAGAGTGCTGCCACTTTAGAAGCGGTAACCGAGACCCGCCATATAAACCAGCGGATCGATATCTACTTTAGCGGTAACATTACCCACACTAGGTACCTTTACAGTGGCATCGGTATCGATATCCATCCAGAAAACAGACATATTGAACAACCAGCGCTGATCTGCGCCGAAGGCGAAGTCCACACCCGCTTCGGCAGCTAGGCCGAAAGAGTTATCGAGAGATAGCTTTGCTTCGTCCTTAGCCCCTAGGGTTTCAAAGACCGCATTAGCAGTACTGCTGATTTCCTCATCGAAGAAAGCGGTGTAGTTCACCCCCAGTCCCACGTAGGGCTGGATTGTGGACTGGGTATCCATGGGGTACCACTGCACCAGCAAAGTAGGTGGGAGATGCTTGGTTTCACCCAATTCAAAAGTTTCACCCAAACCTTCGGCTTGAATTTCATGCGTAAAAGGGGTGGCGGCGACCAATTCAATACCCCAGTGATCGCGGAACATATACACACCGGTCAGGCCCAAAGCGGAGCCGTTGTCCACATCAACACCGGTATTAGGTTGAGCATCCCCATTAACAGAAAGTGCGCTGGAACTAGTGTCGGGCGCTACCGTGGCCATACCACCGCGCAAAATAAAGCTGCCCTCTTCGTAGGCCAGTACCGGTGCAGAAAGTACGGCGGTCAAGGCGGCTGTCGCACAAGCAGTTATACGATTCATTAACTTCTCCATACATAGCGATTTAGCATTTTTCCCGACTTTGGAAGGCCCCCTCCAGGCACAATCACAAGTCGCAGGCAGGTTAACCGCTGGCCTAAACCCGGAGCTTGATCCAAATCAAGCTGTCGAATTTCGTGGAGTTAAAAACAGCGTATTACCCACAGCGCTTGTCAGGCCAAACATCAGAGATCTTCCGAGCGGGGCGGCGAAGATAGCGATTGGGTTGCGCGGGAGGAATGGGGAGGGAGTTAGTAATTGGTACCTATTGCCAATTTTGCGAACTGGTACGGATTTTTAACGTTAGATGACATATAGACACGACCCCCTCTCCATCACTGGCCGGCACCAATCAACGGAGAGGGGGGGAGGGGGAAGGGAGAGCACGGAAGCCAGGTAACTTCTAGGCTACCAAGTCAGACCACCTGCCGGGCGGCGGAACATATTCTGGATGCTGGAAAAATCCAATTTCTGGTTTTCTTCACTGGCGCCGTGCAGTTGATAGATGTTTTTTGCCAGAGCCCCCATTGGCGTGGAAGAGGCACTGGTAGCCGCCGCATCCATGGCGAGCCCCAAGTCTTTCAGCATCAACGCCACGGTAAAGCCACCAGCGTAGCCATTTGCCGCCGGCACATTTTCCATAGCGCCAGGGTAGGGGTTGTAATTGGCCAGGGACCAATTGTTGCCTGAGCTCTGCATCATGATCTCGCTCAGTACCTTCGGGTCCAATCCCTTATCCACACCCAGCTGCAGGGCTTCGGCGGTACCAGTCATATGGATAGCCAGAAGCAGGTTGTTACAAATTTTTGCCACCTGCCCTGCCCCTGCGCCACCGGCGTGAAAAATCTTGGCGCCCATCGCCTGTAGCGGCGCCCGCGCGGCATCCACTGCCGCCTCCTCACCCCCACACATAAAGCACAAGCTGCCCGCCTGGGCAGCTGCGGTACCCCCCGAAACTGGCGCATCAATGGCAAGCAGGCCCCGCTCAGACGCAGCCTCATTCACCAGGCGGGCATCTTCCGCAGAGATGGTTGAGCAATCGATGATCAGTGTATTCTCAGCCAGGTGATTCAGCAGCCCCTCTTCTTCCAGGTAGAGGCTTTTTACCGCCGCACCACTGGGCAGCATTGAGACCACAATAGTGGCACCCTCAGCCGCCTGCAGCGGGGATTCACAAGGCGTGCAACCATCTTCTTGCGCCAGCGCCAGAGCCGTGGGATTGAGATCGAAAGCCGCCACGCTATACCCGGCCTTCACCAAGTTGGCCGCCATAGGGCCACCCATATTCCCCAGACCAAAAAAGGCTATTTTTTCCATAAAAGCCACTCCATATTTTGTTGTTGGTATCCCGTGCGTAAAGCGGCCCGGGTCGCTTTATAGATCCTCAAGCGGATGCGCTCCGTCCCAGGGCGCGCTAAAGCAGCTCTCCAGCTGTTGCGGGCTAATCTCCTCCAAGCTCTGAGGTTGCCACTTTGGCGTGCGATCCTTATCGATCAACAGAGCCCGCACCCCCTCTTTCAAATGGCCACTGGCACAGAGGTTTACCGCGAGCGCCAACTCCATCCGAAACACATCGGCCAGTGACAAGTGACGCGCCCGGCGCAACTGCTCCCATACCACCCAGGGGGTCAATGGCGAACCACCGGCCAGAGTGGTGGCGGCGCGCTGCAGCCATTTATCCACCCCTTGATAGGCGCTGATTGCCGCGCAAACCTCCGGCAGGCTGGCAAAGTCCGTAAGCTGCTGGATCTGATCGTAGTGTTCGCGCAGCTGCGATTCCGGCCGCTGCAAAGGTGAGAGCTCGCAACTCTTAAGGCAGTCACTAATTAGGCGGTGGTTAATAGCGTTACCGGCTGAATAATCCAACGCAGCCAGTGCCGCCAACACAGTTTCGCGCTGGTCCTGCGCAATAATGCGGTCGGCCATACCGGCAAACAGGGCATCGGCCCCATTAAACTGCGCCCCGGTCAGACCCAGGAAAAGACCCAGGCGGCCCGGCATACGGTTCAGAAACCAGCTACCGCCCACATCGGGAAATAGGCCGATAGTAATTTCTGGCATCGCCATACGCGTGGTTTCAGTCACGATACGATGGCTGGCACCGGCCATAATGCCGATACCACCGCCCATCACAATACCGCCACCCCAGACCACGATTGGCTTGGTATAGGTGTGTATTTGGTAATCCAGACGATATTCGCGCGAGAAGAATTCAGTCGTGTAACGATATTCCGGCGATTCACCGTAGGCGGCCGATTGCTCATACAGCGCCACCACATCGCCCCCAGCACAGAGGGCTTTATCACCACTGCCATCTATCCATACGGCGGCCACCGCATCGTCATCAGCCCATTGATCTAACTGGGCTGAGAGCAGATCAATCATCTGCAGGTTGAGCGCATTGAGCGCCTTGGGCAGGTTGAGGGTCGCGATCGCCAGTGCGCCGCGCCGAGAGAACAACACCGGGGAGTCCTGATCCATTGCTATCTGTCTTATTGCTCTTGTACTAATTAGCGTCGCAGTTAAGCACATATCAGATTCAACGTCAGCCACACGCGAGTACAGCGGCGACAGGCGCAGGGGTGCAGTTGCACTTTTTACGCAAACTGATAAGTTGCGCGCAAAATCTGAGCGATTGCAACACCCAGTTACGGAACCCCAAATGGCTGAATACGTATACACCATGAACCGGGTGGGCAAAGTAGTGCCCCCCAAACGCGAAATTCTGAAGGACATCTCCCTTTCCTTCTTCCCCGGCGCCAAAATCGGCGTACTGGGCCTGAACGGTGCCGGTAAATCCACCTTATTGCGCATTATGGCCGGGGTCGACCAGGACTTTAATGGCGAAGCACGCGCCATGCCGGGTATTAAAGTCGGCTACCTGCCCCAGGAACCTCAACTCGACGCCAGCAAGACCGTGCGCGGCAACGTGGAAGACGGCGTACGTGAAGCGATTGACGCCCTCGCCGGCCTGGAACAGGTCTACGCCGATTACGCCGAGCCCGACGCAGACTTCGATGCCCTGGCGAAAAAACAGCAGCAATTCGAAGACATCATCCAGGCCTGGGACGCCCACAACCTGGAGCACCGCCTGGAAGTCGCCGCAGACGCCCTGCGCCTGCCGCCTTGGGACGCTGACGTCAACAATCTGTCCGGTGGTGAAAAGCGCCGTGTGGCCCTGTGTCGCCTGCTGCTGTCACGCCCGGATATGCTGCTGCTCGACGAGCCCACCAACCACCTGGATGCGGAATCCGTATTCTGGCTGGAGCGCTTCCTGCACGACTTCACCGGCACCGTAGTGGCCATCACCCACGACCGCTACTTCCTCGACAATGTTGCCGGCTGGATTCTGGAACTGGACCGCGGCCACGGTATCCCCTGGGAAGGCAACTACACCACCTGGCTGGAACAAAAAGAGAAGCGCCTGGAGCAAGAGCAGCGCGGCGAACAGGCCCGCGCCAAAGCCATGCAGAAGGAACTCGAATGGGCTCGCCAGAACCCCAAGGGCCGCCAGTCCAAGAACAAAGCGCGTCTTTCCCGTTTGGAAGAAATGCAATCCCAGGACTTCCAGGCCCGCAACGAGACCAACGAAATCTACATTCCGCCCGGCGAGCGCCTCGGCGACAATGTGATTGAGTTTAAAGAGGTGAGCAAAGGCTTCGGCGAGCGCCTGCTGATCGATAATCTGTCTTTTCGCGTACCCAAGGGCGCGATTGTCGGTATCGTCGGCGGTAACGGTGCCGGTAAGTCCACCCTGTTCCGTATGATCAGCGGTTCTGAGCAGCCGGACTCTGGTGAAATCAAGATCGGTGAAACCGTCAAGGTCGCCTATGTTGAGCAGGGCCGTGAGAACCTGGACAACAGCAAGACCGTCTGGGAGGCTATCTCAGACGGCCACGATATGCTCAAGATCAACAACTACGAAGTGGGCTCACGCAACTATGTGGGCCGCTTTAACTTCAAGGGCAGCGACCAACAGAAGCGCGTAGGCGAACTCTCCGGCGGTGAACGCGGACGCCTACACCTAGCTTATACACTTAAGCAGGGCGCCAACGTACTGCTGTTGGACGAACCCTCCAACGACCTGGATATCGAAACCCTGCGCGCACTGGAAGAAGCCCTGCTTAACTTCCCGGGCTGCGCCCTGGTGATCTCGCACGATCGCTGGTTCCTGGACCGCGTTGCCACTCATATCCTCGCCTACGAAGGTGAGAGTGAAGCCGTCTTCTTCGAGGGCAACTACACCGAGTACCACGAAGACTTTGTACAGCGCAAAGGCGAAGATGCCGCACCCCACCGGATGCATTATAAGAAGCTGAAGACCTAAAAATAAAAAAAGCCCGCGAATGCGGGCTTTTTTATCAGGTCCAACTCAACACTCTATAGAAAATATATTCACAGAAAAAAAGGTTTACACAGCAGAAGCAATTTTACCCTCCTTTCTCTAGAATAGATTCTACAGCTTATTTGGCTCGTAGAGTTACCAGAAAATTCTGGACAAGCATGATACTAGTAATTAATGAGGGGAAACTCTTACTAACTTTAAACAACTCACTTCATACTTACTTGACACAAGGTGAAATCTAACACATTAAACTAGCAATTTTGTACCAAATATACACCTTACCCTATCGAGCCAAAAATTTTAGATAAAAAACTACCTAGGGGGAAGTTCTGGGTGAACAGTTACTGGACCAGCAATAACATTAGTTTCAGTATGCATTTAGTATCTCCATCTCCATAATAGAAGTTAAAAAGTGCCCCAAGCTAAATAGAGCTAGGGACAACACATAGCTTAACGCGAATTTAGCCTACCACACCACCATTAACCAAAAACTATGGGTGAGCGATCACAATTAAACTAGCCGAATTTTTTTGCACACAGCGGAAAGAATATCTTAAATTACCAGGATCCAAAGCCGCAAAACTCTCATCTAACACTAACAACTCAGCATTCTGCAAAAGTGCTCGAGCAATAAACAAGCGACTCATTTCTCCGTGAGATAACCTCCAGCCCATTTCTCCCACTGTTTGTAATATGCCTGCCGGCATTTTTTCAAGTAGTGAAGTCAACCCTAGTTCGTCACAAATTTTATAGGCTCTTCTTACACTTTCAGGCTTAGGAGGCCAGTCATCACCCATCAATACATTAAATAAGAAAGAATCACCTAGTACGTGATTCTCATGAAATTGAGGTGCCGATGCCACTTGTCTACGCCAATGTTGTACACCCAAGCTGGGTCTATCGTACCCATTAATAAGCAAAAGTCCCTCTCTTTGCTTTTGGATACCTGTTATCACATTCGCGAAAGTAGATTTTCCCGAACCCGAAGCCCCTTGCAATATTATGCGATCGCCCGGATAAATACTCAGATTACAGTTCTTTAAGGCCGCCCTGTCTTGATTAGGATAGCTAAAACTTAAGTCACTGATATAACATAAAGGTTGCTTAGATCCTTTCATATCCCCTGGCACTTTATCAGTTCCAGAAAGCTTGCAAGCCCCCGATTTTGATGGAGCCTCCAAGGAAAAGAGTTCACATACTTTTTCCCAAGCGACAAGAGCACTGAGCCCACTGGAGAATCCGCTTATGCATTTCAACACTGCACGATAACCGAGTAGCATTCCCCCCAAAGCCGCAGCGATTTGACCACTCTCGGCGCTACCAATGACAAAAATTGGTGCAAGGCCCACTATTCCCAGCAGCAGCCAAATACGTGGCAATACTGCAGTTAGATGGGTCAAATTGCTATCCATAGCATTCGAGCTACGAAAATACTCTTCCAGCTCCTGATCTTCGCCCCGATGCCAATCCACTGGTTCTTGTTGTGCCAATCGAGTCCGGTGGCCGAGCATTTTCTCAATTAGGCGATGAGTCATACTCAAGCGCTGATTGGTCCAATATCGACGAGCCTGGTATTGGGTACGTCCTAGAGCGAAGGCTATGATTAAAAAAAAGGCCAAAACTCCTAATAATAGTGGGACTCCGATACTTAGCAGTAGCACTATGGAAGCCATTACCAACTCTACACCGCCAAGAAGCAGAAAAAAACTCGCCTGCAGAGCGGTAGCCTCTATATTTTCTGCATCGTATACACGCCCAAGTATCTGCCCCGAGCCCATATGACGCACCTTGCCTGGATCTATTCGCAAAGCGCTGGCAAGCAAGCGCTGCTTAAGCAAAGCACCGGTTTCCAGCGAGATTGAGCCTTGTAACCGGGCAGTAAAAAGCGAAAGGGGGATCTGCGTTATCAGCAATAGCACCCAGGCAATTAGCCAACCGCTATCAACATAACCGTCAAGAACAGCTCGACCTATCAACCACCAACTGACAATGAATAAGACCATTTGCAGCGTGTGGCAAGCAATCATGCTTAAAAAGCACAAATGTTGGCGACGCTGGCGTAGCTGCTGCCAGAAAGAGCGATGGGTCGGTTGACGCAACAGCCAGCAATCATCAATTTGTAACCCTGCCAAATTTACCAACAATAATGCTTCGGCAGCTTTATCACGCCGTCGCCCAGTTATATTGGTACTGTCGAGTAGAGTTGTAATACGCTCGCGATGGGGTGCTTCCTGTGCGCTTATCAGCGCACTGATTACTTGTCTTGGACGCAGCTTTAAAACTTTTTGGGATGGTGAAAGAATATGTAAAAAGCGATGGTCTCTGCCGCATAAAGCAACGAAATATTCATCAGATTCTAAGCGCACACGCACCAGGGCCGGTGCAGCCCGCAGTAGCATCTGCTCCAGCTCTCCATATTTACAACTAACTCGCTCAATTTTTAAATCCAAAGCCTCTGCCTGTAACTGCAGACGGGTGTCTATATCTTTATGCGCTTCCGCGTTGGAGTCGTAGTCAGTGGCTGCTGGCTCTAGGCCAGTACGCAAAGCCAGGGACTTAAGGGCACTATCTAATTGAGCCGCGGGCCAACAAAGGTGGGGTAGCTTACTAAGGGAATCATCAGATTTCACAAGCTACCTCTTGAGACTGCGCCATACCACTATTTTGCGCCCGCTCTTTTATTTCAGGTTGAACCTCGGTGATTCGCCCTTCCTTCATGCGAAGATGGCGCCAATCTGTGCTCTGCCAACACTCCAGCCAAAGATTCTTTTCCGCGGTGAGAAGTTGGGCATAGCGAGATTGAGTTTGCGCTTCCAGGTTTGTGGGTATGCCATCCTCAATAATCTGTCCATCTTCCACCACTAATACGCGGGGGAAATCTCTAGTTTCAGAAATATCATGGGTGATACAAATTAGCGTGGTGTCTTTCCACACCTGTCGCACGCGATTGAGTAAGCGCTGGCGCTGCCCTCGGTCAAGTCCGCGAAACGGCTCATCTAAAATGGCACAGATTGGAGACTCTCGACCTAGAGCTCGCCCTAAACGCACACGCTGCCCCTCCCCTCCACTGACAAGCGCACCACTTTCCCCTAAGTTGCTCTGCAAACCATCGGGCAGGGAAGCCACTAAATTCAATAGATCGGCCTGCTGTAATATTGGGTACAAGGAAGTAGAGGAATTGTTGCCGTAGTGTAAGTTATCCAGCAAGCTGCTATTCCAAAGTTGGATCGCAGGGTCAACCCAAGCACAGCGTCGGCGAAAGCGGGACTGCAATTCACCCTGCAGCTCTTCGCCATTGAGCAATAGTCTGCCAGTCGCTGGTTTATACCAGCCCAACAATAAACCGGCCAAGCTCGATTTGCCCGCACCGGATGAGCCAACAATTGCGATATGCTCTCCGGGCGCAATTTCCAGATTAATATTCTTGAGAATGCTTTGGCCACTGGCTTTGACGCTGACATTATCAAAGCAAAAAGACGCAGCTCCTTTTAAGGGCTGCCCCTTTTTATTACTAGACGTCTCTTCTCTGTCGTCATTTGTGACCGCCTGCAGCGGCTCCAAAGCCCTCAACAGAGTATTTCGCTGGCGAGGGTAGCTCCGCATTAGTTGCGCGATATCTTCCCCCAGTGGAGGCAGCGCCAGTACCCAGTAAATTAATAGGAGCAGATCGGGACTTGCCCCGCGGACCTGGACACAATAGATCACCAGCACACAGGTAAGAATCCCGTTAACAATCAATTGTACGGCTTGACTATTCAGTTGGAACCGCAAAGACGAGTAGCCGGCTTTAATCCACTCGGTCAGTAAGCTTTCGTGTTCACGGCGAACGGATTCCCCTGCGCCATGTGTGCGTATTGGAATGACTCCCAGCAGCGCATCCATATAAAACCTAGCTAAGGCGCCAGCGTGAGTTTGCACACGCATATTATGATCACTGAGCACAGGCAGGAACAGCAGAGGGATAACTACCTGCAACCCAGCCATTAATAACACCAAGGGTGCGGCAACGGGCGCAATCCAAATAATGCCAGCAGCTGTAGCGAGTAATGACAAGCCCTTTAAGAGTATTCCACCTCCCAGCAATGGTAGTTCTCTTAGAGCAACTATTCGATGACTTCTCTCTGCGGTATCCGAGGTGGGACGGCTTTGAAAAAAATGGTCGGGTATTTTCGGAAGGGAAGAGAGAAAACGTATGCGAAAGCGGTTTTCCAGGTGTCTACCAATCCTTAATTGCAGCTTGGTCATCGGCAATTGCACGAGTATAAGGGTTAACATAAACCCCAATAACAAAATGACCGCACTCAATCTCTGTACCTCGGTGGCCAGTTCCGTGTGAATATCGATCAAACCACGAAACAGTAGTGCTTCAACCATCACACCAAGTACTGCCGCCAACATTGCTATTAGAACCATGCTTGGAGCAAGTAGACCATCCTCTCGCAAAAAAACCCATAATTGCTGGAGTGGTTTTATCGGTTGTGCTTGCAAAGCTTTGCTTAAGGCCTCGGACTTGGGCTTGACTTCAACCTCCTCCCGCACCCCTCTCACGCTGACAATTACGGCGCCACTAAACTCCAACAGATCTGGCTCTAACTCAACTGTATTCGCTTCGTCAGTGCCAGGAGGGCGGGAAGGTTGCACACACCAATAGCTCTGCGGCACCAGGTCATAAGCGTTGCTAAAATCTTCTGTTAAGTCCCCCGTCAGCCTTTGCAATAACACACTGGTTTCTGCCCCTCGCCGCAACGCACCTGAGTCAACGAGTGCTGCCAACATTCTTACACTGGCATCTAGGAAAGCTAGGGAGAGCCAATCTTCTCGCTTCAGGGCCCGCTCACACACGGCTTCGCTGATAGATTTTGAAATTCTTAATTGCCCCATCCGCTCTCGCAGGGGATCGATAAAATCTTTTCCGCCAGCCCAGCTTCGCCACCCTTGTGGTGGAACGCGCATAGTATGGATATGCAGCTCATCGAGAAAGCGTCGTGCACTGGGCCACCGCCTTCCCGAGGCTGGGTCCATAACCTGTATAATTCCACGATGATTGCGCCAAGCCACAACAAAGTGAGTGTTGCCGTTGGGCAATCGCACTACCACCAATCCCGGTAGGTAACCTGGTGAATCTAACAATAAGTGATCTTTGGGCACGACCATCTGTGCCGCATCCAACCCCAGCTCAACCGCAATTTTTTCCAGGGTGTTAATAGAGGTGCCGTCCACATCGGTTTGGCAGGCATCACGTAAATGGCCGTAATGCACATTCACCCCAAAGCCTTCAAGCAAGCACTTAAGAGACGCCGGGCCACAATCCATATTGGAAGTTTGTACGACTTCGGGAACCAGCCAGCGGGTTTTTCCCTTCACTACAGGGTCTCCAACGAATTTGCGCTACTGCCTGCTTGCCCTGATAACAAGTCGCCAGCCCTCTGCAATAGCAGCTGACAGGGGGTCTTTACTCCGGTGGCGATCTCTACCCTTGCTGGTAGATCATGTAATAGGGGTAACTGTGGGGGGATTTCTCCCTGTAAAGATAACTCAACGAGGATTTTTCCTTTTTGCACCGCGCTGGCCACCCTCTCTACACGAGCCTGTAACTGGCCATAACGTGCCCAGGAAAACCCATCCAGTTTTACCCGCGCACTCTGTCCCGGACGGATATGCCCAAGTGCGAGAGCAGGAGGGAAAGACGCCTGCACACTGATATTACCCTCGGCTTGTAATGTGGCAACTTGTTGCCCCGCGAGTAAAACCTCTCCTTCCCGAATATCTGCCAGCGAAGCAAGCTTACCCGAGATAGGCGCTCGTAGACGCTGCTCATCTACAGCCAGAGTGCTCTGCTGCATGCGAGTATCCACTTCAGCCAGCTGTCTTTGGGTGTCTGTTCGACGCTGTCCCAATTCACTCACAGCTAATTGGTACTCATTTGCCAATTGATCCAAGCGATCATTAGCTGCACTTATTGCCGCTTCCGATGCAAGTGTGGCCATGGCCATTTGCTGATAGGTACGCTTGGCAGCGAGGTAATCAAGTTCAGAGCCTTGCTGTTTTTCCAATAAGCGCTCATAACGCTCTGCCACATCCGCCTGAATCTGCTGATTACTTATCTGAAGCTTATGCTGCTCTTGAAGTAGCCTCAGCTGATCTCTTAAAGCTTTATCGTCTTCGGCAAACTTTCTAGTCCGCAAGTCCTCTTCACGATCTATTGCCAGCAACTGATCTGAAAGACTCCGCGATACTCGACTGTCGCCATCCAGATCCAGATCAAATGTTTTAGTATCCAGTTCTATTAATAGGTCCCCCTTGTTTAAGGTATCGCCCAGTGAAACTCTAATAGCGATTACCCTTCCCGTCCGCTGGGTACTGACATCAACCGTATTCTGCTCTTGCTCAAGCCTGGCTAGGTCACTAATGCTGTAAACGGTGATCTCCTTAAATAGGAACCATATCCCCCAGCCCACCATTAGAAGTACACCCAAGGCACTTATCAGTCCGAGAGAGTAGATTGAATCAGTGTTAATCGCGCGGGTAGTTTGAAAAAATGGTGTTGGCAATACAATTCACCCAATCCGTACCAATTAAGGCGAGTAAAATAATTTCTTCTGTTCTTGCGAAGCCAGCATGGGCTGTGATCCGCGGGGCCAAATCTAATTCTCTAATATCGGATAGTCAAATTCGAGAAAATTTTTTTTACTCCGATAGAGTCACAAAATTCTTAAACGCCCGGTAGAAAATCAGGTACGCTAGGAAATACTAAACAAAAGCAATTGAGTGATAAGTTAGGTCTTCATCCGGTTATGCCTAATCACTCATAAATGGCCAAAAACGCTATATTGATTAGAACCTCTGAAGCTTTCTACAGATCCAATACCCTTCGCTAGGTAACGAGACGATATGAATACAGTCAAATGACTAAAACGTTTGTCCTTGTACACGGCTTATTTCATGGCAGTTGGTGCTGGTCGAAGGTCTGCAAGAGGCTCATAAGAGCGGGCCATCGTTTCTTTAACCCAACACAAACAGGCCTGGGAGAGCGCCGGCATCTCCTTTCCCCCAAAGTGGGTATCAATACTTTTATTGACGATATAGTCAATTTGATAATATGGGAGGACTTGCAGGAAATGTCGCTGGTAGGACACAGTTTTGGTGGAATAACGGTCTCAGCTGTAGCCGATAGATTAAGAAATCGCATTCGGCATTTGGTTTATCTGGACGCCGCTATCGCTCAGGATGGCCATTGTTTCTATGAGCAGCTGCCAGAGCAAAATAGGGCCCAACGCCTGGCTAACAGCCAGCTAGTTAAGGGAACCCGATGCTTTATGCCCACCCCTGCCTCAAGTTTTGATATAACTGACCCGAATGACATCGCCTGGGTAGAGCGCCACCTTACTCCCCACCCGGTGAAAACCTATCTAGATCCAGTAAAGATGTCGAAGCCCGCAGGTACTGGTTTAGACTGTTCCTATATAGTCTGCTGTGAACCTATACATCCTTCTTTTTCATTGAGCCGACAATGGGCAAAAGCTCAAGAAAACTGGGAAATTAAATTTATAACAACAGGGCATAGTGCCCCCATTACGGATCCAGATATAGTCGGTGATATCTTAATAAATCTATCTTAGCCACTCCCTTCCTAGCAAAACTCAACAACCATGGAAAAGAAATCGACAAATTACTTACATTATTTTGTAATATCCTACCTCAAACAACGGCCTTAATACTTATTACACAATTAATGAACATAACCAATACGCACTCTTGGAAAATTCAAATCATCCAGTAACAGCTACACTTTATGTAAATAAACTTTTCTTAGAGAGCCACTAGGAATCCTACGTATGTCCAGCTGCAAAATATTTGTAGAATCTTCAAAGCTAGTTCCGGAATCAGCAACCAGGATATTTAGTGAGATATTAACTAATAATTTGGAAGTACAAGAATCCAAATTACCGGTTGTCGTTGTCGAATCCGAGCAAGTTGAGCCATCCGGTTGCTATATTGAAGTTCTCTGTAGCCAAACGCCTCATCGAACTCATAAGGTATTACAGAGCATGGCCATTGAACTGGACGAAACAGCCAGAAAGGTATTTCAGATTGAAGAACCTGTTGGAGTAAGAATTCAAATGGTAGATGAAGATTTTTTATTAGGTGTTAACTAAGAAAAGAACTGAAAAAACAATTAAAACTTTAAAAAGGAAGCCTTCTCTGTTAGAGAAGACCTCCTATAATCAAAATATCCATTTACGATAGGATTAAGTTAGAACCTAGCACTTGCTCCAAAACGGAAATACCTAGGAGTTTGATACTCTTGGCTTATTCCCCAGTTTGGATCAAAATTACCAGGGCTAGTTTCCGCAAATTCATATACCTCCGTTTCTGCATCTGCATCAAGAAGGTTGAACACCTCAGCCCGAAGTTCTACATCAGCCAAACCAACACGAGTACTATATACAAGTGATAGATCTATTTGATTTACCCAGCTCGTCCGCCCCCTACTACCACGATTTGTCTTGATTAGATTTCCATTGGGATCAGTAATATAGTAAGTATCACCATAGCCCGGAGTTCCATCAGGATGCCCTGCTCCAAAAGAATTAATCGGGCGGCCAGACTGCAAGAGGAAATTAGCCCCCAGCAGGAGATTTTCCATAACTTGGTAATTCCCATATATTTTGAATTTATGGGTACGATCATTGGGCAAATATCCATTCGCCCCATCCATTAATTCGGGAAAATCAAAGTCTTGTGTAATACCCGCATCATCCTGGCCATTATCCGATTTTACGTATCCCTCAGTATTTCCTTTACTTTGGGACCAGGAGTAACTCGCACTTAATCCCCAAACGCCATCAAAAGCACGTTTTGCAGAAAATTCCAGCTCTTTATAAGTCCTTTTGGCCTCAGGATAATTTAGCAGCTCAGCGGAAAACGTTGTCATTTCCGTCTCACCAGTACCGTAACGGTCGTAAGGAATAGTGATATCCTTTCCAGGATTGGCCAACACATATCCATAACCAGCACCGGTATGCTCGTACCCCAAAGCATCTATGGCGTGACTAATATTTAAATCATCAATATGGGATTTTAAATCGCGATAGGTGGCCTTGACACCCAAGGTCCATTCATCAGCAAAAAGCCTTTCATAGCCAAGAATAAACTCATCCTGATACATGGGTTCTAAGTCTCTATCAGAGAGCTGGGCACTATCTGGTACACTCCCATCTGAAGTTACCCTTGCTGAGCCTACCTCTTGAGAGGTAGGAACACCATCTGCACCTACATTTAATGGAGCAAATGTCTTCGGATCGTACTCCCCGTCAAAAATAAAATAACGCTCGTAACCCAATTCCCCTCCAGATAAGCGTACATTTGTATTGGAGGCGATAGGCATAAAGTAGCGACCCCAGTTACCATAGACTCTGGACTCGCCATCACCACCTGGGTCCCAAGAGAAGCTTAATCGTGGCGCCCACTGATCATCAATTTCAATAAAAGTATCGCCTTCTCCATTAAAATTGGAGAAAGTTTCATTACGAATTCCTGCATTTAAAGTTAGTGTATCCGTAATATCCCAGGTATCTTCGATATAAAAAGCTTTTGACTCAACCTCAAAGTCCCCTTCTACATCGCCTACCCGATAAGAGACTATATGAACAAGAGAGCCATCACCATTTACATTGTCAACCACCGCGCCATTGGGGAGCTCTTTACCAGGTTTATATGAATCATAAGTGTAAAACACTCCCCCATCTTCCCTAAAACCTGTTCCAGAATAAGTTTCTTTAGACGAAGAGGAGTTAGTTTCCTGATCGTAACCGAAACGTATCGTATGATCATTAATTACCCATTCAAAATCAATACGGTCAGCTATTCTCTCATCTCCGCCGGTCTGAACTCTAGAGCTAGCTTGGCAACCAGGTCTGTCATCAGAATTACCTGGCAAGGCTCCGGTGCTAAAATCCCTTACATAAGGGCATTCGATATCAGTTGTACTAACAGTGGTCAGTGAATATTCATTCTGGCCATGGAGCATTGAAATACTAAAATTATCAGTTATCTGGCCATCATAACGAACCAGCCAGTTATCTCCACCGCGCTTATCCCAGGTAGTTCCCGTATATTCTTTTTTATCCCTATTAAAATAATCATAATTAGATTGATCATTTTCCCTGGTGCGCTTATCAGAGAACTGCATGTAAGAAAGAATGTGATTATCGGTTATGTTCCAGGTTAAATTAGCTCCCCAGAAATCATCATCAATATCTCTCTCATTATATCTACCAGGGCTCCCTCTGGTGGTAAATTCCTCAGCTGTTTCCTGCTGCTCGTAAAGGACATAGAAAAACAATTTATCCGGAATTATTGGGCCACTAACATAATAATCAGTGGTGTATTTAGACTCCTCATTCTCTGAGTTTAAATCGTAGAGAGTCCCATCTGTTGATAAGGTATCTGGAGCCTCCGAACGCAAGGCCGCAGGCTCATAGTAGGCAACCACCCCATACCCAAACTCGTTAGTACCTTTCTTGGTAACAGCATTAAACACACCACCTAAAGACCGTCCAAATTCGGCGCTATACCCCCCGGTCTTAATCTGAAATTGGTCATAAAATTCAAAGGGAACAGATGATCCGCCTAGTCCATTACGAAAATTAGTGACGTTCAGTCCATCAATATAATAGGCATTTTCACCTACAGAAGCGCCCCCAAACGATATCAAATCTTTTTCTTCACCAAAACTAGTATCGCCTAGAACAGTACCCGGAGCCAGTAAAGCAACAGACTCAATATTGCGAGCAACGGGCAACATTTCCACATCCGACAAACCAATATTGAGCGCAGACTCTGCTGTGCCAGTTCGAATCTGGGGAATTACCTCCCCTACTACAACTACTTCCTCTAGATCTCCAAGTGTCAAAGGTATATCCAACTTGGTAGAGCTACCGATAGAAACCGCAACGGCTTCAATCACTGCAGGTTGATAGCCGCTCTTCTGAACAGTCACCTTGTAAATGCCAGTGGGTAAATTTACTCTAAAATCATTATTCCCACCCGTTGATATAGTTCTTTTGAAGCCATTCTTATCGTTTTCGATAATAATAGTGGCGTTACTCAAGTCACTCCCGCCACTGCCGATAACAGTTCCATCAATAGTTCCATTCACATTGCCTGCCGCCAATGCCTGCCCCCCAACTAATGGCAAGCTTATGGATGCAGCTAACAGCGTCCGCTTAAAGTTCGTCATAAAGCCATC
This sequence comes from Microbulbifer variabilis, assembly GCF_020524905.1. Taxonomy (GTDB): domain Bacteria; phylum Pseudomonadota; class Gammaproteobacteria; order Pseudomonadales; family Cellvibrionaceae; genus Microbulbifer; species Microbulbifer variabilis_A. The sequence continues at coordinate 289,823 of NZ_JAIVKI010000001.1, read as the reverse complement.
CTTTTGATCATCAATAAATTTATAATTTATTAGCTACAAGCTTTACTGAAATTATTGACCGTCCCCCAGCGATCCCCTCATAAAACTCAAGAAAAATAGGAAAATACTCATGCAAAAACTTCACTACCAACACAAGGCAAACTAGTTAGAACCCACTATTTAAGCAACTTCAACAAGCTAGCCAGATATAATATTCCCCCCAAAACAATTAACACAATAAGCACAAAACCTTATTCGAAGTGAAAAAGCGATATAAACGCCAAAAATCTTAAAAATACTCCACAATAAAAACATTAAGGGAATGATTTCAAAAAATTGAATAAAATGACGCCAGCAAACATTTAAATACGGCATCTAATCCAACGCAGCGAAAATAGAGACGAATTAAAAAACTAAGCCTAAAGAAGAAGCAAGCATATACTCAATACAATAAAGAAAACCTTTTTAATAAATTATGAATTCAGTAAAGCGTACTTAATCACTCACTGAAAGGAAGGAAGGAAGGAAGGAAGGAAGGAAGGAAGGAAGGAAGGAAATATTAGAAAATATGAAGCGGCTAACGGGGCAGTAATAACTGCCCCTTAAAATATCTATTTACGTAAAAACTCCAACATCCACTTGGCAACCATATTCTCATGAATATCATTTTTCAGTGAGGCCTGCCCCTTTTCCACTACATCAGTACCAAACGCCTCTCGGCGCAATTCCATCAGACTATTGGAGTAAGGCTTGGTAAATTCCGGGTGGGCCTGGAAGGTAAGCATATGGTCATCAACTTGGAGCATCGCCATTGGGCAGAACTCGTTGGAGGCCAACACACGGCCGCCGGGGGGCAGAGTATCCACTTGGTCCTGATGGGTAACCAGTAGGTTGAAACTATTCGTGGGCTCCGACATCCAGGAAGGTGTTTCCTGCATTTCATAAGAGTGTACCCCCAATCCCCAGCCTTTATCAGATTTGCGGGCCCTTCCACCCAGTGCCTGAGCGATCAACTGGTGGCCAAAGCAGATTCCAATGGTAGGTTTTTTCTGGTCGTGTAGCTTCCGCACGAAGTCCATTAGGGGTGGTATCCACTCCTTTTCATCATAGACACCGGTTTTACTGCCAGTAATCAGGTAGGCATCCACCTCATCGATCTGGGCTGGGTACTGTCCGTGCTGCACTTCATAGGTGGAGAACTCCAGTGTGGGGTCCTGGCTGCGCAACAGGTCTGCGAACATCTCTGGGTATTCACCGTATTCGCCCACCAGTTCCTTGCGCACATCGTCGGTTTTTAAAACTCCAATCTTCATTATTTCACCCCTGGGTTGACTGCTGAGTTTTCGGATTATGGCATATCCAAGATATGCTGGGGCGGATTGTCTGTCGGCTAAAACAGGCTACCCAAAACGCTGGACACCGCCTTTTGGGGTTCCACTCGCTATGCAGAGGTACTTCCTCGCTTTCAATAGTCTACCGACATAGCCCTCATCTAAGAGGGGCATTCTCCCCCAGCTGTTACCGACCCACTAACCAATATCATTCCGGCGCTGGCATTCTTACCTAAAGGACTTTTGTGTATCATCGCGCCCTTAGCACATTTTTCAGCCAATTATTGGGCTAACGGGTACTCCAGAGGCAATTAGGACTACCCGCCAACGAAATTGAGGACACACAATGACCACAACGACCTCCCCCAGCGACCGGCAGGATAGCCCGCCGGGACGCAAAACGGCCTTTACCCGCTTCCTGGATGTGGTGGAGTGGCTAGGCAACCTGCTCCCCCACCCCATTACACTCTTTGCCCTCTTCGCTGTAGGCGTGGTGGTTCTGAGCGGTGTGGCCTCCTACTTTGGCTTGTCAGTAGCCGATCCACGCCCAGTAGGTGCTGCAGGGCGCGATCCCGATGGGGTAATTGAGGTCTTTAACCTAATGAGTGGCGATGGCCTCAGGATGATCGTTACCAGTCTGGTGAAAAACTTCACTGGATTCGCGCCGCTGGGCACTGTTCTCGTAGCCCTGCTTGGGGTGGGAATTGCCGAGCATTCCGGCCTGCTGAGTGCCGCCGTCCGCGGCCTGGTGCTGCAAGCCTCCAAGCGCACGGTCACCGTAATCGTCGTATTTGCTGGCATTATTTCCAACACCGCCTCTGAACTCGGCTATGTGGTACTTATCCCTCTCGCCGCTATGATCTTCCACTCCTTGGGACGCCACCCTCTCGCCGGTTTGGCAGCGGCCTTTGCCGGTGTCTCCGGTGGCTACAGTGCTAACCTGCTGCTGGGTACGGTGGACCCTCTTCTCTCGGGGATCACTGAATCCGCCGCCCATATGATCGACCCGACTTATAGCGTGGGGCCGGAAGTGAACTGGTACTTTATGTTCACCAGCACCTTCCTGATTACTATCATTGGCAGCTGGGTCACTATGGCCATTGTGGAACCAAAACTGGGCAAGTACGACCGCAACGAGGCCTCAGTCGACCTGAGCCAGGATAAACTCGGTACCCTCAGTGAAGATGAAAAACGTGGACTCAAGTACGCAGGCCTGGCGGTGCTGATAGTTTCCTCAATATTTGCCCTCTCTGTCATTCCCGAGTGGGGCGTGCTGCGCAACCCCGAAACCGGTCTTGTCGCGGGCTCGCCCTTCCTGAAAGGTATTGTGTCCCTCATCCTGGTGTTCTTCGCGATCCCCGGCTTTGTCTACGGCAAAGTAGTGGGCACCATGAAAAATGACCGCGATGTCATTGATGCCATGGCTAAAAGTATGAACAGCATGGGCATGTACATCGTGCTGGTGTTTTTCGCCGCGCAGTTTGTTGCCTTTTTTAAAATCACCAACCTGGGAACTATTTTCGCCGTACTCGGTGCCGACGCCTTGCAGAGCATTGGCCTGACAGGCCCGCTGCTATTCCTGTTCTTTATCATGATGTGCGGATTTGTGAACCTGATGTTGGGCAGTGCCTCGGCACAGTGGGCAGTTACCGCCCCAATCTTTGTGCCCATGCTGATGCTACTGGGTTATGCACCGGAGGTGATCCAGGCCGCTTATCGTATTGGCGACTCAGTGACTAATGTCATTACGCCGATGATGAGCTACTTCGGTCTTATCATTACCTTTGCCGCTCGTTACAAGAAAGACCTGGGTATGGGAACCCTGATCGCCACGATGATCCCCTACTCCATCTTCTTTTTTATTGGCTGGACCGCGCTGTTCTATATTTGGGTATTTGCCCTGGGCCTCCCGGTTGGACCTGGTGCAGCTACCTATTACGGTGGCTAAAACCCTACTTATTAAAAAGGCCCGCTTCTTAGCGGGCCTTTTTAATTGTGAAAGAAATGTGCAAATTAAAGCTCCCTGCTGGGACCGATAGCCCAGTATCCCCCAACAAAATCACTATATCCTTACTCTGATTTGGTACCATTGAGCCAATACTGTATTTTTTTGTCAGTCCTGACTAAAAAACTAATATTCCCAGTGACGCAGTCGTCATAAAACAAAAAGAGCTTAAAAAAGAAATTTAGGGATAAATTACCCCAAAATAACCAATAAAAAGATTTATTTTCCAGTGGACCGCAATCGAGAAGTACTCTGAAGTTATCATTGGCCTTTAAAACATCTAAATAAAACGAGTAACATTACACCGTAATAACATTTTGCGGAGATCGATACGCGGATTATCGCCAGCATTGACCTGCCCTGATCTAACTATCATTAATTTTTCCGCTCAGGACGAGCACCGTGGTTGTGCCCTACCTTACCTTCCTTGTGAGGGTAAAGATCGCTATTGCCCTCCATTACAGACATTACAGGACGTCGACTCAGAGCAGGCCCTGGCCGAAGACTGTCCTCTAATTCAGTCGCTATAAAACCCCACTCGATAAATAGCATGAGCCGTAAGGCGCATTTTTATCTTCGGGTTCCGCCCAGATTCGATCTATTCCGACGGATTAACCCCTTCCCCCTGGGAAATGTATAACAGCAATTTTTTCCCAGGGCATTCACAGGATTTATAAAAATTGACTCAACAAATAAGAACGACCCTGTTAACAGGCTTTTATGAGTTGGTGAGCCAATTAAAAGCTAGCCCTGAAGCCCTGCTAATCAGCTCTCGTATTAACCCCCACCAGGTGGAAAGTTTGGATGGATATCTGGCGCTTGATCAGGTCGCCGAACTGGTGAACAAGGCCGCTAGCCAATTGAATTGTGCAGACTTTGGGTTGCGCCTCGCTCATAGCCAAGGTGCCGCCGCACTGGGTTCCCTTGGGGCCGCAGTACTGCAGTCCCTTACGCTCGGAGAGTTCCTGAACGCAGCGATAAAACAGCTGGGTAACGCACCCTACAATCTTCGGGTTGAACTCACCAAAAAGGGCAAACACACACACCTGGACTTTCTTTGTATCGATGATCTCGAAACCCAGCTCGATAAGGACTCCCTACTCGCCCAGCAACAGTGCCGGGAGTTTCTACTCGGCGTTTCACTCGTGGCCCTCCAGCACCTATGCGGCAGTAACTTTCAACTGGAAAGTGTTCATTTAAAAGCCGATCGACCGATACATAGTCAGTACGAAAACTTCTTTGGGGTTCCCGTACGCTTTGGCAAAGAAACAGATGCATTTATCCTAAATAGCAATTCCCTGCTGCAGCCCACGGAGAAATGCAATCCAAGCCTGCGCCCGCTGCTGAAAACCTATATCGAAGAGCTTCTGCAGCAAGGGGAATCCAGTTTAATAGAGCAGGTGCAGCAGTTAATCTACTGCCTTATGCCTTTGAAACGCTGCAGCCTGCAAGAAGTGGCCAATCAACTGGGTATGCACAAGCGCACTTTACAACGCCGGCTGCGGGACCGTGATCTGGTATTTGAGGATCTGTTGGACCGCATCCGCCGAGAGCGCGCCGAATATTATTTAAGCGGTAAACAACCCCCTATGTCCCAGATTTCCGATATGCTGGGCTATCGTGAACAAAGCTCTTTCAATCGCGCCTGTTATCGCTGGTTTGGCACCACTCCGATGCGTGTCAGGCGCCAGTTAATGGCACAGTTGGCAGCCCGCGAAGCGGCACAAGAGTTGGCGGAAGTGGAATAGTTAAAGAGTAAGGGGCTTTGGCTGTGTAAACTCTGATACAGCCAAAGCCTTTTTCCACCATCTCTACTCACCATCTTCTGTCCACCCCCTCCATCCTACACATCTCTTCATAGTCAATACTTTGATTATGGCGATTGCGAAGACAAGTTCACCATTCTATGCCCCTGCGGGCGGCAACCCCGCTATTAAACGCGTGTTTTTCCGTACACATTTCACTTACGGTATCGGCAATATCTTTAAGGTACTGTTTGGCCCCTCGCCCGGTAATAATCACCGTTTGCCCCCTGGGGCGCTGTTGTATCGCCTGTAACACTGCTTCTTTGTCCAACCAACGGTAATTCAGGGCATAGGTAAGTTCATCCAAAACCACTAGATAAACCTCTGTATCCCGCAACGCCTCCCGCGCCTTTTCCCAAAGTGCCATCGCCGCGGCTTTATCAGCCTCAAAGTCCTGAGTTTCCCAGGTAAAGTCCGTACCCATTTGGTGCCATTGCAACGGGTGGGCAGCCCCCATTAACAGGTTCTTTTCTCCACATTCCCAGGTTCCCTTAATAAACTGAGTCACCACTGTGGAATAGCCAAAGCCCAGGGCTCGAGTGACGGTACCTATAGCCGCAGTAGTTTTGCCCTTGCCATCTCCGGTATAGAGGATCACGATACCGCGTTCATCCAGGGCTTTAGAAACCGCCTCATCCACAATTTTCTTACGATTCTGCATTCTCGCCTTATGGCGAATTTTTTTATCTTGTGATTCAGAACTCATAAAAACCAACAAATATTCAAACTAAAGGAAGCATGCAAATTGCATACTAGTGGAGCGAAATAAGGCTATCTTTTCATTTCAATCAGCCATGGCCAAAAACGCCGAAATAAAATCCCAAATCAAATCATCCTGCCAGAGGACGTGATGACCACCAGAAAAAATTCCCAGGCGCGCATTGGGTATCTGCTGGAATAGTGCCTGCTGATTTTCAAAAGGGGCAACATTATCATAGCGGCCCGCACAGATCAGTGTTTCCACATTCAACGCTGTTAAACGTGCAAATGTATCATGGCCCTTTCGAGCCTGGAGCTGCCGCGAGCGACACATAGCGCCCTCGGGTTTCTTCGCGGCCAGCTCGCAAACTTGGTGATAATAATTACGTAAAGGGGTATAGAGTTCAGAATCGGTAAGTTTACAGTTAGCATTCTGCAGGCGGCTGTCGCTTGCGGTTGCCCATAAAGTCACTTTTTCATCAAAGCTCATTGCCTCAACATCGTATTTATGGAATGGAAATGAGGCCCCGCCGCGCCCTCCAGAACTGGTGACCAATAAAATAAGTTTTTGCACCAACTGTGGATACTGTAAGGCAAACTCTTGGGCAACCATACCGCCAAATGACTCTCCCAATAAAAAAGCCTCTCGCCAGCCGAGATGATCCATCAGGCGTTTAAGGTCCAGGGCATAATCGGCCATATTGGGGGAGTCGAGCGGCGAATTAGACTGGCCGATGCCACGGGGGTCGAAGGTCAGAATCTCAAAATGGTTTACTAACGGGGAATCAAAAATCGTCGGGGCTACTCTGAGGTCACTGAGGGTGCCGGGATGAAATACCAGACGGGGACCATTTCCGCGAATTTCAAAATGTAATTCCACGCCTTTATCGCTAAATACCGCCACAAAATGCCTCCCGAAAAAAACTAGACGCTGCAATAGTAGACGCCGGGGAGAAAGACACTTAATTTAATTCGTTGAAACGTTAAAGGAGAGTGAACAGAGAGATAGCCCCAACAGGCTATCTCTCGAAAGATTTTTACAGGCTAAATTCTACCCCCGCATAAACTGCCGTGCCTGTAGTGTAATAACCCACAACTTCACGATAATTCCGGTCTAACACATTTTCACCGCGTAGATTAACCCGCATATTCGGTGTGAAGCGGTATACCGCATTCAAATCTACTTTGGAGTAATTTTCCAGGGCCACACCGGAGACATCGATGCGATCTTCCACCCGCTGCCAATTACCACTCAGGGTTAACTTATCTCCCAGCCAATGCTGGCTGAGACCGAAATTAAATACCCTCTGTGGAATTCCTACCCTTTCGGTGCCACTGCTATCTTCAGTGTCTAACCAGGTGCCGGTTACATACCAATCAAGGCTGTTTTTGAAACTCCCTCCCAGAGAGAGTTCAACGCCTTCCGATTCGCTCTGGCCGTTATCCTGTACATAAGCACCCATAAAGCCTAAAGAATAATCGTAAAAAATCGCATCAGTAATTTCTTGATCGAAGTACGTCAGCTCCGTCTTTAACCGTTGCGCCCACTGATATTCCACTCCCAGCTCATAGCCACGACTGGTCTCCGGGCCCACCAGTGGCACACCGCTGGAGTTATTTAAACTGATCTCATTGGGACTGGGTGCACGGTAGCCAGTCCCAATACTTGCACGATATTTCAGTGATTGCTCTTCGCCAAGGATAACAGGGATAGCCGCAGATACACGCCAACTGTTGTGATTTTCAGTTTCCAAGCTGTCGCGACGATATCCCAATGTGTAGAAAACTGTTTCAGCAAAGTCGCTGTGCCACTCGGCAAAAACCCCGGTACTTTCTAGTACTTCTTTCGACGGTGTAAAACGGTCAAACTGGGTGAAGAAATCTGTTTGCTCATACTCCCCACCCCAGAGCCACTTGCCAGAAGCTATTGTTTTGCTACCGATATAATTTGCCTCGCGAATCTCACCATGGGTAACAAATAGCATCGCGCCTGGACTGATCCCATCTATCCGATCAATCTCTTGCTGAGATAGGCTCAACTGGTGATTCCAGGAGTCTTGTTGATAATTGCCACTGAGTCTGAATAGTTCCTGATCATAACGGCTTAGGCAGTCATTGGGCATCTCTGAATAGCAGCCATCGAATTCTGTTTCCGCATCGGTTTTGCGGTAATGCCCCTCCAGTGAGAGATTTTCACTGACCCGATAGCCAAGGCGTGCACTCGCAATTAGATTATCGTACCCATCTTCTTCCCCAGTGGTATCCATCTCTCGTGCATTAAACCCGTCGGTGGAAAAGTCGGAGACATTCAGGTTGTAATACCAGGAACCAGAACTACCACCTAAACTGGCACTTGCGGTCTGTGTACCGTAACGCCCCGCTTCCAGGGCTGCCGTAGCATGAAACGCTTCAGTGGATTTTTTAGTGATAATATTAATCACACCGCCGGCGCCCGCACCATAGAGCATCCCCTGGGGGCCGCGCAGTACTTCAATACGCTCAATATCTGCAGCCTGTAGGTATTGCAACTGAGCGCCCACCTGCGGTGTAGTGGGGTCGGCGATATTCACCCCATCCAATAACACCAGGGTGCGGAAATTACTTTCACCGCGGATAAATAAGGAACTGACCTTGCCCGGTCCGCCGCTATTGCTGACAGCCACACCCGGCAATGTGCGCATCACATCCAGCAGGCTGGTGTAACCCAGGCGTTCGATATCGGCAGCATTAAGAATTGAAACAGAGACACCCAGCTGGCTCTTGGGCAGATCCAGACGGCTGGCGGTCACCGTGATTTCTTCAAGGTCCGCAGCCAAAGACAACAGCGGTTGCGCCGCAGTAAAAACGGCGACGGCTAATAAAGTTTTTTTCATTGTGGTTCCCCAATCTCGAACAGAAAAGCGGATTGAGGGAGGGTGAGTACAATCGGTGCATAACCCAAGCGGGCACACTGACCAGACAAAGCCCTCCGCTTTATCCTCGAGGCCGGATTAAAAAATTCCGGCTTAGCGCCGAGGGCCGGTATCGGGCTTGTCATTTTTCAACGAAAAAATGATTTACCGTTGCGGGGGCAGCGCCGGACTCTGTACACACATCACCGGACTTCCCGTTTACCCCAGCCAAGTGATATTGCACTGCTGGGCACCCAAAGCGGCGGCAAGTATAGCAGCGTGGATGGAAGTTCCCCAATGTAATGCGCCGTTAAATTACTTGGGCCATCTTCGATTAAATCTGTTCATCAAATCTGTTCCATAAACCCTACCCATGCCCACACTTCTTTACGGAAAATCCACATTCTTTGCGCATTCCTGAACTATGTTGGCTATCAACGGCTGGTTAAAAAACACTCCTCAGGATGGGGAAAAAACTGGCCGCCGGTTTTTATTCACGCCTGTTTCCCCAGTGCAGGCACAGCCCAGTCACATCCTATGGAGATCACCATGTACAAAGTACTTATTCCCATCGTTTTACTGGCCATGATTTCAACCGCAACGGCACAACCGCGAAAACCACCTCAGGAAGCCTATGATGCTTGCAACGGCATGGCGGAAAACGACGATTGCACGGTGGAAACTAAACAACAAGAAACTCTGGAAGGCACTTGCCTCATGCCACCGAAGGAAGAGCGACTGGTATGTGTTCCAGAAAAAATGAAAGGCCGCGGACCAGGCAGAGATAAGAAAGAAGATACCGAGTAGATAATTCGGCCCAGGTGGGCCACGCAGTTTGAGATTGTAGTATGAAGAAGTGGTTATTACTGAGCCTCACCTGTGTCGCCCCAGCGGCCCTGGGCCATCTACCTGAATCGGCTGTTGAAGCCTGCCAAGGCTTGATTTCCGGCGCCAGCTGCTCCATCGACCATAGCAGTGGCCAGTGCTTTAATTTATCCGAATCCCAGTCTCTGGTTTGTGTGCCAGACAAATTAGATATTGCCAGGGCCCCTATTCAGGAACGTGCTAACGGCCGGCCACCAGCGCGCAAGCACCGGGTGGTACAGTCAGAGGGGCTGCAATATAAAGTTCCCGCTGACCGCGACCCGATCACCTCAAGTCAAATCAAAGTCACTATTGAGGGACCCTGGCGGGTGATTGAGGCCAACGGTATTTCCTTACACAAAACCGGTGCCTTCCCCAACTCTGGTAATCCCAACGAAATCGAGACCCAGCTTTACAAATACCGAGTGCCCGCAGCCCCCAAAGTGGCAAAAAAATCCACACCGGTGACCCTGCAAAATTTTGGCATTGGCATTAACGGCGTACCTTTTGATCCCAGTGCGGCGGAATGGTATCTGGGCAACCGCGGCCTCTGGCGCTACGAAGCGCTCTCCGGTGCCGTGCCTCTAGGTGTGGACGACAATTATGCCCATGTCCAACCAAATGGGGCCTACCATTACCACGGTCTGCCCACCGGACTACTGACAAGACTACATGTAACGCCGCAGCAGCATTCACCACTGATTGGTTGGGCCGCAGATGGTTTTCCCATTTACGCACTGTATGGTTATGGAGATGGCATGAGTGGGGAATCTGGTATCGTAAAAATGCATTCCAGCTATCGGGTAAAATCTGGACCTCGGCCAAAAGGCAGCAAACAACCTGGCGGCTATTACGACGGTACCTTTGTGGCGGACTACGAATATGTTGAAGGGGCGGGCTCCCTCGATGAATGCAACGGTCGCTTTGTGCGCACTCCGGATTTCCCCCAGGGCACTTACGCCTATTTCCTCACGGAAGAGTGGCCGATAATTCCGCGCTGCTACAAAGGAACTCCATCCAAGGATTTCCGCCGTGGACCCGCTATGGGACGATCTCAGCCCCCACGCCGGCGATTTGGTTGAAAAAAAACTCTAGCCGCTGGATTTCCGCAACAAGTCCAGCGGCACAAAGTCGGCGACACCATCGCGCCAACGGAATTCGCAACTCACTCCGTAGGCTTCACCAATCAGCGCCGGGGTCAGCACCTCCTGGGGCGTTCCTTGTGCCAGCATTTCACCATCCAGTATCAATAGAATCCGATCACAGAATCGTGCCGCCAGGCTGAGATCGTGCAGTGCCAACACCACAGTTTTTCCGCTATCCGCCAGGCTGCGGAAATTTTGCATCAGCTGTAGCTGATGGCGGATATCCAACGCCGCAGTGGGCTCATCTGCGATCAACAGTGGCGCCCGCCCCACTAACAGGCGGGCCAATTGCACGCGACGCAGCTCGCCACCGGATAATTGAGTGACCGGGCGCTCGGCAAATTCCTGCGCATCAACCAATAACAACGCCTGTTGAATTCTCTGCTCGCGATCCGGCAGTCGCCCCCAGGGTAGTAATCCCAACGCCACCATATCCGCCGCACTGAGAGACCATGCCGGAGTCTCCGACTGCGGCAGGAAAGCCCCCAGCCGCGCACGCTGGGCAGCCGTCATCTGTCCGGAGGCCACACCATTCAGCTCTACTCGCCCGCTACTGGGGTTTTGAACTCCGGACAGACACTGCAACAGACTGCTCTTACCGGCTCCATTTGGCCCCACCACAGCAGTCAGCTCAAAGGGCTTAAATGCACAATGGATTCCCCGCAGGACGCTCTTGCGCCCACGCTCTAGCCCCAACTCAATGCAGGCGGCCTCGATCGTTTGCTCAGCCGCAATACTCACAACCACTGCCCCCTACGCGCCGTCAAAATTAGCCAGAAGAAAAAAGGCGCACCGATAAAAGCGGTGACCGCGCCGATACGTAGCTCCTGAGCGCCGACAAAATTAATCACCAGGATATCTGCCAGCAGCAACAGCAGCGCACCGGCAAGAGCGCTGATCCACAGTAGCCTGGCAGGGTCCTGGCGCACCAGTGGGCGTACCAGATGCGGTACCACTAGCCCGACAAAACCGATAGTGCCCGCCACTGCTACAGCGCCGCCGACAGCACTGGCGATACCCAGCAGAATAAGAAAGGGATAGGCACGACTCTGGAAACCTAGGGAAGCCGCGCTGTCTTCCCCCAAAGCCAGCGCGCGCAAATAATTGCGCGTGAAAAACAGGCACAACACCCCCACCGCCAAAAAGGGCAAAGCCAAAAACAGCTGGTCCCAACCGCGATTGGCCAGCGAGCCCATCAGCCAGAACACCACCTCCTGCATAGCGAACATACTCGGCGCATAGTTAAGCGCCAGTGCAATCAGTGCCGACAGAAAAGCGTTAATGGCCACCCCCGCCAACACCAGGCGCCCGGCACTGGCACCGCGCCCCGCCAACAGCCACACCGCCGCCGCGGCACTAAAGGCGCCGCCGATAGCCAGAGCCTGCAACAGCCAACCGGATTTCCAGGCGGCGCCATAATAGAGAAACAATACTGCCGCCAAGGCCGCGCCACTGGAGACACCGAGCAGCGCCGGCTCTGCCAGGGGATTGCGCAACATTCCCTGCATGGCCGCGCCACCCATTCCCAGTGCAGCGCCCACCAATATCGCCAACAAGGCGCGGGGCAGGCGCAACTGCCACAGGATCACCGCATCGCTGCTCTGGCCGCTCCAGCCCTCAGCCAGGGCGCTGGAAAGGTCCACCGAAACCGGACCGCTGCCCAGAGCTCCTAGCAGGGCCAATGGCAAGGCTGCCAGCAATAGAAAAACCGCGTTTTTATTGTGCTTTAACAAGAGCTTCCCTCTTATCCATCAACTGTTGCAGCGTATCCACCACCGCCAGTGCCGGACACAGGCTCAGTTGTTTAGGCAATGTGTAGGTGCGACCGCTATCGATATAGCGCTGTAACACCGGGTGGCGAGCGGCCAGGTAAGCCAAGGCAAAATGCTGTTCGCTGCCATAGAACACCAGCAAATCCGGTTGCAGGGCGATAACTTCTTCGAGACTGATACGAGCTAGGCCCTGAGAACTGGCGAGATTGTCAAAACCGGCTCGCTGCAGCAACTGATGCTCCAACATACCGCTGCCATAGGTAATGTTATTGGCAGAGAGAATCACCGCGCTGGCGCGCTGTTTGGCAGTGGGCTGATCGAGCAGCTGAGTCAGCGCACGCTTCTGTTTTTGCAGCGGGGGTAGTGGACCCAGTACGGCTTCAAAAGCATCGAGTTGTTGTTGCAACTGCTCCAGGCTGTAGGCATCGGGAATGGTTACCACATTCACACCCAGTGCCTGCAGCCGCTCGGCTGCACGCTGGGCACCATATTGCCCGGCGAGCACCAAGTCCGGCTTTAATGGCAGCAGCTCCTCGGCGCGGGCGCGGTTGAGTTGTACGTGTTCGGGTATCGGCAGTGAGCGATACTGCTCGGCAGCGGAGAGCCAAGTCAGGGAGGCGATATCCGCAGGTTCCGCCCAGTTCAGCAACACCTGATCCAGGCACAGATTTAGCGAAGCGATGCGCTCATAAGCCTGGGCTTTGGCGGTAAGTATTAACACCGCGCCGAGTAATAGTTGCCGCCAGAAAAAATTGCGCCTGGGCGCATGCGCACTCATCCGACTCAACTCATCTCGATCACGGAGAGAGCCTCCGCCAGAGTTTTCACTGAGTGCATTTCCATACCCTCGATATCATTTTTCAAGCGGTTGGCAGCCGGCACAATCGCCTTGCGAAAACCGTGCTTGGCCGCCTCGCGCAGGCGCTCCTGACCCGAGGGCACCGGGCGGATCTCACCGGACAGCCCCACTTCACCGAACACCACCAGGTCCCGCGGCAACACCCGGTTGCGGTAGCTTGAAACAACCGCCAGTAAAAGGGTCAGGTCAGCACTGGTTTCCATTACCTTGACGCCGCCCACCACATTGATAAACACATCCTGGTCGCCCACCAAGACCCCACCATGACGATGCAACACAGCCAGCAGCATATTCAAGCGGTTGTGATCGAGGCCCACTGCCACACGGCGTGGATTCCCTAGGCTGCTGTCATCTACCAGCGCCTGCAGCTCCACCAGCAGTGGTCGGGTGCCCTCCCACACGGAAGTCACCACCGAACCCGCGGCGATTTCCTCCGCACGCTGCAGGAAAATCGCGGAGGGATTGGAAACCTCTTTAAGGCCCTGCTCGGTCATGGCAAACACCCCCAGTTCATTCACCGCACCAAAGCGGTTTTTATGCGCACGCAGGGTACGGAAACGGGAATCGTGAGTGCCTTCGAGAAGGATGGAACAATCGATAATATGCTCCAACACCTTGGGGCCGGCCAAGCTGCCGTCTTTGGTGACATGGCCAACTAGTATCAGCGCGGTACCGGTCTGCTTGGCGAAGCGGGTCAGGTAGGCGGCACTCTCGCGCACCTGGGCCACGGAACCCGGGGCAGACTGCACATCGCTCATATGCATTACCTGAATGGAGTCCACCACCATTACGCGCGGATTGACTTCTTTTGCCGCCAGGCAGATGCGCTCCACGTCGGTTTCACTGAGTAGCTGCAGGGAATCGGCGGGCAAGCCCAAGCGCTTGGCACGCATGGCCACCTGCTGCAGGGATTCCTCCCCGGTGACATAAAGAGCTGGCATAGAGGTGGCCAGGTGGCACAAGGTCTGCAGCAATACTGTCGATTTACCAGCCCCAGGGTGACCGCCAATCAGCACCACCGAGCCCGGCACCAGGCCGCCCCCCAGCACCCGATCGAGTTCCGAGGCGGAAGTGGGAATACGCGGCAGCTCGCTCAGGTCGATTTCCGAGAGTTTCTGCACCTTACCAGCGCCGGCGGCACCGGCATAGCCGCTCTGGGCATCGGTGAAATTAGCCGCGCGGCTGTCTTTGTGTTCCGGCCCCAGGCGCACTTCAGAGAGACTGTTCCAGGCACCGCAGGCACCACACTGCCCCGCCCACTTCGTATAGTCGGCACCACATTCATTGCACACGTAGGCAGTTTTGCGTTTTGTAGCCAAGGCTATTCCCCCAAAGCATCACCTGGTCAAATTGGCGCACAGTTTACCCCTTATCCTACTTCAACGGGCAGCGCTAAACGGTCAGGTATGACTCTTCTTTATCTGAGGGAAGAGTTGGCATTTTCTTCCACTTTCTCAGGGATCTGCGCGATTGATCTAGATCAATTCGCTGTATTTTCACCGGGCTAATATCCGGCGCGACTCGTCTCTTTCACAGGCGGAGTTACAGCAACAACACCGACTAATCATTAAACAGGAAGTAATTATGTCGTCTATTTCTCTTCGCAGTGCGATTCTCGCACTCGCCATGGCCTCGACCTCCGCCCTGGCTGCAGATCACGAAGTTAAGATGCTGAACCAGGGCACGAATGGCATGATGACTTTCGAACCCGCCTTCCTGACCGTTGCAGCGGGCGATACCGTCACCTTCCTGCCTACCGATATGGCCCACAACAGCCATTCCGTTTTCTCTCCTGACGAAGGTACCAGCTGGAATGGCAGCATGGGCGAAAAAGTAACTGTGACACTGAATAAGGAAGGGGTTTACCTGTACCAGTGCGATCCGCACCTGCCCCTGGGCATGGTGGGTGTGATCCAGGTGGGTCAGGCCGGTAACCTGGAAGATGCCAAGAAACACGCTCAAGGAATGAGTGAACGTATTGCCGTTAACAAGGAGCGTCTTACCCAGTACCTAGACCTAGTTAAATAAGGGGGAAGCCGCGGCGTGGATATCCTATTTGAACAAGGCCCCCACCTGGTTGCGCGATTCTGCGATCTGGTTAAAGAACAGAATGACAGCGATGGCGTGCAAGCCAACCAGTTTGTGATTCGCCGCGGCACCAAAGGTGCGCTGATCGATCCCGGCGGCGATCTCACCTACACGCACCTGACCATCGAACTCAGCCGCCACCTGAACTTGAGCGATCTGGAATATATCCTGGCCTCGCACCAGGACCCGGACATTATCGCCTCACTGCCGCGCTGGATGTTGCACTCCCGCTGCAAGGTGGCGGTATCCAAATTGTGGTCACGCTTTTTGCCGCACCTGGTCTCCGGCTTTGTCGCCTCGCGCGCCGGCAGCGAACGCTGGCAGGATCGTATTATTCCCCTCAGTGACAAGGGTGCAGTACTACCCTTTGCCGGCAGTGAAATCTGGGCTCTGCCCGCGCACTTTATGCACTCCTGCGGTAACTTCAGTTTCTTCGACCCGGTCAGCCGCATCCTGTTTTCCGGTGATGTGGGCGCTTCTCTTGGCGGAGAAGAGGGTGAAGTCAACGACTTCGATACGCACATTCAATCCATGGAAGGTTTTCACCAACGCTATATGGGAGGCAACTGGGCCTGCCGCCTGTGGGTGAAAATGGTACGGGAACTGAATCCAGCCATGATTGTGCCCCAACACGGCGGTTACTTTGCCTCAGACGAAATAAAGGAGCGCTTCCTGAGCTGGCTGGAGCGCTTGGAGTGTGGACCCGATCTGCTGCGACATCAGGACTATCGCTTACCTCTGAGGAAACCCTGAGGCCTGTCTAGAGGACAGTTTTTAGAAGCGATAACCCTGTAGGCTGTAAAACCAACGGAGAGCGGGATGCTCTCCGCCTACTTCCCTCCACACATTTCTCAGTGCTACACACCCCCTTGCTTGCACCCCCTGCTGGCCACACATACACTGACCAGCACACAGCTCCAGGCCTATCTTATGCACAACGGACCCCTTCGCACCTTGCTGCTGATACTGCTGCTGGCCTTTGCCGGCTTCGCATCAGCCGTGCCCTGTGCGGAGCCAGCAGATATGCTGCGCCAAGGCATGGAGAGCACCGAACAAGGCCACTGCGAAGCGGATAAGGCCGACGATTGCCACGGCGAGCACCGCGGCGACTGTGGCATCGAATGCGGTTGCTGCCCTGGATTGAGCAACAGCCTCGCCGCGGTCTCCGACCCTATTCCGAATTTTTCCCGACCAATTTCCCTGGCAACTACCAACTCGGTATTTAAACCCTCCCCCGACCCGGAAAGCGCCCTGCGACCTCCTATCGCCCATTGAGCCTCGGCGCCAACCGAAAATTTCACCCTAAATATTTTTTTATCCGTCACTAAGTGCACCGATACTGCGCTGACGATGTGGTGGACCCGTTGATATGAATGACCGGAGTAATTTCATGTACCGATTTTTTCTAACCGCAGTGGCCGCGCTTATTACCACACTGGCCCTCAGTGCTTGCGCCGAACCTACCGAGCCCCAGGCACAGAACCTAACTACCTATAAATCCGCAACTTGTGGTTGCTGCAAAGTCTGGGTGGACCACGCCCGCAACAGCGGCTTCGAAGTAGTGACAAAGGATGTCGATGACCTCAACGGCGTCAAAAAGCAGCACGGAATCGAACCTCGCTACCAGTCTTGCCACACCAGTGTGTCCAAGGAA
Source organism: Microbulbifer variabilis (assembly GCF_020524905.1). Taxonomy (GTDB): domain Bacteria; phylum Pseudomonadota; class Gammaproteobacteria; order Pseudomonadales; family Cellvibrionaceae; genus Microbulbifer; species Microbulbifer variabilis_A. Next base: position 272,731 of record NZ_JAIVKI010000001.1, on the reverse strand, counting down.
GGCTATGTTTTCGAAGGGCATGTACCAGCCAAACTGATTCAGCAATTTTTGCAGAGTCCACCTAAAGGGGCTTTGGGGTTGGCCGTACCCGGTATGCCTCTAGGCAGCCCTGGTATGGAAATGGGCGATCGCTTTACCCCCTACCAGGTGATGCAACTAAACAAGGACGGCAGCAGCGTGGTGTATGCAGAGATCAACGCAGCTGGAGAACAGTTCTGAGGACTGTCGATGACAAAACCTCCCCGGTATGGCGCGATATCGCGCCGTACCTTTGTAACTGGAATCAGCGCCGGAATGGCCCTGCTGGGTTTGCCCGGTTTCCCCCTTCCCGCCAGGGCAAGGGTGCCCCCACCAGCCGTTCTCAGTGGCAACCGCTTCGACCTGACGCTGGGCAATCAGCCGGTTAACTTCACCGGCCAAGCTAACACTGCCCTTTCCATCAATGGCGCCACACCCGGCCCGATTCTGCGCTGGAAAGAGGGCCAAACGGTTACTCTGGATATCCACAATTCGCTGACTACCGGCAGTGCCATCCACTGGCACGGCATCAGACTGCCAAGCACCATGAACGGCTTTCCCGGCATCAATTTCGCCGGCATTCAACCCGGTCAGCACTTTCGCTACCGCTTTAAAGTGCAGCAAAGCGGAACTTACTGGTATCAGGGGACTTGGGGATTTCAACGACAGAAAGGACTCTACGGTGCCATAGTGATCGACCCAGAACAGACAGATCCCATCACGAGCGACCGGGATTACGTGGTGCTGCTGTCCGACTGGAGCGATGAAAACAGCGCGTCTATTTATGCCAACCTGAAAAAAGACGGCCGCTACTACAACCGCCGCCGCCAACGCACCGCCACCGATCTCTGGCGCGAGGTGCGGAACAAAGGTGTCGAGCAGACACTGCGCGAGCGACACCGCTGGAACCTGCTGGGCAAATCGGACCGGGATGTCTCCGATGTCGGCGGCTACACCTTCCTGATTAATGGACAAACCCCCGAGGATAATTGGACTGCCCTCTTCAAACCGGGTGAAACCGTGCGGCTGCGTTTTATTAACGCCTCCGCGATGACCCTTTTCGACCTGCGTATCCCCGACCTGGAAATGACGCTGGTGGCGGCAGACGGCCAGAATATCCAACCGCTGCGTGTGGATGAATTTCGCCTGGGTACCGGCGAGACGTACGATGTGCTGGTACGGCCCAATAGCGACAGGGCCTACAGCTTGTTTGCACAAGCCATCGACCGCAGTGGTTACGCCTGCGGCACCCTAACCCCGCAACTGGGGCTCGCCGCCGAAGTGCCCTCCCTGGACCCAATCCCAATACTGGGCAAACGCGACCTGGGCCTGGGCAGTATCAGCTCCACGCCAGCTTCCGAAGAAAAAACTGCATCGAGGCTCGCTCCCGCTGGCCTGGGCAGTGACAGCCCCATCTCACATCCATCCAGTGAAAAGGGTTTTGCTGTTGCCACACGTACACAAATGCCCGTAAATGGCTTGGGCGACCCCGGCGTGGGCCTGCGAGATCATCAACAGCATTACAGCCGCCGCGTGCTCAGTTACGCCGACCTGCGCAGCCTCATGCCCACCTCAGATCCACGCGACCCCCAGCGGGAATTACAACTTCACCTGACCGGCAACCAGGACCGCTATATGTGGTCCATCGACGGGATTAAATTCAAAGACGCCTACCCTTTGGTTTTTAATCACGGCGAACGCCTGCGAATTACCCTGGTGAACGACACCCTGATGACCCAACCCATGCATTTGCATGGCTTCTGGAGTGAACTCGAGACCGGTGACGGTGAATATATGCCGCGCAAGCACACCCTTATGGTGCAGCCTAGCGCCAAAATCAGTTATTTGATTAACGCCGATACTTACGGACGCTGGGTTCTCCAGTGCCAAATGCTATATCGCGCAGGTGGTATGTGTCGCGAGGTACGCATTGTTTAAATCTCTTTGCCTAATTTTAATCATCACACTCAGTATCCTGGCTGGGAGCGGTTATGCCCAGGAAGAGGGACATCTGCATCACAGTATTCAGTCCCGCACTGGCGGAGAAGAATCGGTAGCCAAACTCAGCCTGGATTACTTTGAGCTGCGTGGAGATCACGGTGCAGCAATCGAGGGGGACTTAAGCTACGGAGGCGATATCAATAAAGTGGCTGTCGAAGTCGTCTTTGAACGCACTGCTGGACAAATTGAAAAGAATGAACTTTGGGGAGTTTTAAGCCGCGCCATCTCGGCAAAGTGGAACTTTATCGCCGGTATACGTCACGATTTCCAGCTGGAGAGTACCAGCCGCAACTGGGCTGCAATTGGTATCGTGGGAGAAACGCCTTACTCACTGGAAATGGATGCCGTATTTTTTATCGGAAAAAGTGGCAGTACCGCTCTTAGAGTCGAGGGCGAATACGATTTAAAAGTCACCAAGAAATTGAGCCTGGCTCCTAGGTTTGAACTGAATTTTTTTGGCCAAAATGACGAAGCTCGGGGCAGTGGTTCAGGATTATCAGAATTAGAGTTAGGTGTACGCCTTATTTATGAAGTCACCCAAAAATTCTCGCCTTACGCTGGCGTACACTACTCGAGGGAAATAGGAAATGCCGCCGACTTTGCCAGGGAAGAAGGTGAAAATGTTGGCCTGACAGTTTGGGTATTAGGGGCTCGCCTCTGGTTTTAACATAAAAGAATGGTGCTAATTTTACCTTGCCATAAAATATTTCAAATTCGGTATAAACCCGAACCCTAATCACTCTCTTTGTATTAAAGAATAAAAAAACGCCATACCAAGCCCACCTATCCGAACGAACTCCCAAGCCTTTACCAACCGCTAAGATTGCAATAGCATTCCAGCAACTCCCTGAAATTATCAAGGATACAAACCCCAATAGGGTTAGAGGTACCATTAATCCATAGATGAGTTAGAAAAATGCCCCTTAGAAAAATAATACTGGCCTGTTTTTTCTGCACCAGCGCTATAGCCGAGCCTCAAAAACCTCAGGAGGTGGATCATATTGTTACCAGTGAACCACTTAATTATGCTGAAAAAATCCACTTCCAATCCAAACTACTGAACCGCTCAGTTGCTATAAATATTTATTTACCGCAAACATTCCACCAAGCATCAGATCAGCAAAGATATCCTCTTATAGTTATTAACGGCATCCATGGTGCTGAATTCTTCCATACACTCACCGGTGTCGTGAAACATCTAAGTAGTGTTGAGCGAATGCCAGAAACCATTGTCATCAGCCTGAATGAGGGAGGCGATGAACCGGAAACCTACTTAAAGGGCATGTGGACACATACTCAAACTGAGAAATTCAACGCCCATGGCAGGCCCGGCACTTATATTAAATTTCTGGAGGAGGAGCTTTTCCCATATCTTAAGAACAACTACCGTGCTCTGGATCACCGCATGATGATTGGTGTCTCTACAAGCAGCATTTTCCCACTGTATACATTGTCAAATGCACCGGATCTGTTTCAATCCTATCTATTTTTATCGGCTGCAGACATATTGGGAATGGGGCCAAGTTCAGAGGCAACTTTCATCGATGAAATAGTTGAAACACTGCAAGCTTCACCAAAACAAAAAATGACTCTTTATTTCGCCATGGCTGATAGTGATATGCTCAAAGACAAGCGCTATCCTATTCTGCTGAAAACCCTAAGTAAGCGGCTCAGTCCGTATGCATCAGAGAACCTAAAACTTAAAATAGAGGTGATTAATTATGAAAATCACTACGGAGCCTTCATTAAGGCCCTGCTCTCAGCTATAGAACTTAACTACCCACAAGCGAGATGGTCTGCCGATTATAAATCGCTAGTTTCCCAACCTGGTGACGCGATGGGAAATATTGACAGCTTCTACCAATCACTCTCAAAAGAGTATGAATTTCCTATATTGCCAAGAGCCACTCGCTGGAGGAATGTAAATAAACTGAGCTACTTGACAAGCTACCTTCGAAAAGAGGGGCGCATTCAAGAAGCGACCACTGTGGCGAAACGATGGATCGAATATCGTCCAAATTCTATTGATGCCTACCAGCAACTGTCTGATCTACTGAAAGATCAAGGTGATATTGCAGGGGCAACTTCCGCCCTGAAAAAAGCAATAGAGATTGCTAGCTCTCAAAACAAGGGTAGAGCTGAAGACTTAAGGAGCCGGCTGGCTTCCCTGAGTACACATTAGTCCTGCCAAGAAAAATAAGCTGTCATTTCCCGGGATTACTGCTAACACTAATTCCACTATATTCTGGCGACTTAAAGAAACACACCAATAAAACATTATTGAAATGGAAGCTATAGCTCGGCCGCCAGCTCACCAGATTTATCCATAAGCATTTCCCGCCACCAAGTTTGGGTTATCTGAGGAGCTAGTACATTTACCGGAGCTCCGATAATGGGAGTCAAAACGGTTGATCCATGGACTTCTGCAGCTGCAAGCGCTCGCTCCAGAGGTTCAAACCAGTCGTGCAGGGCCAGGTCAAAGGTACTGTTATGAATGGGAACCATGACACGGCCACGCAGATCCAAATGAGCCTGCACACTCTCTTCCGGCTTCATGTGGATTTCACTCCACAGATCGTTGTAAGCACCCGTTTCTATCAGGGTCAAGTCAAAGGGGCCTAAGCGCTCACCGATTTCCTGAAAGCCTCCAAAGTAACCACTATCACCGCTAAAGAAAATTCGAGCTTCACGCCCCGCTATCACCCAGCTGGCCCACAAAGTTGTATCCCTATCCGTAAGGCCACGCCCGGAAAAATGTTGGGCCGGAGTGGCCGTAAATTGCAGACTGCCTAATGAAAGAGACTGCCACCAGGCCAACTCGGTAATCTTGTTTGAAGCAACCCCCCACTCCCTTAAGTAAGCACCGACCCCCGTGGGGACAATAAAGCGCTCCACTTTCTTATCCAGGATACGCACGCTGGTTTTATCCAGGTGATCGTAGTGATCATGACTGATTAATACGGCTTTTAATGCCGGCAGGTCTTGCAGGGACAAAGGTAGCGGGTGGAAGCGTTTAGGTCCCATCCACTGTACTGGTGAAGCCCGTTCGCTGAACACTGGGTCAGTAAGCACATACTCCCCGTCAAGGCGAATCAATACTGATGAGTGCCCCAGACGATAGATCGTGGGCTGATTCTCATTTTTTGTGAGCACTTCCTTTGTGATCGATTGTAGTGGGATAGGCGCTTTCGGCACCGGTGCCACCCTCTCAGTGCGGACATAGGCACCGATGATCTCCGCCATCTTACCCAGCCCTGCCTTGTAGTCGATCTCCGTATTTTGAAACTTTTTCGGCTGTGTAGCACAGCTAGTAAACAGACCAACGGACATAGCGATCACTCCTACTAATAACCACCAGCGCTTCTTCATCGACAACACCAAGTAAACTATGCAGTGCAGTTTATTGATGAAAGAGACAAAAGTAAACCAACTAGTGTAAAATTAATCGTGAAGTGTAATTCCCCGCCGGGCAGATCTCCTGGTGTAAACAGAGATATTGAGAGTCACATGAGTGAAAAAAAGCCGACCAGAAGTGAGCTAAAGCGCCAGGCCATTATTGATGCTGCTAAACAGGCTTTTCAGGAACTCGGCGTTCAGGGGACCAGCATGGATGAACTGGCAGCCCGCGCCCAGGTGTCCAAGCGCACGGTATATAACCACTTTGCCAGTAAAGAAGCGCTGGTGATGTTTTTAATTGGCGAGCTCTGGCAGCAGGCAACCCAGTCCTCCGGCTGCGACTACCACCCGGGTAGCGACCTTCATGCGCAGCTTTGCGCGCTACTGGAGCTGGAAATTAAAACCATCTGTAACCCCCAGTATATTGAACTGAACCGTATGGCCTTCGACTACTTCTTCCATCAGCCGGAAGCCCTGCGCCAGGAAATGGAAAAATACAAAGCCCATGAAACTGGCGTACAACGCTGGATAAAAGCCGCCGTAGCCGATGGCCGACTGAAGCCACTAGACCCAGAAATCGCCAGCGGGCAGATACACAATTTAATCAAGGGAAGCTGCTTTTGGCCACAGATGTTACAACTCTCCGGCCCGCCTAGCCCAACCGAACAAGTGGCACTGGCAGAGCGTACTGCTGGGATATTTTTGAGTCATTATCAAGCTTGACCGCTCTAAAATGATGCTTGCGCAGGGCCTGTTTGAATGTCGCCTTTGGGCATTTATAGTTTTTATAATTCAAACAACTAGCCAAGAGAAATTTGATTAATCCCATTCGATTTCATTGTAGCTTTCTTTATCTTCAACAAAATTCATGGATTCTGAGGAAATAAACAAAGCAAATTTTGGCTTTCCCAAATTTTTGGCTGCTTCAGCCGCCTTTTCGATCTGACTAAACTGTATAGTATGTTCCCATAATTTCGGATCATAAATTTCGCACTTTAGTAGCTCACACATTTCCAGCTGCTTATCCCTAAGAAAATGTTCAACCGTATTACTGGCTTCATTAGGCCCCTTTGATGGCAACAAGTATTCCACAAAGAAAACGCAGAGCCATCATCGTCTAACAAACATCCTTCCATACGGCGTGACCTTGCTGAAACGATCCAAATATCTTTTTTATCCACATTTATTCCTTATGGAGAACATGACAACCAAACGAAATTTGCGAAAACCATTGATATTACTTTTGGGCAAATAAATCTAAATAAATTGTCTTATTTACTCTCCAGTCTTAACAGTCAACCCTCGCTACAATATTAAAAACTAACTCCATAAGGTGTCCACGAGAGTGCTAGTAAAGAATCTCCTCCTATCAGGCATTACCATCACAACAATCCGAGGCCAAAATGCCCAACACCTCATCCCCCTTTGATCTCAGTGGACATGTAGCCATCATTACTGGTGGAAATCGTGGAATTGGGCGCTCCATTGCGCTGGGTATGGCTCGTGCCGGCGCGGCGATAGCCGTGCTTGCTCGAAATAAGGAAAAAAACAAGCAGGTTCTCGCTGAGCTGAAGGAAATCGGGGTTCCCTCTATGGCATTACACCTTGATGTAACGGCGCGTGAAACATTGTCCGAGGCCATAGATGCAGTTAAAGCTGACTTGGGCAGGATAGATATCCTTGTTAACAACGCAGGGAGTGTCTCTGTGACCGGCGGTATTCTCAACGAATCGCCCGAGGTCTGGGATATCACAATGGCCACACATCTTGACGCGACATTCCTCCTTTCAAAATATGCTGCGGCCTCCATGGTTAAGCAAAATAGTGGAAAAATTATCAATCTTGCCAGTATGTATTCCTATTTTGGTGCGAAATTAGTTCCCTCTTATGGTGCGGCGAAGGGTGGTATTGTACAACTGACCAAAGCAATGGCCGTTGAACTCGCAACACATAATATTCAAGTCAACGCAATCGCCCCAGGGTGGATTGTTACGGAATTGACTGAGCTAGTACGCGAAAGCCCAGATTATATTGAGTTCAATAAAATGATCCTTGCACGTACACCTGCGGCTCGTTGGGGTGAGGCTGACGACATAGCTGGAGCAGCTGTTTTTCTTGCATCGTCTGCTTCGGATTTTATAACAGGCATCACCCTGCCGGTTGATGGCGGATACTCCGTTTGTTAACCCTGCTTATTTAAACCAACTGAACGATTAAGCCAGTAAAAATTTGACACGACCAGCTGGAAGAAAAATAAAAAAGGCCCCATAGAGGGGCCTTAAATTGCCTAGCCTATTTACAGTTTATCCCAAGCCATATCCCAGTTTCGACCTCTACCCGGCTCATACTGGTTTGCACTTCTGCTCCACTGGACACAGTAGCCAGAGTTAGGGAAGGGCTTACACTGATAAATATTTCCATCACTACCCTTTACTTTAGTCCCTGCGGTATAGGATTTTAGGCCTTCGGGGAAAACAAAGTCGTAGTCACCTGCTGGCGGTGGAGATGTTTCGTCTTCCATCAAATGGAAATCTTGTGTAGTTTGATCAATCAGATTGCCATCAATATCTTTTGTCACGATCACGAGCATATGATGGCCTGGTTCAGACTTTGAAAGTGTCAAAGTCCTATCTAATCTCTGACCATCTCTCATATTGACTTCATAATTAGCCAGTGTTTCACGAGCATGGTTCAAGATTTTCAGCTCAGCCCTGATATTTCCTTTTGCGGTAAGAGCAAGCTGTAGTGAGAGTGGATCGTCAGATATTGTGTACATATCTTCAAGTCCTGACACATTTAAATCATAATCTGGGGTAGGACTATTGATCTCATAATTAATTTCAACACGCTCTAAACCACTTCCATCCTGTAAATAGATTGGGTTTGAACCGAAGACAGGGCTAAATTGGTCTTCGCCATTTAACTGGCCTGCACGAATACTGGTCTGTTCTTGGTTGATTTTGGTTGCAAGATCATAGGCCCAATTATTAGCCATACCCTGCTCATCAGTAGCAATTTCCAGCACGGTTGCATAAGCTGGCTCTTCATTGCTGCTACTGTAAACACGTGTGGAAACTTTATCACCAACTTTTAGGTTTTGTGTGGGATTGATAGTTCCACCTTGACTCCATCCTGTTTCAGGTATGCCATCGCCACCAAATTCCACATCGATAACATTGTAAAAGGCAGCGGCTGTATCAGCGACATCCCACACAGCAAGAATAACTTGATACCCATCTCGCTGAGGCACCACACATTCATGATGCATATCAATGGGTGGCTTCTGATTATTTCCATCAATAGTACAAAATGGATTTAGATCAAATGAAGCGCGGGATAATGGTAGATTGGGATTCCAATCCGGCTTGGTAATATAATATTTCCAGTCACGGGCTACGTGATTTGCAGTAAAGTGCCACTTAAAAGTTTGCTTACCTGCAGTTATAGGATTTTTAAGCCAACGGTCAGCAGTTTGCTCATTTAATGGTGACCACACATTGCTACCGGCACTCGCAATCAGGCCATCAGCCGGACCGCTCTCCGGAAATCCTTCCGGTCCTTCAACACTTTGCGGCTCCCATTGAACGGCTCCACAATTCATATTTTTTTGGCCTGTTGTGGATAGTGGGTATTTACATAAAGTACCTCGTGCAGATGCCACACCTCCACCATATTCTTCTACATAGCCATGACTCATTGTATTAGAGCTGGCACCTACCAAAATCATCGCCAATAGAGTTTTATTTAATGTAGGTTTCTTCAAGGATGAAGCCGTTTTTTTCACTCGTAAAATCATATCTACAACCATTACTTATGCATGTGCGATTTCCTTCCTGGGTTTACTTAATTCCCTATTAAATCTGATAAAGTAAGTATTACTATTTTTAAAAAATTACTCACAAGGCGTTATTGTCAGATTAATGGACTTTGACCTTTAGATACGGTTCCGAATAATTTCGCAATTATGCAAACATAGTGCAAAATTGTCACCAAAGGCCATATCACTCTTTTGAGGAAGAAATAATTTATTAATTTAAGGGAATTTCTTTTTAGGCTTATTGTCTTTTCCAAAGAAAAAAATCCGCACATAAATATTCAAATGGACCTAGAAAAATAGGAAACGGGAAGTAGCCACCTAGGAAGCCAGAATAATTATTCTAAATATATGACTAAAAATTAGAATTTGTCCCTAATACTTAATTAAGGCTAGAAGGCCGATAAACACCTCATCTCCACTGGGCAGTTTTGGCGCTTACGGATATCGATCATTATTAGCAGGTTGGCGATAAACCATAGGTCTTTAATGATAAAAATGCCACTTGAGGCCAAAACTCCCGGGCTCTGCCAACTTCCGGGATAGCTGAATAGAAAGGTCTGAGTTGCCACAAACACTGCGGCACAGAGCAGTACCCCCGGCCAAAACAGAGGCCGCATGACTATGCCCAAAGCCAGAATGATCAAAGCGATTAAGTCATAGATGCCAATCAGATTGGAGGCCTGCTGGATATTGAAAATGCTATAGAGCCATGCCATCAAGGGAGAGCTACTCACCAGACCCTCAATGCCCTGGGCTTCTATTGCGGTGAATTTCATCCCGCCAATCCACAGCAGGACCAACCCCACCGGTAAATAGTTCAGCCAGATATAGCGCTGTGACTGAGAGGCACTGCGGCTCAACAGTGTCAGGCCAATCGCAGTGAGGGCAAAATACTTGATCACGCCTTGCCCGGAGCCAATGGCGGGAAACCCACCGAGGCTATCGATCCAATGTGCACTTCCGAGGAGAGTCAGCAATGGGACCAAGGATATAAATAAAATTAGTAGTGCCAGAGGGCGAATATATTGTAGTTTAAACAGCGATAACAGGGCCAGCACGGCAGCTGCCGCAAAGACTAGTGCTACAACAATTCTTACGGTGTTCAAGCCTGCCTCACTATTCACACCATAAAATCCGAAAATGGAGGCCAAACCCCCACTCTGGCCAAGAAACAAAGCGGCAGCAATCAATGCAAATGAAAGGCCCAGTAGGGCCCTAGAAGTTTTTTGTAAAAAGGTATTCATCATTCAGGGATCAAATCGTAAATAGTACTTGCGGAAAACCTAGTGGCTTCCCCTCTCACTCTTCTTACAGCACTTCCCTATGCCCAAATGACCCATCAAGTATTCTAGGTCGGGTTAGCTGTGAAAGTGCCTGAAGGCCTATTAACGTTGTCGGTCCTGGCTGTGAAAAATTACACCTTAATTGACGTCTTAACTAAAAATAGACTGGCCTCTGCTGGTCGTGTTCACTTTATTCCAGAATAAGCGTCCCTCGATACATTTGCATCTGGCAGCTAAAAGGGTATTTCCCTGGTTTGGCCGCAGGGATTTCTACCGTGGTTTCTTTATTGAGCGCTAGCTCAGCACTGATCTCGAGATCCGGGAAGATCACCCATTCCGAGCAGGGATTGGGATCTTCCCTTAAAAAATGCAGGGTGGCGGTATGACCTGCAGGCAGGCGTATATGATCCGGTTCATAGACACCATTTTTGACCAAAATTTGCAGTTGTTCACTAACCGCTACTGTCTTTGCCACACCGCGCCTTGGGCCCAGCCAGAACCACCAGATGATGGCAATAATCAGCAGCACTCCGATGGTATTTACCAGGATCGCATTCATTAGTGCACCTCCGAAGGCTTAAAAAAGCGCAGGCGGTTGGCATTACTCACCACGGTCAGTGAGGAAAGTGCCATAGCGGCGCCGGCAACAATCGGACTCAGCAACATGCCGGTGAGCGGATATAGCACCCCTGCGGCGATGGGTATACCTAAAGTGTTGTAAATAAAGGCTCCAAAAAGGTTCTGTTTAATATTGCCGAGAGTGGCCCTCGATAATTCCACCGCATTGGCTACCCCATGTAGGGAGGAACGCATCAAGGTGACATCGGCACTTTCGATGGCGACATCGGTACCGGCGCCGATGGCAAAGCCCACATCGGCGCGAGCCAGTGCTGGAGCATCGTTAATACCATCCCCCACCATACCCACGCGCGCACCACCTTTTTGCAACTCCGCCACTATGCGCTCTTTATCCTCTGGCAATAGCTCCGCATGCACTTTATCGATTTTCAGATGGCGGGCAACGGCCTCGGCGCTGGCTTGGTTATCACCAGTCAGCATCTCCAAACGCAGGCCCAATTTACGTAAACGAGCGATGGCCGCTGCGGCATCGTCACGAATGGGATCGGCCACGGCGATAATTCCCTGCAGCACGCCATCCACCGCGCCGTACATCACTGTACGGCCCTGTTCTGCCAGATTGTTGGCGCGGGCCTGCCAGTCACCCAGGGCAATATTTTCCCGCTGCATTAACTTACTGTTGCCCAGCAGTACCTTTTTACCGGAAATAACTCCCATCACCCCATGTGCGGTAATGGCTTCAAAATCACTGGGCTTTTGTAGATCGAGCTTCTTCTCATGGGCTGCAGTCACAACCGCTTCAGCCAACGGATGCTCCGAGCCCTGCTCCAGGCTCGCCAATAAACGCAGTAATTCATCGCTATCGCCTTCGCTTTCGATATCGGTGAGACGCGGTGAGCCCTCGGTGAGCGTGCCGGTCTTATCCACAACCAGCACATCCAGATTGCAGGACTGCTGCAACGCCTTGCCGTTGCGCACCAGTACACCGTATTCCGCACCCTTGCCCACGCCCACCATCACCGACATAGGCGTGGCCAGCCCCAGGGCGCAGGGACAGGCGATAATCAGCACCGAGGTGAGCACCACCAGCATATGGGCGGCGCGAGGGTCCGGGCCCAGGTTGAACCAGACCAGTGCCGCCACCACAGCGATGATCATTACCACTGGCACAAAAATGGCCGAGATTTTGTCCGCCAAGCGTGCAATGGGCACACGCGAGCCCTGGGCGTTTTTGACCATCTCGATAATTTGAGCCAGGCGGGTATCCGCCCCCACTTTTTCCGCACGGAATAACAGGCTGCCGTTCTTATTCAGGGTGCCGGCAGCCAGATTATCTCCCTCGCCCTTCTTCACCGGCACCGGTTCGCCGGTGAGCATGGATTCATCCACCAGGCTGCCGCCCTCCAGCACTACCCCATCCACCGGGATCTTTTCACCGGGGCGCACGCGCAACTGGTCGCCGGCCTGAACCTGCTCGATCGGTAGGTCCACTTCTTTGCCATCGCGCAAAACCCGCGCCGAGGTATCCTGCAGCTCCAGCAGTTTCTCTACCGCCGCACTGGTGCGCCCGCGGGCACGCACTTCCAGCGCCTGACCTAGGCTGATCAGGCCGATAATCATGGCGCTGGCCTCGAAGTACACATGGCGCGCGGATTCCGGCAGCAAATGGGGCACCAGCACTACCAACATGGAGAAAAGCCAAGCCGTGCCGGTACCCAGGGCCACCAGCGTATCCATAGTGGCGCTGTGATGGCGCAGCGCCTTCCAGGCCCCGCTGAAAAATTGGCCACCACAGAACACCAGAATCGCCAGGGTAATAAGCCCCATGGCGCCCCATGCCAGCTGGTCTGCAAAGCTGTTGACGGACATCTTGTCAGTGATCAGGCCCCAGGCCATCAGCGGCAGGCCCACACCCAGGGCAATAGCCGAGCGCAGCAGCAGCTGGTGATAATGGCGCTCTTCCTGGGCGCGCTGCTCTTCACGCCGCTGGCGCTCGCTACTCTTGGCCACCTCGGCATCATAACCTGCCTGACGCACCGCCTCGATACAGGCCTGCGGCGCCGCCGCGCCCTGTACCTTAAGGGTTTTATCGGCCAGGTTTACGCGGGCATCTTCCACCCCCGCAACCCCCTGCACGGCGCTCTCAATCTTATTCACACAGCCGGCACAGCTCACGCCACTGAGGCGGAATAGTGTCTGCGCTGATTGCTGCTCTTTCGCCATAATGCTCTCCCGCAATACCGTTTCTGGCGACAAAGTTACAACCTTACCCCTGGGGTAAGGCAACGGATTACAGCCACAATTTTCCCTGCCTTATTTCCGGGCCGCCAATATTCAGCTTAGCGGCTGGACTGGCGCGCCCTACTCTGGCAAAAGCACGTAACAAAGAGCCACAGTAAAGGCCGCGCAAGCCCCACGCCGGAATGTTATTATCGCGCCATGAAACACCCCCTGCTCCCCGAAAGACCCCTGAGTATCTCCCCGACTCTGGCCGCGACTGTTGGCCTGGAGGAAGCGGTATTGCTCACCGCCCTGGGCGACCTGACACCTTTCCTACCCGCAGAACCCTACGCCGGGCGGGACTGGTTTACCGCCACCGGCGAGCAGCTCTATCTACTGCTGCCCTTCTGGCAGGCGGCAGATATCCAGCGGGTGGCCACCAGCCTGCGCAATCAGGGTGCCCTGATGCTCGGCGCAGCTCCTTTCGGTAGCAGTGAGGTCCTCAAGTTCACCCTGCCCAGTGAACATCGCCGCCCAACGGCCCAGGCTCACCCCCCGGAATCGAGCCGCTCTCCGGCGCCAGCCAGCCGCAGCGCTAACACCATTGCCCCCAGCTGGCAGCCGGATGCCGAAACCATGGCGCGCATCAGCCAGCTGGGTATCCCGGAACACTTTGTGCGGGAGCAGCTACCGGAGTTTGTCACCTACTGGCGCGAACGGGCCGAGCCACGTCACTCCTTCGGCTCCCTGCTCCTGCGCCAGGTAAAGAGTAAGTGGGAGGCCTATCGCGCTACCGCCCAGCGCAAGCAGGCCCTGCCGGATAACTGGCAGCCGAACAATGACACTCTGCGCAAACTGGCCGACGAGGGGGTACCCAGTACCTTTGTCAGCCGCGGCCTGCAGCGTTTCCTCGACTACCACCGCTCCAGCGGCAAGCAATCCATTTCCTGGGACCTGGAATTCAATGACTGGATCTTGGAAGACTGGGAGAAGCAAGAAACCCCATTTATTGAAAAACGCAAACCCACTGCCATGACCCGTGACTGGCAACCCAGCGAACACACCTGGGAGCAGCTGCAGCGCCTGGCGATCAACCCGCGCTTTGCCGCTGAATTACTGCCGGAATTTATTTACAAATGGACAGAGCGCGGTGGCCACAGCGCGCGTTGGGGCGAGCTGTTTATTGAATACGCCCGCGAGGAATGGGCCTACTACTGCCAGGGTATTGAGAAAAACCCGGTAGCCAAACCCATAGCCCGCAACTGGCAGCCCGGCGGCGACTGCCTGAGCCACCTGGTGAACCAGTGCGAGATAGACCGCGACTTCGCCCTGTCACTGGTACCGGAATTTATTATTTACTGGCGCGGCCAAAACGCCGCGCGCAAAAGCTGGGACGCCGTATTTGTGCGTCACGCTCGCCACCAATGGGCAGAGCGCAACAAGTTGGCAATAGGAAACTCTTATGGCAATCCACAAGACGCCCACAACAACGCAAACCAACGCACCCGCGACCGCTCAATCGGCGACATACTCACAGACACAAACTGGTAATGCGCAAAATCAGGAGCTGCTGAACGAAAAAAAACGCGCGATTAACGAAGTATTCGCGTTGTTTAAACTGAACTATCACAACCAGTTCAGTGCCGCATTTCCGGATACCGAAACCCTACACCACGCAAAACGCCTGTGGCTCGAAGCGATGGGCGCTTTTGAAGCCCAGGATATTATGCAGGGCGCAAAGCGCGCGATACTGCAGAGCGAATACCTGCCCACAGTGCACAAAATGTTGCAGCTCTGCGCCGCCGGCGAAAACGGCCTACCAGAGGCACGCGCCGCCTACCGCGAAGCCTGCAATGCCCCCAGTCCCAAAACCAACCACAAATGGAGCCACCCAGCGGTTTACCACGCCGGGCGCGAATCCAACTGGTATTTTCTCGCCAACAACCCAGAATCCATCGCCTACCCGGTATTTGTAGAGCACTACCGCAAACTTTGTGCGCGCGTACTGGAAGGAGAAAAACTCAGTGCCCCGGAACAATTAAAGCTGGAAGAAAACCCCGGCACCCCGCTTTCCAAAGAAGAGAATGCGCAAAAAATGGCAGCCCTGAGGGCTGAGTTAGGTATTTAAATCTTCTTCGTCCGGCGCTAAGGAATACCCTTAGCGTCCTCCCCCCCCAATACTCATATTTCCCCACATACTCCCAAAAAATATGACCGGATCTACTGAAAGATTTAGGTCACCTTCATCAATTTTTTTATCGAGCCATCGCAAAAAGATAGAACGCCTCTTAAACTCAAAGAATTGTAGATTTATTGCTCTATCAGGTAGTAGTCGCAATTCTGACATCCTCAGATGTGCACTATCGAACCACTTAGATGTAAAGATTGATTTAATGTTTTTTTAGAGGAATTAGTGCAAAATTCTTCCCGCAATGAGGATCGGAAGGCTATCAGCCTGGTTGATCACTGTAAAAAGATAATCTGAATGGATGCCCTATAATCTGCCCGGATTGTATAAAATAGTTAGTTACATCGTACAAGCTATTTTAAGAATCCGATTAGTAGATTCAATCGCGAAAGAAGTCTTCACTAGATGTATATTTTCTGAGCGATATTAGTCCATTCATTTTTAGCTCCAAAACAAATACTAATAAAGAGGGGAAAAATGCAGTATTTCAATGCATTTCAATATAAAAAATGGGCAAACGAAGAATTACTTCAATTTGGAGAGCAGCAGCTTTCAAAGCTTCCCGAAAGTGATGCCATATTTTTTGTCAGGATTTTAAACCATACAACAGTCGTTGACAGTCTCTTTATCAGTCGAATCTTGGGAGAACCAGAAAAGTATAGTGCAGATAACACCCTAGAAACGCCAACCATATCAGAATTGCGCGATACAATGAGCAAAAATGACTCTTGGTTAGTTCATTATGCAGAATCAACATCAAAGAAAGAACTAAAAAGGATTATTTCATTTAGATTTGTTGATGGCAATACAGGGCAGCTTTCCGTAGAAGAGACTCTGATCCATTTATTAACTCATGGTAGCAATCACAGAGGCATGGCATCTAGAGTGCTGGCAGAAAACAAACTTGAGCGCCCAAGAGATACTTTTACTCGATATCTACATCAAATTGAGCCTTCGAGAAGAGTTTTTGACTAGCACTTAACAAACTATTTAAGAGCGATTCGAAAACTATAGAATTTTTCATATACGCTTTACTTCGTATTTAATATTAGATACAGAGGACTAGGTATTGAACCGTTCGCAATAACCAGAAATATTTTACCCTAAAGGATTTAGATGAGATTAACTCTAGCTGTTATTTGGATTTTTATTATGTCGTACCCGTTAGACGTTAAAGCTAACACCTGGGGGCGTGATTATTACACCAAACCCTTTCAACCTGCGTTCATATTTATTGCCATCTTTGGTGCCGAGAACTCAGAATTAAAACTGTCGGAAGTTGATCATAATATCGACCAAATACCAGAAGGGGTCGATATCGTATTCTACAACAAGTCTACCCCAAAACAAAAAGAATATATCGAAGGCTTTCTGACAGGAACAATGGGGCAATTACTAAAAACGCAATCACCGGAGTTATATCGAAAAACAACACAAACTAACAGCATGGCCATAGTGTCAGGTGAATTTAAGGACGTACAATCACTTAAGTACCTAAAAAATACCATTGGTATTATTAAAGCCATTACAGAAAAGGGGGTTGTTTCTGTAATAGACTTTCAAACCACTAGGCTCTACACACCTGATCAGTGGTCAGATACTTTTTTTGAACCACGGAGACCTTCTCCACAAAAACATGTTTTTCTAATGTACTCTCCAGAGAAAGATGGAATTTGGTTACATTCAAGGGGAATGCGAACATTTGGAATGCCCGACATTAGCCTAGTGGGTTGGCCGGAAAAGCATCTCCATGATGGGCATAAGCTGGCAAGAAGATTTATAGAAATCTATGCAAAGGGTAAATTCCCGGAGTCTGGTATTGAGATCAAGGTTGAGGGATTGCCAAGAGGTATGTATACACAGCTCAAAGGTGGGTACAACAATCTTGACTTTAATAACTATTACATTGAAATCCAATGGCCTAAATAATTCAGAGAAAAAAGTAATCTAGTTTGTTCCACCCTAGCGGAGCTGATCTAGATTTGCGGAGCCTAGAACTTTAGCCGAAAAGCTCAGGATTATATGATCTAAGGAAAGAAATAATGAATGTGAATCGAAAGGAAATTGATGGGGTAAGAATCCAGGCTAAACATAGGGCTTCATGCCACTGTGGCTCCGTAGAAATAGAGCTGCATTTACCAGAAGGGCTTGTCGATCTTCGGCGCTGTGATTGCTCCATGTGCCGCAGGAGGGGAGCAATCGTCGCGTCAGTACCCCTAGAGAATATTAATATCCTAAAAGGGAAAGAGTATTTAAAACTCTATCAGTTTAACACCAAAACGGCGAAACACTATTTTTGTGGAATCTGCGGTATTTATACGCATCACCAAAGGCGATCTAATCCCAGTCAATTTGGTTTCAATGTGGCATTCTTGGAAGGTATAAATCCTCTAAAATTAGAGAATATACCAACCTATGATGGCGTAAATCATCCGGCTGACCTGTAGCAATTCCTATAACAGAACCATACATCATGTGATAAAAACCCACCGACTGGTTTGCTTCCAGGGTGCACTTAGCCTTATATAAAATGACTATTAAATGGAGAGATAAAATTGAACATCAATTGGAAGCCGAAGGCATGGATAGCAATACTCTTAGGAGTATTTCTACAAGCATTCACATTTCTCTACTTAAATAGACCAAAATTATTTTGGCTCTACTTCCTACTTTCAGTCACTGCTTCAATAGTTGACTGGAAGTATCAAACTCTATTCTCAACCACCTTTTCAATAGTATGTCCTGTTCATGCGATTTTTATAGTAAAGAATTATGAGCATTCTATTGAACGGGCTTGGTACTCCAAGTGGTGGGGTATTCCAGCTATTGGTATCTCTTTTTTTACAACGGTATTTCTGATTCGATCTTTTTTATACGAACCATTCTTATTTCCTTCAGTATCAATGCAACCAACAATAAACCCAGGAAATCATATCATTATTCAGAAACTTGGTTACGGAACCTATGGAACACTCGGATACCCTTTAGACAGCAAGGAGATTACCTCGCCTGAACTCATGCAGAGAGGGAAATTGTATGCATTTTACCCGCCCCATAAGGATATTACTTTTGTTAAGAGATTAATTGCGCTCCCAGGAGATACTATAGCTATTAGAGGCAACAACATCACCATTAATGGTTCTCTGCTTACTACTGATAAGTTGTATGAAACAGATCAACTAACAGTCTACGAGCAGCAGCTAAGCGGCATTACTTATCGAATTCAACGAATGAACCTTCTACCGTCTAAGGATATGAACGAGATAGTTGTACCTGAAAAAAGCTATTTCTTTATGGGTGACAATAGAGATAATTCATTAGATAGTAGATATTGGGGCTATGTTTCCAGTGATCGTATTATTGGTGAGGTCATCTATGTCTTCGAATAAAGGTCTAGTAAAACACTCCAGTGGGACAAAATACTGTGGATTTTGCTCACTGGTTAAGTGTTGAGTATCACCCTATGATTCGAGCTATTTTCTCATTGACTCTTGTTCTACTAATGCTCTTTGCAATGAAGCAATGGATGGATACCTCAAAGAAAGCGGCTGTTACCAATAAGCTCTCAGAGATTAAAACCGCAGAATCATGTGATTCTGCCGGGGGTGAGCTTCGCCAGGTTTGTATGAACGGCACCCAAATGTGTATTGTGCAATACAATGATGCTGAAAAACCGTGTATTAGTGGGGTGCAATGCGAGGGGAAATGCCGAGCACCATACAATCATCAGGGTAGTATGTTTACAGTTGGTAGTTGCTCCACTTCGAATAATCCCTGTGGATGCTGGGCTAATGTAGAATTTGGTTTGGTTCAGAAGAGAATTTGTAGGGATTAGCCCCTTCAAAAAACCTTGATAATACCTACTCCATAGCCTGCACAATCCACCGGCTATAGTTTTGCCTCAAGTCTCAAGGCAAACTGTTGTTGAGCATATTTAAGTAATTTAGGCAAACCACAAAATGTTTGGCTTCTGGGTAGGAACTCCAACAACGACTTACAATAATAGTTTTGGCATCTGCTGAAAAAAAAGCATTAGAGTAGAAATTAAATCTATCATTTAACGTTACTCAGCAAGAGCCTTACTGCTCATATGATTGCTCATGGAACAGCTTAGGGAAACCATATAAACTATTAAACCCGATATTGGATGAAAGAAGAACCAAGGTAGCTAAGCATTTCGTGAACTTTATTCCACTTGAAATTGATTTTCTTGGTAAAAAACGTCACTGGCCAACACTTTCAAATACAGATGATTCTGAATTGTGTATTTTAAGAAGTATCGAGTTACTTTTTTATGATGATTGCGAACTTTATACTTATTTTGAATTATTGGCAGCTACAAAAGTGGCAAGCATGCATGAATTACCACTGTGGGTTAGTTAAGCGGATATCATTTTAATCATCTCAGAAAGCACCGTTTTTGTATTTAGAAGGGATATCACACAATGACTAACCGTCGTAATTTTGTTAAGGCACTAGGTGCCTTAACTGCAGCCTCTCTACTGAGTGGCACAAAGGAGTCATTTCCAGTAATGAATAGTAAAAGTACCTGGTACATGCCCGATGAGGGCGAGCCTCACCTGCGTACTTGGATGGCCTTTGGTGCAAGCCATAAAATTTGGGGGCGAAAACTCTTACCGGAAGTCCAGCGCAACTTGGCGACAATTGCCCTGACGATTGCGGAGTACGAACCCGTCTCAATGTTGGTCCGCAAAGCCGAACTGCCGATAGCCCGCCGGTTAATGGGGGATAAAGTTGAGCTAATTGCCTGTTCACTGGATGATTTGTGGATGCGTGATATAGGCCTTGTTTTTATTGTTAATGAAAACGGTGATAAAGCGGCAATTGACTTCAACTTCAATGGTTGGGGTGAAAAGCAGGTGTCTGACAATGACGCAAAAGTCGCTGCTTTCACGGCTCGATACGCTGGAGTACCTTGTATCCAGACTAACCTGATTCTCGAAGGTGGTGGAATTGAGGTGGACGGGCATGACACCGCCATCATAACCGAGAGTTGTGTACTCAACGATAACCGCAATCCTGGTGTTAATAAGCAACAATGCGAGCATGAGCTAAAACGGCTTCTTGGCCTAGAGAAAATTATCTGGTTACCCGGCATTAAAGGCATGGATATCACCGATGGACATACAGATTTTTATGCCCGTTTCGTGCGCCCAGGTGTGGTTGTTGCGGGCTATGATCCCGATCCAAACTCTTTCGATCATGCCGCAACAAAACAGCATCTGAGGATGCTGCGCTCAGCGACGGATGCCAGTGGCCGGGAACTAGAGATTGTCGTACTTGAGGCACCATCAATTGTTCGAGAGCAGTTTGACAATGCCGATTTCGCCGCTGGCTACATTAACTTTTATGTCTGCAATGGGGCAGTTATTGTTCCTGAGTTCGGAGATCCTAATGCAGATACAGCAGCCCAGCGAAAATTGCAAAAGATTTTTCCGGATCGCGATATTGTACAGGTCAATATTGACGGTATTGCAGCTGGCGGCGGAGGTATCCATTGTACAACTCAGCAGGAACCAAGATTATTGTAGACATAATAACTGGCCATCACCTACCCTCCCTTATTTTCAATTTAGTTGAAACTAATTGCCATGTGGAATTTCCATGTGAGTATCTAGATTTCAAGTAATTACAATCGCTCAATAAAGCGTCAAGGTTTTGATAAATTATGGCAAGATAACAACCTTACCGAACAATTGAACATCTAAACCCCATAAATAATGGAATATAAGAACACAAAGGGACGCTGCATCATGACTCATAACCTTTGGTTAAAAACCAGAAAACACTCCATCATTTTATCAACCTTACTATTTATCTATAGCCTCCCAGCAACTGCGGACTCTGTAGACAGCCTTATTGTGGACATCATGGATAAGCGACATATCCCTGGCCTACAACTGGCCATTGTCAAGAATGGTGAAATCATCAAGCAGGGTAATTATGGATTATCTAACTTTCAGGATAATGTTCCTGTAAAGGTAAATACCCTATTTCCCATCAACTCAATGACCAAGGCTTTTACGGGAGTTGCCCTTATACAGCTAGTGGAGCAAGGACATCTTTCACTAGATGATCAGATTGGAAAACATCTCACAGATATACCTGCATCATGGAAGTCGATGAAAATAAAACATCTGATGGCGCACACATCTGGCTTACCCGAGATTTTGAGTGGATATCAGGCCGATCTATTAGTACGCGGCAACCCTGATGCCTCATGGGAGAAAGTCAAAGAGCTACCTGTCCGATTCGAAGAAAATACGCAATTCGATTATAACCAAACGGGTTATGTCATTATAGGAAAGATAATTGACAAATATGTAAAGGGTGGTTTCCAAAAATTTATTACTGATAATCAACTTAAAATAGTCGACATGCAATTGACAGCCACTGCTGGTTTTGAACATATGGCACGACCCATTGCTAATCAAGCAAGGCAATATCTTTATGATTGCAGTAAGGGTGAACATAGGAATTTTTATGGTGAGTTTCCCTACATCATGCAAACAGCAGCTGGGATGAGCTCAACAGCGACAGAGATCGCACATTATCTTGTTGCCTTGCAGGAAGGAAAGTTAATCAAAAATCTCAATTCACTTTGGACACCAGTGACCTTAAAGAATAACCAAACCGCTGGATTTAATGATTTTGAGAATGGTTATGCCATGGGCTGGCAAGTTATCAATAGAGAAAATCATAGCGCTATTAGTGCTAGTGGCGGCAATGCAGTCACTATGATTTACTATCCGGAAGATAAACTATCTATAGTTGTACTTACAAATTTGCTTGGCGGATTACCTATCCAGTTTGTCGATCAAATTGCTGCAGAGTATATCCCTGGATTTCAGTTTTGAAGCTGACTAGCGCTTGGATCTAAGAGTTTTAGCTCTATCCAGAAACCAACTAGCATTCCATTTAGAATACTCAAAGAAGAGAGGCGACAATATGGCTATCGTGATTTTAGGCTGCGTTATTTTAGCTATTTGCATTTTTAATTTGAGATTCCCACAGTTGGCCGAGCTTCTAAAAAGCTCTGCCCCAGAAACCTGGAGAAAACTTGGCAGCCCCTCAGGGTATTCTTTTGCTGACTTGGGAAACACTATCTCTCTATACAACTGGGTACTATCCAGAAAATTTGAGGATTCTGAAAATACAGCCATTCTTATAACTGGAGAAAGGGCATTCTCTAAAGCACGTCGAGTCAAGTGTGGAATTTTGACAGGTATTGTTCTTATAATTACAGGATTCCTATTTGTGCTGGGACAGACCGTCTTTTAGAAACTGTGGAGTACCTAATCCACTATTCATGGCTTTCCCATTGATCTGAAGATAGTATAATCATTGTCTATTTCACTGGTGTTCAGGGTAGTTAATTCGCAAATTAGTACTATAAGAAAATAAATAGGAACTCCCAATACTGAAACAACTATCAAAAAAGTACCACATAACTTGCTTTTATCGCTTCTGGTACTAAACACTTACTTTCTATTATTTAAGGAATGGATAAGATGGAAATTACCTTTACCAAAGGCTCAGGGAAGTACGGGACTCTCAAATGCACCAGGAATGATCACTCCTCAACCGAGACAAAAATGCCCGAACAAGGTATTGCGCCACACGATATGATCCACTTTGTAGTCGAAAAAACACTGAACATCAATGGCGCCTTTTATGGACAACTCAAAGCTGGTGCCAACATTAGCTTTAAACTCGAACACAATGAGTCCTCCAAAGAGGTTGCTGATAAGATTGAGGTCTGGCAGACGGAATCCATGGTCGAATCCCTACAGTCTTTACTATGGTCTCATTCATTGGATCACGAGAACTTTGTATATCTTGTAGGTGAAGCCTGTACTTCCCGGAAAATCACACAGCCTGCAGTGTCAGAAAGAGAGTTTTTAGAAATCAAAGCTCTCCTTTTGGATCTAAATACTCAATGGTCGGACTTACAATGCGGCCAGTCAATCAAAGTTACTTTTTGAGCATTTTCTGCCGAAAAGTACTAAACAATCCAGCTCTTCAAACAGTCTTTAAATGTATACTTATATGATCGCAAGTAGAATCCGTACCTCCCTAGAGATCGAACCATAGTATTTTTCTTCTAACTTGATTATACATACTTAAAATTTTCCCAATGCACAAATTCCTGGCTTTAGTGGCCCTTACTTTTTTCACGTTTATCCTTTGGATAATATACCTAGCTGATACTGGCAGTAATAGTATTTTCTTTACGATCGTTGCAGCAATCCCTTATGGGGACAAGCTAGGTCATATTTTTCTGTTTGGCTTTCTCTCTCTTTTAGCTACAGCTGCCACTAGGTTTAATGGTGTAGATTTCTTTAAACTTAAAGTTTACTACGTTGTTCTGGCTGTACTGTTGTTCGCATTAGCGGAAGAAATAAGCCAAGCCTTTCTACCTTCAAGAACCTTTGATTATTTCGACCTAGGCGGGGATTTAATTGGAATATTAATAGCCAGCTTAATTGGCAATATTTTGGAGCGAGAGAGAAACGAAAAACTTCAATAAGCATCCCTTCTTAATAATTTCAGCGGGCTACTTGTAGAACGTTTTCGGCCTTGGGCCATAACAATAATTCACCCTATATGCTGCTATCGATTCTGAGACTTATCACAGACTTAGGGATAGTACTCTCAGAAAAAATCTCATCTGAAACGAGATCACTCCATTAAGAACAGCACTGCCTTTCAATGAAATGCCGCTACTTTTTCGCAAGGGTTTTTAAACTCAGTGCTTCATTCACAGAATCCCAACCAACTAATTTAAAATTCTGTGGGGCATTGGGTAAGCGGTTTCTGCCATCTTGAATAACAAGTAACCCCATTGGGTATTCCGGTCCCAGGTTCGCGCTGGTAACGTCCAGGCCATCGGTCTCTGAACTACCATCAATGGCGGTATACATATTCACATCTACACGAAAATGACCAACAAAGGTGCCACCATCACGGCTGAATAGCGCATAGCTGTCATTGCCTTGGCTGGAGGCGATCAGATATCCACTATCTTCCATCAGGTACAGGGCCAGACCTTCCACATCATCTGCAAGGATTTTCCCATCCACTTCGGCAAGCAACCTTGGCTGGGATTCACCACTCCGCTGCTTTACAAGATCCAATGACCAGATTCCCCGATCTTCTTCGGCGAAGAAGAGAGTTTGGCGCTCATCATCCACTACACAGCCTTCAACTTGACTATTCACAGCCATCTCTGCCTCTTCTTTTAAGCTAAATTCGCTGGGAATTAGATCAAGTTCAATAGCAAACTGGTGCAAGGCAGCGTCTTTATCCGAGATCCAGGCGAAAAGCCGGTTATCGGTTTTTTGCAGGCACAAGCCATAGGGATCTTGTAAATCTATTGTACGCAGGCCCAGGTGCTCAATTCGCCCCTCAAATGTGATGGCAAATAAATTCACACCTGGGATAGAACGGTTGGAGGCTGCCGCCACTGCACTATAAAGGGGGTGATCAATACTGCGAATATCTACATTGTTCACACGTCCCACAGGGAAGTGCTCAAGCAACTTTCCTGATAAATCGTAGACATTCAGACCACTTTTTTTATCAGTTGCCAAAATTAAACTATTTTGCGGCCGGGATTTGTTCACCCAAATTGCTGGATCATCGGCGGCATCCCCCAATAATTGCACAGGCTCTGTCTGATTGCGGGCGAAGACACTAACGATTGAGTTATCACTCTCTGTCGCAGTTACCGAAAGATCTGAGGACAAGGAATCGGAATCTACCTGATCAAAGATCAGCAGCTGGTCTCTGCCATCATCCAGGGCGAAGAGTTGGCCGTTTAATAACAATGGGGAGATTACCGTGTGGCTTTCATCAATATGGAGGTGCCAATCCGGCTCCTCTTTCAGGGAGTTCAAGCTGTAGCGACGTACCTGATCATCGGCGGTCAACCACAAACTTTCATTTTGGGTATCGAGCCACAGATTGCCAAAGTCTTCACCGAGCCATTGGCCACTTAGGACCAATTCACGTTGCTCATCTTTTTCCGCATTGGCATTTAAACTCAGGATGCCGATAGGCGGTTGGGAGACTAACAGATGTTGTGTCTTAGAATTCACTGCACAAGCATTGATCTGTTCACCAAAATAGAGCGGGCGCATTTCTTGCAACTGCCACTGCTGCTGGGCCGGTAAAAGTAAATATTCGTAGCCTATGCCATCCTCGCCGATAGTAAATAAGTGCGTTCGCTCCTCTTGATGAGAAAAGCACAGGGCACTTTGCGAAGCATGCATTTTTTGGCTACTCAGTAGCCTAAAATCCAGTTTTCGTTCACCTTCGGTGGGTCTAATTTCATGTAAATTTAATTGCGCTTGGCCCTCGTCATATGAGGCTACCATTAAATTTTTATTAGGCAGAGCCTGTACTGCCAAGCGCTCTACCCGCCCCTCTTGAGCGGCGATTATTTCTCCAAAGGGGTTAATTAAAATCAAACCGCGGCGCTCACTGGCAAGTAGTAAATAATCCTCACCATCCACTTGTACCGGCAGCATCTGCTCGGCTTCTATTGCCCCAAGTGAGATGACCTGTTGGGGTAGTGCTTTTTTAATGCGTAAAACAGAATCCACTTCATGACCACAGCCATAAAACAGAGAGATGCAGAGAGTGATTGCAAAAATAAAACGCAGCTTGTTCATGGGTAGCAGTTACATTTCAGAGAATAGACCCCGCCTGTGCGGGGTTCGGTAAATTGCGCATGCAACTGCGCTATTATTTTCAAAGAGACTTTAGAAACGGCCTCATTAGAAAGTGCTGTAACTCAGCCCTAAGGCGTAGGTCGGGCCATATTCTTCATATTGGCCGTTAAAGCCGGAGTGATGTACATAGTAGGGTTCATCGGTGAGGTTCACCCCGGTGAATGTCAGCTGCAGGCCGTTGCTGAAACGGTAACGAGCGGAGAGGTCCAATTGTAGGTGATCCTCTTCGTAACGATCACGAGAGGCATCCTCCATGTTCACCTCCAATAGTTGCTCACTGCGGAAAGCGGCGGACAAGCGCAAGCTGAAGTCATCGCGCTCATAGCCGACAATAAAGTTACCCACCAGGTCGGCCTGGGAAGGCAGGGAGATTTTGTCACTACGCTGACGATCCGGTCCCAGGCCAAGACGGGCCTCGGAATCGGTAAATGTCGCATTGGCGCGCAAGAGAAAGCCGTTATCAAAACCCCGTGTCCAGGCCAACTCAGCACCGTTAATTCGTGCCCGATCACCATTGATGGGTTGCATTACCTCAGCTTCTTCCACTGCCAGGTTGCCGATGTACTGAGTCAAGTCCGCGCTAAGGGAAACATCGGATATCACAATAAAGTTGTCGATGTCTTTATGGAACAGCCCAAGGGAGAACATACCCAGGTGGTCCGCGTAATATTCCGCGGAGATATCCAGGTTGCGGGATTCGTAGGGTTGTAAATTCGGGTTGCCAGCTTCCACTTCCAGCTCACCATCGTCGTACTCAATTTTAGCCGGTGATGGATTCAGGTGACCAAACGAGGGACGTGAAAGGGACTCGGTGTAAGCTGCGCGCAGAACAATATTATCGTTGTAGTCAAACTTGAAATTGACACTGGGAAAGAAATGATCGTAGTCGCGCTGGAAGTTGACCGCACTTGCATAGACCTCATCAGCGATAGGATCGGCATCGGGTACCGGCTCCTCGGATTCAATGACACGCATCCCTTCGGCACTGAAATCGGTGCGCTCATAACGCACACCAAAAACCCATTGGGCGCGATCAAGTTCGATGGTATTCATCACATAGAGTGCGCTGATATCTTCCTGCATCTTATAATCCCGCGCAGAGGAGAGCGCGGTTTCAGTTTCATCCAATTCAAAACTGGCGATACTGCGATTGATAAAGCTGTTGAGACTGCCAGGATTAACTCCCGGCCCAAAAGTATCGAGGCCGTAGTCGATATCGTTGCGGACAAAATCTGCCAACGTAAAGTCACCACCAAAGCCATCATAAACACTGGCATTCAGGTCACCGCTTTTTTCTCGCTGGCGTTCGTGCAAGCCAAACTGCACGGTTGAGGCATAATCTCCCCTCTCTATTTCCCTGGAAAAATCCAAGCGTACACTCAGCTCCTCATCCTCGGTGAAGTTATCCTCAATCACCAGCTCGTCCAGCTGGTAATTAGCGGGGTCTAATATTTTTTCAGCATCGGAACGGCCCACCGCCATACGCGGGGTCTTATCGGCTTCCACATAACCCAGGCGTAGTGGCTCGAGAACAAAGTCGGTATCGCGACGGTGAGGCTCGGATTCCTCCGCATGGGAATAGCCCAGCGCATAGGACAGACCCCATTGTTCGAAATTGTGCTCACCACCCAGTACCGTCGAAATAATTTCCTGTTCTTCCAAACGATCCTTCAGAGATTTTTCCAGAGCCGCTTCGTCCCAAATTGCGGAATTTCTGGAAATCGTTTCCGGCTCATCGCGTTCCGCATCCAATTTCCAGGAATTGCGCTGGCGAATCTCCTGATCGGAGAAGTCGGAATAAAGACTGTGCAGATATATCCGTGCATCACTGCTCAGTTCCAGATCAAAATTGGCGGCCACGCCAGTGCGCTCGCGGGTTATGGTGTAGTCCCGCTGCTCTATTTCGGTTGCGCCGATTCCCTCACTGCCATCTTCGGCCACAAGCGGTGCCCAGCTGCCATCGGTCTCGATATTTTCAGAACCAAAATCCCGTTCCTGATGGCTAACCGCCAGGGCAACACCGAAACGCCTATCACCCTCGAGATCGAAAACATTGGTCATGGTGGCTGCGTATTTTGGGCTGTGCTTTTCCTGCAGGTCGCTGTAACTGTTTTCAACGCTGAATTTATAGCGGCTGCCATCGTAATCCAGTGCGTTGATACTCTTGATCTCTATCGCCCCGCCGATGGAGTCTGCACTCATATCTGGAGTTAGGGTCTTAAATACTTCCAAACTGGCGAGCAGGTCTGAGGGAATCACATCCAGTGCCACAGCGCGGCTATCTGTTTCCGGGGCGGGCAGACTCACGCCATTGATGGTGGCGGCATTCAGGTTGGGGTCTATACCGCGCACCCCCACAAAACGTCCCTCCCCCTGGTCGCGGGCGATAAAGACCCCTGGCATCCGCTGCAGGGCCTCGGTCACATTGGCATCCGGCAACTCACCGATGGCATCAGAGGTTTGTACCGCCACCAGCTTGTTGGAGTCCCGCTGGCGATCCAGGTCACTGCGCGCGTTGCTGGCTTGGGCGGTAACAGTCACCGTTTCCATAGAGCGGGTCTGGTTTTCCTGTGCATAGGTATTGGCGCACAGAGTGGCATTGACGCAAAAAATTGCAACGGCAAGTGTGGTAATGGGTGAATTGGGCAATCGAAAACTGATGGTTGTATTTTTCATGGCGTCCCACTCCGATTGATGCCGGTGGCGTATTTAGTGGCTTATGGGTTGGAGCGCAGACTAGTGGGCGACTATGAACTTTACATGACGGTTTTTTTAAGCTGTCATCAAGCTTTCAGAAATGCCTGGGAATATTCCTGAAAAAATGAAATATCATTCATTATTTATTTGGTGTTAAGCAAAAAATTTATTACTTATAACTTTTTTGGCTGCAGACTGAACTAAGCAGACTGAACTAAATAGATGAGTCACCAGTTGAGGTAGCCAGAAAATACAATAATTTCCACCTTATGATTTTTTAGTAGTCCAATAAAAGCCTTTTTCTCAGGTTTCCTGCAATGGAGCAGCTGTAATGAAAGATTTTCCGAAAAATCCCGGCCGCCGAATGCTACTCAAAGCCATAGGCGGTGCCACTGCTGCGGGCGCCGCCACCAGTTTTATTCCCGGTTGTGGCTCGGAGCATAAACAGAAGAATCTTTCTTTCCAGGAAATTCCCCATAGCCTGGATTTCAACCATCACCTGCCGCAGGGTTATAGCGCTGATATTCTGCTGAGCTGGGGCGACCCCATTGTCGATAACATTGCGCCGTTTGATCCGAAACAACTAACCGCACAGAGCCAATTGCAACGCTTTGGCTACAACAATGACTTTATCGCCTTTATGCCACTGGCAGAGGGTACCCCTGCGGAGCGCGGTGATATTCACTATCAGAGCGGCAATAGCGATCGCGGCCTGCTGTGTGTAAACCACGAATATACCCTGCCGCACCTGATGTTTTCCGGCTATAACGATGAATATAGTGCCACCCGTGGTGTCAGCGCAGAGCACGTCGCAATAGAAATGGCCGCCTGCGGGCACTCGGTTGTGGAAATCAAGCGCGCAGGCAAAGGCTGGCAGCCGGTCTTGGACAGCCCCTATAACCGCCGCATCACCTCAACCACGCCGATGCAAATTAGCGGCCCCGCCGCCGGGGACAAGCGCCTGCAAACCACTGCAGATCCCTCTGGCACCCAGGTGCTCGGCACCATTGGCAACTGCGCCGGTGGCAAGACCCCCTGGGGCACGGTGTTGGTGGCCGAAGAGGGATTTGGCGGCGCTTTCCAGGGTGACCCCGACAAGATCGAGGACCTCCGCGAGGCACGCAATCATCGCGATTTCGGTATAACACCCCACAACCGCAACCTGGGGGATTACGACCGACGCTTCGATATCCAGCATGAACCCAACGAACCCAACCGCTTTGGCTGGATGGTGGAGTACGATCCCTACGATCCCCAGTCCACTCCGCGTAAACTGACTAGCCTGGGCCGATTTCAACACGAGGGTTTTACCCTGGCATGCAAGCCAGGCCAAGCGGTGGTGGCCTATGGCGGAGATGACGACGAGGTCCAGTTTATTTACCGCTATGTCTCGAAAGAGGCTTACCTCCCACAAGATCCGGCCCACAATCGCAAGCTGCTCATCGAGGGCACACTCTATACGGCGCGTTTTGATCAGGACGGCAGCGGACAGTGGCTGCCGCTGGTATTCGGGCAGGGACCATTAAGCCGTAAAAATGGTTTTCACAACCAGGCAGATGTCTTGATTGATGTGCGCCGAGCCGCCGCATTGCTGGGCGCTACTCCCATGGATCGCCCGGAGGATGTGGAGACCAATCCCCATAACGACTGCACCTATGTAATGCTGACCAAGAATAAAAGCCGCGCTGAGGATGGAGTGGATGCGGCCAATCCCCGCGCCCGCAACGCCGCCGGGCATATTTTGGAAATTGCTCCGCCTGGTAAAAATGGCGTAAGGGATCACACTAGTGACCAGTTTCGCTGGCAGCAGTTTCTTCTGGGTGGCAACCCCAATGCCGAAAACCCTTTAGAGCGCGGTGCCTATGGCCAGCAATCCAGCTACAACATTTCCAGTCACGGCTGGTTTGCCAACCCGGATAATGTTGCTTTTGACCCCCTCGGCAATATGTGGGTGGCCACAGACGGCTG
The DNA here is from genome assembly GCF_020524905.1 of Microbulbifer variabilis. Taxonomy (GTDB): domain Bacteria; phylum Pseudomonadota; class Gammaproteobacteria; order Pseudomonadales; family Cellvibrionaceae; genus Microbulbifer; species Microbulbifer variabilis_A. The sequence goes on along the minus strand of NZ_JAIVKI010000001.1, from coordinate 241,807 downwards.
TGAGAGCTTTGGCTTTCACAATGGGCTCTGGGCCATGGCCACAGAGGGCCCCTTACGCGCCGCTCCAAAACACTTCTTTGGTTGCCCCCAGGGCGCCGAGGCATGCGGCCCAGAGTTTACTCCCGATGGCAAAACTCTGTTTGTCTCTGTGCAACACCCCGCCGATGCACTCAATTCTACCTATGACCATCCCCTGCACCGCTGGCCGGATAACAAACCCAAGCTGCCGCCGCGTCCCTCGGTATTGGCCATCTACCGGGACGATGGCGGCGAAGTGGGTAGCTAGTTTCATCAGGACGGCGCACTTTCACACGGAGCCGCCAGCCCTGCTAGAATTTTTTTATCGAAGCCCTTTTTTTTGCGGCTCGCCGCCGGCTTCTATTAAGAGACTGGCGGCCCTTTAGTTGAGGTACCCCATGTTATCGAGGTACGCCGCTGTGCTACGCCGCCTTGCAGCCATCCTGGTGGTGACCACTGGCATCCCACTATTTAGCTTGCAGCTTCAAGCCCAGGTACCAGAAAACCCCGTTAACCTACGGGGCAGTGGCGCCAGTTTCCCCTATCCAATTTATGTGGAGTGGTTTCGTCAGTTCACCCACCGTGAAAACAATATTTTTATTTTTTATGAGATGAGTAGCAGCGGCGATGGCATCAGAGATTTTCTCGGCCATACCGTAAATTTTGCCGCCTCCGACGCCGCTATAGAGATTGATGAGCTAAAAAATGTCAAAGAAGGTGGTGTTGTATTACCCGTCACCGCTGGGCAGGTGGTATTGGTGTTTAACTTGCCAGGCATCGACAAATTGAAGCTGTCGCGGAAAGCCTATGTGGGCATTTTTATGGGCAAGATTCGCCACTGGGACGACCCTCTTATTGCCGCCAGCAATCCCGATATTAAATTGCCGCGCACGGAAATCTCCGTGGTCACCCGCTCAGAGAGCTCTGGTACATCCTATATTTTTTCCGGCCACCTCAGCGCTGTCAGTGAGGAATTTCGTCAAAATATTGGGCTCGACCGTACTCCCGACTGGCCCAGGCTATCAACCTTCAAACGGGCACCCGGCAACCAGGGCGTTGCGGCCAAGGTGCGGGAAATTCCAGGGGCCATTGGCTATGTGGAGCACGGCTTCGCCAAAATCGTAAACTTACCCCTAGCGATTTTAGAAAACCGTTCAGGCAGGTTTATCGAGGCCAATGCTGAAAGTGGTGCGGCAGCTTTAGAGGAAGTGGAATTTCCCGACAGCAAGTTACCAATAAGCGGCGCACCCAACCTGATCGCCTGGGTTTGGGATCCCAAGGGCAAGAATGCTTACCCGATTACCAGTTTTTCCTGGCTGCTGCTCTACGCCAATCAGGATGACAACATCGCTCAGGCTTTGCGACAAATGTTGGTATTTATGTTGAATCAAAACTCCCAGAAGGAAGCCGGTAATATTGGCTTAGTGCCCTTGCCGGATAACGTTCGCCTCAGAGTACTGAACGCCGTGACCTACGTGCAGTAGCTCAGGACTCTACACAGGCATACTCCAACACGCGATTGCGCCCGCTTCTTTTGGCTCGATAAAGGGCATTGTCGGCATGCTGTAACAACTCCAATACATCGCCTTCTCCTCGCAATTGGGCCACTCCGATACTAGCGGTAAATTGCACCGGTCCCTGCGCGGACGTAATAATAATTTTGGCGATATCTCTGTGGATTCGTTCGGCGATAACCAATGTACCCGGACCATCAGCACTGACCAGTAGCGCGAATTCTTCACCACCTATGCGACCAAATACATCTACCTCGCGCACATGCTGAGAAATCACCCTTGCGGTAGCACAGAGGGCCTGATCGCCAATTAGATGGCCGTGGCGATCATTAATAGATTTAAAACGATCGATATCCAGCATCAAAATGCCCAGGGGAATCCCTTTGCGCCGAGCCAGCTTGAGCAGCAGATTAGACTCTTCAAAAAAACTGCGCCGATTGTGAATCCCGGTAAGGGGATCTGTGCGCGCTTCCAGTTCGGCCCTGATCTTGGCAGCTTCCAACTCTCTGGTGCGCGACTGCACCAGTTCCTCCAGATCGGACTTGGAAATTTCCAGCTGCTGCAGGTATTTTTTTTCCGCTCTATCTTTCTGCAGACGCAAGCGCTGCACCATCAAACCAATCGCACCCATAATCGCCAACATCTCCACAAAGGAGGCCACTGGCGGCCAGTAATAGTTGACCGGGTTGTGCACCACAAAGCCAAGATCGCGCATTGCCTGTACCAGTAATCCCAGTACCAGAGTGGTCCAACCCAGGGCAAATACCCCAGCGGCATTTTCCCCCTGCCGCCAGCGAATCATAGCGATGGGTACCACTATTGGGTAACACAGCAGTGCGATAATCATGGAGATCTGCGAGAGAGCCTTTAGTTCCAGTAACACGCAACCGATCAGGAAAGCGGCATTGAGCATCATCAGCTGCAAAAGAAAATCCAATTTTGGAGTGAACTGACGGGTTTCGAGAAATGTCCGCGCAAAAACAAGCCCAGCCATAATCGCCACAGCCCCACTCAGCGAGGCGTAACCCCAGTGGGAGCTGGCTGTCATCAGGTATTGATGGGTATATCCCAACACCGTACCCCACACCAGAATTTTGCTGGCACAGTAAAACGAATAGATATAGAGAATCTTTTCCTTAATCGCGATGGCACCCACCAGGGCAAAGACTGCCATGAGGAAGTAACCCCCAAATAGGAAAGCGATCAGGCTGGTTTCCCCCTTACTATTCTGCTGCAATGCCTGGGGGCTCCAGATACGCAGACTTGGGAATGCCACCCCCAAATCACCAACATCGAACCTCACCATCAACTCCTGGGTGGCCCCTGGTGCGATAGTAATTGGAAAAACAAAGCGGTTATGGGCCACCTGCCTGCTAGCAAAGGGCTCATATATAGAGAGGTGACTGATCTCGCGGTAGAGATCACCGCTAGCGGCCTCCCTACTAAAAGCCTTTAGACCGACCAACTGGTGATCAACGTACTCGATATGTAGGGTTGTCGGCTGGCTGTCACGATTGCGAAGAGCAAAATGAGACCAGAAGGCCCCGGCACTGAGGCCGGTTGAGCCAGCCGTCTCCAGAGTGCGAAACTCTCCCAATTCATAGGCTTGTCGCGCACTATCAATATCGCTCTCGCCACTCTCGTCATGCCATATGGCATGGAGACCGGTGGATTTTTCGCCATTCTCGCTAACAGCTACATCCAGGGGCGTATGTGCCCATACCGGAGTATTGGACAAAAAAGCCACATAGAGAAAGAGAAGAAAGAAAGCACAGAAAACGGGACGAAAGTACCAAGATTTGAAAGCAGCATGCCACAGATTCAGTAACCGCTGTCTTATTATTCTTTCTTTCATAATCCTGGCGCGCGGGAATAAACCTAACCGTTATAAATGCTTCCCCTAAAGCAGTAAATGACACCCTCTCACTTAACATGGGACATTCTGGGTAAGAAGTGCTTTTAAATTGGCAGCCTGCCGGATTTACCTAACCAAGTAGCCATTTCGTAACGACTTAAAAGTACTTTAAGGGTATCTATTATGCAAAATCATTATTTTTAGGATAGTCAGAAAAATAGCAATCAAGCCTGTATGAGTGAGAAAACAGAAGTTCCTTCACCAACCCGCCTAGACCAGCGGAAGCATAAAAATGGTTAAATAGCCAACAATGGCTTGATCGTTGCCACAGAAACTAGGATAGCCACACCCCTTTTAACAAATTGATCGACTGCTAAAAACCGTCGACTCAAACTTCTCCAACTGAGTACATTACTTTTTTTGCAATGAGAAATTTCACGAAAGTTCCATCTCCCAATTCACCCAATTCAAATAAGTACCCCTTAGAAACTTCATATTTTCCCTTAAGAGTTTCTCATCTTTAGGTTAATCCGATAAACCCGAGAGCACTCCAGATAGTAAGTCAGAAACTTTGCTCGGTCGGCTGATCTCCTGATTTACAAAATAATAAGTAAGCATAGGGAGGCTCTTTTTTGCTGCAATGCAATTATTCAGCAGCGTCTTGGCTCTGAGCAAAGAGTAATCCCCTGGATGGTGTTCAAATAGGCTTGATAAGTGGATTCCTGTAAATACCCCGACTGACTTTCGGGGTATTTATTCTTCCAGGCTTGGACGGCTTAGATGGAAAAGAACTGCTGTATACCCAGCAATACATTGGTGGTGGCTACCGAGGCGAGGATTAGTCCCATCACCCGGCTGACAATACTGGCACCAGCATCTCCAATAAAGCGATAGATCCAATTTGCGGTAAGCAATAGGACAATCACAATGCCCAATACCGCAAGCATGGCCGTGGCAGTATTAAATTGGTGCATCATATCGAAGCGGTGGTTATCGGTAAGTACCACAGCCGCCAGCATGGCACCCGGCGAGGCTATTGAGGGCACCGCCAGTGGGAATATGGCGGTCTCATGGCCCTCGCGGACAATTTCCATCTCCTGCTCAGGCTTACTATCACCAAAGATCATCGTGAGAGCGAATAAGAATAGCACCACGCCACCAGCTACCTGGAAAGCGGAGAGCGGTACACCGATAGCCTCCAGCAGGAACTGGCCGGCCAACAAAAAGAACAGCAAGATACAGGTGGCTACCAATACCGCCAACCAGGCAATTTTACGTTTTTGCCATTCGGCGTGGCGGGAAGTGACCGCAATAAATACCGGCAGGGTGCCTACCGGGTCGATCACCGCAAAGAAAAAGACAAAACTACTGATCCAATCGTTCAATTGGTACTCCGGCGTGCCGTGCTACTATCCGCTTATTCCCTGCCGCGGGGAGATCGGCAAGCGCCGTGGCGGTAGAATCAGGAAAGGCACGGGATACTCCCGTCAGCCGCCCTAAACAACTCCCCCAGGCAAATGCTTAACCTGTAACCCAAAAACCAAGTCTAGTGCATGACCAATCACTCACCGACCGCCCGCCGCATCGCTAAGACCATCCTGAATGGTTTTGATGCGTATTTCGCAGACTACCAGAACATCACTCTAGGCGCCAAGGCGCGCTTTGAGACCGCCTCCTGGCAGGCCGTCCATGAGGCCAACAAAGAGCGGATTGACCTGTACAAAACCAAGGTCAACCAGGTGCTCAAACTAGTACATTCGGTGACCAGTAAAGACACCAGCCAGCTGGAACTGTGGAGAGATGCTCGCGCCACCTACGCCCAGCTAATCGCCAGTCACAGTAATTACGAAATCGCAGAAACCTTCTTCAATTCCGTGTTTTGCAGCCAGTTCCAGCACGCGGATATTCACGACAGAAATATTTTCGTCAAACCCTCACGCGCACCGGACGACAAACCGCTACGGGATTACAGTATTTATATCAGCTACAGCGGGCACGATGGACTCGAGTGTATGATCGAGGACATCCTCAAAGACTTCAGTTTTTCCGCCCCCTGGGAAAATATGCAGCGAGATATAGAAAATATCTGTGCGGTTCTGCGCGAAGCACCGTTGGCCAACCTGGAGAATGAGAAACAGCTGCGTGTGGATATGCTGGAGTCAGTCTTCTACCGCAACAAGGCCGCCTATCTGGTAGGGCGCATGATTTTCAATGGCGAAGTGGTACCTATTATTCTGCCCTGCCTGAATAATGGTCGCGGCGGTATTTTTGTGGATACCCTGCTACACAGCAACGACTCCGCCAGTATTATCTTCAGTTTCACCCGCTCCTATTTTATGGTGGATGCGCCCATCCCCTCGCGTTTTGTACGCTTTCTCTCCACCATTATGCCGCTCAAGGAAAAGTCGGAACTTTACAATTCCATCGGTTTCCACAAGCACGGCAAGACGGAGTTCTACCGTCATATCCTGGCGCATATGAAGGTAAGCAGCGACCAGTTTGTGATAGCCCCCGGTATCAAGGGCATGGTGATGAGCGTATTTACCCTGCCCTCTTATCCTGTGGTGTTCAAAGTCATCAAGGACCGCTTCGATCGACCCAAAACCGTTACGGAAGAAATTGTGCGGGAGCAGTACAAATTTGTATCCCGCTCAGACCGGGTTGGACGTATGGCCGATACCCAGGAGTACACCAACTTCATCTTCTACCGCAATCGCTTTAGCGAAGAATTACTGCGCGAACTACAGGAGGTAGCGCCTTCCAAACTGGTCATTAATGAAAAATGGGTGATCATCAAGCATCTCTATGTCGAGCGGCGTATGGAACCCCTCAACCTCTACCTACAGAATGCTAGTGAAGAGGAAACCCGCGAGGCCATGGAGGAGTATGGCAATGCCATCAAACAGCTGGCGGCAGCCAATATCTTCCCCGGCGATATGCTCCTCAAAAACTTCGGTGTGACCCGTCACGGCCGTGTGGTTTTTTACGATTATGACGAACTGTGCCCGCTGACCGAGTGCAACTTCCGCAAGATTCCCGAGGCGCAAACTCCCGAGCAGGAGCTGGCGGATAAACCCTGGTACACCGTGAATGAGGCGGATGTCTTCCCGGAGGAATTTCGTCTGTTCTTCTCTGGTAATCCCACCGCACGTGCCGCTTTTGAAAGACTACACAGCGATCTCTACGACTATCGTTATTGGAGACGTCTGCAGGACCGAATCCGCGCCGGACACGTGGAAAGTGCCTTCCCCTACCGGCGCAAATGGCGCTTTCATCGCCGCGCTCCGGCCATCGCACGTAACAAATAAGCGCGCAATCTATGGCTATATTGGTAGGAGGCCCCCACAATTCGAACAGGTGAACAGTGCGCATATTTGCATGGGCCGCAACCCTCGCGGCCCTGGCTCTATTGTCGGCCAGCGGCTGCGGTTATCTGCCCAGCGAAATGACTATCCCCGGTAAGGAAAAGGCGCCGCCCCCTCACGCCCGCATCACCGGAAAGCCTCAAGTAGTCAGTTGTGCAACCCCTGCGCAAGGGTTTCGCCAGATCCCTTTCGACAGCCTCTACACCTTTACCGGCAGTGAATCTCAGCCATTCCAAGAGAAAACCAGTATACCCATGCAATACGATGTACTGGCCTATGTGTGGGGCAGCGAGCGCTGTGCGCCGAGTGCCTTTTGCAGAAGAGGGGATTATTATTATCTAATCGGACGCGGCCCCGGTAATGACTTCCAAACTTGGGTCGTTACCCCACAGTATCCGCGCATGATTATTCAATCTCCCTGTGACGAGCAGCTTCGCATAGGACATCGCTACCGTTTCTCATTCAGCCGCGGCAAACTGGTGGGCTTCAGCCCAGTGCGATAGCAACTTGGCCAGGCATTCATTAGTTACCACCAGATAGAAATAAAGGCTACTTTGCCCTGGTATCCTTTCCGCAGTCCCCATGCCGAATTAATCTTCCTGGCCGAGGTGCTTCAGATAACTGTATATAGCATCCTGGGCCCGACAATTTTTCCCCTCTCTATTGGCTAGGCGGGTATTACTCTGCGTGGCATCCAAAATTCTCGCTTTCTGATTATCGCTCCACTGTAAATCCATAATCTGCCTGATAATTTTGCGATGCTCCAGATTGGTTACCGGAAAAGTCACCTCCACCCGCTGGTCTAAATTGCGCTTCATCAGATCGGCGGAGGACATCCACATAATCTCTTCACCACCATTGTGGAAAATGTACACTCGAGCATGTTCCAGGTATTTATCTACCAGGCTAATAGCCTGGATGTTGTCAGACAATCCGGGAGTTTCACAAATCAGCGAACACATACCGCGAATCAGCAATTTAATTTTCACACCCGCCGCACTGGCCCTATAAAGCTGCTCAATCACCTGGCTATCCACCAGGCTATTGCACTTAAAAAACAGCCCCGCCTCACGCCCTTCCTTGGCAGCTTCTATCTCCCGCTCGATGGCCTCTTCCAGGGATGTGCGCAGATTAAATGGCGAAACGATTATATTTCTATAAACAGGCTGTTTATCCGGGGAACGCATAAACTCAAAAACATTGTAAATCTCGCGGCCAACCGACTGATTGTTGGTCAGCAGGCTAAAGTCACAGTAAACCCGTGCGGTATTTTCATTGAAATTACCTGTGCCCAAATGGGTATAAAAGCGATTCTTGCCCTCCTCCCGCCGCACCACAGAAATCAGCTTGGCATGTACTTTCAGCCCCGGTATTCCGTAGACCACCTGTACTCCGGCTTCCCTCAACTCGTGAGACCAGTGGATATTGGCCATCTCATCAAAGCTCGCCCTCAGCTCAACTACGGCAATCACTTTTTTATTGTTTCTCACCGCATTGATCAATGCAGCCACCACCCGTGAGTTTTTTGCAACCCGGTACAGACTGATACGAATTTCCCTGACCTTGGGGTCTATAGCAGCCGAGGCGAGGAAATTCGTAATCGCACGAAAATCGTGGTAGGGATAATAGAAAAGCTGATCGCTGAGCCTTAACTGTGCAAAGATACTCTCATTGACCGGCAGGGTAGGCAGTGGTGCCATGCGCTTGTATAGGTGACTGCGCGAATCACTGGCAAAGCCCATCAGGTCTTTGGAGTTGTGGTAACGCCCACCTGGGGTGTAGCTATCATAGCGGCCCATTTTTAACTTTTTCTTCACTAACCCCAACAGTGCTTTGGGCATTTCCGCATCATAGGCCAGGCGCACCGGGTCCGCATATTTTCTCTGTTTAAGTGAGCGCTCAACGCGATCCACAATATTTTGGGTAACTTCCTCACTGACTTCCAATTCTGCATCCCGACTTATCTTAAACATATAAGCTTGGGCGGAGAGAATCGGCAACACATGACGAAAAACGTCCATCAAACATGCGCGGATTATATTATCTAAAACAATATAAACTTTTTCCCGCTTACCCTTGCGCGCCGGGATTTCCACAAAACGTGATAGGGTATCTGTTGGAATTTCCATTGCAGCATAGCGCCGCAGGTTACCTTTTAAGGCTAGGGTAATTGCAAAATAAATATTCTTTTCGTTGAGCAGCGGCATGGTATTGCGCTCATCGATAAAAAAAGGCTCCAGCTCTGGCAGTACCTCACGGTGGAAGTACTCTTCGACAAAAGCCCGCTGCTGCTCATTCAGGTGGGTTTCCCGGACAATGTGGATATTGTGCTTGCCGAGGACCGAGAGCACTTCGGCATAAGCTTTGGAGTAGCGCCTTTGCAGCTGCAGTACCCGGCTATTAATTTGTCCCAGCAGGTCAGAAAAGTGCTGTTTCTGTTCCTCACCGATAGTAAATGCAGTGAGTCTACGTACATCGGCCACTCGCACCCGAAAAAATTCATCCAGGTTATTGGAGAAAACACCCAGAAAGTGTACCCGCTCGATAATTGGTACACTCTCATCTTCCACCTCCTGCAACACCCGTTCGTTAAAGGACAACCAACTCAATTCTTTGGGGAAGAGGGGGATATCACTCGGCATCGGAAAACCATTTCACATATTTACCAGTTCAAACATCATAACAAGATCGACCGGGATAAAATCTCACAAAAAGACGAAATCTCTATGACAGGGGTATACTTAGCGCAAGCCGAGCTCTCTCAAAACAAACTCGCGCAGCTTTCCCTACCCGCAGGGTACTTCGCACTAACCAAAACTATTTGGTGATATTGCGAGTGCAGGAGCGGTTTGCTCTCTAAATTTAAGCAGGTGCCAGGATGCCAACACAAACACCGATTGAACGCTATGTCGCGCTCGACCTCGGCTCTAACAGCTTCCACCTGTTACTGGCAGAATTCCGTGGGCAACGTATGGTACGCCTACATACCGACCGCGCGATGGTGCGCCTGGCGGAGGGACTGGACGCCCATCACCACCTGGACCCGGCTGTGTCCGAGCGCGCCCTGGCCGCCCTCAACCGCTTTCAGCCAGTACTACAAAAACTACCGGCCGATCATATTCGTGTCGTCGGCACCAATACCCTGCGCGCGGCCGCTGCCAATGCCGATGGCTTTCTCGAAGAGGCAGAGTCTATTCTCGGCGTACCCGTGGAAATTATTAGCGGCATTGAGGAGGCGCGACTAATTTACAGTGGGGTAATGGCCGCCGCCGACGGACCGCCGCGGCTTCGCTGTATTATTGACATCGGCGGAGGCTCCACCGAACTGGTGCGCGGCAGTGAAGCCCCTCAGCAATTGCAAAGCCTGGAAATGGGCTGTGTTTCCTACAGCAGACGCTTTTTTGCCGATGGCCTGATCAGCGAAAATACCGTCAACCATTTTAAGCGCGCACAGCGCGCCGCCCGCGCCGAGCTACAGGAGCTGCAGCACATCGCAGCCGAGGCGGAAGTGATCGGTTGCTCCGGCAGTGTGAAAGCGGTTTCCCGGGTACTCAATGGCGGAGAAGTAGCGGATATCCTGCGGCAGGATATCAACCGGCTCGCCGAAGAAGTTTCCCAGGTGGAGCATATCGCCGAACTGGACCTGCCCTACCTCGATGAGGAGCGGCGCCCTGTGTTTGCCGCCGGCCTGGCAATCCTGCATGCCATCTTCTGTGAGCTGGATATCCAACGTATGGAAGTTTCTCCTTATGCCATTCGCGAAGGCATAGTGCACGACCTGGCGGGTCGACTCCACGGTGGCGATCGTCGCGCCAGCACAGTAGACGCTGTGGTACAGCGCTGGCAGATAGACCAAAACCAGGTGCGCCGCGTCAACGACACTGCACTTAAACTGCTGCAACAACTCCGTCCCGATTACCCACTCGAGGGCAGGCAGCGTCTGCGCTGGGCCATCCAGTTACACGAAGTGGGACTGGCACTTACCCACAGCAGCTTCCGCAAACTCGGTGCCTATATGATCAAGCACGCGGATATGGCCGGATTTTCTAATGGTGAACAGGAACATCTGGCCCACTTGGTGCGCAACCAGCGCGGCACCATCAAACCTCCTAAAGAACATTATGGCTTCCATCCAAGCCCGGATTTACTGCTGTGTCTGCGCCTTGCCTGCATTATTCACCGCGACCGCACGGAACGCACTCTGCAGGGGGTTAACCTGGCAGACCAGGGTGACGCTTACCGCCTGCAGATAACTCGGGACTGGCTCGACAACAGCCCCGCCGTTGAAGAGCTGCTTTACCAGGAGGAGCAACACTGGCAATCGCAGAATCGCCCGCTGCGCTTGTTGGCGGTTTAGTGCCCTCAACCCATTCACGGGTCCATCTAGAACGGGCCCGCAGCCATTAGCAACCTACACTCAGTACCTATGAAGCTCAGCGAAGTTACCCTCAGCCACCGCTACGCCGATCTGGGCGATGCCTTTGGCCGCCGTATCGACCCCACGCCCTTCAAGCACCCACAGCTCATCGATATCAATCCCACGGTGCTGGAGCTGCTCGGCATTGATGCTTCTGAGGCGACCAATCCCGACTGGGCTAAGCTGGGATGTGGCGCCAAGCTGTTTCACGGCAGCCGCCCCTTCGCCATGAAGTACACCGGCCACCAGTTTGGCGTCTACAACCCGGATCTGGGCGACGGTCGCGCCCTGCTACTGGGAGAGATAGAACACCAGGGCAAAGATTGGGAATTACACCTGAAAGGCGCTGGCCAGACCCCCTACTCCCGCTTTGGCGACGGCCGTGCGGTGTTGCGTTCCACCATTCGAGAATATCTTGCCGGCGAGGCCTTGAGTGGCCTGGGCATTCGCTCCACCCGCGCTCTGTGTATCGTCGGCAGCGACGAGCCAGTGACCCGCGAGCAAATTGAAAGTGGTGCCATGCTGATCCGCGTGGCCGAAAGCCATGTGCGCTTCGGCCACTTCGAATACCTGTTTTACACCAAGCAACTGCAAGCCCAGCAAAAGCTGATCGGAGAAATCTGCCGGCGTTTCGTTCCCAATACCCAAGGGCTCAGCGTTGGCGAGCAGGCCGAAGCCATGCTGCGCTTTACTACCCAGCGCAGTGCCGAACTAGTGGCCAGCTGGCAGGCGGTAGGCTTCGCCCACGGAGTGCTAAATACCGACAATATGTCGATCATTGGTGACACCTTCGACTATGGCCCCTATGCCTTTCTCGATGACTACGATCCCACCTTTATCTGCAACCATTCGGACCATACCGGTCGCTACGCCTTCGAGCAGCAGCCCGGTGTGGTGCTATGGAACCTGAATGCCCTGGCCCATGCTCTATCCGGTTTTGTCAGTGTGGAGGCGCTGCGCGACTGTCTGGAGCAGTTCCAACCCCTGGTGACCCAAGCCTATGCTGAGAGGATGCGCGCCAAGCTGGGACTTACCGCCGAGGAAGATGGCGATCAGGCGCTGTGCGCCGATCTATTGCAGCTTTTACAACAGGGTGAGGCGGACTACACTCGCTTCTTCCGCGCCCTGTCCCACTACCGTGGCGAGCGCCCCGCACGGGGATTACAGGAGTGTCTCGCCAAGGCTCAGCACAGTGCTCTCGAGCAGTGGCTGGAGCACTACGACCGACGTCTGGCGCGCGAGCAGAGTGAATCCTGCGCCCGCAACCGAGCCATGCTCGCGGCAAACCCCAAATACCTATTGCGCAACTATTTGGCGCAGAAGGTTATCGAGGCTGCCGAAGGCGGGGATTACCAGCCCTTGCGCACCCTGCGCCAGCTGCTGCAAAGCCCATTTGACGAGCATCCCCAACACGAAGTCTGGGCCAGTGCCCCACCGGAATCCGGCAAGCGTATCCCGCTGAGCTGTAGCTCTTAATAAAGCTAAAATGGTACAAGTTGCGAACAATTTGCCGGGATTTGCGGTCAAATGTCGTCTGTATGCGGTTATTTTTTTACCCGATGGTGACTTATGCGGTGTCGCTGCAAGTGACTTCCTGTAAGATCTGGGTCACCCACTGAATAGAGGAAAACCTACAAATGATAAGAAACCTGCTTCTGGCCACATTCGGCCTGTTGTTCGCCCTGCAGGCCAATGCCGCAGATGTTGTAGGCAAGTGGCGCACTATTGATGACGAATCCGGCAAGCCCAGATCCATCGTGGAAATCTATGAAAAGGACGGCAAATATTTTGGCAAGATCGTCCAACTGTTGCTGAAACCCAACGATACCATTTGTGAGAACTGCCCCGGTGATCTGAAAGGCAAACCCATCGTGGGAATGAACGTAATTACCAATATGGTGAAAAAAGGTAATAAATACGAAGGCGGGGAAATTATGGACCCGGTGAAAGGCAAGATTTACGACTGCAAGTTCTGGCTTGAAAACGACAACACCCTGAAAGTGCGCGGTTACCTCGGATTTCTCTACCGCACCCAGACCTGGTATAGAGTCGAAGAGTAAAATACAGGGCCCGCAGTGCGGGCCCTTCTTTTTTCTAGTGAATTGTCGCTGGTTAGTACACTTTTAAAAGCTAACCCCGCTTACTTCCGCGTCCGCATACTCCCTCGCTCGGCAACAATCCCAATCTTTGCAGCTTTTCTCTTTAGCTATAGAACCACTCTGCCACTCTCGCCGGTAGAGGCACGCGCGGAAACCACCTTGGCATCTTCACTAGTATCGATACGCACCTTGGCACTCATCCCTGCGCGTAGCGGCGGCGCATCCTTGAGGGGATAAAGGCGCAACCGCACCGGCACCCGCTGCACTACCTTTTGCCATTCGCCACTGGCATTCTGCGGCGGGGTTGGCGAGAACTCACTGCCGCTAGCCGGGCTCATGCTGTCCACCTGGGCCTGCCATTCAAAGTCCGGGTAGGCATCGAGGGTCACCTCCGCCTGCTGACCGGTGCGCACCCTGGCCAGTTCGGTCTCCTTAAGGTTGGCTTCCACCCATAGGCCGCTGGTGCCCACCATATACAGGAGGCTCTCACCGACTGTCGCCATCTCTCCGACTTGTGGCAGGGTATTGGCGATGACACCGTCCATCGGCGCGATAATTCGGGTGCGCGACAGTTGATATTTGGCTTTATCCAACTGCGCCTGAGCCACTTTGAGATCGGCCTGCTCTTCCAGAGCCACACTGGGGTCGCCACCCAACTCGGCACGCAGACTGGAAAGCTTCTCCGCATTGATAGTGATTTGCGCGCGGGCCCGCTCCAACTGCTGGCGGGCGCTGTCCAGCTCCGCCTCAGAGAAGGCTACCTTGCCCAGCTTTTCATTGCGCTCGAGTTGGCGCCGGTAGAAATCCGCGTCTTTGCGCGCCTGCTGCAGGGCGGCATCCGCCTCGGCGTACTCGGCGCGGCGCGCCAGCAAGTCATTGCGCACCTGGGCCAGGCGCGCCTCGGCTTCGGTCACCGCCAGTTCATAGGCGGTGCGATCAATTTGAATCAGTAGCTGGCCTTTAAGAACCGGCTCATTGGCACTCACCAGCACCTTGGTCACCACACCATGGACTTCCGGCGCCAGGGAGACCTTATCCGCCTTTACATAGGCGTTTTGCGTCTCGACGATATCGCCGCCGCCATAGAGGCTCCAGCCGGCAGCCAGGGCGACAAGCGCCAGCCCCAGGGCGCCCCCCAGCTTGCGCATTGCACTCGGCTTTAGCTTCAGGTGCAGCCTTTCAGTCACATTCAATCTCTTCGCCTATTAAATTCTTACGCAGTCGCCCAAGCAGCGCCTGCAGCTGTCCTATTTCCGCCGCCGTAAAGCCATCCAGGGCGTGATTGCGGGTCTCTTCTGCCAGGTCCCCCAGTAGCGCCATCGCCGGCTGTACCTGATCGGTCGGATAAATCTTGAAACAGCGCCGATCCTGCGGATCGGGCCGACGCTCTACCAGCCCTTCGCCCTGCAGCTTGTCGAGCAGGCGCGCCAGGCTGATCGGTGCCATCTCCAGGCGCCCCGCCAGTGCAGTTTGCTTCAGCCCCTGCTCTCGTGTCAGATGCCAGAGCACCTGCCATCGGGCATCGCTGAGGCCATGATCCCGTGCGCGGCGGTCAAAGTTACGCCGCAACAGGCGTGCCGCACTGTGCAGCGCAAAGCTCATCTCGGTTGCGCTGTCTTTTCCAGACTCGCCCATCCCTGACATAGTCTCTCCCTTTTTTGAGGGCGCTCATTATAAGCCTGCTTATTATTTCATCAATGCGCGACTTAACAATAAAAGCTGGCAATAAAAAAGCGGTCGCAAGGACCGCTTTGGTTCTGCCGTATCACTGAGGGCTTATTTTTCCAGCACCTCGATGCTATCGACCTTCTGGAAGCCCCGCGGCAGCTTGTTGCCCCGTCGGCCGCGCTCACCGCGGTAGTGCTCCATTTCCGAGATCTTGATCTTTGTATGGCGCTTGCCGGCATGGACGACCAGCTGGTTCTTACCCTCCAACACAGCGATTCCCACCACCACTTCCTCGCGGCTTGCAGCCCGCGCGGCAGTGATATTGATAATCTTGTTGCCCTTGCCTTTCGACAATTCCGGCAATTCCGTGACAGGGAATACCAGCATACGCCCCTCTGAGGTCACCGCCGCCAGCAGCGCCTCTTCTGGGTTGTCCAGCACCTGTGGCGACAATACCTGCGCGCCTTTGGGCAGGGTCAGCAGGGCCTTGCCCGCCTTGTTGCGCGACTGCAGATCGGCGAGCCTGGCGATAAAGCCATAGCCCGCGTCAGAAGCCAGCAGCACCCGCTGGTCGTCCCCCCCCATCAACAACCCCTCAAAGGTCGCCCCAGAAGGCGGGTTGATACGGCCACTCAGTGGCTCACCCTGCCCCCGTGCCGAAGGTAAAGTATGAGCAGCAATGGAATAACTCCGCCCAGTACTGTCGAGCAGCAGCGCCGGTTGGTTACTCTTGCCGTGCGCAGCGAAGCCGAGGCTGTCACCGGCTTTGTAGCTGAGCGCCGAAGCATCGATATCGTGGCCCTTGGCCGCGCGAATCCAACCTTTCTTGGAAACAACAACCGTGATGGGGTCGGAAGACAGCAACTCCGCTTCACTAAACGCCCTGGCTTCTTCGCGGGCCACAATGGGTGAACGGCGCTCGTCACCGAACTCCTTGGCTGCAGCCAGCAGTTCTTTCTTGATCAGGGTCTTGAGGCGGCGCTCGCTGTCCAGAGTCTTGCTCAGAGTGTCGCGCTCTTTCTCCAGCTCGGCCTGCTCACCACGGATTTTCATTTCTTCCAGGCGCGCCAACTGACGCAGCTTGGTATCCAGAATGTAATCCGCCTGAATATCCGTCAGCTCGAATCGATCCATCAGCTCCTGCTTGGGTTCGTCGCAGGTACGGATAATCTCAATCACTTCATCGATATTGAGGAAGGCAACCAACAAACCTGCCAACAGGTGCAAACGCTTCTCGACCTTGTCCAGGCGGAACTGCAAACGACGGCGGGTGGTGGTGGCACGGAAAGTTAGCCACTCGCGCAGGATCTTATCGAGGGACTTTACCTGTGGGCGGCCGTCGATACCGATCATATTCATATTGACACGGTAATTGCGCTCCAGATCGGTGGTAGCGAACAGGTGATTCATCACCGATTCCATCTCCACTCGGTTGGACTTGGGCACAATCACCAGGCGCGTGGGATTTTCGTGATCCGATTCATCGCGCAGGTCGCTCACCATCGGCAATTTCTTGGCCTGCATCTGCTGCGCGATCTGCTCCAGCACCTTGGCGCCGCTCACCTGATGAGGCAGCGCAGTAATCACGATATCGCCGTCTTCCTTACTCCACAGGGCGCGCATCTTGATAGAGCCGCGACCGCTGGTGTAAATCTTACGAATATCTTCCCGCGGGGTAATAATCTCAGCCTCGGTGGGCATATCCGGACCGAGAATATGCTCGCACAGCTCTTCCACCGTGGCTTTGGGGTTTTCCAGCAGTGCCACCGTCGCGTTGACCACTTCGCGCAAATTGTGCGGCGGAATATCGGTGGCCATACCCACGGCAATACCGGTGGTACCGTTTAACAGGATATTCGGCACCCGCGCCGGCAACACACAGGGTTCGTCCATAGTGCCATCGAAGTTCGGCTGCCAATCCACCGTGCCCTGACCCAATTCCGACAGCAGCACTTCCGAATATTTGCCCATGCGCGACTCGGTGTAACGCATGGCGGCGAAAGACTTGGGATCATCCGGCGAGCCCCAGTTGCCCTGACCGTCAATCAGCGGGTAGCGATAGCTGAACGGCTGTGCCATCAATACCATCGCCTCATACACGGCGCTATCGCCGTGGGGGTGGTACTTACCGATCACATCGCCGACGGTGCGCGCGGACTTCTTATACTTGGCGGTATTCTTCAGGCCCAGCTCGCTCATGGCGTAGACAATACGCCGCTGCACCGGCTTCAGGCCGTCACCGATATTCGGCAGGGCGCGATCCAGGATCACATACATGGAGTAATCCAGGTACGCCTTTTCGGTGTACTCCTTTAACGGCAGGCGCTCTGTGGCCTCATAGACAGAGGTGTCGGTCATACAGCACTCGTTATTCGATTCGGAAGGAGCGGATTATGGCGGACTGGAGCGGGAGGTTCAAAGGGAAGCGGCAGGTTCAAAAAGATGGACTGCATCAATGAAGGTGAACTATGACTATGGTTATCAACTGAATGTCTCCGAGAGCTTCAAATACATCCTTCTATAGTTAGGATGTAGTTAAGCCATCATGAGTCGCAGACTAAGTTATGTTGCGGGATAGTTGAGAACAAAAAAGAAACCCTCACAGGTTCTTAATTTTCATTACCTAACTAATCGAACCAACCTGTCACAGTCATAGTACTTAATTCATACGATAGAGATATCAGTACTTTAGAATACCAGCCAAAACAAAACTATTAACTGCAAGGTTGTTTGCAAGTAACCCATAAAATGCCGCAGCTAAAACTAGAAAAACTAAATATCGGCCCACTTAAAAAAGTACGGTTGGAAATACAACCAGGAGAAATCATTTGTCTTTCAGGTTCTTCTGGTTCAGGTAAGAGCCGACTGCTCAGGGCCATTGCCGATATTGAACCCCATAGTGGTGATATCTCTCTTGACGACATAGATCAGAAGGAAATGCCCGGGCACCAGTGGCGCCGCCAGGTTATGTTGGTACCAGCACAGAGTGCCTGGTGGTACGAGACAGTGGGCGAACACTTTAATCAACCGATGGAGAAAGCATTAAAGACATTGGGGTTTCCCGAGGAGGCAACAGAATGGCAGGTAAGCCGGCTCTCCTCCGGGGAAAAACAGCGCTTAGCGCTTATTCGCGCGCTCTCCTACGCACCGCAGGCACTTTTACTGGATGAACCCACAGCCAATCTGGATCCGGATACTACGAGTAAAGTAGAAGCATGGCTTATGGATGAAATCAGCAAGCACCAGTACCCCGTCATCTGGGTGGCGCATAATAGAGAGCAGATCCAGCGCGTAGCCACCAGGCATTTTGAAATTAAAGGGAGCAGACTAATAGAGAGGGAAATATCACAATGAGTGTGATCGATCTTTCCTGGTGGCAGTTATCACTGGCTGCAGCACTGGTAGTTGCCCTGGCAATTTGCACCCATATCGCCCGATTACAGCTCGGTAAATCGCTGATTATTGCGGCGGTGCGAACGGCGATTCAGCTAACACTTGTCGGTTTGATACTGGAAGCGCTATTCGCCGTTGGGACCCTGTTATGGGTGAGTCTGTTGGGACTAGCGATGTTATTGTTTGCCGGACAACAAGTCGTCTCACGGCAAAAATATCGCCTGCGCGGTGGCTGGAGTTTTGCTATAGGCACCGTCTCCATGCTGGTCTCCGCGTTTAGCGTCACCATATTAAGTTTAGTGGTACTGATTGGCCCCCAGCCCTGGTATCAGCCGCAATACTCCATTCCTCTATTAGGCATGCTACTGGGAAACACCATGACCGGTGTTGCCCTGGGCCTGGACCGGCTAACGGAAAGTTTGCGGCGCTCAAGAGATATTATTGACAATCGCTTAATGCTAGGCGAAACCTGGCGGCAAGCAAGTATCGAATTTCGCAGGGATGCGATGCGCGCAGGCTTAATGCCAACGATCAATTCGATGGCCGCAGCAGGGATTGTATTTTTACCCGGTATGATGACCGGGCAGATACTTGCCGGCACCTCCCCTACCATCGCGGTGAAATATCAGATTTTGATTATGTTTACGATTGCTGCGGGTACGGGGTTTGGTACTTTTGTGGCAGTTGCATTGTGCACGAGACGAATGTTTGATGAGCGCGAGAGGTTATGTGTGGATAGGCTTATTTAGATACGATAATTAGATAAATTTAAAAGCTAAGGAACGTCTGAATAATTCCCAGTCGATCGATATTTCTGGACACCCATCAAACATAAAGTATAAACCGCCAATACCATTGACAAAAGAGCGCGAACCGACAAAATACTGGATATTCATCCATATCAATGCGTGTGTAATTGATGACTCTACCGCGAAGCACCCAGATATCTCTTGACGTAACGTCTTATTACCACTGCGCATCCCGCTGTGTACGGCGAGCATTCCTTTGCGGTCGGGATACTGTATCTGGGAAAGATTACCAGCATCGGCGCGAATGGATTGAAAATCGTATGCATAATTTGACTGAGGTTTTGCCCTGGATCTCGCCGCCTATGCAGTAATTAGCAATCACTACCATGTGGTACTCTACATTGACAAAAAATCTGCTGATAAGTGGTCTCTTTTAGAGGTGATTGATCGCTGGCAAAAAATATTCAAAGCCTCTAGTTTGGCCCAGCGCTATCTAAACGGCGATACTCTTGATCGCTGCGAGCTAAAGGCACTAAAAGAGGTCGCTTCGGTATGGCGAGAGCGCTTAACGGATATCAGCTGGTTTATGCGCTGTTTAAATGAGTCTATCGCTCGCCAAGCTAACGCTGAAGACCAGTGCACAGGTCGCTTCTGGGAAGGCCGTTTTAAATCCCAGGCTTTATTGGATGAAAGGGCCCTTGCCGCCTGTATGGCCTATGTCGACCTAAACCCCATCTGCGCCAATATGGCAAAAACCCCAGAAGATTCTGGTCACACCTCCATTCAACAGCGTATTCGTGCAGCAATCTCAGGTGAGCAACCCAAAAGTTTAATGTCGTTTGTGGGTGACGAGCGTCTAAATATGCCAAAGGGTTTACCCTTTCAGTTAGATCACTATCTAGAGCTAGTCGACTGGAGCGGAAGGCACCTAGCCCCTAGAAAGCGCGGAGCCATTGCCGAAAATACTCCTCCCATACTCGAGCGGCTAGGCATTTCACCTAAACACTGGCTCTATCTCAACCGAAATTTTGAAAGCCGCTTTAAAGGCTTGGTAGGATCTACTGAGGCCGTACGAAATGCTTGCAGGCAATGCAATAAACGCTGGGTACATGGCATAAGCGACTGTCAGCGCTACCTTTCTGCAACACCCTGCTAATTCCCTTCTACTCTCTTGATACTGTTTTCCACGCTCACCCATAACCGAAATTTTTCTAAGGCCAGCGTAGATCTTCAGCGCTTCACCTCAACTTAACTATAAAGCAGAAAGAAATAGTCATTGGAACTAGCGCCAGCAATACCGCTAGCGCTTTTCTCTATTCTATGGGTGTCCAGGATTTGCTCCCTATAAACGCTGGGTACATGGCATAAGCGACTGTCAGCGCTACCTTTCTGCAACACCCTGCTAATTCCCTTCTACTCTCTCGATACTGTTTTCCACCCTCACCCATAACCGCAATTTTTCTAAGGCCAGCGTAGATCTTCAGCGCTTCACCTCAACTTAACTATAAAGCAGAAAGAAATAGCCATTGGAACCAGCGCCAGCAATACTGCTAGCGCCTTTCTCTATTCTATGGGTGTCCAGGATTTGCCACTATTTAACAATACATTAGCTTTTTACTTTTCATATTGCTTTATTAACCTTTCATGCAGCTCCAACCAAGTCTTATCTTGAGATTTTTTCGTAACACTTACAAGAAAATCTAAATTAGAGTACAAATCACAGGAAATCTTTAAATTTGACTGACCTAGTACCTCCACATCCTTCCCATAATATTTAAGGATCATCATAAGATTATCTCGAGTCTCTGTACTTAAATCTTCAGATCCCAGCTCATAAGGGTTCTCCCCAGGTTTTACATTCATAAAAACCGGACGAAACACACACTCAAGATCTTTTGCACACACCCCGACACCAGCCACCAAGAGTGCAAAAGCTATAGTGCTCTTAATAATTGAATTTACCATTCTACATTCTCCGTCCACTCAGAGTGCATATCAAACTCCTTAGCTCTTCCACTTTCTACTAATTTATTTCCGGAGTCATCGCCGACTCTACCAAAAATTGGAACCGTTACACTCAAACCATCATGCCAATCATAACGATCATACCAAACATGTCGTATAGCACCAGTAATGGTTACTGTCCCATCATCTGCAGCTTCAAGATCAAAATACCCATATGATGTGAGGGTCGAAGTTCCACTAGCATAATAAAACTCTGAAAATAATTCAGCCTTGACTTGTTTATCCCAATAATCAACATGCCAAGCTGACTCTCCGGATTTTAATAAATCGGCTTTTTTCATTACATCATCGTAAAATAATTGTTTATTTATTTCTATCCCTTCTTGTATTGATGGCTGCTGAAGAAGCCACCCTGAAGATACTACAAAGGGGTCCTTTTCCTGACTCATAAAATTTTTCAGTGCGCCAGCAGCAACATCCCAACCTTTCCTCTCAGCTCCTAAAATCATAGCCTTGTATCGAGCTTCGATTGCTAGTAACTCTGCCTTATTAGCTACCAACCCATTTCCATCATTTTGTTTAATAGCCGTTTCACCATTTGGGTCAACATAATTAACCGGATTATTGCGCGCATAGCGATAGGGAGCCCAACGCTGCGGATCTACAAAACGTCCCGGGTGGTTTAGCACCGGGTCCGGACTGATAAAGGTACCAAAGTCAGACTGCAGGTAACGCCGTTCGAAGTAGCCTAAACCTGTGGACTTATCCAGCTCTTTACCCGCATAGCGGTAAGGTGCTGCGGTACTATCACCGAAGACATTTTCCAGCTTGCCGTAAGACTTATAGGTAAAGGCATTAACGATCTTGCCAGACTTGTCCAGAGTCAGGTCGGTAGAACCTACGTGCGTGTGCAGGTAGTACTCGGTCGGCGAGAAAAATTTTCCACTCTGGTCACTGCGGGCAATACGGTTCTGGCCAATACGAATATACTTCAGTAACTTGCCATCGCGTACTTCACTATCTCCGTCGATATAGAGGGTGACACTACGGGCTCCACCTGCACGTTCGGTGATTTTAAAGCGACGCTGGTGTTTAAAATCATAACCGTACTGGTCAGCGGCTTGCTTATTACCGGCGTATGTCAAACGCTGGTGGTAGTCCCAGTGGTAGGTTTGGTCGGCAGCTTGTGTACGATTGCCATTTTCGTCGTACTCAATCTTGCCTTCGGCCCAGCTCAGTGCCTGGGGGCCCGGCAAGCTACCCCGGCTAACACGGTTAGACGCTCCAGTGTTGCTATTATCCTTGCTGCCTCCATAGCGCAGGTCTGTGATATGGATATCAGCGCTGGTGATATCTGGCAGCCTGGTATTAGCACGTCCAAATTGCAGGAGATTGCCAATTTTGTCGTAATTGTAATAGACCTGCTCGTTATCGTCGGCAACACCGGTGAGGCGGTAGACATCGTCGTAGTCGTAGGCAATATTTTTTGCCAGCGAGGCTGTCTGTTTACTGGTTGCACCGAGCTCGGCAGCCATCGCAGAGAGCGTGTTGGTGGAGCGTTT
This sequence comes from Microbulbifer variabilis, assembly GCF_020524905.1. Lineage (GTDB taxonomy): Bacteria > Pseudomonadota > Gammaproteobacteria > Pseudomonadales > Cellvibrionaceae > Microbulbifer > Microbulbifer variabilis_A. Next base: position 219,202 of record NZ_JAIVKI010000001.1, on the reverse strand, counting down.
TTCATCAATGCCGAGCACGTTGGATACGGCATCAAAGCGGTAATCCCACTCTTGCAGAGTCAGTGCATCGCCGCTGCGCTGCGTGCGTAGGCCTGCCAGTCTCTGGCGCTCATCAAAGCCCCAGTCGGTTTCAACCCCATTGGCCAATCCACGATGTTGTAAAACACCATTGGCGGTATAGTCTAGGCGTTCCACCACACCCGGGATACGTTCGAGCAGACCGCGGGCATTGTATTCGAAGTTCACCTGGCTATTGTCGGGGTAGAACTGCTGTGTCATGCGTCCGGCACTGTCATAGGCGAAGCGCGAGGTATAGAGGGGACTGTCAATTTGTGGGCCGGTGATCTTGCGCTGGCGCTGCACCACTTGGCCGCGCGCATCGTAATTCCACTGCTCGAAACCAGCTTGGTCGGTCACTTTGGCCAGTCGTCCAAGCAAGAAAGCACCGCTCTCATCTCCGCGCTGGTCGTACTGGTAACTAACCACGGGGGAGGTGGAGCCCAGCTGTAAACCCGGCTGCCAGTTTGCCCCGCTGGGAGATTTTCCCCTTGGCGATAATTGATACTCGGCAAAGAGGCGGTTGGCGCCGTCGTAGCGATAGTGTCTTTCCTGCCCTAGGGCATCGCGGGTGGCCAGCAGGTTGCCGGCATCGTCAAAGTACTGCCAGCGCTGTCCGCGGTTGGGGTCATCCAAGAATCGCATGCGTCCCAGGTCGTCGTAGTGCATGGTGCGCACATTGTTCTGTGCATCCTGAAGGCGAGTGAAATTACCATTGAGGTCGTAGTCATAGTGTGTAGACCAGGTACTGCCATTGGCGCTAGTGGCTCCATGGATTTCATCCACCCGGCGCAACCGGTATTGCCCTTCGGCATTCTGCAGGCCATCAAATACCAAGCGCTTTGCGGCACCGGCATGGGTGCCAGCAGTGCGGGTCTGCTCTTCATCTTGCAACAACTGCATCAACGGCTGATAGGTGATGCGATTAAACACTGCCTCTCCGCTTTGCGCGGTATAGGGCTGCTGAACCTCCTCGATGCGCCCCAGTGCATCGTAGCGGAATTGGCGTGAGTGGGCGCTGCTGGCTTGATTACTATAAGCCAGCCCAGTGGCAAAATACGGTAGATAACTCTTGTTAAGCTGCCCCCGAGATCCATAGTGATTGTGTTCGCTGACTACAACTTGCCCAGGTTGTTCACCTTCACTACGCACCATCAAAGTGCGGCCCAGGCCGTCATAAAAGTGTCGACTATCAATGGTGCCGCCACCCTGGGTTTCACGCTGGCGAGTTTCCACCCAATTAATCAATCCATTGCCATGGGGTTGCGCCAACTGATATTCATACTGCAGTGTTGGTGCCGATAGAGTGTCACCAGGTTTTATGATGGCCGTCAGTCGCCCCAAGGTGTCATGTTGGTATTGGGTTTTCTGACCATTGAAATCCGTGAAAGTCTTTATGGCCCCGAGCCCGTAGTCATAAGTCGCTTTAGCAACCAAAACACCACTGCCGGTGTGAATATGTTCTTCAACGGGAAAAAGTGAATAGGCTTGGTCAAATTTACTTTCAACCAGATGACCCGGCTGTTTTGACCACAATGGGTCCATCTGGGCAATCACATTGCCATAACGATCATATCGGTAACGCTTGTGATCAATATAAGCACTGGGGTCACTCGCGTCCTCCCAGGCTCTGTGTAGGGTGAGGTTACCTTTACTGATAGAACCCAAGCTGGTGCCGCTAAAAGATTCATCGTCATAAAACCATTGTTCTTTAGCTACCAACTGCCCATTTAAATCGGTAACTTTCTTTTCCAGGGGCTTGTTTAAAATCCACCGATCCTGCCCCTGCGAAGATTCAGCGCTGTAACGCAAATTGGTAATACGTTCGTCATTCCAGTTACCGTCCTGGCGACCTAACTCTTCTACGCGGGTTGTATTGCCGTAGTTGTCATAGGAATAGCTGGTTAATAACTTAACTGGTTCCCCCGCGCCTCGCTCTTCAATAACGCGCTCTTTGCTAACCAGTTGCGCCTGGGTAACGGTCCTTTGTTCTGCGGCAATGGGTTCAGCAATTGCAACAGCTTCCCAGGTAAAAGTTTCCTGCGCAAACAGTTTGCCCTGAGCATCTTCCCGGCGAGAATCCTTTATCTGGCCTCGTAAGGCTTCTGCAGTTTTACCCAGATGGTACTCATTGATTTGGTGTAGGCTCGGTGTATCCCCGGCGCCGTGTTCAATCGCTTCAACGCCCTCAAACCCCCAAAAACTTTTCTCAACAGGGTTGTACCAACCATTGTGGTAGCTAAAGCTGCTGCGCTGTACCGTGCCGGAGAGGCCATCTTCCACTTCAATACTTTTTAGAACCTGCATGCCTATGGGCATTTTCGTGGTCCAAGGCTGGCCTGCTGCCTTATCACGCAACCGCTCACTTTGCAGTGAGATATAGTTAAGGGTGGTTTTTTTGCCCAAACCGTTATCAATAGTTTTCAGCTGATAGGGTTGCTCATGGGGCGAAAGCTCAGCTACCGAGAAAGCCTTGTCTGAGGAGGTGCGCTGATACCAAATAATATCCTGTGAGCCATTGCCATTGATATCCAAAAGCCGAGTCGAATCAATCGATCCCATATGCTCGGGGGCGGTAATGATGGTCTGATGACCAAATCGAGCAGTAGTGGGATTACTCCGATTTAACCCTTGATTCAGCCAGAATTCCGCTCGTGGTCCATTCAAGTTGACTAAATCCGCGCGGCCATCGCCATTGATATCGGTAAAACGTATTTTCTCTTCGTGTAACGGAACATTCTCAATTAAATCGAAATCAATCCGCTCCCCGAAACCAGCCAGGCCGCGGTGGGGAAAATAAACCACTCGAATAGCCTGTCCTTCTTGAGAAGCCAGAACTATATCCGGCAGGCGATCTCCGTTCATATCCGCCAGAAAACTATTTGGATTGGCAAAATCTACCGCAAACAGATCCTGGTGCGTAGCTAGCGATATAGGGTTACTCCAACCCTGCTTCAGGTTAAGTAATACCTGAAACTGCAAGGATGACTTCAGTTTCGTTACGGACAATATATCAGTCCGTTTATCATTATTAATATCCAGAAGGCGAGTATAATTAGCACCTAAAGGTAACCCGGCACGGTTCAGGGAGCCTTTGTGTTGCCATTCATAGCTATCACTGATCCCAAACATATGGGTATTGGATGCGGAGCCAGTTAAAATTTCTGTGCGCCCGTCACCATCAAAATCCGCCACTAAGTTGTTTGGTATCGATAGATCTAGGTTGCTTCTGCCCTGCATTTTTTTATAGGGCGCCCACTCTACAACGCCCTCTGCATTAGCACCGCGATTGAGCCAATAAGTATGGTTTGACATGCCCGTGCCGATGACATCCATCAGACCATCGCCATCCAGATCAAAAAAGCCGGTGTTTTCCATATAAATTGGAGCACTTAGTCCCGGCATCTTGTGCTTATCAACCCCCTTGGGGTCAAACCTGGTCCAAGAAAATTCTAATGGTGGTCGGTGCTTGGTGAGATCGGCACCATATTCAGTGATGCGTTTTAATTGAGAAAGGGGCTGTGATTCTGTATGGGGGAAATATTCCAGTTTGTATTCACGTACTGGTTTGCCCTTAGATAACATTTTAACACTAGCAAGCCGATATTGGCTTTTTATTTCATAACCAGCACGGTAACTAGTGAGAATATCAGGTCTTTCTGCGTAACGGAACTGTATGCGGGTAGGCTCTGCATCGCCATGATTATATGTAATTTCTTTTAAATAGGATTGCGCAGTTTTATCGATTTTATGCCAGTGGTATTCAATAAAATTGCCATTAGTATCTACAAATTTCGTGGGATACCATTTAAACACACGATTATCTGAAAGGACTCGACTATTCTCCTTAGTCCCCAGATATAATTTAACTCCATTAGGATAATGCAGTAACCACCCTTGCGCTAGCCGTTCATAACGGATAAAGCCCCCTTCTATTTTACTGCGATAATATCCCTCTTTGGTTAGTACAAGTTCTCGTCCCTGAGCATCAATAAATTGATCATATTCGTCAAATTCATCAATTGTTCCATTGTTATTATTGTCAATACCATCGCCATTAGGCCACTCTGAATAGTTTGGCAACCCCAAGCTGGTTTGACGTTGTAAATAAGGGATAGAGAGGCGTACGCCGACTCCCGCCAATCCATTACCCGAGCCGCTGTTGTAATCGAGTGAAAGGTTGGGAGTAAGTCCATTTCTACCCGGTGGCGCCAGAAGAGGAATCTGATACTGTCCCGTACCTGAATTTAATTGTGGTATAAAGCCTTCACCCAGCCCCTCAATAGACCCTGGACCTCTAGGTAATGAGAGGACCGTTGGTGTTAAGTGCTCTGCACTCATTACTGTATAAGAAAACAAAGTAAGTGAAGCAAAACCAAAAAGACGGAGGCTTGAGAGAGTTTGTCGGCGCTTAGCGGACAAAAACCTCTTTAGAGGTAAAAATTTGTACTTAGAAATAGGCATGCTTGTGATAGCTCCAGAGTGCCCGTCGCTTGTATTCAAGCGGCATCAGAGAAACACCAGAATTAATTTGTGAGCATGCCCCTGAAAATCAGGAGCATGCATAATGGAGAATAAATAACTACTTTATTCCGCTAAGCGAGAATCCCGCTCTAGCTGCTCTTCAAACAACAGAGGTGGCTGGAGTTGGTTGCGTTGGGAGCTGGGACTGAGATTGAAATCGAAATTGGCAGAGCGCATACCTGTATTACAGTTTTGAAAATTACGATCCAAATACTTGTGCCTAACCACAATCTCAATATCTTCGACACTATTGATATCGAACAGATCACCAAACTGATCTGCAGACAATATCGTTAGCATCCATTCAGAGGCAGCGACACTGCGCTCTTTAAAGGCACCGGTGGAGTAAACTAATCCCGCAGGAGCACCCCTGATTGCGCCATCAAAAGAGGTAGTAAAGCTGGATGTATAGTTTAAGGTATTTGCACCAGAAACATTCCAAAAACGTGACTCCAATATATTAAAACGATCGATTGCATTGAGCATATCGAATGCAGTTTCATCTAGTTGAGCTCGAAAATAGCTATTACCACCGTAGGTTAATTCCACAATAGTACTATCAGCAAAGGCTCCGAATGAACTTAATATATTGATACCAACATCTAATATTTTGTCATTGTAATTTCCGCCATTGAAAACACATGACGAGCTGTCAGTCTCCAAAATGCGCGGACCCTTAAAGAAATTACTTCTAGCTACGGGCTTCAAGGTGGAGAAGCTAAAGTTAACCCACTGTTCATCACCAAAGTCCAGCAGATTATGTTTCAGGTAAGCCGTAAATGCCGCTTGGCCTGACAACATTTGCTGGGCGCCGATTGCGGGATCTGGATGTGGATACTCCTGCTGCTCGCCACGAATGGTATCGTAATAACCGAGAATGTCCTCTTTTAACGATAGACTATCGGTTTTAATGGTGAAGTTATGCAGCCGTCTGTACTCATTGAAATTTTCCATTTCCGCATAAAATTCTTTTAAGGAATTGGCATTACGTAAAGCAAAAAGGGAATCCTTTTTTAAGCCCGAGGTAGTCACAAATGGCTCCTGCCATTTATATTCCAACGCCTGCACCGCATAGAACATCCATTCCTGAGCACGATCAAAGGTAGATTCGGCCGCTTCAAGATCTTTATTGGCCCTGGTTAAATGAATAGGGTCAGCAAAGTAGTTATCTATCAAACCAGATTGCAATTCCGCAGCATCTGTCAGCAGGCGATGTACCTGATTCATCATGCCTGCCAATCGATCAATCTCTATCTCAACATTGGCTTCTGCCAAGGCGATATCCAGATTAATGATATTGGCTTCCAGCCACATGGAACGAATACGAGCCTGGAAGTTCACCTCATTCATTTCGGTGCGCAGTGCTTGTATCTTGGCGCGTTCCTCATAGGCCAATTGCTGGCTCAATGCCTGGAGTTTTCCCTCTTTTTTGATCTGCTTGATATTGGCATTGTGCGTTAGGACACTTTGTATACCAGACCCAGTTTCCGACATTGCCGCTTGAACTTGAAAGGCAAGCTCTGACGCACCATAAGTCACAAAGGCAGCAGCGACACGTACAATCGAACCAAATATAGAACCTTTCTTTCTTGCCTTTTCAGCACGCGCACGGATCTTTGCAATTTGCGTGGTAATTTTAACTTGTTCCTGTCCATAGGAAACAATCACCTCCTCAATTGCATTCTCTATGCCCTGAGTTTTACCGAAACGGTCAATTTCAGATTCGATATCATCCAGTAATTTACTGAGTCTTTGCTCCTGCTTTTCAAGGTTCTTATCTGCCGCCTCAATATTCTTCGTCTGCAAGGCAATAGCACTGCCTCGCACAGCTATCTCAGTTGCAGCGACACAAGCTCCGCCATTGTTACAAGCTTCTCGATATTCCCAACCAATCAAATCCTTGAGCGCATTATTTTTAGCGTCCATGCGATTCTTAAAGTCGGTTGTGAAGCTCTGCTTGGTCCTCTTAAAGCCATCATAACTAGCAGTTGCCGCATCCAAGCTTTGCAGAGCGTAGAGCAGAGAACCACTGGTGGGACTGTGGTTGGCAGCAATGACATCAAAGCTATCGCTAGCAGTACTCTGACCAGACATAATCAATACGGCATCATTGGGCAGACCAAGCATGTTGGTTTCCCCCGCCAGCCAGGTGTCAATATTGGCTAGTTGATTGAGGCTACCAGTAAACTTCGCTATAGCTTCAGGCAAACCGCTAAATCCGCTTACGTTTTTCAGTTCTATACCATCAAACGCCTGGCGGATACTGGTATCATTCGCCTTGATCTTTGCCTGCAGCTGTGAGGTAGAGGCCCTGAGCTGCTCTAGCTTGGCTGCGTCTGTTTCTCCGCTACTAACACGCAGGCGAACTGATTGATATTGAGCGTCAGCAAGATCGCTCATCAGCTCATACAGCACTCGGATATCTTTATAGCCTGTAAATAAGCTATTGCTGGAAACATTAACGAGATCACCAGCTGCATTTTTATAACGAGGGCTAAGCTGTCCTCTGCCTGGGCTTTTGGTGGCCAGAAGCTCGGGGTAGCCGGACAGGATTTGAGCAGCGTCTGTTAGACCCATGTTCAGAATATCCACGGCCTGCTCGTAAGCATCAATCTCTGAATGGATATCCCCCTCATTGAGACGAATTTGTCGCGCAAGATCCAGCTTTTGGTTAGCGGAAATAATCTCTGCAACGGTACGGTCGTGATAAATATTCAGTAGAAGATCTTCAGCTCTACTGCGCATTTGTGTGCTGATATTCTGCTTCAGCAGATCTTCGATCACACTTAATGCGACACCGGCCCTTGACTTCTCTTTGGAGCCATATAGAACTGTGAAATTTTGATCTGAATTAGTATTACCGACACGGTAAATTACCTGACCTGTGCTTGGGTCTCGCACATAGGAAAGGTCCAGATAACGGAAAGCAGCTAAGTTTCTGGAGTAAATACCCTTAGCCGGATTTTCCTGATTTTCTGCTACGGGATCAGCCTGGTTATAGTAGAGCTGCTTGCCAATCGCGATTGTGGGATCCACAAGCACTGGTCCACCTACGCGGAAAGAGGAACAGGTAGTATTACAGGCGCGAACACGGAATTGATAGCTAGCGCCGTACTCCAAACCAGTAATCTTAATACGGGTAGCAGAACCGGAATAAGCAGCTGACCAACTTCCACTATTTTTACGCTGCTGCAGTTCATAGCGAGTGGCCCCGCTACTAGAGGACCAGCTCAGATCCACACTATTTGAAGAGATAGAGCTGGGTACGGTAATAGAAGCTGGCGTAGAAGGTGTTTTCTCTACCTTCAAGGTGCCACCCGTCTTATAACCACTGCATGCACTGTCTATACAAGCACGTACGCGATATTGGTAATTACCATTAGACCGACCGCTTTCATTAAAGCTGGTTCCGGTGGAATTATAAACCCTACTCCAGGAGCCACTATTTAGTTTACGCTCGAGTTCATATCGGCCTGCACCTGTACTAGAAGACCAGCTAACTTTGTAGGCACCATCGCTATCAAAAGTACCATAACTGATACTGGAGGGTGTAGGAGGGGCAGGTTGAAGATAAGTGACTGTTTTAGATGCCAATACCTCAGTTTTTGTTATAACCTCTGCATAACAGGTCCCCCCTCGCATTCTCTGCGGAGAAAGGCTCTCTTTATTATTTGTAGAGTCTATCTTCTTTTCAACCTTATCTACGCTAGGTCGCCCAATAATAGGGATTTCTCCATCACATGGATACGGCTCAATGCCTACTCTACGTATTTTAGTCGCAGAAAATAAATAATCTCCAGGGCTACCAGCCTTAAAAGTACCAGATCTTGAAAGAGAAACCGTAGAACCTCCACCCGATACCGATAAGCTTATGTATTCAGACACACAGGAACCAGAACAACTAGTAGCCGGAAGACTATTAAATTGATAGCTAAAAGAACCTGTTGTGCTTTTACCTGGAGTGACTGTAACGCTTGCAGCCATCGCAGACTGTGCGCTCCCTACTGCACCCATCAGTAAAAAAATACTGAACATTCTATACAAGTAAATCTGAAACTTATCCATAAATTTATATTTATCCATTAATACGTGAACAACACAAAAATCATAACCATCAGATAATGGCTTTTTTTGCGACCAAGGTACCAAAAACCCCACACAGCCTTATGAAGGCCAGCAGCATAAATTAAACAAATAAAAAAGCAAATTATGCCACTGCAACCAGCAGATAAACCTCGCTCTACAGTTTCAAAATACAAGTTAACCACCACTTAAATAATTGATTTATCAAGGTTTTACCAATCACCTTAAAAATCACTTATTTACTTGGTACAAGCTTGAGAATTTATGGGTAGGAGCACAGCACTGAACAGGTAGATGGTATGTGATTTCTCAAACTAGAGAGTGAGAACTTAGCTTCAACGATAAACGCATTCGTTAAGGAAGGAATCAACTTTTAGAGTGACCATCTTTTCAAGGCGATAGAAAGATACTGATGAAAAAATACCAACTGACCAGAGTGAACGATGTTAGATTTACACTCTGAGAAAACGGATATTTTCAAGATATAATCATAGAGATAATGTATAGCTCACACACTCTATTACTCTCTTACTAAGAGTGTCGGTTATTGTGAGAATCTAGGAGCATCTTAGCCCAGCGAAATGGTTTTTTCAAAACGGAGGGTGACTAAAAAGAAAAGAGTGCGCGAAGCTTATTAGCTTAGCAACGCGCAATAAACCTAACGACCTAAAAGTAAAACCAAAACAGCAATAACAAAACCAACTAATAACACCCAAACTCCTCGAAGCATCAAAGAGCGAGCATACTCAGCCTCTTTATAACGCAGCGCATAGGGAATCCCGGTAATGGGGCCAAGAAATATGGTTACAATCCCCCAAACCCAATGCTTATTACCTAGGGCAGTGAGTGCGGCCATAAGGCCTCCAAACCAGCACAAGGTGACGCCTATGACACATATCACTAAGGCGATTATGGACCACCACTGATTGGCCAGGAAAATTTCTACTATTTGTGTTTCTGTCATGGCGGTTTGCCACTCCCTATTACTACTAGGTCATTCCACATTTTCAGGCCCTTTCTGCAGCTTAATATGACTGCTTGTGGGAACCTCGCGTCACCCACAAACTCTGCTGCGGGCACAGTTGCTCATAAATCCAAATCCAAATCCAAATCCAAATCCAAATCCAAATCCAAATCCAAATCCAAAAGCACTGTTAGCGACTAATAGTAACCTTAAAGGGGGACAAATGGTCCCCCTTTAAGTAATCAGGAGTGTGTAATCACTTACTCCCCAGAAAATTCAGTGACCAACTCTAGGCCGGTTATATTTCTAGTTTCGTTGGCGAAGCTATAGTAAGCGGGCTTTTCATCAATAAATATCTGATGGGTCATTGTTACTTCTGGGGGAAGCTCGAAGATACCTGCAGGTACTGAATACTGCTGAGTTTCCTTTAATCGGTAGAAGAGATGGGAGCCGCATTTTGAACAGAAACCACGCTCAGCCCAGTCTGAAGAGCCAAATACCGATACATGTTCTTCACCGGAGATTTCCACACTGGTCTGGCAGTCTACTGCCAACAGTGGACCGCCACTCCACTTCTTGCACATGCCACAATGACAGACCCCAAGGTCAGAAGAAGGCAACTCAGCCTTAATGGTCACAGAACCGCACAGACAGCTTCCCTGGACTTGATTAGAATCGTTCATATTTTTCTCTCTCTTCTGTAAAGCTATAGAAGCGTACGCTTACTAACTGTTGCCATAGGGCAATCTAAGATTCATAAGACTTACAACGTCGCTTGAACCAGTTGATCCTTTTGGTGTGATTTGGTGGACAATTCTTCTTGCACAAACGCCCCAAGTCTTCCAGAGTGGTTGCTTCTGGGTAATTTGCTACTTCCTCACCAGCAATGATGTGGCGAAAACCCGGTTCATCCGCTGTGATAAGGAAGTGATTTCCCTTATCACCAATTAAGATTTTCTCCCTGGCCATTGCGTAAACTTGGAATTCCCACATACCCCAGGAACTCCATTTATTCATCACCAGACATGTAGACATGGTTTTCAGAGGCTGCTGCTCAACAGCTAATACAGTAGTTGAAAACAACAGTATGAAAAACAGCATTACTCTCATATTCATTCCTTGAATATTTATTCTTTTAAATATATAAGCGAATAGTCGCAATACCAGTGGTAAATAGCACTACCCAAAGAGAGGTATTCACGCATCAACTATGTCACAAAAATTAAAGCCACATCAAGCTATAATAGAGACGCCTTACATTTAAGCTCTATAAGACAGATACTCTCCGCATTCAATCTAGCCTTCATATCGCCAATATTACTTGATAGATCAACTTAAAGAATCGTAAGAATTTTATAACTCTGGAAATTTCATCCACATGGGACACCACTTAAACTGGACTAAAAGAAAATTTCTGAAGATATAAATCAAAAAAATCCTCTCTTTAGAAAAACAAAGTCCACCACTGTAAATATTTTTTATTTATACAAATTGTTGTTAGCATCAATTAGAAAACTCGACTCTTGGCTCACCAAAATCTCTCCCCATATAATCCGGCGCACAAGGGATCAACTCCGCTGCAGGAATACCTGCGTCAATTAAATAACGCTCAACCTTGCGACTGCGCTCCAAAGCGAGCTTCTCAAATTCTTCACGTAAGATAATGGGTGGCCTACGGTAAAAATTAGATAGGAAACGACGACTACCGCGTAGACCAATCGTGGCGTTAGGATACATTGCATTCCAGTCCCTGGCATTGGCTATTCCACAAACCCCAGGACGAGCATCCGGATACTTGTTCAGCACTGCCACCATTTGTTGAAGCTGTGCCAGGGATAAACCGGTTAATTCCGAACTACCTGGAGCAAAGTCTATAGAATCAAATGACTTGGTCATAAACCGCCCCCAAGCCAATTTACCCAAAAGGTAAATACCATAAGGGGTGAAGTAACTAAATAGTGCATCCATAATGGCTTTTTGCAAAAGCTCACTAAATACATATTCCATGGAAAACTTGGGATCACGAATATTGCCGGTCACCGGCATGCCAAACTTCACATTCCCTTTTCCATCTTTCAGCAACCAAAGAGCCAGATTTAGGGGAATGAACCTCTTTTTAACCGACAGTTCGTCGTCTTTTCGAACTCGTCGAACTTTGATTTTTTCCAGCACGACATCGGCAAAGGCATTCAGTTGATTTTCATGGACATGAATATTAACCACCGCATCCATCTGCCCTTGTAATATCTTGAAGCCAAGTAGTTTAGCCATATAAGGAGTGGCTGGTATCAAATTCACATTTGCCAAATAACCAGTCAGATCGGCATTCCACTTTTGCTGCCCCAGATAATCAATCGTCCCCGCCAACTGAATATCCCCAAATCCACCTGGACGCCCATTCGCTACTACAACAGCAGGAGGATGTTCTCCTAAGTTGCTGATATCAGTCAGATTAAGGTTGATGTCACGTACCGGCAGGCGTGCGCGAAATTCATGCTTTCGGTCTACCCAGGTAAAAGTGCCGTGACGCAAATAGATATCGCCGATGTGGTAAGAAAGAGGAGGCCGCAGTTTTTTCTTTCGGTGGATATATTGATTAATCGGTATGCCACGCAACTCAGCAATTTCCCAGCTTACGGGAAACTGACCCTGCTCATCTCGTAACAAAATAAAACGTGGCCTCAAGAAATCAATAAAATCAATCGTGAGCAGATCCTTGCGTCGATCAAAACTTAAGGCTTTGATATGTAACAACCTGAAGTCCCCAACAGTGCTGTGACGTTCAAATTCTGGGGCACCAGGATCCCGATTAAAGAAGTGGAAATGTACGGCTTCTCCCCAGGCAAAATACCACTCGTCTGAATTCATGGAGAAGTGTGAAACTTCAATACTCTCCCCCTCCACCAGTAATTCGCCTTTTGGCGAAAGGAGATCAATATTCTCAACTTTAAACAGGGACAGCGTTAGTCCATGTACGTCACTAAAATTACCATCTAGCTCGACAGCTCCGAATTTAAGGCAGTGACTGCCTTGGTCAAAGTAACCGACGGGAATACAACTGGCAATATTCATAAGGCGCAGCTGTTGTACCCCTAAGAATCTATCTCCAAAACTCAGCTGCTCAACCTGTAATCTCTGGGTTTTTAACAAGGGAAGAGGTAGAGCTTGAGGGAACCCCGCTTCGTGCATTTGTATTTCTGCCACACTGATGTCTCTGAGCAGAAATGTTCGCCCTGTTGGTGCCTGCAGGCTTTCCATTCCCCCCAGACGCAACTGATCCAATTGATAGCAGGGGGCAAACTTTTTGTCTTTTAACAGTCCGGCAGGTAAACAGCCACTGGCATTCTGAATCCTTGCCAGCGCTTCACCTTCAAAGGAGATATTGTCCAGCTTGAAGCTGGGAATATTAATGGGTGCGGTATTTTTTCGAGGAATTGAGAGGCCGCCCAGGTGTAACGAACCCTTAAGCGCATAAGGTTTACTCAAGGATATGCGCTGTAAACCGGGCATATATAATTCATCTATGCCATAACACCGCTGTGTATCCCCGGCTCTAGATCGCTCAAGCCGTTCGATTGTCACAGTCTTGCCAGAATCCGGCAGGCAGATCCGCGTATTGATAACCTTTAAATCGGTAACGGAAAAATCCTTTCCGCCATTCCAGTTAAGTCCCCGCCAGCTCAACTTTTGCAGGCCAGCCTGAAGGAAGTCTTGACCTTTTTGCCAAAAGGCGATTGGACCAGCTTTTACAGTGCCAAAACTAAGGCGATCAATTCCCTGATCGAAACCAATACGAATTGGATTCCCGGTAAATTTTATCTGTGGAGTTTCAATACAATCGGCTAAATTGGCTCTGTCGGCCCCACTAGGCATTAAGCGCTGTAAACCACAAATTAAGATATTATCGATAGATAAATCATAGAGATCGATAGAGCCTGGGGAAAAGTATATCTTTGGAATTTCTAGTCTTGAAAACTGCCAAAGGGGCTCAGCAGATACTGCACGGGTAAATTCAGTCTCTCCCAAAGCCACGCCACTGTTATTGATTGAGTGTAAATCTCGACTGAAAATGCAGTGCGGTAATTTTTCCTGCATTCCCTGTTCTTGTGGCAGACAAGCCTTTAGGGATTCTGCAGAGAGTTTTTCAAACTTAATTTCTGAAGAAGTGCTGCCATTACGGGACCACAGAAATTCCAGAACCGGTAGGGAGAGTTTCTGTACATCCAGAGCGGCTACCCCGTCCCGCTCCAACAATTGAATCTGGGTAATACTGGAGTCATTTAAGTTAGCCGATGCCTGTTGGCGACCAAATTCAAAATGAAACGTTTCGCCAAGTTGAAGTTCCTGAAAATCTATACAGCGGATATGAATATCAGAGAACACCGCTATATCTGGCAGGCAGGTGTATAACGTCTTTAAATCACTCCCCGGCAGGGCTATGTAAGTGCTAAGTATGGCGGTTTCTGAGTGGCGGATTCTTACCAGTGGCAAATTCAGGTTTTTTATATTTAGCAGGGAACGATTGTGTGCTGTGTGCGCTAGGGCCTGCTCAAGAGAAACTTCAGAAGTGGCCATATCAATGCCCCCACGCCAGGCTATGCGAAGCGGCTGCATTTGTCGTAGGTCACGCAGGTCAAAGCAAATAGGCATTTCTTCAAGGGGAACCGAATCGCGGTAGATTAAGCGGGCCCAAGAATCCGGTAGGCAGCCATCTAGACGCAGTAAGCTGGCACTCTCCAGCTTGAAATTTGGCGCGTTCACGCTGGCTATTTGGGTACTGGCCAATGGGCCTTGTTCTTCGAGATACCCCTTCTCAGTGCCGTAATCCTCTTCAGTTGGGCCAATATCCGATGCCTTGGCGTTGGCGGCCCAGGGGTCTTCAACCGCTTCACGGCGATAATAACCGGCACCACTGGTCATTTTTTGCAGTAAAAGGCCCTTATTGCCACTGGGACTGTCTCCCAGCATCAGCCGCTGCACCCCCAGTTTGCCAAAAATGGCATAGCCGTCCTTACCGGGCTGCAGGGCAAAATTCCCCTGCCCCCGCAGACTATTCAGCTGGGTACACAGAGGCTCCAAGCCCTCCGGCAGCAGGCCACGCGATAGACAACCGGATAGGGATTCCAGGGAAAAGTCCTGAATGGAATAGGGCGTATCAGATGCCAAAGTGTCAATGCCACCCCATTGTAATTGGCGAAGTTTCAGTTTTTCCTCAGCCAATCCCTTCAACTGCATCTGCCCAAGATACAGTGGCCCACTGGCAAATCCCCAGGGAATCGACTTTGGCTGCGAACCAAAGCGCAGCGCCACTTTTTCCTCTCCACGCAGGCCCGCCAAACGCACACAGTGGTCGGGCTTACCCCACAACTCACCGGGTACACAGCCACTGGCATTATCGACCGATAAACTGTCCACCGAGAGAACTCGGCTGGACATATCGAATTTCAGCGAACCCAACTGAGCCTGCTGTGCCGTGAGGGGCTGCCTATGCGGCTGCGCCACATCCAGGTAGCGAACCTGCTGGGCGTGGCTGGGCCCTGTAATTATTTTGAGGTGCTGATTCCAGTCAAACTCGGTGGGCCCGGGGAGGTTTAGCGTGGTAGCACGCACACAAAAATGATGCTTAGCATCGCGCAGGTGCTGTGGACACCAGTCAAAGGCGGTAGCGCCTGCACCTCGCCACCGCAACCGTTTGATTGGGCGGATATAATCAAAATCGCGAATGGCAATGGTTTCCGCACGCCAATCCTGCCAGCGATGATCATTGCGCCGCAACAAAACCCCTTCGCCGCGGGCGCGACGCCACTGCGCCATGGCAACACGACCAAAATCAAACTTTAAATCCCCAGCAACCCGCAGACTACGCGCTGCTGCACAGTGACCGATCAAGCGTTGCAAGCCATGAATCGCATCGGCCCACTGCTGCGGCGGACAGCTCGAGAAATATTCGGCGTGAAAGGCGTCGGCTTCGGTGAGTAGACTGGGCCAACGAAAATCTCCGGCCTTTAAATGCAAGTGTGCCAGGGTGGTGTTATATCGTGCAGAGTTTCTCTCTCTGGCTAACAATTCGTGCAATTTAATTTCTACAGCGGCAATATCCACTTTGAGGGGAACATCCCCCTTACGCCACAGCCCCAGGCTAAAATCCCGCGCTCGCACATCGCCAAAATAAACGCAGGAAGCCGTCGACCAGATGGGCCTGTGCAAATAGCAAAGCTCGCTATTACGTATGCGCGCCGAGCCGATTATCAGTTGAAAATCCCTGTCCTGCCGTTCGCCCTGAGCCAAGCTCCAGCCACCCAGCTCCCAATCCCTTTGTCGATCTCCGGGAGCGGATTGCAGATCTATATAAGCGCCGCTGATCGAAGCTCGCGGCAGATTGGCGCGACCACGCAGCAACTGCCACCAGCTGTAGTCCAGCAGGACTTCCTGGGCAGAAAACCCTCGCCCCTCGCGATTGATTGCACGCGCATCGACAACCAAGACACTTAAATCCAGCAGAGACACACGGAAGTGTTGCGCCTGAAAATCCAGTCCCCGCTCAGCCATCCATGCGCTGGCCTTATCGCGCACCAGACCGGAAAGCACTAGAGATAGCCCTTCGAGCAACAATAATCCGCCAACCAGCCACCACAACAGGTGACGAAAGCGGGCATTATGACGGGCAGGCTCTGTTGGCATTAGAAAAATAGCGCCGCGAAATGAATTGAACGCAAGCTGCAACGACAGCTGAGCCCATAAAGTAAAGACCAGCCCCGTTGTTTTTTTTACCCTGACGCTGCGATTCGCGATAATGAAAGTTGACGTCGTGCTATAAATCTCGCCTCGACTCACGCTGTCTAATATTTATCCAGAGATAAATTTGTGCGGCGAGAGAAGTTGGCTGGCGGGCAATGGCTTTACCCCAGCAACCGTTCCAGAAAATCAGTAGTGAGCAAAAATGCAGGAGTACCCTAACTACCAGGATATCGTTCTGGTCGGCGGCGGCCACGCCCATGCCATAGTGTTGCAAATGTGGGCTATGAATCCGTTGCCGGGCGCGCGCCTGACGCTGGTTTCTCCGCAAATCCAAACCGCCTATTCAGGTATGCTGCCGGGGATGGTGGCAGGCCACTACTCACTGGATGACACTCATATTGACCTGGCGCGCCTATGTCGCGCTGCCGGTGCCCGGTTTATTCAAGCCTGTGCCCACCATGTCGACGTGAAAGCCCGCACGGTCTCTCTGCTCGGGCGCCCCCCACTGGAGTACGACCTGCTATCCCTGGATGTCGGCGCCACCCCTGTGCGGGAGCTGCCGGGTTCTGAGCTGGCCATCCCCATTAAACCCATCGGGCATTTTTACAACTTCTGGCAAAAGCTGCAGAGGCACGTACAAAAAAACCGTACACCCCTGCGCCTCGGAATTGTTGGGGGCGGTGCTGGCGGCTGCGAGCTAGCCATGGCCATGGCTCACAGCCTAGAGGAACAGCTCTATTCTGGGCGTGTGCAAATTCACCTGATCCACGCCGCCGACGAAATCCCCCAAGGCTACCCATTCCTCGCACGAAAACTAGTAGCGCGTGAACTCCACAGGCTCGGGGTAGAGATACATCACAACTGGCCAGTGGCGGAAATTAACGAACAGGGCGTGCGTAACAATAGCGGCGATTTACTGGGCCTGGATCAGGTGTTACTCACCACCAATGCTTGTGCCCCTCCCTGGCTGGCGGATTCCCAGCTTGCGCTCGACGACAAAGGCTTCGTTTTAGTAGACAGCAAATTGCGCGCCCAGGGTTACCAGGAAATCTTTGCCGCCGGCGATGTAGCCAGTTTTTCAGCAGGGCCGCTGCCCAAGGCCGGTGTCTACGCAGTGCGTCAGGGGCCCGTGCTATTCCATAACCTGCGCGCCACACTCACCGGGCGCCCACTGAAAAGTTATCACCCACAGAAGCGCTTTCTCAGCCTGCTGTCCTGTGGAGGCAGGCGCGCTGTAGCAGTGCGTAATGGAGTTGCTGCAGTGGGCGCACCACTGTGGCGCTGGAAGGACCATATCGACCGCAGTTTTATGCACCGCTTTAGCGATCTGCCCATCACCATGGAAGAGATGCCAGCCACGCAACCCAGTGAAATACTAAACCAACGCAAGGGGATCTCTTTGGCGAGCATGCGCTGTAATGGCTGCGGCGCCAAGGTGGGCCCGGAGGTATTGCGCCGCGCTCTGGCCAAACTGCCCGTGCAGCAATCCGATTATCTATTGCGCGGTCTCGGGGACGATGCTGCCGTAATGGATTTACCCACCTCACAGTTATTGGTACAGAGCTCCGATCAACTACGAGCCCCGGTAGCCGACCCCTGGCTGTTCGGACGACTCGCTGCTCTGCACGCACTCTCCGATCTATTTGCCATGCATGCGCGCCCTGTGAGTGCGCAAGTATTGGCGACCCTGCCCACCGCAGCAGAGGAAATCACCCAGCGGGATTTACAGCAACTGCTCGCTGGTGCGATTTACGAACTCAATCGCCATCACTGCGTTCTATCTGGCGGCCACACCGCCGAGGGCGCAGAACTGCAATTGGGCCTCACCGTAAATGGCTTGGCCGAACGAGAGCAATTACTGGAAAAACGTGGAGCCCGAACTGGGGACTGCCTGATCTTGAGTAAACCTCTGGGTATAGGCACCATTCTCGCCGCCGAGGGGATGGGAGAAGCCAAGGGGCGCTGGCTGCAGAAGGCACTGGAAACCATGCTGCACAGTAATGCAGCCGCCGCCGAAATATTTGCCCAGCACGGGGCTCACGCCCTCACCGATGTCACCGGCTTCGGCCTGCTCGGTCACTTACTGGAAATGCTGAAACTAGATGGACTCGGCGCCACTTTGATCGCAGAGCCACTACCGCTGATTCCGGGTGCCCGCCAATGTATTGAGCGCGGCTGGCTATCCAGCCTGCAGCCGCAAAATGCCAGCGCCTATGCTTTTGTAGAAAATCCGCGAGAATGGCAATCACTGCCACACTGGGCATTGCTCACAGACCCACAGACCTGCGGAGGCCTGCTCGCCGCAGTGCCTGCGGACAAAGCAGAGCCCTGTGTGCGCGCACTATTGCAGAGTGGTTGCAGCCAGGCCGCCATCATCGGAGTGATCAGCAGTGGCGGCAATCCACAACCAAAGGTAATCCTGCGTAGAGATGGTCCTTGGCGGCAGCTGCTCACCCACAATAACGAAGCGGAACACAGTCAGGTGTGATGATTCCACTTTCCTCCATTTTTCACCGCCACGTGTTACAACCTGTTGATATTAATTGGATGAATACTGACGGAGGCTTTTTTTTCCACTATGACAGCATGGCCACACTACGCCTCTCGCGCGCAGATTAGCGCCTATACAGCCACCATAGTGGGAATCCAATTAGTATCTTCAGGCCCTAGTTGCTATCACTGCCAATGCGGGAGATACTGACGCCAAAACAAGCGCCAGCAGCCAAGTATTGCGGCGATAGGTCTTCACAGATCGGGGAGTCGGCTTATTAGCAATCGACAGGAAGACCACCCACCATGAAAAAAATTGTGATCGTCGGCGGCGGCGCCAGTGGACTAATTCTGGCCACGCGGCTCGGGCACTATTTCAGCTTTACTCCGTTCCTTCGGAAAAGGCGCGATTCCCCCGCAGCACAAGTCACTCTGGTAGACAAAAATCGTACCCATATTTGGAAACCCTTGCTCCACCAGGTCGCAGCCGGTGCCTTGGACGCCAATATGGACGCCCTCAATTACCAGGTTCACGCTCGTGCCAATGGCTATGAGTTTCAACTTGGCGCCCTACAGTCCCTCGACAGAAAACGCCGTGTTGTCACTCTGGGAGCAGTCCTGGATGACGAGGGTAATGAGCTGGTGCCTCCCCGCGAGCTTGAATACGATTATTTAGTGCTCTGTATTGGTAGCAAGAGCAACGATTTCCACACCCACGGTGTGCGCAAAAACTGCGTTTTTCTCGACAGCAGTGAACAGGCACAGAAATTCCACCAACAACTTCTCAATTACTTTCTGCGTCTGGAAACCCACACCAGTAAAAATTTGCAGATTGCCATAGTCGGTGGCGGTGCTACCGGGGTAGAGCTATCGGCGGAATTAGTCGACGCGAGCAAGCAAATGGGCAACTATGGGCGAATTAGCCCAGATTCTATTGATATCACTGTCATTGAAGCCGGGCCGCACCTGCTGCCGGCCCTGCCGACACGCTTGGGCAATAATGCCGAATCCGAACTGAGTAAAATGGGAGTGCGCGTACTCACCAATTGCAGTATCACCAGTGCCAGCGCCTCAGGTTTTACCACTGGCGACGGCAGGGAAATTCCCGCAGCAATTCGCCTCTGGGCCGCCGGGGTCAAAGCGCCGGAATTCCTTAACCATCTCGACGGGCTCGCTACCAATCGTCTTAACCAGATAGAAGTGAAAACCACTCTACTGAGCCAAAGTGATCCACATATTTTTGCCATGGGAGACTGTGCCAGCTGCATTGACGGAAACGAACAGCGGGTACCACCACGCGCCCAGGCGGCACAGCAGATGGCCAAACTCACCGCCAACAATCTAATCGCTTTAATTGAGGACAAACCTCTGGAGCATTTTTACTATCGGGATCGCGGTTCACTAGTTTCCCTGAGTAAATACACTGCAGTGGGAAATTTAATGGGCACACTGGTAAAAGGCAGCCTCACCATAGAAGGTCGTATTGCCGGCTTTGCCTACCGCTCCCTATATCGAATGCACCTGGCGGCAATCCACGGTTGGCCCAAAGCCATGCTGCTCTATCTAATCGGTCAGGCCAATCGTGCAGTCAGTCCACGCCTTAAATTGCACTGATAAAAAAATAAATTCATAGATAAGGCGACCCTACCGGGTCGCCTATAGTTTGTTGATCTGCAAGCATTCATTAACTGCTTCAGATATTTAACCTACCCCAGATAATTCGAGCTTGCATACTTCAGATAAAATATTTTTCTTCGTACACTAAGCTAAATATTTTTATCCCTTAATCGCCGCAGGCTAACATAATTTTATCTTATGCAATATAAACGTATCGTTGTACTAACCGGGGCCGGCATCTCGGCGGAATCTGGTATTCGCACTTTTCGCGGGGCTGATGGCTTGTGGGAAAACCAGCGTATTGAAGATGTCGCCACCCCCGAAGCCTTTGAACGTAACCCACAACTGGTACAGTGCTTTTACAACGAACGCCGCCAACACCTACTGTCAGGTGATATTGCTCCCAACCCTGCCCATCGAGCCTTAGCCGAACTGGAAAGAGAATTTGACGGAGAATTTTTATTAGTCACCCAAAATATCGATGACCTGCACGAACGCGCCGGTAGTCGCAACCTGATTCATATGCATGGCGAACTGCTCAAAGCGCGCTGCAGCGTTAGCGGCCAGTTGTTTTCCTTATTTGGAAAATTACAGGTTACGAATCGCTGTGACTGCTGTGGGCTATCCGGCACCCTGCGCCCACATGTCGTTTGGTTTGGGGAAATGCCATTGCAAATGGAGACTATTTACGAGGCCTTGAGCCAGTGCGACCTATTTATCAGCATCGGTACCTCCGGCAATGTCTACCCGGCGGCCGGTTTTGTGGAGTGCGCTAACCTGGCAGGTGCGCACAGCGTGGAATTAAATTTGGAACCCAGCAGTGTAGGCGATGCCTTCGCCGAGCACCGCTATGGACCAGCCTCGACAATTGTCGGTGGTTTTGTAAGGGAACTGCTCGGCTAGGAAGAATATCAGTTAAGGACTACTGCACTTCCGAGTGCTCAGCGATTTTATGTTCTCTACTGTCCTCACCATAACGCTGTAGCAAGGTAGTCACCTGGCTGCGATCACGGATAACAATATAGAGCCGATCGTATTCATCCGACTCCCTGATCGGAGTACCTTGCTCCCCTCCGAGCAGCGCCACAATCTCTGGAGTAGTGTTGCTATGCCCCACCACTAAGATGCGATCGCCAGCCTGCTCCAGTTCCGTAGCAAACTCTTTTAATTTGCGGTAGTCATAGCTTTGAATCGGCAGGCCTCGCTGCTCGGCCAGTGGACGGGCAGTTTCCTTGGTACGAATAAAGTCGGTGCTGAACACCGCATCAATTTCCACACCCTCGAGTATCCGCGCCAATTGTTCGGCACGCGCCTTTCCGGCCTCCGCGAGTTGCGGATCTCTACCAGCATCCGGCCCCTGCTGTTTTTCCCCATGGCGCACCAGATAAATAACCTGGCTACTAGCATTTGATGGCGCGGTATCTGCCCAGACATTGAGCCCAATCAGGGGCATAAAGCAAAAGATCAACAAGCCAACAATTCGGGTAAACACAACAGTACTCTCTTAATCCAATAATTGGCTGGAAGTTATGCAAAAGATATTAGAGAAAGTAAACCCGTATTCGATGAAATACAGGAAAATGCGATTAATTTTTTAAGAAGTGTAAAGAATACTGGAGCGAGAATTATCCAGCACCGGTATTACCGGTACTGGATAGGAAGCCTGAGAGGAGTTAGATCTTCCACTCTTTAATGGTGTCCAGACCGTATTCATCGATCCACTGGCTCAGCGCTTTAGGGTTGCGCTTTTTCTTTTCTACAGTGGCACCGGTATAAGGATTGCGGTAGTGCCCAGTTTCCAGTTTAGGCTCGGCGGACTTGCTCGCAGTAGCAGCAGCGCGGCGACCGCGACGGGGGGTATCACCCTCTTTTTTCAGGTGACGGGCCACACGAGACTTAAGAGTCTGTATGTAGTCTGGAGCGTCTTCATCATTCAGCTGGTCTACCAGCCACTCAACGACCTGACGGCCACGTGCAACGAAGAATTCCTCTTCTTCCATGTGGTATTCGGCGGCCAGGTTGACCAGTGCCTTATCAAAAGCAATAACGCCATCTTTTTTGCGTTCTGCCTGAGCCATTTGCTCCTGCAGTTCTTCTATTCTTGCCTGATGTTCGGCAATTTGTTGTTCGAGTTGTTCGTATTCCTGGAACATTCAATAAACCTCAACGACGGTTATTAAAAATACAGAGAAAACACTGTGACGGAAACCGACACAGAGTCGAGCCCGGTTATTCGAAATATCAAAATTGTTAACAGCACCACTAGCCGATTACAGGCGGTTAAGTGATGTTATATTCGGCATATTACGAATTAGCCGAATGTAAAAACGAGATATCGTCGCACCGGTAGACCCCAGTGCTTGATATGTTCGGCAAATACATTATTAAAAGCTAGCCGACTTCAGCCATCTCCGGTATTGAACCCGAAACACTGATTATATTTCTCGGCTGAGGTCGCGAATAATAATCTTTCGCCAACAAATATCAACTGTTTACGCTCTATCATTTGAATATAATAGGATTCTTCGCTCTTATCGCTAACAAAGTGTAACAAAGGCGGGGATATCTGCCTCAACAAAAGGATATTCAAACACTCCTGTTTTGGCTATATTGTATCCGCAGTCGCCAATTGCAAATTATTGCACAGACTTTTGCTATAGCACCCATTGCAAAAAACCATTGGATAACCATTGTTAACTATGTCCAATACCCACAATATCCATCATATGCCCACTTTAGCGGCACTGATGACACCGTTTCCCTACCATATTGATATCAATGCCACGGTCGAGGAAGCCCTTGCGTTGATGGAAGAGCACAAGGTGCGCCATCTGCCGGTGACCCGCGCCGGTGACCTGGAGACGGTTATCTCTAAAGGGGATATCGAAAGGGCCAACGCACCCGGACACCGTTTGGAAGAGCAACAACTCTATGTCCACGACCTGTGCGCGCGCCGGCCTTTTATTGCCGATATCCACGACCCATTGGATAAGATTCTAATGGCCATGGCGGATACCGGTATTGGTTCTGTGCTGGTCATGCGCGAGGGGGAACTTGTGGGTATCATCACAGTGACCGATATCCTGCGCTTTTGCGGCAACTACCTTGCGGAGCTCGCACAACCGGTGGACGACTCCATCGCCTGAATTCAGAGGGGCCATACCCACAGCAGCATGGGGATACTCACAACCACCACCAGTATCTCCAGGGGCAGGCCCATGCGCCAATAGTCGCCAAAATCAAAACCGCCCGGCCCCAGGATCAGGGTATTGTTCTGGTGGCCCACTGGCGTGAGAAAAGCACAGGATGCACCGATCGCCACCGCCATTAAAAAGCTATCTGGATTCACCGCCAATTGCTCGGCAGTACTGATGGCAATTGAGCACATCACCGCTGCGGTGGCCACATTGTTCATAAAGTCCGACAGCGTCATGGTGATGATTAATATCAAGGCCAGAGCCACTACCGAGCTGCCCTGAGCCAGATTATCCAGCAACATTTGTGCCACCAGATCCGCCGCGCCTGTACTTTCTATGACCTCAGCTACAGCGATCAGAGTACCCAACAAGACAATCACCGAGCCATCCAGAGCCTCGTAAATATTGCGTATCGGCACAACCTTCAGCGCCATAAAAGCCAGCACACAGGTGGCGAATGAGACTGCCGCCGGTACCAAGCCAAAGGCCGCGCCAGCAACCCCCAACGCCATGGCAATCAGGGCGATCGCGGCCTTCTCCTTATTGGGCATGCCGATATCCCGCTGTGCCAGAGGCACACAGCCCTGATCCCGTGCAAAATTGCTGAGGTTGTCATCAGGGCCCATCATCAACAGGGCATCCCCCGCTTGCAGCGGTGTTGAGCGCAGGCGCCGCACGGAACGACGCCCACGTCGGGACAGGGCCAGCAGGTTGATCTGGTAGCGGGTAGAAAGGTGTACAAACTGAATTGAGCGCCCCACCAGGAATGAATCGGGCATCACTACCAGTTCACGAAGCTGCATTTCCTCACCGGCGGGAACACCCTTATCTTTATCCTGATCTTTTTTCCGCCCATCTGTATCCTCCAGTGGTCTTGCGCCGCCGAGCTGTACAACAACCTTTTTGTCCTTTTCGGTTTCAGTACCCCCCACCATTTTCAGCCCTAGCCTGGTCAGACTCGCCGCCAGGGATTCCGGCTCGGCCTCAATCACTAGAATGTCCCCGCTTTGCACCCGCTGCCAGGGAGCGACCGCCGCGACTCGTGCATCGCTTTGTACCAACCCAACCACCTGTGCATCCTCGGCACTCAGCACCTTGCCAATTTCTCCCAGGCTCTTACCCACGGCCGCACTCTTTTCCCCAACCAGTGCCTCAGTCAGATAAGTTCCAGTGTCAAAACTGGCCGCACCCGCCTGGCCACGACCGGGTACCAAGCGCCATCCCAGCAGGCCAATAAACAACAAGCCCACCAGAGTCACCACTAAACCCACCGGTGTGAAATCGAACATGCCGTAACTACCGGCCCCGGCGCTATCGCGGAAACCAGAGACCACCAAGTTTGGCGGCGTACCGATCAAGGTGGTCATGCCACCGAGAATCGTTGCAAAAGACAATGGCATCAACACCTTACCCGGGGCCAAGCCTTGCTTTTCCGCCATATCCGTCGCTACCGGCATCAATAGCGCCAAAGCCCCTACATTGTTCATAAAGCCTGATAAGAGAGCGCCGAGCCCGGTAAGCAGCAACATAGATATTGTGATGTTGCCGCTACGCGGTACTACCCGCTGAGCCAGGGCAGCCATAGCACCGGTATTCTGCAGGCCGCGACTTAGAATCAGAACGCTGGCCACGGTAACCACGGCGGGATGACCAAATCCGGCAAAGGCTCTTTCAGGAGGGATCAATCCGAAGAAAACACAGGCGAGCAGGGAAGACAGCGCCACCATATCGTGACGCCAGGGCCCCCAGATAAACAGTGCTATCGTAATCGCGAGAATGATTAAAATCAGCAGCTGATCGAAGGTCATATAAAGGAGCGCCTAATGCAACGCACAGGGAAATTCCCACAGGGCGACCTATTCAGGGTATACAAGGATTCAAGATAAAGAGGAAAAATGGCGCCAGAACACTGGGCCTATCGAGAGGTATTTATGTCGCAATTTACTTCTTCCGCCTTTGTAAGCGAAGAAATTCGCTTGGAAAAAGAAATAACTAGAAAGAGTTCCAATCGCACATCCCTGTGCCTTTTAAGGGCAGCGTTGCTGTCCCAATTAAGCTAGGGTGAAAGTCACCGCCCGTTCCTCAAGGGGATAAAACTGGGTGCCCACCTTGATACATACCCGCTGAGTACTGCAGGAAAACCAGCCTCGGTATCCCGTTACCTGGAGGCTACTGTGAGTTGAAGCCATGCTTTGCAACAGACGCTGCGCCCAGGGCCTCAGTTTTTCACCGTCATAGCCCGAGCCACAAGCACACACATGAAGATTCACGAAATTGGCGGGTAGTCCCTCTTTAACCAGGGTACTTGCCAATCCTGCGGGTGTGTACGTTTTCCATTCCCCCCCAGTCCATTTAGCCGTTCCATTTACATACACTTTTTTCTGTACATTTTTTCCCATGGAACGCTCAGCGCCGATCATCTGACCATCGGGCGCCCCCGTTCCGTGCGTAACAATATAAAGGATATCCTCTGGCCTCAGTTTACTGAGGCATTTATCGACCCAGCGATACATCGCTTTCCCAATACCAGAAGTTACCTTATTCGCAAGTATCTGGTTCACTGGGATATTCCAGGCTCCAGCCAAGTTCTTCGCATACTCCTGCATTTCATCGCTATTAATGGGAATATAAATATAACTTTTTGCCATTATAAAACTTCCCTGGGTCACTGAAGTTTCTAACGGAAGTAAGAACCGTAGCAATCCGTGATTTGTATAAAGATTGCTTCTGTTTAACCCGTAATTGAATCCAGCCCCAGTTTTAATCAACCTTGATAATAAATATGACTTTTGGGCTCACCCTTAAGTCTTCTTAAAGTTAGCCATATAAATACCGATAAAAGCTAATGAAATTTGCAAAATGGAGTTGTCATAACGCGACACAAATTGAGGTTGTTGACATTTTTATCTTTTATGCTTGCAAGATACGGGACTTTAGGTTTCATTAAGTGAATAATTTCTATTAATGGTAATGGCTATTCAAGAATATCTTCCGGTAATTGTTAATTTCCCAAAAGTAATTAGAAGCTCTAGTTGTCGTTTTTAAATTCGAAGTGGAGGAGAGCAAGGAAAGTGAACCATTGTTTAAAAGCAGATGAATGGAAACTTTTTCTTTTCTAGATTCAGAGCCCTAAAGCCCCCAAGAAAAAGTAAATATCCGTTTTAATTAGCCTGAAAATCGCCCCCTTACTGCCACACTGCCATTTCAATCGAAGACTCAAGCAAATCTTGGTTAGTTCTTACTAACATATCAGTAAAACTCTGCCCCCTATCTAGGATCTTTTAGGGCCTTTGTTCAAACCGAACCAACTCACTCCCAAACCGATATTCAAAC
This sequence comes from Microbulbifer variabilis, assembly GCF_020524905.1. Classification (GTDB taxonomy): domain Bacteria; phylum Pseudomonadota; class Gammaproteobacteria; order Pseudomonadales; family Cellvibrionaceae; genus Microbulbifer; species Microbulbifer variabilis_A. The sequence goes on along the minus strand of NZ_JAIVKI010000001.1, from coordinate 192,199 downwards.
TTGTGGGTAAGCAAGCATCAAGGCGCGGTACAATCTGAAGGCTATACCTGCAACGTGCAGGTCTGGGTGCTTTATTCTCAACGCTTCAGCATATGTGGAGACTCTCATTGCGGCACAATACTGCGAATTACCGGGCCCTTTTCCTCAACGATATTCCTCTGCTGGATGTGCGCGCACCGGTGGAATTCCAACGTGGAGCCTTTCCCTGTGCGGAAAATCATCCGCTATTGGATGACCAGCAGCGTGAGTTGATAGGTACCGAGTACAAGCAACAGGGTCAGCAAGCGGCTATCGATTTGGGCTGGAAGCTGGCCACTCCGGAAGTGGTTGAGCAAAGGCTGCAAAATTGGGCTGCATTTATACATCGCCACCCCCAGGGTTACCTCTACTGTTTTCGCGGAGGCCTGCGCTCGCGCACTACACAAAAATTATTGCGGGAGATGGGAAGTGATTACCCATTGATTGAAGGTGGCTACAAAGCCATGCGCACTTATTTGCTCAACGAGCTGGACAACCTAAGCCAAAAGCTGCCACTAGTCGTAATTGCCGGTCATACTGGCAGTGGCAAGACAGAACTGATCCAAGGCAGTGAACGTGCACTCGATCTGGAGGGAATTGCCCGACACCGCGGCTCCAGTTTTGGCCGCACTGGTTGTGAACAACCATCTCAAATCGATTTTGAAAACCAAGTAAGCATCGATTTACTCAAACTTTCCCAAGCAGCCGGACCCGTTTTTATCGAAGATGAAAGCCGGCTTATTGGCCGCTGTGCCCTGCCCCCGATACTGCAAAGTGCCATGAAAAAAGCTCCCAGAGTCCTGGTGGAAGAACCACTGGAACAGCGGGCTCAGCGTATTGTGTGCAGTTATGTGAGCGAGTCCCTGCCGCGCTTTAAAGCTACAGAAAAACCCGCGGTTGCCCTGGGGGAAGACCTGCGCAACAGCCTGAGTAAAATTCGTAAACGTCTCGGCGGACTGCGCTATCAAATGTTGGATACACAATTGATTGAGGCCAATCTGGAATTACAGCGCAGCGGTAACTGTGAGGCCTATATCCCGCTCGTTATGACTCTGTTGCGGGAATATTACGATGGCAGTTACAACTACCTGATGGAGAAGCGCGAGAGCAACATCCTGTTTCGAGGCAGTTTTTCCGAAGTGAAAGAATGGCTGAAGCAAGCCAGCACAACTGGTAGTAGGTATTAAAATGAAATCCGTATTTTACCGTGGCTTAGTGCACTACAAACGCATTGTTTGACCAGGAGATAAAACCGGAGCTACAGCCGATAGGACTTAATTAAACCTTATGGGCCAAACGGTGTAATTTGAAGCGACGCAATAAAATCCAGTCCCTCAATTTATGCGGTAACCAGCGCTCAAGCCAGGGCAACAGGCGGCTGCGATTGCCGATACGTACCAGTGCGCGCGGACGTTTACGTAGTAGTTCACGTACCAACTTACGCGCCAGGGAACTGGCCAGTGTGGCATTCTGTTGAGATTCCTGTGCTCGGGCGCGCACCACTTCTTCCTGGCGCTTATACATTGAATCCGGGGGCAAAAGACCACGCAGTGATACTTCCGCGTGTCGGCCGAACTCCGAGGCAATAGCCCCAGGCTGCACCGTCATAACGCGAATCCCAAAAGGTTTTAATTCCAGGCGCAAGACGTCCGAGAGAGTGTGCAGGGCCGCTTTGGAAGCACAGTAAGCTCCAGAGAAAGGGGTAGCCAAAACACCGGATACGGAACCGATATTACAAATTACAGCGCCCTTGCCCGAGCGCATCAACGGCACACTGGCGCGCGCCAGTGCCAGTGGGGCAAACACATTAGTGCGGAATTGATTTTCTAGGGAGCGGGTATCCAGCTCCATCAGCGGACCCATCTGCCCGTAACCGGCGTTGTTGATCAATATATCCAGACGACCATAGGCGGCCTTGAGAGCGTGTAGTACACGGTTAATATCCGCCTGATTGTTGACATCCAGAGCTTCGGTGGCGATACCCAGATCTGCCAATTCCTGCAGACTTTCCGGTCGCCGGGCGGTGGCTATAACAATAGTGCCCCGCCGATGCAGGGCCAGGGCCAGTTCGCGGCCAATACCGCTGGAACAGCCGGTTATCAGAGCGACTCTGTCGGGTGCCACATAACCACGACCAATTTGTGCAAGGCTTTCTGCGGCAAAGCTATCGGGAGATTTTCGAAAACTGGATACTGGCGGTTTGTTCACGGGGACTGCTCCGTTTACTGGTTCGACTCCTCCGACACGGCCTGGGGTTGCTCAATCAAGCCAATAATATTGCCGTAAGGATCGAGAAAACTCGCCATTAGTACGCCCTCGCCAACATCCACCACATCGCTGTGTTGTCGCGCACCCATGGCTCCAAGACGCTCGACCTGCGCGGCCATATCCGCAACCGCCCAGTAGGCAATCACTCCATCCGCGCGGCTGATCGCGCTGCGCGCATCCGGATTCAGGCCCAGTTCACAGTGGCCAAGATGAAACCCCACGTAACAATCGCTATCGAAATAGGGCTCCTTCTGCAGCAGCTCCGAATACCAGGCGCGGGCCTCTGCAATATCTGTTACACCGTAAATAACTGTATGCAAGCCGAGAAACTGCTCCATTGAGACACCCTGTTATTTAATTTTTATCCGCTGGGTGGAGCACTATGGCGCAGCTTATTGCAGCTCCTGCTCCAATTGCTCCAGTAGGTCGATGGGTTCCAGCTCCACACCTTCCAGCTCATCGTTCCAATTCAACCCCACCAGCAATACATCCTCGTGCATACCAGTGAGCCAGTCATCCATAAATTCTTCCAGGTCGATAGCTACCGCCTGGTAATCCGCCCAATCGCCCTCACAATGTGCCTGGGCAAATTCCCGCTGAGACCAAAAGGGCATCACTTCGGTCTGTGGGCGCTTTTCGGATTCGCACAACGCAAAGCCCTCTTCCCCCTGCAGCGCCCAGACGCAGCCCTGTTCAGCGGCCTCCGGTAAAAAGCGTGCGCAGTTTTCTTCAAAATCGTCAGTTAAGGGTTCGCTTTGCATAACATCTTCGCTTGATAAGTTTGCCAGCAGTTTACGCCAGTTTGTCCCCTGCACCAACGCAAAGACCACGGCTCTGGCATCAGGCAAAACTGCTCTACTTCCGTCCCTCAGGACTTTTTAAATGACACTCAGGGACGGAATAAACTTGAGTAAGTGGCTTTAGGAATCCAGCTCAAATACCGCCATAGATTCCACATGGGACGTTTGCGGAAACATATCCATGACACAGGCCTGCTTAAGACGGTAACCCAGCTGAACCAATTCCCCGGCATCCCGCGCCAGAGTCGCCGGATTACAGGACACGTAAACAATTTTCTGCGCCTTGAAACGGGCGATACCACGCACCGCTTGCAAGGCGCCATCGCGCGGAGGGTCCAACAAAATTTTATCGAAGCCGCCGCTGGCCCAGGCCTTTTTCACCATTTCCTCATTCAGGTCGGCAGTGTGAAAGCGCACGTTGTTCAGTCCGTTAAGTGCGGCATTTTCCTTGCCTCTTTGGGTGAGAGCGCCAAGGCCCTCAATGCCTATAACCTCCCCCGCGCGGCGTGCCAGTGGCAGGGTGAAATTTCCCAGTCCACAGAAAAGATCCAAAACCCGCTCGCCGTGTTGCGGGTCCAGTAACTGCACCGCACGGCTCACCATCTGTCGGTTGACCTCGAAATTCACCTGGAAGAAATCCATCGGCTGGAAGTGCAGGCTCAGGTCAAATTCCGGCAGGCGGTAACTTAGCCAATTCTCACCATTCTCTGGCCACAGAAGCTGCATCGAACCCGTATCGCCAGGTTGTATATACATGTGTATACCTGATGATTCAGCGAAGCCCAGCCAGCGCTGCCGATCCACTTCCGATAAGGGCTGTAGGTGGCGTAAGACCAAGGCCGCCACATCATCACCGACCGCCACTTCCAACTGGGAAAAATGCGCGCGCCCCTCGCTCTCCGCTACCAGTTGCTTTAACGCGGGAATATGTTGAGCAATAGAGGGGTGCAAAACATGGCACTCATCGATATCGGTCAACTCGTTGCTGCGCTTTTCGCGAAAACCAAAAACGAGTTTTTTGCCTTTTGCCGATTTCACCAGGCGAATGCCGATACGCGCCTTGCGCCGATAGCCGTAAGGTTCGGCCAGCAGAGGAGGCAAAATTTCCTCGGGTTCAATACCAGCAAAACGGGCCAGCTGATCCAACAAAATTTTTTGTTTTTCGACAATTTGCGCATCGTCCTGCAGGTGTTGCAGGGAGCAGCCCCCGCACAGGGACACATGGGGGCAGCGCGGTTCACAGCGCAGTGGCGAAGCCTGGATTATCTCACTGGCAACACCTTCATCGAAGCGAGCCCGATGAGCGCTATAACGAAAACGCACCTCTTCACCAGGCAGGGCATTATCGATAAATACTGTTTTTTTCCCCACATGGGCGAGACCGCGCATATCGTGGCTAAATTTTTCCACACAGGCTTCTGCCTGAGTAGGCAAAGGTTTTTTTACCGTCTTGCGCGGAGTGATAAAACGCGGTTTTCTGCTCATAGGAAATTACTGAATATTCAAAACATCTGAAATCAACAGGATCTGTCGACAAAGTTTATACCGTGAGGCGGTGGCCATTATCGCGCAGCCAGCGGCGCAGCTCTTTATAGCGAGGGCAGACACTCTGCACCAGCAGCCAAAAATCGCGGCCATGATTATGGTAACGCAGGTGGCTGACCTCATGGGCCACCAGATAATCCACCACTGGTTCGGGGGCCAGACACACCAACCAGTTGTATTGCAGTTCTCCACGAATACTACAGTGCCCCCACTTACTCTTGGTGCGACGAATCCGCAGTGAGGAAAACTGTAAGTCCAGTTGCTCAGACAAGCGCTGGGACTTTTCTGTTAACAGGGCCAACGCCTCGCGCTGATAGAGACGCTGCAGGGCCCCCTGCAATTGCTGCTCTGTGGGTGCGGAGGCTAAGGTGTAGAGACGAATGGCCTCTTCGGTTATAGCCGCATCGGCTTGATTAGCAGCCCGTTTCAAGTAGCGCATTTTACCCAGCCAGGGAAAGTATTCGCCAAACTCAAATCGATATTGCGGCACCTGCGCCGCGCGCTTATTGGCAGCGAGTAGCTGGGCGCGTACCCACTGGATATTTTCTTGCAAAAACTGATGGCCGTGACGGGCGGCGCAGCGCTGCGGAATACGCACCTCCACGCCGGATTGTGCCAACACCAGGCCCAGGCGCTTGCGCCTTGCCGAGCGCACCAGGCGGTAGGGAATATCCTCAAAAACATATTCCCACACTTCACTCATAAAAACCGTCCCAATAAAATTCGACGAAATTTACCCAGCGGCATGAGCCACAACCGCCATGGTAATCCGCGAAATACAGCTCAGCTTGCCATTGGGAGCGTAAATCAGGATTTCCCATACCTGGCTGGTGCGCCCGACATGTACCGGCTTGGCCCGGCCGGTTACTTCGCCCTCTGGCACAGGACGCAGATGATTGGCATTAATCTCCTGGCCAACGCAGTAGAACTTACTGGTATCCACCAGTAGATTGGCACCGATAGATCCCAGGGTTTCCGCCAACACCACGTTGGCACCGCCATGTAGAATACCGAACGGCTGGCGGGTGCGATGATCTACCGGCAGCTTGCCCTCCAGGTAATCCTCACCGATTGCGGTAACCTCAAGGTCCAGATAACCGGGCATACACTGCGCGATGCCCCGGTTTATATCCTCCAGGGTGGGAGTAACGTGCCAAATTGCCATGGGAATAACTCTCTTGAAAATCCGTGATGGAGCTGGGGGAAATTGCTGGACTTACCAGCCACATCAGCCCCCTAAATTCACCAGTAGAAAAAACCGGATGAAAAAAAACCGCGCGGATAAAAACCCGGCGTGAAATAGTCTGGACCGAAAAGCCCATAGCGGTGCAGTTCCAAATCCAACATGCGCAACTCCCATTCGAGTCGGCTGTGCTGGAAATAGAGCCCGCGTCGCTGGCTGTCATTATCACTGTGCCTAAGGGCGTGATGAAGAGAGTAAAGCTCCCGTTCTAAATTATCCCGGCGCCACAATAAATCGCGATACTGCTGCTCTACACGATAGTGGGTGAGGCCACGCTGGTAACTCTGCATAAAAATATCTGCGGTGGGACCGGTGCATACGCCCTCATATTTTCGCCCCTGACGACCCTGAGCATAGCCATTTTCAGCAGTGCAAAATTGCTCCACACCCTCTTCATGGCCCCGCAACCAGGCCTCACTGTCCACATAGATCTCGTAACTTTGGCATTCCTTGGCAATATCGTACACCAATGCCTGGGAGCGCCCGCGGGCGCCGTCTTGTAGACCGCGCTCGTACCAAAGCCCACTGCGACAATCCGCTTCGGAAATCACCGCACAGCCACTGATAGCAGTGGCCAGAACCAAAAGGAAAACACTCAGCTTTGCGGGCATGGGGAGGGGCTCCCAATTGATTATTGTTTTGCCAATGCCGCCAATCAGCCGAAACGTTTATCGGCGACAAACGGGTTAGTCTGGCGTTCCTGACCAAAAGTGGACATGGGGCCGTGACCAGGTACAAAGCGCACATCATCTCCCAGCGGCCACAGGCGCTCGGTAATCGAGCGGATCAAGGTGTCGTGATCCCCCTGGGGGAAATCGGTGCGGCCAATAGAACCGGCAAACAACACATCGCCCACCAGTGCCAGTTTGCTCGGGCGATGGAAAAAGATCACATGCCCAGGGGTGTGGCCGGGGCAGTGATGCACCTCCAGCTCCTGATCGCCGACAGTCACGGTATCGCCCTGCTGCAGCCAGCGATCGGGGGTGAATACCTCCACAGCGGGAAAACCGAACATCTGTGCTTGTACCGGCAACTGCTCGATCCAGAAACCATCACCCTCGTGGGGCCCCTCAACCGGCAGCTGCAATTGTTTAGATAGCGCCGCAGTGCCACCCACATGATCCAGGTGACCGTGGGTAAGCAGGATTTTCTCGAGTTTAAGCCCGCGTTCTTTCACCGCCACCAGAATTTTGTCGAGGTCACCACCCGGATCCACTACTGCGGCACGCTTGCTGTCATCGCACCAGAGCAGGGTGCAATTCTGCTGAAAAGGAGTGACCGGAACCGAGTGAAATTGCAACGACATGGTGAAACCCATCCTTATGCGGGAGTAGTGACTAGTGCCGAGATTATACCGCGACTGCCCGCCGAGATCGCCGTGCAGATGCCTCTGCCCGCGGCTTGGTGTTTTGCAGAAGAGCGCGCAGATCCTTACCGAGCTGCTCCCACACCAATTCATTGCGCCAATAATCCTCCGGCGCTAGAAGCTGCGGGCCGGCCATGGCACCGTTCGGGTCAGAGAGTGGCCGCGTCTCGTAATCCCGAAATACCGCCTGGTTGTAGCTGGGGCTGAGAGGTTTTAGGGGCCAGCCGAACAGGTCATCCGGGTGATAGAAATTCTTCCAGCGGAATTGATATCCGCGGGAGGCCGAAGCCACCGCCTGAATCTGATCCCGCGCCCTGGCCCCACACCACAGCGGATTACTGGCGCCGAGGGTATACCAGTGGCTCAGCGTTTTCAGGCGCAGAAAGCGTTCCCGCGCGGACCCCTTACGTACCTCGGCCGGCCCTCCATCGCGCCAGAGACCATGGTTTACGTTGGGTCGCTGGGCATCCCATAAATAGTTGGACAGGCTGATACAGCCGGCCGAGTGGCTGATAAGCAGCACTGGCGCGCAATCGCCGGCGACCGCCGCGGCCTTTTGCAAGGTCTGATAAATGGCTGTCTGGCTTCTATCGTAGAGACCCCCACGGCTGTGGATATCTCCAAGTAACGCCGAACTCTCGGCCAGGGTGTTAAGCAGGAATTTGCGCGCGCGCAGACCATCCATCTCGCATTTGCGCATATCCTCAAATACTCGCTGGGTATTACCTGGCAACGCTTCCACAGTGGGAAAACTATCGCAATGTAAACGCGCCCAGTCGTCACCCAGGGTTTCCCTGAGCATGGAAAACAACGGTTTTACACAATCCCCTTGTGCAGCCTCCATAGCCGGCGCTGCCAAAACCACAATGTCTGCCATAACTCCCTCTTTTTATTATTTTTGTTGTCGAAGCGGCGCCTATTCCCTTGAACGCCAGCTATTCACGAATTTTTTCCGGGAATAACTCTATTTTTCATACTCCAGTGATCCAAAACCCTCACTCTGCGTACCTATTTCCGCGTATTACGGCAACGGATGTCAGCCGGGAAAGCAGATAACGCTGTCGGGTAGCTCTACGCCGGACTCAGTGAACACAGGGATGTGTTCCTGGCGCCGAACACTGGGGCCCAAACTAAATAGCCGTAGGATCGCTTTCTGATTTATTCGTCTATTTAGTGATTAGGGCTGGCTAGTATTTAGGGCTGGATCGGTAAGACTGATTGGATCCGCCGGTCAATATACCGCCATAAGCAAAGCCACTTCTAGTATTAGCCAAAGAGAATCCAACAAGTCCTCCTACCCTCAGCGCAAATCTGTCACAAAAGCGCTCCTCTGGTGCATAATATCCCTGTATAAAAATCAGACGTTTAAAACAACCCCGCCCGCAGCGATGCTTTTAACTTCCAAATACAGCCTACCGGACTGCCCCGAGCACACCCTGGTGCGCCCGCGCTTACTGGCACTGCTCGAAAACAGTCACAGCGACCAGCTGCTGTTGGTGACGGCACCGGCGGGCTACGGTAAAACCACACTGGTCACTTCCTGGGCCTCAGTGCAGGAAAATCCGGTTGCCTGGTACACCCTCGATGCCAGCGACAATGCACCTAACCAGTTTTGCCGCTATCTGGTCGAAAGCGTGCACCGCGCTACCGGCAAAGGCGTGCCGCAAACCTGTCGATTGTTGATGGCGCCACAAAGCCCAGACCCAACAACCATCATCAGTCATCTGCTGGGCGAATTGCGCAGCCTGCCCAGCGAGCTGCGCATAGTGCTCGATGACTATCACCATATCGACAACCAGGCGGTACACAACATCACCCGCTTCCTGCTGCGTCACGCGCCTCCTGGCATCGGAGTCGTTCTCACCAGCCGCAGCCAACCGCCCCTGGGACTGGCAACCCTGCGCATACAGGGCCGCCTGTTGGAGCTGGGCAGTGAACAGCTGGCCCTGAATACCGAAGAGATCGCACGCCTGCTCAAGCAGCGCCTGCCATTTAACCTGGATGCCGACCGCGCCGCACAACTGCATCACCTAAGCGAGGGCTGGCCGCCAGCAGTGCAACTGTTCGTCTTGTCGGTGCGCGACCGCCAAGAAGTGGACCGCTACCTAAACGAACTGGAACGGGGCCACAGCCATATCCTCGATTATCTGGCCGAAGAGGTGCTGGAAAGGCTGGAACCGGAGCTGCGCGAGTTGCTCGCACGCACCTCGATCCTCACCCGTGTCAACGCACATCTGGCAGAACGCCTGAGTGGCCGCAGCGATGGCCAACAACTGCTGGAAGAGGCGGCGCGGCGCGGACTCTTTCTGCAGGCACAGGACTCCAGCCGCCAGTGGTTCCGATTCCACCCGGTATTCGCCCGCTTCCTGCAACGCCAACTCACCGATCGCGAGCAGCTGTTGAACCTGCACGCGATCGCCTGCGATTCCTGGCAGGAAATGGAACAACCAGTGGAAGCCCTGCGCCATGCCCTCGCCAGCAGCGACCGCGAGCGTCTGTGTCAGTTGCTCGATAGCCAGGGTGAAATACTGCTGCGCGGCGGACAGTCGCGTCTGTTGCGGGACTGCCTGGAATGGCTCGGCAGTGAGGCGTTGCAGAAGAGTGCGCGCTTCACCCTGCTCTCGGCAAAAATGGCGCGAGAAAATTTTGAATACGACCAATGCGAAAAAATGCTCGCCAGCGCTGAGAGCTGGCTGCAGCGGCAGAACCCACAGCAATGGCGCCAGTTCGAAGGGGCCTTCGCCACTATGCGCGCACAGGTGGCCATTGCCCGCGGCCAGACCCTGCAAGCCAAAGAGTATGCCGAAGAGGCCCTGAGACTTTTACTGTCCAACCAACCAGGCGAACGGATTTCGGCACTGCTAGTCACCGGTGAGACCTGTTTTTGCCTGGGCGCATTAGAGCTCGCCGCTACCCATATGCTGGAAGTGGAGGCCTTGGCCATTGCCGAGGGGGATATTCCCAGCGCCGCCTGGGCCATCTGCCAACAGAGCGAGATCGCATTCGCCCAAGGGCTTTTACAGAAATCTGCCGCGCTGCAGGAGAAGGTGTCCAACCTGTTACAAAAACACCACCTCTCCACCCTGCCCATCGCCGAATTTGTCTACCGCCTGCTCGGACAGCTGCAGTGGGAAAGCGGCGATTTGGAAGGCGCCGAGCACTCGGCCCGGAGGGGAATGCAGATCAACCGTAAAGTGGGTGAGCACTGGCTACTGCCGGAATATACGCTGTTGCTGAAACTCGCCCAGGCACGCGGAGAAAAAGAAGAGTCGCTGGAGTGGCTGGCTCGCATCGACCGCCTGCTCTCGGACGGGCGCTACCACCGCGACTGGATTGCCAATGCCGATGCCGCACGTATTCGCACCTGGCGCGCCCTGGACAACCAACAAGCCATTACCAGCTGGTTGGAGCAAGCGGTGCCGGTGGCGGACAGGCCCAGCAATCACTTTGAACAGTGTCATGGCCGCAATCATGTACGCGCACTGATCGAACTGCACCGCTGGTCCGACGCCAATCGCCTGCTCACCCGCCTGCAACAGGTCGCCGAAGAGTGTGCTTTAGTCACCGATCGCCTGCGCAATCGAGTGCTGGAATCCCATCTGCTGTGGTTGCGAGAACAGCACGATGACGCCATGGAAGCCATTCGCGAGGCGCTGCAGTTGGCCGCAGGAAGAGATTTTCGCGCCAGTTTCCTGCAGATTGGCAAACCCCTGATCGTGATTCTCAAGGCCGCGTTGGAACGGTGTTTGGATGGGGACTCCACCGACAAAGCCCAGGCGCTGATCAAGCTCGCCCAGCAACAGCCGGAATTGGATGGCGGCATTCGTATTGAACTGGACGACACCATTATTCGCGAGATTCTCGCCAGCGACGCGGTACCGGATTTTCTACGCCACTCACCGCTCACCCCGCGGGAGTGGCAAGTTTTAAACGCCATTCACTCAGGCCTGTCGAATGAGCGTATCGCCAGGCACTTCAAGGTGGCGCCGAGTACCATCAAAACCCACATCCGCAGCCTCTATCAAAAGCTGGACGTCAAAGACCGCCAGGAGGCTATTACCCTGGCCGAACAAATGCTGCGCTCGGTTCAGGACCGCCCGTAGGGATAAACCGCAACTCGGGGCAATACACGCAAATCCCCCCGGTCAGCCCCTCCCCCCTCTATAGGGAGGAGGAACGCAACTCCGCCCTTCCCCATACTCACCCTATCCTTTCCTGAGTGGGCCCGCCCCACGCTTCGAATAATGAGACAAGGCAGTAATCCATGAGCGACAACAGCACCGAGTGGTGGCACAACAGCGTTATTTACCAGATTTACCCTCGCAGTTTCTACGACGCCAACGGCGATGGTATCGGCGATCTACCCGGTATCACCCAGAAGCTGGATTACGTGCAGTCACTCGGTGTGGATGCCATCTGGATATCCCCGTTCTTTAAATCCCCCATGGTGGATTTTGGTTATGACGTGGCGGACTATCGCGATGTGGACCCGATTTTCGGCAATCTGCAGGACTTCGACCGCCTAATTGAGGCCGCCCATGTCCGCGGCCTGAAAGTGATTATCGATCAGATTCTGAGCCACACTTCAGATCAACACCCTTGGTTCCAGGAGAGCCGTTGCAGCCGCGATAACCCCAAAGCAGACTGGTATGTGTGGCAGGACTCTAAAGCCGACGGCAATCCGCCCAATAATTGGGTATCTGTATTCGGTGGCGGCTCCTGGCGATGGTGTACCCGCCGCCGCCAATACTACCTGGCCAACTTTCTCAAAGAGCAGCCGGATCTCAATGTGCACAACCCCGAAGTGCAGGCACAGTTGCTGGCGGATATGAAATTCTGGCTCGATCGCGGTGTGGATGGTTTCCGCCTGGATGCGGTGAATTTTATCTTCCACCAACAGACCCTCAGCGATAACCCTCCGCGCCCTCTTAAGCTGGACCAGAAAGGACTACCACCGGTTAATATCTACGACTACCAATGGCACAAGTACGACAAATCCCAGCCAGAAAACCTGGTGTTTTTACAACGTGTGCGCCAGCTGATGGATCAATACCCGGGCACCGTTACCGTCGGTGAAGTGGGTGACGATAATACCCATAAGATCATGGCGGACTACACAACGGAACAGCGCCTGCATATGGCCTATTCCTTCGATTTATTAACCGAGGATTGCAGTGCGAAATTCCTGCGCGAAACTCTGGAAAAAAACCGTGCGGTAATCGAAAAAGGCTGGCCCTGCTGGTCCATTAGCAATCACGATGTGTCGCGCTCTATCACCCGCTGGAACCGTGGCTTTAGTCCAGAGCTGGCGCAAAAGCGCGCCCCCCTGTTCCTGCTGATGCAACTAACCCTGCGCGGCAGCGTATGCCTGTACCAGGGTGAAGAGCTGGGCCTGGCGGAAGCGGATATCGCCTTTGAGGATTTGGTGGACCCTTATGGTATTAACCTTTGGCCCGAGTTCAAAGGTCGCGATGGCTGCCGTACGCCTATGCCATGGACCGATAACGCTGAGCAAGCCGGCTTCACAGATGGAAAACCCTGGTTGCCGATTTCCCAGAGTCACCGGAACTTAGCCGTAAACCTGCAGCAAGACAGCCAGCACTCCATGCTCAACCAGTTTCGCGCATTGATTAAATGGCACCGGCAACTGCCCCAGAGCCTGGCAAGCGCACATCAGGAAGTGCTCGATACCGGCAATGATTTATTGGTATTCGTGCGCCGCGCAGAAAAAGAAGTATTCCTGGTAGTCCTGAATCTAGGCACCACAACGGAAACCTACTCTCTGCCACAAGAATTTTTCGGAGCCGAGGATATTACCCCAGGCCTGTTCTCAATGGAGCACAGAGAGAACACCCTAGTCTTGCCTGCCGCTGGTGCCTGTGTATTACGAAACATCCTCTAAATACAGACTTTAAAAGCTCAGGAAAAAATTTTATCCGCTGGTGGCAGCAGCCACCGGCTGCCAATTTCAGAAAAAATACAGTTTCTCTTCCAAGGCTATAACTTATTTTTTTGTCACTCAGCAACGTCACTTATCCTTTCGAATATCTTTTCGACGTCTGCTTCCTCGCCGGCCGAAGCCGGCTTTTTTATTCAGGTTATCTTAGGGTCGCTTTTTACAACAAAATGAGCGCATTAGGCTGCTAAATTAAAAGTTTAATCATCAAGTGGAGTCGATCCCCGTGCCAATACCCGGGCCAAAAGCCAGATATGTAAACGCCAACGGGGCCAACTTAGGTAAATCTCAAGTTGACCTGCGCGAAGCAGATTTACCCTCAGTCTATAAGGCGCGCTATACCTCACCGCAAGGATTGACTCAGTCCGAGGCCGAGACACGGCTCAATCGCTGTGGGCCCAATAGCATCCAGGAAAAAGAACAAAGCGCGCTACTCAAGTTTCTGCGTTTTATGGCGGGGGGGGGCATTCCCTGAATGATCGAAGCCGCTGCCCTGCTATCAGCACTGAGCACATCTACAGTGAGGCAGACTTTAGTAAAAATTATTGAGCTTTTGCAGAAGTCTGCCTAACCAAAAAATAAATACAATTACTCAGGCCTCCAAAAATTAGAGAAGATCATGTGGATTTATTTTTCTACGTAAGTAACTACGCTTATCAGCCTAGAGAACATACAGTAAGGATAAAAACGAGAATGAAAAGGAAAATACATACATATCCTTTTTTCAATTTATTTTTAACTATGAAAATTAATTTCTAAGCAGGACAACCCAGCCTGTATTATCGTGGAATTAATAGCTCATGATATCGAGCCATTTACTAGAAGTTGTTGCAAATCATGCAACAACATTTAATCTCAACCCAAACAGCTAGATGGCTACTATCATAAATATATTTTCCACCCTTAACTTCAAAAGGAATTATGTTATGAGCCAAGATGTGCCTGACTGCCAAATTTCAAAAAGACTCGTCGATTTTTCAATCAAAAAATTTGCAAGCAGAGATTTCCCGTGCGATGTAGAATCTCACGCTTTAAAATTAATATTGAATAGTTTAGGTTTAATGCTGGCAGGCTCAACTTTCGATATATCCAAAGATGTTATATCTTTGTACGAGGAAAAGAAACTAATCAATGACTCCAACAATATCTCTATAATAGGGTTTAGTAAAAAAGCTTCTACAATAATTTCCGCAAAAATAAACTCTATCCTAGCAAATCAAACAGAGTTTGATGAGACATCAATGACTGCCCTCGTTCACCCATCATCCATTATTCTATCAACGGCCTTAGCTTTAGGTGAAGAGTATAATGCTAGTGGCGCTGATGTATTTTATAGTTACTGTATTGGAATAGAAATTTTTGTTCGTCTCGGAGCTGCATTTAGGGATGATCATTTATATGGTTTTTATAACCCTACAGTTGTCGGCCCATTGGCAAGCTCTATTACTGCCGGCTTACTTATGGGGTTAGATAAAAAAAGCTTCTAAATGCATTTTGCATTGCTGCTTCTTATAGTGGAGGAGTACAGGAATGGACTGACCATGGTGGTAGCATTAAGAGGATGTTATATTCAGTAGCCGTTGGTGCTGGTATTGAAGCTGCGTATTATGCATCCATAGGTGTAACAGCTCCTTATACAGTCATCGAAGGCAAACATGGAATATGTAATTACAGCAAGATGAAAAACTTTAATGTCATTTTAAATCATCTTGGGAAAAACTATTTACTTATGGATGCAGCAATAAAAAAATATAATTGCTGCAATGCTATACACGGGACTGTAGAGGCACTGGAATACTTAATCGCTGCACACCCCATAAATATTGATTCTATAGACAACATAAAGATTGGTGTCAGTAAGTTTACTATCGATCATTGCTCCAATAAAAATATAACGGACTCGTTAAGTGCCCAATTATCTATATACTATGTAGTAGCCCTTACCTTTATTTGCGGATCTCCCATTTCCGCAAAATATGATGAGGTTTTTTTTAACGATGAAAGGATATTATCTCTTATGAATTATATTCACTTGTATCAGAAGCCAGAGTATTCGGATAATTCTTTTGGTGCTGACGTTAAAGTTACACTGCATGATGGAAGCTTTTATGAAAAGGAAGTGATAGATTTCAAAGGCTCAGCCAAAAACCCTCTATCGCTTGCAGAGGTAAAGAATAAATTTTTCAGCATCTTTCCCACTCCTAACCTAAGAATATGCAGTAATATATTTTCTGAATGTGAAAAAATAAAATATTTTAAAAATATTAAAAACCTAACAAAATTAATGGTATTATAGATAATATATCAAACTTATAGGGACCACTTGAAAAATAAGCCTTTAGCCCTACATCACCCTTCGTCCTGATAAAGCGACTACTTTTCAATCGAAACTCAAGTTTCTATACGCGCCCCTCCATTTTCATTACTTAAAACCAGCATCTAGAGGATTTCAGGCGTAATAACTCTAGATTTGCAGATATTTCCCCCAATTAATAAATTGGTAAAGCCTGACAGCAAAAACAAGCGTTATGTGTTTTATCTAAACTTCCATAACGTACCTTTCCATACGATAAGATATTTTTATATATTGGAAGGTGTGCTCTACTTTTATCCTAATCTGCGAATTTGTTTTATCTACCTTTCGTAACTCAGCACGGCCCGGAATCTACTTCCAGCGATTTTGCATCTCTGAAATATGCCACTCCAAGCCTAGAATTTTAGGATCTTTATGCTTTTCCGCACCTGTGCAGTCAGAATCCACCCAAACTCGCTTCTCTACCATACAGCACCATACAGCAATTTACCTATTGCAGTTAGGTCATGCTGCTTTGCGGCTTTTGTGTCGAGGCTATATATGAATCCGAAGATATCATCTGTAACTGTATGCACCTTCATGCCAAAATATCATTAATTACCTTTTTTAGTTTGATGCATTTCTGGATCGCGCTCTTTCTTTTTATTCTTAGTCTAAGTTGGAATGGAGATAATAGTGGCATCTACAATGGTACCTTCACGCAGTGCCATACCTTTCTTGGCGAGATGTTTATTGATTTCCTCAATCAGAACTGTGCCAAGCTGATTTGAGTCCAATTATAGGTGTGGCGAAAGCGTAGACAGGATGAGAATTGTTGGATTTATATATGAGTAGACGGTATATACTGAGGCCTGCATTCGGAGGATAGCAAGGTCTGCGCTCTGGCTATCGTCGGCGTTAATGCACCGGTGAACAGCGTTTTCTGGCCATTAAGGATGCAAAGTGCGAATCGACGCTGAGCAGGAAAGGTTTAAATGGCAAACTAAAAGAACACGGTATGAATGCGCCTGAGCTTGCCATAGAAGACGATGCCATAGACTTCTAAACTATACTACGGCACCAGACAAAACACGCAAATGGCTGCCTGTTGAAAAAAGGGCTATTGCATATGCTATTCAAGTTGTCGATGTGTGCAAAAGAGAGATTGAGAAAACTACGAGGCTTTGACTAATTAAACAAATTTATTAATTCGGCGGGAATTTAGGCTGGATTATCCTGCTTCACAATTAATATTCAAAGGTTAAAATCAGCTCGAAATAAAGGGTGCGCATTTATCTCTTTTTTCATACTCGTACTTTATCATCACTATATGGCCGCCTGGTTAATTTTATTAGAATAAAATTCACGTATGGAGAGGAAGCAACAAACATTAACCAGGTCTCTGTTTGATCAAACCCCATGAACAACAGAATTGCCAATAACTCTAATTATACGGCGCAAAGAAAAGAATACGTTGCTGGTAGCTCTGAACCTGGGTACCGCTACAGAAATCTACTCATTGCCACATTAATTTATCGGGGCCAAGAATATCATCCTACTCATGTTTGCAGTAGAGCTAAGTGATACCGCCCTGCTTCTGCACGCTGCAGGTGCTTGTGTATTTCGAAGCATCAAGCAATGCCGGATTTAAAATTAAGGAAATAGCTTTTCCAGCAAGTAGCAACAGCCGTCGGATACCAATTTTCAAAAACGACAATATCTCTGCCTGGGCTGTAAGTTAGTTTTTATCCCTCTGTAACGTCACTTGATCTCTCTATGCCAACTTCCTCGCCGGTTCAAAGACGAATTTTTAATTCATATTTTCCTCTGCAAGTCATTTATTACAACAATCTGAACAGTTTAGGCTGCTAAATTAAAAGTTTAATCAGCAGGCGGAGTCGATCCGTGCCAATACCCGGGACAAAATCCGAAAACGGAAACGCCAATAAAGCTGACTTAAACGGCGCTCAGCTTGACCTACAAAAAGCCGATTTACCCTCAGTTTATAAGGCACTCAACACCTCACCTCAAGGGTTAACCCGGGTCGAAGCCAAAACACGTCTCGAACACTACGGGCCCAATAGCATCCAGGAAAAAGAACAAAGCGCAATACTCAAGTTTTTGCGTTTTTTTTGGGGGCCTATTCCCTGGATGATCGAAGCCGCCGCCCTGCTATCAGCATTGATCGGTCACTGGCCAGACTTCGCCATTATTATGGCGCTACTGCTTTACAACGCGGTGGCGGGATTTTGGCAGGAGCACAAGGCCTCCAATGCCCTGGCCGCCCTCAAGGCCAGTATGGCGCCGCAAGCAGAGGTATTGCGCGATGGTAGTTTTCATACCATCGACGCTGCCGATGTAGTTCCTGGGGATATTGTACGAATCAAACTCGGCCAAGTGGTACCCGCAGATGTGCGTTTTGTCGATGGCAAATCCATCAGTATCGACCAGGCTGCCCTAACGGGTGAGTCATTACCGGTCAGCAAAAAAATAGGGGATATCGGTTATTCCAGTAGTATCGCCAAGCGCGGCGAAATGACCGCCGTTACTATTGGCACCGGGCGTAATACTTTTTTTGGCCGCACCGCAAAGCTAGTAGCCGGAGCTGGTCAGGGTGCTTCCCATTCACAAAAAGCCGTTACTCATATTGGCGACTTCCTGATTGTGCTGTGCTTGGTACTGGCCATGTTATTGGTAGGCACCCAGCTCTATCGGGATATCGTGGTGGCCCCCAGCTGGCACTGGTCGGACATTATTAATATTTTACGCACAGTCCTAGTGCTATTAATTGCCTCGATTCCCGTGGCGATGCCCTCGGTGATTACTGTCACCAATGCCCTAGGTGCCCTGGCGCTTTCCAGAAAAAAGGCCATAGTATCGCGGCTGGAATCTATTGAAGAGCTTGCCGGCGTCGACATTCTCTGTTCCGATAAAACCGGAACACTCACCAAGAACCAACTGAGTCTGCACGACCCCAAATTATTTACTGCCAAGAGCCCCGAGCAATTAATTCTCGCCGCAGCTCTCGCCTCGGAAAAGGGCTCAAGTGACCCGATCGACCAAGCAATTTTTGACAGCCTGACGGATAAAAAAGCTCTAAATAATTATCAGCTCAAAGAGTTCACTCCTTTCGACCCAGTAACCAAGCGTGCTCAGGCTCAGGTAATCGATGACAGTGGAAAATCTCTGTTTTTTTGCAAAGGTGCGCCTCAAGCGGTAATGCAATTGTGCAAGCTCAGTGGCGAGAATGAAAAGAAAGCCTCTGACTGTGTGCAGGAACTTGCCGTGCGGGGTTTACGCTCTCTGGGTGTGGCGCGTTCCATCGATGGAAGAAACTGGGATTTCCTCGGTATCCTGTCTTTAGAAGATCCACCTCGGGACGATTCCAAACAAACCATCAGCCGGGCGAGGGAACACGGGCTTCAGGTGAAAATGATCACCGGTGACGATGTTGCTATCGGCAAGGAAATCGCTGCTCAAGTAGGGATTGGGCAGAATATTTATGCCGCCGCCGATGTTTTCACTGACTCGGAGAATATGGATCACCTATCTAAGCAGGTGGTTGATTGTGTCGAGCGCGCCGACGGCTTCGGCCGTGTTTTCCCCGAACACAAATACGCCATCGTAAAAGCCTTGCAAGAAAGAGGGCATCAGGTGGCAATGACTGGCGATGGCGTCAACGATGCGCCTGCCCTGAAACAGGCCGATTGTGGTATTGCCGTTAGCGGCGCCACCGATGCGGCCCGCGCCGCAGCGGCAATTATTCTCACCGCGCCGGGCCTTTCCACCGTAGTGGATGCAATTGACGAAGCGCGCAAGATCTTTGAGCGCATTATTAATTATGTGCTTTTCCGGGTTTCCATGACCCTGGATATTATGGTGGTGGTGGTATTTGCCACAATTCTCTTCGGTTTTTCTCCCCTCACTCCGGTCATGATCGTATTGGTAGCTCTACTCGACGATATCCCCATTATGACCATTGCCTACGACAATACTTTGCTACCAAAGGAGCCGGTGCACTGGGAAATGCGTGATTTATTACTGGGTTCGACCATTATCGGCATTTTTTCTATCGCACAAACCATGGGGCTGCTCTTGATTGGTATGGAGTGGCTACAAAACAGCCAATGGCAATCCTGGATATCCCTAGATAAGTCTCAGATCCAAACGATTATTTTTTTACAAATTGTCGCCGGCGGTCATTTACTACTTTTTGTCGTGCGATCTCGCTCTGCCTTCTTCACAAAACCACTACCCGCAATGAAGTTATTTATCGCTATTGTCGGTACACAGGCGCTCACCGTCTTAATGTGTGGATTTGGTTGGCTGGTACCTGCTATCCCCTGGCGTATTATTGGGCTCGTTTGGCTCTATATGATTTTGTGGATGTTTATTCTGGATCTGGTGAAGAAACTACTCTATCGGCGCTTGCAGGATATTTAATCCACTGCGCAGAGACAAACCATTAAACTTATCATGAAGAAATAAAACTATGAATTGCTTCGAGGCATTCCAGGTAAAACCTGGCAGCAAAGTACAGTTAGATAAGATCGATGCCAGCTTCAAGGATTGCTATAACAATCGCGAAGAGGCCCAGCCGGTCATTGATAAGCTGGATGAAAGAATTCGCGCACAGCAGTATCTTATGTATGCCGAACACAAGCGTTCCCTGTTGATCTGCCTACAGGGTCGGGATGCCTCCGGCAAAGATGGCACCATTAATCATGTACTGGGGGCAATGAATCCCCAGGGCTGTACGGTGACTAGCTTCAAGCAACCATCCAAAGAAGAAGCCGCCCATGATTTCCTATGGCGATGCCATAAAGTCACCCCTGCGCAAGGGCATGTGGCTATTTTTAATCGATCCCATTATGAAGATGTATTAATTCAACGGGTGCATAATATGGTGCCGGAGAGCATCTGGTCTAAGCGCTACGATCACATTAACCACTTCGAACAGCTACTGGCTGATAACAAAACCCTGACTCTGAAATTTTTTCTGCACATCGATGCGGACGAACAACTGAAACGTTTTAAGCAACGTATCGATGACCCAAGTAAACACTGGAAAATCAGTGAGAGCGATTATACCGAGGCGAGCTACTGGGACGCCTACACCCAGGCCTTTGAGGATATTCTCTATAAGTGCAGTAAACCTCATGCTCCCTGGTTCGTTATTCCCGCCAATCACAAATGGTTTAGAAATCTTGCAATTGCCTCCATTGTCGCCGATGCGATGGAGGCCCTAAAAATGAATTTTCCCAAGCCCAGCGTGGATATCAATGAAATAAAAAGAAAGTATCATAAGCTGGATGACCTAGAGGAAAAGAAGGGACTCTTAGATGATCCAAAGGAGCATAAGAAGATCTAGCCACCACTCCTAATTTCAAATCTTAGATAATTTTTTCACTTCTGATATAACAATAACCATCAGTGAAACCGCCGGACTGTGAGGGCTGTATCTCAGTGATCAGTTGAGTTTTCAGAAGCCCAACTGGCAGTTCCCAATAGTGCACTTTACGCTCGGTTGACGGCACAATTGAAGCACCCCGGAACCGCATTGTGAATATGGATATAATCCACCGTCCCTAGGGAAAATTGCTTTTCAAGTACCACCTCAAGCTCCGCCCCCTGAGTAACCTCAGCAGTCTCCATTACCCCCTCGCAGTTATAAGCGCGAATTGAAAGCAGCCTGTGTCGCAGCATTAGGGGAACTTCATTAACCTCTAACTTAGCAGGCTCGGCATGCTCCCGAATAAATATAGGGCCTGAAGCACGATAAAAGGATGAAGTATTATGATGGCTATAGGGTAGGCAGAGTACCCTCTCGTCTACCTTGGCATCCTCAAGGGATACCCTGCAGGGATAACCTGGGTTCGCATCTACACGCTTCCAGCAAGCATTTTTTTCTTTCAACTGAGTATCTGGAAGCATCAATAAATGATAAAAATTTAGCGGGTTAATGCCTTGTATTTGAAATGCCATGGTAACTGCTACCTGATTGATCAAGAGGAAACAATCATAACTTCAGTGCATAACGAGTATCGGTCATTTTCGGAAGTATAAATTTGGACAAAAATGATAGAGTCATAAATAATACGCTAATTTGTTGAAGCGGTTGGATATCTCTTTTGGGCAATCACACACCCCGCTATACCTACAGGGCAGTCGTACCGTTAAACACATCAAGTCCAACGTATTCTTTCCTTGCCCCATGTGGAGGTTTGATAGAGTTCCAGATACATTGGGAACTCCACATAAGGGTTGCTATTGACTGATTAGCGATAAAACACAGCCAACCAAACTGTTGCTTCCTTAGGCGAGGTTTCCACCACGCGGTGCTTTCTTCCAGCCTCTATCAAAAAGCAATCCCCAGGCTTCAGCTGACATAATTTCCCACAGTCAAACTCCAGCACCCCATAACCACTCAATACAAGCACCCACTCATGTTCATCCTGGTCGTACCAACCCTCCTCCGGCGAGGACTGACCGTGAGAAACGATTCTCTCAATTCGTACAGCGTCACTTTTTACGATATCCTGGAAGTGCTCCAGTTCGGTGTTTTCCGGTAAATTCTCAAAAACATTTATCATATTTACTCCTGCCAACTGGAAAAATGATCCATTAGATAATCAATGGCCATTCTCACTCGTATTGGTAAAAAGCGACGGTTCTGGTACACAATCCAACTGCTCGCTCCGCTCCCCCAAAAAGGCTCTAGAACTGGCTCTAATAGCTGCGACTCTATAGAACGCCTAAAACTACTTTTAGGCATATAGGCAATCCCTAAACCTTTTTCACAAGCTTTTACCACCGTGTGGGCATTATTACTTCTCCAACGGCCACTAACACGAATAGACTCCTCAACGCCCTCTATATCAAATATCCAGTTCTCATTATTCGCAACAATACAACTATGCGACTTTAAATCCTGTGGATGGGTAGGCCTGCCAGATTGATCCAGGTATTCCGTGCTGGCAACAGCCATCATCTGGCGTCCCGCCAGCTTGCGGGCCACCAGTCCAGAATCCTCCAGGCGGCCATAGCGGATCGCAAAGTCGATACCATCCTCAACAAAATTAACCATTCGGCTATTAAAATCGATATCAATCTGCAGGTCGGGATGCTGTAAAGCGAAAGCCATCAGCGCTGGTGCCACATACTGCTCGGCGAATATACCGGCACAGCTCACCCTCAAGGTGCCACTCAGCTCATACTGTTGCTGGCCAACCTGTTCATTGGCCTGCTGCAGACCCACAACCAGCTCTTTACAGCGCTGGTAATAAACAGCACCTGCCTGAGTAAGGCTGACCAAGCGCGTTGTTCGAGCCAACAGAGCACTCCCCAGGCGCTCCTCCAATCGAGCAACCTGTCGGCTCACATGGCTGGTACTGCACCCCAACTGTTTGGCGGCTGCAGAGAAGCCCTGGCTCTCTGCCACAGCGACGAATTCGACTACACCGTCAAATGTATCCATCCCAGCTCACTCTATTATTGCCACTCAGCAAAAGTATTTCACAGATAACCCCTATTATCATCCACCTAGGGACAACATAGAATCCTCCTCACTGAATGCTTAACACAGAGGGCAGATTCATGAAAAAAGTACTTATTCCCGTTACCAACCATGCAACCCTTGGGGAAACTAACCAGGCTAATGGCACCTATTCTCCTGAGCTGACTCACGTCGTACATGTACTCAAAGAAAGTGATATTGACTACGATATCGCCTCCATTAAAGGTGGCAAGGCACCTCTCTACGGTACTGATATCGAAGACGATGAGGTAAACAGCCAAGTATTGGCCGATGAAGATTTCCAAAATCGTATCAATAACACCATTCCGGTGAGCCAGCTGAATACTGCCAATTACGATGCCGTGTTCTACCCAGGCGGGTTTGGTCTACTTTCCGACCTAGCCAGTAATGAAGATTTCGCCAAATTGAGTGCAGAGATCTATGAAAATGGTGGCATTCTTTCTGCGGTCTGCCACGGTCCGGCTGGGTTTCTGCCCATCACCCTGAGTAGTGGTGAAAGTTTGCTGGCTAGCAAGTCTGTAACGTCATTTACCCGAGAGGAAGAGATCGACTTTGGTACCATTGAAGATATCCCTTTCCTGCTGGAAGAAGCAGTTAGCCGAAAGTCTGCTCGATTTAATAAAGCACAGCCCTGGCAGGAATTTGTTATTGAAGATGGCCGTGTGATTACCGGGCAAAATCCAGCCAGCGCGCATGCTGTTGGCCAAGCCATCGCAAAACAGCTTGCCAACTAAACACTCAACCAATATTACTGGCGCAGGCTAATCGGGTCTGTGCCAGTATTTATCAAATGCTGTCGATATTTTCCGGAAAAACACCTTTTAATACCAAATTTTCCTACTAGATGAGCAATAGCTTTTCTTTGAGGTTTCAGTAGTGCCAAACTCTATTATCTACCCATTATTAATGCTAATTGCTGGTATCGGTATTCCAGTGATGGCTGCACTGAATAGTGGCTTAGGAGTAAAGCTCGGTAGCTCCGCGCTTGCCACCACGGTATTATTTTTTATTGGGTTGATTATATCGGCAATGTACTTAATTAAGACCGAAGGACTGCCTATTGGCGGCTTCCCCAAGGATATCTCCTGGCACCTGTACCTTGGTGGAATCTTAGTTGTTTTCTATATTCTTAGTGTAACCTGGGTTTCTCCCAAATACGGCATTGGCAATACTATATCCTTTGTACTTCTTGGGCAGCTAATTGCCATTGCTGTTATCGATCATTTTGGTCTTCTAGGCGCCCAGCAAAACAACTTGGATATCAAAAGACTTTGTGGTCTAGTGATGATGATTACAGGTGTATTTCTAGTTATTAAACGCAATGCTTAACAGAAAAACCGGAGTTTAGACAATGAGTAAGTTATTTGTTATGGCCAAAGTAAAAGTCAAGCCAGGGAATACGCAAGAAGCCAAAGAACTTCTAACCAACCTGGCGATAAACTCTGAGAGTGAAATCGGCTGCTTGAGTTATCAAATACTTGCTTCTGAGAAGGAAAAAAATACATTTATTACACTTGAAAGATGAGATTCTATAGAAAGCGAGCAACAACACTGGGAAATGTCCCATTTGAAAAATTCGCTAGTAAAGCTACATCCTCTCCTAGCAAGAGAAGTTAAGATCGAAAAATTTACTGAGATATCAAATAGACAGCCAAGAGTAATTAATATTAATCACACAAGGCTACTTAACTCCAGCAAATAAGACCTCAAACCAACGCAAATCCTCCGGCCCCAACTGGGCCTTGTTAGCCTGTTTCTTATCCAAATATATATCCTTATACACATGATAAACCGCTCGCGCGGTCAACTCGCGCCAGCGCTCGCTATCCAGCTCAGGGATTGAGCCGTCGGCCAAATTTGGATCGGTTAATGGGTCGTGCTGTGCTTCGGTAGTTCTCAGCGCTAATTCCAATTCTTGTAGAATCGGATTGATCACTTTGAGGGTATTGGATTCAGAAAACTGCTTGGCCACTTCCTCCTCTGCCTGGCGAAGCATTTTATTGCCCTGTAGTTCCGATAGCTTTTCTCCAACTGGGCGCAAGCCGAATTTATTGACCACACCACTCACACCGGGCAGTACTGCCTTGGCTGCCAGCCCGGCACCTATTAAAGGATTAAATACTGCTGCGACACCCCCAACCAGCAACAGCCCAAGAGTCAGTTTTCTGTCGAGCTTGTCGATATCATCTGCCAGCCTCTCGAGAGTACTTTTATTGGATTTTCCCCTTTCCTGGGATAACTCTAAGGCGCTCTCCACCATAAATTTACGTAAGCTACCTTCATAATGGGAGTTAGGAAAGTGAAATACTCGGCGCTTGGGTAGATCGTTTACCTCGGGGGCATCATCGGGTAAACAACGCATTGTGTGGAGAGTAAAGCCAGTTTGCGAGAGCTTATAGGGAATTACAAAGTAATGCTTTTCATCGTAGCTCTGCACAAAATTATCACTGCGCTCAGTAGAAGAAAATATCGGCAGGCCAGCAACTACCTCTTGAAAAACTTTTAAGCTACCGGTGATCTCTGCTGGCAGTTTACGAGAAAGGTCAAGCAGACCGTTTTTTCCTTTATCAAAATATTGTTTCATATCCGTTTATTCATCGGAAGCAAAGAATCATGGGGAGTGTTCCGCAGAAACCTTTCAACCTTTTATACTCCATTTCCCTGTGAAAACTATCCCTTCTCTATTGTTAAAGGATTAACGCCTTTAAAGTGAGAGTGCTTTAATTAGCTTCGGCATAAACCCAAGCTTCTGTACCAGATTTCAACTTGGCGGCAACCCGTTGATAGGCATCCACTTCATAAGCATCAGACTGAGCAAGTTCCTTGGCAGAAATTTCAAAGACAGTTCCCCTAACTTCGTCCGAGAAATCCCCTGTATATTTCAGAATGGGGTGAAATTCCTTGCCGCTAGTTTGAATAACTTGTGGATCTATGATTCTTATCTCGGAAAGTTGATAACCAATTAAGACATCTGCAGATCCTCTCAACTTACGCCCAAAAGTTTCCAGCTGGACATTCTCCTGTTGAAGAGTACCGTAGGAAAATAATCGTTCCATTGATCAAACCTTAACCCTATTAATGACTTATCAAATGCACCGTAAAAAACACCCACTATATCGGCAGAGTATTTTACCCACTTACCATCGAGTAAAAGAAGCCCCAAAGTGATGGCTGTAGATTTAAGTTCTTACTCCCTATATTTCGAAAACCTACCAAATCGCTGTATTTCAGGTTAATAACCAGTGATTCACTTATTCCTTTTTGATGTGACTGGCCTGAGAGACCGACCTTAACATCCCATGGACCTGCATTGGTGAAAACCTGTGCTAACCCATCCCGCAGTTGAGGCCGAATATACGGCGAGCTGCTTTGGGGAAATCTCTAACCAGCGCCTTGCCCCTGATAGGGTGCGCATGGATTTTGC
This sequence comes from Microbulbifer variabilis, assembly GCF_020524905.1. GTDB lineage: Bacteria > Pseudomonadota > Gammaproteobacteria > Pseudomonadales > Cellvibrionaceae > Microbulbifer > Microbulbifer variabilis_A. The sequence continues at coordinate 165,749 of NZ_JAIVKI010000001.1, read as the reverse complement.
CCTCCGGCAGGCAACGGTTTGACTCTAAATCCATGGTTGTTTACACGGCCCACTGGCAATAGAGAGGTGTGTAATGCATAACCGATCTTCGCTGCAAAACCATCAAACTATACCTACACGACGGAAAACGTCTCTACAAAAAATTCAAGGATCTCTACGTAAAAACGCTTCATTCGCCGCCGCGCTAATGGTTGTAGGATCGGCAATATTGGCTCCCCTGGCCTACGCTGCGGATTATTCCAATCCCTACACCCGCCAGGGATCAAGGTATGTCTCTCATCAAGGACATGGAGGGCATTATGACAGGCATTCCAGGTATAGCAGGGATTACAGGTACAGAAGGGATTATAGGGGACAGTCGAGATACAGTAGGAATCAAAGGGGATATTCAAGATACGGCAGATACCAAAGGAACCAGCCAGGGTTTGGTCGGCATATGTGGTTTAAAGCAAATATCCAGGGTACACCACGCATAGTGATCGACCTCAGTGACCAGATGGCCTACTTTTATAAAGGAGGACAATTGGCCGGTATGTCCCCCGTATCTACAGGTATGGCCGGACATCGTACCCCTACAGGCAACTTTCGTATTTCAGAAAAGAAATACAGTCACCGCTCAAACCTATATGGTCACTATGTGAGTTCCCGCGGCTATGTAGTGCGCAGTAATGTGGATGTACGCCACCATCGCAAACCGGCCGGGTCTCGATTCCGCGGGGCATCGATGGATTATATGATGCGGATTAATGGACCCGTCACCATGCATGCGGGTTATGTACCCGGATATCCAGCCTCCCACGGTTGTATCCGTATTCCCTGGAATATGGCGAAGATTTTTTATAGTCACGCCAAAGTCGGTACAAGGGTATCTGTCGTGCCTTAGGCAAAATCGGAGTGCTATAAAAAAGGCGGACTTAATAGTCCGCCTTTTTCTTTTCTTCAGACTTACTATCGGGAAACTTCCACACCATCCCGTTGGGTCATTTCCATTCGGGTGAAGTAATCATGGGCGGCGCGGTTAACATGCCTCGCCAGCAATAGCGTGGAAACCATGGTGGGTATGGCCATTACCGCGTACATACCGATAATAATGCTGTTGACCGCGCTCAAAGAAGCCACTGCACCCAATACAATCAACACCATATAGAGCCCGGTATAAAGCCCCTGCCAGCGGCCTCCAAAAAGAAATACATAGCACTTCATACCGTAATACCAACAGGTAACGATGGTGCTGAAGGCCAATGGGAATACCATAAACAGCAATAGAATAGGGCCCAATTGGCCGAACACCTGGGAGAATGCCTGTGCGGTCAGGGTCACACCAGCCACACCCTCTCCCTGTTGCCAGGCGCCAGTCAGTAATATCACCAGGGCGGTACAGGTGCAGATCAACAGGGTATCCACGATAGGGCCCAGCATAGCCACCACGCCTTCGCGCACCGGTTCGCGGGTTTTTGCCGCACCGTGGGCCAATGACTCGGTACCGATTCCCGCTTCATTGGAAAAAGCCCCGCGGCTTACGCCAATGGTAATCACCGTACCCAGGGCGCCGCCAGTAATGGCTTGACCATTAAATGCATCGCTAAAAATCAGGGCAAAAGCCGCGGGCACTTGCTCCCAAAAACTCGCGATCACGATTAGTGTCATTACCAGATAAAACAGCACCATGCCCGGCACTATGCGCGCGGAGAATTTGCCGATGCGCTGGATACGCCCGGCAATCACATAGGCAGAGGCGATAGCAATCAATAAACCAATGGCAAAATCAAATAGTAACGAACCGCCCGGTGCTACCCACCCCATTGGCTCGGCGAAAGATTCCCGCAATAACTGGGTAGTCTGGTTAGATTGAAATACCGGTAACATTCCGCACAGCCCTGCCACAGCAAACAGCATCGCCAGTGGCGTCCAGTGTTTGCCCAGGCCCTCGCGAATCACATACATGGGCCCGCCCTGCAGCTCTCCATTGGCATCGCGGCCGCGGAACATTACCGCCAGAGTCGCGGTATAGAATTTGGTGGCCACACCAACCAAGGCCGTAATCCACATCCAGAAAATCGCTCCGGGACCACCGGCAGTGATAGCGATAGCCACTCCGGCAATGTTGCCCAAACCCAGAGTGCCGGAAAGTGCGGTGGAAAGAGCCTGGCCGTGATTTACCTGGCCTGGATCATTGGGGTCATCATAGCGGCCACTCAGCAATCCAATACTATGGCCCAGATGTCGGTAGGGACGGCCGCGGGAATAAATCAGCAGTGCCAAACCACCGCCAACCAGTAACACTAATAAAGGCGGGCCCCAGACAAAACTGGCAAAGGCCTGCAGGGCCCGATCAATCGCATCTAAAAAAGGCATAAGCAAGAGTCGTTTTCTGTAAGACACAGCCAGTCTAGGTAGGCATACGCCAGGCTGTCAAAGTTCCACACATCCTCTGCAGTCAGCTCATAGACGGTTTCTAATAAAAAAGCCCCTGAAATAGGGGCTTTTTTATTGGGGAAAGACGCTTTTCTTCAAGCCGCGGAGCCAAGCTGTAACACCGGTTCCGACCGCGCGCTCTCTCGTACAAAAAATACCGATACCGCGCCGAACAGCATACTCACTCCAGCCAATACAAGAATGTAGATTGCCTGGTTAGCGAAAACAGATTTCAAAACAAGCCCTGCCACTAGTGCAGATACGATTTGGGGGGCGGCAATGGTGAAATTAAAGATTCCCATATAAACACCGGTCTTATCCGCCGGCAACGCATCAGAAAGTATGGCGTAAGGCATAGCGAGAATCGCCGCCCAGGCAATACCTACCCCCACCATCGGCAACAACAAGCCCAATGCCCCACTGGGAACCGTCACTTCGGTAATCAGTAAATCCACCTGAGTAGGCGCACCGCCCTGAAACAATATAAAGCCGATATAGCCCAGCCCACCCAATGCCAGAGACAGGGAATAAATCAACTTGCGCCCCAGCACCTGGGCCAGTCGGGCCAAGACGATAGAAAAGAGTGCTGCAAACAGAGAGTAAGCGGCAAAGAGAATGCCTACCCAATCACCGGCAGCGCCTTTGGCTGCGGCGATATGCGCGGGAATATCATCAACGGTTTCCAAATAGGCAGGATCAAACCACATGGCCTCCACCCCCCATACGTGTTGAGTGATCGCAGGTGTGGTGTAAACCCACATAATAAACAGGGCAAACCAGGAGAAGAATTGCACCAGGGCCAGCTGGCGCATGGTACGCGGCATATTTATTAGCAGCTGGAAAAAGCCTGCTAATCGTTTTGCCAATGAGGCTTTTGACTGCCCAACCTGTTCAGGCTCTGCAGAGTGGAGCCCCTTATAAGCGTTGTATTGCTCCGGTGGATATTCCTTGGTACGCAGTACCGTCCACAGCACACTACCCAACAATACCGTAGCGCCTATATAGAAAGCCCAAATCACCGAAGGCGCCACCTCACCCGCACGGGCGGTATTTTCCAGGCCGATTACATTGGTCAGAATAAACGGCAGTATTGAGCCGAAGATGGCACCGATATTAATCAACAAAGACTGTATCGAGTACCCCAGCGTGCGCTGCTCCGAAGGCACCATATCGGACACCAGTGCACGGAAAGGTTGCATGGTGACATTAAAGGCCGCATCCATCAGCGCCAGCATAACGCCACCGAAAATAATAGGGGCCACTATCGCCACCACAATCCCGGCATTGGGCATAAACGCCATGCCCAGGGCCGCTGCCATGGCACCAAACAAAATATAGGGGTTGCGGCGACCGAAACGGTTCCAGGTCCGGTCCGAAGCCGAACCCACGATAGGCTGTACGATAAGCCCCATGAGCGGCGCTACTATCCAGAACAGCGACAGGGAATGCAGGTCCGCTCCCAGGTCTGAAAGAATCCGGCTGGCATTGGCATTTTGCAGGGAAAAGCCAAACTGCACCCCGAGAAAGCCGAGGCTGACATTCCATACCTGCCAGAAAGGCAGACGTGGCTGCTGAATAGGATTGGGCTCTGATTGGCTCATAGGGTCACCGCATCTATCGTTATGCTTATGTTGCCATTCTGACATGCCCACCACAGACCTCCATCCTCCCCCTGTAGGGAGGATGCGGACCAGGTTCTGCGCTTTAGGATAAACTCAGGCCCATGCGTACGCGCAGGGCCACTGCAAAAACAAAATCCACAGCTAAGAAGTCCGCGCGATGACCCCAAGATTCCCACTCCTGCGCCTGCTGGGCCTCACCGCCGCGCTCTGCGCCTGCGTTCAAGCCCTGGCCTTAGAGCCGCGCATCTACCGCGACCACCACATGAGCAAAGACTCACTAAAGCTACAAACCAGTGATGGCGAAGTCACCCTCACCCCAGTGGGCCCTTCGGCACTGGCGATACACTACCGCCGCGAAGGCCTGAAGCAATTGCCCTCATTTGCTCTAGCTTCCAATCCTGCAGGCCAACCCAGGGCGACACTGGAACAACAAGGGAACAAGCTGGTTTACAGCACTGGCTCGCTCAGTGCAGTTATCCACAAGTCTCCCTTCCGCATCGAATATCTGCGCGGTAAAGCGCCCATCCTGAGTGAAGAGAGCGGTTTCTTTGCCACTGAGACTATGCGCGGATTCCGCTTCGCACTGTCGCCAGAGGAAAAACTGCTGGGCGGCGGAGAGCGCGTGATGGGCATGGACCGTCGCGGCCAACGCCTGCCCTTGTATAACCGCGCCCATTACGGCTACACCACTGAATCCAACCAGATGTATTTCTCCCTGCCAGCAGTAATGTCCAGCAACAAATACATTCTGCTGTTCGACAACTCTGCCACTGGCACCCTGGACCTGGGCGCGAGTGAAGATGATGTCCTGCAGTTTGAAGCCGTAGCCGGGCGCACCGCTTATATCGTGGTAGCCGGTGAGACTTATCCACAGTTGCTGGAAAATTATGTGTCCACCACTGGCAAACAGCCCCTGCCGCCCCGTTGGGCCCTGGGCAACTTTGCCTCCCGCTTTGGCTATCACAACGAAGCCGAAGTGCGCGCAACCGTGGACAAGTTTGCCGAAGAAGATTTCCCCCTGGATGCCCTGGTGTTGGACCTCTACTGGTTTGGCCCGGATATCAAAGGCCATATGGGCAACCTGGCCTGGGACAAGGAAGCCTTTCCCGAACCAGAAAAGATGATGGACGACCTGAAAGCCCGCGGTATCAACACCATCCTGGTGACCGAGCCTTTTGTCCTCTCCACTTCCGAGCGCTGGCAGGAAGCCGTGGCGAATAATGCCCTGGCGAAAAACCTGGCCGGAGAACCCAAACGCTTCGATTTCTACTTCGGCAATACCGGCCTGATCGATGTCTTCTCCAAAGATGGCCGCGACTGGTTCTGGAATATTTACGATGGACTATTGGAACAGGGCGTAGCCGGCTGGTGGGGCGATCTGGGTGAACCGGAAGTACACCCCTCTGATACCGTTCACGCAATCGGCATGGCCGATGAAATCCACAACGCCTTCGGTCACTCCTGGGCGCAATTACTGCACGCACGCCAAACGGCAAAACACCCTGAGCGCCGCCCCTTTATTATGATGCGCGCCGGTTTTGCCGGCTCCCAGCGCTACGGAATGATCCCCTGGACCGGCGACGTCGCTCGGGAATGGGGTGGCTTACAGCCCCAGGTGGAATTGGCTCTGAGTATGGGCTTACTGGGCTTTGGCTACACCCATTCAGACCTGGGCGGCTTTGCCGGCGGTGAGGAATTTAACCGCGAACTCTATATCCGCTGGTTGCAATACGGCGTATTCCAACCGGTTTACCGCCCTCACGCCCAGGAGCATATTGCTTCCGAACCGGTTTTCCACGATCGCCGCACCCGCGATATCCTGCGCGAATATGTAAAACTGCGCTATCGCCTGCTGCCCTACAACTACACCCTCGCCTTCGAAAACAGCCAGACCGGCATACCGCTGATGCGTCCGCTGTTTTTCGAAAACGAAAGTGACCTATCCCTACTCGACTACAAGGATGCCTACCTGTGGGGCCAGGATTTCCTCGTTGCCCCAGTAGTAGAAGAAAATGTGGATGAAGTCGCAGTTAAACTGCACGGCGGCACCTGGTTCGATTACTGGACGGATAAACAATATTCTGGCGATCAAGCCCTGGTAGAAGTGGATCTGAAAAGCATTCCTGTACTGGTGCGGGCCGGCGCCATTATTCCTACCATTGATGATATCCATAGCAGCCGTGATTACTCCAGTAAAAATCTGACCCTGGACTACTACGCCCACTCCTCAACGGCAAAATCCGAGCGCTATGTTTATGAAGATGATGGTGTTACCGCGCAGGCTTTCGAAAAAGGTCAATACGAGAAACTATATTTCTCAGCTGAAATTAAACAGCGGGGTTTAGCCTTCGCCTTTAAACGTGAAGGAAACGGTTATACCAGTATGCCGGAATCCCGCAAGGTCACTTTAAAGATTCACAACTGGCAACAAGTGCCTGCGCAGCTCGATATTAGCGGCGAATCCCTGCCTATTTTCGACAGTGAAAAAGACTTTACTCAGGCACCCCGTGGGGCCTGGTACAACAAGCGAAAACAGCAACTGCTGGTTAAATTTGACTGGCATAAAAAACCGCTGGATTTAATGCTCAAAAATCCATAATTCAGCAAACTGCTGTGCACTGACTAAAAAAATTAAAGTCATCAGGAAACAATGAAGAAGTTACATTCCCTGTTAATTGCCAAACTCCTTTTGGCTTCCCTCCTAGGCGCTGCTTTATTCGGCACTGCCGGCTGCGGCCAGGAGAGCAACCCGAGAGAAATACAGCCCGCTGAAAAAGTTGCGGAGAAAAAAGCGGTGATCTACCAAGTACTGCCGCGCTTATTTGGCAACACTAACAGTACCAACAAACCCTGGGGCACACTCGAAGAGAATGGTGTGGGTAAGTTCGCTGACTTTACCCCAAAAGCACTGAGTGAAATCCATGCGCTGGGCGCCACCCATATCTGGTACACCGGCGCCCTGCACCACGCGCTCGTTGGCGACTATACCGAATACGGTATCAGTAACGATGATCCCGACGTGGTCAAAGGCCGCGCCGGCTCTCCCTATGCCATCAAGGATTACTACAGCGTAAACCCGGACCTGACCAATAACCCAGCAGAGCGATTACAGGAATTCCGCGCACTGGTGGAGCGCAGCCACGCGGCCGGCCTGAAAGTGATTATCGATATAGTGCCTAACCATGTAGCCCGCGCCTACCATTCTCTCGATAAACCCCAAGGCGTGCAGGATTTTGGAGCTGGCGACAACACCCAGGTCACCTACGCCCGCAACAACAATTTCTACTATGTGGTGGGCGAAGATTTCCGCGTGCCCATTGCAGAGGACGGCTACAAGCCACTCAATGACGAAGCCAATGATCTTGTCGATGGGCAGTTTATAGAGAGTCCAGCCAAATGGACCGGTAATGGCGCGCGCAATGCACAACCTTCCATGCACGACTGGTATGAAACCGTCAAAATTAATTTTGGCGTACGCCCCGATGGCAGCAAGAATTTTTCTGAGCTACCCAAGGAATATGCCGAGCGCGACTACCGAGCCCACGCCCAGTTTTGGGCAGACAAGAAAGTCCCGGACTCCTGGAAAAAATTCCGCGATATCGCCCACTACTGGCTGGACTTTGGCGTGGATGGATTCCGCTATGATATGGCCGGTATGGTGCCGGTAGAATTCTGGAGCTACCTGAATTCCTCCATTAAAATGCGTAACCCCAATACACTGTTACTTGCCGAAATCTATACTCCAGAGCGCTACCGGGACTATCTGCACCTGGGCAAAATGGATTACCTCTACGATAAAGTCGGCACTTACGACGCTATTCGTGCGGTCATGGAGAACAAGGGCAGCACAGATAAAATCGCAGAGGTGCGGGCAAGCCTGGTAGATATTTCCTCTCATATGTTGCGCTTTATGGAGAACCACGACGAGCAGCGCATTGCCAGCTCACAATTTTCTGGTAATCCAGAGGCAGGCAAACCTGCAATGCTGGTATCCGTCGCACTCTCACCAGCCCCTACCCTGGTTTACTTTGGCCAGGAGTTAGGAGAACCCGCCAACAAAGATGCCGGCTTCGGTAAAGCCAGCCGCACCACCATTTTCGACTACTGGTCAGTACCCAGTGTGCGCCGCTGGAACAATGAGGGTGCTTTTGACACTGCTCAGCTGACAAAAGAAGAAAAAGAGTTGCGCAGCTTCTACCAACGCCTGCTCAACTTCTCCAAACAGAGCCCAGCCTTGCTTGGCAACTATCTGGACTTACACAGCTACAACCGCAAGCAGGGTAGTGGCTATGGGGAAAAACAATTTTCTTTTGCGCGCTGGAATAAAACGGAAAAACTCTTGATCGTTGTAAATTTTGATCGAGAGGACAGCAAATTCGAACTACTGATCCCCAATAAGCTACTTAAGCAGTGGAAACTGAAAGACGGCAGCTATGCATTAAAAGGGCAGATCAGCAATGCGAAGCAACAGCTGGTTATCCAAAATGGCCAGGGGCGAATCTCACTTAATCTTCGCCCCTTTGAAAGCCATATCTTCAAGCTTGAAGATTGAGTATTAAATACAGTCCCCGAATACAGAAACCCGGCTTTAAGCCGGGTTTCTGTATCAATACTAGACTCTATTTACTGGGCTATTAGACTATAAATCAAGGTCTGATCATTCATCTGCACCTTAAAGTTCCCTGTAGCAGAGGTATAGATATCAGATCCGCCCTGCTCCAGAGTTCCATTAGAGTCACTATCACCATAGTTTTCACTCCAATCGCCAGTTACATCAAACTTAAAACGCTGCTGGTATTGACCATTGAAGTTAACCGAAATTTCCCAAAGGTTGTCCGCCACTAACTGCATAGCCTCTGCTCCCCAGTTATTTGGCGTTCCACGGAAATATAGGGAGGCAAAATTAGAAGCGTGACTACCACAATCCACACAGGTCAGGGAGTAACTGAGTGTTTTATCATTCACTTCAACAAGATAAGTACCAGCCACATTGGTATGAATATCATTGCCACCTTGTTCAAGAGAACCATCGGCATGGTTGTCCCCGTAATTTTCATCCCAGTTAGTGCTTACATCAAACTTGAAACGCTGGTTGCTACTCCCATCAAATACAACCGTAGTACGCCAGTTATTATCCGCTACCAGAGTCATGGCCTGAGTGCCCCAGCTATTGGGCGTTCCCCGAAAATGCAGTGCCGTGAAGTTCTGTGCATAACCTCCGTTGTGATCAGTCACAGTGATGGCCGCAGTGGCGCTGTCAGTTAGGCCATCGTTATCCGTTACCGTCACGGTTTCTGTATAGGTTCCAGCGTTGCCAAAACTCAGGGTAGTACTGGCGTTGCTGCCACCACGACTCCAGCTATAAGACACCACACTGCCATCGGGATCGTTAGAAGCGCTGGCATCCAAGGTGATACTTTCATTGATTGCAACGGTAACCGCTGAGGGAGTAACAACCGCTACCGGTGCCTGCTGGGAGGAAACTTCAGTGAGGCTATAGCTCAAGCTCTGGTCGTTGACTTCGATTCGGTAATTACCACTCACAGAGGTATAAATATCTGCACCGGTCTTATCCAAAGTACCATCGGCACCATCATCCCCGTAATTCTCGGTCCAATCACCATAAATATCCAGTTTAAAGCGCTGGTCCGCCTGGCCATCAAAGTTCACCACTAACTGCCAGGTATTATCGCCCACTAGTTCGAACGCAGTACTGCCCCAGTTGTTGGCAGTACCGCGGAAGTAAAGGCTGGGGAAACCAGGTTCAGCGCAATCGTCACAAGGCGTCGCCAATTGCCCACCATGAATTGCCGCGGCAGAGTTGGCAGCTACATTAAAGGTGGCATAGCCGTTACTATCTACAGTAATCACATCGCCACTGCACTCGTTATCGCCCGCTAACACATTGCAATAATCCCCCTCGGGCATGCCTGTGTAGAGCGTCTGGTTCAGGGAGCCTCCCTCATTATTGATCACCACAAAACCTTTGTTGCCACGGCCAAAGGCAATCTGGTTGTTGTCATTGTCCCACCAATTGTTCATGGCGGTGCCGTTGGTATAGTTACGGAAACCCACCATGTTGGCGATATTGCCCCAGCGGTGCTGGCAAACCCAGGCACCATTTTGACAGTCATTCGGGCCAGTGCTGGGCGGACCAATATCGGTATCGGTAAAGTCATAACCAGACATTACCTTGGGATAGCCATAGGGGTGGGCCAACATAAAGACATTGGCTAGGTTGTACTTATAGTCATCGTGATAAGTAAGATTCCCACCGCCACCATGGCCTCGTTCTCGATCGTGGTTATCAATAAAATGCACGGCATCACTAGAGGAGAGCAGTCCCCAGCTTTCACCAATAGTGGCAAGATTTTTAATCTGACCGTTGAAATTGCTGGCTACATCTGTGCCATACTTAAATTCAGTAACCCGGCCAAGAAAAGTGTAATTGTAAGGCTGGATCTCTGAGGCCTCGCCGGCAGCACCAATAACTTCGGAAAAGACCCAGGGGTTGCCAGCTTGACTCACAATTGCCTGTAAATCGCCGGGGGACATATGCTTGACGGCATCAATTCGGAAGCCATCGACTCCCATGCCTTTTAATTTACTCAGGTAACCAGCGAGTTTTCCCTGCACATAACTGGAGCCGGTATCCAAATCTGGCAAACCACTCAACCGACAACTCCACACATGATTAGCATCATTGTAGTTATTAATGGTGCAATCGGAGTGATAGTTGTTATCAGAAAACTCCGGATGGTCCAGCAAGGTCCACCGAGTGCCTCCCCAACCGGTGCCACCGCCATTCCAGGCCGCCGTATGGTTAATTACCGCATCGGCGTAGACTTTCACACCTGCTGCATGACAACGGTTGATCATGCTTTGCAGTTCCTGCTCAGTACCGCTGCGACTGGTTAAGTTGGTATAAGTCACTGGCTGATAGCGCGCCCACCAGGTGGACAGACTGATATGCTCATTGGGCGGAGAAATTTGCACCGCATCAAAACCCTTGGGCCCGAGAAAGTTCTCACACTCACTGGCGATATCATTCCAGCTCCACTCGAATAAATGTACAAAAGCGGTACCGGCATTAGCGTGGGCACTAGATAGTGTACCAAGCACAAGGCCTGTACTGGCCAGCAGCCTTTTTAGGAAAAATGGATTGTTCATTTTTGCTTTCTCTTAGTCATCTTTTCGCTGTTATTTTTAAAAGCCAGGTATCCGAGCCCTCAATCACACAAACAGTGAGCCAAGGGGATTAGATCTCCTGAATTTGAAGACCGAAGTCACCGATTTAGAAACAGCAAACTCTGAAGCTGAGAAAGGTTCTTCTAACAAAGGTAAAAGAATCCAAGGACACAACAATCAATATGACATTCAAATTACCAGACATTCAAGGCAAGGCTCAGCAGCCAAATACATTCAGGAGAAAGCTGGATTCCGTGAGAGCAAATGACCGCCAGGGAATGACAGGTAAAGAAATAAATAAACCTAGTTATTGTTGTTATACCTAACTCAAAGTGTGCTTCTAACCTAGCGACTCTGACCTAAGTGCCCACCCTCTCTGGGGTGTGACCTATTGCAGAGTAAAGAAGTGGTACTAACGCACACATCCCCCTTAAGGGGGGCGTAGTAGTTTTATCTGCAGAGATTTGAACTTAGTGACATGAGAAGCATTGGGGTGTTCAAAAAAACAACAGGATTAAATTTTATTGGCAGCTATCAGATTAAGATGAGTCAATGAGCCTTAAGGATTAGTAGCTATTTAAAGATAGCCCTATTTGACATAGACCAATATCATTTTATCTTACTAAAGATCAGTCCATGGTATCTGGCGTAATTAAATTATTACTCCCATATTAATTTCTAGCGCATCAATCACTATAAGATTTCACGTTGCTAATCACGGACTGACACTAAAATTTATTTTCTTTCTATTTACCATACGACCCTATTCTGCTTAAAGCTAACTATTTTGATTCAACCGAAAGCAATTAGGTATGTATCATCCGTGGGATCATATTGACCTAGAGACTTCTCTCGCTATGATCATTATTTCTGATCCAGAAAAATCAGAAAAAAAAGATTTTTTTCAAATCAACCTATTGGAATGGTAAGGAATTATTGAGATAGTGGTCACGGTATCCGCATCGCAAATGTTAAATCAGTGCCAAATTCATAAAAGCAGATAATTTAATTTATTTTTTGGTAGCTAAGGTTAAACTACTTCCAGAATAATAATCAGAATAAGAGTGGTCATGATGATCACTATATAAATGTTAGCCCCCTTGAGGACATTTACAAAGGTATCCTATATGATTCGATTTATGTTGCTTGTACTGTTTTTTGTATCCTCCAGCGTCTACGCGATCGTCATTCGAGATGACGTTGACGATTCAAAATATAGAGTGCCAGGGTCTGAATATCCTGCTCTTGCTGACATACCTGGTGAGGGACACGGAATACTTATTGCTCCGCAATGGATAATAACTGCTGCACATGCGGTCACATGGCGCCCTGAACAGATAGTCCTCAATGGCAAATCCAGGAATATAGAGCGCCTGATAATACACTCCGGATACAAAAAGCCGTCAGAGGAACTACTTGATCATGCACTGGCCACTTGGGAGTGGACGCTCTTTGCGGTGCTGCTCTCCTCCTCAGATGACATTGCACTTCTCAAATTGGCACAACCCGTTACTGATGTCTCTCCTGTCGCCATCTACAAAGGAGATAATGAGTTCGGTCAGAGCGTCAAGATCATAGGAAAAGGCGCTACAGGTACCGGCGTCACTGGGTACGACTTTCATGACTCGCACCGTACTGAACTTCGTCGTGCGGAAAATAAAGTCACAAGCGCTCATGGCCGCTGGTTCTGCTATGTGTTTGATGCACCACCGGAAGCACTAGCCCTTGAGGGCAGTGAGGGGAATGGTGATAGCGGCGGCCCAATTATTATCCAAACTGATGACGATTGGCTGTTGGCTGGATTGACTTCATGGACAGCTCCACAAGGCACTACCAGGACTCCCCCGGGGCAGTATGGGCAAATCAGCTGTAATGTCCGTCTGAGTCATTACAAAGAATGGATTGGAAATATGATCTCTGAGCGATCGAAAGCAGATAGATAACACAACATTTCACCGGACCAACACGACAAGCCACACAGGCCGGTGAATTCAAACGTAAATTTTTTGGGGTATCTGAATGCTTGAATGGATTATGATATTTATGTTTGGTGGTAGTACGGTTGTTACCCCTGAACCAATTTACATATCCGATCAGCCGGTCTCAATCTCTTTTGACAAACCAATTACCGCTTATAACAAGTGGGCTACATTTCACGTTGATATTAGCCAATATTCTAATGAAGGATTAGATTACCTGAAACAAAATCAGTATCTGCGCTCAAGTTTCCCAGAGGGCTGTATAAAACTTATTCTTATTGGTGAAAATGGTAGCGAGTATAATTTCACCAATTCCAATTCGGCCCTTGGGAGAAATAGTGCTACAGATATTTGGTCCATACTGAGCACTAGTGAAAATGTACCTAATATTAAATATGTATCTGCAAGGATTTCATCTTGCAAAGCATTGTCAGCTACCAAAATAAGCTGGTTCAACTTTGGAAAAATCTAACAATCGCATGTATAGAAAAACATCTAAGTGTCAACAATTATGGTACTCTAGGCGCACTTTGCCACAATTTGATCTACCACAATGCCTCCGGTGATACGGGCAGTAGTCAAAGTCATGGAAAGATTTAAATATAACATTTTCGATAGAGAATTTTTAGTTGAAAGAAGCCAAAATCGCTGGAAAACCTTCTATCAGGGTTCTAAAGGCAAGCGCCTAGACACCGGAATATTTGTTCCGACAGAAATTACGGAAGATGAGTTAACTCAGTCTATCTGATCTCTGCCATGAGTGAGCAACTGAAAGGCACCCATTTGTGGTACGTCTCGTTAAAAAAAGTAAACGGATATTTACAAAGAGTCCCGCCTAACAATCTCAAGCAGAATGTTAAGGGCTCTAGTAGTACTTAGATATAAGACTTACCCACGTTTAGCAGACACCTTGTATAGTAAAGTTTCGGCCTAACACAGAGGCAAGACTTCAGTAATCAACAAAATTTTAGCCACATAGGATAAATAAAAAGCATGCTAAAGAAGATCATGAAAGCCACATTGGTTTATTCATTTTTTATGGGCCAAAGCTTAAATGCCTCTACCGTTGATTTCAATTTAGAGAACAACGATTTTGTCGGAAAATATTATCCATCTTCATCAACTGAGCAGCAGGTTGCTGTGTTGGTCCTGGGCGGGTCAGAAGGCGGGCTACCTGAAAAGCTCGCAGAGCCTGTTGTCGACGCAGGATATCCAACGTTAGCTTTAGCCTATTTTAATGCCGATGGATTACCTCAAGAGCTAGAGAATGTCCCGCTTGAATATTTTTCTCACGCTAAGTCTTGGTTAAAGAGTCAGAACAATGTAAAGCCAGATGAGTTAATAATTGTTGGCTGGTCTAAGGGCGCCGAACTGGCACTACTTTTAGCATCAAAAGATGAACAGATTTCAAAGGTAGTGGCAATAGCACCAAGCTCAGTAGTTTGGGCAGGCATTTTAAAAGATTGGACAAAAGTACCTGCATCAAGCTGGACGGAAAAAGGGCAAGAGTTAACTCACGTCCCATTTAAACCATCTGGGCAGGTAAACGGTTTGCGGGACCTGTATGCTCAGTCATTGGCGAATCGAGTTGATGGCAATAAAGCAGATATTTCCGTCAATGATATAAGTGCAATGGTGGTGCTGATGACAGGCGAAAATGATGAAATTTGGCCGGCGCCTCAGATGGCAAATGATATTTGTGAGAAAATGAATGCAAAACGAGAGAATCAATGTGAGCATATTTATTACGAAGGTTTGGGACACTTGCTAGATTATAAATTTTTAGACAAGGATACGGCCATGAATCATACGTTTATCAGTAAGCTTAAAGGTGGCTAATGAGCATAGACAGTAGACGCGTGCCCCACTGCTGCTTTGAGCTTAATGTGTATGACCTACACACATTTAGTAGATACCTTTTATTGTTAGGTTTCGGCCTAACACTGAGGTGTTACCATCAGTAAAAAAGAACTCAGATGTATACGGAAGAGTTTCGTAGAGAGATGGTAAAAGGGCTTAGAAACCGGAGACTACAACAGTCTCCGTCGTTTGTGAGCTGGGTATCAGCATCCTAAAGATCTATAACTGGCGGCGTCAGTTCAACCGACTCTCAGGGAAGCCGTCCAATAGTTTATGTCGATTTCTCGAGGAAGGAGAGTACAGAAATGCGCTGCCTCAAGAAAGAGTTGTATGTGGTCCGCCAAGAGGTCGAATTTCTAAAATAGGCAGCGACGTATTTTTCGAACCACCAAGAGTAATGTACATACTGATATTTGAGCATAAAGGGGGGTTCCCTATCAGCTGGATGTGTCGATGTTCTGAAGTATCAACTTCAAATTATTTCCCTTGGCTAAGTAAAGGAGACTGTCGCGTTAACCCTGCAGAAGAGGTGCTTGTAAGTTGCTCAGTCTGACTATTACTGGACCAAAGACATTACCTACATCTGGGTAAGGGATCGATTGGGTAAGGGGTCGATGGCTGTATCTTGAGGTAGTGTTTGACCTGAATTCGCCGTTGGCTGGTCGTTGATTATCCAGATAACGGAGTACCTTACGCAGAGCACATTAAATATGACTCTGCAGTAAAGAGGTACTTTACCGGGGCTGATCGTACATTTGAATCAGGGTATACAGTATCGGGCCCAGGGATTTCAGGGCCTTCTATTGGTGAACGATTGTCGCTCCAGCATGAATCTCCAGGCTAATTGCTGGATAATGTCGTAATGGAACCGTTTTTCAGGCATCGGAAATTTGAGCTGGTATATGCGATAATTTTTCAAAGTATCAATCCAGCGAATTCTTAAGTATTTGAATACCTCTAGATTCTCCTAAAACAGATTAAGCAGGTACTACACACTGGATTACATAATACCAGCAGAATATGAGCCAATATATGAATAATTATAGTGTCTATTTTTTCTGAATAAGGCCAGCGCCATAAATGGAGCAATTATGGAAGTAAGAATTGCAAATTCAACTTCAGATATTATGGAGTTTTTTGAGGCATTATCTCAGCTGAGACCTCATTTAAAGAAAGATACATTTCTTGATACAATCAACTCCCTCAGAAATCGTTATGATTTTAAATTGGTGTATTTACGTGAAGTTAAATTCAATCTGTAGCAGGAATAAGAATTGCTGAATGGCTAAAAACTGGAAAATATCTGGAAATTGAAGATCTGGTTACCTCTAATGAAAGTAGATCTGAAGGTTTTGGCAGCATACTATTTGATTGGATTATTAACTATGCCACAGAAAATGAGTGTACTCAGGTTCGGCTCGCATCAGGCGCTACACGAGAAGCAGCACATAAATTTTACCTTAATAAAGTCTTGTTATTTGAGTAGTAATATTTTTCAATTAATTTATAACAGGTTTTTAAATAAAAGGTAAAGCCAGCAGAGCGCGGTAAATCTCAGCTCTACTTAATGTGATATAAATAATAATGGTCATGGATCTTCAACGCTCTACCGGCTATGTATTTAAAGTCATTGAAGGTGACGATCAAGCTGAGATAATTTCCCATGGGCTAATTTCACCCGTAAAAAATTCTGAATTTCTCTTTCAATTGTTCTACAGAGCATCAAGAAACCCCTTTAAGTTAAAATTAAGGTTATTGTATTTCAAATTTTGGAGGATTAAGTGAGCCAAGTTACAATTGGCTTAAAGTTAAAGGATGCTTCGGTTGGAAGCCATAACAACCACCGGTATAATCATTAACTATGTGTGCTGAACTATTAAAAAATTTCCTACCTATATGGTGGGTGTAACATATAGTCAAGGGCTACAATGAAGACCTACATTTTACTATTCCGCGGAATCAATGTTGGCGGCAAAAACATAATACCAATGAAGGAGCTGAAATCACTATTGGAAGGTGAAGGCTATGAAAGTGTTAACACCTATATTCAAAGTGGAAACGTAGTTTTCAGAAGCAAAGCTAAATCATTCAAGGATATTACTTTGAAAGTTGAGAAAAAATTTGGTTTTAGTCCTGAGCTACTAGTGCTGGAAAAGTCAGAATTCGAAGACGCGCTAAGCTTTAATCCATTTACCTTATATGAAGGTAAAACAGTTCATCTCTACTTCTGCAAAAGGAAACCTATTCTGGACAAGAAAAAGTTAGATTTTTTTGCAGCCGATACCGAAAACTATAAACTGCACGGAAGTGTATTTTATCTCCATGCACCAAATGGTATAGGACGTTCTAAGCTTGTCTCAAACCTTGAGTTATGCCTCGGCGTCCCTGCAACAGGTAGAAACCTAAATACCGTATTGAAACTACAAGGAATGGCAGAAAACTTATAAAAATGAGCGGTAGAAATATGGACATAATAGCACCTAGGCTGCCCATTTGCTTTCGCTAGATTGAAGAGGGAGTGTACAAAAATCGACTCAATCATTACGCCGATATAAATTGCAAAATAATTTCAGGAATATACATGGATGATGCTTCTTAAGGTAATATCCGATTAACCAGATGGCACCAGCTTCGTAAATTTACTTACGGGAGAAGCACATCACTCTACACTGGCCCCGTTTACGGGCATATGGCTAAAGGAATTCATGCTTGGCTTAACTACAAGGTAAAAATACTAGTATTGACATCTTTTAACTCGAAAACGCTACTCTAAAACTTGGCACTAATACAGGGAAAGCAGCTACAAACGAAAAGAATGTTGTACTATTCAACTTTGAATGTAGTAATAAGATCAAAACTAATGAAACCATATAAAAGCTAACGTAAAGGATATATACCGTTGGCATATCAGAGTCACACCTTAACAATTTGCTGTTACTGGTTAGCCAATGTCTGACAAAGATTACTCTGAATTTACATACACTACTGAACCAATACAATGGTGCCGAGCATTATTTTTTAGCATTTTACAGATTTATCTATATAGTTTATAAAAGAAGAAAATAAGGAAATTTTCAAATGAACAAGAAGGCATTTTTAGCATCAGTTCTAGTTATCGGTATAGCTTGGATCTGCGCCATCACCCTCACAACTATTTCTCCTATTCAAATTACTTTACTTGCCATTCTCCTGGTAATCTTATCATTTGTTGTTTTGGTTATTTTAGCCTTGTTAAAGTGATTTACAGAATCTAAAACTGGACAATCTAAGTCTGCGAAGATCTGGCCTACATGACGTCAGGACAATTAAAAATATGTGGTACAAAAGATATGGATATAAACATCCTTCAGGTAGTGGGGGCATCGGCTGTATAGGTGCTTCTCTCTCTGTGATCGTTGGCTTCTCCTTAGCATTCCTTATATCGATCTTGTTAAAAAATATCTTATTTTTGTGGCTTGGAGTTCCGTTTACTTTTATTGGTTTTTGGGTTGCCGAAAAAAGCTTTGCCGATGAGGGCGAAAAGATACGGAAACGTCGATTTGAATACCATATTGGTAAAGCTAAGAGGTATTTGCAAGAAGGAAAGAAGCACAAAGCAGAAGATTCAATAAAGAAGGCCAAAATTTATGGAGAATTGCCCGATGAATTTAAAGAACGTAAAAGCAGTAAAAAGAATTCCACATAACCACACATGCGTCAACAATGTGGCTGTGATTATAAAACCTATGGAGATCACCAAATATGCGCAAACTCGTTAGCTCAGGCTCTCATTTAGAGGGTCCTATAGGATTTTCTCGGGCGTGCCGGATTGAAAACCATATAGCAGTATCTGGAACAGCTCCCATTGATAATGGCAAAACAGTATTCATTGGGGATTTGTACAATCAAACCAGGTATTGCCTTAATCTTTCGTTGCGAGCTATAGAAAAAGCTGGCGGCGGCATTGAGGATGTCATTCGTACACGTATCATGCTTACTGACATTTCGCAATGGAAAAAAACCGCTCAAGCTCATGGAGAAATTTTCTCACAACAACGACCAGCTTGTACTTTTGTAGAAGTAAATGGTTTTATCGATCCAGATTGGTTGGTAGAAACTGAGATGGACGCCATTACATCGAACTCATAATAAATTACTACAGCTTGCTTCAATTAGCATGGATTTTATAGAAGAATAAAAACCTTATCTCTGAGCAAAGCATTTTACACAGTAATAGGATAATTAATTATCCAACAAGTGAGTCATACAGCTCTATAGAAGCTATCTAAGCTTCTGATAGTGAAAAACTTCTAATACTGGCTGGATTATTTTAGGATTGAGTGTATCTATCTTCCTGAATATATTAAATTCAAGTATCTATTTCATCAGAAAATACATGAATGGACTCTACGCACCATCACCACAGCGTAATTTTAACCATCACTTTGAACATAAAAAGGATTTAATCATTGAAAATTAACCTACGCGAATTAACAAAAGATAACTGGGTCGATATGATTGACCTTGATATCACTAAAGAACAAGAAAACTATGTTTCTCTTCCATCAGAAGCTATTGCCGCGTCCAAGTTTTATGACCATTACATCAACCGTGGTGTTTATCTTGGAGGCAGGCCAATTGGCTTTATCCAATAAAGCCCAAATTACGACGATGATGACAAACCAAACGAAATCTTTATAAATCAATTATTGATCAATGTCAGTTTGCAAGATCAAGGTTACGGCTCAGAAGCAGTGAAACATGTTTTAGCTGAGATTAAGCACCTTGAAGGCTTTAACTCTATATCCATTTTTTATGTCGAAGGACATGGTATCATGAAATCTTTTTTCGAGCATTTTGGATTTGAAGTCGTTGTTCAACAATGAGTTAGATGAAGCAATTATGGAATTGCATTATGCTTGAGCAGTACATTGTGGATAACTATTCGACTGTTGCTCACATGAAATTATATAAAGGGTTTAAAAGGCTTAATATTGAAGGCCCCGGAAGTTAGAATATCATGAGTTTATCCAAAAAGTGTATCATAGCCGATGGTACAGTAACCATTAAGAGAAATTCTTTTTTAATTATATTTATTGTTTTATTCGGATTAGGCTTGATCACTTTATATATAGTTAATACTACTTTAGACCTCGGTCCTGAGTGGGTTATTTTCTGTGTATCTCCTATGCTGATTTTCATGTTTTCCAATCTTAGAGGTCATTTTTTTCCTGTGCAGACCAAAATTGATTTAAATCGAGAGGTTGTATTCATGAAAGGCTTAATTCCATGGAAATGGAAACCCATTTGTAGACTAAAGTGGGGAGTAAAGGACCTTTATATTTCAAACTACATCATGAATACCAGGCATGCCCCTCAGGCTAAATTCAATACACTCTGTCTAAAAGCAGGATTACGCGAATATGTGCTATTTGAAAGTATGGATGATTCGGCTATGAGAATGAAAGACTATATTTACAAGAACTCTCCCAAAAAGAGAAGGCGCAGATAAAACTAAACGGAATAATTTATCCAATAATAGCTAATCTCTGGAAATCCTATAATAAACACCCGCAATTATACCTAACATAATGACAATACTACCTACATAAACCACAACTTCCAAAGGGGTTGGAGTGGCTTCGTAGCCAGATATGGCATAGAACAGCTGCCCAGCAATTGAGTTTTCCTCCAGTAGTCTGGAACTATCCCATAGGGGCTCTTGCGCGGGCAGTAAATCTGCCTGAATCAGTAATTGCGAGGCTTGCAGGCTCATGCCCGCAGCTAGAATGGTAAGAAATATGCAAGAAATTCCCAGTGTATATCTTTGGGATAAACCACACAAAAGGTAATAAAACAACGCACTCAGGCTGTATCCTATGCCGGCACCTAACAATGCTCCGATCATTACAGAGGGCAACAGTGGTGGATGCAGCCAAAAGGAAGTTAGGTAAACATAAATTTCCGATCCTTCACGCATAATGGCCATCGTGACGGCCAGTAACATGACAAATTGCATCGTTAATAATTTATAGTGCTTTTTATGCCAGTTTACTAGCAATAATACTGCAACAACTATTAATAAAATATAGATAAAAATGGATATGCCCGCATTCACCAGCTCCTGGCCGACACCACCAAAAGCCTGAGAAATTTTTGCGAGGTTCTCACCGTAAATAACTGCAAAACACCCGCCAAGCAACAGAGCGATATAAAACCAACGGGCGCGCAGTTCTAATAAACGTGTAGCGGCCAATAGAACGCTTAGCAACAAGGCCACTTCCAACACTTCACGCAGAACCACCATTACAGAAGTCAATAACATAAGCCTTCCGCTATTGTGCGATGATTTTTCCCTGAGCAGTTTTTGGGTGGAACTCGCCAAAAAAAGGATATTCTCCTGCAGGCAAAGGGCCGATGAAAATCACGGCTTTGCTGTTGCCCATAATCACTTTCTTCCGGTTCAACAAGTAACTCTCAAACTCTTCCGGGGAGGAATCACGGTTATAGATTACCAGTTTAACCTCCGTATCGGCAGGTATAGCCACTTCGGAAGGGTTAAACAAATGATTACGAATTTCCAGTTTCACTGTGGGTTTGTCAGTATCTGAAGTACAGGTATTCAAAAGAGGGAAACCCAATAAAATAATCAACAACCATAGGCAACCGGTTATCCTGCCACTGCTCAGTATTCCTTTTCCAGCTTTTAGCAGGTTAATCACGCTCATCTTCCTTTACTTTTGTAAAGCGTATTGTTACTGAGAGCCCATGTCCGAAACTGGACTGACCGAGTTCGATTATGGCTCCATGCAAGCGGGCAATATGTTGCACAATAGAAAGTCCCAAGCCACAGCCAGGTACTGTGCTTTGATGTCGATCACCACCAATACGGTAGAAACGTTCAAAGATCCGAGTGTATTCTTCCTCTGGAATACCTGGCCCTGAATCCTCAACCCTCAATAAAATATCTTCTTTTACCAGTGTAGTACTCACTTTAATCCTGCCCGCTACTGGAGTATATTTTGCGGCATTGTGCAGGAGGTTTTTGAGAAGGATCGTCAAGGCGAAACGATCGCCACGTATAAATACCCTACCCCCCAAAAGTTCCACCTGTTGTTTTCTCTGGGCAAAGATCGGGTATTCTTCAGCCAATACCTCGCGAGCCAGGGCGTGAAGATTGAGCATTTCAAAGCGCGCTGGATAGTGCTCGGGTGTGGTACGAAATAAATCCAGCATTTGTTCCACCAAATGCGCCATACGATGAACACTGTCTTCAAGTTTAACCAGACTTGCGGGTATTAATTTTTGCCCGGTACCCTTAAATTCACTCTCCAAATTGTGGGCATGTACCTGTATGGCGGCGATGGGCGTACGAAGCTCATGGGCGGCGTCAGCGGAAAAACGTCGCTCGCGTTCAAAGGAGGCCTGCAAGCGGGTGAGCAGTGCATTAATGGATTGCACCACCGGTAACAGTTCCTCTGGTGGGCTGCATTCTGGCAGTGGTGTCAGGTCTTCGGCGCGTTTGCTGTGCAGTGCTTCAGCGAGTTTGCGCAGGCTGGAGAGGCCGCGCCCCACCACAAACCAAATCAACAACCCGGCAACCGGTAGACCCAGTAATATCGGCAGTACCGCAGCAATAGCCAACTTATCTGCTAATTGGTAACGCAGGTCAGATCTTTCGGCAACAATAATCCAGTGGCCGTTGTCGGGAAAATATTCGGTAAGACTTCGCCAGCGATATCCAGAGAAATTAATTTCCTTAAAACCAACGGCAAATTCACTCAGTGGCTTTACCGGAGCATCGGCGGAGCGCACCAGTAATTTTTTATCTTCCGACCACACCTGCATGACCATGGCCTCGGGCTGAGCCACCACCCGCTCGGCCCCGGATGCAACCGGCATATCTGCCAATAGTCTGGCCGAGGCCCCCAATTGGCGGTCGAACAGCCGTTGAGCCTCCGCCACTGTATCGCGATATCCATGCAGGGCCGATACAAAATTCACCAGCATGATGATCGATAACAAGGTAATCAGTAGAAAAATTCGGATGGATTTCATGCGCTGCCAGCCGGTTCCAGCTTATAGCCGACGCCGCGTATTGTTTGAATAAATTCTGGATAGATTTTTTTGCGCAAATTATGAATATGCACGTCTACGGTATTGCTCGATACCTCTTCGCCCCAACTGTAAAGTTTATCCTCCAGCTGTTCGCGGCTGAGGATATGACCTGGGCGCTCCGCCAGAGCGCGCAACAGACTGAATTCTCGTCGCGAGAGTTTTATTTCGCGACCCGCCTGTAATACCGTATAGCTGGACAGATTTATAGTCACATCGCCAATCTGGATTTCCGCGCTTAGTCCCGCTCCAGTACGTCTCTCCAGTGCCCGCAATCGGGCTAGTAATTCATCCACTGCAAAAGGCTTGGTCAGGTAATCGTCGGCACCGGCATCCAAACCCTTAACCTTGGAAGGGAGATCATCACGCGCTGTAAGAATCAACACCGGTGAGCGGATTGATCTAGCGCGTAGCGTTTTCAAAACCTGTAATCCGTCGAGATCCGGCAGACCTAGGTCGAGAATAATGACATCCGGCTGAGCGGCCTTAGCCAGGGATATGCCCTCACCTCCTCCAGCAGCGTGGTCGACTGCATAGCCCCCGCGTTGCAGTGCGGTAACCATACCTTCGGCCAATGAGCGGTTATCTTCAATTAATAGGATGCGCATCTATCTCGGTCCTTTGCATAACTGTTTGCGGGACCGAACAAGGCTTCAAAGGCACTGACGGCACCGATCCCTCCACCGCCTGAGCATAGTGCCTGTAACACTGGCGGTGGAGTTTAGGTGCTCACAAGTAACGAGGGTTCCCGTTCCCATTGCTCAGAAGTCATGATTTGCCGGGCTCGGGGAGCGGGTCTGTTGCTCCGGCGAATTGGCGCACCAGTGGCAATTTCTTTGCCAGTGCACTATCTACCAGGGCGGGAAAGAGGGCGTTGATCTTGATAAAGAACCGCTCCGGCCAGCCAACAAAGCGCCGACGACCATATTTGCTGTGCAATAGCTGCAGACACTGTTGGGCTATTTTTTCCGGTGGATCGGACTTGTTGCCGAGAGCGTGGTTTAAACCATTCACGGCTTCGCTGTTGAGACTGGTATCCACCGCCCTTGGCGCCAGGTAATGCACGCGTATTCCAGTATCCAGAAGTTCACGCCGCAAGGTCTCGGTAAAGCCATGCAGGCCGGCTTTACTGGCACCATAAGCGCCAAACCCCGGATGCCCGATATGACCAAAGGCGGAACTGATATTGATAATCGCGGCACGCTGACTGCGCTTTAATAGCGGAAGCAGATCGCGAGTTAATGCCATCGGGGCCAATAAATTGGTGTGCAACAGCCTGGCTAACTCTTTATCGCTAGTCTCACCAAGCAGGGCAAAAGCGGAAACACCGGCGTTATTGATCAGCGCATCCAATCCGCCTGGCAACTGCTCACAGCTGCGCACCAGCTCAAGGCGCTCGGCCTCATTGAGTAGATCGGCAACCAGTATTTGATGCCTGTCACTGTGAGGTAGTGCCGCTTTCAATTGCTGCAGACGCTCTGCGTTACGCCCCTGGAGCAGCACCCGATGACCCTTTTCGGCCAGGGCACGACTGATGGCGCTGCCGATGCCACCACTGGCACCGGTCACTAGCACCGTAAGCATTGCTTGCGCCGACATCTCAGGCGACCTCTTTCGACGAACAACGACTTTCCACTTCGCGGAAAATGTCGCCATAAAGACGGTACATCACTCGTGAGCTGTGCAAAATCGCCGCCTTATCCTGAGGGCTCTCAATGCGGTTCATCAACCCTTTGAAGAAATCCACATGGCCGATATCCAGGTCACCATGTGAGAGCAGGTAGCTAAATGCCTTGTTGGGCAGGCCGTGAGTCTTCTGAATGGCACGCGCGGCTTGCGTTGCCACGGCGGTACTGGTGCCTTCCAATACATGAACCATGCCAAAGAACCCCAGGGGGTTGCCTCGGGCAATCGTATCGTAGGCGTAAGCCACCATCAGTTCGGTGCTGAGATTTGGCTGACCATTGCGCACCGCCTCTGCATCACCACCACAAGTGGCGATGTCATTGAGCACCCACTCCTGATGACCGGTTTCCTCCTCAATGTACTCCGCAATTGCCTCGCGTAACCATTCCTGTTGACTACTCAGGCGACTGCCACAGGCCATCATCAGGGGCACGGTATGTTTGACGTGGTGATAAGCCTGAGTAAGGAAGGCAATGTATTCCTCCTGGCTTATTTCTCCACGCGCCGCACGCTGGATCAGCGCTACATTCATCAGAGACTGACGGGCGTCGGCAGTTTGCGCTTGCAGTTCATCGTAATAACTCATCAGGAAATGCCTCCATACAGGTTTTCAATAGAATCTTGGTAACGCTCGGCAATTCGGTCACGGCGTGGGCGACCGTTGGCGGTGAGCAGGCCATCGGCAAATGTGAGTGGGGCTGGCAGTTCGGCCCAGGATCGCACTTGGGCATAATCCGGCAGCTTGTTATTGACCGCAGCCAGCCAGTTATCGAGCTGCTCGCGGCTGCTGCCGGGCCGGGGAAAGATCAATGCGGCGCAGTGGGGCCGGGCATCACCGACCACTACACATTGCTGCACCATGGGTTCCAGCAGCACTTCGCTCTCAATCCATTCCGGCGAGATGTTGCGCCCAAAGGCACTGATCAAAATATTTTTTTTGCGCCCGGTGATATGGAGGAATCCATCGGCATCAATCTCTCCCAAATCACCGGTGGCGAGCCAGTGGGATTCGCATTCACCGGCATCATCGAGATATCCCAGATAGCGGGGACCGCGCACCATGACTTCACCGGCTTTTAGGGCGACCTCGCAATGGGGCAGCGGCCTCCCGACGGCGCCGGGACGATCCGAGCCGGGAAGATTCAATGCCACTACGGAGCCGCACTCCGACAAACCGTAGCCTTCGTAGACCGGTAAGCCGATACTGCGCGCTTGCAGCAACAGCTTGGTCGCTACCTTGCCACCTCCGACAGCGACGAAACGGAGAGAAGATGGTGGCTGCCAACCACTGCGCTCACAGTGTTCCAGCAGGGCCTTCAACATCTGTGGCAGCAGAATCAAACTGTGGGGCAGATGTTCATCGATACACTTTGCCATCTGAGCCACATCCAGGCCGGAGCTGCCTGTAAGCCCCAAACTTGCCATAGGCGGTGCCACCACCTGGCCGCCACGCAACCAGCTGCTATAGGCACCGGCAACGTTTTCCAGCAGGGTCGCCAAAGGCAATAGGCACAGGTGAATTCGGCTATCCAAAGGGCCCAACTGCTTCACCAGCGCTTCGGCGGTGGCAAATTGCGTTTGTTCAGACAGGCAGACCCCTCTGGGGGTACCTGTGGAACCAGAGGTGAATGTGATCTTGGCAGTTTGCACCGGCAGAACAGTCTGTTCTGCGCCGAGAACCTCGATAAGTGCCATTTCGGCGATTTCCGCCTGAGCCTGGCCGATTTCACGGAGAGAGGTAAAGCGCTCGCAGTCGTCCGTCAGCAAGGCCTGCATACCGCTCGTGCGAATAGTGTGTGCCAGCTGCGGTTGGGAAAAGAATACCGGCAGGGGCACTATGGTGGTCTCCGCGAGTTGGCAGGCAAGATCGACCAGCAACCAGTTGGGGCCATTATCGGCATAGAGCCCCAGCACTTGGATATTGCGCTCGCGCAGCTCAGCCGCAATGCCCTCCACCGCCACCATCAAGGCCCGATAGCTGTATTTTCTGTGTTCACCACTCAACGCCAGACTCTCGGGGTGTTGCCCGGCCAGGTGGCGGATTTGTTCAATCAGTTGCATACGATGGCGCCTTCTGTGGGGGTTTTGAGCACAGGGGACATAAATTGCGCGCGTCCCCGGCAGCCCTTTAGCCGTTCTCGCATCAGAGGGTTTTGCAGTAATGCGCGGTGTTCACCGGAGACATCGATCGCTGTCACGGCCGGGGCTGCCTCGTAGTAGCGTCCCCAGTCGCCCAGGTTACTTCCCAGACGACGGCCATCCGCTTCACACAAAACAGTTTGTCGACCCACCAATTTTTGCAGCAGACCGCGTACTTCTGCGGTGGCCGTATAAATAGCCCAGTGCACGCCGGCGGCGGCGAACAATTCAAACAGCATCAGAAACAACATCTGGCTACCACCGCGACTGGTAGAGACCAAATTGCCGATCTCGACAATCTGTGCACGCTCTACCGGGCGCCCGCTAAAGGCGGCGATCTCTTTTTCCACCGGTTGATCGAGGTACTGTTCCAGAAATAGAGGTCCGCTATCAGCACGGCGCAGACCGAGCGCACTACTGAACGCATTCTCCTGCCATGCGGATAACAACAGTGGGGCGAATTGATTCACCCGAGCGCCATAGGTATCGGCAAACTTCTGTGCGATGAACCCCTGCACCCGGCTGTGGCCAGCCTGCCCCATACGAGTCAGGTCAAAATCCAGCTTGTGCCGCCGCGATCGGTGCTTGGACGGCGCACTCTGGTTCGGGAATTGATGGTGTCTCTGTAGCGCCATTGAAAACCCTCTTTGGGAGTGTCACGGCGAGAGTCTACGTAGGCAAAATTAAGGCAAACTTAAGAAACCCTTGAAAATTTCGATAAGGATTTTTTCCCTCACCCAGTGCTTCTCGCAGTGGGGGCAGGTCTTGATCTGGCTCAATACAGTCTTTCCCCATTACTTCATCATGCGCCGGCAGTTAGGCCTGTTTGACGCGTTTTTCAACGTATTGAGACGACAAACTCTCCGAGTCTGAGGCGCCTCGTGATAACTTAGACCCAGGAGTCAACTGCATAAAGCAGGGACCGGAAACACCCATTGATCTGGAGGAAAGATGGAGCAGCAGAGCACCGTATTTGTGGTCGTGGACCCCAACGATGACAAGCATGTAGCCCTGGAGCGGGCGATGAGTACTTCCCGCGGTCGCAACCCGCAGCCGCGTTTGGCGGTGTTTGTCGCGGTGGACGGCGAGGCAGTGGATACCCGCGCGGTGAACGACCACCTATTCCGCGATGAATCCTGGTTCCGCGAACAGATCCGTGAACCCATCTCCGAAGCGGGGCTCACCTGCGAGATCACCGTGTGCTGGTCCAGCGACTGGCAGGCGGCCATTGTGCAGGAAGCCAAGCGCTGCGATGCGGAGATGATCTACCTGCCGGTGCACAAGAAATCCACCCGCCGCTTTACCTTTGCCGAATCCAAGTGGCGGGTGCTGAAAACCGCGCGCTGCCCAGTGGTACTGATTCGCCCCGGCGCCAAGGCCGAACGCAAAGTGGTGCTGGCCACCGTCAATTACCAGGCCAAAACCCTGGAGCAGCGTCAGCTGAACCGCCAGATCAGCGAACGCGCCACCTATATTGCCGGCCATTACGATGCCGAGCTGCACCTGGTGAACGCCTACCTGGATTCCATGCGCTATCCCGATCGCGGCGCCCTGGCCAAGCTCGCCGATAAAACTGGTGTGCCCACCCATCGCATTCATGTGAAACAGGGCTATACCAGCGATGTGGTGGAAGCCGTGGCTAAAGAAATTGATGCGGATTTAGTGGTGATGGGTACCCTGAACCAGTTCGGCGAAACCGGTTCGCTACTGCGCGGCAACACCGCCGAGCGAGTGATCGGCCAGTTGGATGTGGATGTGATGGTGTGCAACCAGTTCACCAACACGGAAGTGTAAAACCCGTTCGAAAGCTCTACAAAAAGCCCGGCAATAACGTGAATTTACCGGGCTTTTTCTTTTTTGGATCCGTTAAAGATAGGACTATTTTGACCTGGCTGAAAGCAATAGCAGCTCTCCCTCAGTAATGAAAGTAACACTGTCACCTTCAACTTTTGCATGCTCACCGGAATAGAAATCCGTTAACTCTGTGCCATCGGCAAAAACGCCTTTTACAGAAATACGCTTCTCCCCGCGAGGCAGGTCCATTGCCACCACCACCGGCTGCGCCCCTGCCAGAGTACGGGAAAATGTGTAGGGTTTATCGGCGAGTTTCCTGTGCTCACCGGCGCCCAGGGCGCGGTGCGCGCGACGGAACTGGCCGAGCTTCTGCCAATGGGCAAGCAGAGCGCGGGTTTCGGCTTTTTCCAGATCATTCCAATTCATGGGGCTGCGCATAGTCGCATCGCCAAAGGCACGGGCGTCGGTCATGGGCCGCGCCAGCTCATCGCCGTAATAGATCTGCACCGCGCCCGGAGCCAGCATCAATTTACTGGCAGCGCTGCGGGTCTGTTGGCGTTCACGGTCGAAGGAGTGATGGTCGTCGTGGGAACCCAGATAATTAAGCACTCCCAGTCCCTTTAATTCCCCGTAATTTAGTGCATTGGAATAACTGGAGAAAATCTTCTCGGCGGGCTGGCCAGCTACCTGGGCAAAGTCAAAATTGATCAGGCTGTCGAAACCGTACTGGTAGAAATCTACTTGTTGATCGCTGTAATCATAAACACGGCCGACAGTGGGGCCATAGTTATTCACACCAAAATGGTAAACCTCACCCAGCATAAAGAAATCGCGGTCATCGAGTTTTTTCTGTGGATTTTTTGTTTTCCATTCGGCCAGGGCCAAGTCCGCTTCTTTTTTCAGAATTGCCCAGGCTTCTGGCTCGACATGTTTTACCGTGTCCACACGAAAGCCATCCACGCCGTATTCCCGTACCCAGTCGGTCAGCCATTTGATCAGGTAGTACCTGGGCGCGCGCGGATAACCAGTGCGCGCAAAGAAAGCATCCAGCTCACGCTGCTCTTGCGCCAGGCGGCCTTCCCGTCGCCACTTATCCACAAGCTGCGGCGGCAACGCCACGGGTTTATCGCTTTCTGTGAGAATATCGGTGAGATTGCTGTGGATCGCACACTCCACATTGCCGGCGTAATCGGACCAATCACAGGGCTTGCTCTTGCGCAGCCAGCTGGCGGGCCACTCAGGGTCCTTTGCGGTTACCGGGCCGGTGTGATTGAGGATCACATCGAGCAGCACACGGATACCGCGCTTGTGGGCAATTTCAATCAGTTCCGCCAATTCGGCCTCAGTGCCAAAGTTGGCATCCACTGCGGTCCAGTCTTTGGGCCAGTAACCGTGGAAGGCATAAGTGCGTTTGTCGGAGTCATTGTAACCGTGGATATTCTCGATCACCGGGGACATCCAGATGGCATCCACGCCCAGCTCATTGAAATAACCCGTCTCGATCTTTTCGATCACTCCGCGCAGATCGCCGCCGGCAAATCCACGCATATATGCCGCGTCATCCCTGCGACCATAGGGAAAGTCGTTGCTTGTATCGCCGTTTTTAAACCGATCCGGCAACATAAAATAGATGGTGGCATTGCGCCAAAAAGGGTCGACCGCTTCTGCGGTTGAAGCAATCTGCACAGCCCCCAGAAACAAGCCCGTCAGTAAGCTGGTGAATTTAATCATTGTCCCCTCTCTTATTCTTCTCACTCGATCGCTCTTATGCACCGCGCACAATTTCACTGGCCAACTCTAATCGGCAATGGAATTCATACATCCTCCCAGGCGGGGGCGTAATCGATAATGAAGCGAGAGCAAAATAGAGCCTGCAACAATCTTCGCAACGGGCAAAGAGTGAAGCAAATCCCCTTTGCGATGGGCTCCTGTGGAGAGTAAGGTAAAACCCAGAAACCACGGAGAAACCGAAGGGCTTTGCCGTGGTCAAAGGGTCACATTCTGATAGCAGCAAAAGGAGGCAGGGAATGTCGGAACAACAGTCTAGGCATGGGTGGATCATCGGAATTATTGTGGTGATCGTCGTCGCCGCGGCAGCCTATTGGCTGTGGACTGGCGATGAAAAAAAGAAAGAAGTTCCTCCGAGCAAAATTATTGAGGAGCCCCAAAGCACTCCAGAACCAGAAACACTGGAGCAGCCTCAGGAGCAGGCCGCCCCCTCGGAATCCCAGGAGCCCGCTCCGGTGGAAGAGCCCAGCAGGGAACCGCCACCGCCTCTCAACGAGAGCGATAAGGCCGCTTATGATGACCTGATGGGTCTGGCTCCAGACAACGCTCTGTCGCGCTGGCTGGTGAACGATGAGGTAGTTCGCAAGTGGGTGGCCGCAATCAACTCCGGTTCAAGAGGAGACCTGATCCACAAACACCGCCCGCTGAAAACCATTCGCGGCCCCATAATTGTTACCGGCTCCTCAATGGAGGGTTACGAGTTATCACCGGACAATTACCGCCGCTACGATCAGCCGGTACGCCTGTTCGCCTTGATGGATACCGACACCGCAGCTAGCCTCTACCAGTATTGGTATCCGCGTCTGGCGCAAGCCTATGGTGAACTGGGTATCCGCAATAAAACTTTCCACCAGGTGGTGATTGAAGCAATTGATAAAGTGCTCGCCGCCCCGGAGGTCGAGGGTTCAATCAAGCTGGTACGCCCGTCGGTCTACTATAAGTTTGCCGATCCCAAGCTTGAAAAACTGCCCGGTGTACAAAAGTTGATGATTCGCATGGGCCCGGATAACGCCGCACGGGTGAAGGAAAAGCTCAAGGAGCTGAAGCAAAAGCTGGAGGCTATGCCGGTCCAGCAGCCGGAACAAGCCCAGTAATCTCATGAGTATCCTCAAGCCCTCCCTTGGGGGAGGGCTCGAGGTAACACGCCCGCTCTTCCACATCCTATCCCCCAGATCCGCCACCGGCTCAATATATTCTGCCTTGGGGTTGGGGTAT
This sequence comes from Microbulbifer variabilis, assembly GCF_020524905.1. Lineage (GTDB taxonomy): Bacteria > Pseudomonadota > Gammaproteobacteria > Pseudomonadales > Cellvibrionaceae > Microbulbifer > Microbulbifer variabilis_A. The sequence goes on along the minus strand of NZ_JAIVKI010000001.1, from coordinate 133,969 downwards.
ATTACCGGCACACTTGGCGGTTAGCGGAGTACTGCCGCCCGGCTCTGTAGCAAGATTTACAGGCAACTATCGAGAGGCTCAGGAGGAGCTACCGGTTTGCCGGAACCGACCGGTAATTACCTTCGCTTCTTTTTACTTTTAGCTCCCTCCGTATCTTGAATGAGTGCCTGTTAACGCCCGCTGTAAAAACTATTGAGGCTCACCTTGAAATATCGTTTCCTCGGCCAATTGTTGGCTGCCACTCTTTTCCTTGTCACCTCACTTGCCCAAGCAGCTCCGGAGCTCTTATTCAGCGCCACCCCCGAATGGGTGGAAATACTACAGCCGGTGGAATCAAAGCGCCCGCCACAGGGCAGTGTGCGTGTACATCTGTCCAATTCCCAGATCCGCCACAGGGGAAAACAGCAGCAGTATTACTTCCAGGTAGTGGTAGAGCCCCTGAATCAGCAGGGTGTCAGTGAAATTGCCGAGCTGAACTTCAGCTTCTACCCAGCGTTCCAAAAGCTGTTGGTACACGATATTAGTGTACAGCGTAACGGTGAGCGCCTGGATCGCTTGCAAAAGGATGGCTTCAAGCTTTTCCAATCCGAGCAGGAACTCTCCAATAAGCTTTACTCCGAACAGTGGAATGCGCTTTATATTCTCGAAGATATTCGCCCCGGCGACATCATTAGCTACGCCTATACCATTGAAGGCAGCAACCCGATTTTTGCCCGCAGCGACTTTGGTCGCTTATACCTCTCCTGGCCCCAGGCAGTAGATCGTCGCTTTGTGAAAATTAGCAGCGACAAGAAACTCAATTATCGATTTAACCATCGCGAATATCCTGTTCACAAAACCCAGCAACAGGCCGATTACGCCTACACCCTGGACCTGCGCGATGTGGCGGGAGTACCGATGGAGAGTGAATATCCATACTGGCACGACCCACTTAATTACATCCAATACTCCAGTTACGACAACTGGGGACAGGTTAACAACTGGGCCCTGGAGCTCTATCAAGTTGATCGCTCATTGCCAGAGGCATTAAAGAAAAAACTGGATAACTGGCGGGCACAGCTGGGGTTGGAGGCTGCAGTCAGCAAGGCTATTGAATATGTGCAGGAGGATATTCGCTACTTTGGCATTGAGTTGGGTATTAATTCCCACCAACCCAGAACCCCGCGAGAAACCCTGGAAAAACGCTATGGGGACTGCAAAGATAAAGCGCTTTTACTTACCAGTATGCTGGCCCACTTAGGAGTGCAATCCTACCCCGCCCTAGTATCCTCTTCCCGTGGACGGGATATCGGTGAAGATATTCCCTCTCCCGAGACTTTTAACCATGTGATCAACCTGATCGAACTGAATGATCAGGAATACTGGGTGGATGCCACTGCCTCCGGTCAAGGTATCGATATAAAAAACAAGGGCTTTTTTGATTATGAACTGGCACTCCCCATTGCCAGGCAGACCCGAGCCCTGAAAGCTGTAGAACCCAGCTCAGAGCAGGTCGCCAGCTACAACGCACGTATCGAAGAGCAGTATGATATTGATGCGGCGGAAAACCGTGCGGAACTCCGTGTACGCTCTCATTTTTCCCACCTGAAAGCCGAGCAGGTTCGCCAATTCTTCCTCTCTGCAGATTCTGAGCAAATCAAAAGTAGTTATACTAACTTTATCGCCAGTTATTATCCGGGCGTAAGCGGCGATCCTGAAGTCACCTATAAAGATAGCCTGCAGGAAAACCAGCTGGATGTGTCAGAACATTACCAAATCAGCGACTTCGCCCAGCTGAGTTCCGCACGCAAGATATTTTCTCTGTATGGTTCTGCTTTGGTGCCCTATTTATCCAAGCCTCAACGACCTATTCGCCAGAGCCCCCTGGTGCTAACACACCCGGTCGATGTCCAGCAAAGTGCGACAGTGAATATTCACGGGGAGCTACTCTGGCAGGAGGAACTGGGTACCACCACGATCGATAACCCCTGGTTCACTTTTACTCGCAAAGCCACGCTGGAAAACCGTGCACTTCTGGTGAACTATGCCTTCAAGTCCAAAACCGATCATGTGGAGCCACAAGATGTTCCCGAATATTTGGCACAGTTCAATCAGCTCGACAAAGCATTGCAATATAAATTCTGGGCCAAGGGTAAAGCGGCTCCCGAGCGCAATAGAAGCCAGGAAATGAAAAACCTGATTAAATCACTAATCAGGAAATAAACCATGAAGAAGCTGCTGATTTTTCCCATCTTATTAATGCTGGCTTCCTGCGCCTCCCAGACCAGGATTCAATCACCAGCAGATCCACTGCAGGCCTTGACCAAGCAAGTTGCACAAGCACCGGATTCAGTGCGATATGCCACCTATTGGAGTGAATATTTAAAATCACCCCAGCCTCTTAGAACCTTAGATGCACAAGATCGCTACCAGTCAGAAATGACGGAACTCGAATCCGGCAGGAAAACTTGCACGGATATAAATTGGGAGGCAATAACCCAACTCAACAGTATTGCTCTGCTGCCACATCTCAGTGCAGCTGAGTGCTATGAATCTATTGGCAATAGTGAACAGGCCAACTATCACCAGAATATTTTTAACTTTATCGCCACAGGGATACTTTCAACGCGCAGGGGGGATACTTTCTATAGCGCTTATGAAATAGCTGGCTGGAGCGAAGCAGAGGACTTACTCAGCATTTCCGGCTATGAAATACTCGACAACTATTTTGAATTTGCCGCGAGTCGAAGCGGCCTGTATCGAGTTTACAATGTACGCGATCCTGACAACGGCAAAGTGCGAAAAATATACTTTGATAACAGTCGCTTCCTTCACCGCCTACTTGAGATTCAATACCCCTTTGCCGGTCTCTCTGACGCCCTGTATAAAAATATAATCCAACCGCTGGCAGAGTCTGACTACGCCGCACGCCACGCCGTTGGTCAAGTTCAGGAAGCCGAGGGAGAATTTCAGCAGGCGGAAAAAACTTACATAGAAGCCATTGGTATGGGTTCACTCACCGCAAATATCAGTCTTGGCAATCTGTGCCTCGAAGGCAACAGCACCAAGTTTGCAGTGAACGAATGTACCCAGCTCTTTGTTGCCGCTGCAGACCTGGGACTACAGGAAGTTAAAATTCTCCTCGCCTATATCACCACTGTCGGCCTTGGCATAGAGGCCGACGCTGAGTTGGCCAGCCAGTTATTGGCGAGCGCAGCAGATACCATGCACAAGGGCGAGGCCGAATACGCAATGGCTCTACTATTGGCATCTCATCAATACAATATGTCAAGAGAAGAGCAGGCAGAGCACTACCTGCAGCTGTCCGCCCAACAAGGTTATGCCCCGGCACTTTTGGAGTTGGCAGCCTCCCATATGAAAGGTAAGCCGGAGCAACAAGAAATCTTTGTAGACCTGATCAGCCAGGCTGCTGAGCAGGACTATCCCCCAGCACAATTTTACTATGGAAAATATCTGCTTGAAGTCGCTGGAAAGGACCAAACTCACGAAGGAATAAAGTTGCTACAGCAATCCGCCGAAACCGGATTCCCCGCTGCACTTTATCTAAGAGCAGGAATTGCAGAAAACGGTCTCTACCAACAAAAGAAAGATGAACAGTCCGCGCTAAGGGACTTCGAGAGGGCAGCCCTAAGCTGGCACCACCCAGCACAATTTCGTATGGGCGTACTCAATTCCACTGGAAAACTTGTACAGACCAATCACGAACTCGCCTATGGCTGGTATGCCCTCTGCGCCAAGGCAAACAATCTCGACTGCGTGACCAACCTCGGCTATGCCTCCGCTATGGGTGCCGGAGTCGAGCAGGATTACCAACGGGCACTTAAGATCTATCAATACGCCGCACAGCAGGGGTCAGCCAGGGCCAGCTATAACCTGGGTTTACTCTACCAAAACGGACAAGGTGTTGAAAAAGATCTGTATAAGGCTAAGGAATATCTAACGCAAGCCGCCGAGGCGGGTTCTACCGATGCTATGAATGCCCTGGGACTGCTCTATCTCACCCAAAGTGAAGACACACAAGATTATGCAGAGGCATTAGCCTGGTTTGAACGCGCTTCAAAACATCATTCCATGTATGGCCTCTACAATCAGGGGCGTATGTATGAGCAAGGATTGGGTGTAAGCAAGGATCAGGAACAAGCTCTTGAACTATATAAAAACGCTTCTGAACTCGGCCATACAGGGGCCTCTTTAAAGCTCGCCAGAGCTTATAGCTCTGATGAATTTAAAAAATATGACCTGCAAAAGGCCCTGCACTTTTTAAAATTAGCCTCCGAGCAAAGTGGGAACACCCGCATGAGGGAGACCTTACTAGACTGCCAAAAAGCTCAATATTGCAGTGAGTTGGATATAGGTAAACTGGTTAGCCTCTTATCAAAAGCTGAATAATTCCCACAGATTTACCAATAAAGCGGCCAACTGTCAGATTGGTCGCTTTACCCCCACTTATGCGCATTAGTGACAAACTAGTGACATAGAGAGTATTTTTTAACCCGTCAAAATAGGGTAATGAGAATTAAATATTTATTCTGATAGGCAATCCAGAAGTTTATTTCCCTAGATTGTCTTTACGTTATTTCCCCAAGAATACCTAACAGCTATCAATTCCTGAATATCCAAAGTAAAGCTCCAATATCCACCCGATTTCACAGAATATGCCGATCTCTCGCCTATAATCCTGCGCAAAATTACAAGTAGATATCGAGAGCAATATGAAAGATTCGATAAAGCTATTTTCAGCAATCAGCTTGGCGGCCATGATGACTGCATGCAGTGGAGGGGGCGGTGATGGAAACAGCGGCTCTGATACCAGTTCAAACAGCGGCAGCAGTGCCAACCAAGGGACTGGCATCGGCGCTATTAGCGGTGGTGAAGGCAGTGTTACAGAAGATCACGCAGTCTCTACGAGTGGCAAGCTGATTGATGATGCCAACCCCAGCCAAATTTTTGAAAACAGTAGTTTTCAAGGCACTTATGGCACCCTGACAACCTCAATTGATGGCAGCTGGCTTTATACCTTGGGTAGCGCTCTTTCCGATCCCCTGAATGCGGATGAGCAGGCTGCCGATACATTTACTCTGGGTGTGGGTAATGGCAGTAACACCACCAAAATTAGTATTCAAATAACCGGCGCTGACGACCCCTATTCTTTCAACCCCAGCATTCCCCTCTCTTCATTGGTTTTAAATGACAAAGAGCACGCCTCTGGAAAATTGGAAATCGATGATGTCGACGGTAATACCCCCCTCTTCAGTGCAGACTCCATTGAGGGTAAATATGGTCAATTTACCCTTCAGAGTGATGGAACCTGGGAATACTCACTTAATAGCAACAGCGAGGCATTAAAAACAGGAGAAACTAGTGAAGACACAATCAAATTTCTACTTACCGATGGCAGCCAGCAATCAGTAATTTTTTCAATTGCTACAACAGCCTCGTCTAAAAACAGTATTGTTTTTATATTTATGAACTTCTCCGACGCTATCGCCACTAGAGAGGCGGGGGTTAGCGAAATTGCCGACATGGTCTTCAATGAAGTCGATTCGCTTGATAATGCCTATCTGGAAAATTCCCAGGGCCAACTCAAGTTCCTTAGGCACCGAATCGATAACGATACTCTGCAGCATTATTGCTATGGTGAGGAGGATGTAGAAAAAAGCTCTATTGACTGTATTACATACACTATTCCAGACCCTCAAAACGGGGGAACCTTAAGCGTTGCAGATGCACAAGCTCGCCAGGGCCAGGGCGGCGAGTACAACGATGGTGGTTTTTCCTGGAGAGACCATGCCCATCAATGGGCCAAGAATAACTTGGTTGATGATAACGGCCAGCCCTTAGACTTAAGTGATTGGCGCCACCAAGTGTATATCTATCCCTCAGAAGCTGAGGATGCCGGTTTGGTCGGTACCGGTGTTGCTTCAGTTGGCGGACAGTGGAGCGTTGTTGCCGCACGCACCGATCAATTGGTGATGGGGCATGAACTGGGTCACAATATTGGCCTTGGCCACGCAGGCTGGGACGAAGATAACGATGGCACAGCCGAAAATGAATACGGTACCGCCGGCTCCCTAATGGGCAACCGGTCAAAATCTCGCCTATTTGGCAGTGCCCACCGAGAGGTTATGGGTTGGTACAAGTCAAACCCAGAGTACACTACAACCGTCAGCCAGATCGCTGGCAGTGCCCAGGATATAGAGATTCAGGCCATAGAGCTGACAGCAGGTGAACTCTCCGGGACACTTCCCCAACAACTTAAAGTGCAAAGCAATGGTAGTAAAAACGGTAAAGATTACTACTATGTTAACTATCATGTTAGCCACAACATTCTAAATCCAAGGTCTCATTATGCCAATTCAGTGACCATTCACTATTTGCATGATATAGATTCAAACCATGTTGCCGTACTGGAAAAACCAGGTGATTCTTTTAAAGATGACAATGTCGGCCTCATTATTACTTACAAATCTAACAGCGAGCCTGGTCAATCTGCAGTGATATCGGTCGAATATGATAAGTAAGGATTAATAAAACAGTCAGAGAATTACTTGAGCCATCAATCATTTTATTTTGGAAGGTAGTCTTAATGTATAAGATTTTATCAATCGTATTCGGCATTACTTTTAGCCTTTTCTGTCAAGCAGAGGAAATCGTTACTGGGACTTTAGAGGAGATCATCTCTGAAGACTTTAAAACCGGTAAGGTAGAACGTCGCTTTAGTATAAAAGATGAAGCTAGCGGTAATTATTATTTTATTGACGCTAAAGAAATTAAACAAAAGGGCATGAAATCTGGAGACAGAGTAAGAATTCGCGGTGAACGGGGCAATAAACGGATGCTGCACATGATGGAAACCAAGAAGCTGGAAAAGACTGCAGAAAAATAGGTTTCTCAGAGCCGGGCTACTGAAAAGTATCCGGCTCTATCAATTCCCTGAAATCTTCAATTCATCCTAAAATAATTTTTCATATGGACGGTAACGTCCTTAACTATTCAGATTCGACCTGAAATTCAATACACAGCGCCTATTCAATTCCCAAACACCTTCACGTTTATATTTATTTGCCAGGTAGCTTCCTGAACCTAGCCACTCCTGATTAGGCTAGATACCCTTTCGATTCTTAAGTATTCAGCACCTAGCTGAAATGCCAAGTATTGAGTAATTTCCAACAAAAGACCACCCGGTAAGCAAGGCTCAGCGGGTGGTCTTTTATTATTAGTCCAGTTTACACTGAACTAACTAGAGGCACTTAATAACTGTAGTTTAAGCCGAGATAAAACTGACGTCCGAATTCAGTATATTCACCGAGGACACCATCCACCCCATAAGACTTCACATCCGCTTCATCAGTCAGGTTATTTGCTGAAAAAATCACATCTATACCATTGTCGAAGGCGTAGGATATCTGTGCATCCACAGTTGTGTAGGCTTGCGACTCTACTGGGGTTGAACTGCCTGGAACCGGCATATTCAGGATAAACTCGTCACGGTAGCGCACATTAATGTGCGAGCTTAAGTTACCGATATCCCAGAATACAGTGGTACTCCAAACATTTTCGGAAAGCCCCGGCAGCGGTAAGTTTTCGCCATAGAGGCTGCCGCCACTCACTTCGGTTTCACTCTCGGTATAGGAATAGCTGGCAGTTAAGCCGAGACCGGCAAAAATACCCGGCAGCTGATCGAAAGTCTTGGTACCCGCAAGTTCGATACCGCGAATATAGCCACCCTTGTCATTGTTAACATAAGTCTCAAATGCACCAGCTTCCAAGCCATCTGGAATCTCAATGCCCAGAGAATCAAACATCGCTGTGCGTTCTGCTTGACTATCCGAATAAATATACTGCTTTTCAACCAGACTCTCGATGTCCTTCCAGAAAATAGCTGCGGTGAGTGCCCCACCATCTTCAAAGTAGTGCTCGTAAGCCAAATCAAACTGGTTTGCACGGAAAGGATCGAGATAGGGAGAACCCTTAGTCCAAACGTTGTATTCAGTAGCACCATCGCTATTCACGGTGTTCCAGGAGCCAGCGCCGCCTTTTAACTGCCCAACCGGAGGACGTCCCATCACTTTAGCGGCGGCAAAGCGAATATAATCCTGCTCGGTAATCTCGAAGTTCAAATTAAGGGAAGGTAGGGTATCAGTATACTCGGGACCGTACTCGACATAGTCATAGCTATCTGAAGTAACTCCCACATCATCAGTAATTTCGATACCATTACCAGAGCCTACATTTTGAATACCGCTGGATTTCACATCGGTCTCAACAATGCGCACACCGAGATTACCGCTTACCGGGATATTGCCCAGTTGAGTATTAATATTGGCCATTAAATAATAGGCAAACACTTCTTCAGTTACAGCACCAGACTCAACAAAAGTCCAATCCTGGCTAAATACTTTCTTACCTTCGTAATTACCAGCACCAAAAATACTGGAAGCCAGGGCATCCATATCGTTTACCACAAACTGCGGTAACCCGTAGGTGGATTCAACAGTAACGTAACCATTTAGCTTTTGCGGTTTGCAGTCGTTATTGGACAGGTTATCCGCGCAGTAGCCATTAAATTGGCCATCGCGGCTACCGTATAGGAAAGCCCCTCGCTCAGAGTCAAAGGTGCGCTCAGAAACCCGAAAGCCAGCCTCAACAGAGGCAATTGCCCCCCACTCCAGATCAAGCTTGTAGTCGACTTTGAAGGCTTTGACTTTATCGGTGTACTCGTGTGGATACTCTTCATAGCGGGACAGGCGCATGGTATCCAGGCTTGTGAAATCGACACCGGAGAAGACGCCAGTAGGAATACCATCGCCACTGAGGGAATAAACAAAGCTCTGCCCAGCCGCTTCTTCCCAGGTCTCCAGATTGCCATTGTCATCGTAGGTAAGGTCGTAAGCATGCATGGACACAATCTGGTCCTTGCGTGTCTTAGTGCCTTTGCTATAGGAATAGTCGACTGCCAGGGTGTGACGATCGCCAATATTCCACTCCAGATTCAAGCCAATACTATCGCTGTCTGCCTGGGTGGATTGATCTTCAGAGCGAGCTTCAAACCAAGGGCTGGAATCGTAGACTGTTTTCGGATCAGTAATAATAACTGTTCCGTTAGAAACGGCACCGCCATTTACTTCGGTATCTGAAAGAATGTAATTACCGGTATTGGACAAACCGCCTACCGTAATGCCATGGCGAGTATCGGCACGTTCAAAATCGGATTTAAAGTAATCCAACTGCGCCTTGAAGTTATCGGTAGGCTGGAAAACAACGCTGGCCAGGTAACCGTTACGGGTATCGGTGCCATCACCTGACTGCCATTGAAAAGCACGCGGTAATGCATCTGGGCTGCCATCACCATCATAATCGGTGTCCTGCTCATAACCGATCTGGGCATCAGCCCCAGTGCGCGCCTTGATAAAACTATTAGGCTGCTCCAAATTGGAATAACCCAAGGCTACACCAACCTTTTCCTCCATAAATTTACCCATGTACGACAGGGTAACGCGCTGGCCAAATTCATCAGCGCCTACTTCATCCGCAGCGTCGTTAAACGACATACGCACATTGGCATTAAAATTATGTTCTTTCTCAGCGTCGAGAGGATTGGCTGTTTTCAGTTCGACAGAGCCCGCAACACCACCTTCGATATGAGAAGCTTTCGGGGTCTTGTAGACCGCAGCTTGATTAATCAACTCTGCCGGGTATTGATCAAAAGAAATCCAGCGAGTACTTTCGGTATAGCCACTGGTAGAGGCCTGCTCACGACCATTCAGGGTGGTTTGTAAGAAGTCGCCATTCATACCACGGATATTCAACTGGGAAGACTGTCCGTTGGAGCGAACGGTGGTAACGCCGGGCAAGCGGCCCAGGGCGTCGGCAATAGATTGGTCGGGAAGAGATGACAGAGCACCTGCATCAACCACATCGGCCACAACATCCGCAGCGCGCTTGGCCTCCACAGAATCCAAAACGCTGGTGCGAATCCCGGTTACCGTGACCTCTTCCAGTGTTTCCTGCTCCTGCGCGTAAATCCCAACTGAAGTGGATATGGAGGCCGCAATGGCAGCAGATAGTAAAGTGGGCCTGAGCGCCCTTTTACTTTTATTGGATAGACTCATCATCTTCTCCCTGGATTTATCGTTATGTTGAGACCCTGCATCCTAGGCCGGCCCCCTATCCATAACATCCTCCCCCGAGGGGGGAGGAGGCGGGAGAAGCTGCGACTTCAATCACACTAATACGCCGCATAATTACACGCGATACCGCGAAGGTAAATTGCATCTGACAAGGAAAAGAGTAGAGAGAAATGTGGTTTTAAGGGGGGCTTTAAGCCTTGTGGAGATCCTGAAAAAAGTGCTGATTAAGACTTATCTTTCTCAAACTTTTTATGGGTACCCCTGAAACAGATGAACTCATCTATTTTAGGGGCACAGCACAGTCGAATCAGCCTTCCAGCTGCACCGCAGCACCAATTAGAGCCTGGTAACCGGCATTCAGAGCGTACACCGGCACGGCTTCCATCCATTCAGCAACCCGCCCCTTGTTGAGAAATCGCTGCTCGAACTCGCTCTCGGGCAGCAACTTTGCGATACGTGGCAATATGCCTCCTCCCAGGAATACTCCACCACGTGCGCCCATATACAGAGCCGCATCTCCCGCGACACTGCCGAGGAAGTTGAGGAAATCCAACAGAGTTTCACGACACATAGGGTCGGAGTTATCCAGGCCACGAGCGCTTACGTCCGGTGGTGTCAGCGCTTCAGGGGTTCGACCATTCAATTCGCAGACGGCGCGGTACAGATTTACCAAGCCATTTCCGGAGAGGACCCACTCATTGAAAACTGGTGTACGGCTCTTCATGAGGATCTGCAGTAGTTGCAACTCGCGCTCAGTAGAGACTGTCAGGTTGGCATGGCCTCCCTCGCCTGCGAGCACATGGTAGCGTCCATCCGCCTCAGCCAGGCCCGCCACACCGAGGCCGGTACCCGGTCCCAGTACCACCATGGGCGCCCCTTGGGGGCGGGGCACATCTCTCAGTACCTTATAATCGCTACTGGTCAGGCGCGGCAGGGATTGAGCCAACGCAGCGAAATCGTTGATCAATTCCAGGTGGGGGAACTGAAACTCCTCGGCCAGGGCCGTTGCATCAATACTCCAGCCCAGATTGGTCATGTAAACGCGACTACCGGAGGAGGTCTTTTCCAGTGGGCCAGCAGCGGCAATACAGGCTTTCTCAGGTCTGGGCTGATCGAGGCCATCCAACCAATGCTGCAGCGCAGCATCAAACCCTTCAAAGCGCTTGCAGTCCACTACTTTCAGCCCCTCCAGCTGATAGCCCTCCGCAACCGGCTTGGCTATCGCAAAACGGGCATTAGTGCCGCCGATATCCGCTACGATACTCGTCATAGTTATCCCTGTAAGATCCCCAAAAAAAGGCGATATAAGTTAAGGGGTGAGAAGAAATTATGCTAGCCCCATAGGTCCAGGGTTAAGGACAACCTAGCCCATAAAGTAACCGGGTAATCTACTATTGCTCCTGAAGCAAAGAAAATATGCACCTATGGACACACTGTGAGTGGGTCACCGCCCAGTCACAATCAGCACCCTTGCAACATAGGAACGTACCTGGTGTAGGTGTATTACTTCTCTTCCACCTTTTTGCCCATTAGTGCAGAATAGCTATCCCGGCGACCGCTTGCTAAACGCCTATTGACCAGGGAATATAATTTGGTCATAGGTGCTTAACTCTGCCCAATTCACAGCGAAAAGATCAACGCACTTCAGCAGCAACCTCCCTTAAGGACTTGGCGAAAACTTGCATTTCCTCGCGACTGAATTTGCTTTTCACTCTCTTTTCCGAAGGTGGCTGGAACTCGACACCCACTCCTGGGCGTCGAGCAATCTGTGGACGAATAGGCCTTGGACAAAAACCACCACCGCAATTTGGGCAAACATTGCTCAGTATATCTTCCACACAGGTGCGACAAAAAGTGCACTCATAGGTACAGATCATCGCCTCTGTGGAGTTGGGTGGCAGATCCTTATCGCAGCATTCACAATTGGGTCTCAGTTGTAGCATGAGTAACTCACCTTACGAGTATGTAGTTTTTAGTGTTGAGAGGTCTCAACTTTATTTAGCATGTCAACTTTTTTTCGTTTAGCCTACCAATAAACAATAATTCTTAATAATCTTCAAACCTAGGAAAGTAATTGTCTAGAGTGAGAAAAAATCTTTATGGAAAGAAGGTAGGACTCTTAAAGCAGCTCATTTATAGCTGGAATGTAGTTAAACGATACTGATTTAGAGAAATATCGAAATTATCCCTTTGGATATTCTTATATTGGCGACTGTACATCTTCACCATCACCTCATGCGATATCTCTTCAGTTACTATTTATGCGCAGCAGCGCTCATTCATTATTTTGTATTTAATAGTAGGATGAAGTTTCTCACTCTCATTGGGCTACAGGAGTCACTGGCCGGCGCACCGGTCCAATAAGAGGATTGCGTACAGGTTTGGCAATACCATAAATAACGACTAGCCCATCGCCGCCGCCAGCAGTGGCAACTTCTCGATTCGGATTATCATCCAAGATGGCTTCAATCACATTCCAATTATTCGCCACCCAAACATTACCCGCATCATCGATAACTGTATCAGTGGGTTTTTCTATTAAACGGCTTTTATAATAATGAATCAGGTCTCCGGTCGTCTTTCCTTCAGGACAGGTACTGATATCTACCCCACATACTTGTATAAAACCGGACCCAAAAAAACTGGAAACAAAAGCGGTATCTTCACCATCAATAGAAATACCAAATCCTGCATTAATTTCATTATTGAGTAAGTTGGATTTTAACACCTTTCCTTCTGAAGAAATCAACGTAAGATTCCCTGTTCTTGGAATTTTCTTTTGGTGTTCGATAAAATTTTCTAGCGATATCCTTTTCACCTCTAAGATTCCGGCTCCAGGAGGTATCTTTGGTAATGGATAACCAGGGCTCAAACTTGAAGCCACCCAAATATTACCTTTGGAGTCAATAGCCAGGCCCCTGGGTGATATGCCCACCTGAACTTGCATTGCCTGTGTTGGAGCCCTTGCTGGAAATCGCGTAACCGTATCCGAAGCAGTATTGCTGACCCAGATAATGCTATTGTTATCCACGGTCACTCCGAAAGGCGCACTCAGTCCAGGTACTGAAATCACCTTCCCTCTCTTAAGATCACCACCGGGAAAAACCACGAGTTGATCCAGCTGAGTGTCACATAACCAGACATCTCCATTTGGCGCTATTGCCATCCCCTGCAGCATACCTGTTTTACCATTAATCGTAGCGGGGCCAAGGACATTTCCATCCAGGTCAAACACACCCACCACCCCATTGAAAGAGCTCACCCATACCTTGTCTTTACTCACGGTAGTACCCCAGCCAATGCCATCGAGTCCCTGACCCCGGGAAAAACCACGAGTTGATCCAGCTGAGTGTCACATAACCAGACATCTCCATTTGGCGCTATTGCCATCCCCTGCAGCATACCTGTTTTACCATTAATCGTAGCGGGGCCAAGGACATTTCCATCCAGGTCAAACACACCCACCACCCCATTGAAAGAGCTCACCCATACCTTGTCTTTACTCACGGTAGTACCCCAGCCAATGCCATCGAGTCCCTGACCGTTGTAACCCAGAATCGGGGGGGATATAGCCCTTCCATCAGGCCCCAGTCGAGTAACTCCACCGCCAATTGACCTGTTTAATCCCGACTGAGAGCCCGGCATCCAGTTCTGACCACTCCATAGGTTTCCATTGAGATCAAACATCAGTCGGCCAGCAGCAAAGATTCCTCCTCCAGAAAGTTTGACTTTTAGGGAAAAATCTTCTGGGGGATATAATAGGTAAGGAAGAAACTTTGTATTTCTACGCTGTTTTCCCTCAGGAATTGGATAGTGCTTGGTAAACAGCTCAAAGTATTTATCAGGGTTAATGTAGGGTTTCTTTGCCAGTTTGATTAATGCCTCCAGGGTGGTAGCACTCTCAGATAATTTGAGGAATTCCTCACAGGCCTGTGCCACCTCTTTTGCGCCACAGAGTGAGACCAAAGCAGCCAAAGTATTCATTCGCGCAACGGTTTCAGACTGAGTTAAATTGCCCAATCCCAGCACTGTTCTGCCGAAATTTCCGCTGGAAACCTCCGTCAAGTGCTGCACATGGCCTGAGCCAATCTTTAGCGCATTAAATGAACCTTGTAGCCTGCCATTTTCCAATTGTTGAGCATTAGGCCAAACGGAACCGATGGTGGTGATTTCATTTATGATCACTGCACTTGGCTTTATTAAAGAAAGAACAGCTAATTGTTCCAGATATTGGTGGGACTGATCAGAAGTCTTACCACCCTTACTTTTAATATATAAGACTGAACCCTCCTCAAGATGAGCATAAGTTAAACGCGCCTTACCTTGATTATCCGAAACGGTTTGATCAATAAGCTGTGCTTCACGGCCAGGTAGGGCTTTCCATAGCTCTACTTGGGCCTCTCTTAGGGCTTTGCCTTCGGACTCTACATTGATATCAATTTCATTTGAAAATACCGAGGAGCAGAATAAAAATAAACTGCAAACTAATACAGTGCGTAAATTCTGGATTTTCATATTAATTGCGCCAAGCCTAAGCGGTCTATATAAATATAATAAGTTAATTTAAAGCGTAGCTGCAGTAGCAGACACCTGCCCAAGAATCAACTAAATTAGTATTTAAATAGGCGAATACCAAGCTAAAGCGCAAACTTATGGCATAAATATTATTTTAGGAAGGAAATAACTTCCCATTTTAAAAACAAAACCCGCATCCAAAGTCCATTTGAACGAATAGTGAGATACTGGGTTTAGTAAAGACGAGCAATCGACCAAGATTAAATACTTCCCTCCTTTTCCACCACTAGTATACGAGCCTCTCCTTGTGGGTGAGCTACATGCTCCGAGCCTTCTGAAGCATAAAAGATATCACCGGAATACAATACCTCAGACTTCACCTTACCATCTTGCTTGTAAAACATCTCGACGCAGCCATCGAGCACAGCAAACACTTCCTCACCATCATTCACATGCCAAACATAGGGTTTATCGGTCCAGTGCAATTTGGTAGTAACGCCATTCATATTGGCAATTAGTTTTGATTCCCAGGCAACTTTCCCAGTGAAATTCTTACTTTTTATAAATTCCATTGAACGAATTAACTCACATTAAATTTTTAGAAAGAAATCAACTTGAATTCTAATGTTAAACTAACCGGAATATTCAAAGGCCGATGATCAAATTTATCCTCACTAGTCACCTCAGCAATTTTACCAATCCTGTACACCCCAAAAGATACCATTGTCGATATTCGTATACCAAGATTAATATCTGCTAGTGATAACTTGAGCCATTAACTTTGAGAGTCGCATCTAATTTCTCCCGTTATTCCACTGCTTTAATATCAGCATTGGTAATCACTTCATCACTACTAAACACCATAATAGACTCATTGAACTGGTAAAGATTTCGAATATTCATTTAAGCATACTACTTATGCTGTTAATTTTTTAGATCCACCAACAAAAATAATATAATCAGCCTGCATTACCATTTTGGCATGACCATATATAACTGCTTGACGACTGGATTTAATCCACGCTCATCCAGCAGGTCCAGCTGGGTATCCAATGAAAAGATTTCCACTTAACCGCATCCATGCTGGCGCTTTTCTTTCAGGAAGATAGAATCGATTACCGATAATGAGAAAAAGAGAAAATACCGTGAATAAACTACTCCTATCACTCGCTATCAGTACGTCGTTACTGGCCAGTCAGGCATCTGCTACAGATACCAATCCCCAGCAATTACTGGAAGAGACCGCACCCAAAGTCATCGAATGGCGCCGCCATCTGCACCAGAATCCAGAATTGAGCAACCGTGAGTTTCAGACCTCCAAGTATATTGAGAAGCACCTGCGCACTCTGGGCCTAGAGGTTGAGACAGGGATTGCCCATACCGGGCTGGTGGGTTTTCTCAAAGGGAGCAAACCCGGCCCAACCGTCGCCCTGCGCGCGGATATGGATGCTTTACCAGTCACCGAAAGAGCCGATGTTCCCTTCGCCTCCAAGGTGAGAACTTCTTATAAGGGCAAGGATGTCGGAGTCATGCATGCCTGCGGCCATGATACCCATGTGGCCATGCTGATGGGAGCTGCCGAAGTACTTACAGGCCTTCGCGAGGAGCTGGCCGGCAATGTCCTCTTTATCTTCCAGCCCGCCGAGGAAGGGGCGCCAGATGGTGAGGAAGGAGGAGCAGAACTGATGCTCAAGGAAGGCTTATTCAGAAAATACGAACCAGAAGTGGCATTCGGCCAGCATGTCACCTCCTCCTTACCCTCCGGTGTAATTGGCTATCGCTCAGGTCCGTTAATGGCCGCTGCCGACGAGTTTCGTATTACTATTAACGGCCGACAAACGCACGGTTCACGTCCCTGGGGTGGCGTTGACCCGATTGTTACCGCCGCGCAAGTTGTAATGGGCACCCAAGCTATTGTCAGCCGCCAAATCGATATCACCAAGGAACCTGCCGTTATTTCCTATGGCCGTATTGATGGCGGTGTGCGCAACAATATTATTCCAGACAGTGTTTACCTAAACGGTACCATCCGCAATTTTGATATGGACAATCGCGCGGAGATTTTTAAACGCTTAAAAACCACTGCGGAACTGATTGCCGAGAGCTCTGGAGCCAGTGCGGATGTGGAAATCCTTGAGGGCTACCCAGTAACGATCAACAATGCCGAGCTCACAGAGACGGCCCTACCTATTTTAAGATCTGTGGTGGGGGAACAACGTGT
Source organism: Microbulbifer variabilis (assembly GCF_020524905.1). Lineage (GTDB taxonomy): Bacteria > Pseudomonadota > Gammaproteobacteria > Pseudomonadales > Cellvibrionaceae > Microbulbifer > Microbulbifer variabilis_A. The sequence continues at coordinate 117,103 of NZ_JAIVKI010000001.1, read as the reverse complement.
TGTGGAGGTACCAAAAATAACCGGTGCTGAAGATTTTTCCTATTACGCAAATGAAGTGCCTGGATTCTTTTACTTTTTGGGGGTAACTCCGCAAGGGCAGGATCCCAGCAAAGCCCCTAGCAACCATTCACCGCTATTTTATGTGGATGAAGGCACATTGCGTAAAGGTACCGAGGCTTTGACATTATTGACTTTGAGCTATATGGAAAATTATAAAAGCCAGTAAAAAAGAGCCCCACTTGGGGCTCTTTTTTCTTAACCAATAGGTGTTAATTCAAAAACGCTAATTGATACATTAAAAGTGCTACTCTCCCCATCATCATCGGTCAGTGTTACAGAAAAAACCAATGTGGCCTGCTCTGATGGTGCTGTAAATGAAGCGATAGCGCGGTCTGAGTTGGTTATAGAGACGGGAGGACCAGATACTTGCTCCCATTGATATTTTACTATGTCTCCATCAATATCAAAAGCACCTGAAGCATCAAGGGTAACAAGGGAGCCTAGTTGAACACCTTTTATTAGGCCTATAGGCATCATAGAAGGCATGTTCTGCTCTACGACAATACCAACTATGCCGGTAGATTTCAGACCATCATTATCCACCACCTCAAGCTCAAACAAAAAAGCAGCTTTAAGCCCTGGAGAAACCTCAGGCGCAATAAAACTAGCTGTGCCGTCTTGGTTATTAATTACTGGAATATCAGAAAGTGACCGCCAATTGTAGCTAACGATTTCCCCGTCTGCATCTGTAGAGGCTCTGCCATCTAGAAGTACTTCCTCACCAGAACTTACCCCTTGGGGGATTCCAATAATTGCTAGCGGCGAGGCGAGGCTCTGGACATTCACTTGAGTTACAGCGCTACTTTCCAGACCTTTATTATCTGTGACTACCAGTTCGAACTTCATTGTTTCAAAAAATATAAAGGGAGAACCAGATATTATCGGTGCTTTAAAGCTCACAGTAGCTTCTGAATCCTGCACCAACTCCACAGGCTCCCCAGAAATTTGCCTCCACTTATAGCTAACAATCTCTCCAAATAAATCTATTGAGGAACTACCATCCAGAATTACAACCTCACCAGATTTTACTGCCTGAAAGTCACGTATTATTGCTCTAGGCGGGATATTTCCATCCAAGGTAACAATCGCTGTATCAACAGAAACTACGTTTTCATGATCTTCAACTTCTAATTCAAACACTAAGGCTTCATCACCGCCAATATCGGAATTTTTGGATGACGGTGCCAGGAAGGTGGCAAATCCATTACTCGTATCATTTAATGAAACAGGGGAACCTGATACTTGCTTCCAGCGATAATCAATAATGCTTCCGTCTCTATCAGCTGATTGACTACCATCTAAAAGGATTAGCTGATCTTTTTGGACTACCTGATCATCTCCAGCATCAGCTAACGGCGCCAAGTTAATCCCTTGGGTATCTCCCTTTAGCAGAACCAATCCTGAAGATGGACTTGCAATAACAATATCTGGAATTCCATCACTATTAATATCTCCTACATCTACTCCTCGAGGATTTGCATAAATATCCTCTGGTATGCTGTGACTGGATTGTCCGGACAATCCATTTCTAGTCAGCACATCAAAAATAGAGATACTATTAGCATCCAATGAAATTGTCATAAATTCATGACTTAAGTCATTATTCAAATCATGAGACAACAACATTGCTGAAATGCTTTCTCTTGGAAATGTAAAAGGCTTTTGCAGTAACCCATCACTCCCTTGATAGAAAGCTAACTGAGAGGCATCTGAGCCCTCTGCAACAGACAACCATATATCATTTAAGCCATCTTCATTTAGATCACCAACTGAAATATCGTATACTGTAAAATCACTGTCGAGCTCATAGTATGAAGTCGGGGAAAAATCACCATCTCCCTGGGAAATTAATACCGTTAAGGCCTTACCTTGTGATTGATCACTAATCGTTATGATATCGTCGACGCCATCATCATTAACGTCACCAAGTGCTAAGCTGCCGAGATTATCCGGCTCCAGGAAGTAAAGAAAAGACCTGTAATCCTCTGGCTTAGTGCCAACCATTGAATAAATTGCAACCCCAATAGTATCCGCACCTCTTCCAACAATATCACTAACTCCATCCCCCGTAACATCAGCAATGGCTATTTGACTAGCGTAAGATGAACTAAAAGATTCCCGTAAAGCTAAAGACCCATCACTAAGCTGTAAAAAAACATCAATTCGACTGTTATCAAAACCTACAGCAATATCCTGAAGCCCATCACTATTCAGATCTCCAACAGCAATAGACTTTGGCAGATACACATCATCACCACCCAATGGATAATCTATGGAATCCCTTAACTGTCCATTCTCACCTTGTAAAAATACCTTTAATTTAAGGTTATTTCCTGAATCAAAATTACCGGTGGTACTCAGCACCACATCATCTCGACCATCATTATTCAAGTCTGCTACCGCAATAGCTTCCGCTTTTGATCCTGTTGGATAAATTTCTGCGGGCTGAAATTGAACTTCTCCCCATGCGCTGCTGGCAAGCAATAAAACAGTAGTAGGGAGGACAAAGAATTTTGATAGTAACTTCAGTTTCACAACATCTCCTTGTGTAGAATCGCTTTAAAAAGCAAACGAAACCTAACACAAAATCCGCAGAATAAATGTGATCAATTATAGAAAGAGCATTTAAAACGGCGCGGCTAAAGCAGACGCTGGTGCCAAAACCTGGGTAGAAAGGTAAAACTGTAAAAGCATAAAACTAAGGTATCAGGCTAAGGTATCAAGCTATTCAATTTAGAAACAGCATATACTGCATTAAATAGAAAAGTGTTTAAATATCTTCAAAAGAATACCTGCTGAAAAGTTCAAGAATAAACGGAAATTAACAGTTACAAAAAAAGCGGCCTAAGCCGCTTTTTTATTACCAACTACTCGAAATGCTAAGCGCTTTCCGAACGCCCTTTGCTGGGACGGCGTCTTGGTGCTCTCTGAGGTTTCTGGCCATCACTGCGGCCGAATTCAGCGCCGCGAGCCCTGCCATTACCCCCGGCTCGATTTCCATTACTGCCTTTACCGCCGGCAGCATTGCTATTGCGGCCACCGTTTTCACGTCCTTCTGTCTTGCCGCGACCATTTCCGCGATTACCGCGGCGCTCATCGCTATTGCCTCGCGCTTCTCGTCCCCCCTCACTGTTGCGGGAGCCTGTAGGGCGCTTGTTGGCGGCGGGCTTTTGTCCACCACCCCGCTTGGGATTACCGGAGGCCGGCAGCTGGTGATCAGGCTCAAAGTCCTCAATCTCCTCGCGGGGGATTGGCTTGCCAATCAAGCGCTCAATATCGCGCAATTGCTTGATTTCATCGGCGCTGACCAGGGAAACCGCCTGGCCACGCGCACCGGCACGGCCAGTACGACCAATACGGTGGACATAATCTTCAGGAACGTTAGGCAGATCGAAGTTAACCACTTGGGGCAGCTGATCAATATCGATTCCTCGAGCGGCGATATCAGTGGCAACTAATATTTGCACTTTACCCGCCTTGAAGTCGGCCAGGGCACGGGTGCGTGCATTCTGGCTTTTATTGCCGTGAATCGCCGCCGCGCGGATATTGTCGCCCTCCAACTGCTTCACCAACCGGTTGGCGCCATGCTTGGTTCGGCTAAATACCAGAGCCTGGTGCCAGTCATTATCACGAATCAGGTGACTCAACAGTTTTGTTTTGCGTGCCTTATCCACAGGATGCAGTTTTTGACGCACGGTATCTGTAGTCGTGTTACGCGGACTGACATCAATTTCCAGTGGGTTCTTCACCAGGCCTTTTGCCAGCTGGCGGATTTCCGGGGAGAAGGTGGCCGAAAACAGCAGGTTCTGGCGCTCTGCGGGCAGGATACGCAATACCCGCTTGATATCATGAATGAAGCCCATGTCCAGCATGCGGTCGGCCTCATCCAACACCAGGGCTTCGAGCCGATCGAAGCGGATAGCCCCCTGGCTATGTAGGTCTAATAAACGTCCAGGAGTGGCCACCAGGATATCGGCACCGCCGCGCAGCCTGGCGATCTGTGGATTGATCTTCACCCCACCAAAGACGACAGAGTGGCGCATTGGCAAGTATTTACTATAACTCTGCACATTATCGAATACCTGCGCCGCCAGCTCCCTGGTAGGGGTAAGTACCAACGCACGCACCTGCCCTTTTTTTGCGCGCTCTCCCTGACTCAAACTGTGCAACAGTGGCAAGGTAAAACCGGCTGTCTTACCAGTTCCCGTTTGGGCCGCAGCCATAATATCGCTGCCCTGCATAACGGCGGGAATTGCCTGAGCTTGAATAGGCGTGGGCGCACTGTACCCCTGCTCTGCAACTGCACGGGCGATCTCCTGGGCAAGGCCCAGATCTTCAAACAACATAAATAACCTCAAACTGCGCCCTAGGCGCAATCAAACACATTCGCACCACAGAGGTGCAAATAGAAAAATCGGAGTTGGCATCCAGAGCAAGCGAGGCTCGATGCACACAGCCGTCAAATCACCGGCCAGCCGGCGCGCGGCATTCAGTAGAGGGTTCCGGGAAGAATTTAAGAAAAGTTCACGGGGGGATACCGGTATATCACCGGCCTACAAATGACGCAGCTGAGAAAAATCAGCTGCAGCACTATAACACAAACAATCTGACTGTATAGTTCCAGCTTCTAAAACTACTCTTCATAGCTATAGACACAGGGATTGTTAGGCACTCGGGAAAGACGACCGTAACATAGTTCCACGTTCGCAACCCGAGCGTCTATCTTTGTGATATCCAACCCTCGTTGCGAACCACAGTTAATGCAGCCAAGTGCTGCTGGGATATTCACAACCATGTCACACAATCGCAGTGTCAGTAATGAACACCAGATCGAACAAGTCACTCTCGGTAACGGGCGCAGGGTTTCAATACGCCCTATTTGTCGTAGTGACAGCCAACTGGAGAAAGACCTCATCGAAGATTTATCTCCAGAAACTCGGCGGGACCGCTTTATTGGTGGAAGCTGTAAAGCCAGCCAAAAATTGATTGAGCTACTCACCGATAATGATCACCAGATTCACGAGGCCTTTATTGCCCTGTGTACCAGTGACCATGCGCAAAGGGCCGTGGCCACAGCACATTACGCTGTAGATGCGGACGGACAAGCCTGTGAGTGCGCAGTTGTTGTGCGCGATGATTGGCAGGGATTGGGGCTCGGCCGTTTGATGCTAAAACGTCTGATCGACTGTGCAAGAGAGCAGGGTCTACAACGGATTTACTCCATTGAGTCCGCCGACAACAAACGCGTGCAGACATTTGCCCGCTCCATGGGGTTTATTTGTAAAGCAGACCCGAAAGATTACACCCTATTAACTTATACCCTTAATCTTCAGGGAAATCCCCCTTCCAATGGTTATGATGCAGCCTCTAAAGAGGCCGGGATTAACCTGGGTTAAAGACCTTCCTCACAATTTTGGCGGTTAGTGAATTTTATTTGGCTGCCGCCATCCCACTGCTTTACTGCCCTCGACTTAATGAATCTTCCTGTGCCCTTGTTTCCATCCGCCAAGAAGATTTTGAATGACCTTCCGGTCAGCTCGCTGCTGAATCAGTATACCTACCGGGATAACCGGCTGGGCATTACACCGGGAATTAAACCTTTAAACTTAATACCTGTTCTTACAGTAGAGTTGATTCGACACTGAAGTATGGCACCACGGATCTAAGGAGTTCACTATCTAATAATCTTACTCCTCCGTTTGGCGTACTAATCCAATAATTTACTGCTGACTTAATCGCGATAAGAATGAAACTAAAAAATCTGATTCCAATTATTTTATTCTGCACATTGATTTGTGCTTGCTCTTCAAATATTGCAGACTACATTACGCACTCTAAAAGCTTCCCTCACGATCATATCGTTTCCAGTGAACAAATCGAAAAATGGGGGTTTTATAAAGGTAACTATCGAGATACATACAGAGATCTTGGCATCAGCTATCTTTATGCCGCGCCCTTGGAAAAAGATAAGATTAAATATTCTATCGAAACCGACTCAGGCCACAATACAAGTACAGTAACTCTTGCCATAGAGAGAAAGTCTCTGAAAAAAAGTTATTCCGGCACATTGATTCTGCTACACGGTTTCCGCGCCTCAAAGGAATTCATGCTCAACTCTGCATTATATTTCCGTTTGTTGGGCTTTCATGTTGTTATTCCAGACCTTCTTGGTCATGGCGAATCCGAAGGCAATAAAGAATATGGTATCGGTGATAGTGAAATTATTAATAGGATGATTGATGATCTGATCAATACAGGCATTATAGAGAATAAAAATATTTATCTTCTTGGCAACTCCATGGGGAGTCTTGCCGCAGCCAGAATTTCTCAGTCAAGACAGGATGTCAGTGGCCTAATACTACAGGCACCCATGCTGGAATTTGATCAGGCTGTTTATCTTTATGCTAAGGAAAACTTTCCGCTGCTTAGCAGAACGATCTCGGAGGATGAGATTAAAAAGGGAGCATTAACCGCGCTAGAAGAGGCCAATATCAGTCTTCAAGATACAAAAATTGAATCCTTAATAATTAATTCTCCCATTCCCGTGCTTTTATTTGCTTCAAACACTGATCCTATATCACCCTATGATCACTTCAAAAAATTAGAACAGGACCATATTAGGGTGGTCAATTTACCGGAAAGAAATCATCCGAGCATGGCCATTATCGGTAATATAGAGCATAAAATCTTACAAGAGTGGCTTACTCTCAATTAAGAACACCAACCTTAAAAAGATTGCTACTTAAGGAAACTAAATACCCAATAAGGCGACAAACTAGCGTCGCCTTAGCCTAGAAACAGAGCACAATCATACATCTGGGAATAGATCCAGACTCTACCCCGATATCCCTTCACAAGTAAAAGGCCCACTAAACTCCAAAAGCCCCTGTGGCACTTGAATGGATTCCACCAGACTACCCTTTTTATAAAGAGAGAAGTTGATATTTGCCTGCATTGATTTCATATAATTCTGCTCACCACCAAAAATTATAACCGAAGGAAATAAAAGTTGATAAAAGCTATTGATATCGGCTTGTGCCTCCATAATCAACTTGTACTTTATTTTATTTAACTCAACTTTTAGACTGCCAGCGCAAGCATCCAACTCTCTTTTCACCGAAAGATTATTAAATGCTGGGTGAAAAATTAGGTCATATTCATCTGAAATATACCTACCCGCCCACATTTCAAAATCAGACTCCCCCAGTTTTGCCCCAGTAAACATATAATAAAGCTTATCTGACAGACCCATAGAATAGATCATGCCAGCACTGGACTCTTTGTCATACCACCCTTTATCCAATTGGGCATAGCCCTGCCCCATTAACGACTGGAAAGCATCACTAAAGCTGTATTCAATAGGAGTTCCTACTGTATAGAGGAACCACTTCCCCCCAACTCCTGGCAACTCTGGAATAATGCCAAAGGGTGTCTGCCCAGGGTTTAAACCATGCCAATAGTGATGATGCTCCCCAGCCCAATGCATAGAAAAGTTGAAATCAATGTGATTTACCCTTACCCCCTCCTCATCTGCCACAACTACACCAGGGACCTCGTAATAAAATCCATCAGATCCGTCTGGATTAGACAAAATTACTTCATCTCGGAAAATATCATATTTCACCTCAACACCGTTTCTTGGTGAAAAAGCCAAGTGTATGTAGGCTTTAGGTTCCGGCTTAATAAAATCTGGTGCAATGTATGTTTGAAGGCTTACTTTGAAGTATCCCACATCGGGTATCGCGATATTGTAAAACCATTGCTCTGCCCAGGTTTTATTTGAAGTAGGTGTATGAGCTTTCAAATCATCCAACGTGGTGGCCGAGACAAGGTGACTTATTGACCACAAAACAGAAAAGATCAACAACTTTAATTTTTTTTGATAAAACACCTTACAACCCCCTAATTTAAATTAATTTATAAAAACCTCTGAATTACTACTTTTAAAATACTTAAAACGCATACTATCAGTATGTTTACAACTATTATTAAAATACCTGACACCCATTACGCAAATTGAGAAAGCCCACACAATAATTATTTAATTCCATTAACCCGCATTAGCTACAACAAGGCCCGTCCGCCTGAAAAACATAAGAGAGTCATCTCTATTTCTGACCAGACTGTAGTTATCCAAAATCTCCCCCCTACACCTACTACCACAACTGTTCCAGAGCTCCCAACATCAACACACGGCGTGAAATGCCCCCTAACTATTCAGACAACCCCTAAAGCGCCTAAACTATTGGTCACCTCCCCACCTGTTTCTGGTAAGGCAAATAATATGAATAAATCCATTCCCGCTCGCCTTCCGCTTCTCATTGACGGCAACTGGATACAATCCAATGCTGAGGAGTGGCTGGATGTGACAAATCCTGCCACGGGGGAGGTTTTAACCCAGGCTCCCTATACCACTGAAGCAGAGCAACTTAAGGCCATTGCCGCCGCGAAACAGGTGTTTTTATCCTGGCGGGATACTCCAGTTCCTAACAGAGCGCGTATTATGCTCAAGTACCAGGCTCTACTAAAAGAAAACCAAGAGACCTTGGCTGAGATTCTCGCAGAGGAAACCGGGAAAACTTTCGAGGATGCCAAGGGGGATGTTTGGCGGGGGATTGAGGTTGTTGAACATGCTGCCAATATTGCCACGCTATTAATGGGCGAGACAGTTGAGAATGTTGCCAGCGCTATAGATTGTTATTCTTATGTTCAACCTATCGGTGTTTGCGCCGGCATTACGCCTTTTAACTTCCCCGCGATGATTCCACTGTGGATGTTTCCCCTTGCGATTGCCTGTGGCAATACTTTTATTCTTAAACCTTCCGAACAAGATCCAATTACACCATGCAAGCTGGCCGAATTATTTGAGCAGGCGGGCGCTCCCAAAGGGGTACTTCAAGTTATTCATGGTGGCCGTGAGCAGGTAGATCTTTTGCTCAAAGATCCAGACATTAAAGCTATTTCATTTGTCGGCTCGGTACCGGTGGGTCGGCATATTTATCAAACAGGTACTCAGTATTTAAAAAGGGTGCAGGCTTTTGCCGGAGCCAAAAATCATATGGTGGTCATGCCCGATGCCAATAAAAGTGCCGCTATCAACAATATTATCGGTTCATCTGTTGGCGCTGCGGGTCAGCGATGTATGGCAATTTCGGTTGTGGTACTAGTAGGTGAGGCACAAAGTTGGATCCCAGGAATACAGAATGCAATGGCAAAGATAAAACCTGGATATTGGAAGAATCCGCAAGCCGACTATGGCCCTCTAATTTCTCCCGCAGCAAAAGAGCGGGTGTTGGGTTATATCGAGACCGGCAAAAAAGAGGGGGCTGATTGTTTGCTGGATGGCTCACAAGTTACAGTTGATGGATATCCCCACGGTAACTGGGTTGGCCCCACCCTGTTCGCCAATGTCACCGCTGAAATGTCAATTTATACCGATGAAATTTTTGGCCCAGTATTGTGCCTGGTAAATGTGGATCACTTGGACGAAGCCATAACACTGGTCAATAATTGCCCCTACGGCAATGGTACTTCGATATTCACTGCCAGCGGGGCTGCCGCACGGAAATACCAACATGAAATCCTTGTCGGTCAGGTAGGTATCAATGTGCCTATCCCGGTTCCACTGCCCTTTTTCAGTTTTACCGGCTGGCGCAGCTCTTTCTATGGGGATCTACACGCTTATGGTAAGCAGGCCGTGCGCTTCTATACCGAAACAAAAACGATCACTGCTCGCTGGTTCGACTCAGATATCGAACACGCCGAACAAGCAAATATGACCATACAGTTAAAGTAACACTACATAACAACTCAGTTTTTATTTTTGGGATAATGCCATGGATAAAATCGTAACCTTTCTTGGTCTGGGACATATGGGTGCGCCCATGGCCTGTAATTTAATCAAAGCCGGATTCTCTGTGAGAGGTTTTGATCCGGTGGAAACCTTACTCCAGGCGGCTGCAGAGCAGGGGGTGAAGAAATGCGCATCGGCAAAAGAAGCGGTAAAAGGAGCAGATTTTTTAATTAGCATGCTACCCAGTGATGCGGTAGTGGAGTCACTATATATTGATAAAGATCACCTACTGGAAGTTATCGAAAAGCAAACACTAATAATCGATTGTTCCACCGTTTCCGCGAGTAGCTCAAAGCGCCTAATTAACGCCGCCCAAACTAAAGGGCTTCATGCCATAGAAGCACCGGTCTCTGGCGGAGTCAAAGGAGCAGCTGCCGCCACTCTCAGCTTTATGTGTGGCGGAGAGCGCGAGGATGTAGCGAGGGCTAAGACAGTTCTGCAGCATATGGGAACCAACGTTTTTTTTGCAGGCCCAGCAGGTGCCGGACAAACAGCAAAGATCTGCAACAATATGTTACTGGCTATTCATATGATTGGCACAGCCGAGGCGCTCCAACTGGGTGTGGATAACGGCCTCGATCCTAAAGTACTGACCGAAATTATGTCCAAAAGCTCCGGCGCTAACTGGTCTCTACAGACTTACAATCCTTACCCCGGAGTTATGGAGAGCGCCCCCGCAAGTAATCAATATCGCGGTGGCTTTAAAGTGGGGTTAATGTGTAAAGACCTGGGACTGGCTCAGCAAGCCGCCAACCATAGCAAAAGCTATACACCGCTCGGCTCACTGGCCAGAAATCTATTTGGCTTACACAGCTTGAAGGGAAATGAAGAGCTGGATTTCTCCAGCATCCAAACAATTTTCAAGAAAGAGACTCATCAATAAGATCGGTTATTTAGGCCCTCACCCCATCTAACCTATCTATCGATCCTGACCTGTAGCGGCTATCTGAACTTCACGGATATTCACGTGCTGGGGTTGGCTGTACATAAACATCGCCGTACGGGCGATATCCTCAGCATTGATGGCTCCACCGATGGAAGCCTTCCACTCCTCATAAGCCTTAATAATCTCCTCAGAGGTGGTATGGCTTAGCAGCTCAGTTTCAACCGCTCCAGGACAGAGAGTCATGATACGTACTCCACTTGCGGCAACTTCTTCACGCACAGTTTCACTAATCGCCGACACTGCGTACTTTGTCCCGCAATAGGCTGCGTGATTGATAAAAGTCTTCACCCCAGCAATGGAGCTGATATTGAGGATAGTGCCGCGACCACGGGATTTCATATCCGCCAGGACAGCCTGCATACAGTTCATCAAGGCGAGTACATTCACATCGAACATCTCTCGCCACTCTTCGGCGCTCTGGGACTCAATATTCCCCAGTAACATTTTACCGGCATTATTCACCAGACAATCCACAGGCCCATACAGCGCCTCCGCCTCCTGAATAGCCGTGGATAAAACCGCAGTATCAGTTACATCGACCTGTCGACAAAGAGTATTCGGTAAATTCATCGCCTCTAACTTTTCCAGACGACGCGCCAACAGCAATAACGGATGCCCGGCATCCGACATATGCTGAGCAATGGCCGCCCCGATTCCAGAGCTGGCACCCGTTATTACAACCAATGGCTTAGACATGCTGCTTTTCTCTTCTGCAATTTATGATCCTGGGTTACTGGGTAACCCTTTTGTATCGGCAGTATAGAATTTATAATTAGAATGACTAGCCCAACTAATATGAAATCATTGTTTGGATTTTATGAACAATATCTCCTGGCGAGCCATCCGCGCCTTTATTGCCGTGGCCGAGCATCGCAGCTTTACCGCTGCAGCGGATCACACAGGATACTCCAAGGCCACACTTAGCCAGCAAGTCTCGGAATTGGAATCCGCCCTGGATGTTCAACTATTGCTACGCACCACTCGTAAGCTGCGACTAACCGAAGTCGGTGAAGGCTATTACCAGCGCTGTAAGCAAGCGATGCAGCAACTGGATAGCGCAGCTGATTGGGCAACACACTCCAGGGAGAAGATTAAGGGCAAAATCCGTATCAACGCGGTAGGTGGTATTATCGGTGAGGAGATTATCGCCCCCCTGACCATTGAGTTTCAGAAGACCCATCCCGATGTGCAAATACAACTGGATTTCTCCAGTATACGTGTGGATTTGATTGAGGATCGCTACGATTTAGTAATACGTATGGGGGAGCTACCAGACTCAACCCTCATTGTACGCAAGCTACTCAACATCAAAACCCGCTATGTTGCTTGCCCGGACTTTATTAAAGTGCAGGGCCAAATTTTAAAACCCATGGACCTTACTAAAGTGCCCCTAATTTACGGCAGTGTTGACCAATGGGTGCTGACGCGTGGTAAGACCAGACATAAGATTGAGGTGGAACAGGGTATCAAGCTGGTCAGCGGCCGCGCGATGCGCCTTGCGGCGCTGGCTGGACTTGGGGTAACCCGCCTGGCAGACATCTATGTTCAGGCGGATATCAAACAGGGTAAATTACAGGAAATATTACCTGGGTGGTCAGAGTCCACCCAGCTTTCTATGGTTTGCCCGCCCTTACGCCATCAGCTAGCCCGTGTACGCAGCTTAATGCAATGGCTAAAAGATCAATTTTCCAAGGAATATGAGCAGTTATTGGAAAAGGGATCAGCTGAAAACGGATAACAAGCAGCTATCGGCAGAAATTCTGCAGTGATCTTAACAACGAATTTTTTAAGATCTATGCAATTTCATCCATCTTTTTCTGTTCTTTAACCATTCCTTCTGCAGAGTTTTCAGCGCTATCCTTTAGCTTCGTTTCTGTATTTTCTTCCTTATCCGTATTGATGAACGGGTAAATACAAAAAACCAATGCTAGGAGCACCCAAAAAGCTGTTGCCTGTGCCATAGGCACAGTTAAATACAGCCAAAATACCTGTTCTCCCTGAAGCGCCGCATTAATATACACCGCTGTTCCACCCAGACCTACCAACAAGGGGCTTATATAAGGGATAACGTTGATCCAGTACCCGTGTAAATCCCTAGCCATACGCTCACACCATCGAACCATAAAGGGCAATGGAAAATTGGCCAGAATAATCCCCAATAAAACCTCGATAAGTCCAATATTCCAGCCCAGATGGAAAGCCAAATAAGTAAAGACCAGTAAATTAAGGGTAATACAGAACCATAAAACACAGCGAAAATAGGACATCCTATGAATTCCTTCTAAGAAGTCTGATTATTATTGATCACGTTACCAGTTGCTCCCAACACCTCCCAGAGAGGAAACACCATTAAATTGATCATATTTATTAAGTGAAAGTATTTATAGGTTACTTAAAGAGTTCCTGGTAAAGCCCCCTGTACCCGCTCAATGGCTTTCAACTCTTCTTCTGTCAGGGCTTTATAACCACGTAAATAAGGCCAACCATAGCCCCAGCGGAAAGGGGTCGGCAAGAATGGTGTCCCGCCAACCCTGACTCCAACTAGCATAATCAACGCTACTTCTCTTTCCCCAGTTTTGGCAACACAAATTTCCAGGTTGCGATCGGCTTCTTCTCGCTGCGCATAGCTTCCCCCTTTCCAGTAGGCGAAATCATGGGCATGGCAGCAATCCAGCCACAAATCATTCTGATCGAGAGTGCCGTCAGGAAAGATACTACAACCATCAGAATGAAAACTCTCTATCTCTACGGCGAACAGCGGCATAGCATAGAATAAAAACAACAACGAAAAATACTTCATAGATATTCTTTAGATCTATGCTCTTTTCAATACATTCATAATCAAATAAACAATTAGATGAAGTCAACAAAAACTACCAGAAGAATATTGAAAATAATGTTACCGGCTGCTCTACCCTTTTATCTTTAATATGAAGGTAACCTGTTCGATTGTAATCTCGCACATAACAGGGATAAGGGCGGTCACATAGATAGAGAATCAAATCTCTCAGGTCAAAATAAAGACATAGGCCAATAATGATATATTCAATTACAAATAAAAAGCCAAAAACTCCCCAGCCTTGATAAATCTCAGAAAAATTCAGACTAAACCAAATAAAGATCGGGCCAAACGTCACCAGATGGCAAATCCCCAGAGCTCGGGTATAGGGAATCGCTCTGTCCAGATAATAGACGACATGCATTGCCAAATAGCGCGCCAGGAAAATCATTGGCCCCTCCCAACGCCCAAATAGTAAAGTGAACGGCGCCAGGAAAAACTGTGGCAACACCATGATCTTGGCCCATTGAGCGACCAGCCACCCGGTGGGTGAGCCTGGCTGTTCCAATAATCTGCGGTGCTCTTTAATGACAAAAATCACTCTGGTGACTAGCATGCTTAGCATTGTCACATCCTTCAAAAGAACAAGACTGTTATAAATAAAGGATAGAGTAGATGTTTAATTGTCATCTATAACCGGAATTAGTAGGACCGCAAATTCATCCCAACTGAATTTATCCTGATTTTCATATACAGCAAAATTTTTAATCTGACCTCCGACATCAGCAATAATGATCAAGCATTAAATATTCTCTTAAAAGACATGAAAAGAAATCACCCCCTACTAGTAACGTTACTAGACGATACCAGCATCACTATTTAAATTTATTGAAAGGGGAAGGGTTACTGGGAGGGGCACATTTACTTTGGCATTTATGCGCAAAGTATATGCTTTTTTCAAAGTGTCTGAGAGGACACATGTATAATTTCCCAGCATATAGATTATATGCTGATTACAGCATACGGTTATAAAATATTCTAACAGACATTTCACTCAAACGAACTTCATCTTTTCTGAGCTAACTTAAACGCCTCGGCGATCATTTTAACATCACTTTCCGCACGATGATGTGTGAAACGCCCTGATGCAGCCAGTTCAGCCTTACAATTACCAAATAGGGCACGGGCATCACCACCAAGTAGATCATAAATAGAGGCAATATGAAATTGGCGAGACTGTCGGGCACTATAGTATAAAGTGTCTACCCAGTCGACATCCCAGCGATCTGCATCGCTGTACAAGACACCCTCAAAACCCTCCATGAACCTATTAAGCTCGTGAGCCACTATGCTCACTGGCAGCCCTTCTTTTACCAACTGCTCTCGCGTAATTCCATGCATCTTTTCAGCCACCGCGCACCAATAAGTCCATTTTGAGTCAGGTTTAATGAGCCATGAACGCACTTCACCAGCTTTTAATACGGCTATCTCTATTGGATAGGAGTCAAAATGTAAGCCACTGGCCTCAATGTCTATGATGGCAATGCTGTTCATAAGAAAAACATAAACTCCTTTGGAGCAAAAATATTACGCTTTTCGAAGATTTGATTTGAAGGTTCTTTTTTCCAAAATGACTGGTCTGCTGGCTTAATCACTGAGAACCGCTCTTGCAATGCAGGCACCTCGCCACACCAGCTCGGTACTTTCTCATTGGCATTTTTGGGTGGCGCATTCCATATTTCTACCATCCGCTCTACTAGGCACGCCCTAAGGGCATGAAGCAGGGGGCTAGCAGGATGCCTATCTGTCGCAGACTCTAGCTCCCAGCCTCGACGCCACACTAGCTGGATCAAATCTAAAAATGCAATTTCGTCATGCTCTAAAATCTTATCAATCATTAGATCTAATGTAGAATCAAGATTTTCCATAAGCCTTTTCCCATATTTGCTCAAATCTAGCCTCAAAAAGCTTGTCAGCCACATGAGGAACGAAGGGCTTATATTTTTTAACCTTATCTAAGATTTCTTGTTTATCCTTTGGTTTAATTTCTCTTAAGAAATGTACCGCGTCATTTACATCACGCGCTCCACGAAATGCCGTCACCTTGTGTGACAACATTTCATGCCAATCGGCAGCTTTAAGTACTAAATTTGAGTGACGAAAGACTATGGTATTTGATTTCGATTGCAGCCCAATAAAATTAACACTGTCATTAAACCATTTATCTCTCGGCCCATGCTCTAAACCGAACTCTTCACCGACTTGATCAACCAGTTCTTTCAATATATTTGCTAAGGATGGATTATTTGGAAACAACACATCAACATCATGAGTCATTTGACGAGAGCCATGATAAAGGACGCTCACCACACCACCACAACAAACTAGTTCTAACTTCTTCTTTTTATTTTTTAACAGATCTCCTAATTTATTTAGTGCCTTTACAATAATCTCTTTCGTGATTTGTGTTCCTGTTTCACCGTAGTACATAAAATTTCCCTTTACTATATTCCTAACGCATAACCACAATCACTAGATATTTTATGCATAATGAGTTCCTGTTCTCGTCCAACCACTTATGCAAATTGGCAAGATCAAGAATACGAACTTCATCACGCATATAAACCTTCCCTATTTCAAGCTTATGCCCATAAGCTTTTACTTGACTTCTTAATAGCGTTTTTCAAAGTCACCCATTTTATTCACATAATTAACCCACTTCTGCCAGGTTACCCTTACTCTCCAACCACTGCTTGCGGTCCCCGGCGCGTTTCTTGGCCAAGAGCATATCTAACAGCTGGTTACTATCGTCACCGGCATCGATATAAAGCTGCACCAGGCGGCGAGTATTGGGGTCCATGGTGGTTTCACGCAACTGCAAGGGGTTCATTTCCCCCAGACCTTTAAAACGGGTCACCTGAATTTTGCCTTTTTTCTTTTCTGCACTTATACGATCTAGAATTCCCTGCTTCTCCGATTCATCCAGCGCATAGTAAACATCTTTACCGATGTCTATTCGGAACAGTGGTGGCATGGCTACGTAGACGTGACCGTTGGTCACCAGTGGGCGGAAGTGGCGCAGGAAAAGAGCACAAAGAAGAGTGGCAATATGCAGACCATCTGAGTCGGCGTCGGCGAGGATACAAACCTTGTTGTAGCGCAGTCCTTCCAGGTTGTCGCTACCGGGATCGACACCCAGTGCCACGGCAATATCGTGCACTTCCTGGCTGGCGAGGATCTCAGTGGAATCGACTTCCCAGGTATTCAGGATTTTACCGCGCAGCGGCATGATCGCCTGGAACTCGCGATCCCGAGCTTGTTTGGCAGAACCGCCGGCGGAGTCTCCCTCTACCAGGAAAAGCTCAGAGCGGGAGGTATCGGCACTGGAGCAGTCCGCTAACTTACCCGGCAATGCGGGACCCTGGGTAACTTTTTTGCGCGCAACTTTTTTGGCTGAGCGCATACGCTTTTGCGCATTGCCAATACACAACTCGGCAAGCTTATCGCCCTCTTCCGTATGCTGGTTCAGCCACAGGCTGAAAGCATCCTTGGCCACGCCGGAAATAAATGCGGTGGCCTCGCGGGAGGAGAGGCGTTCTTTGGTCTGCCCGGAGAATTGCGGGTCGGCAAGCTTGGCCGAGAGCACGTAAGAGCACTGTCCCCAGATATCCTCAGGGCCCAGCTTGATACCGCGGGGCAATAAGTTGCGAATTTCACAGTATTCACGCATGGCGTCGAGTAGGCCCGCGCGCAGACCATTCACGTGAGTACCGCCCTGGGCGGTGGGGATCAGGTTAACGTAGGACTCGGCGGTGACCTCACCGCCCTCCGGCAGCCATTGCACCGCCCAGTCTGCTGCTTCGGTAGAGGCGGCAAAGCTGCCCACAAAGGGCTCGGCCGGTAATACTTCCCAGCCTAGATTAGCGGCGGCAAGATAGTCTTTGAGGCCGTCCTCGTAGTACCACTCGTCGGACTCGCCATCCTGCTCATTGATAAAGGTAACCGTCAGGCCGGGGCACAATACGGCTTTGGCACGCAGCAGGTGGCGCAGGCGCACTACGGAGAATTTAGCGGAATCGAAATACTTGGGATCGGGCAGGAAGCGCACGCTGGTGCCGGTGGTGCGCTTGGCACAATCGCCGATCACCTCTAGGTCGGAAGCCTTCTCTCCATTTTGGAAGCCGATGCGGTGCATTTTGCCATCCCGTTGGATGGTTACTTCCAGCACTTTGGAAAGTGCGTTCACCACAGAAACGCCAACGCCGTGTAAGCCACCGGAAAACTGGTAGTTTTTATTGGAGAACTTACCGCCGGCGTGCAGGGTGGACAGTATCACCTCAACACCGGGGCGCCCCTGTTCCGGGTGTATATCCACCGGCATACCGCGACCGTTATCACTTACCGAGAGCGAATGGTCCTTATGCAGAACTACTTCAATTTTTTTTGCGTGCCCAGCGAGCGCTTCGTCGACACTGTTGTCGATCACTTCCTGGGCCAAGTGGTTGGGACGGGTGGTATCTGTGTACATGCCCGGGCGCTTTCGCACCGGGTCAAGCCCCGTGAGTACCTCAATATCTTCGGCGGAATAATTGGCCATAATTTTTATAAATTACTGCTGGTTAAATAGAAATTCGACTATGGGATCGCAGTAACGCGCGAAACCCTGAAAGCTGTGGTCGCCACCCTCTTCGACAGTTTGACGCTGCCCCTGATAGAAAGACTCCGCATCGCGGTAGTCGAGGGTTTCATCGCCTCGCTGTGCCAAAAGCCAATAGCGGCTGAGCAGCGGACTGGGTAACTCTGCTTCCAATTGCGCCATGGTATCAACGTCAGCCCCGCTAAGGCGATACTCCTGTGGCTCACCGCTGTAAGGCTGTAACACTTTACCAACGTAGGACGGCATAAAGCGAGATGGGCGGACCGCGGGGTTAATCAGCACTGCCGGTAAGCGATAGCGCTCACCGAGGTAGGTACACCAGAAGCCCCCCATAGAACTGCCGACCAGGCCTATAGGCCCTGTGTTGCCTGAGTCTAGGAAACTATCCAGTAGGCGCAGCAGTGATTGCTGAGCATTCCCCGGATAGGGAGAGATTTGCGGCGCACAGAAAATGATCTGCGGGTGGTCGGCAGCAAGCCGCTCCCGCATCAGTTGGCATTTAAAGGACTGAGGCGATGAAAGAAAGCCGTGCAGATAGATCAGCAGCGGCCTTCCGTTGAGATTTTGTGTTTGCATAGTCGGGGATTATAGCGCCCCATGGCGGTAATGGGGCCGGCCTCCTCACAGTTCCCACTGATCACCAATCCCGATTACAACAGGGACCTGTCCAAGCTGGTAAAAGCCCGGCGTATATCGACACGCATATCCGACCAGAAGGTGACACTGGTGAATCGCTCCAGCCGTCCACCCGGTCCCGTCGAAGAACCGAAATTCTCGCCAATATCCCGTCGATCACGAAAATGCATTACGGCGCTGCCGTCACGATCGTACAAGGTACCTACCATTTCTGCATAAGCACTCTGTTCTGTATAGACACGCCAGGTCCAGGGGGATGGATCAAGCGGTGCAGCCAGGGAGAAATTTTTCAGTGACAGGGATAACGTGTAATCGGCCTCCGCCTGATCTGGCACCTGCTGGGCATTGCGCGGTTTTAATAGCTTATCGCTAAAGCTCTGTGCCAACAGAGTGTTCAGTCGCTGCAGATCCCTCTGGTCCAGCTCATAATCTTTTTCCCGATATTGGCGCCTAGGCAGGGAAGAGAATCGCTTGGTGTATTCAATCTGAACCGGTGCGATATAAACCTTAGCACCACTGAGATCCAGGGCGAAAGCCGCGGCGACTTCATCGAGCTGGCTCGGCCGCACTTCCAAACCATCGCTGCGCTCTTGCAGAGTGGGCTGCTGACTGCAAGCTGCGATCAGTAAAAGAAATGAGATGAGTGGTAAAAAAAATAATTTTTGCATTTTTAATTTCCCAATTTTCCGAAAAATATTTATCCGGCGAGAGGCTCTCAACACAAAATTTATTACCACTCAATTTCGAGCCTCGGCAATCTCAGAAACCAAAATTAAATTCTAAATGGTCCCATCTTTCACCGCTCTTCCACCATATTGAAAAAATACAGTCCAATACAGGAGCCCCATTGTACGGTGAGACAATAGGAAAAACAGGGGGCTTCGGTAAAGAAAAGTTTTCTTGCGCTTTTCTAAAAAGGCAAAGAAAGGAATGCATCACTCTCTGGTCCGTATGAATTAGGGGTGGCGGTTACGAGTGGCACTGATTTATTTATTACTTATATCGGGAGCCGTGAATTCTCTACTTGGGAATCAATAGCGACTAACAAGAAAGAAGATAAAAAACTGCTGTGGAAGTACCGCTACGAAATCGTAGCGGTTTGACTTAAATCAATATCCAGATGAGGCGAGATCGACACAATACTTGGAGATTGGCACCCGCTCCACACCAGTTTCGTAAGTGCCATCACTGAACAGTTCAAACCAGCGGTAACCGGGCATCTCATCGTCTACGGCGAAGGGGCCGCTGCCGGGAGTAAACTGTACTGAGGTGGAGGGCGTCGCATGCAGGCCCACATGGCCTCGGCTGCTGTCAAACTGCTGATGTACATGCCCCCAAACCAAGGCTTTGACCTGGGGTGCCTGATCGACCATGTGCAAAAATGTTTCACAGCCCTCGCGCAGCATATGCCCGTCTATCCACTTGCTACCTACGGGCACTGGCTGGTGATGCATCATAATGATCACGGGGTGATCGCGAGTTTCCCACAGGAGCAACTGTAGACGCTCCAGTTTCACACGATCCAGACCGCCACAAATCTGGCCCGTCACACTGGTATCCAACAGCAGCAGGCGCCAATTTCCCAGGGCGACCAAGTCAGTACAGCGATTGGGAGCCAGTTTTTTCATACGGGCACTGACATCATGGTTGCCCGGCAGCCAGTACCAGGGCATGGAAAGCTTGCGGGTTTTTTCTAAAAATCGGCAATAGGAAGCCTCGGAGCCATTGGCACTGATATCGCCAGTGGCAACCAGTGCCCGGGCACGGGATTGCCCGGCCCTGAGAGAGGCCAAAACTTCATCGAGGGTGTGGCCGGTATCCAGCCCCAACAGTTGATAATCGGGCCGGCTGCCAATATGTGGATCTGTAATCTGGATTAAGCGGTGCGAAGCCACCCCCAGGGGCGAATCCGGCTTGTTGTGCTCGCGAATCACTTGCTCACCTTGTGTTCACATCCATGTGTTCTGCAGCAGAATTAAAATCTCCGGCCATCCAGCACCAGCTCAAATTCTGCACGACCATTTGCAAGACAGTACTCCAGCCACTCGCCAAGAAAGCGATTGGCCTGGGGTCTCTCATCTGCATGCTGCATACGGGGGTTTGGATAGGTGGTATTCACTCCTTTACCACCCACCGGTCCGCGCCCATTGGCTGATATCACCTCCGCCATGCACGCATCGTGGTAGAGGCGCACAGTCAAATTCGGAGGTTCCAGCCACTGGCATTCACTGGAGCTAGCCTCAGCCCCCAGAGACACCTCCGTGGTGTATCTAGAACGCTCTACAACTCTTAACACCAGCGTGCCACCGGGCAATTGGTAGCGCCAGAGCGCCCTTTGTGAAAGCTCTGGCAGCAATTTGGTCAAGCGCAGGTAGTTGGCATCACAATCGGCATGATAAGACGACAGATCGACTCGATACACCGCCCGCCCGTTGCCATTTGGCGACATTTCCGACTGCTTTCGCCGCCGCGTTTTTGCCTCGCCCAGTAGAGCCATTATCAACACTCCAATTCAGTGACCGCCGTGACTCAGCTCTCAGTTTGCTCTATACGCAGGTAACAGTGCGCAATGCAAATGACCAGTCAGGCAGTTGGCCTGTGGTTTTTTAGTTCTGCCCGGTTCAATTGCAGCCACTGCATACAAATAATAGTGGCCGAATTATCGATAGGGTTCTCTCCTGGAGCATAGTCCCCCGCCATGGTGGCGAGTACAGAGTCTCTGGAAAACACCCGCAGACGGATATCTTCGTTTTCCTGCTCCAACCCAAAGTAACCCTCCGCGCAGTTCAAGTCCACCAACGCACAGTACAGGTGTAGCCGTTCGGAACTGCCACCAACACTGGGCATATAGCTGTGGATAAAATGCAACGCCTGTACCTGAAGCCCCGCCTCTTCCAATACTTCGCGACGGGCCACATCTTCCAGGTCTTCCCCGTTTTCCACCATGCCAGCCACCACTTCCAAGCACCAGGGGCCCGCCGGCCGCTCCAGCGCGCCGATGCGAAACTGTTCGGTAAGCGCAACGAGATCCCGTTCCGGGTCGTAGAGCAATACCCCCACTGCCGGGCCGCGTACAAACAGCTCCCGCGTGAAGATTTCACTCCAGCCGCCACGATAAAGGCGATGGCGCAGCCGCAGCCTCAACATGGAAAAAAATCCCTTATAAACCGTTTCCCTGGAAACAACTTCTACGGAATCTGCGGAAAACTCCGGGGACAAACCCTTTTGACTCTTCATTTTTGACATTAGTTCGCTGACCTTCTGCGCGAGTGGGATCTGCATACTTGGGCACTATATGACCGGGATGCAGCTGTTATACTCTGCGCCCACCGTACCAGCCCCTATAGCAAGCGGCCATACGTATTATCTCCCTGGATTTTTTTAGAGACCGCACCACCATGAGAGTGCTCAATATCGCCTACCAGCAACTGCGCCGTTACGGTAAGACGCGGGTTAGCTGGGCACAGAAACTGACTTTTGGCCTGATCAAAAACGACCACTATACACAGGTGTTCAGCGACCGGGATGTGGCAGCCTTTGAAGCGCCCTTTGGAATCCGCGACTTAGGGGTGAGCAAAGCCAATCGCCGCCTGTTGGAAACGGTTGAAGCATTCGAGCCCGACCTGATCATCGCCGGCCACTGTGACATGATCAGTAACGCCACCCTGAAGACTATCAAGCAACAACAGCCCAACTGCCTGATCGCACACTGCAATAACGATCCGCTGTTCGTGCCCAGCAATGTTGAACGTATCAAGCACCGCGCCGAAGTGGTCGATGCTGTCTTTGTCTCCACCGGCCGCCGCGAACTGAGTATTTTTGAGGGGATTAATGCCCGGGTTTACCACATGCCCAATCCGGTCGAGCCCTCCATCGAAAACCTCAATAATGCCGAGCGCACTGATCTGCCCATCGATCTGCTGTTTTGTAGCAACAGCAATAATTTCACCAAGCGCCTGCAAATGGTGAAAAATCTCAAGGATGCCCTGGGAGATTCGCTGAACTTCAAAACCTACGGCAGCTTTGGTGAAGCGCCAGTTTGGGGGAGGGACTACGATCGCGCACTGGCACAAACTAAAATGGGGCTGAACTTTAACCGCCAGGATACCCACTATTGGTATTCCTCAGCACGTATGGCCCAGCTCGCCGGCAATGGTATTTTGCAGTTCACCAGTGACAAGTTGCACTTCGACGAACTACTGCCTGCAGAGAGCGTGGTTTACTTTTCCGATGAGCAGGACCTGTTGGAAAAAATCCGCGAGTTCCATGGTGATGATGCTAAGCGCCGCGCCTGGGCAGCAAAAGCCCGGGAATTTTTCCACACAGAAATGAACTCAAAACTCTACGCCCAGTACATTGTTGAGGCCACCAGCCTGCAGCCCTTTAGTCACGACTACGCCTGGGCGCACGATATCAACCTGGATGGCACGCTGAAATAACGGCAGCTGGAAGAATTACACAGAATACGTTGGATTTATGAGTAACAAGCCAATTCGAGTGGCGCAGGTCCTCGCCGGTGCCGAGCACGGCGGTGCGGAAAATTTTTTCGTGCGCCTGGTGAGCGGATTGAATCCGCGCACTGAGATTAACGAGAAAGCCTTTATCCGCAACCACGATCACCGCGTGCAAGCGCTGCGTAACAATGGAGTCGAAACCGAAGGTTTTAAGTTTGGCGGCAAACTGGATTTTCTCGGTCGCAGAGTCTACCGCGAGGCACTGAATAACTGGCAGCCGGACATCGTGATGACCTGGATGGGACGCGCCACCATTATCACCCCCAACTCAAAAAACTACCTATTGGTCAGCCGGCTCGGTCACTATTACAACCTGAAATACTACCGCCACGCGGATTATTGGATCGGTATCAGCAAGGGGATTTGCCAACATATGATCGATGGCGGCATTCCTAGGGAGCGGATTTTTCATATCCCCAATTTTGCCGATGAGACTCCGGTGGAACCGCTACCACGCAACAGTTTCGATACCCCCGAAGACAAACCCCTGATCCTCGCCGCGGGTCGCCTGCACATCAACAAGGGTTTTGATGTCCTGCTGCACTCCCTGGCGCAGATACCCGACGCCACCCTGTGGCTCGCCGGTACCGGCCCCGAAGAGGCCAACTTGAAGGCGCTGTGCCACAAGCTCGGCCTGGACCAGCGCGTGCGCTTTCTTGGCTGGCGCAACGACGTCACTACCCTGATGCGCACCGCGGATCTGTTTGTATGCCCATCACGGCACGAGGGACTGGGTTCCATCGTAATGGAGTCCTGGGCACACCGCTGCCCAATCGTCGCCACCAATTCCCAGGGGCCCGGTGAAGTTATCAGTGATGGTCACAGCGGCCTTATTACTCCCATCGACGATGCCGATGCGCTGGCAAAGGCCGTCCGCTCGGTGCTGGATAACCCGGATTTACGCCAGAGCCTGATTGAGAATGCCGCGGAAGTGTATGCGCAGGGCTATTCGAAGCAATTTATCGTGGACTCATACATTGAGCTCTACGATACCCTGATGCACCGTGGGCGCCCTTAATTTCGGAAAAAACTCTCAGATAACTCGTAAAGTATTTTTAGCGGTCCAATTACACTTAACTACATGGGCCGCTAAAACGAGAAAAAACAGCCAATAGCTTTCAATACCTGAATTCAATTAAAAGTGAAATAAGGAAGAATTCTCTGGTATTTGAAATGGCTCGCCGGCCTGTAGCCGGCGATGGAGCGTATCAACCAAATAGATTTAAAAAGCTAAAACCGAAAATATCTCGGTTCACTGATAAGCTGGTGGCAGGTCCTTTAATAGCGCACTTACGCCTCGTGAAATCAGGCGTTGACGCTGCTCGATACTATCTGGGCGAGTCAGGAGCTCGCTGGCACTGCCCCCCCAAATTGTCGCGCCATCAGGGCGACCAATCCCCACACTCATAATTACCAGTGGAGCATCGGTAAGTGGCGGCAATTCCACCACATCCTGCGGTGCGTTGCTGTCAAACTGCTTATCCCAGCTTGGGTCTTTGGTATCTCCGGAAAAAAACTCATCCACCACAGCCACCTGGTAATCCACAACCATATCCGCATCCTGGTCCTGGGCGACCTGCCGGTAACCGCGCTGCTGTAATTGGGCCGCTACCGTACCGCGCATTTCTTCATCCAGCTCTACCAATTGCGCAGAGGCATCCGCATCATTAAGGGGCGTCACTCCCCATTTATAAGTGGAAAAAACCACCGGCTGAGCCCCGGTATTTACCCGTTCCACTTGCATTTCCTGGCACCCGGCCAAAAGTAGTAGTGTCATTAGGCCCATGGTTATGTAACGCATAAATACTCCTTGAATTTATTACTTATTTGACCGGTTCGGCATAATTATACAGCTCTATCTTGGGACTCCACTTATACCACTTGGGCTCCGCACGTGGATAGAGCGGGAAGTGGCTGCCGGATTCCACTTCGAATCCCATAAATGGCGGCTCGGGTGTAGCAAAAGCAATTCCCCCCTTAATCAGAGCCTGCGCAGACTCTGTATTAATATTGAGACCACTTTTCAGCCCAAAATTCACATCTACACCGCTGGCGTTCCAAAAAACTGTGTACTCCCGCACAAGTGGGCGATATTGCGGCTCGATATGTACATAGATATAAACCCGGTCGGCCCACTCTCCCAATTCAAAACCGGTAACCTCCCCGACTTGAACCTGCCGGTAGTAGACGGGACTTCCCGCCACCAGAGAACCTCGCCTAGCGGCATCGAGTATTACTGTCAGGCCGGGTCGGCTCATAGTTTCGACAAGATCCTCTTTCGGGGCCTGTAGTTCAGCGTAAAACTCTGTTTCCGGCGGCCCACCGCCGGGCTCCAGAGCGAGATAGCGACCGGTAATTATCGTATCCAAGTGCTCAACTTTACTGATACCGATTTGCGGCGACACCACCCAGATACGTGTGCCGGCACGGGCAAAGTTGCTACCGCGATGAAAGAGCTTCGCTCGCGCCTGAACCTCACTGAGATCCTTACCGAGGCGCAAGCGGGTTAATTCTCCGATTTGCACGCCTTTGTAACGCAGCGGGGCCCCGACCTTAAGCCCCTCCGCACTGGGCAAATGAATGCTTATTTCAATGCCCTCCTCCAGCGCCGCCTCGCGACTGCGGTATAGGGGGAACTGATCGCCATTTTGCACAGGCCCTCCCTTTTCGTGGTCATCACGCCTCATACCAAATGCGACACCACCGCGCAGTAGCGACATCAATGAATCCGCCTGCACCTCGATACCGCTACTGAGACTCGCACTGGCCCGTAGGCCGCTGATATTCCAGAAGCGGGTACCCGGCTTAACCAGGTGCGCATAGCGGGGTTCGATCACCACATACACCTCAACGCCTTCGCCGTCTCTACGCAATTCCATTCCCTGCACTTTGCCCACTTCGATACGGCGGAAATAAACGGGAGCCCCCCGCTGCAATGAGCCCGGATTGCGGGAGGTAAGACGTAAATGCAACCCTGGCACCCTCGGGTCCATTTGTGGCGCCGATGCACGCGCGGAAAAAGTGCGTTGGGAGCGCTGTCCGCGGCGCAGGTCCACCTCAATACGATTACCCTGAATTAATTCGTTCAGGCCACCACTAAAATCAAAGGTGGGCGGCTCCAACCAGAAGCGGGTATTTTCACTGAGAAGGTCATCGGTGGCCGGGTCCATCAGCACCCCGACTTCCATTCCGTTCATGCTGTTATTGGCTTTAGCGCGACTGACCTCCCCCACCTTGATTCCCTGGTAGTACACTTTGGTACTGCCTGGCGTTACATCAACGCCCCGATCGAAATTTAGGGTGATAGCAATCCCCGCATCCGCTGCGGCAAAATTTTTATACAGTTTGAATTCTGTGCCATTGACTGCCAGAGGCGACTGGCGCTGGGACTCCGGGGTGTAAAAACTGACACCACCGGCAAACAGGGCGGCGAGTGATTCCAGGTTGATGCTAATACCGCTGATTCCACCCTCGATCGAAATCCCGGAGCTGTTCCAGAAGCGACTACCCCGGTGTACCAAATAAGCGTATTCACGACGAATAAACAATTCGATACTAACTTCGTTACCTTCTTTACCGAGACTGTAATCCGCCACCTGCCCCACACGTAACTGGCGGTAGTACACCGGCGAACCCCGGCTGAGAGAACCGAGCCGACGGGACTTGAGCACCACACGCAGGCCATCGCCGCGAATAAATGCCGGTGGGCGATCCAGTGCCACAAATTCCCGTTTGCGCGAGCCACTGCCGGACTCCACCGCGATGTAATTGCCCGATAGCAGAGTCTCCAGTCCGCTGATGCCAGTAATGGACAGCTCCGGTTTCACTACCCAAAATTCGGTGCCCTCCACGAGCAGGTATTCAGCACTGCGGTTGAGGCTCACTTCCGCCATCACGCCGTCGGCACCGTTTAATTCTTTGGCATTGGGCACCAGCCGTACATCTTGGACGACACCGATATCCACACCAGAATACTTCACCACCGTTTTGCCTTTCACCAGACCATCGCCGGAGTGAAACAGGATGCTCGCGTGCACATCCCCCTCAGCCATATCCTGATAAAGCAACCAGGCGGCGATTAGGCCCGCCACCAATGGCAGTATCCATACAAGCGGCAGGCCCCGGCTCCTGCGCACCAGGCCCCGCTGGGCGCCCTCATAGGCACGGGGCTCTATGGCGTCATTATCTTCAGGCACATTGTCAGCCATTTTCTGCCGCACTCCTGTGAGCCGTTTCCGGCTCTACGGCGGTTGCATACAGATCGCCGTCGTGTGCATCCCAAATCAAACGCGGGTCGAAAGAACGCGCCGCCAGCATGGTGATCACCACCACCGAGGCAAAGGCCGTACTGCCTGGGCCGGCAGCAACCTGCGCGATAAATCCCATATCCACCAGGGCCGCGAGAATCGAGATCATAAATAGGTCCAATAGAGACCAACGTCCGATCCCGGAAACCACCCGATAAATTTTCATCGCCTGGGTCGGCACAAAATGCAATCGCAGCTGAATCTGCACTAATAGCAGTATCAAACCCAGCAATTTCATTACCGGTACGGCAATACTGGCCACAAAAACAATTAGGGCAATCCCCCACATACCGCTGTTATAAAGCTGCATCACACCGCTGATAATGGTGCTGGGCTCCCCGGCGCCGAGATAAATAGCACTCATGATCGGCAAGATATTTGCCGGCAATAACAACAGAGCCCCGGTAATCGTCAGCGCCCAGGTGAGCATCAAACTGCCATCAATACGCCCGTGCACACTGGCACCACAGCGGGGGCAGCGACAATGCCCACCATTAGCCGGTAAAATGACCAGCTGATGGCAGCTCAGGCAACTGGTCATTCCCTTCTTGAGCGCTTTCTGCAGGGCACTCATAGGGCTGCCTCGCGTAAGGCGCGCCGCAACGCCATACGTTGCCAAATAGCATTTTGGTCGAAACTGAGAGAGGAGAGGTTTGCCACCAACATCATGGCACCAAAACAATAGAGACCCGGTTCCACATCCATTTTTCCCAGATCCCTTAATTTGATTAGCGCCACCAGGATGCCCAGCATATAGACATCCAGCATGCCCCACTCCTTGATGTGCTGGTACCAGCGCACCGTAAAGGCAACCGCCCGATCCAAAAACTTCCAGGCACTGCCACAGCAGATAAACAACAGCAGTAGGAATTTCCCCAAAGGAGCCAGCACACTGCAAAACAGCACCAACGATGCCAGCCAGATAAAACCCGCCTTATACAGGGAGTAAACGCCGTTCAGTAGGGTATTATCGGCACCGAAAGAGAAAAGCGAGAACCTGAGAAGCGGTAGGCTGGCAGAGGGAATAAATAGCAGCAGCCCCGTCAGGCTCAGCGCAATGGTGTAATAAACACTGTGATTACCGTTGCGGTGTAAGGTGCAACGACAACGCGGACAAACCAACTTTTGACCGGGCGGTGCCAAGCCACCAGTCAAAAGCAGGTCACACTCATGGCAGGCACGCTGCCAAGGTATCGGCTTTTTGTTGCGCAGCTGATCCATGTGCCACAGGTCCTTGCCTTATCCTGCACAATTTTTGCCGCATCCAAATACTTCGATGGCGCGTCTATTGCAATGTAGGGCCATTGCCCTATTCAATGCTGCCCTGATACTGCCAGGCAGTTACCGGTAAACGCACATTCGCGTCGGTTTAACGAAGATATACCAAAAAGCCGAAAGCGTCGCCTCGACGCTTAGACTAGCCGCGGGTACACTCTCGCGACTGCTAATTGGGGAGACTGGCAGCGCCATCAGACAATGCGAGCCAAAGGAACCCACCGAGAATAACAACTCGAGTGCCGCTCCAAATAACTGACAGAAGCTTGAAGACCGCACCCGCCACAGGAAGTTGAAACCGATGAAAAGAAGTAACCGCAAAGAGTCGCGAGGCCGCCAGTTGCGTCCACTGAAGAAACTGATCGCCGCAACCCTGCTGGGCTTCGGCGCCATGCAGGCCCAGGCCGACACCCTGTGGGACATCTATATGCAGGCGCTGGATAACGATCCCCAGTTAGCCGCAGATCGCGCCGCCTACCACGCTGGGGTTGAAGCTAAAAACCAGCTGCGCGCTCCTCTGTTGCCGCAGGTGAATGCCTTTATCGAAGCTAAAAGAAGGCACCAATACGATCAGTTAAATCAGGTTGCACCTATTGATGTTGATCCAGATGAAAATGTGGACCAACTAGAATTGGTTGAGTTTCTTACTCGAACAACAGGTACCACCCAAGACAGAACATATAATGCGACACTAAGCCAGGCTATCTTTGATGCTCCCGCCTGGTTTGGCTATCAGCAAGGCAAGAAGCTAACCGAACTGGCCACGGCAGAATATAGCGCCAACCAGCAGGATATGATGATCCGTGTAGCTACCGCCTACTTCGATGTGTTGCGGGCCTTTGATGTACTAGAAGCAGCCGTCTCTGAAGAAAAAGCTCTGGCCAAGCAGCTGGAACAGACCCAGCAGCGCTTTGAAGTGGGCCTGACCGCTATTACCGATGTGTATGACTCCCAAGCCGCCTACGACAGCTCTGTAGCACGACGTCTCACCGCTCAGGATAGCCTGCTCAGTAACTTCGATGCCCTCTCGGTGCTTACTGGTGGCTACCACGATGAAGTTGCGCCGCTGGTAGAGAGCTTTCAAGTGGCTCCACCGGTGCCCGCAGATCGCGCCGACTGGGTCGATTTTGCCCTGGCCAATAACTTCACCTTGAAAGCCTCACGCCTTAATGCCGAGGCAGCCCGCTACAATGCCCGTGCTGCTGCTAGCGAACACCTGCCCACACTGACAGGTTCTCTTTCTTACAACAAATTTACAAGAAATGGTGATGTTCGCGAACGAGTAATGTATGAGAACTTTCCAGAACTGGAGCAAGATGAAACATTCCCTCTCGATTTAGATAATCGCGAGTCAGCCGCTGCGATCTCTCTGAATATCCCCATCTACACCGGCGGTCTGCTCAGCGCCAATCGCCGTGAGGCGCGCAACCTATCCTTCCAGGCCCAGGATCTGCGCAACCTGACCGAGCGTAATACCATCCAGACCACCCGCACCCTGCACCGCGCGGTAGTCACCGATGTATCCCGCGTATCGGCTCGGCAACAGGCAGTGGTTTCCGCCAAAAGCGCCCTAGAAGCAACTCAGGCGGGCTATGAAGTGGGCACGCGAAATATCGTCGATGTATTGCTGGCTCAGCGCACTCTGTTCCAGTCACAGACGGATTATGCCAATGCCCTCTACGACTACATTCTTAACACCCTGAGCCTCAAGCAAGTGGCGGGCCTGCTGTCACCCAAAGACCTGCAGGAACTGGACACCATGCTGAACCCAACACGCCATGTATCCCGTGTTGCCGAAGCCGGCGCCGCCGGTCCTTCCAAGTAAACTCGACTTTAGTGAGTGGATATAAATCCACTCACTAGTCCTCCAAACCAGGCATCAAGCCTTCAATTTCATCCAACAGACGCTGCAAAGCGCCGCTGTTTTCCTGAGCGACATCCTTACCGCGCTGGCCTGCAGAGATACGTTCATGGTCATTTTTTAACCAATTCTTCAGCTGAGTAGCTAAAGCGGCTGCATCTTCGGCAATTTCCATACCGCCTGCAGCTTTCAATAGCTGGGCAACCGTAGCGAAGTTATGCAGGAAAGGCCCACACACAACAGGAACTCCCCAGGCCGCTGGCTCAATCATATTGTGCCCGCCGACGGGGACCAGACTGCCACCCACAAAGGCCATATCGCAGGCACCAAAGAAGCGCAGTAACTCTCCCATGGTATCCCCCAGGAGTATTTGATCGCGGGCGGATGGCGCCCGCCCCTCACTGCGCCTAGTCACTCTGAAGCCTCGCTCCTGACAGAGTCGCGCAACACTATCAAAACGCTGGGGGTGTCGGGGGACCAATACCAGAAGTAAATCTGCAAAGGTTTCGACCAGCACGTTGTAAGCATCCAGGATAATTTCATCCTCACCAGCGTGAGTACTGGCCGCCAGCCACACCTTACGCCCCTTTGGGCCACGCCACTGGTGAGCCAGAACCTGAGCCTCACTAGCCAGCCCCAAATCGATATCCAGGTCAAACTTGATATTGCCACTGGCCTGCACCCGCTGGGAAGGCAAGCCTAAATCGATAAATCGCTGGGCATCGACATCATATTGGGCGACAACCCTGTCCAGGTCAGCCAACATCGACCGGGTAAGCCTCGGCAGCTTCCCATAGCCGCGGGCAGATTTCTCGCTGAGCCGGGCATTGGCCAACAATGAGGGAATATTGTGTTGTTTGCAGAGATGCAGAAGGTTCGGCCACAGTTCAGTTTCCACAATCACCAGCATATTTGGACGCAAGGCCTGCAGGAATGGAGTCAGGCATTCGGGAAGATCATAGGGCAGGTAGTAGTGCAGCAGACGGCCGCCAAGAATGGGGCGCAACGCCTCGGTCACGCGCTCTGAGCCAGTGGGAGTGCTCGTTGTCACCAACCACTGCCAATGGGGATGGCGAGCCGCTAGCTGGGCAATCACCGGTATCGCCGCCAGTGTTTCGCCCACGGAAACTGAGTGTACCCAAAGCAGCGGTGTCCGGCTGAGGCGTTCCGGCACTTTTCCCAGCCGCTCTCCAAGGCGCTGCCGATACTCGGGCTGGCTGCGACCACGCCACCAAAGACGCAACAAAACAAACGGAATCGCCGCTCGAAAAATAAAGGTATACAGGACTCGCATCGACAAAAAGGGTTTCACAAGAAGTAAACAAATGCTGGTAGGCTGTACCACCAACTGTACTGGATTAGGCTTCACTGCATATAATGAGTCTTCTGCCAGGAAACCAAGGCCTGGTCATCATATCATTGGCAGAACATTTTCTTCTTGGTTACTCGGAGCTGGTCACTTGAAAGTTGTGCAACTACTGCCCGCCTTGAACTCGGGCGGAGTTGAACGCGGAACCGTGGATTTTGCCCGTGCACTGGTCCGAGCAGGACACCAATCCATTGTCATTTCCAATGGTGGCCGTATGGTGGAGCAGCTGCAGCGCGAAGGCTCACAGCATATCACCTTACCAATCCACAAAAAGTCCCTTACCAGCCTGCTACAGGTACGCCCTCTGCGTAGGCTGCTGCATGAACTCAATGCGGACATTCTGCACGTTCGCTCCCGAGTGCCGGCCTGGCTTACTTACCTGGCCTGGAAAAAAATGCCTAAGCATAGCCGCCCCAGGCTGCTGAGCACCGCACATGGGCTCTACTCCATCAACCGCTACAGCGCAATTATGGCGAAAACCGAACAGGTTATCGCCATCTCCCGATGCGTAAACGATTACCTGCTGGAGAACTATCCCAAAGACCTGCAGAGGCCCCCTCAGATTGTCTACCGAGGGGTGGATACCGCCGAGTTTCACCCAGGGATAAGTCTTCCGGCTGACTGGTTGGAACAGACATGCAGCGAGTTTCCGCAGCTCCAGGGAAAGCGCTGGCTATTATTGCCGGGGCGCTTGACCCGCTGGAAAGGCCAGGAAGATTTTATTGAGCTAATTGCCAAGCTCGCTCCTGTAAACCCCCATATTCATGGAATAATCCTCGGTGGCAGCGAAGCGAATAAGGTCCATTACGAACAAGAGCTAAAAGAGAAAGTGCAAAAGCTGGGTATTGGGGATCACATCAGCTTTGTTGGGCACCGCTCTGATATCCGCTACTGGTATAAACAGTCTGCTCTGGTTTTCAACCTCTCGCAGCGCCCGGAGCCATTTGGACGCACGGTGATCGAAGCGGCTGCGATAGGCGCACCGATTATCGGTTATGACATCGGTGGCCCAGCCGAATCCCTACAAGCTTGTTTTCCACAGGGGCTGGTGAATAAAGGGGATCAGCAAATGCTCCTCGAGCGCACACTCGAATTACTGGACGCTCCCCTGCTGAAACCTTATCTCACCGAGGAATTTACTTTAGAGCGACAGGCTGCCCATACCATGGAAATCTATCGCACAATGCTCGACAGCAGAAAGGGTGCGGCACAATGATAGATTTGAATAACCGTGAGCCCTTCGCCAGTGGGGGAAATCGCTTTTGCTACCAGCATCCACAAGACTCCCTTTTATGTGTCAAAGTGATGCGCCCAGGGCGCACTCAGATACTGTTGGATAGGGCCCCCTGGTATAAACGATGGCGCGGCCTGGACAGCTTTGACGATAACCTGCGCGAGCAGGAGGGTTATAGTCAGAGAGCACTACAGCAGGATCGGACCGGACTATGGCAACACCTGCCTCGCTGGTATGGCATTCAGCAGACCAGCCTCGGACCAGCGGCTGTAACAGATATGGTTTTAGATGAGAGCGGGGCTCCAGCCCCCACTCTACGTCAGTACTTAATCAAACACGGTTTGGATAGTGAAGTGCGTACGGCGCTGCAAGAATTTGCCGGCTGGTTACTGGAATACGAAGTACTGACCAAAAACCTAATCGCTCACAACCTGGTTTTACGTCGAGAAAATGGGCGTTTGCAGATCTACCTTATCGATGGCTTAGGTTGTGCCTCTTTCCTGCCGCTGCCGCGATTTTCCCGCTTTTTTGCCAGCCGTTATATCCACCGTCGTATCCAGCGTATGTGGCTTCGAGTGGAGTGGGAGGTTTCCGATAAGAAGGTACCCTGGAGAAAATTTGAGGCACGCGGCCTGAAAGGCTAATTTGCCAAGAGTCCGCAGCGACGTAATAGTGCCCTGGCACATAGCAGGTACTGGTCCAGCGGCTGACGCTCTGGCTGGGCCAATACTTCTTCCAGATGTTCACTGACCATTCCCTGATCGATCAGCCTTTGCACCGCGGCACGGACCTTATTGGACTTACCCCGGCCGGGAACCCGGATCACCCCTACCCGTGCGCGACTCTGCAGCGACTCAAACAGCATGGAAACACTGTCTTCACTCACCCAGATCTGCTCAGCTGTCGCCATCTGTTCCTGAACCCAACCGGGGGGACAAGAGTGCCAGTCGACAAGGCTGGCATTATCTCCAGACAGTTCCTCTAATGTGCCCCCTGGTGTTCGGCGGCTATTAGAAATCTGCCAATCCAGAGGCTGGCTCAATAGTGGCGCTATTTGGGTGCGAATCGCCTGAATATCCCAAGAATAATGTTTACTCGGACCACCGAGCAGTATCAATCCCCTTCCAACTTTTGGAGCTATATCGGGCA
This sequence comes from Microbulbifer variabilis, assembly GCF_020524905.1. Classification (GTDB taxonomy): domain Bacteria; phylum Pseudomonadota; class Gammaproteobacteria; order Pseudomonadales; family Cellvibrionaceae; genus Microbulbifer; species Microbulbifer variabilis_A. The sequence continues at coordinate 82,463 of NZ_JAIVKI010000001.1, read as the reverse complement.
ACGGCTCCGTCAGGGCGCCCTGACTGAGAATAATATTCTCCAGAGGCGGCGGCCGGTCGTGCTCGGGCACAATCGCAAAATCAAACCAGCTAAACGGCAGCTGTGGGCGGTTGATCGACACAATACGCCCACCAAAACGGTGGCGCGCGGCCAACATCGGCAAGCGGCTTTTTCGCCCAGTACCAATGAGGAAATCCGGTTTGGGCAGCTGGTTGAGCTGCTGTACTCGTCCCAGGAAGATACGCGAGGCACTCAACCCTGCCGGGATATCAATACTCTGAACCTGCCCGTCAAAACTTTTACCCAGGCCACAAACCAACGCCGCACTTTGTTTCTCATGCGCCCGGTTACCATCGAGAAAACGCCAAACCTTCAGCTGCAAAGCCAGTTAACCCCATTGGTAAAAGCCCGTAAGCATAACTTATTGCCTCCCTTTTGCCTCCCTTGCCACTAACAACACTAACAAGAGATATGCCGGGTACCTACCGTGGCAGGGTAGCAATATCTGATACACTTGCGCGCATGATTTTTGGGCAACACAGCCCCTCCAGCGACAGGTAATGGGATACTCATGAATGTAACGGTATTTGGCAGCGGTTACGTAGGACTAGTTCAAGCCGCAGTTTTGGCTGAAGTTGGCCACAATATTTTGTGCATTGATATTGATGAGAAGAAAGTCGAAGACCTGAAAAAAGGGATTATCCCCATCTATGAACCCGGCTTATCCCCGCTGATAGAGCGCAACCTGAAAAATGGCACTCTGAGTTTCAGCACTGATGCGTCACACGGCGTCGAGCATGGAGAAGTCATCTTTATCGCGGTAGGCACTCCTCCGGATGAAGACGGCTCAGCCGACCTTCGCCATGTGCTAGCGGTAGCCGGGTCTATCGCCACTTATATGAAAAGCCCTAAAGTAATCGTGAATAAATCAACGGTTCCCGTTGGCACCGCAGACTTGGTGAGCAAGGCGATTACTGATCAGCTAGCTGAGCGCAACGCCGAAGATATCTCCTTCGAAGTGGTATCAAACCCCGAGTTCCTCAAAGAGGGCTCTGCGGTCAGCGACTGTATGCGACCGGACCGTATCATTATTGGCACCCGCAGCGCCTCCGCAGAAAGCTCCCTACGCCAACTCTATGCGCCATTCAACCGCAACCATGAAAAAATCATCACCATGGATGTTCGCAGCGCAGAATTGGCCAAATACGCAGCTAATTGCATGTTGGCCACCAAGATCAGCTTTATGAATGAAATGGCACAAATCGCCGACCATGTGGGCGCTGATATTGAGCAGGTGCGCCAGGGTATTGGCTCCGATCCTCGCATTGGTTACCAATTTATCTACGCGGGCATCGGTTACGGCGGCTCATGTTTCCCCAAAGATGTAAAAGCACTGATATCGACGGCAACCCAAATGGGAGTATCCCCCGGTATTTTGAATGCTGTGGAGGAGCGCAACCAGACCCAGAAGAGCTACCTGCTACAAAAAATCACCAAACATTTTGGTGAGGATCTGAAAGGGAAAACCTTTGCCTTGTGGGGACTTGCTTTTAAACCCAACACTGACGACATGCGCGAGGCACCCAGCCGTACCTTAATGGAACAACTCTGGCAGCGCGGTGCAAAGGTCCAGGCCTTCGATCCTCAGGCAATGGAGGAGTGTCAACGGATATACGGTGTACGCGAAGATATGCACCTCTGTGGTACCAAAGAGGTTGCACTATCTGGAGCGGATGCACTGATTATCGCTACCGAGTGGCAACAATTTAAAGCCATTGATGCTCAGGCCGTTATTAATGCGTTAAACAATCCGGTTATTTTTGATGGCCGTAACCTCTATGAGCCCCTGCATATGGCCGAGAGTGGGATTGAATATTATTGCGTGGGGCGACCAAAAGGATAAGCCGATCTTAACGTATTGAGGGGGAACTCCCCCTCATAATCACTGGCTAAGAGCCTGAGTTTGCTCAGTAGCGCTCTTACTTTTAAAAATATGGGTAACGATACCCGCAACTACAATGCCAAATATATAATGGCCGCTGGAATAGAAAAGATAAGATTCGAAGCAGTTAGCAATCAGCCAAAGAACCATAAAACCAATATAAAATAAGAAGAAATCCCCCGGTAAAAAGCCCTTGCGCCAGCTTTTATAAGCTGCCAAGAATAGCCAGCAATTTAATGCTCCCCATACCAAGGCCCCTAGAAACCCATAGTTCACTAGTAGATCAAGATAACTATTGTGCAGATGCCCAATAGAATTTTGAAACTCCGATGGCATATCCTGCAGGCTTTGGATAACAAGACGCCGACCCTTACCACCCCAACCGAGCAATGGGCGTTCGGCTATCCAATTAATCGCCGCATGCCAGCTGTGGACCCTAACACCGATACTGGAATAGGGGATCGATTCAAGGTTGCCTGAGAGCAAGGCATCCACCGTATTCCTCTCTAGCCCGAGGCGATTGATCACTACATCCCCAACTTTCATCCAAAGGGCGATCATAGCTACACCGATAACCGCCCCCCAAGAAAGCAGACGCAACCAAATGTCCTTACCCTGCTTGCGAAAAACTACCACCAGGTAAACTATTAGTAGAGTGAGCAGAGATATTGCCAAAGCAAACCAAATCGCGCGGGTCTGTGTATAAAGAACAGCCAGTGCACATATTCCAACAGCCGCCACCCAGGCCAAACTCGAAACGGATACCAGTCGTGAATATCTCAATATGCGTTTTGTAAAAACAGCTAAGCCGAGCAGCGCAACACCGAAGAGAAGTGCGGTGTGTTGGGCATTATGAAAGCCAAATTCGACCCGTTGCCCCATGGCTCCATATGCCCACTCAGAAAACCCGCCTCCCGCAATCCAGGGAGCCAATAGTAGGGCGATTAAAGCCGTCAACCAGAGGATTAAAGTGTTGCGAGTACTGCCCCCCAACCAACAAGCAATAGCAGCAAATAAAAACCACTGCCCCATACGGTGAAGTTTTGGCGAGGACTCGGCCCAATTGGGATATTCAACCAGCATGCCAGCCCAAGATAACACCTGGACTAGTAAGGAGGCAGCGAAAAACCACCCAACTGGTGAATTCAGCCAATTTCTTCCACGTGTAAAAAGCACCCAAAGAGTAAGAACAATAAAAAGGGTTTTTGAGATATCTGCCAAGTTGCTCGCTAAGGGAAATAATGCCGCATAAAGGAGTAGCAGAGCTGCTCCGAGCATTTGTAGATTTGCCGATACGTCGATCAACTCATTGCGCTGCCAAAATTGAAAAAATATGCTTTTCCAATCCTTCACAAAGTTTTTAATTGATAACACCAGCGACTCCCACGGCCCTTAATGACTCATGATTCTGTATCCCATCAAACAGAGGCAAAGATTGAACTCACCATTCAACGCTTTCGATTCACACTAAACCTGCGATGGGCAGACACCCACAGAATACAGAGAAATAATTAACTTGGGCATTCTACGAGAACAGCGAGCAGGGTACTACTTTCCCCTGGGGAAGAACTGAGAAAGGAGCCCTTAGGCTCCCTCCTATCTGAAGTGGGCTAAGTCGATGTTTGTTAGTCTAGGCAACAGCAATATGACTGCCATCGTGTTGTAGACCGGTGTCATCTACATCACTCAACCAACCACGGTGCGCAATGCTGCGGCCATGCACGACATCAAAATAAAGTCCCTGTAAACGGCCGGTGATTGGGCCGCGGCGGCCGCTGCCTATAGATCGTCCATCAAGCATGCTGATGGGTAGAACTTCTGCGGCTGTCCCGGTAAAAAAGGCCTCATCGGCGATATAGACCTCATCCCGGGTGATACGTTTTTCGGCTACGCGATAGCCGCATTCCCTGGCCAGCTCGATCACTGTATCGCGGGTGATACCATCCAGGCAGGAGGTCAGCTCTGGGGTATAGATAGTCCCGTCCCTGACAATAAAGAAATTCTCTCCACTGCCCTCGGCCACATAGCCCTCTGGATCAAGCAATAACGCCTCTTCACAACCATTGCGAATCGCCTCCTGCAGGGCCAACATCGAGTTGATGTAATTGCCGTTTGCTTTGGCTTTGCACATGCTGATATTGACGTGATGACGGGTATAAGAGGACGTATTGACCTTGATACCGCGCTCTAGTGCCTCTGGGCTCATATAGCTAGGCCACTCCCAGGAAGCGACAATCACATGGGTCTTGAGCCCCTCTGCACGCAGCCCCATGCCTTCAGATCCGTAAAACACCATCGGTCGCAGATAGGCGTGCTGGAGGTTGTTTTCCCTTACCACAAGGCGTTGGGCCTCATTTAACTCATCCGCGTCATAAGGCATCGGGATATTCATGATTTTCGCAGAGCGGAATAAACGGCGGGTATGATCCTGCAGGCGAAAGATACTGGCTCCGCGATCGGTCTCATAAGCGCGCACCCCCTCAAAAACCCCCATTCCGTAATGCAGGGTATGAGTTAGAACGTGCACACGCGCATCGCGCCAGGGAACCAATTCACCATCAAACCAGATAACGCCATCGCGGTCGGCAAAAGACATAAGGCAACTCCTACAAATCCTGAAAAACAGTTTAATCGGGCAGCAGGATGAAGCTGGGGTTTAACCGAGCAATTGCTGCCAGTTTGTTAGAACGGTCTTTCTTTCCGCTGTGAAGCGGTCATCGCTCACTATCCCTGGCAGTTGTTGTAGTGCCAGGCGATGACCTTCAGATCGGTAGGCTTTGTAGGCGTCGATCAGATGCTCGACCTGTTTGGACGGCATCAGGCCCGCATCATTCAGACTTTCGAGAATGCGAATATTATCGGTATATCGCACGATCGAGGGCGCAGTTTGTGCCCAGGCCAGAGCAGCATATTGAACCAAAAATTCAATATCGACAATACCACCCGGGCCGTGCTTCAGGTCGAAATTTTGATCATTGCTCTTATCCAAGTGAGAGCGCATTTTATCGCGCATCCCGACTACTTCCTCGCGTAATTTCCCCTCATTTCTCGCTTCGCAAAGCAATCTCAGGCGCAAGGCTTCAAAGTCCCTGCAAAGCTGTTCTCCACCCGCCACCGGGCGCGCACGCACCAATGCCTGGTGCTCCCAGGTCCAGGCGCTTTCGCGCTGATATTTTTCAAAGGCTTTCATGGAGGTGACCAACAGTCCCGAATTGCCCGAGGGGCGCAGACGGGTATCCACCTCGTAAAGTGGGCCGCTCAAAGTACGCGTCTGTAAGATATGGATCAGGCGCTGCGCCAAGCGGGTATAGAAACGCAGGTTGTCGATGCTGGTATCGCCATCGGTGTAACCTTGAGGATCAGCGTCGTGTACAAAGACAATATCCAGATCTGAACCGTGGGATAATTCCAGTCCCCCAAGCTTGCCGTAGGCGACAATGGCAAAATGCATATTCTCCGCCGTGGCCCCAGCTGGCAGACCGTATTTGTCCACCATCTGTGCCCAGGCTAAATTGAGCGACTGCTGTAATATCCCCTCTGCCAGCCAGGTGAGTGAGTCGCTCACCTTCATCAATGGCAATGCACCGCTGACCTCTTGGGCGGCAATACGCAGGCTCTGGCTCTGTTTGAAGTAGCGTAGTGTTTCCATCTGCTGCTCCAGATCCGCGGGATCGACACGCAGCAGTTCCCGACGCAGCTCATCGGCAATATCCTCCGCCGTGGCGGGTACCAACAGGCGGCGAGAATCCAGTAGCTCGTCCAACAGGATAGGGTGATGCGCAAGCTGCTCAGCGATCCGCGGGCTGGCACTACACAGCTGTACCAATTGGCTGAGCACAGGGGGATTTTCATTGATCAGCACCAGGTAGGCGCTGCGGCGCAACACCGAGCGCACCAGGGGAAGCACCCGACCGAGTATCAGCTGCGGCCTTTCCTGCAAGCTGGCTGCGGCCAGCAGCAAGGGCATAAAGTGATCCAAGCGCTCACGTGAAGATGCGGGAAGTGCCATCACCATCGGGGAGTGATTGAGATCCCGCAGCAGCTCCAGAGCCTCCAGTGCCGGACTGAAACCCGCATTTTCCAGGGTCTGCAGATTTATCTCTTCACTACCTTCGTCGCCACAGCTACTCCACAACCCCTGCCATTCTTCCGCTACATGGGGCTCGGCGATCTCCTCCGGTGGCGCAATAACCGTATCGAACTCCCGCTCCACCACATTGCGAACGGCAGCCAACTCTCTAGACAGCTGGTCCCAGTTGTCACGACCGAGGGCGAATGCGAGCCGCTCGCGTTCTACGGTGTCCTGCGGCAGCGCCTGGGTCTGCTGATCCTTATAGGCCTGCAAAGCGTGCTCTACCCGGCGCAGCAGCAGGTAGCAGTTGCCCAACTCATCGGCGACACCTGACTCCACATGGCCGTCAGCTTCCAGTAATGGCAGAATTTTTAATAAATTGCGTTCTCGCAATGCCGGCACACGCCCACCACGAATCAACTGGAAAGCCTGCACGATGAACTCCAGCTCGCGAATACCACCGCGCCCCAACTTGATATTGTCGATCAGCCCGCGGGCACGCACCTGTCGCTGTATGAGAGCCTTCATCTCGCGCAGGGCGTCGATAGCACTGAAATCGATATAACGACGGTAGGTGAATGGCCGCAATAGCTCCATTAACTCAGCAGCAACGCCTTGATCGCCAGCTACCGGGCGCGCCTTGACCATGGCGTAACGCTCCCATTCTCGCCCCTGGGTCTGGTAGTAATCCTCCAGCGCAGCGAAATGGCTCACCAAGGGGCCGCTATCACCGTAGGGTCGCAGACGCATATCCACGCGAAACACAAAGCCTTCGGCATTAATGGCATCGAGGGATTTAATCAGTCGCTGACCCAGGCGCTGGAAAAATTTCTGGTTTTCCACGCACTGATCGCCGTCGGTATGTCCAGGTTCGGGGTAGGCAAAAATCAGGTCGATATCAGAGGAGAGATTCAGCTCGCGCGCGCCCAGCTTGCCCATACCGAGCACCACCAGAGACTGTGCTCGTCCGCTTCTATCCCGGGGCTCGCCATATCGCTGGGCCAGCTGGCTGTGGTGCCACTGCAGAGCCGTATTGATAGCAAGCTCTGCCAGTTCGCTGAGACGCAGGCAGGCCCTGGGGATATCCCACTGGCCTGCAAAGTCACGGAAAATAACCTCGGCGATCGCTCGGTTGCGCAGCTGCCGTAGGGCCAGATCTAAAGTTTCATCGCTATCAAAACTGCGTAGCTGCAGGCCCAAATCATCTTGCTGCAGTAACTCCAAAAGAAAACCCGGATGGCGCCGGCACTGTCGAGAAAAGAATTCTGAACCGATAAAGCTGCGTGCCAGTGCCAGCCCAAGCGCTTGATCTTGCAGCAACGCCTCGACTTCGACGGCCACTGCCGGGCCCACAGCCTCGCTCCAGTCTCGCCACAGAGTCTGCAATTGCGGGCGCAGAGGTTCGGGGCAGATAGCACTATCAATCATGCGGAATCGATCCTTATTTCCAAATGAGGAATTCTGCAGGGGCAGCACTCCCGCCCCACAATTTTTAAACTCAACCTACCTTTCGGGAATTGGGCTCTATTAAAAAGCGATATCCGGCGGCGGTGCTACACGTAATACTTCCGCCACGGTAGTGAGGCCAGCAGCCACTTTCTTGGCCCCCGATAAGCGCAGACTGTTCATACCCTCGCGCATAGCCTGCCGACGAAGCTGTTGTAAGTCACAATCTGGAGTGATGATGGTTTGCACCGTTTCACTGAACGGCAGGATTTCATAGATACCCTGACGCCCCTTGTAACCGGTATTGCGGCAGTCCAGACAGCCCTCAGGGGCATACACTTTTTCTGGCATAGGGGCTTTCCAGGGCCGTACCAGGGAATGCCAATCCGCCTCATCGATGGTGTCTTCGCGCTTGCAGGAAGGACATAGGGTTCGCACCAGACGCTGAGCCATAACCCCAAGGATGGTGGACTTAAGCAAGTAATGAGGCAAACCCAAATCCAGCAAACGAGTCACCGCCGTGGGGGCATCGTTAGTGTGTAGAGTGGAGATCACCAGGTGGCCGGTCAGTGCCGCCTGTACCGCCATCTGCGCGGTTTCCAGATCGCGGATCTCCCCCACCATGATGATGTCCGGGTCCTGGCGCATCAGGGTGCGGATGCCCGCAGCAAAATCGAAGCCGATAGCGTGGTGTACCTGGGTCTGGTTAAAGCTCTCTTCCACCATCTCGATGGGATCTTCCACAGTGGAGACATTAACCGCACTGGTGGCCAGCTGCTTAAGGCCGGTATACAGGGTGGTGGTCTTACCCGAACCGGTAGGGCCTGTCACCAGCACAATGCCGTTAGGCCGTGCCAGCATCGCCTGCCAGCGGGCCAGGTCGGTGCCGGCAAGCCCCAGGTCGCTGTAGGAGCGCGCCAGTACCTCGGGATCGAAGATACGCATCACCAGCTTTTCGCCAAAGGCGGTAGGCAGGGTGGAAAGACGCAATTCCACTTCGCTGCCATCGGGACGTTTAGTCTTGATTCGGCCGTCCTGGGGTTTGCGCTTCTCCGCCACATTCATACGCCCAAGGATTTTTAGGCGACTGGTTACCGCCGCATTGACCTGATCGGGCAGCTCGTGAATCGGATGGAGGACTCCATCGATGCGGAAACGAATTCGCCCCACCTGGCGCCGGGGTTCGATATGTATATCACTGGCGCGCTGATCGAAAGCATGCTGCAACAGCCAGTCGACGATATTGACGATATGCTGGTCATTGGCCTCTGGATCTTTCAGGCTACCCAGCTCCAACAGCTGCTCGAAATTATTCGCCGCAGAGGTGCCCTGCAGCCCACTGGCGCCAGAAATAGAGTTCGCCAGGGAGTAAAACTCCACACAGTAGCGCTTGATATCCGCCGGGTCTGCCACCACCCGCCGCACCCGGCGCCCACTGGTATGTTCCAGCTGCTCCTCCCAACCGTGGGTAAAGGGCTGGGCCGTGGCCACGGTTAGTTCTTCTGCGCCGGCTTCGACACACAGAATCTGGTGACGCTTGGCGAACTGGAAGCTCATTACCTCGGTCACCGCGCTCACATTCACCTTGAGCGGGTCGATATGGTAGAGGGGGTGATCAGCGCTCTCCGCCAGCCAGGCACTGAGCAAATCGTCGCCCAGCAAAATACCTGGGGCCTTTTGGTTGGCCAGGTCGCAGCTGGCGATATAACTGAGAGGATGCATCTGCGCCTGCTCAGCGGTACGCGGCGTGCCCACAATACGGTTCGCATCCAGCCTGCTCACGTAGCCCTGGGCAACGAGATCCTCCAGCAATCCACGTAAATCCAGCAACCTGTCCGCCGCTCTGCTCTCTGTCATTGGCATGCCCCCTTATTCTCATATGACGACGCATTGTAGCCCTATCAACTAGCGGGGACAGTGCATCGTTAACGCACTATTACCGAAGTGGCCCCGATTGGGGTACCATGCCGCCGTTTTCGCACCCTGAGCAATGGAGCAAACCATGGCCCTGTCGAATATTGCCAATCTGTTTGGCCGCTCACCGATCAAACCGATCGAGAAGCACATGGCTACGGCCCACGAGGCTTCGGCCGACCTGATCCCGTTCTTCGACGCCCTGATTAAAGGCGACTTGAAGGAGGCGGAACAGATTCAATTGCGTATCTCTGCTACAGAGAACCGCGCCGATGACATCAAGAGAGATCTACGCCTGCACCTGCCGGACAGCCTGTTTATGCCTGTTTCCCGCTCCGACCTGCTGGAGCTGTTGCACGCCCAGGACGAAGTGGCCAACACGGCACAGGATATCGCCGGGCTGGCAATTGGTCGGAAAATGCAGATTCCCGAGAGCCTGCAATCTCTGATGACCACATTTGTTGAAAGCGCCGTGGCTACTTCCGCCCAGGCCCTGCGCGCGATCAATGAACTGGATGAATTGCTGGAGAGTGGCTTTGCCGGGCGCGAGGTGACTATCGCCAAGCGCATGACCGAAGAGCTGGATGAGCTGGAGCGCAAGTCGGACAAGCTGGAAATTGAAATTCGCGCCTCTCTGTTCGCGATCGAAAAAGACTTACCGCCGGTAGATGTGATGTTCCTCTACCGGGTGATTGAATGGATCGGCGAGCTTGCTGATCGCGCCCACAGCGTGGGCAACCGTTTGCAGTTGTTGTTGGCACGTTAGGGGGTTCAACGTGGAAATTCTTAGTCAATATGGCCATATTCTGTTGATATTGGCCTGTGTCGCGGGCTTTTTTATGGCCTGGGGTGTTGGTGCCAACGATGTCGCCAACGCCATGGGCACTTCAGTCGGCTCGCGGGCACTGACTATCAAACAGGCGATTGTTATCGCCATGATTTTCGAATTTGCCGGGGCCTACCTGGCCGGTGGTGAGGTAACCGCCACGATCCGCAAAGGCATTATCGATTCCGAGATCTTTGCCTCACAGCCTGAACTGCTCGTGTACGGCATGTTGTCCGCCCTTTTCGCCGCAGGCACCTGGCTGCTGGTAGCCAGTATTCTCGGCTGGCCGGTATCCACCACCCATTCCATTGTTGGCGCCATTGTCGGTTTCTCTGCCGTGGGTATTTCTGCCGATGCGGTGGCCTGGGGCAAGGTAGGCAGTATTGTGGCGAGCTGGGTAGTCTCCCCACTGCTGGCGGGAACTATTTCCTTCCTGCTGTTTCGCAGCGTGCAGCGCCTGATCCTCGACACCGAAGATCCATTCACCAACGCCAAGCGCTATATCCCCTTCTATATGTTTGCCGTGGGCTGGATGATCGCCATGGTGACCCTGACCAAGGGCCTGAAGCACGTTCTCAAAGATGCGGATATCAAGCTCAGCTTCCTGCAGGACGCCGGTATCGCCGCGCTTGTCGGTCTGCTTGTCGCCGGGCTTGGTGTGGCCATGCTCAAGCGTATCAAGCGCGATCTCTCTATCGAAGCAGAAAACCGCTTTGCCAACGTGGAGCGCGTCTTCGCCATCCTGATGGTTTTCACCGCCTGTGCCATGGCCTTTGCCCACGGCTCCAACGATGTGGCCAACGCAGTGGGCCCGCTGGCAGCAGTGGTCAATACCATCCAAATGGGTACGGTAACCGCCAAGGCAACCATGCCTTCCTGGATTCTGCTGCTCGGGGGCCTGGGTATTGTGGTGGGTCTCGCCACTTACGGTTTCAAAGTGATGGCCACTATCGGCCGCAAGATCACCGAGCTGACACCAAGTCGCGGTTTTGCCGCCGAACTCGGCGCAGCTGCCACGGTGGTGATGGCGTCTGGCACCGGTCTGCCTATCTCCACCACCCATACTCTGGTGGGCGCGGTACTGGGTGTTGGCCTGGCGCGGGGCATCGGCGCACTGAACCTGCGCATGATCACCACTATTGCCGCTTCCTGGGTAGTTACTCTGCCCGCAGGTGCCGGTATTGCGATCCTGTTCTTCTATTTCTTCAAGGGTTTATTTGGCTGATAACAGTCACGCAGTATCCGTCAAAAAAGGGAAGCTCGGCTTCCCTTTTTTGATTTTCTATATATTCATACTGGCCCGCTGCTTTCCAGGCCAGGCGACTCCAGCCCCCTCCCCTCAATCTCCCCCCAGAAACTGGACTAAGCTGTCCCAGGCATGGGTTCTCCTGTCAAAACCCACCTCCATACCCAGCGACTACCAGCTGAAGACGAATATCGCCAAATGAATACATTAGACACCAAGCACTGGACTGTTGGGACCTACTTAGCACAGCGGTTGAAAGATGTGGGAATCAACCACTACTTTGCCCTGCCCGGCGACTACAACCTGGTCTTACTCGACCAGCTGTTGCTGGAAACAGACTTACAGATGATCAGCTGTTGTAACGAGCTGAATGCAGGATATGCCGCAGACGGCTATGCGCGGGCAACCGGAGGACCTTCCGCCGCCGTGGTCACCTTTTCTGTTGGCGGGCTCAGCATGATCAACGCGGTCGCCGGAGCCTATGCTGAGGACCTCCCCCTGATCGCTATTTCCGGGGGTCCAAATACCAATTCGGAAGCCGAATGGGAATACCTGCACCACACCCTGGGAAAGGTGAACTATGGCTACCAGCGGGAGATGTATTCATACGTCACCGCAGAAACCGTGATCATCCACCACCCCAGGCTGGCACCAGCGGCCATCGATCGTGCTCTCGATACCGCCATGCTGCGACGCAAGCCGGTGTATATAGAGATCGCCTCCAACGTTGCCAACGCCCCGACTTCAGCCCCAATTCCACGCGGCTTTGCCCGTCGGCCAACCAGTGACCCCGACTCCCTCGCCGCCGCAGTGGAACACATCGCCGACTTCCTAAACGCAGCTGAACGCCCTGTGCTGGTAGCCGGCAGTAAAGTGCGCGCAGCAAACGCCCAGGAGGCTCTGTGCAACTTGGCACACAGCTGTAAATACGGACTCGCCTCCATGCCCGACGCCAAGGGCCTGCTTCCAGAAACTATGGCGAGCTTTATGGGCATCTACTGGGGTCCAGTAAGCACCCCTGGCTGCAGCGAGATCGTGGACACAGCAGATGCCCTCCTATTTGCCGGCCCCCTGTTTACCGACTATACGACCACAGGCCACCAGCTGTGCTTTCAAACTGAAAAGGCCATCATAGCTCAACCCACATCTGTTCAATTGGGGGAGACCTGCTACAGCAATGTACATATGAGGGACCTGCTGGATGCCCTTGCCGGGCAGTTGAGCGCAAACGATGGAGCCCTGACAGCCTACCGCCGGGTCAGCAGTCCCAAATATATTCTCAAGCCCGGTAAACCCGATACGCCACTTACCACCCGACAGCTGTTCGCGCGAATACAAAAATTACTCGATCACAAAAGCACACTGCTCGTGGAAACTGGAGATTCCTGGTTTAACGGTATGGAGCTCTCATTACCTGAGGGGGCACAGTTTGAAATACAGATGCAATATGGAAGTATCGGTTGGTCTGTAGGTGCGAGCCTTGGCTATACACTCGGCATGAGCAAAGGGCGCCTGATCTCCTGCATCGGCGACGGCTCCTTCCAACTCACCGCCCAGGAAATCTCCACCATGATTCGCTATGGGGTCAATCCGATTATTTTCCTGATCAACAATGGCGGATACACCATTGAGGTGGAAATCCACGATGGTCCCTACAACACGATAAAAAACTGGAATTATGCCCAACTGATTGAGACCTTCAGCGCTGGGGAAGGCGATGCCTGGGGATGTAAAGTCAGCAGCGAGGGGGAATTAGATCAGGCCATTACAGAGGCCAAGAAGCGCAATGGCCTATGCCTGATAGAAGTGCTCATCGACCGCAATGATTGCAATGTGAACCTGCTGCGCTGGGGCAATCAGGTTGCACGCAATAACAGCAGGGCTAATCGCAGCATGTAACAGTAACTCCATCCGGCGACGGGCTCTGCTCCAGCCCCGGCACTTTCGATTGAGTCATCTCCATTGCTTGCCTCTCACGGCTGTGGGTGGCGGCCACTTCCATTTATTGTTCGCCCACGCAATACTCACCATCTACTACTAGCCGTATATTTTCCGCTCCCGAGAAAGCATCACCATGCCTCTATTGATCCTTGTCACCCTACTCTGGGCCTTCTCATTCAGCCTGATCGGCATCTATCTCGCTGGACAGGTAGACAGCTATTTCTCGGCGATGACAAGAGTTCTATTGGCCGCACTGGTGTTTCTGCCAATGCTGCAGTGGCGACGTTCAAGTGCCCGTAGCGCGATTACCCTGATGGCCATTGGCGCCGTGCAGCTGGGTGCGATGTATCTGTTTTACTATCAGTCGTTTTTGCTACTGAGCGTGCCTGAGGTGCTGCTGTTCACCATATTCACCCCTTTGTATATCGCACTAATTTACGACCTGATTGAGCGGCGCCTGTCATTGTGGAATTTGGCTATCGCGCTACTGGCGGTCTCCGGGGCGGCCATTATCCGCTGGGACTCTCCAAGTGGCGATTATTGGTCGGGCTTTGCCGTGGTCCAGGGAGCCAACCTATGCTTTGCCATTGGCCAGGTCGCCTACAAGCAATTCATGCGGCGCGAGCAACCCCTGCCCCCTAGACAGACTTTCGCCTGGTTTTTCCTCGGTGCCGCCGTCATCACTGTGAGCGCCTGGGCTCTTTTAGGCGGCCCCACGTATCCGCAAACTATCACCCAGTGGGGCGTATTGCTATGGCTCGGCCTTATAGCCTCCGGCCTCGGTTATTTCCTTTGGAATAAAGGCGCTACACTGGTTTCCGCCGCAACCCTCGCCGCAATGAACAATGCCCTGGTACCCGCCGGCCTGCTGGTAAACCTGTTAATCTGGAACCGCGATGCGGATATCCCCAGGCTCGCCTTAGGTGGATGTGCAATCGCAATGGCGGTTATCCTCAACGAGCGACGCAACAAAATAAGGGACAATTCCCATGGCGCCTATCGCAGTACCTGAGTTTAAGACCCAACTTCGGCAATTAATCGCCTGCCCCAGCGTCAGTGCTACCGATCCAGCACTGGATATGGGTAACCGCCCAGTGGTGGAGATACTCGCAGATTGGCTCGAAACCCTGGGGTTTGCTGTGGAGCTGATGTCCCTGCCGGGTAGCCCGAATAAAGCCAACCTCATTGCCACTCTGGGCGCGCGCGAAGGCGCCGAAGGCGGCCTGATCCTATCTGGGCACACCGATACGGTTCCCTTCGATAATGGGCGCTGGCAGTCGGACCCATTCAGCCTGCAGGAGCGCGACAATCGCCTCTATGGCTTGGGTACCAGCGATATGAAAAGCTTCTTCCCTCTAGCCATTGAGGCCGCTCGCAGCTTTGTCGATAAACCCCTGCGCCATCCCCTGACCATTCTCGCCACCGCCGATGAAGAAACCTCCATGACTGGCGCCAGAGAACTGGTAAAAGCAGGGCGGCCACAAGGGCGCTACGCGGTGATTGGCGAACCGACCGGCTTGCGTCCGGTACGCATGCACAAGGGCGTGATGATGGAGTCGGTGCGCATCACCGGGCAGTCGGGGCACTCCTCCAATCCAAGCCTCGGTGCGAACGCCCTGGAGGCCATGCACTCGGTGATTGGAGAGTTACTGCGCCTACGCGGGGAATGGCAGGAAAAGTACAATAACCCCGGATTTATCGTTCCTGTTCCCACCCTAAACCTCGGCTGTATCCATGGTGGTGATAACCCCAACCGGATCTGCGGCAACGTAGAGCTGCAATTTGATGTGCGCC
This sequence comes from Microbulbifer variabilis, assembly GCF_020524905.1. Lineage (GTDB taxonomy): Bacteria > Pseudomonadota > Gammaproteobacteria > Pseudomonadales > Cellvibrionaceae > Microbulbifer > Microbulbifer variabilis_A. Next base: position 67,282 of record NZ_JAIVKI010000001.1, on the reverse strand, counting down.
CCCTGCCCGGTATGTCCTTACAAGAGCTGCGCAGCGAGCTAAATGAAAGGTTGCAGGCTCGTATCGACAAACACAGAATCCACCTCGAACTGGTTTCTCTATTTCCGGGCACCGAACCCTTCGAGCAAGACCCAAATTCCGAGCTGGTCAAGGTCGCGGAGAAGCTCACCGGTTACAGTGCCCAGAGCGTTGCCTTCGGTACCGAAGCCCCCTACTTGAAGAGCATGAATATTGACACTATCGTGCTCGGCGCTGGCGACATAGACCAGGCACACCAACCAGATGAATACCTGGGGCTCGACCGTATAGAGCCGATGGTAAAAATATTGCGCAACCTGATCGGCCGCTTTTGCCTCTGAACTGCTTAAGCCGACCAAGTTTCTGGCTTTTATCCAACCGTGCCTATTCACAGGCAATTACTTCATAAGACGGAAAGGCATTAGTGAGCGACGAAAACGCCTCCCTCAACTGGTTCCGCCACGCGGCGCCCTATATCAACGATCTGCGTGGACGTACCCTGGTTGTCGGCATTCCCGGCGATGGACTCGAACACAGTAACTTTCGCAACCTGGTCCACGATCTGGCGCTGCTTGCCAGCCTCGGAGTCCGCTTGGTAGTGGTGTACGGTTGCCGTGCACAGGTAAACCACGCCCTGGAAGAGCACGGTATTGAAAGCCGTTTCCACGGCAGCAAGCGCATCACCGACCGGGAGAGCCTGGAAGTCATAAAAGCTGCAGTGGGCAGGTTGCGTTTCGATATCGAGGCGGCCTTTTCCCAGGGGCTCCCCGACTCCCCCATGGCCCGCTCGGCCCTAAAGGTAATCTCGGGAAACCTGGTTACCGCGCGCCCTTGCGGCATTCTTGATGGCGTCGACCTGGGTTGGACCGGCACAGTCAGGCGCATGGAGATCAACACCATTGAGCAGGCTCTGGACCAGGGCGCGCTGGTATTGCTGTCGCCATTGGGTACCTCGCTGACCGGAGAGCTGTTTAACATCAATTACCTGGACCTGGCCGCAGAGGCTGCACGGGTGTTGCGCGCCGAAAAGTTGGTTTTGTTTCGCGAGCCGGCCCAGCTGATGCTCGATGGAATCCCGGTGCATGAGCTCAGTATTGTCCAGGCTGAACAGGCCGCCACTCGGGTGCAGAGTGAAACGCTGCGCTGTGCCATTCAGGCCTGCAGTGCCGGCATCGCCCGGGTTCACCTGCTCAGCTACTGCCAGAATGGCGCCCTAATCCAGGAGCTGTTTCGCCGTGAGGGTGCCGGCACCATGATCTATCGGGATAGCTATGAAGTGGTGCGCCGGGCGCGTATCACCGATGTGGGAGGGATTCTCGGGCTGATTCGCCCACTGGAAAAACAGGGAGTCTTGGTTCGGCGCTCACGGGAAAAGCTCGAAGCAGAGATTGAACACTTCACTCTGGTGGAAGTCGATGGCACTCCCGTAGCCTGTGCCGCACTCTACCCCATCAAGGACGATGGAGGTGACACATCCGCCGCAGAGATCGCCTGTGTGGCCAGCCATCCAGATTTTCGAGGCGGAGGGCGCGGCGCCAAGCTTATGCGCCACCTGGAACGCCAGGCTCGCACGGTTAATATCCGCGAACTCTTTGTGCTCACTACCCAGACTGAGCATTGGTTTATTGAGCAGGGTTTTGAACAGGTGGGAGTCAGTGACCTTCCGGCCTCACGCAAGTCTTTGTATAACATCCAGCGCAATTCACGTATTTTGCGCAAGCACCTAGACCAGGATAGCGGCTCTTAAAGCCTCCCTTTCGAAATCCTCATCCTAGTGAGGAGCGCAGTGACCAATTGCTGCGCGAAACTATCTCGAATATCGGCTTTTTGCTAAGCTGGCAGTCTAATTTGCTCAGCCGGATGCTTGTATATGCCCAGATATCGTTCCCGTACCTCCACTGCCGGACGCAACATGGCCGGCGCCCGAGCTCTGTGGCGCGCCACAGGTATGACCGACGCGGATTTTCACAAGCCGATTATCGCCATCGCCAACTCCTTCACCCAGTTTGTGCCGGGTCATGTACACCTGAAAGACATGGGGCAGCTGGTTGCGCGAGAGATCGAGCGAGCCGGCGGTGTCGCCAAGGAATTCAACACCATCGCCGTGGACGATGGCATCGCTATGGGCCACGACGGCATGCTCTACAGCCTGCCCAGTCGCGAGATTATCGCCGATTCAGTGGAATATATGGTCAACGCCCACTGCGCCGACGCCCTGGTATGTATCTCCAATTGCGACAAGATCACCCCGGGAATGCTCATGGCCGCCCTGCGTCTGAATATCCCGGTGATCTTCGTATCCGGTGGTCCCATGGAGGCCGGCAAAACCAAACTAGCTGACCACAAGCTCGACCTGGTGGATGCTATGGTCATCGCCGCTACAGATAGCGCCTCGGATGAAGAAGTGGCCGAGTATGAACGCTCCGCCTGCCCTACCTGCGGCTCCTGTTCCGGCATGTTCACCGCCAACTCCATGAACTGCCTCACCGAGGCTCTGGGTCTCTCGCTGCCTGGCAATGGCACCCTATTGGCCACCCATGCAGACCGCAAAGAGTTGTTCCTGCGCGCAGGCCGTGAAATCGTTGCGCTGACCAAGCGTTATTATGAAAAAAATGACGAGAGCGCCCTGCCCCGCAATATTGCCAACCGCACGGCATTTTTGAACGCTATGGCCCTCGACATCGCCATGGGTGGCTCGACCAACACGATTTTGCACCTGCTCGCCGCCGCCCAGGAGGGCGATATCGACTTCAACTTACAGGATATCGACCGACTTTCCCGCGAGGTGCCGCAGCTCTGTAAAGTGGCACCGAACACGGAGAAATACCATGTGGAAGACGTCCATCGGGCCGGTGGCGTCATGGCGATTCTCGGAGAACTGGAATCCGCGGGACTGATTGATACCTCTCTACCCACAGCCTATGGGGGCTCACTGGCCGATGCTCTCAAGCAATGGGATATTTCTCGTACTGACGAACAATCTGTGCACGACTTCTACCGAGCCGGCCCCGCAGGCATTCCTACCCAGACTGCATTTAGCCAGGCTTGTCGCTGGCCCACCCTGGATGCCGATCGCCAGAACGGCTGTATTCGCTCCGCCGAGCATGCCTATTCAGCGGAGGGAGGCCTTGCGGTATTGTTCGGCAACTTAGCCCCCAATGGTTGTGTTGTGAAAACTTCCGGCGTGGATGAGGCGCTCTGGCAATTTGAGGGACCCGCCCATGTTGTCGAGAGCCAGGAGGAGGCCGTTGCCCATATTCTCGAAGGCAAGGTACACAAGGGAGAAGCGGTGATAGTGCGCTATGAAGGCCCCAAGGGCGGTCCCGGTATGCAGGAAATGCTCTACCCTACCAGCTACCTGAAGTCCAAGGGACTAGGGGAGCACTGCGCCCTGATTACCGATGGTCGTTTTTCCGGTGGTACTTCCGGTCTTTCCATTGGGCACGTATCCCCGGAAGCCGCGTCTGGTGGCAATATCGCTCTGGTACGAGATGGCGATCCAATTCAGATCGATATACCGGCACGCAAAATTGAGATTGTCATTAGTGAGGATGAACTCGAGAAACGCCGCCAGGAAATGACCGAACTCGGTAAGCAGGGCTGGAAACCCCAAAAAGAGCGCCCCCGCAAAGTCAGCAAGGCGTTGAAAGCCTATGCACTTCTCGCCACCAGTGCCGATCGCGGTGCGGTAAGGGAAATTGATTAGGTTTAAATAAAGACATAAAAAACGGCCCAGATGGGCCGTTTTTTACTTACTGCGCCAATTTATAGGTAATGCGATTGCGCACTCCAAAGCGCTCAATGGGCTGACCATCCTCCACTTGCGGCTGATATTTAAACCGCTCTGCTGCTGCCAATGCCGAACGATTAAATACATTGGTGGGATTACCGGTGCTATCGAATCCACCAACTACCCGTGCATCACGCACAGCTCCGGTTTTCGTTATCGTAAACTCCACAACAACATAGCCCTCTAAGCCTCTGCGCATAGCCACACTCGGGTAACGCGGTGCGGGCTTATAAACAGGCACAGGCTCTCTCGATACGATAACTGGATTATCACCAGTTTCAGCAACCGGAGGAGCAATCGTTGGAGTAATAGTTATAGTATCCACATCTCTAGTCACCTCAGTACGCTCAAGCGGAGGCGGAACATCCTGAGGGATGGGCGGAGCCTCATACTTTTGCTGGGTAACCACTTTTTTATCGGTGATATCTATAGGTTGAATCGTCGGTAACGACTTAGCCACTGGCTCCACAAAATTAGTGGAAATCAACTGACTCATTGCAAAAATCAGCCCGAGGGTAATCAGGGCTGCGTAGACCAGGCCTTTGGCATAACCAGTAAGCAGATGGGTAGGGAAAAAATCGGGGCTGGAAAATGGCGTGCAAGCTCTATCCATAACACCTCTCCTATTGTTATTAGGGTGCGTAAAAGGCATCCAAGTGCCGAAATGGAAAAAGCTGATCAGCTGGCCTTAATCATTAGCCAATTCACACAAAAATGCAAATAGTCTGTTAATACAGGTTGCAACAATATTTTGTATTGCCGCGAAAAGGGAAAATAGCATAAAAAAAGCCGCACATTTCTGTGCGGCTTTTTCTAGGGAGTGAAAAGCAACTAGGTATTAAATTGCCAACTGCTTTTCACGTTTCTGTTCACCCTTCACAAAGTCTATCCACTGCTTGGCAAACTTCTCGGAGCGCTCATCTTTTGAGGCCTCTTTGAGGCTCTTTATTGCTGCGTCATAGTGTTTCAGGTTGGCATTCGCCATACCCATTACGATATGCAGGGTATCGACACGTTTGACACTGCCTTTAGCAAGCGCTTTTTTACCCATAGAAATGGCTTTCTCATTCTGGTCCAGGTCCAGGTAGATGCCGGCCAAGCGCGAGTAGATTTCCCCCTTGTCAGACAGCTGAGCTGCGGCTTCCAGCTGGGGAATTGCCTTTTGCAGCTCTTGCGCCATTTGATAAGCCTGGGCGAGGGTTTCCAGGTTCTTGGCTGTACGCGGAATCTTCTTCTCTTCGATGCCCTTAGCAATCACCTTGGCACCTTTATAAGGCATTTCATGCCCCATAAAGAGATAACCCATGTTCATCAAGTCCCTATCTTTCTCCAAAGCACCAGCAAGATAAGCCGCTTCCATCATGTGCAGCTGATCCTTGTCGCGCTTCAGCTCACCATACATGGCCGCCAGTGTTTTGTAGTAAACGGGCTTGGGATAGTGCTGCACCAGCTTCTCAAGAACACCAGCTACTTTTTTGTAGTCGTTGCGCTCGAAATAAATGTACTGCTGAAGACCGTACCAACCTTCCTTGGGTACCTTGCCTTCTTTTTCGTACATAGATACCGCGATATTAATATCCGCAAGCGCCTTGCTCTGGTCGCCAACCTGGTTATAGGCCTGGGCACGCAATGCGTAGGAGTCCGCAGTAATACGATCGGAAACCTTGAACCATTGATTCAGGTAGTTGATCGCCTGTTTATAGTCCTCGGTAACAAAGTAGAGCTGTGCAAGAGTGAAAAGAGTTCCCACTTCAAGGGCTACCGGCAGGTTTGCTTCACCCTGGTTTAGAACCTTCTTAAAGTATGGAATTGCCTCTTTATAGCGCTCGGTGCTGTAGTAAACAACACCAAAGAAGTTATACATCTGCGCTACTTCATAGCCATTAAATCTGCTCTTACTGGCATCCATATCTTTCAGCGCTTCGAGAGCAGCCGCCCAATCTTCTGCATCAGCAGCTTCCTGGGCTTTTTCCAGCTTTTTATACGCCGCTTCGCGCATAGCCGGAACTTTACGGGTTTTCTGCTTGCTAGGCTTACTTTGCTCCTGCGCCTGCGCAGAGGCGAAAGGTGAGGATACACCTGCCGCTTCGAGCACGGTAACACTGACCGCTGGTGCCAGGACCAGGGGCAAGGCTACTGAGGTACGCAGAGCGAGCTTGGACAAACTTTTTCTGATGCTTGTCAACTTCATAGTGCTTCCCCCTTAGTCCTTAGCCATATTAAAGCTAATCTTAGTCCGCACATTGGGGACTTCGGTTGGCTTGCCATCAACTACCCGCGGCTTGTACTTATATTTCAGCGCAGACTTAAGCGCGGCACTGTTAAAAACAGAAGTCGGCTTACCGTCCAAGGTAAAGGCTTCGATTACGATCGGATCGCGCACGGAACCGTTGGTGGTTACCGTGTACTCAACGATCACATAGCCTTCCATACCCCGCTGAAGAGCGCGGCGTGGATACTGAGGTTGAACCTTGACGATGGGCAGGTAGTCGCCCTCACCAAAGCTAAAACCTGCCAGTTTGACACCACCGGACGCTTTCGGCGCAGAAATACTTATACCGCCATCGATGTCCGGCTCTTCGAACTCTGGTTCAGGCATTTCAGGTGGCGGAGTTTCAGGATCCTCCGGCTTCACCGGCTTGGTCGTATCGTACTGTGTTTCAATCTTCTGCTCAGGCATCACCACATCGGCAACTTTGAACTGCTCCTTATCCTCTGGAGCTTTCATATTTGCCTGAATCAGCTGATGCATGGTGAAGATGAGGCCAAAGGTTGTGGCTACCGCCAACGTACCTGCCCCAAGAAGTCTTACCGGATTCATAGCTGTTAACTCTTTTCTGTCGCGACCGAAACTTTCTTGATACCGATCTTCCTGGCTGCTTCCGCAATCAGGGCGATTTTCTCAATACTCGCCTCCTTATCGGGCTGAATCACCAACCACCCTTTCGGGTTTTCCGAGTAGAGGCGCTCCAGGACAATCTTCACCTGACGCTCATCAACCTTCTCTTTGGCAATCCAGATCTCATTACTGTCGTTGATCGCTACCAGAATAGAGGTGGCTTTGAGTTCTGCGGTTGTCGCTTCCGGCTTAACAACATCAGCACCCGGTTCCTTGATAAAGGTCGCAGTGACGATAAAGAAGATCAGCATGATGAACACCACGTCCAGCATGGGCGTGAGGTCGATAGCGCCGGCTTCTTCTTCTGCCGTATTTTGTCTTTTGCTCATAGCAACTCTCTTAGCGAACTTTCTCGGCGAGGGGCTCTGGGAGCTCCCCCGACGAAAATTTCTGGCTTGGCTAAACCTTCACAGCAAATAAGTTGGCCTATTCGCTTATGTGTGCTTAGTGATCCATGGTCAGATGATCTTCCAACAGCTGGGTCTCACGCTCGGCCTTACGGGCGAGGTAGGTGTTGGCAAATACACCAGAGAGGGCCGCAACCATGCCCGCCATTGTCGGGATAGTTGCCATGGATACACCACTGGCCATCTGCTTGGCGTCACCGCCACCGGTAATTGCGAGAACATCGAACACGTTGATCATGCCCCAGACCGTACCCAGCAGCCCGAACAGGGGGGCTAAGGCTACACAGGCCTGGATCATGTCCATATTGTCCTGAATCTTCTCGGAAACCCGGGAGATCATCGCGTAGCGGATCTGGTGGGAGGCCCAGGATTTGCGCTCGCTGCGCTCTTCCCATTGGTCTACCGCACCTTGAACGTCACTCTTTAGCGCTTTGTTAAAGTAGAAAACACGTTCAAAAATCAGCGTCCACATAAAGAAGGTCAGGCCGGCGATCAGGAACAGTACTGGCCCGCCCGACGCCATAAAGGCGTTGACGGCGGCCCATGCGTCGATTAATGCGTGCATGTTGCCGCCTCCTCTTATTTACGCTCGGCGTTTTCCGCCACGATACCAGCACTCTGCTCTTCCAGAATGTGCAGGACGCGCTTGGCACGAGCATTAACAATGGTGTGCATCAGTACAGTGGGGATAGCCACACACAGACCGAGAACAGTGGTGATCAGGGCGGAGGAAATACCGCCAGCCATAGCTCTGGGGTCACCAGCACCGAAAATAGTGATCGCCTGGAAGGTTACGATCATACCGGTAACAGTACCCAGCAGACCCAGCAGCGGAGCAACCATAGCGATAATCTTCAGCAGGTTGAGGCCGGATTCGATGGCGGGACGCTCTTTCAGTACCGCTTCTTCCATCTTCAGCTCCAGAGTCTCACCGTCGACACCTTTGTTCTCTTCCGCAACAGCCAGTACGCGGCCCAGTGGATTGTTGGTGTTCGGGGTAGAGGAGCGCAGCTGTGCATTCACTTTGGCGCTAACAGCAGTCAACACGATCAGGCGGAAGATGGCCAGTAGCATGGCAACCACGCCGACCGCAGTGATGATGTAACCAACGATGTCGCCTTGGTGCCAGCGCTCAACGATGTCAGGGCTGTTGATCATGGCTTTCAGGTAAGAGCCACCAGTAGGGCCAGTCGGGTCAATACCGAAAGCGCTGAAACCTGCAGTGGAAGCCTGCAGATCTTCCGCCATCTTCTGGAAGCTAGCATCCGGCTGGCGGATCAGTTCTGCCATTTTGTAGGCGTCGTTCATTTCCAGATATTTGCCGTTGGAAACCAAGTTGAAGTTACCAACACGGACAACTTCCTGTTGAGCCTGCTCACCATTGGGCTTGATCACAGTCGCGTTGAACTTAACAACTTTGCCAGATTCAATAGTTTCACGCTGAACTTCAAACCACAGACGCTCGATTTCCTCGATGGTCGGCAGCTTGGTAGCAGTATTCATCTTGGCCAGCAGGCCATCGATAAATTCGGTACGACCCGGATACTGTGCGGAAACCAGCGAAGAACCGATATTTGAGCGCAGGTCCGCCGCAGTAGAGGACATGTGACCAAACAGCTCTTTCAGGGAACCCATACGCTCATCCAGCTGTTGACGCTTCTGGTCTACAGCCACTTCCTGCTCCTGGTATTTCTTTTCCAGTTCAGAAGAACGTTTTTCTTCAGCGGTGCGGGTGTCTTTGGCTTTTTTCAGCAGAGCCTGCTGGTTGGCCTTCTGACGGCGGAACTCAGCTTCGCGCTGCTTGTGTTCTTTGGATTCAGCAACCTTGGATTGTTGAACCATTTTCAGCAGGTCGTCGAGAGAAGCTGCTTTTTCCTGGGCAACAGCAGAGAAGCTGATCAGGCCAGCCGCTGCTGCAACTAGTACGCGTTTGGCGATAGAGGATTTCATTGCGCTGCCTCCGGAGCCGCGATTGGCATAGTCATGATATCGATAGTGGCCTGTTTCTTGGCGATCTTGAGGCCATTCATGAGGGCGCGGCGGTATTCGCCTGCATCGATCTCAACCCAGTTTCTCTGGCCTTTGTCGTAGGCGAGGGAGATCGCGGAGTCGGTAGTTTGAGCCAGCAGCGCGATACGACCGATCTGCAGCACGTTTACCTGGCGCTCCTGGCCATTTATGTCCAGAGTGTCACCGTAAGTGTCGATCTTACGCGCGTATTCTGCTTCGAAGTTGTACAGCTCCAACACCTGACGGAATTTCTCCGCAACAGTGATATCGGAACGGTCCATATTGTTCTTTACGTTTTCCAGGTTGCCCTTGCGCTCGTCCAGCTTGAACGGAGCGTCCAGTTCAATGAACTGTTCCAGGCCATCCAGCATGCGCAGGATCAGCGGCTGGATCTGACGTTCGATTACGGTAACGTTGGCAATGGACTCATCCAGCTCATTGATCACTTCGAGCTGATTGGCCAGCTGCTTTTCCAGCTGACGGTTGTACACACGCAGACCATCGATTTCCTTGTTGACTACCTTGAAGTCCTGCAGAAGGCTGCTGGTTTCTTCGGCAATCTTGTCGATGCGTTTTTGCGATGCCTGGGCCGCAGTGGTTTTCTGCTGGCCGACGGCGAGTACGTTATCGAGAGTATCCGCAGTGGCTACGCTGCCGTAGAGCGCGCCGGCAGACAGCGCAGTGGTCAGCGCCACAGCCATGAATCGCTTGGTTTTCATTAGACCCCCCAGTGGGTTCAATATTTCACAACATGGTCGCGATGAGATAGCTGCCACAACGCGGTGTCCTTTTGTTTTAAAAACATTGGTTAGAAGACAGCTAAGAGCCGCACATTGTAAACAGCCGATTTGATTATTCAAATGCCGATTGTCAGCATCGGCCCGCGTGGGTAGCAAGGTAACAACCAGGTAACAAAACCGGGTCACTTGCACACATTAGCGGCGCTGTTCCCTGTGTAAGCTGTCGCAGAATTTAACAGATTGATCAACTTTTAATCAAATTGTTTTTATTTGAATCTGTCGTACCGAACTAATGCGTAGTTGTACTCATTCTTGTCGGAGGCAGGGTAACACTCTCGTGCAACTTCGACCCAGGAGTCATCAACTTCGGGGAAAAACGCATCTCCCGCCACTTCAACATCCACTTCGGTGACGTAGAGCCGTGCCGCATGGGGCATAGCGAGGCAATAAATTTGCGCACCGCCAATCACCATCAGCTCGCTGGCACCTGCCTCCAGAGCGTGTTTATCGGCAAGCTCCAGTGCGGCTTCCAGGGTGCTTACTACCTCAACACCCTCGGACTGCCAATCGGGGTTGCGGGTAATCACGATATTGGCACGCCCGGGCAGTGGGCGGCCTATAGACTCAAAAGTCTTGCGCCCCATCACCACGGGCTTGCCCATAGTCGTGCGTTTGAAGAATTGCAGATCGCCGGAGAGGCGCCAGGGCAGCTCGTTGTCTCTACCGATAGCGCCATTGCGTGCCACAGCTGCGATCAGGGCAATTGGTGTATCCACAGCTTCTCTCCTGATTAAATCGCGACTGGGGCGGGAATATGCGGGTGTGCCTGGTAATCCTGCAGTTCAAAATCCTCGAAACTGAAGGCAAACAGGTCTTTGACGCCCGGGTTAAGGCGCATCTTTGGCAGGGGGTGTGGCTCCCGTTGCAACTGTAGATCTACCTGCTCTAGATGGTTGGAGTAGAGGTGGGCATCGCCAAAGGTGTGGATAAATTCACCTGGCTGGAGGTCACACACCTGCGCCAGCATCAGGGTCAGCAAGCTGTAGGAGGCAATGTTGAACGGCACACCAAGGAAGATATCGGCACTGCGCTGGTACAACTGGCAGGACAACTTGCCATCCGCCACATAAAACTGGAACAGGGCATGGCAGGGAGCAAGCGCCATGCGCCCCTCGCGGGCGTTTTCCGCTGGGGATATACCCTCATCAGGGAGGTCTGCCGGATTCCAGGCGCTGATCATCAGGCGACGAGAATCGGGACGGGTTTTCAACTGGTGCACCAACTGCTCCACCTGGTCAATCTTACGCCCATCCGGCGTTGGCCAGGAGCGCCACTGGTGACCATAAACAGGGCCCAAATCCCCCTCTTCAGTCGCCCATTCATCCCAGATTCGCACCTTGTTTTCCTGCAGGTAGCGAATGTTGGTGTCCCCTTGTAAAAACCAAAGTAGTTCGTGAACGATTGAGCGCAGGTGGCACTTCTTTGTGGTAATTAAAGGGAATCCCTCTTCCAGGTTAAAGCGCATCTGGTAGCCAAACACACTGAGAGTGCCGGTGCCGGTACGGTCTCCTTTTACTGTGCCGTTTTCGCGCACATGGCGCATTAGATCGAGGTACTGCTTCATTTCTATCTAGGCTCCGCCATTTACCTGAGAACGGTTTTCTTTGTTTCCACCCTTACCGCGCCCCTCTGGCAGCGGTTGTGTGCGATAGCTCCACACCAACAGAGTGATACCGGCAATAATCATTGGCAGACTCAAAAGTTGCCCGCGTGTCATCCAGCCGAATAAGTCGAAGCCGATATGGCCGTCTGGCTCCCTGACAAACTCCACCAGGAAACGGAAAATACCGTAGAGCAAGACAAACATGCCGCCTACGGCCAGGCGCGGGCGAGGTTTACTGGAAAACCACCAGAGCACCGCGAAAAGCACCAGCCCCTCCAAGAAAGCCTGATACAGCTGCGATGGATGCCTGGCCAGCAATTCCGGGTCTTTGGGAAACACCATGCCCCAGGGGCCCTCCGTAGGGCGACCCCAGAGTTCCTGACCGATAAAGTTACCCAAGCGGCCCAGTCCCAACCCAATTGGTACCAGCGGGGCGACAAAATCAATCAGTGCTGGGAAAGTTGTGCCGATTTTCCGGGCATAGAGGACCGTGGCCAACATGACACCCACCAGACCACCGTGGAAACTCATGCCTCCTTCCCAGACTTTGAACAGGGAGAGCGGATTCTCCATCAGCTGCGGCAGGTTGTAGAAGAACATGTAGCCAAGGCGTCCACCGACCACCACGCCGATAGCACAGTAGAGGATCAGGTCCTCCACTTCCGATTTGATGACCGGAGACCAGGGTCGGGTGCTGCGTCGCAATGCCAGCCACCAAGCAGCAATAAAGCCGAACAGGTACATCAGCCCGTACCAATGTACTTTTAAGGGACCAATAGCTATGGCCACCGGATTGATTTCTGGATAAGTCAGCATGGGGGAATCGAGATTGTTGGCGAAACGCCTATTATGGTCGCAAAGCGCCCCCCAGCGAAAGAGGCGCGCCAAAAGCCTTATGCCGGGAAAATACTATGTGTCTACTGCTATTTGCCTACCACTGCCATCCAGACTATCCGCTCCTGCTTATCGCCAATCGAGATGAATTTTACGCCAGAGCGAGTGCCCCCGCCGAGCCTTGGAGAAGAGGCCAAGAGGGCGAACAAGGCAGGCAAATAGTCGCGGGGCGAGATCTGCAGGCTGGGGGTACCTGGGCGGGTATTGCTGCAGGGCGGGTGGCGGCAGTTACCAACATCCGTGAGCCTGGCAGGGCGGAGCCCGAAAATGCCCTGTCACGCGGGGAAATCCCATACAAATTTCTGACCGGCAGCGCTTCACCGGAGCAGTTCGCACGACAACTTGAAGGGCAGCGCTATCGGGGCTTTAACGCGCTGCTATTCGCCCTAGATGAAGAGCAACCTCTCTATTGCGCCGGCAATAGGCACAGTCCTTTTGCCTTCTCTGCGGGAGTACACGGTATCTCTAACGGCGCACCCGACGCCCCTTGGCCCAAAGTGGAAAAGGGCAAGGCGGGGCTTGCGCAGATTACGCGGCACATTGAGGGCACTATTAACCGGGAGAACTTTATAGAGCCAGCCCTCAGCCTTCTGCAGGACAGGGCCCCCGCTGTAGATGCGGAGCTGCCCAGAACCGGCATGAGCCTACTGATGGAACGCGCACTGTCGCCAATATTTGTGCAGATAACCCAAAGAGAGAATCAGCTGCCAACCAATGTAGACTCAAGCGCCTTCGAACGTGGCTATGGCACTCGCGCCAGCACCCTGATCGCCGTACATCGGAACGGTCAGTCCCATTTATGGGAACAGAGCTTTACCCAGGGTAATCTGTGCGGCCCCCTTCGCTACTTTTCCATCCCCTGACACTCTCGCCAAGTCCCTGAAGTCAGTAGGGTTTTCAAGGACTGTTAAAATAATTGGCCGTATCTAATCGCCCAAGCCGCAGGTCACTGTCGGAAAAATTTCTACCTATAGCAAAAACTTTTCGCGGTACGGATGGAGTTTTTCAGCCTTTCTACGCAGGCTGCCGGATCACTTATCCTCAGAAGAAAGAAACGCCAAGCAAATTCCGTATTTATTGCCATACTTAGTTTCACAGGCTGGGATTGGTTGAGTTTCGCGCAAGTGTGACGCCAATTGCGGTCTTAAATAAGAGGAAGTCGCGCGGGACGCATGACAAGTGCGAGTCATCGCTAGACACCTAACAGTCTCTGGATGGGCTCGCCACAGGTTCGGAAGGTATGAACGATCTGGCGCCCGGCATTATCCACAAGACAACACCGGGCCCCTGCAGTATCGCTGAGGTACCATGTCTTATTTCAACCCAGAGCAGCGCAAACACAAATCTTTACTGCCCTTGCTGATGCTAGGCAGTCTCTGCGTCTCTATCCTCTATTACGCCTTCTCGGCCAACCAGAAAACGGTGCCGGTATTACCGGAGAGTGCGGTACGACCACATCTAATGCAGTGGTTGGAAGAGAGCCCAGAAGCATGGCCGGCCCAGGATCCCATCTTCAACCCGGCGGCGGTGCGCAGGATCTACCAGCGCACTAACTACCGCCTGCTGTGGTTTGATAACTACAACCTGAGTGACAGCGCCACTGACCTGCTCAAGCAGCTGACCGCCGCCAGCTCCGGCAACCCGAGCAGTATGGTGGATTACCGCTACCACCTGGGCTATTTCGACCGCACCTTGCGGGACACTCCCCAGCGCCTGCAGATGGCCGCCGTGCTGGACATTTTGCTGACTGACGCCTTTGTTTCCTACGCACAGGATACCCAGCTCGACCGGATCAATCCCAAAAGTCGTCCGCGCCGGGGGATTACACCGGTACTGCGCGAACACCAGGGGTTCCGCATGGTGGCCTATAGCAATGTGGCCTACGGCGATGCCCCGCAGCAAACATCCAGTGAACCGAGTGGTCGCAAGTATTTCCGTGGCTATGATCGGGCGCGTATGGTCGGCGGTAAAGCGCGCAACCGTTACTATTCCCGCGATTACAATACCGATAACGAGCGCAATCTTTCTAGATCCACTGGCACCCGCAGCCAACGTACTCGCTATAACTCTTCCAGTGACAACAATGGGAACTCAGCAGCAAGCAGGGGTGGCAGCAGGGTTTACTACAACCAGAGCCGTAATAGTAATCCCCAGGAGAGGACCACAGTAACCCGCTCAGAAAATAGCGAGGGGCCTTACTTAGAGGAAAATACCCCTTACGGCAGCGATGTCTACGCCCTGAGAAACGAATTGGAGCGCCTACGCACAATCTCCAATAGTGGCCGCTGGCGTCCGATACCTCCCGGCCCTGTTATGACCGTGGGTGCCCGTCACCCCCATGTGTCGCGTTTGAGAGAACTACTCACCCTTTATGGAGACTACCAGAGCCGCTATAGCTATGGCGGCGGTGATCCCAATCGCTTTGATCGGGGCTTGCATGAAGCGGTGGTGCGCTTTCAAAAGCGTCACGGCCTCAAGCCAGATGGCATCGTGGGCCGCGGCACCCGCAAGCGCCTCAATCTCTCCCCTACAGCACGGGCAAAAATTGTCGAGATGAATATCCAGCGCAGGGAAGAACTGCCAGCCGACCTCGGAGACCGCTTTATCCAGGTCAACATTCCCGCCTACCGCCTTCAGTATGTGGAGAACAATCGGGTGAAACTGGCTATGAATGTCGTAGTTGGTAAGAAAAAGCACGCCACGCCTGAGCTTTCCACCCGCGTCAGTAAGGTGATTTTCAACCCCACCTGGACAGTGCCACGCAGCATCCTGGTGAATGAACTCTTGCCCAAGGCACGCAAGAACCCCTCAGGCATGGAGAAAATGGGTTACCGGGTAGTCAGCGGGAGTGGAGAATACCTACCTCTCACTCCCAGTAATCTGTCAGCCGCCGGGGCGGGGTCCTTCTTAATGCGCCAGATGGGCGGTGAGGAAAACATTCTGGGACGGGTGAAATTCGAGGTTCCCAATAAGTATGATGTCTACCTGCATGACACTCGTGCCCGCACCCTTTTCTCTCTAACCGACCGGGATTACAGCCACGGCTGTATCCGCCTGGAAAAACCCCGCCATCTAGCCGAAGCCCTCCTGCGTCCTCAAGGGGACTGGGACCAATGGCGCATCGACCAGCTCACAGCTGGGGACAAGACTACTGA
Source organism: Microbulbifer variabilis (assembly GCF_020524905.1). Classification (GTDB taxonomy): domain Bacteria; phylum Pseudomonadota; class Gammaproteobacteria; order Pseudomonadales; family Cellvibrionaceae; genus Microbulbifer; species Microbulbifer variabilis_A. The sequence goes on along the minus strand of NZ_JAIVKI010000001.1, from coordinate 51,706 downwards.
GGTCGACTTGCTCCGCCTGGTCAGGGTTTATATCACTTACTGGACCGCCTGGGTGGATGGACAGGGCCGCTTGAATTTCCGCCCAGATATCTACGGCAAGGATGGGTTAAGCGACAATCAATTTTGATTCCTCCGGGGCGGCCCGCTCGGCCGCCCTTAGTCTCCAAGAACAACCCTCTGTAGTCTTTTTCCCTCGGCAAATGGCCCAGACCATTTCCCTAAATTATTAAGGGCCCGCCAGTCACAAGTTACCAATGTGAGCAGGGTGATCAATCACTTTGATCCGACTTCGCTTACTGGGGTGACCTATGGGTGCTGGCAATAATTCCTTCTCGCTGAATAAATCAATCCACGGTGGCACCATCGCTTTGATGCTGGTCATTGCACTGGGTGTCGATAGCCCCCCAACTTCGGCAAACACAGGAACCGAACTGGACCTAACGGTGCCCGGCAGGGACCCCTTTTCCCCCTATGGCCGACAGTTCACTCTGCTCAGCGAAGAACTGGCACGCTACCGGACGCTGGCACAAGGTGACCAATGGCGACCGCTGGATGCAGGTCAGCCGATAACTCCGGGGAGCCGAGGTCCGCGAGTCGCCCAGTTGCGCAGCTTGCTGATGCTCTATGGAGATTTCCGTCCCGACGATTTTCCCGGTAAGGGCACCAAGGAAACACTCAACGGTGATGTCTACGACAAGCCTCTGCAAGAAGCTGTGCGCCGCTTTCAGCGCCGCCACGGTCTGAAAGGCGACGCATTGGTGGATGAGCGCACACGCAGCCGACTCAATACCAGTCCAGACAAGCTAGTCCGTATTCTCTCCGCCAATATTGCGCGCTGGGAGAGGCTTCCCAAGGATCTGGGGCCGCGCTATATCGTCGTCAATGTACCCGAATTCAGCCTGCGGCTAATTGACGACGAACACGAACAATTCCGCATGAAAGTGGTGGTTGGCAAGCCTAAGCACAAGACTCCTCAGATAGCCACACGCATGACACGCCTGGAGTTCAACCCGGTGTGGCGGGTTCCCCCCAATATCGCATTGCGCGAGCTACTCCCCAAGGGCAGCTCGGCACTGAGCGCCAAGGGTTACCGCTTAATCAACCATCGCGGCCGGGCAGTTCCCTTCACCCACGGCAATGTCGCCGCAGTGCGCCGAGGTCAAGTTACCCTGCAGCAAAAAGGTGGGGCGGGAAATGCCTTGGGACGGGTCAAGTTTGTGATCCCCAATCGCCACGCCATATTCCTACACGACACCAACAGCAAACACCTGTTCAATAAATCCCAGCGTGCCTTCAGTCACGGCTGCATACGCCTTGAAAAACCGATGAAATTCGCCCGTATGATGCTCGCTCAGCAAAACCACTGGAACAGTGAGCGTATCGAGCGCGCATTGATGAGCGATCGCACCCATGGTGTAGAGCTGAAAAACCCCCTGCCGGTATATATCGCCTACTGGACAGCCTGGGTGGATGAGGAAGGACAACTACAGTTTCGCCCGGACATCTACAACCGCGACACGGCCGCTAAAGGAGCAAATCGTGGCTGAAAGTAATCACTCCACCGGAAAATGACAATGGCCTGGTACCCCCGTCACCTGGGGCTAATCATCCTGCTGACAGTGGCCATCGCCTCTGCCGCCTCGATAAACAGTGGGCATCCCCCTAAGGGAACTGCAGCCCTGGACATTGCCCTTATGGGAGACCAGCTGCGTAGCGAGGCGCTCCACTATCGAACTCTGGCGAAATATTGGCGCCCGATTCCCCAAGGAGGGCCGCTGCAAGCTGGAGATAGGAACGAACGGGTGCTGCAGCTTCGCAAACTGCTTGAACTCTACGGGGATTATCTCGGCCAACCCGGCCCGGTATCCGCACCGCAAAAAGATCCTATGCGCTTCGATAGCGCACTGCAGTCGGCGCTTGAGCGTTTCCAGCGCCGTCACGGCCTTGTGCCGAGCGGTATTGCCGAAGGGGAAACCCTCACAGCCCTATCGGTTTCCCCCATCGAAAGAGCCGAGCAAATGGCGAAGAACGCACTGCGTTGGGACAAACTCCCCGCCCTGGAGGAAGGGCGTTATGTACTGGTGAATGTTCCCGATTATCGCCTGCAATTGGTGGAAAACGGGCGCGTCAAACTGGATATGAAAACCGTGGTGGGTAAAAACAGCAGCCGCACACCCAATTTACACACCCACATCACCAGTGTGGTGTTCAACCCCACTTGGACAGTACCGCGCAGCATCCTGATTACAGAATTGCTTCCGAAGGCCCGACACAACCCCGCAGCCATGCATCGGCGCGGTTATCGCATCATCCAGTATCGCGGTGGCAAAACCTCTCCTATCACCGAAGAGAGCCTTGACCGGGCCGCCGGTGGCCACGCAACCCTGCGCCAAGCCAGTGGGCCGGATAACACGCTGGGCAAAGTGAAGTTCGTTATCCCCAACAAGCAATCCATTTTTCTGCACGATACCCAGGCTCAGAGCCTTTTCACCGAGCACAACAGGGCCTTAAGCCACGGGTGTGTGCGCCTACAACAACCCGAGGAGTTGGCCTACAGCCTGCTTCAAGCCCAGGGGTGGGACAGAACCCGCATCGCCGAGGCGGCGACCGGTGCCGAATCCCTGAAGGTTTCTATCAAACCGGCCCCCAAACTCTTTATCGTATATATGACAGCCTGGATAGACGCCGAAGGACGCCCCCAATTCCGCCGGGATATCTATCACAAGGATAAATAGCCTCTCCCCCAAGATGCCCCCCGAGAAGTACTCCAGACAAAGCGAAAAAACTGTTTAGTCGCAAAAAAAATGATTTTTTAAGTTTTTCTAATGAATGACAACGCTGTCTCTTGATTGAGTACCTATTACCCAATAACCGCTACAGAAGCTTCAAAAGAGCTAGCACTGAGGAAAAAATTTACCAACCGAAGTTTTCAAATATTTCCTAATTAGCAAGCCACAATTTGTAACAAATGGTTATTTTTTGTACATTTTCCGCCGTGACCGGATGCGCCCACTCAAGGGCACACCGAAGAGACTTAACGACGAGGCGGAATTATGAAGAATCCATCCAGACGTCGATTCCTGGCAGTGACCTGCGCAACTGCGGCGGCCGTCAGCGCCGGACCGACTTTCGCTAAAGTAGGTAGCTCCCGCACCCTGAGAATGCGTAATCTGCACACAGGGGAGAAGCTGGAGGCCGCCTACTGGAGCAACGGGAACTATAGCGGTGGCGGCTTAAAACAGTTCAACAAGCTGTTGCGGGACCACCGCGCCAACGAAGTGACCCGTATGGACCCGAAGCTGTTAGATATCGTGTATAAGCTGAAGGAAAAGTTCAATTACAACGGTACCATCGAGATTATCTCAGGGTACCGGTCGCCTAAGACCAACGCGAAGTTACGCGCTGCGGGCAGAGGTGTTGCCAAGCGTAGTTACCATACCCGCGGTATGGCCATGGATATCCGTATGCCCGGTGTCCCCCTGTCAAAACTGAGGCAGGCAGCACTGGATCTGAAGGCGGGCGGTGTCGGCTACTACCCGAAGAGTAACTTCGTACATGTAGACACGGGTCCCGTACGTCGCTGGTAAAACTGCAGATATCAAATCTATCGAAAAACCCCGGCATTTGCCGGGGTTTTACATTTCACTCAGTCCTCGGTTGCCGGCATTGAAACCGGCATCACATCCTTTTCCGATACCGGCACCTCTGTGGTACCAGCCATTAAACCCGCCATTCGCTCCAGTAATTTGCGCGCCTTGGCTAACTGTCCTAGTTCCGCCAGCTCGAAAGGGTCTTCCATCTTTAGCAGCAGGGCTTCAAAGTCTGAAAAGGTCTCCTCCAGAGCATTGACCTGGTGACGGTCGAGTAGCACTTCCGCCAAGCCGCCACCACCAGTGGGAATCCAGTTGGACTGCAGGGTTGCCATAATCGCTAACAGGGCCTGTTTGGAATCCGCCGCACGGCCACTTTCCACATCGCTCTCGGAGCCCTCGGGGAGACGGCGCAAAAGCTGCTCATCGATAACCTGGGTATGCGCCGAACGAATCTGCTGAAGTCGCGCCACCGGTCCCAGCGCCAGGTACTCGCGGGATAAGTTGTTTACCGAGGTGGGCCATCGGCGCGCCAGCCCGGCCATATCCTCTTCAATCCCCCTGGCAATCAGGCTGGTCAACTCGCGGCGACGATTGGCCGCCAGGGCTTCAGGCTTCTCCCCCTCGCTGACCGCGACAAAGTCCTCCGCCATTCGCTCACTGGTAGGCCCCCACAGCATCACTTCGAGCGCATGAAAACCCGTGCTCGCTTCCTCGTGTGCTGTGAGGCGGTGCTGCTTGCGCAAATTTGCCAAAGTCAGCTCGATTGCGGTGTCGTTGACGATGCCGCTATCGGAGTAACCAGGAACTGTATCCAGGTAACCGGGCTGGGCAGGCCAGCTATCCAGTGCCAACAATAGCTTGCGCCCCTGACTGCGCAGGTCCGAGGGAGAAAAAGCCAGCTGAATATAGGGCAGAGTTGCAGCAAACTCGCGGTGCGCATCCAACCAGGCGAGTCTGGCTTCCTCCAATTGCTCCTCATCGGGCTGTGCCAGCAAAGCTTCCACCGCCCGTTGCAGAGTTTCCACTGAAGCATGAGCATGTAATACCTGGGCCTGCCCCGCCTGCCAAATTGCCAGGGAGAGGTCCGAGGCCGCCTTTTTATCTACCTGTTGAGTCGCCGGGGCCCGCTGTCTTTCCTCGAGCGGTTGGGAGGCTCTCTGTTCACAGCCATATATGAAAACCAATACACCCAGCAACAGGGCTGTGGTCATAGACCGGAGGCAATATCCTTTCACTCAATTCCTCGTTTTATCTTTTCCAAGGCCGTAGTTTTCCTGTGGCCAAAAACACCATTCAGCCCTGATCTCGCAAGCTGATAATCGGCCAACCTCGCGCCTCGGCCTCTGCGCGCAAGCGGGCATCGGGGTCGACCGCCACCGGGTGTTCAACCTCAGTGAGCAGTGGCAAATCGTTGATGGAGTCGCTGTAAAACCATTTCTCTCTACCCGCGAACTCTGGGTTTTGCGCCAGCCATTGTCGCAGGCGCAACACCTTTCCGGCTTGGTAGCAGGGCTCTCCTACAACGCGACCGGTAAAGAGGCCCTCGTGTTCCTCAGGCTCCGTCGCCAGCAAGGTATCCACCCCAAGGCGCGCAGCGATCGGCTCCACCACAAAGCGGTTGGTGGCGGTAATAATCATAATATGATGACCCTTGCGGCGATGTTCCCCAATAAGTTCGTGTGCCGCCGGCAGCCACAACTCGCTGATCACTTCCTGCATAAACTCATTTTGCAGGTTCTCGAGCTGACCGCGGGAGATTTGCGACAGTGGCTCCAGGGCGAATTCCAGATAGGCAAAAATATCCAACTCACCACGCTGGTAGTCCTGATAAAAGCGATCGTTGCTCAAGCGATAGTGCTCGCTGTCTACGTGCTCGCGCTCCACCAGGAATTCACCCCAGGCGTGATCACTGTCGCCACCAATAAGCGTGTTATCGAGATCAAAAATCGCCAATTGCATCGCAAACTCCCCCATAAACTATAGATTCGCAAAGGCTATTTCACCGCCAGAGTAAAGCAGCCACTACTACAGTGGCGGTCGATTTTACCGTGCACTTGCCCACATCACACGGACTGCGTCACTGAATTGCTGTAAACCCACCTCTGTGGAACAATGCGGGACAAGTAAGTGCAGCGCACGGCAGCACACAACAGTATTGAGGACGGTATTTTGGGCGACGGCAAACCGGCACCTGCCGGGCGAAGAAACCGCCGTAGGCCTGCCAAGCAGTCAAATCGCACCGACACCCCCAGCGGCAGCAATCGCAACCGGGGACAGGGTGGCGACAACAGCAGCAATATAGACGCAGAGGGTTTCCGCCCCAATGTCGGTATCATTGTGCTGAATGCCCGCGGTCAGGCACTGTGGGCTAGGCGGGTAGGTGGCAAGGACGCCTGGCAATTTCCCCAGGGCGGCATTAATCCGGGCGAAACTCCTGAACAGGCACTATATAGGGAACTATACGAAGAAATCGGACTTACACGCGATCAGGTCAGTCTTATTGCCTGTACCCGTGGCTGGCTGCGCTATCGCCTGCCACAGCGCCTGATTCGTCGACGTTCAGAGCCCCTGTGCATCGGTCAGAAACAAAAGTGGTTTTTACTAAAACTAGAGACCGAAGAGTCGTGTATCAGCTTCGATAATGGCTATAAGCCTGAGTTTGACCACTGGCGATGGGTTAGCTATTGGCACCCACTCACTAAGGTGGTGACTTTTAAGCGCGAGGTTTACCGGCGCGCATTGGCCGAACTGGCCCCACAGCAAATTCAGCTGGAGAGACGCTGGCTACGCGAGCGGGGCGAATAACCCCGCAGCGCCCGCTGCGCTCCGGTACCACCCGGCTTCAGGCTGCCCTGAGCCAGTAATATTCTCCGTTGACTGGCGAGGAAAGGCCATTGCTCGGATCTTTGCGCAGTATCGTTCAGGAAGTTAACTCCGCCAGGGATCTGCCCGCGGTGCTTGAAATCATTGTGCGGCGCGTACGCGAAGTGATGAACACTCGCGTCTGCTCCGTATACCTGCGCGATAAGGAAACCGGCAATTACGTGCTGATGGCTACCGACGGCCTACTGCCCAGCGCCGTGGGCCAAGTATCCCTGGCGCCGGGAGAGGGTCTGGTAGGCAACGTCGTTACTCGCGAAGAACCCATCAACCTGGAAAAGGCCGAAGCCCACCCCGCCTATCAATACTTCCCATCCACCGGCGAAGAGCGCTTTAGCGCATTTCTCGGTACACCGATTATTCACCACCGCTCAGTACTCGGTGTCCTGGTGGTCCAGCAGGAAGAGCAGCGCCGCTTTGATGAGGGCGAAGAGGCATTTTTGGTTACCCTCTCGGCTCAACTTGCCGGAGTCATTGCCCATGCTGAGGCCACTGGCACGTTGGCCACCATCCGCCGACAGCGTCAGGAAACCCATTTTTCCGGTATTGCCGCATCCCCCGGCGTTGCAATCGGGCGCGCCCATATCGTGACCCCTCAGGCTAATCTGGCTACTGTGCCCTACTCCCTGTGCCTGGATATCGAAGAGGAACTTGTCCTTTTCCGGCAGGCGCTCACTTCCGCCAGGGAAGAAATTCGCGAGGTGGGTGAACGTCTCAAGGACGAGCTCAACCGCGAAGAGCGCGCACTCTTCGATGCCTATATCAGCATGCTCGACGACAATTCTCTCGCCGTAGAGGTTTGCGACCGTATCCAACAGCAACTGAGCGCCCCTAGGGCCTGGGCAGAAGTCATGCTCGAACATGTGCGCCGCTTTGAAGCCATGTCCGACTCCTATTTCCGCGACCGCGCCGCCGATGTGCGTGATCTGGGTGCACGCGTTCTCACCCACCTGCACCAACAACAACAGAGTGAGCGTGACTATCCGGATAACACCATTTTGGTAGGAGAAGAGCTCACCGCCGCAGTATTGGCCGAAGTGCCGCGGGAGAAACTGATCGGGGCGGTTTCTGTAAAGGGCTCTTCCAATAGCCATATGGCCATCATCGCCCGCGCCATGGGACTGCCGGCGATCATGGGGGTACAGGACCTCCCCTATGAGACTATCGACGGCGTCGATATGGTGGTGGACGGCTATCGAGGTGACCTGCATATCCACCCCGGTACAGAACTTAAGCGCCGCTACGATGAGATAGTCGCAGAGGAGGAGCAGCTCGCCCACAGCCTGGACCACCTGGCCGAGCTACCTGCTGAGACCGCCGATGGACACCGGGTGCGCCTGCTGGTCAATACCGGACTGATGGCCGATGTCACTCGCTCTCTCGAGCGCGGTGCCGAAGGCGTCGGCCTTTTCCGCACCGAAGTCCCCTTTCTCTTGCGCGACCGTTTTCCCTCCGAAGAGGAGCAGCGCGAAATTTACCGGGAACAACTGGAGGCCTTCGCCCCCCTGCCAGTCACCATGCGTACCCTTGATGTGGGTGGCGACAAGGCACTGGCCTACTTTCCCATTGAGGAGACCAACCCCTTCCTGGGCTGGCGCGGCATCCGCGTAACCCTGGACCACCCAGAAATCTTCCTGGCACAGGTGCGCGCCATGATGAAGGCCAGCCAGGGGCTCAACAACTTGCGCATCATGCTTCCAATGATCAGCGGACTCAATGAACTCGAATCCGCACGCAAACTGATCGAGCGGGCCTACCGGGAACTCCTAGAGGAAGATTATGACATTGAGATGCCACCGCTCGGGGTCATGGTGGAAGTACCCTCGGCAATCTACCAGATTCGCGAACTGGCCGAGCGCGCCGACTTTATCTCGGTGGGCAGCAACGATCTAACCCAGTACCTGCTGGCCGTGGATCGCAATAACAGTCGCGTTGCCAATATTTACCACGCTCTGCATCCCGCAGTATTACGGGCACTGCAGGAGATTGTCAGTACCGCGCATGCGGAAGGTACTAGAGTCGGCATCTGTGGCGAACTGGCCGGAGAGCCTGGCGGTGCCCTACTGTTGGTGGCCATGGGCTATGACGCACTCTCAATGAACGCCACCAATCTACCGCGGGTAAAGGCAACCTTGCGCGCAGTACGTCAGGCAGATACCGAGTTACTTTTGCAACAGGTTATAGAAATGTGCTGCCCAGAAGAAATTGAAGAGGCCGTTAAAACTTTTATAGGTCAAATCGGTTTGAAGGTAACCCTCCAGCCTTAAATTGACGCTCCGGTCTATTATTATTTTTGCTATTAAGCAGCCATCATATCAAAGCAGTTCCTACTGGAAGCAGCTCATTATTAGTTAATACAAATTACCTATCTGGTGGTAGAATTCTGCTTTTACGCCAACGTCTATTGATATTGGCATACCCACCTCATTTAAAAATAAACTTGATTTGAAGGTAACTTGCCGTGCTAAAAAAAATAGCGCTTCTAACTCTGGCTATTATGGTGACAGCATGCGTCTCCCCCGTATCCCTGGATGAGCAATCTGTAGCCCCTGAGTATCAAACTAAGGAGTCAATACTAATATCAGTAATTGACCAACGCCAGCGAGTAATCGAAGGAAAGAAAAAAACATTTGTTGGCAAAGCCCACGCGTCCTTTGGTATCCCTGTTGATTGGCACGTAAAGCAAGTACTTGCCACAGAGCCCGGAGATAAAGAGAAAAACCTAGCGCAATTTTTACAAAGTAGACTGGTATATGGTCTGAACACCTCCGGCTGGAATGCTGCAGAAGTTGACTTAGATGAGATCCCTGAGGAGACAACCATCAAGCAGCTAATGGAGGAAAAAAATGCTACAAAAATGATTAATTTAGTGCTGAATGAATGGTATTTCAGTATTAACCTAAATTGGGTATCCGCTTTTAACTTCGATACTGATACTAGTGTTTTGGTATATGATTTAGAAGATGGTCAGCTTCTGACAAAAAATCTTAAGGAGCGGGATGTAATTGAAGAAAAGGCCAACCAGTCTCCTCAAAACAACATTCTACTAGCTTACAAAGCTCAACTAGATCAAATAATAAATGATGAGGAAGTCCGCGGAGTGATGTCGTTTGACTAAACGACTAAATATCATTTACGTAGAATTATATTTCCCTAGTGATATTTATAAAAAGACCACTGAAAACCCAGTGGTCTTTTTTATTGGCCAACTAATAAGTTAGTCCTCAGACTCCGAGCGATAGGCATCGGCATCCAGCATATTGTCCAGCTCGCTCACATCGCTGGGCTTAATGCGGAAGAACCAGCCATCGTCGTAAGGAGAGGAGTTTACGGTTTCTGGAGACTCTTCCAGAGTTTCATTCACCTCAACGACCTCACCGGACACCGGGGAGTAGATATCGCTGGCAGCCTTAACGGACTCAACCACACCGGCTTCGTCACCGGCGGCCAGAGTGCTGCCTACTTCGGGTGTTTCAACATAGACCACGTCACCCAGTGCATCCTGGGCATGGTCGCTGATGCCGATAGTAACGGTGCCGTCCTCTTCCAATCGCGCCCACTCGTGGCTGGAGAGATATTTCAATTCGTTGCGGATTTCGCTCATGCTGTGATCCTTTGATTAAGCATCTAAATATATTGTCTTAATGGCGCCTACACCTTTGGTGCGACGCTTAAATAACCGATTTGCCGTTGCGCACAAAGCAAGGCTTAACCACCTTGACCGGCTGCAGCTTCTTGCGGATTTCCACTTCGGCGGTATCACCGACATTGGCCGGTACCCGCGCCAGGGCGATGGAGTAACCCAGGGTCGGGGAGAAGGTTCCGCTGGTGATGATACCGCGCTCGTCGCTACCGTCTACCATCACATACTGGCCCCCGCGCAGGACGCCGCGCTCCTCCAGAACCAAGCCTACCAGCTTGTGTTCGATGCCCTTGGCCTTCTCCTCTTCCAGTGCCGCACGGCCGATAAAGTTGCGGCTCTCCGGCGCCCAAGCAACAGTCCAAGCCATATTGGCAATGAGAGGAGAGGTCTCCTCGTCCATTTCATGGCCGTACAGGTTCATACCCGCCTCGAGGCGCAGGGTATCGCGCGCGCCCAGGCCACAAGGTGCAACGCCGGCCTCGTCCAAAGCGCGCCAGAAACCGCTGGCATCTTCGCCGGGCAGCATAATTTCCAGGCCGTCTTCGCCAGTGTAACCAGTGCGGGCAACAAACCATTCACCGCGGGCTACGCTCTGGAACACTTTCAACGCATCGATCGCAGCAGTCCAATCGATGCCCAAAACCTCTTTGGTTTTGCTGAGGGCATTGGGACCTTGGATAGCAATCATCGCCAACTGGGGACGCTCAGTGAGCGTCACCTCAAAAGATTCCGCCTGCTTATTCATCCAGGCCAGATCTTTCTCACGGGTTGCGCAGTTCACTACTACTCGGTAACCGGGGTCGCGCAGATAGACGATCAGGTCGTCAATGACACCACCCTTTTCATTCAGCATGCCGGTATACAGTGCCTTACCGGGATTGCCGTCGAGCTTGGCTACATCGTTGGCCAGCAGGTAACGCAGGTAGTCGCGGGCACCCGCGCCATCGACATCGACCACGGTCATGTGGGAGACATCAAACATCCCCGCATCGGTGCGCACCTTATTGTGCTCATCCAGCTGCGATCCGTAGTGCAGCGGCATATCCCATCCACCGAAATCCACCATTTTGCCGCCCATAGCGACATGTGTGTCATACAGAGGCGTTCTGTTTCCCATTTTAAATTCTCAGTCCGTCAGGTTCCGAAGCGGCGTATTCTAGCGGCTTGGGTACAGGCCTTGCCAGCGGGCTATGCACTGCGACATATCTGCACAGAAGCCTAGCAGCCACCGGAATCAAAACCTGTACAGCTTGCCGGTGACCGTCAAAGATTCCGCCGGGGGTGCCGGCAGTATAAAAATACGAGGCATAAAGCGCTGAATTCATTCATCGCGGCTCTTTCGGTCTTCCCGCCCATCACCAGCTTCTTCAGTATCCGGCTCCTGCTGAGCCGACTCATCCACCTTGAGCCCGTGCCTCTTTGAGCGCCAGCGCCACAGGCGTTTGGCCAACTCCTGGCGATCTGGTGTTTTATCCGCCTCATCGACAATCTCCTCGCCGAGTAATGTCTCGAGAAGATCCTCCAGGGTAACCACCCCCTCCAGGCTGCCATACTCATCCAGCACCGCACTAATTTGCACCCTTCGCTGCAGCATTTTCTGGAACGCCTGATAGATGGTGGCCGTTTCCGGCAACATCAGCATTTCGCGGCGAAATTCGGACAATTTACGCTCACCCTCGCCCTTGGCGTAGGCGAGCAGTAGTTCCTGCTTGAGCACAAAACCCACCACACAGTCCTGATCGCGGTTTTCATAGACGGGGATGCGGGAAAAACGCCCCTTCTCCGCCTCCTCGTAAACCTCGGCCAAGGTGGCGTCTTCAGATAGGGAGAAAACCACGGTGCGCGGCGTCATCACCTCGCGCACAGAGTGGTCGCGCAAAGTAAAAAACAGGTTGCGTAGAATACTAGACTCGCGCTCCTCCAACTGGCCCTCTGCCTCTCCGATCTCCGCCATAATCGCAAATTCATCGCGACTGAAGCCCGTAAGGGTGGGTCCATGCGATAAGCCCCGTGTCAACCACTCGGACATCTTCACAAAGGGGTAGAGCAGCCACACCAATCCACGCAGCACATAAGCGGTAAGTGGAGCCAGCTGGCGCCAATAAACCGCTCCCAGGGTTTTAGGAATAATTTCGGAAAAAACCAAAATCAACAGTGTGAGGATTGCGGAGGCAATGCCCAGATACTGATTGCCGAAAACCGCTGCGGCCTGGGCACCGGCGCCAGCAGCACCGGCGGTGTGGGCAATGGTATTCAGGGTAAGAATCGCGGCCAGGGGCGCATTAATGTCCCCTTTCAGCTTGCGTAGCAGAGACCCCGCCTTATGCCCGTCCCGCTCAAGCAGCCTCACATAGGGCGTAGTGACACTGAGAATGACCGATTCAGCAATCGAGCACAAAAAGGAAAAGCCGAGAGCGATAAAAATATAGGTAATTAAGAGAAACATATATCCCTGGTTACAGCAGAATTAGAGCTGAATTTTTGCGCACTGTCGGTGATACAACAAGTCTAAAATTAGGTAAAACCCCAAAGACAAATCCACCTGGATACGTGGAATCTGAGCATAAACCAGTTTTATTAAGTTGAAGGAAAAGTAAGCTTTATGAAAAAGGATTATCCTGCTCTCTCTTCACCCAATATCCGCTCTGCGTAGCGCCTCACCTCCCGTGCAGGCAGAGGTCCTCCATGCCCCAGGTAAAAGGTCTCTTGCCCCTTATCGAGCAAATTTAATAATTGCCTGGCTACTTCCACAGGGTTTTCCTCAAAAGGAGGCTGGCGCGCCCTGCCGGTCAACATAATGCCACCGAGGAAGATTCCCGAAGCCACCAGGTCGCCAACCAGTGCGCGCTTGTCGCTGAGGGTGATAGATATAGAGCCTTGGGTATGACCCGGTGTTGAAAAAACAACACCGCTTACTCCAAATTCAGAAAGGTCAAAAACCTCCTGGTCTTTAAGCAGAATATCCGGAGTAAATTGATCGTAGGGGCGCAGCGGCATTCCCGATTTCAGCAGCAACCGGCCAAACCAGCCGGTAGCACAATAGGTCATCGCCTTTTCCTGCTGAAAATAGGCCAGGTCTCCCCGATGGGCAAGGATTGGAGCGGCACAAAATTGCTGCAGTTTGCTGGCACTGCCAGCGTGATCTGCATGAGCATGGGTAACAACAATCAGATCAATATCTTTAAAGGAGAGCCCCAGCCGCGACAGAGATCGCCCTATTTTTTCTTCGGAGCCGGGCACCCCGGAGTCCACCAATATTTTGCTATCTGAGCCTAAAATCAGGTGGGCATTAATCATCCCCAGGGGAAATATTGGTATTCGTACAATATCCAGCTTTTCCATTGAGGCTCACCATCCTCGCAATATCCAAGCTATCTAGATTGGGGCAAATCTTCGGGCGCCTCCCAGGGCACAGTACACAAGGGCAATTATCAGACCACTGAGTAGCCCACCAATATGAGCGGCATTGGCAACCCCCACCCCAGTTAATAGCGTCACAATGCCCAGGGCACACAATAGCAGCCACACTAGGGCTACAGCGGGAATTCCCGCCGGTATATCCCGCCACAGAGGCTGAAAACGCTGTAAAACCAAGGCGAAACCCACCAGAGCATAAACGACACCGGACATGCCTCCGAAAAGCACCCCGGGCTGCCAAAAATACTGGGCCAGGTTGGAGGCGACGGCGCTGAGTAACGCCAGTAGAACAAATACAACACCCCCACTGCGAGCCTCGATGGGCCTGCCGAGAATCCAGATACCCAGGGCATTAAACAGCGCGTGAGGTAGGGAAAAATGCACAATCGCCGGAGTGAATAGTCTCCACCACTGCCCCTGCTCTAAATGCCAAGCCAGTGAGGATTCTGAAAAAGTGTCCCCACCGCTCTGATCGGGATAAATCAGCAGGCCGCTACTTAAATTATTTACCTGTAGAAACCAGCCAAAAAAACACAGGGCTATCAACAAAAGACTGATGGGAGTCTTATCCAGGGGAAAGCTCGGCAATACAGATACTGCATCGCCATTTTTTTTATCGGGATTATCTTCAGTAGCACCAGCCTGGGAGTCAGTTGCTGCCGCAGAGATCTGTGTTGCTTCGCTACCAGGCTCTTCGCCTTCAATCCTCTGCATATGCACTTGATCGAGATCCAGCTCTCCAGAATCCCAGCGTTGCAATAGAGGCTTAAGCATTTCCGCTAAGCCTGCATTGGGGCAGAGTAATAGCTGCTGATTTTTTTCCTCGGTGATACGTAGAGGTAATTGATAGCGCTGAATAAACCTCGCAAGCGCACCGAGATCCTTGGAGAGAGGGAAGCTATAAATAGAAATCCACTGACTCAATTCGGGAAACCTTTATTACCAACTATTTCCGGCTATTTCCGATAGGTGTTGCCGGCTAATATTATCAGCCTGCCAGCTGACACCTTGCGCCCTAGCGGACTTTATTTTTGTGCCCACTCATCAACTTTGAGCAGAGCGGTGGGCAATTTAAGGCAAGCCCCCACTAAACCGCCATAGCCCGCATGATGATACGTTTCTTTAACATGGGGCTGGCGTCTACCATACTCAAGCCGGTATTGCGCAGCCAGCGCCAGTGCAACTCACCGGCACCGAACAAGGATTTGAAGGTGCTCATGGCCTTCAATGTAGCGGCATTGTCGCCACGGCGGCGGCGCTCGTAACGCGCCAAGACCGAGGCGTGTGCCTGTTCCAAACCGCGGGACAGTGCGCGGTCTATCTCGTCGGTAAGTACACGTACATCCTGGAAACCCAGGTTTACTCCCTGCCCCGCTAGTGGGTGAATGCTGTGAGCGGCATCTCCAACCAGTACGGCGCCGGGTCCGTGGTAGCGCTCTGCATGTCGCGCGCGCAAGGGGAAGGAGAAGCGTTCACTGACAGACTCCACTTTGCCGAGGCGACTCTCAATAGCCTTTTCAAGATTGAGGGCAAATGCCTGGTCGTCCAGCATTAATAATTCGCGTGCGAGAGCATCATCCGCCGACCAGACAACGGCGCAGTGGTTGTCATCGCCGTGGCCCGCCAGAGGTAAGAAGGCCAGAGGGCCGCTTTGCATGAAACGCTGCCAGGCAGTGTGTCGATGGGACTTCTCACAGCGAGCCACACAGACCAGGGCAGTCTGGTGGTAATCAGTTTCCTGACAACGGATACGCAAGAGATCGCGGACTTTGGAGCGGGCGCCATCTGCACCGATCAGCAGGCGAGTTTGCACGATTTCTGCCTGCTCCCGCAGACCTTCGACCCCATCGGATTGCTCACCGCGCGGCTGTAAATGCCAGAGCCCACAATCGCGCCACCAGCTTTCCAGGCGAAAGCCGTTAACCAGCTCCACGTTGGGCAATGCCTCAAGCCGCGCGCGCAGGGCGGCAACGATAATATTGTTCTCGACGATATGCCCCAGATTGGGTAACTGCACATCGCGGCTGTTGAAGCGCACCGACCCCGTGCCATCGGCATCCCAAACCCGCATTTCCACGTAAGGGCAAGCCCGTTGCGCGGAGATTTCCTCCCAGGCACCGACCTCCTCAAGTAGTTCACGGGACGCCTGAGTGAGTGCCACAACCCGAGGTTCGTAATTATCGGACAGCTGCACAGGGGTCTCGGAAGAGGCCTCCAACAGCGCCAGGCGCAGCTTTGGGTGGCGCACAGCGAGCAGT
The DNA here is from genome assembly GCF_020524905.1 of Microbulbifer variabilis. GTDB lineage: Bacteria > Pseudomonadota > Gammaproteobacteria > Pseudomonadales > Cellvibrionaceae > Microbulbifer > Microbulbifer variabilis_A. The sequence continues at coordinate 35,915 of NZ_JAIVKI010000001.1, read as the reverse complement.
GCGGCCTGAGCCATACCCACCATTCCCGCACCGACGATGGCAAAATCCAAACGGTGTCTATTCATATCTAGCCATTTCCACTGTTATGCCCAACTTAGTGCCGATCCCGATCCAAGACATAATCAGCACATAGTACCCAGCCATTTCAGGCCCGGAATTAAAGCCCAAATCCCGCTGCCTGTCCGGCAAACTGCTGCCGCAGTGGCGGTACCAGTGTAAGACCAAGCATCCCCATTTGGCGCACCACTTGTTGGAAAGGGTTGGCCGAGGAAAACAATGCCGGAATTCGGTCACTGAACCCCACTGTTAACTGCTGGTCGAGCCTGCGGTTTTCCCCATAGGCCGCCAAGCACTCCAAATGCCCCACAGTGCCGGACTGTAGCTGTGGCTGCGCCAGTGCCTGGGCCAGGGCATAGCAATCGCGCAGGGTCAGATTGAATCCCTGCCCCGCCACCGGGTGCAGAAAGTGGGCGCAATTACCCAACAGTACTATATTGCGTCGCCACTGCTCACGGGCCAGTGACAGACTGAGCGGATAGCCCTTTAAGGCACCCGCCCTGAGAAATCGACCGGCGCGCCACCCAAATTGCCGTTGCAACCGTTGTAAGCACTCCTGTTCCGGCAGTGCACAGACCGTATCCGCCTCCTCTTCCGCACAAGCCCAAACCAGAGCCGCGCGGTGTACACCCTCACGCCGGGGCAGAGGCAACAGCGCCATCGGACCTGATGGGGTGAAACGCTCATAGGCAACGCCATCGTGGTCCCGCTGTAGAGCAACAGTAGTGATCAATGCCCGCTGCTGGTAATTTACTGTGTCAATTTCCATTCCCAGCTGCTGACACAGAGGTGAATCTACTCCATCGGCGACGACCAGCAGACCACACTTCAATAACTGTTCCGAGCCGCCATTCGCGTCTGTCCAGCGCAAGTTAGCGCCTTCACTATCCATACGCACCGAGGTTACCCGAGCTGGAGAGAGAAGTCTGACCGCTGTGTCATTCAAGGTATTGTGCAGGATGGGGCCCAGAGCCGCATTTTCTATGACAGCCCCTAGCATTCCGGCAAAACTGGCCTGCTTCTGGGTACCAGCCGAGAGAGTAGTACCAAAGGCATGGCCCCGGTCACTCACCTGGATGCGCCTGATAGGTGCACTGTACTCCCGCAAAGTTGGCCATAGACCCAGCTGCTGGAAAAGCTGCAAACTACCGGCCGCAATCGCAGTGGCGCGGGTATCAAAGCTGGGCAATCGCACGCTGGCAGAGGCATCGGGCAGAGATCTCTGCTCCAGCAACTGAACACTGAGGTGAGGGCAAAAATGTGCCAGCATCAGTGCCAAGCTGGCGCCAGCCATACCGCCGCCGACAATAGCCACATCTACCCGCTCTAGAGGCTCACTCATAAAATTCTCCCCCTGCTCAGTGCCCGAAATAGCTCTGCACACTGAAAAACAAAATCTCGAAATACATTAACGGGTCAGTAAATCCCGCCCGTGGCGCATGGTGTATTCAATGTCATTAACGGTTTTTGGTGCGGCCTCAGAAAGCACTCTCAACCCATCGGGAGTAAGCGCGACATCATCCTCAATACGAATCCCCATGCCGCGAAATTCGGAAGGTATCCGCTCATCGTTTGCCGGAATATAAATACCAGGCTCTATGGTCATCACCATGCCTGCTTCCAGCTGCCGCCAGGCCCCTTGTACTCGGTAATCGCCCACATCGTGCACATCCATTCCCAGCCAGTGCCCAACGCGGTGCATATAAAAGCGTTGGTAGGCGCCTGAATCTATCAGTTCGCGTAAGTCCCCTTGCAACAACCCTAAGTCCAGCAAGCCGCGTGTGATCACTTCAACACTGGTTTCATGTGGCTGATCCCAGTGGTTGCCCACACATACCTGCTCCATCGCCGCGGCCTGCGCCGCCAGAACGATTTCATATACGGCCTTTTGCGGGCTGCTAAAGCGGCCATTGACGGGGTAGGTTCGGGTGATATCGGCGACATAACCCCGGTATTCACAGCCCGCATCCACCAACACCAAGTCGCCATCACGCATCCGCGCCTTATTGCTGCAGTAGTGCATGATAAGCGCATTATGGCCACTGCCGACTATTGTCGGGTAGGCGGTTTCCCGCGCACCAGCATCCATAAAGCTGTGCAAGAGTGCCGCCTCCAACTGGTATTCATAAAGTCCTGGCTGGCAGCGCGCCATGGCGCAGCGATGTGCCTCAGCGCTAATCTCCCCGGCACGAGCCATTAAATCCAATTCTTGCTCGCTCTTTACCAGACGCAGCTCGCGCAGCTGATAATCCAGATCCACCATTTCCGGCGCGCCATTACTGGAAGGCGCCTCATCAATCGCCTGTAGGTAAGCGCGCAAGCGTCGATCCAAGTGGGCATAGCGTCCCATAGGGAAGTAAATACGCTCTCGCCCTTCCAGTAATCCGGGCAGAATATCGTCGAGATCGCCGATGGGAAAAGCATCCGAGAGACCCAATTGGGTCACGGCGTGCTCGGGCCCCAGACGCGGCCCATCCCAAAGCTCTTTATCCTTGTCGCGCTCACGACAAAACAACAGAGTGTCTCCCTGGCTACGGCCGGGTAAAAGTACCAGTAATGATTCCGGCTCATCGAAGCCAGTTAAATAAAGAAAATCGCTATCCTGCCGAAATGGAAAGTAGGTATCACGGGAACGCAACTGCTCCCCGGCCGAGGAGATTATCGCCAAGCTATTTGGGACCAACTCAGCCATTAGCCGGACGCGGCGGCGGGCATATTCCGCCTTGCTAATCACTGGATCTTTTTCGCGTTCACTGCGGCACATCAGTGGACGGTGGGACCACTGCCGGAGTGACTTCCACGCACTTCGGTAAAAATATTGAGCACCGCAACCCGTACATATTCCTGCAGTTCAATTAACTGCTGCTCGGTTTCTTCACTCTCTTCAACATGATCGGCATCGACCTGTGAGATGGCACCGATATCTTTGAGCGCTTCTTCACTGGTGGGCTGTAGCTTCACCTTGGCACTGCCAACGCCAAATCCGTGTAAAAAACCCTCACACCAGTGCCCCAAAGCCAAGGCTCGGCTGACAATATCCTCGTCGTCACAGAGGACCAGCCGAAAAGAGAAATCTGAGCCGTCCAGTTGCTTGCGGCTTTCCTCCGTCAATTGCAACAAATCCCGATCCAGATCTGCCGGCATCGCCTCTAAATCGAGTAACTCCGCCAGTTCTTTTTGCCAGCGTTTTTTATCTGGTTCGGCCCCGGCAGCCAACATGCCACAGATAAAGCCGTGTAACTCGCTGGGGTCTACCTGGCCACCAGCGGAGAGGATGGTGTTGGCGAGTTGTTCAAATCGGTTGTGTTCTGAAGTCATGATTACCGCACAGTTTTTCTTGATCAGGATAGATTCGATGCGCTGCGTTGGCAGCAACAAGCCTGAGAACTGGGTCCTCGGCACGATTTTGTGATTGTTCACGCAGGTGGAGCGATTGACCCACCATTTCGCCGGCAATATAGTAGCGGAATCCCTCGCAGTCTGTCGTGTTGCGAACCCAGACGTAGACCTCAAACGCAGGAAATATGGATAAGCTGCAAGCGTTAGAAAGCACCGTAGATTCACTGATCGCCCGCTGCCAACAGCTGGCCAATGACAATCGTGAACTGCGCCGGCAGGAAGCCGATTGGCTGCGTGAACGCCAGCGCTTAATTAAAAATAATGAGGCCGCCCGCTCGCGGGTCGAAGCTATGATTAATCGTCTCAAAGGGCTAACGCAAGAATCCTAATGGCTGACACTGCATTAACTTCTGAAACCGTCACCGTTTCCATTCTCGGAAAAGAGTACCGTGTTGCCTGTGCTGACAGAGAGCGCGCTGGGCTACTGGCTTCCGCACAATTACTCAATGAGCGTATGTCTCGAATCCGCAGCACCGGCACCGTCATCGGCGTCGAGCGTATCGCGGTCATGGCCGCACTCAATATTGCCCACGAGCTTATCCAGGCAAAAGCAGAATTGAGTAGCATTCCGCTGCAGAAAGAAATCCTAGAGCGGCTGCAGAACAAGGTACATGACGCCTTGGGAGATACCGACCCAGAAAAGGCTCAGTCATAACTCTATTATGGGTGGTATGGCAAAACATCAAATTTTGCGGTTAACAGCCCCCCTTTCAACAAGTTATAATTGGTACATACCCTGGGGTGTTGGCCAGCAGACTATGTCCTTGAGCCGATAATCTTACCCTGGTGGTTTCCAGCGGGTGCTGGTGCGCATGTCCGCCATGTAGCGGAAAGCCTTATGTACTCCGGAGACCGCCACCTTGAACCTTACGGTTCAAGGCCCCGTCTACAGCCGCAACTCGGGGTTCCTATTTCTTTCCCAATACTCCCCCAATTGATGAGCGAAAATAAGACGCAACTGCGCCGGTACATGCGCGCAGAGCGAAGGCGGCTCAGCGCCTATCAGCAACGCTTGCACGGCCGCGCGGCAATAACGCTCTTGAGCCGGATTCCGCAGATGAAGCGCGCCCGCCATATTGGTATCTACTGGCCGATGGATGGTGAGCTGGACATTCGCCCTTTGCTACAACGCTTTCCCGAGAAATGTTTTTATCTACCGGTATTACCTGTGGAGCCGCATCCGCATCTTGGTTTTAAGCAGTGGAGTGGCAGCCCGCTACCATTTCGCAACCGCTTCGATATTCCCGAGCCAGTGCGAAGCCCCAGCCGCGCCGCAGGCCTGTTGGACCTGGTGCTTGTACCCCTGGTAGCTTTCGACCCCAATGGCGCCCGCCTGGGTATGGGGGCAGGTTTTTACGATCGCACTTTTGAACATAAGCAACTGCTGCCAGGAAGCAGTCCGCAACTGATTGGCGCTGCCCACCAATTACAGTGTGTGGAACAGCTGCCGACAGATAACTGGGATATTCCCCTCGATATGGTGGTGACAGAGCAGCGTATCTATCGCTGCCGGTAGAGGATGCAACGGAAATACCCTGGCGCACCTAGCCCTGACTGTAACCGGATAACTCAATTACTACACCGTGAACAAAAAAGGCCGAATACCAAAGGTATCCGGCCTTTTTTGTTTGTGCTCGGGCAGAGCGCCCCCCGGCATAAGCCTAACGGGTAACCACTCCCTGTTGCAGAGCAGCTGGCGGTTCCTTTTCCGAGGCAAATACCTCGGTCAAACCACTAGTGCTCAGCAGAACGCCCGCGACAAAGACAACCACGGCGATTGTCAGCGCATCGGCTTTCATTGGGACCATCCTGTACGATCAATTTTTTTGTTATATGCGTTTCACCCCGCTTATGACCTAAGCCATAGCAAAAGTTCCACGACCAAAGAAGATACTCAACAATCGTCGGAATAGTAACCGTTTATTGAATATTTTCTGCGTTTTTTGTCGCATTTTTGCACAAGAAAGTTCGACAAAACTAATCCCCTGGTCTACGAGAGAAAAACTTGGTGAGACATCTTACTCAGCAAGCCCTTTAGTCAGGTTTAGTTACCCAGAAAAAAACGGTAAGCAGGGTTTTCAGTTTCATCCCAAAAAGGAAACTGCAATTGCTCCAGTAGATCCAACAGCTGCTCACGTTCCGAGGGCTCTACCTGCAGGCCAGCAAGTACCCTGCCATATGCGGCACCGTGATTCCGATAGTGAAACAGGGTGATATTCCAGCGTCCTGCTAGTTGCTCGAGAAATTTGCGCAGCGCGCCGGGGCGCTCGGGAAACTCAAATCGGTAGACAACCTCATGGCGCAGGCCTGGAACCCGCCCACCAACCAAGTGGCGGATGTGCAATTTGGCCATTTCATTATCGGTGAGATCAGTTACGCTGTAGCCTTTACGCTCCAACCGCTCAACCAATTGGCTGCGGTCACTGCCGGCAGATACCTGCAAACCAACAAAAATATGCGCCTCGCCATCCCCTGCATAACGATAATTAAATTCTGTGATAGCGCGGTCCCCAAGGTCACGACAGAAGCGTAGGTAGCTACCCGGTCGCTCTTCGATACGCACGGCCAGTACCGCCTCGCGCTTCTCGCCAATTTCCGTGCGCTCACTGATATAGCGCAGCCGGTCAAAATTGATATTGGCGCCGCTACACACTGTCGCGAGTGCCTCATTGCGACCGCCACTCTGTTCTGCGTATTTTTTTAAACCGGCCAGACCAACTGCCCCGGCGGGTTCGGCGATTGAGCGGGTATCCTCAAAAATATCCTTGATCGCCGCACAAATTTCATCGGTGCTTACCGTGATCACGCCATCCACCGTTTCGCGCAAAATACGAAAAGTCTCCAGGCCAATCTGCGCTACTGCAACCCCATCGGCAAATAACCCTACTTGTGGCAAGCGTACGCGCTCACCGCTGTCCAGGGCCGCTTTGAGGCAGGCGGCCTCCTCGGGTTCCACAGCATAGACTCGAGTCTCTGGCCTCACATATTTAATATAAGCCGCCATACCCGCGGCGAGCCCACCGCCGCCGACGGGGATAAAAACCGCCTCGAGGTTACCGGAGTGTTGGCGCAATAACTCCATGGCCACAGTGCCCTGGCCCGCGATCACATCTGGATCATCATAGGGATGTACAAACACCAGATCGCGTTCCTGCACCAGCTGCTGGGCGCGACTGGCAGCCTCATCAAAGGTATCCCCGTGCAACACCACTTCAGCACCGAGCATACGAACAGCGTTGACCTTAATTTGGGGAGTGGTCTTCGGCATCACAATAGTCGCGCGCACCCCCAGTTGCGCGGCTCCCATTGCCAAGCCCTGGGCGTGATTGCCCGCAGAGGCGGCTATCACGCCGCGCGCTCGCTGCTCCGGAGGTAATTGCAGCAGCTTGTTATAGGCGCCGCGAATCTTGAAAGAAAATACCGGCTGCAGGTCTTCCCGCTTGAGTAGAATCCGATTGCCAAGACGGTGCGACAACTGGCGCATCGGCTCCAAAGGCGTCTCGGTGGCGACATCGTAAATGCGCGCGTCTAAAATGCGCTTGATATAGGACTTGGGCATGGCTGTATCAATTGCCGTTGCGGTTAATTTCTGTGCGCGACTCAGGCAAGCGTAGTAGCAGGAGCGGGCGGTAGGGCAACCGCCACATGCGCAACACCGGCAGGCCAGTCTAATCCTTAGCTAGCATTATTGCCATTTTTTTATATATATTGCGCTTTTTTTTATCGAAAGAAGCATTTAAATCAGAAATAATTGCACAGGAAACTATCCAGCCTATGACCCAGGATGAACTGAAGCAGGCCACCGCTAGGGCCGCCATCGACTATATCTCCCCGCGTCTGGAGGCCGACTCCATCGTCGGCGTCGGCACCGGCTCCACGGCCAATTTCTTTATTGACTACCTGGCTGAAATCAAAGGCCAATTTGACGGCGCCGTTGCCAGCTCTGAAGCTTCCGCACAAAGACTCAAGGCCCACGGTATTCCCGTGTATGAACTGAACAGTGTGGACGGCATGCGGTTTTATGTGGATGGTGCCGATGAGACAAATCCCGCTCTGGAGCTAATCAAAGGCGGTGGTGCAGCCCTCACCCGCGAGAAAATTGTCGCTGCCTGCGCGGAAGAGTTCATCTGCATTGCCGATGAAAGCAAGTGGGTAGAAACCCTGGGAAACTTTCCTTTGCCAGTGGAAGTGATTCCTATGGCCCGATCTCTGGTGGCCCGCGAACTGGTCAAACTGGGAGGAGATCCAGTCTACCGCCAGGGTGTGATCACCGATAACGGCAACGCCATTTTGGATGTGTATAACCTGAAGATCGAACAACCGAAAGACCTGGAAGACGCCATCAACAATATCACCGGCGTGGTCACTAACGGGATCTTTGCCATGCGCCCAGCCAATGTGCTGCTGCTCGGCACCAGTACCGGAGTGAAAACCCTCACCGCTCAATAATTCAAAGAGACTATGGGAAAGAATAATAAGAAACTGCTAGCCGCACTGCTTGGCGCCATAACCCTGATTGCGGGCTGTACCACCAGCCCGCCCAGTAACCCAGACAATATCTGTTCTATTTTCCGCGAGAAAAAGAGTTGGTACCGGGAGGCCAAGGCCGCAGAGGAGAAATGGGGGTCACCTGTGGCCGTTATGATGGCCATACTGCACCAGGAATCGCGCTATGTGCACGATGCACGCCCCCCCCGTACCAAGATTCTTGGCTTTATCCCCGGCCCCCGCCCCTCAGACGCTTATGGCTACGCCCAGGCCCTGGGCAATACTTGGCGCGTATATCAACGTTCCAGCTTTAACTATGGGGCGGATAGGGATGATTTTCGCGATGCTATCGATTTTGTTGGCTGGTACAACAACACCAGTGCACGCCGATGCCAAATCCATGCAAATGACGCTTACCACCTCTACCTGGCCTATCACGAAGGGCACGGGGGCTTTAACCGTCGCAGTTTTAAAAATAAAGCCTGGCTCAAGGGAGTTTCCCACAAGGTTTCAGCGAAAGCGCAGCGTTATCAGCAACAACTCAATCGCTGTGAGCAGTCACTGCCAAAGCGCAGGAAATTCCTCGGCCTGTTTTAGGCCCCAGGCTAGGGCCGATAAAATTTGCTCCGGTTGCGAGGATTGGCGCCACAGCCTCTCTGAAACTGACTACCCTGAAACTAATGTCTCAGAGTTGATTGCACCAGTGCTATCAACTGCCAACGGATTCCGTAGCAACACCTGGGCACTTGAGCAGTGTGGCTGGGTGTTTTCTTTAGAGAAGCAAAAGCGCCCCCAAACTTTCAGGAGTGCCCAATGAAATTCCCTTTTAAGTATCTCGCTCTTTTCGCTCTGTTATTCACAGTGCCCTTTGCGGCCGCACAGACATCATCTCCCCAGGCTGAGGCCCCAAAAGCATCATTCAGTGAGCCCCAGCTCAAGCAGTTTGCCGATGCCTACCGCTCGATTGTGATGCTGAGCCGAGAATATGCACCCAAACTTAAGGCCGCAGCCGATATCAAAGAAGCTGAAGCGCTCAATAAAGAAGCCCAGGGCAAAATGGTCGCGGCTATTGAAAAGGCGGGACTGTCAAAGAGTAAGTACCAGGAAATTGCCAGCAGTATTAAATCCAACCCGGCTCTGCTAGAAAAGGTCAATAAAATACTGCAGCAGAGTCACAATCAAAAACCACAGTAATCGCTGTAAAAGATCTCACTGCACGTCGCAATCTGCTCAATTAACCAATAATTAGATTTCGTCGCCGGCCTCTGGCCGGCGCGACTTCTACGAAAATGCGTTTGTCTGCCCTGATTTCGGTGAGATAAGAATCAGTGTGCCTTAGTAGTGCTATCTCGCACGATACAAACAGCACTTAGCAAGAAGTATCTAGCCGATGTTGACCCCCAACACCTGACAAATTGCCGATAAATTATTTTTTATCCAATTGCGATCGAAGGAACCCCAATCGCGAAGCAAATAATAGCCATCATTGTGGCGGACACCCTCCTGAATAAATTCCACCTGAGTGCCGTGGCCTGGCAAGCCCTTGGCAATAATGTCCTGTACAGTGCGTCGCGGCCACCCGGTAGCCTCTTCCAGGGCCGGATTGTTGGGACGGGGAATCTGTTCAATTAAATAGGCAATCAACATCCGCCTACATATTGTCGGGTTCAGCTGGCTTTCGACAGACGCTGAGGGCATTGGGCCACTCCTTCATTGGCATTTAACTTATTCTTATCTTACATGACCTGCCGGTCTCTTTGATGGCTACCCTACTAGATACCTAATCCAAGAGCTAACGGTAGGGTTTACTTGCTTATTTATACCCCCTGTATCAGGAGAAAAACATAGTCACATAAGCTCCTTATTTCCTGAATAATGAAATAAAAATCAGTTCAGGTCACTTGGTCTCTCGTCGATAAAAACAGCGATAAGTCGGTACATCTGCGGCTAACTTCGATGAAATACCCTAAAATTGCGCAGTTTCAAACTGCAACGCTTAACCTGGCAGTTCGCCAAGATTGCCCTTTTCTTACACTCTCCAGGGATAAACCTGACTTTCACGCTCGCTTTGCGCATAATCCCTGCTTGCATTTAAAAATTACACGCAGCAAAGAAGATCAAGTTGAGGGCTGAGACAGTGGAAAGCGAGACTCCCAAACTCCGCGAAGCGGACCCAGGTATCCTCGCCGCGGTAGTTCGTGCCCAACTGGTGGGCGCCCAGGCAGCGGGGCTGGACTGCCTACAGCTGCTGCGGGATAGCGGGATAGATCCTGCTCACCTTGACGATTCCGAAAGCCGTATCGACCGCGAGCAAATGGCCAACCTGTTGCGCCTGGAGTGGGACTTACTGAATGATGAGTCCGGTGGCTTTCTGGCCCGCCCCTGGCTGCCCGGCACTTTTGCCATGATGGGACATGCCTGCATCAGCTGTCCCAACCTGCGCCGAGCCCTGCTGCGTTCAGCGCGTTTTATCAGCATGGTCAGCGACGACCTTCATATCAAACTGGTAGAAGATGGCGAAGAAGCCAGACTTATCATTCACCACAGTAACGATAAAAAGTTGCCCAACCAGATTTTTGTGGAGTCGATTGCAGTTATCTGGCTGCGCTTTTTTAGCTGGCTAATTGATCGCACTATTTTGCTCGAACGGGTGTTATTGGCCTTCCCACCGCCGGATTACAATGAAGACTACAGCGATATGTTCCCATGCCGGCACTACTTCAACCAGGCCGAAACCTGCCTGGTATTTAATACCCGCTACTTACAAATGCCTCTGGTACGGGACGAGCAACAGTTGGCAGATTTCCTCTCCCGAGCGCCGGAGTGTCTGCTTACCCAATATAAATCCGACCACAGTTTTACCGGTCGCATACGCCGTATGCTGCAACAGCAGAACAGTATTGAGAATCTCTCCCTCGACGATGTTGCCGCTCGCCTGTTCACTTCCCCACAAACACTGCGCCGACGCCTTAAAGACGAAGGAAACAGCTGGCAGGACATCAAAGATTCAGTGCGCCGCGACATGGCCGTGTACCAACTGAAACAACAGGAAACCGCAGTAGCAGAAATTGCCGAGCGGCTCGGCTTTTCTGAACCCAGTGCTTTCAACCGTGCATTTAAAAAATGGACCGGCCTCGCTCCCGGCGCCTATAGAGAGAAATTTCGCAGTTGTTAACTGTTATTAATTCACCGATAAGTGAAAGATAAGCTGATTATGATCTCATCAAATAGCCCCGCAAAATACGGGGCTATTTATTTCGGGAAGCGCGGCTTAGAAAAAACCTACTCAGTAGTTACCACCCGTACACTAATGCGCTCATTTTTCTTTTGCTGATCTGAAGTTTGTTCAGTCTCACTTTGCGGCAGGGGCTTGGCGGATCCCATACCTGTCGCAGTAATTCGATTGGCCGCAATGCCCTTTTGCAAGAGCAATTCCCGCACAACATCCGCCCTTTCCTGAGAAATCTCCTGCTCTTTAATTTCATTCCCCTCACCTTTCACATGCCCCTCAATGGCGACAGTGAGATTTGGGTTTTCCTGCATAATTTGTGCGAGGTCATCAATATCCGGCGCCTTGGGATTTAGGAGTTTTGCTGTACCCGGTTCAAATTTGACCTGCAGAATAAATTCTTGATTGGGATCGCGGTCAAAGCTCTTTAAATAGTCGCGAAGGTTACTGGAAAATTTATCCGGCCCCAGCTGTGCCTGGGCATTACCCTCATTAGGAGGCGTGTCTCCCACCGGCTCCGAAGGAGATTCCATAAAGGCCTGCTCCTGCGTGGTCTCGAAAGGCTGGTCAGCAGCCTGCTCCTGCCTGCCCTTGTTCATGCACATATTCAATGCATATAGGGCAATCAGTACCAATAACAATGGAAAAAACCAGCTACTGAAACTCACGGGCTTTTTCTTTTCCCCATGCCCATGTAGTGCCTGCTCTCGCGGCTCCTGAGGTTTGGCATGTCCATGGGTGACCAGGGCCTCCCCCAAATTGTCAAATCCTTGTACATCCAGAGCGCCCAGGAGGGCATCGGGGATTTTGTCTCGCAGGAATCCTCTCTGGCCTATTAAAAAGGAAGCCAGATCGGAAACATCCATTTTATGCACTTTCACTTGGGCCCCTAAGAGAGCCGTCACCAGAGGCAGTACCATTTTAAGCAGGCGTCCGCCTTCATTACCGGGCACTTCCGTGGTGGCAACCTTGGTCACTTCATCAACCCGGGTTCCAAATACTTTTTGCAGAGTTGCATCACCAGCCGGGAGAGAGGCCTCCAACTTTTCCTTATCTGAGAACTGCTCCAATACATTGGATAGATCCGGAGCTTCACTACCAGTGACCAGATTGAACAGATAAGCCATACCGGTTTTACTGCTGGCTTTATTCAGCATTCCCGCCAGAACGAATGCTATACCGGTATCCAGTGCTGACTGGCCTTTCTCTGCCGGAAGATTGAGTGCAGCTGCCAGAGTACCAATACCCGAGGGCCCCAGTTGGCTCGCCGCCAGTTCCAGTAGATTCTCTGCCATAGTCAATCCTCACTGCCAGATCACCGCAAAATTTGAGTCGCCCCATGAATAGCGCTGGTGAATAATCAACCTGGATAAAGGCTTTTCCTGCTAGCGCAAACCCTCAATATGAATATTCCGGCAGGGCTATTGCGGCCTATATGCGACGTTATCGACCATCATTTATTGGCCGAAAATAAAAAATATAGCGCCTTATTTGAGTGTACGGCAGACCACTCATCGAGTTAGTTTGATTTGGAATAAACAAGGCTTGAAACTTCTCTGCATTATTTTACTGGGCTGACATCCACGTCACCGCCCCTGGCGTCTTTCATCATTGCGCCAAAACCCCACACGACTATGGTTGAACCCACAAACAAAAATAAAGAGGCTATTACCGTGTCCACAGAAGCCTATATTTACGATGCGATCCGTACGCCGCGAGGTAAAGGGAAACCCAGCGGCGCACTACATGAAGTCAAACCCATCACCCTGCTCTCCAACCTTTTGCGCGAACTGCAGCAGCGCAGCCAACTGGATACCGCCAAGGTCGATGACGTAGTAATGGGATGTGTAACCCCTATCGGTGACCAGGGTGCAGACATCGCCAAGGTCGCCACCCTCAGTGCCGGATGGGACTGGGATATCGGCGGTGTCACCCTCAACCGATTTTGCGCTTCCGGTGCCGAGGCGGTGAATTTAGCCGCCGCCAAGGTGCGCTCTGGCTGGGAACAGCTCGTAGTGGCTGGTGGAGTGGAGTCCATGTCGCGGATACCCATGGGCAGTGACGGCGGCGCCTGGGCCATGGACCCACAAACCGCTATAGAAACAGGCTTCGCTCCCCAGGGCATTGGTGCCGACCTGATCGCCACACTCGGGGGCTTCTCCAGGGAAGATGTGGATAACTTTGCCTTACACTCCCAACGTAAAGCCGCTGAAGCCTGGCAGCGGGGCGCCTTCGCCAAATCTGTTATCCCGGTGCGAGACCAGAATGGTCTGCTACTGCTCGATCACGATCAACTAGTGCGACCGGAGACTTCCCTTGAGGGGCTCGCCAACCTCTCCCCATCATTTGCCGCCATGGGCGACCTCTGCTTCGATAGCATAGCGATCTCCCGCTACCCCCAGGTAGAAGCCATCGACCATGTACATACCCCGGGCAACTCCTCAGGCATAGTGGATGGTGCCGCCGCCATTCTTATCGGCAGCGAGCAAGCCGGGCGGGATCTGGGCCTAACACCTCGCGCGCGCATTGTCTCCGCCGCCGTAGTTGGCACCGAGCCCACCATCATGTTGACCGGACCAGCTCCCTCCGCACGCAAAGCCCTCAAGGCGGCAGGCCTGAATGCCCATGACATCGACCTATACGAGGTCAACGAAGCCTTCGCCGCAGTGGTGCTGCGCTTCCAGCATGAACTGGATATCGACCCGCAGAAAATCAATGTAAACGGCGGCGCTATCGCTATGGGCCACCCACTCGGTGCCACAGGCGCCATGTTGATCGGCACCGTTCTCGATGAATTGGAACAGCGGCAGTTGCGCTACGGTCTGGTCACCCTTTGTGTGGGTGGCGGTATGGGCGTCGCAACCATTATCGAAAGGGTCTAGGGGGAACTATGAAATCTATACGCTTGGAAAAAGACGGGGACAATATTGTCCACCTGATTATGGACAACCCCAATGCCTCGGCCAATGTTATGGACCGAGATTTTACAGACTCCCTTCAGGCTGTGGTGGAGGAATTAAAACAACAGGAGTTCGCGGGAATTATTGTTCGCTCGGCAAAGAAAACATTTTTTGCCGGCGGAGATCTTAAATCACTCTATGCCGCTAAAAAAAGTGAGGCCCAAGAGTTCTTTGCTTCCTGTGAAGACCTCAAGGCAAATTTGCGCTGGCTGGAAACGCAAGGCAAACCCGTTGTTGCAGCAATCAACGGTGCTGCGCTCGGCGGTGGCTGGGAAATTGCCCTCAGCTGTCATCACAGAATCGCTTTGGAAGACAACTCGGTAAAAATTGGATTACCGGAAGTCACCCTCGGCCTGCTGCCCAGAGGTGGGGGTTGTGTGCGTATGCCACGCTTATTGGGCATTCAAAATGCCCTGCCCTTCTTACTGGAAGGCAAACAGGTGAAAGCCAAGCAGGCCCTGGGAAGCGGTTTAATCCAGCAGACAGCCAAAGATACGGAAGACCTGCTCAACAAAGCCCGGGAATTTATCCGCGCCAACGGCGACCAGCCTAGCCTACAACCCTGGGACCAAACTGGCTACCGTATGCCCGGCGGAGATGCCAAAAATCCGAAAAATGCCCAGCTATTAATGATCGCCCCCGCCATGCTGGAAAAGAAAACCCATGGCTGCTTACCCGCCCCCGAAGCAATACTGGCGACAGTTATCGAAGGCTCCCAGGTGGACTTCGAGACGGCCACGCGTATTGAATCACGCTATTTCGTCGATCTCGCTTGCGGTCAGGTGGCAAAAAATATGATCGGCACCTTCTGGTTTGCCCTCAATGCATTGAAGAGTGGTGCCTCCCTTCCCCAAGCCGCGCGTGAATCCAAAACCACGCCTATAAAAAAGATCGGCATACTCGGAGCTGGAATGATGGGCTCGAGTATCGCCTATGCCTGTGCCAGTAAAGGCGTTGATGTTGTGCTCAAGGATATTTCCATGGAGGCAGCGCAAAAAGGTAAGGCCTATGCGGAAAAGGCTCTGCAAAAACAACTGGAGCGCGGACGCGCCGATGAAGCGCGTGTAGAGGCCATCTTATCTCACATTCAACCTACAGATAATGCTGCCGACTTAAGCGGGTGTGAACTGGTTATTGAAGCAGTATTCGAGGACCGGGAGCTAAAAGCACAAGTTACCCGCGAGGCTGAGGTACAACTAGACAACAGTGCCATCTTCGCCTCCAACACTTCCACACTCCCCATCACCGGACTGGCTCAAGCCTCCAAACGCCCCGGTAGCTTTATCGGTTTACATTTTTTCTCTCCAGCAGAAAAAATGCCGCTGGTGGAGATCATCTGTGGTCGGGAAACCAATGAAGAGACCCTGGCTCAGGCATTCGCCTTTGTTTTACAAATCGGTAAAACACCTATTGTCGTTAATGACAGCCGCGGCTTCTTCACCTCTCGAGTATTTGGCTGCTTTACCAACGAAGGGATCGGCATGCTCGGTGAAGGGGTAAATCCCGCCACTATTGAAAATGCCGCATCCCTGGCCGGGTTCCCGGTGGGGCCATTGGCAGTGAGCGATGAGGTCTCACTCACGTTAATGGGTCGGATTCGTCAACAGACTATTAGCGACCTGCATAAAGAGGGCAAGAGTGTTCCCACACACCCTGCAGAGTCTGTAATCGATCATATGCTGGAACTGGGCCGTGCCGGTAAACTGGCTGGAGGCGGATTTTACTTTTACCCGGAAGGGGGTAAAAAGCATCTTTGGCAGGGCCTACAGCAGGAATTCCCTCCGTCAAAGCAACCTCCTACTGAAGATATTAAAGAACGCCTTTTATTTATAATGGCGATTGAGACACTGCGTTGCTACGAAGAAGAAGTACTGCGCAGCGTGCGGGAGGCCAATATAGGCTCTATTTTTGGTATTGGTTTCCCTCCCTGGACCGGCGGGGCCCTGCAATATATTAACCAATATGGTATCGCTGCTTTTGTACAGCGCGCGCACAAGCTCGCAGAAAGCTACGGCGACAGATTTTCACCTCCGGAAATATTGCTGACCCTTGCCGAATCCCAGGGCGAATTGAAAGATACCGAATAGTCACGCAAGGACCGAAAAGTCACTCAGTAGTGCGGAAACTTGTCGTAAATTACGGGGCTGCTTCACCCGAACAGCCCTGGAATAGCCCAAGTTTGAAAGGTCTACAATTCCAGATAATAAAAACGAATGTTGGAGTTCAGAATGATACCGAGAACCGTTTACAACGAGGACCACGAGCATTTTCGCGATACCGTGAGGAAATTCCTGGAAAACGAGGCCATCCCTTACCACAGCCAATGGGAAAAAGATGGACAGGTCGATCGTGCCCTCTGGAATAAGGCTGGTGAAATGGGCTTTCTCTGCCCTCAGATTTCCGAATCCTATGGCGGCTTGGGGCTGGACTACGGTTACAACTCGATTATCGATGAGGAGGTCGCCCGAGCAGGTCTTTCTGGCGTCGGCTGGGGTCTGCACTCCAATATTGCTGTGCCCTACATTATTAATTACGGTAGTGAAGAGCAAAAAAAGAAATATCTTCCCAAGTGTATCAGTGGCGAGATTGTTACAGCCATCGCCATGACGGAACCCGGAGCCGGTTCAGATCTACAGGGAGTGAAGACAACAGCAATTAAGAAGGGTGATCACTATCTTCTCAACGGCTCTAAGACATTTATTACCAATGGTCAGCATGCCGACTTAGTTGTTGTCGTTGCAAAAACAGATCCCAGTGAAGGCGCCTCTGGGGTGAGTCTTCTCTTGGTCGAGGCCGATTTGGCAGGATTCAAGAAAGGAAATAACTTGGAAAAGATCGGGATGAAAGCCCAGGACACCTCCGAACTTTTCTTTGATGACGTTAAAGTTCCGGTGGAAAATTTATTGGGAGCCGAAGGTCAGGGCTTCGTCTACCTAATGCAAGAACTACCTCAGGAAAGGCTAAGCGTCGCTATTTTTGCAATATCCAATGCGGAAGCAGCATTACGCTGGACTATTGATTACGTCCGAGATCGAAAGGCTTTTGGTAAACCCATCGCCGCATTTCAAAACACCCAATTCAAGCTGGCAGAGTTAGACAGTGAACTCTCTGCTCTCAGGGTGTTTGTGGATCGTTGCCTAGAGCTACATTATGAGAAAAAACTTGACGTTACTACGGCTGCAAAAGCCAAATTACTGGCGACAGATTTCCAATGTAAACTGCTAGATGAATGTGTTCAGCTTCACGGTGGTTTTGGCTATATGTGGGAATACCCAATTGCCCGCGCTTGGGCGGATGCTAGAGTTCAGCGTATTTATGCTGGCACGAATGAAATTATGAAACTCATTATTTCCCGCGACATCCTCCGTGATGGTTAAGCCCACTAACCCGGTAATCTACACGATCACCGGGTTTATCTCGATATTTTATTAACCTAAAAACTGTAAGCGTATTAACTCAGTACAGACGTTAATATCACTAACTTTTATCGGTGACCACTGACGAAAAAAGCCTACAAGAAATTTTAATAATAATTTTTATTGATTATAAAAAATGGATAATTTTACTGCCCCTCTGCAAGGTCTACGAATACTCGATTTTACCACCCTACTACCCGGTCCCTACGCCACTATGTTGATGGCTGATATGGGGGCAGAGGTTCTACGCATAGAATCCCCAAATCGCCCAGATATGCTAAGAGGCCTTCCTCCCATGGTTGGCAGCGCAGAGCCCGTTTCCGCAGCTCATGCAACGATAAACCGCAATAAAAAATCCCTGGCCCTGGATTTGAAAAACCAAGAGGCAAAAAAGATTATCGAGAGGTTACTCAGCGAATACGATATAGTTATCGAACAATTTCGCCCAGGAGTAATGGAAAAACTTGGCTTTGGTTATCAAGCCCTTAGTGAGTTGCGCGCAGATATTATCTATTGTTCAATCACCGGATACGGACAAGATGGGCCCCTGAAAATGCGGGCCGGGCATGATATCAATTACCTGGCACTTTCCGGGCTTGCCAGCTACTCCGGTCGACAGGATAGTGGACCCAGCCTGAATGGTATGCAAATTGCCGATATTGCTGGAGGCTCCCACCACGCAGTAATGGCTATTCTTGCCGCAGTGTATCACCGCCAACAAACAGGCCGCGGCGGGCATATTGATATCAGTATGACTGACTGTGCCTTTGCCTTAAATGCCATTTGCGGCGCCAATGCCCTCGCCGATGGCCAAGACCCAGAGATGGAAATGGAGCTGCTTAACGGCGGTAGTTTTTATGATTACTATTGTACTGCCGACAACCGCTACTTATCCGTTGGCAGTCTTGAACCCCAATTTGCCGAAGCTTTTTTTCTGGGAATCGGCCACCCCGAATGGATGGAACGCGTACTCGAGAGCGACCAACAAGAGAGTTTGAAACGAGACATTGCCGCTACAATAAAGAAAAAGAAGCTCAGAGAATGGAATATTATTTTCTCTGAAATCGATACCTGCGTAGAACCGGTTCTTAATTTTAGTGAAGCAACAGAAAGTAAATTAATTCAAGAGCGCCAAATGATTGCAAATGCAGTCACAAAAAGTGGCGACTACCTGCTACAGATCAACTCACCCTTTAAATTCAATGGAAAGAAAAATAAAAAACATCAGGCAGGATCTACACTAGGCGCGGATAGTCAATCGATCCTGAAATCACTTGGATATAGCACCCAGGATATTGACCGACTCCTTGCCAATAAGGTTATTGCTTAGAGTATTTTATAAAATCACAGGAAAAAATATTGAAAATATCAATCTCCACCGCATCCTCCACTACAGCCACTGGAGTCACCGCTAAAATTATCAAAAAATCCTCCAAAGGAGGAACTTGACTCAGGGTCTCCCGAATCCCCCGAACACCCTGAAACACAGGAAATATGAGAAGCACAGTAATCGGAGGTTGTCCCAGAAGAGTTGCTACGCCTACAGTTTAGGGAGTATTGAAAGCCATTCTTTATATTTAATTCCTGATCAATGGCAAATAATAGAGGCAGATGTCTAGGGCTCTTTGGGTTAGCCCCCTCCCTGAAACAGGAGATTCGCCATGCCCTCTTAATACCCTCCTGAGCAGAGTTTGGGGTTGGCATTGCCTCTGCGGGTGTATGATGTAAGAACCGCCCAAAAGCTTTTTTACAGAACTCCTGATATGAGCGTGTATACAAAATAAATTCATGCCAAGCTACATCCACAACCTGAGAGGGCATAGAGACCACTTTCTTTCCAGCCACTTGGCAAACGCAGAAGTACTCTCGAAGGGCATTCATCACTATATCCAGCTCTTGACTGGATAGATGAGGATATACTGTTTTTATCTTATTTTTAATCTTCGAGTGAAAGATATAATTCTCCAGGTACTTAATCCGAGACCTTTTCCTCAACTTATACACCAAAACCACGAGAAATATTAAAAATACTACCAAGCCAATCCATTTGAACAGCAAAACTCTTTCCATAAAACAATATTTTTACTACTTACTTGACCCCAACAAAGAAAATCATGTTAAGACAAAATTTTTCAACTCCAAATTCTACTCCAAAAAAATCTACCTCAACAAATCACGACCAAACATTTAGGAACACCCATTTACCGAAATGGTCACAATGATATAACTCCTAACAATCAAGTAAAATTTTATTTCTAATAATCTCCTATTCTTACATCAAATGGTGCAGACGTATCAGCTTGAGCGCCAATCAAGTCAATTACCACCTTAAAACAACTCGGCGCACACCATCGACCAGGATAAAAATTGGCACTTAAACGCAGCTTATACAACTTTTCAAGTGCTAATATTTCCAAAATCAAATTCCTAAACATATCAACAACATCCTGAATGCTTAAGGATAAAGTTTATAAAGGCATCTCTTCAAAAAGGAACCCCCTTTGAAGACACTGAGACTTATACTGGGCGACCAACTTAACCATAAGCATTCTTGGTTTAGAGAAAACCATCAGGATATTTATTACTTTATTGCCGAGATGCGACAGGAGACAGACTACGTTGTCCACCATATTCAAAAAGTGGTTGCCTTTTTTGAATCAATGCAAAACTTTGCTAAATGGCTTGAATCAAAAGGTTGTCAAGTAATTTACTACCAAATAGACAACAAAAAAAACCAACAAAACCTTGAAAAGAACATCCAAAGACTAGTTGATCAGTTGAACATCCAGAAATTTGAATACCAGCTACCCGATGAATATCGCCTTGATGATCAACTAAAGACAATAATTAAAAAGCTATCAATTAAGTCTGAGGTCTATGACACCGAACACTATCTAACCAATAGGAACTATCTAGAAAATTTCTTTTTTGGAAAGAAAACATTTTTGATGGAAAGCTTCTATCGTCATATGCGCAAGGAGCACAACATTCTTATTGGCAAAAAAGGCAAACCTATTGGCAATCAATGGAACTTTGATAAAGGCAATAGAAAAAAATGGAATGAAGATAGAGAAATCCCTCAACAATATCTATTCCGAAAGAATGTTGAAAAAACTCGTAAGCGCATCCAGGCAGCAAAAATAAAAACCATTGGTACTATCAACCCAAAACATTTTACCTGGCCAACGAGTCGTGCAGATAGTCTCAAAGTACTCAATCACTTTTGCAAGAAATTGTTGCCACACTTTGGTGACTACCAGGATGCCATGGACCCTAATGAGGCGTATCTTTTCCATAGCAGATTAAGTTTTTCTCTCAATTGTAAGTTTCTATCCCCCAGCGAAATTATTAACCATACGATTGATCACTGGGAGTCCAATAAAAAGAGTATTCACATTAATCAAATAGAGGGGTTCATCCGGCAAATTCTCGGCTGGCGAGAGTATATGCGTGGCATTTATTGGCAGGAAATGCCAGGCTATAGCAAGCTAAACAAACTACGCAATTACAATCCACTACCCAATTTCTACTGGACGGGCGAAACCGATATGTACTGCCTGAAAAGTGCTATCAACAACAGTCTGGAACACGCCTATGCCCACCATATTCAGCGCTTAATGATTACCGGTAACTTTGCCCTACTAACACAAACGGACCCGGATCAGGTAGATGCATGGTATTTGGGGATATATATCGATGCCATACAGTGGGTAGAATTACCTAATACCCGAGGTATGAGCCAGTATGCCGATGGTGGACTGGTTGCAACAAAACCTTATATTAGTAGCGGCTCATATATAAATAAAATGAGCAACTACTGTCAAAACTGCAGATACGACGTCAAGAAAAGAACTGGAAGTGATGCATGTCCCTTTAATAGCCTTTACTGGAATTTTCTCTTGCAGAAGAGGGACCATTTTAAGAAAAATCCACGGATGTCTATGATGCTCAATCTTGTGGACAAACTAACAAGTAAAGAAAAAAAAGATATCCAAGTACAAGCTGAAAACTTCATTAAATCTATACATATCAACTAGAAGCTAGCTTTTATCGAAAATTAAATAGAAGAATAAAAGTGCACGGAGAGAGTGTTGATAGGATTGATCTTTCTAATGAGCCCGCCAGACAATAAATATTATCTAGCGAGCTCAATTCATAGTTTCAACTATGGCCTGAACTTCACTTAAACATCAATTCCGGATTAACCATGGTCTTCATCTCCAACACGTTACCGTTGGGATCCTCGATAAAGAAAGTTTCCTGCTCATATTCACTGCCAACAAAGCGGCGATAAGGCTTATCCAGGTACTCCAGACCAGCAGCTTCGATACGGGCTTTCAGCGCCTGGAATTCGTCATCCGGGAGGTGGATACCGAAATGGGGAACGGCAACGGCTCCCATATCTACCTTATGGCGTACGTTTGGCAGTTTTTCTTCACTCTGGTGTAGGGTCAGCTCGTTACCCCAGAAGTCGATATCTACCCAGCGTCCCTCTTCGCTGTTCCCGGTTTTACAACCGAATACGCCGCAATAAAATTTCTTAGCTACCTCAAGATCCCCTGCGGGGATTGCAAGGTGCAAGCAATTGGATTTCATAAAGCCTCCCACTCCCGAGTGCCCTTCACCATCCCTCTAGTTAGCCTGTAATCTCAAGCCAAGCCAATTGGATTTGGTTCATCAAGCAATCAATTTGTACATGCAAGATCAACCGACCCCGCTTTATTATTAATGCCGCATTAATGCCGCCTGGTCGCAGATATTAAACTCTCCAGATGGCGAGAAGATAGCAAGACAAGCTAGCTAGGCCCCATAAGCAAATACTGCTTCTATTTATAAGGCGGCGCATAAACCTTCCCCACCAGGTGCTCAAAAAAGCAGCAAAAGGTGTAGTCAGGTCACGACTAACCGGCAAGCCTTGAAATATCCTCCTAATTGAGTGCTGTACTTTAACACATGTGTTTCTGAGAATAACTGATCTCCTTAGTAGAGGTGTTACTAACAAGTCACAGCTTCAGTAGGTCCCTCCAATTTATACGCGCCCCTATCGCACCTTTTCTGCGCACCTAAAAAGTGCATCCTAAGTGTAAGTACCTATGAAAAAGAAGCGCCTGAGCCCGATAAACGCAGATCAACTCACGAACCCTTCCTAGCAACTTTGCCTCTATTAACTTCTTGCACCCTTATAGTGCTCAATAGCGCTCCTTATGGAAGCGCTAGCATCATTTGAAAGCGCCAAGTCTTCGCGCACACCACTTTCTTTAGAAACACTTGCTTAGCGTGGCCAAAAATAAGGCTATCCCTTCAATAAGCCTTTTTTTCGATTTCATACTTAGCCAACTCCCAAATGGTATTTATTTTTTCTTTTGAAATATTTATTAGTACTTCATTGCTTTATGGCTGCTCGCATAGAGGCGATTGCTGAAAAAAAATACTGGAAAACAGTCGGTAAACTCGGGTATATTCCGCGACTATTTTTTAACCAACTGCCGACCCAATTGTCGGCCGCCAGTGCGATTTCCGCCTGTCGTTGTAACAGAGGTAATAGAATGAAACCAACCAAGCCCCTGCTACTACTGGCCTCCGGCCTGTTGTCCGTAGCTGCTCAAGCTGAAATGACTTGGAGCGACAACAGCCTCAGCCTGCTGTATGGCCGCGACTATGAAGTGAACTACAGCCTGACCACCGATGATTCCGAACGCTCCGTAGTAACCTTTGAACACGCCAGTGGTCACAACTGGGGCGACCTGTTTATCTTTGCCGATTACTTGGATTCAGAAGATGGTTCCAAAGAACTCTATTCAGAAATTTCTCCGCGCCTGAGCCTGGGAAAGCTCAGCGATCGTGAACTGGCTTGGGGGCCGGTGACCGATGTGTTGGTGGCAACAACCCTAGAGCTGGGCAATATGGATGATCCTGATCATCTCACTGCAACAGGCCCGCACTTCACCAACGTTCTGGCAGGTCTCGGTTTCGACCTTGCAGTTCCAGGTTTCTCCTTTGTTCAAGTGAACACTTACCGCCGCGATAACGATGACAAAGCCAGCAACGAGCAGCTGACCCTGGTTTGGGCCATGCCGTTTACCTTGGGCGACTCCAGCTTCGTATACGACGGTTTTATCGATTGGACCAGCGCCTCCGAAGATGCACACCCGAGTATGAATTTCACTTCCCAGCTCAAGTGGGACATAGGCGCCAATTGGGGTGAGCCAAAAGCCCTGTATGCCGGTGTCGAATACGTGCATTGGAATGACAAGTTCGGTATTAAAGATGGCTCCTTTGGAGTCGACTCCAACGAGCGCAATGTTAACCTGCTAGTAAAGTACCACTTCTGATATGAAACCCTCTGATATCCAAACATCAGCGACCCCAGGGTCTGGTATTCCCCAGGTAGGCGGTGACGCCTCTTTACTGGAAAAGCTGTTCAAACTGTCTGAGCGTCAGACGAATGTTCGCCGGGAAGTGATTGCCGGTGTGACAACCTTCCTGACCATGGCTTACATCATTTTTGTAAACCCGAACATTCTGGCTGCTGCCGGCATGGATAAGGGCGCCGTATTTATGGCGACCTGTCTTGCTGCGGCGATCGGCTGTTTGATCATGGGACTCTACGCCAACTACCCCATCGCCCTAGCACCTGGAATGGGTCTGAACGCCTTCTTCGCCTATGTGGTGGTGGGCGAGATGGGCTACAGCTGGCAGGTCGCTTTGGGAGCAGTGTTTATATCGGGGGTAGTATTCCTGCTGCTCAGTATCTTTAAGCTGCGGGAATGGATAATCGATAGTATTCCCACATCCCTGCGGCAGTCCCTTGCAGCCGGTATCGGTCTGTTCCTGGCGATTATTGCCCTGAAGAGCTCGGGAATTGTGGTTGCCAGCCCCGCCACCCTGGTGACTCTGGGTAACCTCAAATCCGCTGAAGCTCTGCTGGCAGGCCTGGGTTTCTTTATTATTGTGGCCCTCTCCTACCGCCGTATGCTCGGCTCAGTGATGATCGGCATTCTCGCGGTCACACTTATTGCCCTGGCAATCGGCAAGGTAGAGTTTACCGGCCTGATTTCCGCGCCCCCGAGCCTGGCCCCGACTTACCTCGAGTTAGATATCGCCGGTGCATTCGAAGTGGGAATGATCAGCGTGATCTTCGCCTTCCTATTTGTTGACCTGTTCGATACCGCCGGCACTCTTTTGAGTGTTTCCGACCGTGCCAAGATGCTGGATGAGGACGGTAAGCTGCCTGGCATGGGCAAGGCCCTGATGGCAGACAGTTCCGCTTCCGTAGTAGGCGCAGTGCTGGGCTCCTCCACCACGACTTGCTATGTGGAGAGTGCTGCGGGGATTACCGCAGGCGGACGCACCGGTCTTACCGCCGTTGTCTGTGCCGGTCTGTTCCTGCTGGCAACTTTCTTCTCTCCGCTGATTGGTATGATCCCCGCTTATGCGACTGCCGGTGCCCTGCTGTATGTCGGCGTTCTGATGACTTCCGGTCTGTCTTCTATCGACTGGGATGACATCACCGAAGCCGCACCGGCGGTGATTGCAGCGGTGATGATGCCACTGTCATTCTCCATCGCTCACGGTATTGCACTGGGCTTTATTGCCTACGCAGTCATCAAGACACTGAGCGGGCGCAGCAAAGACGTCAGTATCAGTGTCTACGTGTTGTCGGCTCTCTTTATTGCCAAGTTCGCCTTTTTCTGAGGGGTACACAGATGAAAAAGCACTTTATCAGCGCGCAGCAACTTCTAAATGATTCCTACGCGCTTGCTGAGCAAATCTATCAGAGCGGCTTCCGCCCCAATTACATCGTTGGTGTATGGCGTGGCGGGGCTCCGGTGGGTATCGCTGTACAGGAATTACTGCACGTGATGGGTGTGGATGCGGACCATATCGCGATCCGAACCTCCTCCTACCTCGGCATCGGCGAACGCGGCAAGAAAGTACGAGTACATGGCCTGAACTACCTGATCAAGCGCCTTGAGTCCCACGACTCTCTGCTTATCGTTGACGATGTTCACGACTCCGGCCTGAGTATTGAGCAAACTATCGAAGACCTGCGTGCAGCCTGTAAAAAGAACACGCCAGAAATTCGAATCGCGACGCCTTACTACAAGCCGAAAAACAACAAGGCCAAGCGTGAGCCGGATTACTTTATCCACAAGACCGAAGAGTGGCTGGTATTCCCTCATGAGATTGACGGCCTCTCACGGGAGGAGATCCTGGAGAACAAGCCTGAACTAGCTCCCTACATTGACCGGATTGCTACCGCAGTCTGATCCGCTCCGGTACCGGGGGCCAGTGCCCCCGGTACTTCCTTCCGATACCCTTGATCGGTTCATATCGATTAAGCCCCCACATTGCCGTAGTAACCCTCGCGGCAATTACCCGCATAAAACCTTCCTCCACCTATACCACTTCCGCCCCAGGTATCTCACCCAGGGTCACGCATCTTCAATACTACTCCCCATACTCCAAACCTTTCTCAAAAGCTCCCACTTATGCAACTAAAGTTAGTTTTGGGCAATTTATTAAATGGAAAAGTTGGTCCAAAATTGAGAAAACTCTGAATGATTCCACAATACTTCTATTGGGCCTCTGGGAATATCACACAATTATCCAGTGGCTCCTTTTAATCATTGATCCAATTGTCGGTAAATAAAAATGAACGACAAACTCGCAGGGCTCACTCAAGCGCAACTCGATGCACACTGGATGCCATACACCGGCAACCGGCAATTTAAACGAGACCCTCGTATCATTACTGCTGCCGAAGGCTGCTACTATACCAGTGCCGATGGTCGCCCAATCTTCGATGGTCTTTCTGGCCTGTGGACTTGTGGCGCAGGGCATAATCGAAAAGAAATTACCAAAGCCATCAGCCAACAATTGGAGACTCTCGACTTTGCCCCCTCCTTTCAGTTTGGTCATCCTACGTCCTTTGAATTGGCTGAGCGCATCACACAATTTATGCCCGCGCATCTCAATCGTATCTTTTTTACCAATTCCGGCTCTGAAGCGACTGAAACCTCTCTGAAAATTGCCCGTGCCTATTGGCGTAAAAGAGGCCTTTCAGCAAAGACCAAACTTATCGGTCGAATAAAGGGTTATCACGGGGTAAATTTTGGAGGCGTCAGCGTTGGCGGTATCGGTGCTAACCGGGCAATGTTTGGCCCAGTACTCGACACCGTACACTTGTCACATACACTTTTGCCTGAAAACCGCTTTTGCCATGGACAACCCCAACAAGGTGCCTATCTAGCCGATGAACTTCTCGAATTAATTACACTGCATGATGCCAGCAATATAGCTGCAGTAATTATTGAACCCATGGCCGGCTCAGCTGGTGTACTTCCACCACCGGAAGGCTATCTGCAACGTCTTCGTGAAATCTGCAACGAACACCAGATACTATTAATTTTTGATGAGGTCATCACTGCTTTTGGCAGGATGGGCACGGCCACCGCAGCGGAGTTTTTTGGCGTGGTACCGGATATTCTCAATACCGCCAAGCAACTCACCAATGGCGCTTTTCCTATGGGCGCCGTCGCAGTGCACCAGAATATCTACGATATATTTATGGAACAGGCCGGACCTGACTACCAACTTGAATTGGCCCATGGCTATACCTACTCAGCCCATCCAGGGGCCTGCGCTGCTGCACTGGCCACCTTGAAAATCCTTGAGCGGGAAAGCCTGTTCAAGCGCGCTGCAGAGCTTGCCTATGTACTGGAGGAGTACATTCACCAACTCAAAAATCTACCTCTGATCAATGATATTCGCAATTGCGGCCTAGCTGCGGGCCTAACTATCGAATCCGCTCCAGGCGAACCACTGCAACACCCCTTTCGAATTGCCATGAAAATGTGGAATAAAGGCTTTTATATTCGCTATGGCGGCGATACTGTCCAATTGGGAATGCCTTTCATTACCTCTAGTGAGGAAATCGACGGCTTGGTCAATGCCCTAGCAGAATCTATTCTGGAAGTAGCCAATGGGAAATAACTTCTCTCCCAAATAAGTCTAGAAAGACCCAGCCGTTCACCGCACATGGGCGACACCTCAGCGCACAATTCAGGCCGCTATACCCGTACCAATTAAGTCCCTAGTACAATGACATTTGTCCCCTTACTCGGCAAAACTGTTGGGTCGAGTTACGGAGTTAATGTTAAGAAAGCGGAATAGTTACACCGGCAAAAAAAGCTACAACGATGAAATATGTGAGAACACAATGATTAAAACCAATAAGCGAGCTACCCCAAAACTTGTCGCCACACTACTATGCACGGCCATACTAACCGCCTGTGGTCAGGAACCCAGTACTTTAAAGCCTCAAGGCGACACTATTGCAACGCCACAAAGAGCAGAGACCTCGGGACTCTCCGAAGAATATGCCAAGCTACGGAAACAACAAGTAGAACAAGTTGATTATCGCCTAAGTGTCAATCTGGACAGTACCGGTGAAAGTTTTTCTGGCACCGTACACGCCGATATTCAATTCGGAAAAGTTCTACAACAACCTCTTACTATGGATTTTGCCGGCGGCACTGTCGAATCACTAAAAATTGATGGCAAAGAAACGCCATTCGAATATAACGGCCACTTTATCACTGTTCCTTCAAGAAACCTGCCAAACCGGCATCATGTTCTAACCGTTAACTACCAGCATCCCTATTCCAATAATGGTTCTGGACTACACCGCTTCGAAGATCCGGAAGATGGTAAAGTCTATATGTATACCGACTTTGAGCCCTATGATGCTAACCGTCTTTTTCCACATTTTGATCAACCAAATTTAAAAGCTCGCTTTACCCTAGATGTTACTGCCCCCAAAGATTGGGTAGTCATCAGTGCGGAACGGGAAAGCAGGGTAGAAAATCAGGGAGAAAATAAGCACTGGTTCTTCCCACAATCGCAAAAATTTTCTTCTTACGTTTTCTCCCTCCACGCGGGTCCGTTCCAAATATGGGAAGACGATGCCGAAGGTATTCCCCTACGCCTGATGGCCCGCCAGAGTCTCGCAGAATATGTTAAAACCGAGGACTGGTTTACATTCACCAAGCAGTCTTTTGAGTTTTTCCAACCTTATTTTGAAATAGATTATCCTTTCAAGAAATACGACCAAATCCTGGTTCCCGACTTCAATGCCGGTGCTATGGAAAACGTGGGTTCAGTCACTTTTAATGATAACTATGTATCGCGAGGAGAAAGAACCCAGGCTCAGCGCATGGACTTAGCTGATGTTATCGCACACGAAATGGCACACCAGTGGTTTGGCGATCTGGTCACTATGAACTGGTGGGATGATCTTTGGCTCAATGAAAGTTTCGCCACCTATATGGCAAACCTGGCTCTAGCCGAAAACAGTGAGTTTTCCAACACCTGGGAAAATTTTTATTTAGAAACCAAACAGTGGGCCTACTATTCTGACCAGCGCCCCACCACCCATGCTATCCAGCTACCCGTTAAAAATACCGACGAAGCCTTTACCAATTTTGATGGCATCACCTACGGTAAAGGCGGCTCGATACTGAAACAGTTGCCTTACTATCTGGGCAAAGAGGAATTCCGTAAAGGCGTCAGCAGTTACCTAAAAGAACTCTCTTTCAAAAATTCAACACTCGATGATTTCATCAATCACCTGGACAAAGCTGCAGGTGTCAATCTTGATACCTGGCAACAACAATGGCTCTACCAAGCCGGCCTCAACACCATTGAGGCAGACTTCCAGTGTGAAAACAACCAGATAAGTAGCCTAACTCTAAAACAGAGCGCACCTGAAGATTATCCGATCCTGCGAGAACAGCGTATACAGCTAGGCTTCTATCGTATGGAGGGTGAAAGTATGAAACGCTTTGCCACCCTACCAGTACTTTATAGTGGCACAACGACTAAGATCGAAGAAGCAAAAGGTCTGGCCTGCCCGCAAATTCTCTACCCTAACGAGGGTGACTGGGCCTTTGTAAAAGTGAATCTGGATCCGATTACTCTAAAGAATATGGCACAGCAAATTAATACGATTGAGCAGCCTTTTGCCCGCCTGATGTTGTGGCAGAGCCTGTTTGACAGCGCCTATGATGCAAAATTACCGCTGGATGAATATATTAGTTTTGTAATTAATAACGGGGCCGCCGAGCAGGATATTAACGCTATTCGTCTCAATACTCGTTATTTAAACTATGTTTACAGTTATCTGAATCAGATACCTATCGATGACCAGCGCCGCGAAAAACTGCTTAAAGCCATAGAAGACTTTGCTTGGCAGCAGTTACAACAGGCTTCACCTGCTAGTGATCAACAAAAGACCTGGTTCGAACTCTTTACCGAAGTAGCCCACTCTACCGCTGCATTGAGTAACGCAAAACAATTGCTGATGGGCGAACTCGGAATTGAGGGGCTAAAACTCGATCCAGATATGCGCTGGGAATTAATCCGCCTGCAGAATCGCTATCTCTTTGCCGATTATGAACAAGCGATTACTCGAGAATTGAAAGAAGATCATTCAGATAGATCCAAACTCAATGCAATAGCGGCCGAGGCGATCAGACCCATACCTGAAGTTAAAGAGAAGTGGCTGAAAAATCTTATAGAAAATAGAAACGATTTCAAGTTAAGTGAACTTCGCAAGGTCACTTCAACGCTATTCACTGATGAGCAACTCCCACTATTTAATAGTAATAGCGAGCGTATTTTTTCCGCCCTGGAAAAAATTAACGATGTGGATTCTCCTGAATTGATTAGCACCTACGCAAATATATTCCCCCTGATGTGTTCGAAGAATAGCGTAGGAAAAATTAGTGACACCCTGACTAAAGAGGAAAAGCTAAAACCAATGCTAGTGAAAGCATTAAAGAACCATCGTTATACCAGCGAGCGTTGCGTAAAGATGGGACAGGCCATGCTCAATCAGAAAAAAGGATGAGATTGCTCCTCTAAGAAACATCGCCTAAAAAATCAGGTGTCTATATGACAATAAAAGCCATTGGCAACTAAGAAACACCAAAGGGCCCAACGGGCCCTTTTCTTATAAAAACACATTCTCATGGCAAAGAAACATAGATATTGACAATAATTCTCAGTTAATATACCTACCACCCAGACTTACAATAAAAGAATTTTTTCCATGAATCTTGTGGTTCAAAAAGATGATCTATCGGATGGCGCAATTATTGAGCTACTGAAGTCCCACTTAGAGAAAATGTATCAGTATTCTCCTCCAGAAAGCGTACACGCCTTAAAACCAGAAAGTTTAATGGACCCAACAATCACTTTCTGGAGCGCGCGGGTCAATGGAGTTCTAGCAGGCTGCGGGGCTCTCAAAGAAATATCCCCTGTTCTGGGAGAGATAAAATCCATGAAGACCAGCCAGGGTTTCCTACGCAAGGGTGCCGCTAGAGCCGTGTTGCAAGAGATATTGGACGAAGCCCAAAAGAGGAACTACTGGGAAGTAAAATTGGAAACCGGCAGTAGTAAACATTTTTCTCCTGCAATTGCACTTTACCAGCAATATGGCTTTGAACCATGTAAACCATTTGCCAATTATAGTGAAGATCCACATAGCCTATTTTTCACAAAGAAACTCTCATACACTGATTAGACACACTATCTGGCTAGAACACCTATAGCAGCACATCAAAGGGTATCCAGGTTCTCGGCTGAAAATCCTAAAAGCAAAAAGAAAATATTAATACAAAAAGTCTTTTTGTTTTAATAGACAATACGGATTGAAAATTTGCCGCCCCAGCGACCACTCCCTGGAATTCTATAGCCGGAACAACAATGATCAACAAGCTTTATGTGATTGGTGGATGCAAAGCTGGCAATACCACCAACAGAGTTAAAACTTAACTTATGTGTAAATTTATGATTTCAACCTATATAAATGAGAAAAATTCGGCCATTATTTCTAACGCTCGCTAGGCTTATGGCTGCACCTCTTGTGAATTGAGGCATTGGTAGCTGGGGTATTAACGCTCGAAAACTGTGAATATCATTCCACATTAAAATACCCATTACGCTCAACACCAAGATAGCCAATATAACGATCTCGAATCTCCCGCACATACTTAACCGGTTCACGCCCACGTACGTAGCCAAAACGGCTTTTACGGTAATGCTTGGGTTGCGACAGCAGTAACATCGCTTCTTCCACATGGCCAAACCACTGATTGGGGTCCAGTCCCAGCTGCTGGGCTAGGGCTCTGGCGTCATGTACATGGCCATGCCCTGCATTATAAGCAGCTAGGGTAAAGTAAATTTTTTGTTCTACGGGAATATTCTGGGGGAATCGTTGGTCGAGCCAACCGAGATAGGCTATCCCCGCACGAATGCCATTTTCAGGTTTATAGAGATTCTCAACACCCAATTGGCGTGCGGTACGGGGCAGAACCTGCATCAGGCCCTGAGCTCCAGAAAAAGAACGAGCCCGGGGGTTGAACTGGCTTTCCTGATACATCTGTGCAACCACCATACGCCAGTCTCGGTCTGTTTTATCCGTGTATTTATGCACTATAGGATCATAGGGAGAAAGGGCATCAGTGTTGCGCAGACGGTTTTCCTGGTGACGAAGAATATGTTTTTTTTCTTTAAAGTATTTATTGTAAGTGACATTAAAAAACAGGTCGCGATCATGTTTATTCAAGAAATTATTTAATTGTTCCAGTAGGTGGCTTTGGTCCGTACGTACTGCCCAGGCTATTTCTCTAATATTAGGTAAATCAGCCACCACCCTAAAGTCATCACGATAAGTGCTTTCGATCGCCACCAGGTGGGAATCTGCAACCGTATAGGGAAATATTCCCTGGGCAACGGCGTCAATCAAATACTCGGTTGTGGCCCCTGGATGTTCAGATATCTGAATGGGAGCAATTCCCCGCTCCCGCTGTAGCAACATCATTTCTGCAAGGCTTTCGTGGTAGCTGGTCTGTGGATTAACAGCCACCATTTTGCCCGATATCATTTGCTCTAAGGGGGCATCCCCTTGCAGGGATATATCCGTACTCGGAGCAATCACCTGTTCAGTCACCTGGAGATAGGGCCGAGTAAAAACCAATCCCTGTTGCCGACGTGTTACGGTAACCGTGAGCGATGCGGCGATCATATCGCCCATACCCGCCTGTAAAGCATCAGTCAAATCCATATCCGCATTGGGTACTACCATACTGAGGCGAAGCTTATGATCCCGGGCGAATTTTTTTAATAGGTCATAGTCGAAGCCCATTAATTCACCGCGCCAGATAAAATAGGAAGCTGGATTGTTGCGGGTAAGAACACGCAAGGTTCCACTCTCTAAGATATCCTCCCAATCCCTGATGGATTTACTGGAGTTTTGCCCGGCCAATACCAATTCAGCCGTCAGGAATTCGTTGAGCTCCCGCCTCAACTCGGTGGCATTAAGGCGCACTGCCCAGGCGATATCTCTACTGGATTCCAACTGATCACTGGCTGTGAGCTGTGGGTAATTGAGTAGAAGTGCCTCGGCCAAATTACTATCCATGACGGTAGCCTGATACTCCCCTGCGGCAACAGCAGCTAAAAGCGTGCTGTTGGCTACTGCCCCATCCAGCAGAGTCACTTTATACGCCTGCTCGGTATCCTCTTTGAGGGTTTCGGCATAGGCACTACCACGACGTACTGCCACTTCTTGTGGAGGCTTATCTATATCCCGCAGAGTGATCAGTAATTCGTTCACTGTCTGCAGAGGCCTTGTGAACGCCACTTGACTACGGCGATTGGGAGTGCGCGAAAAGTTAGTCGCAATGACATCGCCACGACCTTCTATCAGGGCGGGAATCAGAGCCGCAAAGTTATCCACATACACCCACTGAGGCCTCAGGTTGCGACTGTAGGCAAATTTCTCGGCGAGCTGCCGCCACTCCCCCTGTGGCAAACCACCGCGCGGCAGGGCATCCTCTTCAGGGCCTCTCGGTGCGAGTAAGCGTAATATGCCGCGCTCTTGTAATGCGGGGAAGTCTCCGCGCTCTCGGTAATTCAGGAAAGTGCTTTTAGTCTTTTCAGAGAGTGTTTCCACGGAATCCCCCTGCTGAGAGGAATGCTTTTCGCAACTTAC
This sequence comes from Microbulbifer variabilis, assembly GCF_020524905.1. GTDB lineage: Bacteria > Pseudomonadota > Gammaproteobacteria > Pseudomonadales > Cellvibrionaceae > Microbulbifer > Microbulbifer variabilis_A. Next base: position 2,306 of record NZ_JAIVKI010000001.1, on the reverse strand, counting down.
CGAAAAAATAAGAGAAACGAATAGAAAAGCCAGTTTAATTAATATTTTTTGCACAACTCTACCTTTTCAGTGAAATTTTTATTGTTATCAACCTGCTTAATAATTATGAATACGGTTCAAAGAATTACCACCGCCGGTCTTAACCGGTATGCACAAGCCTTTTAGCACTAATCTATTAGGATTTTATTTTGTGCTCTTAGCCCCAAGTAACGAATATTTCCCAGGTTCCAATGCGGTAGATAGCGTGTCATCTCTTTCATTGTCAGTGATTAACAGGCCCTGGAGGGCAGTATAAATAAATCGTACCAATTTTCCTCGCCACTAATAAAAAAACCCGGCAAAACAAATTGCCGGGCAAATATACGTTGGCGACTATGAGTTGTCTCTTACAGTAAGTGACAGCCCCTCTATTATTCTGTGAGCGTCTTATCGTTATTAGCTGGATTTAGGTTTGCCCTGTAGCTCCGCCAATCTCATTTTTATTTCTCGGTTCTGCTCCTCATCAGGGAGTTCGAACATCAGCGGCTTTGCCACCCGTGCAAAGTATTCCGCATTTTTCTGCTGATATAATTCTTCTGCTAGCCACTGGGCGATATGGAGTTCTCGAGGTGCGCGGTTATAGGCCTCTTCCAGCTTGGCTAGATATTCTTCCCGGGGGTAATCCAACATTTCCATAGCCATGGCCAATCCAAACCAATGAGAGGCATTCTGTGGTTCCTCCTTCGCGAGATAATCGAATTCCTCACGGGCCTTTTTCAAACTGCGCAAATCGCGGGCATCGTTTGGTACGGTAGCCTGTTGATTAACCGTTAGCCAGGCGTGGGCATTCAGATACCAGGTCTGCTGGCGATCTTTGCGTGGCACACTGGCGAGCAGATGACTTGCCTGAGGAAAATCCCCTACACGCAAATCCGCACTCGCCTTAATGGCAGCCAGTTCAGTACTGTAGATGCCGGTATGGTATGAGTAGGTAATCAGGTCGTCGAGAGCCTGTAGGTTATAACCAGACTGGGCAATAAAATTCGCAAGTACATTAACCGCCTCACGTTTCTGCAGGCGCTTCACTTGGGGAGTAACTGCCTTAAAATCTGCAGGAATTTCACCACTGACCACCTCATACTCTCCCGAGTCAAATGCGGCGACATACTCTTTTTCGAGTTCCTTCACCGACATTCCCAGGGCCTTCTCCAGTGATTTCACCGGATCAGCGCCATTGTTGTAGTCTTTGATAAACCGATTAAATTCTTTCGCTTTGTCGCCTTCCATCATCAACCAGTGGGACAGCAACCAGCCACTGGCATAGATATCGGCTTTCTCCTCTGAGTCGGTGTCGTACACCGTTGCACGAAGCAATCGGTCGAGGGGCATCAGGCCTGCGTACATCAAAGTTTGGGCACGCTCCTGGGGTATTTCACCTAACTCATAGCGACCCTTTTCAGGGAAGGACATGGTCGCCATAAATTCGGCAAAACCCTCGCTATACCAATAGGGAAAATGCGTCGTGTTGCCGTTATAGCTGAGGAAGTGTGTGTATTCGTGAAAGAGAAACTCACGGGCCTTGAGCTGCTTTTTAACACTGCGGCCATCGAGATTCACCAGGGCGTAGCTGCCCTCGGCCGAGGTATCAAACAGGCCGTTAGTCATATCGGCAAGTTCAGCCCCAACCAGACCTGCATAGGTATCGCGGTCTCCGGCTGCATAAATCGTGAGCTTGGGGACATTGGGGTCAACCTCCAGCAGCTCTATAGCCACGGAGCGATAACGCTCCAGATCGGCCACTAGGGTTTTTACCGCATTGGGATCACCATCGGTAATAACCCGGAAATTCTTACTATCTACCTGATACCAGATTTCCTCGCCGAGATAGCGTGGTGCAGCATTGGCAGAAAGTAAAAAACCGAAAAAAAGTACTAAGAAAACAGCTGAGCGAGAAACCATAGTTCAGGCCACCGAGTCATTGTTGCCGAAGCCCTCCATAGCCAAATCGTAGAGGCCACACACTAACGGTTTTTTCTGATCAAAAAAAGAGCAACATGAATAAGAAATGAACTTTTTAGGCAGTTTTTATGTGACCAGCAAGACAAGGGGAATTTAAAAAATCGACATAAAAACCTAATGGGGACAGCGACAGGCAACGAGACAAACGTCTCATTTTTTACCGAAACAGCATACAAATATGCGGCGGGCTTCTATATATTGCGCAGTTGACCAATGTGTTACACAGGGTCAAAAAAATAAAAATAATTTACTTTGATGAGAGAAAAAAATGAAAACTGCACCACTACTGGCGCTGCTCGGCAGCGCTA